>NZ_JBIATU010000001.1:778021-1261069 GCF_042892035.1 Nonomuraea sp. NPDC001831 | reverse complement strand
CGTGACCTGACCGACTCGGTGAACTTCATGGCGGGCAATCTGACCGATCAGGTGCGGAACATCTCGCAGGTGGCCACGGCGGTGGCGCGGGGTGACCTGTCGCAGCGGATCACGGTGTCGGCTCGTGGGGAGATCCTGGAGCTGAAGAACACGCTCAACACGATGGTGGATCAGTTGTCGTCGTTCGCGGATGAGGTCACGCGGGTGGCGCGTGAGGTGGGCACGGACGGGCGGCTGGGCGGTCAGGCCGATGTCAAGGGTGTGTCGGGGACGTGGAAGGCGTTGACGGAGTCGGTCAACGTGATGGCCGACAATCTGACCGCGCAGGTGCGCAGCATCGCCGAGGTGACCACGGCGGTGGCCAAGGGTGACCTGACGCAGAAGATCCGGGTGGATGCCCGTGGGGAGATCCTGGAGCTGAAGGAGACCATCAACACGATGGTCGACCAGCTGTCGGCCTTCGCCGACGAGGTGACGCGGGTGGCCCGGGAGGTGGGCACCGAGGGCAACCTGGGCGGCCAGGCGACCGTCCGGGGCGTGTCGGGCACCTGGAAGGACCTCACCGACAACGTCAACTCGATGGCCGACAACCTGACCAACCAGGTGCGCAGCATCGCCCAGGTCACCACGGCCGTCGCCCGCGGCGACCTGACCAGGAAGATCGACGTCGACGCCCGGGGCGAGATCCTGGAACTGAAGACCACCATCAACACGATGGTCGACCAGCTGTCCTCGTTCGCCGCCGAGGTCACCCGGGTCGCCCGCGAGGTGGGCCGGGAGGGCAGGCTGGGCGGCCAGGCCGAGGTCGAGGGCGTCTCCGGCACCTGGAAGCGGCTGACGGAGAACGTCAACGAGCTGGCCGCCAACCTGACCCGGCAGGTGCGCGCCATCGCCGAGGTCACCAGCGCGGTCACCTCCGGCGACCTGACCCGCTCGATCACGGTCGACGCCGAGGGCGAGCTGGCCGACCTGAAGGACAACATCAACTCGATGGTGAAGTCGCTGCGCGAGACGACCAGCGCCAACGAGGAGAAGGACTGGCTCAAGTCCAACCTGGCCCGCATGTCGGGGCTGATGCAGGGGCACCGGGACCTGGCGGCCGTCGCCGAGCTGGTGATGAACGAGCTGGCCCCGCTGGTCGGCGCCCAGTACGGCGCGTTCTTCTCGGCGGAGGAGAACGAGCTCCGGCTCATCAGCGCCTACGGCTACCCGGCCGACCCCGGCAGGCCGACCCGGTTCCGGCTCGGCGAGGCGCTGGTTGGCCAGGCCGCCCGCAGCCGCAGGACGATCACGATGGCCGACGTCCCGCCCGGTTACATCACGATCTCCTCGGGGCTCGGCAGGACCGATCCGAGTTCGGTGATCGTGTTGCCGATCGTGGTCGAGGAGCAGGTGCTCGGCGTGATCGAGCTGGCCTCGGTGCAGGCGTTCACGCCGGTCCACCGGGCCTTCCTCGACCAGCTCATGGAGACGATCGGCGTCAACCTGAACACGATCGTGGCCAACGCCCGCACCGACGAGCTGCTCAAGGAGTCGCAGCGGCTAGCCGTCGAGCTGCAGGCCCGGTCGGAGGAGTTGCAGCAGCAGCAGGAGGAGCTGCAGCGCTCCAACGCCGAGCTGGAGGAGAAGGCCACGCTGCTGGCCCGCCAGAACCAGGACATCGAGACCAAGAACCTGGAGATCGAGCAGGCCAGGCAGGAGCTGGAGGACCGCGCCCACCAGCTGACGCTGGCCTCGACGTACAAGAGCGAGTTCCTGGCGAACATGAGCCACGAGCTGCGCACGCCGCTCAACTCGCTGCTCATCCTGGCCCAGCTGCTGGCCCAGAACCACACGCGCAACCTGACGCCCAAGCAGGTGGAGTACGCCGGGATCATCCATTCCGCGGGCTCGGACCTGCTCCAGCTGATCAACGACATCCTCGACCTGTCCAAGGTCGAGGCGGGCAAGATGGACATCAACCCCGAATGGGTGCCGTTGCGGCAGCTCCTCGACTACGTCGAGGCCACGTTCCGGCCGATGACGTCGCAGAAGAGCCTCGACTTCCGGATCACCACCGGGCCGGGCGTGCCCGCCGACCTGCTCACCGACGACTCGCGGCTGCGCCAGATACTGCGCAACCTGCTGTCGAACGCGGTCAAGTTCACCGAGACCGGCGGCGTCGAGCTGCG
Organism: Nonomuraea sp. NPDC001831; assembly: GCF_042892035.1. Lineage (NCBI taxonomy): Bacteria > Bacillati > Actinomycetota > Actinomycetes > Streptosporangiales > Streptosporangiaceae > Nonomuraea > Nonomuraea sp. NPDC001831. The sequence continues at coordinate 1,258,898 of NZ_JBIATU010000001.1, read as the reverse complement.
CATCGAGCCGGCCGCGCACGGCGAGCTGCCCGCCGCGGTGCGCCCGCACGCCCCCGCCATCGCCCTGCGCGTCGTGGACACCGGCATCGGCATCCCCGAGCAACAGCTCGAAGTGATCTTCGGGGCGTTCCAGCAGGCCGACGGCACGACCAGCCGCAAGTACGGCGGCACCGGCCTGGGCCTGTCCATCAGCCGCGAGATCGCCTACCTGCTGGGCGGCGCGATCACCGTCCAGAGCACGCCGGGCCAGGGCAGCGTGTTCACCCTGTACCTGCCGGTCGCCCAGCCCGGGGCCGAGGGGCACGCGCCCGCGGCCGTCACGCTGCCGGTGGCCGGTCAGCCGCGGCGGCTGCTGGTGATCGAGGAGCGCCCGCATGGGCTGCTGTCGCTGGTGACCGAGAGCGTGGTGAGCGGCCTGGCCGGGGCGCCCGACCCGCTCGGCGGAACCGTCCAGGTGGTCGAGGCGAGGGACGCGGAGGAGGCGGCGCGGCTGCTGGCCGCCGAGCCGTGCCACTGCGTGGTGCTCGACCTCGACCTGCCCGACCGGGCCGCCTACGGCCTGCTGGAGGCCATGGACGGCGATCCGGCGTTGCACGGCGTGCCGGTGCTGGCCTACAACAACTGGCGCTCCGGCCCGTCGCAGGAGGCCCGCATCGGCGACCGGCCGCTGGAGCTGCTGTCCAGCCTCGACGAGCTGCGCGAGCGCATCGCCCTGCACCTGACCGCCGACCAGCCCGGCGACGTGCTGCCGCTGGTCAGGTCCCGGACGGTAGGGGCCGCGTCGGGCCGGGAGATCGACAACACGCTGTCCGGGCGCACGGTCCTGGTGGTGGACGACGACGCGCGCAACCTGTTCGCGCTGACCAGCATGCTGGAGATCCACGGCATCGACGTGCTGCACGCCGAGAACGGCCGCAAGGGCATCGACACGCTGACGGCCCACCCCGAGACGGACCTGATCCTGATGGACGTGATGATGCCCGAGATGGATGGCTACACGGCGATCGAGACGATCCGCGAGATGCCCGGCTACGCCGACCTGCCGATCATCGCGGTCACGGCCAAGGCCATGCCAGGCGACCAGGAGAAGTCGCTGGCGGCCGGAGCCAGCGACTACGTCACCAAACCGGTCGACGCCGACCAGCTGATCGAACGCATCCAGCACTGGATGGATCCGGCCTGACCCGGTGAGGAGTCGCGCCATGGGGAGTTCAGCCGAGGAGACGGGCCTGGCCAGGCTGGCCGCGACCGTCGAACGCCTGCGCGCCGAGCTGCACGAGGTCCGCCGCGCCGCCGACGACCGCGCGCTGGTCGAGCTGGCGAAGGGCATCCTGGTCGAGCGCCTGCGCTGCGCCCCGGCGCAGGCCGCCGACCAGCTCGCCACGCTGGCGGCCCGGACCGGGCGCTCGCCGGTCGAGCTGGCGGCCGACGTCGTCAACCGGGCCGCCGGAGACCCCATCGCCGACGCGTCCCTGAGCGGCGCCGCCGGGCTCGACGGCGATCCGGAGCCGGCCGCCGGGCACGCGGAGGCGGCGGTGCGGCTGCGCACGGCCGAGAGCGCCGCGCTCGGCGCCACGGACGTGCAGGCGGCGGCCCACGCCGTGCTGGAGACGGCCCTGCTGCCGATCGGCGCGACGGCGGTCGCGGTGTGGGCGGCCGGGCCGGACACGTCGCTGACGCTGGCCGGGCAGGCGGGCTTCAGCGCCGAGGAGGCCGGACTCTGGCGGCAGGTCCCGCCGGGCCTGGTCACGCCCGCCACCAGCACGCTGCTCGAACGCCGCACGTTGTGGCACACCCCGCAGGGGCCGCCCTCGATCGGCCGCCACCAGCTGACCGGCGGCCGCGTCACCGCGCTGGCCCGGCTGGGCGGGCGGGTGCTCGGCGTCCTGGAGATCTGCTGGCCGGGCGACTGTCCCGAGCCCACGCCCAGGATGGAACGGCAGATCGAGGCGCTGGCCGACCTGTGCGCCCTCACTCTCAACTCCCCCGGCCCGCCCGCGCGCGCCGGCGCCGCCCTGGCCGAGCTGGCCGCCCTGGCCGACTCCATGTCCGACCCGGCGCTCGTCCTGGTGCCGCACCTCGACCCGCAGGGGCATCTCACCGACTTCCGCGTCCACCACGCCAACGGGTCGTCGGCGGTGCGGGCGGGCGGGCTGTTGCTGGAGGCGTACCCGTTCGCGGCCGGGGAGCTGCTGGCCGCGATCGAGCACGTGCACGCCACCGGCGAGCCGTTCCGCGCCGCCGACATGCCCTTCACCGCGGCCTCCACGGCCGAGGTGAGCATCACCCGCCACGGCGAAAGCGTGCTGCTGGTCCGGCGCGACCACGACGACCAGGCCCGCCTGCTCCAGCACGCCCAGCGTCTGGGCCGCATCGGCGGCTTCGAGGAGAACGCGCTCACCGGCGAGATCATGTGGAACGCCCAGATGTTCTCCCTGTACGGCCTGCCGCCGGACGCCCGGCCGGTCCCGCTGGAGCGCCTGCGCGACCACGTGCACCGCGACGACGAGGTGGCCGTGGGCCTCTTCCTGCGCACGCTGCTGCATCACCGGCGGCCGGCCGCGACGGCGTTCCGGCTGGAACGCCCCGACGGGGTGGCCCGCCATCTGCGCGTGGTGGCCGAGCCGGTGTTCGCCCCCGACGGCCGGCTGACCGCGCTGCGGGGGGCCTACCAGGACGTCTCACCCCAGCACTGGACGGAGGTCGCGCTGGCCGTGACCCGCGACAGGCTGGCCCACACCGAACGGCAGTCCGCCGCCCGCAACCGCCTGGCCCTCCAGCTCCAGCACGCCATCATGCCGCCCTCGCACGGCCGCATGGACTCCTTCGGGCTGCGCATCTCGGTCCGCTACCGTCCGGCGCAGAAGGAGGACCTGGTCGGCGGCGACTGGTACGACGCGGTCGTCCTGCCTTCGGGGTGCATCCTGCTGTCGGTGGGCGACGTGGCCGGGCACGGCGTCGCGGCCGCCACGGGCATGGTGGTGCTGCGCAACGCGCTGCGCGGCCTGGCCGCCACCGGCGCCGGGCCGGCCCAGCTGCTGACCTGGCTCAACCTGGTCGCCCGCCACCTCGCCGACCGCATGACGGCGACCGCGATCTGCGGCCTGTACGACCCCGCCACCCGCGTCCTGCGCTGGGCCAGGGCCGGGCACCTGCCGCCGATCCTGCTGCGCGGCGCGCAGGGCACGGAGCTGCCGATGATCAAGGGGCCGCTGCTCGGCGCGTTCGCCGACGCCGTCTACGAGGAGGGCCGGCTGCAGCTGGAGGCCGACGACACGCTGCTGCTCTACACCGACGGCCTGATCGAGCGGCGCGACCACAACCTGCGCCACGCCCAGGACCGGCTGCTGGCCGTCGCCTCGCGGACGGCCACGACCCTCGACCACCGGCTCGACGACCTGCTCACCCACTGCAACTCCGACACCGACGACGACACCTGCCTGATCGGCGTGCACGTGCGCTGAGCCGGGCGCGAGGGGGCCGGGCGCGAGGGGGCCGGGCGGCGGGTCAGGCGGATCAGGGGACGGACGGGCCAGGCGGGTCAGGCGGATCAGGGGGCGGGGGGGAGGAGGCCGAGCCGGTCGAAGGCCGCGGCCACGCTCGGGGCCAGCGCCGCCGGGTCGTCGCCGGCGACGGCGCGGCCCGCGGTGTAGCAGGCCAGCGCGAGCTGCGGGGCCAGGGCCGCCGTCTCGGGGCTGGCGCCGTGCTCGCGCAGGACCTCGGTCATGGTCTCGGCGAAGCGGCGCTGCTTGCGCGCCGTGCGGTCGCCGAGCTCGGGATGCCCGGCGATCAGCCGTTCGCGCAGGACGTAGCGGACGGGGTCGAGGGTGGCCCTGGCGCACAGGGCGAGGGTGAGCTCGCGCACCTGGGCGAGCGCCTCGGCCAGGCCGGGCGGGCGGTCGCCGCGCAGCTCGCGGTGGTGGGCGGCCAGGCCGTCGAGCCAGTCGTGCTCCCCCGCGAAGACGACCTCCTGCTTGTCGCCGAAGTAGCGGAAGAACGTGGTGCGGCCCACCTCGGCGCGCTCGGCGATGTCGGCGACCGTCACCTCGTCGTAGCCGCGCTCGGCGAAGAGCTGGTAGGCCGCCTCGATGATCTCGTCGCGGGCTCGCCGTCGTTTGCGGGCGCGCAGGGAGGACTCGGTCACGGGCCCAGTCTAGCGCTTGCGGACGGCGTCCCTTATGGTACTCAGTACCATTTGAAACTGGATTCCATTGGAGTTGCCATGCGAGCCGTGCAGATCACCGAGTTCGGCGGTCCCGAGGTCGTGCGGGTGCGGGAGGTGGACGAGCCGCGCCCCGGCCCCGGCCAGGTCGTCGTGGACGTCTCGCGCTGCGGCGTGAACTTCGCCGACACGCTGATGCGCGAGAACGCCTACCTGGCGGCGACCACGCTGCCGGTCGTCCCGGGCGGTGAGGTCGTCGGCAGGACCGCCGACGGCCGCCGCCTGGCCGCCCTGCTGGAGCGCGGCGGGTACGCCGAGAAGGCCGCGGTCCCTGAGGCGTCCGCCTTCCCGGTGCCCGAGGAGCTCGACGACGTCGCGGCGGTGGCCCTGCTGGCCCAGGGGCTGACCGCGTGGTGGCTGGTCCGCCACACCGGCCGGGTGCAGGCCGGGGAGAGCGTGGTCGTGCACGCGGCGGCGGGCGGCGTCGGCTCGCTGGCGGTGCAGCTCGCCAAGGCGGCGGGCGCGGGCCGGGTGATCGCCACGGCGAGCACGCCCGCCAAGCGGGAGCTCGCCCTGTCGCTGGGCGCGGACGCCGCCGTCGACCCGGCCGCCGACGACCTCACCGCGGCGCTGCGCGCGGCCAACGGCGGCGAGCCCGTGGACGTGGTCCTGGAGATGACCGGCGGCCGGGTCACCGACCAGAGCCTGGCGGCGCTGGCGCCGTTCGGCCGGCTCGCCTTCTACGGGATGGCGGGCGGGGTGGAGCCGCAGCCGGTCTCGCCGCGCGCGCTCCAGCCCCGTTCGGCGACCGTCAGCGGCTTCTGGCTGCTCAACGCCTTCCAGCGGCCCGCCGTCCTGGCCGGGGCGTACGCGGAGATGGCGGCGCAGGTGATCGCGGGCGAGCTGCGGGTGGTCGTGGGCGGGGACCGTCCGATGTCGGAGGTGCGGCAGGTGCACGCCGAGCTCAGGGAACGGCGTACGACCGGCAAGCTCGTGCTGGACCCGCGCCGGTAGGAGCGCCTAGGAGGCGGTCAGGCGGCGGCCGAGCCGCTGCATCGGGCGTTCGAGGAAACGGTAGGTCAGCCGGCTGCCCGGCAGCACGAGAGCCAGGAAGAGCACGCTGACGCCGACCTGCAGGGGCAGCGGCGACCAGCGCATCTCCCCCGCCACCTCCATCACCACGAGCAGCACCGGCAGGTGCACCAGGTAGAGGGAGTAGCTCATCAGCCCGAGCCAGGTGAGCACGGCGGGCACCCGGCGGGCCCGCCAGGCCAGACCGGCCGCGAACGTGAGCCCGGCCAGGGCGACGGTCGTGCCCCACACGTCCGGCTGCACCCACCACCACCCGGCGCTGAGCGCCCGGACGGGGGCGACCGTCACCAGCGAGGCGGCCAGGGCCACCGGCCACAACGACCCCTGGCCGCTCTCCCACCGGCGGATCGCCGTGCCGGTGAACATGACCGCGAGGATCGCCGCCCCGAACCACGGGACGCGGCTGCTCAGCAGCAGCAGGGCCAGGGCCATGACGCCGAGCGCGCACGCCGCCAGGTTGCGCAGCCGGCCGGAGACGACGCCGGCCAGCCCGGCGGCGAACACCGCGAACGACACCCACGACAACCAGCCGCCGGTCAACGGCGCCGCGCCCAGCGCGAGGCCCGCCACGACCGCGGTCACCCCGAACGCGACGGCGACCAGGCCGCGCCGGTCCCGGACGCCGGTCACGAACAGGGCGGTGACCATCAGGTAGAAGACCATCTCGTAGGAGAGCGTCCACATCGTGTTCATCACGCCGGCGACGCCGACGACGTCCAGCAGCATCGTGGCGTGCGCCGCGGCCGAGGAGGCGTCCCTGGGCACCTCGGCGCGTACCGGGATCCACCAGGACAGGGCCAGGACCACGGCGATGACGGCGAGGTAGAGCGGGTAGAGGCGGAAGGCGCGGCCGATCCAGAAGGCCCGCACGTCGCCGTGCCGTTCCAGTGACGACGGGATGATGTACCCGCTGACCAGGAAGAACACCAGGACGCCGTACACGCCCAGGTTGAAGAAGGTCGGGCGCAGCCAGGGCATGGCCCAGGTGGTCAGGTGCTCGCCCACGACGGCGAGCGCGCCGATGCCGCGCAGGGCGTCCAGCCAGGCGAGCCTGGACGCCTCGGGACGAACGACCTGGGGGGTGCCAAAAGGAGCAGTCGTCACGCATCCCAACGTATCGGTCCCCCTGGCAACACCCGGGCTCCCCCGGAGTCAGGGACGGCGGGCCGCCCAGGCGGTCCGGGTGCCGCGCACGACGAGCTCGCGGCGGTCGAGGGACTCCGGCGAGCCGGCGGAGAGCAGCCGGTCGAGGGCGGCCAGGTCATCGGCGGCCACGTGCCCGGCGAGCCGCGACCGGTAGCCGCCCAGCACCGCCCGCGCGTAGCGGACGGCCCCCGGCGGCGCCGGGCGCACCTCGATCGGGAAGTCGTGCCGCGCGGCCACCTCGAACCCGGCCGCCGCCAGGACCGGCCCCCAGTCCGGGTACGGGTCCGGGCCGCTGCCCGCCAGCGCCTCCCGGCAGCGCGCCTCCAGCGCCGCCCCGGCCTCGTCGGGCAGGAGGCGCGGCATGCCGTCCATCTCGACGACCGCCAGCAGCCCGCCGGGGCGCAGCGCGGCGTGGACCTCGCGCAGCAGCCGCGCCGGGTCCTCGACGTGGTGCAGCGATGCCGCGGCCCACACCAGGTCGGGCGTGCCGATCGGCGGCAGGGCCGCGTCCAGGTCGGCCTGAAGCACGCGCACCCGCTCCCCCAGCCCCTGGCCGCGCGCCGCCGCGCGCAGGCGGTCGAGCATGACCGGCGACCGGTCGACCGCGACGACCTCGGCGGCGGGGAACCGCCGGGCCAGGGCCAGCGTGCCGGTTCCGGTGCCGGCGCCCAGGTCGGCGACCGTGCGCGGGGCGCGGCCGGTCTGCTCGCCGACCCAGGCGGTCAGCTCGTCCAGGAACGGCCCGAGCACTTCGGCGTCCAGGTCGAGCAGGTCCGCCAGGGCTGATTCGTCGCCGTGGCGGAGTCCGTGGTGGTGATGTGCTTCCATGCCTTCACCGTAGGGGGCTCCTGCGTGTGCGGCATACACTCTTGCCTATGACGCAAGAAGTCGACCTGGACGCCGTCGTCCGGCGGCGCATCCGCGGCCTGCGGCTGGCCCGGGGCTGGTCGCTCGACGCCCTGGCCGCGCGGTGCCGGCTGAGCCCGTCCAACCTGAGCCGCATCGAGACCGGCCACCGCCGGATCGCCCTCGACCAGCTCGTGCCCATCGCGCGGGCTCTCGGCACGACGCTCGACCAGCTCGTCGAGTCCACCGAGGACGACGACGTGGTGATCCGGCCGCTGCCCTGCGACCACCCGGGGATGACCGTGTGGCTGTTGTCGCGGGAACGTTCGCTGCACGGCGTCACGGTGGCCAAGATGCGCATCACCCCCGACCGGCCGCTGGAACCGCAGGCGCATCCCGGCCGCGAGTGGTTCACCGTCCTGTCCGGGACGGCCCGCCTGCTGCTGGGCGAGCGGACCGTCCTGGTGCCGGCGGGCGACGCGGCCGAGTTCTCGACCATGACCCCGCACGCCGTCGGCGCCCACGACGGGCCGGTGGAGCTGCTCACCATCTTCGACCACGACGGCGAGCGCTCCCACCTGCACACGGGCCAGGCGTAGGCGCGGCGGCGGACCGGCCGGGCCGCGGTCGCGGCACACGTCATGGCCGGGCGGCGTCGGAAGTACTTTTGCGAGGCAAAAGTAGATGCTACGGTGAAAATACTTCTACCGAGGAGGTCCGATGCGCGATCACGTCGACGCCCACGCCGCCCGTCAGGCGTTGCTGGCGGCCGAGGCGGCGCGGGCGGCGGCCCGTTCGCGGCCGGCCGCCCCCGGCTGGTTCGCCCCGGCGCGCGGGCTGCTGTTCGCGGCCGGTTTCGGGCTGCTGACCGGGCCCTGGGCGCAGCGGGTCCCGGTGCTGGCGGCGGGAATCGTGGCCCTGGTGGCCTTCCTGGCCGTGCACGCGGCGGTGGTCAGCCGCGGCGGGGTCGTCACCATGCCGGGCGGCCCGCTCCCCCGCCGGCTGATGAACCAGCTCGTTCCCGCCGCCGCCTACGGTCTGGGCTGGCTCGCCGCCGTCCCGTTCGGGCAGGGCGCGGGCGCGGCGTGCGCCGCCGTGCTGGGCGGGGCCGCGCTGTGGGCGGTCACGGCACGCGACGGCCATGACCGCTGACCCCCGGCTGGACGAGGTCATCCAGCACCCCACCCGGCTGACCGTCATGGCGTTCCTGTCGGGCGCGCTGGAGGCGGAGTTCGCCGCGGTCCGCGACTACGCCGAGATCTCCGACGCCAGTGTCAGCCGGATCGTCTCCGCCCTTCAGGAGGCCGGCTACGTGCACGTGCGCAAGGGGTATGTCGGCAAGCGCCCCCGCACGTGGCTCTCGCTGACCCAGGAGGGCCGCCGCGCGCTGGCCGGGCACCTCGACGCGCTCCGGGCGATCGCCGAGACGGCCCGCCGGAGCGCCGCCGGCCCCACCTGACCCGGACCGCCCGCAGATCCAACGGGCCCACCTGACCCGGACCGCCCGCAGACCCTACGGGCCCCGGCTGACAGGGCGGACCTCGCGGGGACGCCGGGTCAGCCGCCGCCGGTCCCGGCCGGGCCCATGCGGCCGGTGGGCCACCCGGTCTCCGGGTGGGCCTGCCGCCAGGTCAGCAACTGGCGGTCCAGCCGCTCCCGGTCGGTGAGGCGCGGCCTGGCGGGGCGCACGCCTGTACGTTCGAGCAGCTCGCTCGCGGCCTCCGCCAGCCGCAGCCGGGCCGGCGCGAACCTGCGCCGCAGCAGGTCGGCGGTCACCGCCGCGGTCAGCACCGAGGCCGGCCACAGCGCGGCCCTGCCCAGCCCGCCGCTTCCCGTGACCTGGCCGCTCCCCTTGCGATGGTCGATGCCCGTGCTCTGGTCGCCGTCGCCGTGCCGCATTCGTCAGCCTCCGGGTTCGTCTGGGGACCGTGGGCGTGCCGGAAGTTTCTGCACTTATGGCGCTACCCGGTCCTGCGTCCCTCATGCCGCCGACTTGCGAACGACGGCGGTACACGTTTGAGTGGCCGCCGGTGGGAAAGCTGGAGACTGGCCCGCCACCCCATCCGACCCCGCCACGCGAGACGATCATGACCCTTCAGTTCGAGCTCCAGTGCCCCATCAGCACTGACCTTGCCCTCATCAGGGACCTGATCCGCGTCCACGGCCGCCACTGCGGGCTGTCCGCCGACCGGCTGGAGGACCTGGTGGTGGCCGTCAACGAGGCGGTCACCAACGTGCTGGACCACGGCGGCCGGACGGGCATGGTGACCTCCCGCGGCGACGCCGACGGCGTGGTTGTGGAGATCCTCGACGTCGCCGGCCGGCTCACCCACGAGCACCTGGCCTCGGCCCGCCTCGACCCGACCGCCTCCCACGGGTACGGCCTGTGGGTCATCCAGCAGCTCTGCGACGAGGTCGTGCTCGAGCAGACCGGGCTCGGCTCGTTGCTCACCCTCGACCTGCGGGCCCGTCCCCGGGCCGGCCGCCTGGACGCGCGCCGCGCAGTGTCGGCCTGACCCTTCTCCGTCGCCGCGAAAGATTTTTCGGGGGACGCCGTCCGGTTCCGTCGGTCCCGTTCGTCACCATGGTGAGACGCCGTCCGACCGAGGAGCACGAGATGAAGTACATGATGTTCGTCTGCACCGACACCGCGCCCGACACCGACCAGGAGAACCTGCCCGACGTCGAGGCGTGGGTGGCCGAGAACGACGCCCGCGGGCGGCGGGTGCGCGGCGCGGTGCTGGCGCCGGAGTCGGCCGCGACCACCGTGCGGGTGCGCGGCGGCGAGCTGGTCCTGTCCGACGGGCCGTTCGCCGAGACCAAGGAGGTGATCGTGGGCTTCGACCTGCTCGAATGCGCCGACCTCGACGAGGCGGTCGAGGTCGCCCGCAGCCACCCGATGGCCAGGCACGGACGGCTGGAGCTGCGGCCGTTCGCCGACTTCGAGCAGTGAGAGGGCGCCTGGAGGAGGCGGCGGCGGAGGCGTACCCGCGGATCGTCGCCGCCCTCATCCGGGTCACCGGCGACTGGACCCTCGCCGAGGACTGCGCCCAGGAGGCGCTGGCGCTGGCCGTGCGGCGGTGGCCGGAGGAGGGCGTGCCGTCCAACCCGGGCGGCTGGCTCATGACGGTGGCGCGCAACCGCGCGATCGACGCGCTGCGCCGCGTCTCGATCGAGCGCCGCAAGCTGGCCGAGCTGGCGGCGCTCGCCCTGACCGTCCAGGACGGGCCCGGCGACGGGCGGGAGGAGGAGGTCGTGGACGACCGGCTGCGGCTCGTCTTCACGTGCTGCCATCCGGCGCTGGCGCTGGAGTCGCGGGTGGCGCTGACGCTGCGGACGGTCTGTGGCGTGCCCACTGCCGACCTCGCGCGCGCCTTCCTGGTCACCGAGTCGGCGATGACCCGGCGGCTGACCAGGGCCAAGCGGAAGATCGCCGAGGCGGGCATCCCGTACCGGGTGCCGCAGGGGGCGGCGCTGGCCGAGCGGCTGCCCGGGGTGCTGGCCGTCCTCTACCTGCTGTTCACGCAAGGCTACGACGCCGGCGGCGAACCCGCGTTCGCCGAGGAGGCGATCCGGCTGGCGCGGCTGCTGCGGCGGCTCATGCCGGAACAGGAGGAGGTGACGGCGCTGCTGGCGCTGTTCCTGCTGCAGCACTCCCGCCGGGACGCCCGCCGCGACGCCGCCGGCGACCTGGTGCCCCTCGACCGGCAGGACCGCTCCCGCTGGGACCGGGCGGCGATCGGCGAGGGGCTCGCCCTGCTGGCCGCCGTCGAGGGCGGCGGCCCGTACGGGTTGCAGGCCCGCATCGCTGCCTGCCACGCCACGGCGTCCTCGCTGCCCGGCACCGACTGGTCGCGGATCGCTCGCTGCTACGACGAGCTGGCCCTGCTCCACCCCACGCCCGTGGTGGAGCTGAACCGGGCCGTCGCGCACGGGTACGCCCACGGGCCGCGGGCCGGGCTCGCGCTGCTGGAGCGCTCCCGCGCCGAGCTCGACGGCCATCCGCTGGCCATCGCCGCCGAGGCCGACCTCACCGCCCGCGACGGCGACCCGGCGCGCGCGGCGGCGCTGTTCCGGCGGGCCGCCGCCGTCGCCCACAGCGACCAGGAACGCCGCGCCCTCCTCACCCGCGCCACCGAGACCGCCCGCGACGCGAGGCCCTGAGCGGGGACCGGCCGACGGGGTGCAGGGCCTTAGCGGGGGGCAGCCTGCCGAGTGCCGGAGCCTGAGCGGGGGTCAGCCGGCAAGATGCCCGCGCCTGGGCGGGGTCGGCCGGCGGGGTGCCGGCGCTTGTGCGGGGGTCAGCCTGCGGGGTGCCGGGGGCCTGGGCGGGCGCCGTGTGCTGCGAGCCAGGATGCCAGGTCGTCGGCGCCGGCGCGGCGGGCGGCGTCCAGCGGGGTGAGGTCGTCGTAGCCGACCCAGCCGAGGTCGCCGCCGCGTTCCAGGAGGAACGCCGCGGCCTGCGACTGCCCGCCGTGGCAGGCGGCCCACAGCCCCTCGGTCACCTCTGCCCGCGACGGCGTCCCGGCCTCGAACGCCGCCGCGACCCGGTCCATGAGCCCGAGGGCGGCGGCCTCCCACAACCGGGCGGACGCGCCGCGCTCGACGAGGCGGCGGGCGGCGTCCCACTGGGCGAAGGCGCACGCGTCCGAGAGCGCCGTGCCGCCGCCGATCACCGCGCCGGTGGCCTCGACGTCGGCTCCGGCGTCCAGCAGGGCGTCCAGCACGGGGACGTCGTCGCAGCTCGCGGCCCACATCAGCGGCGTCTCGGCGTGCGGGCCGGCGAAGCGGGCGTCCACCTCGGCCCCGGCCGCCACCAGCTCCCGTACCAGGGCGGGACCGCGCGGCACGTGGCCCGGCCAGTCGGTGAGGACGTGCAGGAGGGTCCTGGACACCCCGCCCGCCTCGCCCAGCCGGACGCGGGCCAGCCCGGGATGCCCGGCCAGCAGACGGCGTACGCCGTCGAGGTCGCCCAGCCGCACGGCCGCCGCCGCCGACACCGCCAGCGGGTCCGCCGCATCCAGGTAGCGCATCGCTCCATTGTCGCGGGGTCCCGGCCCGTCCCCGCCACGGAGCTGCCACGGAGCTGCCACGGAGCCGTTGCGGAGCCGTTGCGGATCAGCCGGAGTCCGCCCCCGCCGGGCGCGGGCTAGGTTGGGCGGCATGGGCACCGCGCACGCGCACTACGTGATCGTCGACGCGGGCGGCCATCGGGTCTGGTCACGCCGGGGCGGCGCGGGCACCTTCCACGGCGACCTGCTGCGCGGCCCCGAGCGGCTGGCCGCCTTCGTGCGCGAGCAGGAGCACGGCCACGCCCTCGGCTGGGGCGACGCGGTGCGCTGGCAGGCCGTGGCCGTGCTGGACGTGCCCCGCCGCCTGCTGCTGGTCCACTGCTCCCTGGAGATCCGCGGGCCCGTGTGGCGCACGTCGGTGCCGGAGATCCGGGCGTGGCTGGGCCTGCTCGCCGCGCGGTGGCCCGGCTGGACGGTGAGGTGGGCGGCCCGCGGCCTCCACGAGGTCATGGAGCATCTCGGGCTGGGCTACGACACCGTCGCCGGCCTCGACGACCCGCCGGCGCCGCTGCCGCCGCAATGGGGTCAGGGCCCGGCCGAGGACGACGACCTGTCGGTGGTCGCCGACACCCTTGTGGCCGTACGGGACACCGCCGGGCGGCTGTCGTTCGCCGGCTGGTGGTGCGCCGGCCTGGCCCGCGTGCTGCTCGCCGGCCCCGCCGCCCTGCTGAGCCCCCAGGAGCAGGCGACGCCCTTCGCGGTGCTGGAGGCCGCGCCCTGGAACGGCGTGTACCTCGACGCCGCCGCCCGCACGCTCGACTGGTGGTCCCTGGACTGCTCGCTGCCCCCGTCGCGGCCGGCCGAGCGCTGGCCCGGCTGGCGGCTGACCTGTCATCAGGACGCCTTCGAGGAGGTGGCCGCGCTCGCCGCCCCCGAGCTCCTGCTCGACCTCGACGGCCCGGACGCCGCCCTCCGCCGGGTCACGGAGTGGTTCGGCCGCCCCGCCCGATAAATCGGTCAGAAACAAAAGGGGCGGAAGACGGCCGGGCCCGTCGCATTCGCACTTGCACTTCTGCGCCTTGCCCGGAGTTGACGCCATAGGGCCCGGCCGGCGCACAGCTCGCGGGACGCCGGAAAACCGTGTGCCGAAGCCGGGAAGCGACGGCGGCGCGCACGCCGGTGCGGCGCCGACACATTGAAGCACACCTTTGAATTCATCTTCGATAAGATGCCCGCCGCCGCGGCCGCCGCCTTCCCGTTGCCGCCCCGCGCGGGTGCGCGCGCCGGGCGGCCTCGGGCCCGCCGCGACCGCCCGCCCGCCCCGCGACCTGGAACATGACGCGGGCATTCCCAGGTGAGATACGCAAGGCGGCCGCCGGGACACCCCGGGCACGCGCGGTTCCGGGCGCGTTTGAAATGCCTTTGACAGGCGGTGTGCCCGGCGAGTTCTGCGCGTTCACCGGCGCCGGGCCGAGGTAAGTTGCCCGCACGCTACTGAAGGGCGCTACAGTACGCAACAACCGTATCGAGCATGGAGTGCCACCATGGCTAAGCAGATTCAAGAGATTCTCATCGACGATGTAGACGGTGGGGAGGCTCATGAGACCGTCGTCTTTGCACTCGATGGCAGCAGCTACGAGATTGACCTTCATGAGGAGAAGGCGGACGCGCTGCGGAAAGCACTGGCGCCCTTCATCGTGAAGGCCCGTCCTGTTCGCGTGGATCGCGGTGGGCGCGGGCGCCGGGCGGCCGTCACCGGCAGCCGCGCGTTGAGCCGGGAGAAGTCTTCGGAGATCCGGCAGTGGGCCAAGGCCAACGGCCTGCCCGTCAGCGAGCGCGGCCGGATCGCGGCCTCGGTGGTCGAGAAGTACGAGGCCGCCCACTAGGAGACGTCAGGAGCGCGCAGGCCGGCGGAGCAGTCCGGCGAGCCTGAGCGCCGCCACGACGGCTCCGGGTCGCCCCCACGGCCGGCACGACCTGCGCGGCCATCCTCGGCAGCGGCGCCGACAGCCGCGCCTGGGGGCCGAGGGCGTCCGGGAACGTCGGGTTGAGCCCGGCGGCGACCGCCTGAGGGCGCCGATCACGTGCATGGCGAGCAGCACACCGACCCCGCCGAGCAGCACCGGGCCGAGCTCTGAGGGAGCTCGGAAGCCGTGCCGCGGTGGCCGCGGGCGGGTGCGCCGCCCGCGGCCACCGGCGGGCTCACTGGACGGTGATCTTGTCCACTTCGACGGTGATCCCCTTGACCTGCGGGGTCGAGGTGGCGGTCGTGATCTTGCCGACCCCCGCGCTGACCCCCTTGACCTTCATCGAGTACGTCAGGCTGCCGCCGGGCGCGCCCGGCGTGCTGGTGACGACCAGATCCTGGGTGGGCGGCCCGGAGATCTGGGCGCCGGCGCTGCCCTCGGCGTTCTCGGCGCCGACCGTCAGGCCGTAGGCGGCGGGCGGCGAGCCGGGCAGGTTGCCCGGGTCGTAGGCGTAGCTGATGTCCTCCACGCCGTTGAGCCCGATCCACTGCTGGAAGACCTTCAGGTCGGTGGTGCCGTAGAGGTTCAGCCGCCACTCCACCACCAGCCAGTCGTTGACCCCGTCGGTCAGGATCGTGGCCAGGACGCCCGGCGCGGCGGTGCCGTCCAGGTCGGTCCAGTACGGGGCGAGCACGCCGTTGGGCCGCGCCGGGTCGGGCAGCGTCTGCGGCGTCGCTGAGACGTCATCGCCGGTGGCCCCGCCCGCGACGCTGTAGCCGTCGGAGGTGACGCCGAGCCGGGTGTAACTTCGTCCGGCGAACTGGAAGGCGGGCACGGTGAAGTTGAGCGCCTGCTCGTCGCCGATCGGGGTGGGCGTGACGCCGAAGGCGTCCAGCGGGATGTAGCCGGCCGGTCCGGCGCCGGGCGCGATGGCCGGCCGGGCGGGCTGGGTGGCGGCCAGCGTCGCCTTGGTGGTGGCGACCTGGGTGCCGACCTTGGTCGCGCCCGTGACGCTGTTGAGGCGCAGGCGGGCGTCCAGGGTGCTGAGCGCGGTCACCTCGGCGTCCTCGTAGGTGGTGTTGCGCACGGTGACGGTGCAGGTCGACTCGCCGGTGTTCCTGGCGATGGTGTCCGGGGCGCAGGTCTGCTCGACCGGCACCGCGCCCTGCTTGCGGTAGAAGGCCACCGGCAGGTGCAGCGCGCGCGAGCCGCCGACCTGCTTGAGGTTGACCTGGCCGAAGTACTGGCCCTCGGGCAGTTCCGGCGCGGTGACGACGATGCTCAGCTTGGCGCTCTTGCCGGGCGCGACGGTGAACAGCGGCGGCAGCACGGCGACGGCGGCTCCGCTCACGGTGGTGCCGGAGGCGGTGAAGGTGAGCGACGAGCCGGTGGTGTTGGTGACGGTGCGCTTGGCGGTGATGACGCCGGGCATGGTGGGCGCGTTCACCGAGGGCAGGTTGAGGTCGATCCGGTTGACGGGGTCGGTGGCCGAGGCGACGAAGCCGGCGGCGTCCTGGTCCAGGGTCAGTCCGGGGTCACCGGCCTTGGTCAGGTCGATGCGCCCGCCGCCCATGTCGAACGGGTCGGCCGCGGTGGTCCTGTCCTGCTTGGTGACCGCGGTCCTGGCCGTGGTCTCCAGGGCCGACTTGACCTGGCCGGGCGTCCAGGTGGGGTGCAGGGCGAACACCAGCGCCGCCGAGCCCGTCACGTGCGGCGCGGACATCGAGGTGCCGGAGATGACCTGGTAGAGGTTGCCGGGCGGGCCTTCCAGCGGCGACTCGGGGGTCGGCGTCATGCCCGCCATGATGTGCTGGCCGGGCGCGGTGACGTCCGGCTTGAGGAAGTCGCCGCCGGGGCCGCGCGAGGAGAAGTGCGCCATCGCGTCGCCCTGCCAGGTGGACTTGGCGCCCTGCGTGAAGGAGGCGGTGGCGCCGGGGTGGGCGGCGAGGAAGGCCAGCAGGGTGTCGGCCTCGGGCTTGTCCACGTGCACGGACGGCAGCCAGTGGGCGTCGGTGAAGACGTCGAACGGGAAGGTGTTGTAGAGGATCATCCCGGCCGCGCCGCCCTGCCTGACATTGAAGCTCTTCAGCACGCGGTTGGGGGTGCGCTCACAGGCGACGATCTTGCCGCTGAACAGCCCGGGAGGGGCCGGGACGTCGCACGCCGGCCGCGAGTACGGCGGCGCGGAGGCCAGGACGACGGGCAGCGGCGAGGCCAGGCCCGCGGTGATGGACGCGCCCTTGATCGTCGCCGTGGCGCCGCCGCCGGACAGCGTGACCGTGGACTGGAACGTCCTGGACTGCGAGGAGGCGGCCACCGTCGTCACCCAGGGGCCGCGGTGGTCGGTGGTGCCGGCGCCGGGGCCGGAGTTGCCGGCCGAGGCCGAGACCAGCACGCCGGCCGCGTAGGCGTCGAGGAAGGCCAGCTCGACCGGGTCGCTGTAGGGGTCGCTGCCGCCGGAGACCGAGAAGTTGATCACGCGTACGCCGTCCAGCACGGCCCGCGCCACGGCCTGCGCCGAGTCGGAGGGGAAGCAGCCCTGCGCGCCGCACACCTTGTAGACCGACACCTCGGCGGCCGGGGCGATGCCGTGGATCGGGCCGCGGCTGATGCCCAGCGGGTTCGCGTCGGCTACCGGGCCGCCCGCGGAGGTGCTGGCGGTGTGGGTGCCGTGCCCGTTGGAGTCGCGGGCGCTGTCGCCGTAGACCTCGCCGCCGTAGACGGCGTTGTAGGTCTCCATGAACGGCTGCCCGCCGATCAGCTTGTTGTTGCAGGTGAACGGGTCGCTGGCGGGGGTCAGCGGGTTGTCGCCGAAGTTGCACACGCGCGGCGTGCCGTCCTTGGTGGGCCCGGGGGCGGGCAGGCCGGGGGCGGCGGCGAACGACGGGTGCTCGGGCCAGGCGCCGGTGTCGAGCACGCCGACGATCACGCCCTTACCCGCGGAGGAGCTGCCGCCGAGCTTGCCGTAGATGGTGTCGGCGCCGATGAACTCGGGGCTGGAGTCGGTCAGCAGCTGCTGGGGCCTGTCCTCCTGGACGGCGACCGCGCCGGGCAGGCGCAGCACGTCGGCCACCTTGTTGCCCGGGACGCGCAGGGCGATGCCGCCGTAGACGGTCCTGACCCGCTGGCCGACGACGGCTCCGGGGATCTTCTTGGCCAGCTCGCCCAGGAAGGCGTTCTCGACGTCCTGGATGTGGGTGCCGTACTTCCTGGCCTCGGCGCTTCTGGTGTCGAGGGCCTTGCCGGTGACGGCGGGGCTGGTGGCCGGCAGTCCGGCCAGCCCGCCCTGGTAGGCGGCCAGGGAGTCGTAGTCCAGCTTGACCATGACGTTGACCGGCGCGGGCGAGGTGACCTTCAGCAGCGCCGCGTCGCTCCTGGCGAGCTTGCCGGTGGAGGACTTGGCGCCTTCGACCACCTCGGCGCCGGTGAGCGGCACCGACCGCCATTTGCCGGGCGGGGCCGGCGTGGCCCGCGCCACGGCCGGGCTCATGGTCAGCACGACACCGAGCCCGACGGCTAACGATGTCAACCGGCGTAAACGGGATGAGAACGAACGGGACAACACAAAGACCTCCTGGCCGAGGAGCTGCACGAACCCGCCGCCCCGGCCGAGGACGTCATGTCACCCCCACGCGCGCATGCCGGAGAGATCGATGACCCTCCCCGGCGGGTGACGAGCGGGACCGCCTCCCCTCCCCGTGGGCGGGGTGGGTTGGCGTCCGAACCGGAGTGTAGACAGCGATCAACTGGCCGAGAACCCCGTCGCTTTGTCACGTTCCGGCCAATTGGCCCCACCCGACCGTCGCCCGCCGCAAAGCTCATATTCGTCCCTCCTCTTCACCAGAATCCGGCAACGGTGAGCTTCACCCCCAATACGGATATCTACAGTTGTCCTATGGGCGATCAACGGGACGCGGCGCCGACGTCAGCGCAGCACGGAACGAGGTAGTCCGTGGGCGGCCACGCCGACGAGGGGACCCTGCCGTACACCTCGGCGCTGGACGAGCAGCTCGCCCAGGCCGCCCGTGACACCGGCGCGCACATCGGCGCGGTGTACCTGCTGACCGGCTCCCCGCAGGTCCTGGTGATGGAGGCGGAGATCGGGCTGCCCGCGCAGCTCGTCAGGCCGTGGACCACCGTCCGGCTGGACGGCGGGGCGCCCGTGGCCGCCGCCGTCCGCCAGGGGCGGCTGGTGTGGGTGCCGACCGCGCAGGAGCTGGCCCGCCGCTTCCCGGGCACGGCCCTGGCCTTCCCGTACGCCTTCGCCTCGGCCGCCGCACCCCTGCACAGCGACTCCCGCATGTGGGGCTCGTGGATCCTGCTCTGGCCGGACGGGCGGCCGGCCGAGCTGAGCGGGCCGGAGCAGGACGTCATCGCCGCCACGAGCGAGCGCCTGGCGGCCGTCCTGGAGCAGGCCGCCGACAGCGGATGTCCGCTGCGTCCCGGCGGCGAGCCGCGGGTGCTGACCCCGGTGCCGCCGCCGATGCCCGACCCGTACGAGGCCGTGGCCGCGGCCGGCTACCTGGACCGGCTGCGGGACGGCTCCGTCGCGCTCGACCTGGACGGCGTCGTCACCTTCGCCAGCCCCGCCGCCGCCGACCTGCTCGGCACCACCGTCTCGGAGCTGCTGGGCACGCCGCTGTGGGAGACGGCGACGTGGCTGAAGGACCCGGCCTTCCAGGACCGCTGCCGGGCGGCGGTGGTCGGCCAGCGGGTCGCCTCCTGCTCGGCCCGCCGGCCGGACGGCCACGAGCTGGAGTTCGTCCTGCACCCGGACCCGACGGGCCTGAGCCTGCGCATCACCCCCTCGGGCGCCGACCTGTGCGCGCAGCGGCCCGCGCGCGCCTTCATGCCGGACAACGCGGGGCTGCCGCGGGCCGACGTCTTCTACAACTTCCTGCACATGGCCTCGGCGATGACCCGGGCGCTGAACGTCCGGGAGGTGGTCGATCTCATCGCCGAGCACGTCATGCCGGTGTTCAGGGCGCAGGCCATGGCGATCATGAGGGCGGAGAGCGGCCGGATGCGGATCGTCGGCTCGCACGGCTACGTCCCCGAGGTGCTGGAGCGGTTCGACGGCCAGTCACTGGCCGCGCCCAGCCCCGCCGAGCAGGTCGTCCGCACCGGCGAGGCCGCCTTCTTCGCCGACCGGGCCGAGCTGAACCGGGCCTTCCCCGACGCCGCCCAGGACGACGGGATGGCCGCCTGGGCCTTCCTGCCGCTGACCGTCTCCGACGACACCTTCGGCGTCTGCCTGCTGGCCTTCGACCACCCGCGGCCGTTCACCGCCGAGCAGTGCGCGACGCTGACCACGCTGGCCGGGCTGATGGGCCAGGCCCTGGACCGGGCGCTGCTCTACGACACCAAGGACCGGCTGGCCCACAGCCTGCAGACCTCGCTGCTGCCCGGCAGCCTGCCCGACATGCCGGGCCTGGAGGTGGCCGCCCGGTACGTGCCCGCGACCCGCGGCGTCGGCATCGGCGGCGACTTCTACGACCTGATCCGGCTCAACGAGACCACCGCCGCGGCCGTCATCGGGGACGTCCAGGGGCACAACATGACGGCCGCGGCGCTCATGGGCCAGGTGCGCACCGCCATCCACGCCCACGCCGCCGTCGGGGCCAGCCCCGGGGACGTGCTCCAGCACACCAACCGGCTGCTCATGGACCTGGACACCGACCTGTTCACCAGCTGCCTGCTCATCTACTTCGACCTGCGCCTGCGCACGCTGCGGGCGGCCAACGCCGGTCATCCGCTGCCGCTGCTGCGCCCGCCCAACATGCCGGCCGAGATCATCGACATCCCGGCGGGCCTGCTGCTCGGCATCGACGCCGACGCCGAGTACGCCACGGTGGAGGTGCCGTTCCCGCCGGGCGCCGTCCTGGCCCTCTACACCGACGGGCTGGTCGAGGCGCCGGGCGTGGACCTGGACGAGGCCATCGGGACGCTGGCGGCGTACCTGACCAGCGCCCCGCGCGAGCAGCTCCAGCAGGTCGCCGGGACGCTGCTCGACCACGCCCCGCACACCGACGACATCGCGCTGCTGCTGCTGCGGCACCGCGAGAACACGGGCTGAGCCCCGTTCAGTGCGAGACGAACGTGCGGTGGTCGGCCAGGGCGAGCGCCCGGACGAAGTCGAGGAGCTTGAGCAGCCCCCGCCCGGCGAGCCGGACCGGGGCGGGACGGCGGGAGCAGTAGGCGGCCGACCACAGGGCGGGGACGTGTCGTTCCATGCGGACCAGGATGTCCTGGCAGGCACTGATCGATCCAACACATCGTCTCGCTGGCTGCCATCGCTATCGTAGATGGATGGAACTGCGTCAGCTCCGCCACTTCGTCGCCGTCACCACCCATGGCAGCTTCACCGCCGCCGCGCGGGCCGAGCTGATCGTGCAGTCGGCGCTCAGCACGTCCATCCGCAAGCTCGAACGGGAGCTCGGCGCCGACCTGTTCGAGCGCACCGGGCGGCGGCCGGTGCTGACCCCGGCCGGGCACGCCTTCCTGCCGGCCGCGCGGGCGCTGCTGGCCGACGCCGCGGCGGCCGCCGACGCCGTGTCCGCGGTGTCCGGGCTGGCCACCGGCCGGGTGGCGATCGGCACCATCCAGACCCTCACCAGCGTCGACCTGCCGGCCGAGCTGGCCGCCTTCCACCGCCTGCGGCCGGGCATCCAGATCTCGGTCCGCGACGCGCCGGTGGCGGGGCTGCTCGACGCGCTGCTCGCCCGCGAGCTCGACCTGGCCTACCTGGCGCTCGACGGCGCCGAGCTGCCGGCGGGGCTGGCCGTGTTCGACTCCTGGGAGGAGGAGCTGGTGCTGATGACCTCGCCCGAGCACCGGCTGGCCGGCGCGGAGCGGGCCCTGCTGTCGGAGCTGACGGAGGAGCCGTTCGTGGACTTCAAGGCCGGCACCGGGCTGGAGACCGCGGTGCGCCGGCTGGCCGCCGGGTGCGGGCTGCACCGGCAGATCACCTGCGAGGTCACCCAGATCCGGCTGCTGGTCGACCTCGTGCGCGCCGGGATCGGGGTGGCGATCGTCCCCCGGCGGGTGGCCGAGCGGGAGGGGCTGCCGACCGTGCGCATCCGCCAGCCCGATCCGGCCAGGACGGTCGTGCTGGCCGGCCGGGCGCCCGTTCCCGCCAACCCGGCCGCCGCCGCCCTGCTGGCGCACCTGACCCGGTGACCCGGATCGCACGTGCGGGACCCGGCCCCGGCGGCAGATAACCGGTTGAACGGACGGGGGCTTCGTGGTGGGATGGCCCGCTGTGTCAGCGATCCAGGATCTCGTGCGTCCCGACGTCTATCCGCTGTCCTCCACATACGACCCGGAATGGGTGCTCGGGCTGGACATGGGCCCCCATCCGCTGTGGCTGCTGGAGGACCTGGCCCGCGACCTCGACCTGCGGCCCGGTATGCGGGTGCTCGACCTGGGCTCTGGCCTGGGCGCGACCTCGGTCTTCCTGGCCCGCGAGTTCGGGGTGGAGGTGGTGGCCGCCGACCTGTGGGTCGCGCCGGAGAAGGCCGCGGCCGTCTTCGCCGCGGCGGGCGTGACGGACCGCGTCCGGGCCGTACGGGCCGAGGCGCACGCGCTGCCGTTCGAGCCGGAGTCCTTCGACGCGATCGTCAGCGTGGACGCCTTCGAGTACTTCGGCACGGCCGACTCCTACCTGCCCTACCTGGTCCGCTTCCTGCGGCCCGGCGGGCAGCTCGGTGTCGCCACGCCCGGCATGACCCGCGAGGTCCGCGAGCTCGGGCACATCCCCGCGCACGTCAAGGCCCTGGTCGGCTGGGAGGCCATCGCCTGGCACACCGCCGAGTGGTGGCGCTTCCAGTGGGAGATCACCGAGCTGGTCACGGTGACGTCCGCGCGGCTGCAGGACGGCGGATGGCACGACTGGCTGCTGTGGGCCCGCGCCAGGCAGGAGACCGCGACGATCGCCATGCTCGAAGCCGACCAGGGGGAATACCTGTCCTTCGCGCTGGTCACCGCGCGCCGGAACCCGCCCGCGCCCTGACCACGGCGCCCCCTGGAGTCCGGCGTATGCGCGGGAGCGTCTCGGCCATGGCCGCGCTCCCCCGGTGTCGCGTTGACTTGTCCTCGCGCGTCCGGGACGTCGGGCGCGGGACGAACAGGGGGACACACTGATGTCGGTTCTGCGCACCGTCGTGCTCATCGCGGCGACCATGGCGACCGGGCTCGCGGCGGGCGTCTTCGGGCTGTACTCGCACACCATCATGCGCGGTCTGGGCGCGACCGACGACCGCACGTTCGTCGGGGCGTTCCAGGCCGTGGACCGGGCGATACTCAACCCCTGGTTCATGCTCAGCTTCGTCGGCGCGCTGGCCTTCACGGGCCTGGCGGCGGCGCTGCACCTCGGCCAGGACGTGCGCGCGGTGCTGCCCTGGATCATCGTCGCGCTGGTGCTCTACCTGGTCGCCTTCGTGCTCACCGTGGCCGTGAAC
Organism: Nonomuraea sp. NPDC001831; assembly: GCF_042892035.1. Classification (NCBI taxonomy): domain Bacteria; kingdom Bacillati; phylum Actinomycetota; class Actinomycetes; order Streptosporangiales; family Streptosporangiaceae; genus Nonomuraea; species Nonomuraea sp. NPDC001831. The sequence goes on along the minus strand of NZ_JBIATU010000001.1, from coordinate 1,236,214 downwards.
GTGCCGCTCAACGACGCTCTCAAGGCGGCCGGCGACCCGGACCGGATCGCCGACCTGGCCGCGGTGCGCCGCGCGTTCGACGAGGCCAAGTGGGCCGGCTACAACCTCGTCCGCACGATCACCACCACCGGCGCGTTCGCCTCGCTGTGCTGGGCGCTGGTCAAGAGCGGCCGGGTGGGCTGACGGCGCGCTCGACCAGCGCGACGCGGTCGGCCAGCGGCCCGGCGGGCACCTCGACGAGCTCGAACCCGAGGTCGCGGTAGGTCCGCTCGTGCAGGCGCTCGAAGTCCAGCGCCTCCTCGTAGCCGATCCGCCTGGCCGAGGTGGCGCGGACGAACCCCTGGTTGCGGACGAAGAACACCTTCCCGTCGTACGTCCCCCGCTCCACCACCCGCTCGACCTCGCGGGCGAGCAGGCGTGAGGCGGGATACCCGAGGAAGCGGCTCAGCGCCAGCGTGCAGACCGGCGAGCGGTCGAAGAAGACGGGGGCCTCGCCGCCCGCGGGCACGGCCTCCTGGCGCCGCCGCTGGAGCCTGACCACCTCCTCGGCGAAGGCGGGCTCGCGCCAGGGCTCCGCGCGGCCGAGCGCCTGGCCGAGGGCGATGACGTCCGTCGCCGCCTCCTCGACGACGCTGTACCCGCGGACCTCCAGCAGCCGCAGGACGGCCGTCTTCCCGGCGCCCGGCGTGCCGGTGAGAACGTGGTTCGGCACGGTTGTTCTCCGTTTCGGTGGGGGTTGGTGACTGGCTGCGGGCGCTGATACGCGGCTGATACACGGCCGAGCGCCCGGTGACACCCGGCCGAGGCCGGGCGGACGGAAGAGGGCCCAAGACTGGCCGAGGCGTCGCGGAGGGCGGCGCGTCCCCACGGCGAAGGAGCCCTTGATGCGTGCGCTGGTGCGCGGTCCGCTCGGTCCGGGGGTGCTGACCGGCTGCGGAGGGGCTCCGGCGGGACAGCCGACCCGGCCGGCTGCGAGGCGATGAGGGCCGAGCGGAGCAGGAACGGCTTCGGCGTCCTGGCCGCGATCGTCCATCCCGAGCCTACCGACACGCGGGCCGGTCAGTGCACTTCCCTAGGTATGGTGCGATTTCATGACATCCCTGCTGCTCGTCGAGGACGACACCGTGATCCGCACGTCGCTGGGCATGGCCCTGGAACGGTACGGCTACCGGGTGACCACGGCGGCCGACGGGCTCGACGGGCTGGAGGCCGCCCGTACGGGCGATCACGACCTGCTGCTGCTGGACGTGATGCTGCCCGGCCTCGACGGCATCAGCGTGTGCCGCAGCATCAGGGAGACCAGCCAGGTGCCGATCCTGATGATGTCGGCCCGCGGCGACGGGCTGGACATCGTGGCCGGGCTGGAGGGCGGCGCCGACGACTACGTGGTCAAGCCGGTGGACCTGCCGGTGCTGGTGGCCAGGATCCGGTCGCTGCTGCGCCGGGCCACCTTCGCCCGGACGCCGGCCGCCGGGCCCGGGGCGGGGGCGGCCGTGCTGGAGTTCGGGGACCTGAGCGTCGACACCGGCGCGCTGGAGGTGCGGCGGGCCGGCCGGCGCGTCGAGCTGTCGCCGACCGAGCTGCGGCTGCTGCTGGAGTTCGCCGCCCATCCCGGCATCGTCCTGGAACGGGCGACGTTGCTGCGCAACGTGTGGGACTACGGATGGGACGGCGACAGCCGCGTGGTCGACCTGTGCGTGCAGCGGCTGCGCAGGAAGATCGGCGCCGAGCGCGTCGAGACCGTGCGCGGGTTCGGCTACAAGCTGGCCGTCACGTGAACCCGGCCTCGCTGCGCTGGAAGATCGCCGCACTCGTCACGCTCGCCGCGACCGTCGTCGCCGCCGTGGTGGGGCTGCTGGTGCACCGGGCGACCTGGCAGCGGGCGCTCGACCTCGGCCAGGCGCGGGCCGAGGCGGCCCTGGACAGGTCGCTGGCCGCCGGGACCGCCGAGGACGTCGTGCCCGTCACCGAGCTTCCCGATGCCCTGGCCGACCGGCTGCGGCCCGGCCGGCGGGTGGTCTGGTACGGGCTCGACCACCGGGACGAGCCGTGGATGTGGGCGGTCCAGCCGTCCGGCGACGGCGGCGAGGAGGCGACGAGCGTGCAGATCGCGATGGGCTCCGAACTGCTGGGCCTCCAGGCGCTCGACCGGAACATGGCCAAGGCCGGGCTGCTCGCCCTGGCCGGGGTGGTGCCGCTGTCGGTGCTGGCGGCCGAGCTGCCCAACCGGCGGCTGCGGCGGGTCGCGCGCACCGCCCGCAGCATCGCCGGGGGCGACCTGGCCGCCCGGACGAACGCCCGCGGCCGGGACGAGATCGCCCGCATCTCCGCCGCCGTGGACTCGATGGCGGCGAGCCTGCAGCACCGGCTGCTGGCCGAGCAGCGGTTCACCGCCGACGTCGCGCACGACCTGCGCACCCCGCTGATGGGCCTGGTCGCCGTGGTCGAGCTGCTGGACGAGGGCGAGGTCGCCGACCTGGTGCGGGACCGGGTGCGGGTGCTGCGCACGCTGGTGGAGGACCTGCTGGAGGTGTCCCGGCTGGACGCCGGGGCCGAGGTCGCCGAGCGGGTGCGCGTGCCGCTGGCCGCGCTGGCCGCGGAGTCGGCGGCCCGGGTGGGGGTCGAGGCGCGGGTGCTGGCCGACGGGGACCCGGTGGCCGAGACCGATCCGCGGCGGCTGGACCGGATCCTGGCCAACCTCGTGCTCAACGCCCATCGGCACGGCGCGGCGCCGGTGGAGATCGCGGTCGGCGACCACGTGGTCGAGGTGCGCGACCGGGGGCCGGGGTTCCCGCCGGAGCTGCTGGCCGACGGGCCGCGCCGGTTCCGCACGGGCGCCGCCGAGCGGGGCCGCGGCCACGGCCTGGGGCTGACGATCGCGCTGGGCCAGGCCCGGGTCATCGGCGCCGAGCTGACCCTGGCCAACGCCCCGGACGGCGGCGCGGTCGCCGTCCTGCGCCTCCCGCGGGGTTGATGCCCGGGTGGATGCCCGGGTGATGCGGGGCTGATACACGGCTGAGCGCGGGTGGATGCGCGGCCACGGCCGTACGGACACGCCGGTCGCGCAACCTGGCCGGTATGCGACGTTCCTTGATGTTTCTGCTGCTGGCTGGCGTTCTGTCGGGCTGTGCCGGAGCTCCCAAGGTCACCGGGGAGGCGTCCCTGCCGTGGCCGCGGGAGGGGCAGGCGGCGGTCGAGGTGGCCGGCGTGGGCAGCCTGGGCGTCAGCGGCGACCTGCGGCCGGTGCCGATCGCCAGCGTGACGAAGGTGATGACCGCGTACGTGATCCTGCGCCGCCACCCGCTGCGGCCCGGCGACGAGGGCCCGCTGATCACCGTGGACCGCGCGGCGGCCGAGGAGTCGTTGTCGCGGCTGGAGTCGACCGTCCCGCTCGTCCAGGGCCGGACGGTACGGCTGCGGCGGCTGCTGGAGCTGATGATGGTGCCCTCGGGCAACAACGTGGCCCGGCTCCTGGCCCGCTGGGACGCCGGCTCCCAGGAGCGTTTCGTGGCCCGGATGAACGCCGCCGCACGACGCCTCGGCATGGCGGACAGCACGTACACGGGGGCCAGCGGCAACGAGGACACCACCGTCAGCACCGCCGCCGACCAGCTCAGGCTGGCCAGGGCGGCGATGGGCGACCCGGTGCTGCGGGCGGTGGTGGCGCAGACCGACACGTCCGTCCCGGGGGACGCCAGGCGGCTGCACAACACCAACACGCTGCTGAACAGGCACGGCGTCATCGGCATCAAGACCGGCTCCGGCACGGCCGCGGGCGGCAACCTGATGTGGGCCTCGCGCGTACGGGGTCACCTGGTGCTCGGCGTCATCCTCGGCCAGGCCGCGCACACCGACCCGGCCGCCGCCAAGGCGGCGGCGCTGGAGGCGGGCGGGCGGATGAGCGCGGCGGTCGAGCAGTGGCTGCTCGACCGGTCGCGATGAGGCGACCGGGCGGGGATCAGCAGGTCAGTCCGCTGACGACGCCCAGCCGAGGTGTCGGGTTGACGACCGCGGACGCGATCGCCTGTCACGGACGTTCGCGCGAGACCCTGGGCAGAGCGAGCACGGCCACCGCCCCGGCGGTCACCACGCCGGCGCAGGCCCAGAACGCCAGGGCGTACCCGGAGGCCGGCGCGCCGGCGGGGGCCGCGGCCAGGGTGGTCAGCGCGGCCAGCCCGAGGGAGCCGCCGACCTGGCGGGAGGAGTTCAGGATGCCGGAGACCAGCCCCGCCTCGCCGGGGCCGACGCCGGCCGTGGCGGTCAGCGCGATCGGGGCCGAGGTGAGCCCCAGTCCGCCGGTGATGAGCACGCCCGGCAGCACGATCCCGGCGAGCAGGCCGCTCTCCGGCGTGACGGTGGCCTGCCAGGCGAAACCCGCCGCCGCGATCAGCGCGCCCGTGGCCAGCAGCGGACGCAGCCCGACCCGGCCGGCCAGCCACGGCGTGGCCTTGGCGGCGACGACGACGGCGAGGGTGTGCGGCAGGAACGCCAGGCCCGCCTGGAACGCGCTGTAGCGCAGCACCTGCTGCATGTGCAGCGACAGGAAGTACCAGAGCGCGAACCCCACGGCGCCCAGCAGGAACTGCACGAGCAGCGCGCCGGACACCGAGCGGGCCAGGAAGATCCGCAGCGGCATCAGCGGCTCGCGCGCGAACCGGGCCTGCACCAGGACGAACGCGGCCAGCGCCAGCACGCCCACGCCCATCGGGACCAGCGCGCGCGGCGAACCCCAGCCGTACGCGGGCGTCTGCAGCATGCCCAGCTCCAGCGCCGACAGCCCGGCCGTCACCGTGATCGCGCCGGCCAGGTCGAGCCCGCGAGCGCCGGCGTCGCGGCTCTCGGCGAGCAGGCGCAGCGCGGCGACGACCGCGACCACCCCGATCGGCGCGTTGATCAGCAGGATCCAGCGCCAGGACAGGTAGTCGGTGAGCAGCCCGCCGGCGAGCGAGCCCACCGCCCCGCCGGCGGCCCCGACCGCGCCCCAGGTGGCGACGGCCCTGGCCCGCGCCGGCCCGGCGGGGATCGTGGTGGTGAGGATCGTCAGCGTGGCCGGGGCGACCACGGCCGCGCCGAGCCCCTGGCACGCCCGCGCGGCGATCAGCAGCTCCGGCGTGGTGGCGAGCCCGCCGGCCAGGCCGGCGACCGCGAACACGGTCAGGCCCGCGACGAACGTGCGCCTGCGGCCGTAGAGGTCGGCCGCCCGGCCGCCCAGCAGCAGGAACCCGGCGAAGGTGAGGAGGTAGGCGTTGACCACCCATTGCAGCCCCTCGGCGCCCAGGCGGAGGTCGGATTCCATGGCGGGCAGCGCGACGTTCACGATCGACACGTCGAGGACCGTCATGAACTGCGCCAGGCAGACCAGGGCGACGATCGGCCAGAGGGGGGCGGGCGGCCGGGCGGTGCTCCGCCCGGCCGGTGGCGCGTCCGCGGTGTTCGTCATGATCCGAGATGTCGTCGACGGTCCCCGCGTGGTCACACGACCGCGACGGCGTCGACCTCGACCAGGCAACCCGGGTTCAGGCCGGCCACGACGTGCACCGTGATGGCCGGCGGGGCGTCGGCCCGGTTCCACACCTCCTGGAAGGCGGCCACTCCCTCGTCGAACGTGTGGCCCTCCAGCACGGCGATGCGCCAGTGCACGACGTTCGCCAGGGTCGCGCCCTCGCTCTCCAGGATCGTCCTGAGATTGCGGAACACCTGCCTGGCCTGGTCCCCCACCGTGGGGCCGACGACCTTGCCGTCGGGGCCGACGCCGTTCTGGCCGCCGATGTAGATCGTCTTGGCCGGCTGCTCGACCACGACGGCCTGGCTGAAGGCCGGGCTGCGGTGAAGTCCCTCGGGGTTGATGTGCCGTACGGCCATGGTGTTCTCTCCTCGTGTTCTGAAACCAGTTAAAGAGGTTTCGGTGCGACACCAGTTATAGTGGTGTCATGCGAGTGAACGCAACCGGACGGGTGCTGCACGATCCCAAGGGCGGGTCGTTCCGGTTCGACGCCGGCGCCCTCTGCCTCGACTTCGCCCACACCGGCGGCGAAGGCCAGTACGCGATCTTCGAGACCCTCCACGAGCCGGCCGACCTGGCCGAATGGCTCGCCCAGCCACCCCTGACGGCGGTCATGACGGTCCCCGTGACCGCCGGCGAGCTCACCGACGCCAAGGCCCTGCGCCGGGCGATCTGGGACGCGGCCCACGCCCGGGCGGCGCGCCGCCCCCTGCCCGCCGAGGCGATCACGGCCATCAACCGGGCCGCGACGGCCGCGCCCCTGGTGCCCGAACTCGGCGCCGACGGCGTCACGGCGGGATGGGCGTCGCCGGTGCGGGCCGTCCAGGCGCTGTCCGCCATGGCGCGGGAGATGATCGAACTGCTGTCCGGGCCGTTCGCCGAGCGTATCCGGGAGTGCGCGAGCGACAACTGCCCGCTGGTGTTCGTCGACACCTCGCGGCCCGGCGCCCGCCGCTGGTGCGCGATGGAACGCTGCGGCAACCGCCACAAACTCCGCGCCCTGCGCGCCCGCCAGGCCCTGGAGCCGTGACGCCAGGCCCTGGAGCCGTGACGGCGGCCTGGAGCCGTGACGCCCGGTGAGTGGACGCGGGGCGGCCCCGCGCGGGCTAAGGCCGGTCGAGGATCGACAGGCCGTTGACCGCGATCTCGATCCCGCGCCGCCCGGCGGCCAGGACGTCGTCCTCGGAGCCGCCCTGCTCCTGGGCGACCATCCCGGCCACGGCCAGCGCGCCCATGAAGCTCCCGACCGCCGCCCCCGCCGACACCGGGTCGAGCCCCGGATAGACCTCGCACAACGCCCTGGCCAGCCGGGGCTGGGTCTCCATCATGAGCGTCAGGCCGCGGGCGCGCAGCGCGGGCTCGGCGGCCATCAGCCGCGCCCGCAGCGGCGACAGCGCGAAGCCGAGCTCGTCGTCCTCGGCCAGGCTGCGCACCATGGCCTCGAACATGCGGCTCAGCAGCTCCCCCAGCGGCTCTCCGGGCCGCCGCCCGGCGATCGCCTCCAGCATCACCCGCTCGCGGTCGCCGGCCTGGAGGAAGAGCACGTCCTCCTTGCTCGCGAAGTAGGCGAAGAAGGTGCGGGGGGCGACGTCGGCCGCCGCGGCGATGTCGGCGACGGTGGTCTGCTCGTACCCCCGCTCGGCGAACAGCCGGACGGCGGCCTCCAGCAGCGCGCGGCGGGTGCGGGCCTTCTTGCGTTCGCGATGACCTTCCACGGCGCCACCCTACTGCATGCCCTGCTTTTATGCACAGGTTGCAAATTCGCAGTCTCTGCGGTTTTCTGGGACGCATGGACATCCTTCAGAGCCTGCCGCTCGACCGGGAGAACCCGTTCGAGCCGCCCGCGGAGCTCGCCCGGCTGCACGGCCCGCTGCATCGCATGATCTACGCCGACGGCCGTCCCGGCTGGCTGGTCACCGGCCACGCCGAGGCCCGCGCGGTGCTCGACGACCCGCGCTTCAGCAACACCTCCCAGGGCGCCGCGCCCCCGATCAAGGAGCTGGCGCCGCCCGAGGGCCTGGCCGACCTGGTGATCCCGCCGGGCTTCTTCATCGCCATGGACGACCCCGAGCACTCCCGCTACCGGCGGCTGCTCACCGGCCGCTTCAGCATGCGCAGGATGCGGCTCCTGGAGCCCAGGATCCAGGAGATCGTCGACGGCCGGCTCGACGAGATGGCCACGGCCGGGGCGCCCGCCGACCTGGTCGGCGCGTTCGCGCTGCCGATCCCGTCGCTGGTGATCTGCGAGCTGCTCGGCGTCCCGTACGACGAGCGCGCGCGCTTCCAGGACACCACCGCGCGCGCGGTGAACCTGGACAACTCCGCCGAGCAGCGCGGCGCGGCGGGCGCGGAGCTGATGGGCTACCTGTCCGAGCTGGTCACCCGCAAGCGGACCGAGCCCGCCCAGGACCTGCTCGGCGAGCTGGTCTCCGGCGGCGAGCTGAACCACGAGGAGCTGACCGGGGTGGCCACCCTGCTGCTGACCGCCGGCCACGAGACGACCGCGAACATGCTGGCCCTCGGCGCGTTCCTGCTGCTGAGCCGTCCGGAGCAGGCGGAGCTGGTGCGCACCGATCCCGGCGTCGCGGCGACCGCCGTCGAGGAGCTGATGCGCTACCTCAGCATCGTGCACATCGGCCCGATCCGGGTCGCGCGGGCCGACGTGCCGCTCGCCGGGCGGACGATCAGCGCCGGGGAGACCGTGACGCTCTCCCTGCCGGCCGTCAACCGCGACCCGGCCCGCTTCCCCGACCCCCACCGCTTCGACGTCACCCGCGAGGCCGGGCCGCAGCTCGGCTTCGGCCACGGCATCCACCAGTGCCTGGGACAGCAGCTCGCCCGCCTGGAGATGCGGCTGGCCTTCCCCGCGCTGCTGCGCCGCTTCCCCGGGCTGCGGCTGGCCGTGCCCGCCGAGGAGGTGCCGCTGCGCCCGCGCGCCACGATCTACGGCCTGGCGTCCCTGCCGGTCACCTGGTGAGGCCGCCGCGTTTGACGTGCCCTCCGGCCGTGCAGAGAGCATGACGGACGAAGGACGATCACGGAGGCGCGCATGACCGGTACGGACGGCGGGATCAGGTTGTGTCAGGTGGTGCTCGACTGCACCGACGCCAGGGCGCTGGCGGAGTTCTACCGGTCCCTGCTGGACCTGGTCTACCGGCCCGGCGACGAGCCGCCGCAGGCGGGGGCCGACGACGAACGCGGCCGCGACTGGCTCGTGCTGCGCACCAGGGACGGCGCGCCGCAGCTCGCCTTCCAGCAGGTCGAGACGCTTCCTGAGGCGACCTGGCCGGAGCCCGGGGTGCCCCAGCAGCTCCACCTCGACCTGACCGTCTCCTCGGTCGAGAGCCTGCTGGAGCAGCACGAACGCGTTCTGCGCCTGGGCGGCCGGCTGCTGCTGGACCGGATCGACGACGAGGAGGAGCCCCTGCGGGTCTACGCCGACCCGGCCGGGCACCCGTTCTGCGTGTTCGTCTCCCGGCGGGGCTGACCGTCCGGCGGGGCTGACCGTCCGGCGGGGCTGACCGTCCGGCGGGAGACGTCAGCGCGCCGGCGAGAAGACCAGCGTGGCGTTGTGGCCGCCGAAGCCGAAGGAGTTCGACATCACCGGCCCCCTGGCGATCGGGCGCGGCACGGGCGCCGCGTCGATGTCGCAGCGCGGGTCGAGCCGGTCCAGGTTGGCGGTCGGCGGGGCGGTGCACTCGGCCATCGCCAGCACGCACGCCACGGCCTCGATCGCCCCGGACGCGCCGAGGGCGTGCCCGGTCACCCCCTTGGTCGAGCTCACCGGCACGGCGGCGGGCCCGAAGACGCGGCCGATGGCCTGCGCCTCGGCCAGGTCGTTCAGCTCGGTCCCGGTGCCGTGGGCGTTGACGTGCACGATGTCCTCGGGCGCCAGGCCCGCGTCGGCGAGCGCGGCGTCCATGCACCGCCGGGCGCCCGCGCCGCCGGGCGCGGGGGCCGTCAGGTCGTGGGCGTCGCTGGTGCGGCCGTAGCCGGACACCTCGGCGTGCACGCGCGCCCCGCGGCGCACGGCGTCGTCCAGGCGTTCCAGGACGAGGAACGCGGCCCCCTCGGCCAGCACAAACCCGTCGCGGTCGGCCTCGAAGGGGCGGCAGGCGGCCTCGGGGTCGTCGTTGCGCACCGACAGGGCCCGGCACCGGCTGAAGCCGTGCAGCATGCCGGGGGTGACGTTGGCGTCCCCGGCCCCGGCCACGACCAGGTCGGCCGAGCCGTCGCGGATCAGCCGGACGCCCTCGCCGATGGCGTGCGCGCCGGAGGCGCAGGCGGTGACCACGGACATGCTCGGCCCGCGGATCTCGTACCGCATGCCGATGGCGGCGGCGCCGGCGTTGGGCATGATCTTCGGGATGAAGATCGGCGACAGCCGCAGCGCCGCCGGACCGGGCGTGTCGAGCAGCGCAGACTCGTAGGTCTCGGTGCCGCAGAACGAGCTGCCCGCCACCACGGCCCGCCGCTCGGGCGGCACCCGCGGATGACCGGCGTCGGCCAGCGCGTCGCCCGCCGCGCACACCGCCAGCAGCGACGCCCGGTCCAGCCGCCGCGCCTGCCGGTCGGTCAGGTACGCCGAGACGTCCAGCTCCGGCACCTGGCAGGCGAAGCGCACCGCGAGCGCGGACGTGTCGAAGGACGTGATGGCCCGTGCCGTCGAGCGCCCGCCGAGCAGCGCGTTCCACAGCTCCTTGGGACCGGAGCCGGCGGGCGTGCGCAGGCCGAGCCCGGTCACCGCGACCCGGGGTCGCATCAGCCGCCCACCGCCGTCAGGTGGCGGCGGATGACGGCGGCCATGTCGGCGACGGTCCGCACCCGCTGGAGCCGGTCGTCGGCGAAGGTGCCCCATTCGTCCTCGACCACGGCGTACAGCTCGGCGAAGTCCAGGCTGTCGGCGTCCAGTTCCTCGCGCAGGTCGGTGTGCGGGCCGATCTGGGCCGGGCTGACGCCCAGGACCCGCGCGCAGTGGCCGCGGAGCGTGTCTGTTATCTGGTCGTCGGTCATGGTGCCGTCCGTTCTCTCGGCGGATGGGGGGCGTGTCCGAGTGTGCTCCAGGAGCGCGGGCGGGTCCGGGTATGACACCTCAAATGTCCATCAAGCCGGGCCCAGAGCGTCCCTGACCCGCGACTCGGTCAGCGCGGCCAGCGCCGCCCGGTCCGCGCGCGGCCGTCCGGTGGGGTCGGGGCGTACGGGGGGCAGGAACGTCACCTCGGCCACCAGGTTCCGGGTCGCGACCACGCGCAGCAGCGAGACCGGCAGGGAGTCCGCGCCGATCCAGGCGGCGCGGGTGGAGGGCAGGCCGGCTTCGCAGTAGCGCAGCGCCACCGGCCGGACGGTCGCGCCCGCCTCGACGGCGGCCTGGAACAGGGCCGGGTGGAAGGCTCCCATGGCCTCCCCGCACCAGGTGGTGCCCTCGGGGTAGGCCAGCACGGCGTCCCCGTCGCGCAGCGCGGCGGCGACGGCCGTGATCGCGGCGGGCAGCCCGGCCGGGCGGTCCTTGTCGATGAACAGCGTGCGGTGGGCCGCGGCCAGCGACCGGACCAGCGGCCACCGTCCGATGTCCCGCTTGGCGAGCTGGCGGGCCGGCGTGAGGGCCGCCATGATCAGCGGGTCGGCCCACGAGACGTGGTTGCTCACCAGCAGGGTGCCGTGGCCGTCCAGGGCCGGGACGCCGCCGGGGACCCGTACCGTGATGCCGAGCGTGCGCACGATCAGGCCCATGGCCCTGCGGGACAGGCGTGCGCGCCGGGCCCCGGCGCGGCGGGCGGGCGCCGCCGACAGCGCCAGGGCGACCGCCAGGGCCAGCGCGCAGCCCAGGAGGCGGGCGGCCCGGCGGACCGGCCCGGCGGCGGCGACCGGCGGGCGCACGCACGCGTCCGGCGTGCACGGCGACAGCCCCGGCCCGGACGGCGGCCGCTCGTGGCGGTGGTCCTGGTCGCGGGTGGTCGTCATGGTGTGCCCGCCGGCGGTGCCGCGGGCTCCGTCCCGTCCGGGCCGCCCGGCCCGGACGGCCCGCCTGCCGCCGCGCCGACGGGGACGCGCGGCGGGTCGCCGGGAGAGCCGCCCCCGCTGCCCCGCCTGCCGCGCAGGAGCCGGGGCGTCCACCAGTTGACGGGCCCGGCCAGGCGCATCACGGCGGGCACGAGCAGCGTGCGGATCAGCGTGCAGTCGACCAGGACGGCCAGCGCGATGCCCACCCCGATCATCTTGAGCACGGCCAGGCCGGAGGTCGCCACGGCGGCCATGACGACGGCGAAGATGACGGCGGCCGAGGTGAACAGCCGTCCGGTGTGCTGCAGCCCGGTGGCGACCGCGGTGGCGGTGTCGCCGCGGTCGCGGTACTCCTCGGTGATCCGGGACAGCAGGAAGATCTCGTAGTCCATGGACAGGCCGAAGGCGACGCAGAAGATCAGCGTGGGCATGAGGGCGTCGATGCTGCCGGTGGCGGTGAAGTCGCCGACCAGCCCGCGCAGGTGGCCGTCCTGGAAGACGTGCACCAGGGCGCCGAAGGTGGCGGTGAGGCTGAGCACGTTCATCACCAGGGCCTTGACGGCCAGCACGACGCTGCGGGTCAGCAGCGTCACCATGGCCAGGGTGGCCAGCGCGATCAGCGCCAGGGCCGTGGGCAGCGTGCCGGCGATGCTCTGCCTGATGTCGTCGAGCTCGGCGCCCGGCCCGGCGAACAGCGCCTGGCCCGGGGCCGGGATCGCGCGCAGGCGCCGGACGAGCTCGCTGTTGGCCACCGAGTACGGCTCGTGCGCGGTGGTGACGAGCAGCCAGGTGCCCGCCTCGCCGGTGAACCGGCGGCCCGGCCCCGGGACGGCGGCGGCCCGGCTGTAGGAGCCGCCGGCCGTGTCCACCCGGAGCACGCCGTCGGTCGCGGCCAGGCGCCTGGCGTAGCCGTCCAGGGGGCCGGCGGAGCTCTGCCCGGTCATCCGCAGGTCCGGCAGCACGATCATGGTGCCGCCGACGACCTGCTGCCCGCCGAACTCCGCGCGCAGCGCCTGCGCCGCCCGGGCGGCGGGCGCGTCGGGCGGCAGGATGCGGTCGTCCAGGGTGCCGAAGCGGGCGCCCAGGAACGGCGCGCCCATGGCCAGCAGCAGCGCGGTGGTCGGCACGGCGACCGCCAGCGGGCGGCGCATGACGGCGACCGCCAGGCGGTACCAGGGCCCGTCCTCCACCGGCGGCGCGGACCGGCGCGCGGCGTTCCACGGGCCGGGCACGGGAAGCCGGTTGACCCGGTCGCCGAGCAGGGTGAGCACGGCCGGGAGCACCACGAGGCTGGCCGCGGCCGCCGTCAGGCTGATCGTCATCCCGCCGACGGCCAGCGAGCGCAGGATGGTGAACGGGAACAGCAGCAGCGCCGACATGGACAGCGCCACGGTGGCCGCCGAGCAGGCCATGGCCCGGCCGGTGGTGCGCATGGTGACGGCGACGGCCTGGGCGGCGTCCTGGCCCTGGGCGAGCTGTTCGCGGAAGCGGGTGACGATGAACAGGCTGAAGTCGACGGCCAGGGCGAAGCCGAGCGCGCTGGAGATGCTCAGCGCGAACACCGAGATCTCCATGACCTCGGTGAGCAGGCGCAGCACGGCCATGGTAGCGATCACCGCCAGCGCGCCGATCAGCACCGGCAGCAGGGCGGCGACCAGGCTGCCGAACACCACGCACAGGATGGCCAGGGTCAGCGGCGCGGCGATCAGCTCGGCGGCGCGCAGGTCGGTCTCGCTGCGGTCCTGCGCCTCGACGCGCACCTGGGCCTCGCCCGTGGCGGTCAGCGACAGGGGGCCGTAGCGGCCGTGCAGGGACTCCACGATCCGGCGGGCGGCGGCGTTGCGGGCGGCGTTGTCGCCGCGCAGGTGGGCCAGGACGACCGCCGCGCGCCCGTCGCCGCCGCGCAGCCTGGGCTCGTGGCCGCGCCAGTACGAGGTGACCCGCCACACGCCCGGGTCGGCCGAGACGCGTTCGGTGAGCCGTGTCCCGGCGGCGTCGATCTCGGGGTCGTCGACCGGGCGTGCGGCGCGGGCGATCAGGACCAGGTCGGCGTTGCCCGCGTGGAAGGCGTCCTGGAGGATGTCGTCCGCGCGCAGGGACTGCGATCCGAGCGGCACGATGTCGCCCAGCACGAGCCGGTCGTGCACGTCCAGGCCGGCCATGAGCGAGACGGCGAACGTGACGGCCGCGCCCCAGAGCACGACCCGTCGCGGCCACCTCCGCCCACGGCCGGACGGCGGCGAATTGCCCCACATCGGTGAATCCTTACGTCGAGTAACGGTCGGTCGAGGCCGCCGCGCCCGCGCTCCCCCGCGGCGCGCGCCTGTGCGGTCGGGCCTTGTGCGGTCGGGCCTTGTGCGGTCGGGCCTTGTGCGGTCGGGCCTGTGCGGTTGGCTTGGGCATTCAGTCGAGGCCGGCGCGTACGCGTTCCTCGGCGGCGCGGGCCAGGGCGGCCCGTCCGCGCGGCCCGCGGGCGGGCGCGGGCGGCGGCAGGAGCGGGGTGAGCCGCACCTCGGCCCGCAGCCGCCGCGTCCCGGCCACCCGGACGACGGACCCGGTCACCGAGTCCTCGCCCACCCAGCTCCCCCGGCTCGACGGGCTCGGACCCTCGTAGTAGCGCAGGACGGCCGGGCACACCGCCGCCCCCGCGTCGATCGCCGCCTGGAAGACCGCGGGCCGGAACGTGCCGACCTCGCGCCCGCAGGACGTGGTGCCCTCGGGGAAGACGGCGACCGCCTCCCCGGCCAGCAGGGCGTCGCGGACCAGGCCCACCGCGGCGGGCAGCGTGGACAGGCGTTCCCTGTCGATGAACAGCGCCCCGCAGGCCGCGCCGAGCGTGCCGATGAGCGGCCACCGGCGCACCTCCCGCTTGGCCAGCAGGCGGCAGGGCAGCGCGGCCAGCATGACCAGCGGGTCGAGCAGCGAGACGTGGTTGGCCACGACGAGCACCCCGGCCCCCTCCCCCGCGAGGTCCGCCGGACCGGCGACCTCGACCCGGACGCCGAGCGCGCGCAGCAGCAGCCGGGCCGCGGCCTGCGCGGTCCTGGCCCGCCAGCGCCTCGGCCCGGCTCCCATGACGAGGAAGGCGGGCAACGCGGCCAGCAGCACCAGCAGGGCGGCGCACAGCCGGGCCGCGCGGCGCGCCCGCCCGGCGGCGACGGCCTCCTCCGGCAGGCACGCGCGCACCGAGCACGGCGCCCGCGCCAGCCACGGGTTGATCTCCACGCGCCGGCCGGAGCCGGCGACGTGCCGCCACGTCGCCCGCCCCGCCCCTACGGGCGGCACGACGGGCGGCACGACGGGTGGCACGACGGACGGGACCACGGGCGACACCACGGACGGCACCACGGGCGGCGTGGCGGACGGCACAGCAGTGGACACTGCGGGTGGAGTCGGATGGGACACGCGGGACTCCCAGACGGTGATCGGCGGGCCGGCCCGAGCGGCGCTAACGGCAGCGCGGGACGACGGCGGGCGGCAGGTCGCACCGGACCGGCCCCTGACTCTGGACCGTTCCAAGGCGTGCGGTGCCGGTTGGCGTGCGGGTGCCTCGGCGCCGGGACGGGCGGCTATCGGGCGGATGTGAGCTTTGTGCGACTTGTTGCGACTGCACGATCATGAGCGTCCCGAATTCGGAGCGGGCTCGGCACCGGCGGCCCTGACGGCAGGGTGACAAGCGGATGATGATCCTGTTAGTGCAGGTTAAGCGCCATCCGGCGGAGAGCGCCGAATTTGCGCCACGTGTCGCCCGACCTTGGCAGAACACTCCACAAGCCGTCCCGGCTCATGACCTGAACCCCATAACCTGACAAGGTGATCTACGCGAAGACGCCCCTCACCCCCGAGATCCGTGCCGCCGTCTCCCGGGCCTGGGGCGCCGAAGGAGAGGGCGAGCGGCTGCACGGCGGGGAGGAGTCGGCCGCCTACCGCCTCGGCGACCACGTCGTCCGGGTGGGCCCGGCCGCGCGCGGGGTGGCCGAGTCGGAGTGGTGCCACGCCGTCGCCCGGCACGCCGCCACCACGCTCCCCGAGGCCGTCGCCCCGCTGGCCACCGCGGGCGGCGCGACGGTGGTCGTCGTGGCGGGGCGGCCGGTCTCCTGCTGGCCCTACGTCGAGGGCGAGTGGCCCGACTCCGACGTCCCCGCCCAGCGGGAGGCGGGCGCGCGGCTGCTGGCCAGGCTCCACCGCGCGCTGGCCGGTCTGCGTCCCGGCCCGCGTCCCGTGCCCGCCTTCCAGGAGTCCGGCCTGTACGGCGACCCGCCCCCAGATGCCGCCGACCTGCACGACCCGGTCCTCGACCGCTGGCTGGCGGCCTTCCACGCCGGGCATCCCGTACGCCACCCGCTGCACGGCGACTACTACACCGGCAACACCCTGGCCAGGGACGGCCGCATCGTCGCCGTCCTCGACTGGGACGAGACCTTCGTCGGCGCCCCCGAGCTGGAGCTGGCCGCCGCCGCGCTGGAGTGGGGCGACGACCTGACCGGGCCCAGCAAGGAGTTCGTGGCCGCCTACCACGAGGAGGGCGGCACGGCGGCCCCCCTCGACGACGAGTCGCTCGCCCAGCTCGTACGGCACAAGCTGCGCAGGGAGCACGCCTACTTCCGCAAGGCCGCCGCGGCGGGCGTGCCGCACGACGAGGAGGACCTCGACTACCACCGGGCCCGGGTCGAGCTGTTCCACCGGCTGCGCCCCTGACCCGGGCGGTCCGGGTCAGAAGTAACGCAGCCAGACATACACCCAGGCCAGGGCCGTGCTGCCCAGGGTGACGACGATGCCGTACCGGGTGAACTGCCAGAAGGAGATCGGGTTCCCGGTGCGGGCGGCGATCCCGAGGGCCACGACGTTGGCGCTGGCGGCGACCGCGGTGCCGTTGCCGCCGAAGTCGGCGCCGAAGGCGAAGGCCCACCACAGCGCCTGCCCGGTGGACGCGTCCGGTGCGGCGGCGGCCAGTTCCTCGACCACCGGCGCCATCGTCGCCACGTACGGGATGTTGTCGAAGAAGGCCCCCAGCACGCTGGAGCCGAACAGCAGCGAGGTGGCCGCGGCGAAGTAGTTGTCGCCGAACAGGTCGATGGTGGCGCGGCCGATGGTCTCCATCATGCCGGTGTGCACCAGGCCGGCGACCATGACGAACAGCCCGGCGAAGAACACCAGCGTGGGCCATTCGACCTCGCGCAGCACGTCCCCGAGCTCGACCCGGCAGACCAGCAGCATGACCCCCGCGCCGACCAGGGCGATGATCGAGGGCGCCAGGTGCAGGACGGAGTGCAGCGCGAACGCCGTCACCACCGCGGCCAGCACCGTCATCGACCGCGCCAGCAGCGCGGGGTCGGTGATGGCCCGCCGCTCCTGCAGCGCCATCACCTTGGCGACGTGCTCGGCGTTGTAGTGGAACGACCGGCGGAACAGCGGGTAGGTGAGCAGCACGAACACCGCGAAGATCACCACGACCGCGGGCGCCATGTGGACGAGGAAGTCGTTGAACGTCAGCCCCGCCCGGCTGCCGATGATGATGTTCGGCGGGTCGCCGATCAGCGTCGCGGCCCCGCCGATGTTGGAGGCCAGCACCTCGGCGATCAGGTACGGCTGCGCCGGGATGCGCAGCCGCCCGCACACCATCACCGTCACCGGCGCGACCAGCATGATGGTCGTGACGTTGTCCAGGAACGGCGAGGCGACGGCGGTGATGGCCATCAGCATCGCCATCAGCCGGTACGGCCGCCCCCGCGAGCGTTTGGCCGCCCAGATCGCCAGGTAGTCGAACAGCCCGGTCTGCTTGATCACCCCCACGATGATCATCATGCCGAGCAGCAGGAAGATGACGTTCCAGTCGATGCCCGCGTGCCCTGAGGAGAACACCTCCTCCCCCGGTGTCAGCCCCAGCACGGTCATCAGGCCGGCCGCCACCAGGACGACCTTGACCTTGTCGGCCTTCTCGGTGGCGATGAAGAAGAACGCCACCACGAAGATGGATAGGGCCAGGATCGCGCTCATGCGGATCAGTCCGGAAGGCTCGTGATGGCCAGGCTGGTCAGCAGGCGTTCCAGCGTGATCGCCCCCGTGAGGGTGGCGTCCGGGCCGAGGACGGCGACGAGCGGGCTACGCGTGCGGGCCATCAGCGCCGCCACCTCCAGCAGGGTCGCGTCCGGCGGAACGGTGACGGGCCGCGCGGGCGGCCTGGGCAGGCAGTCGCCGACCGTCAGATGGGCGAGCTCCTGCCAGAACAGCTCGGCGTCGCTCTCGTCGAGGGTGCGGGCCAGGGCCTGGTCCTCCTGGTACGAGCCGGGGATGGCCAGCCGCAGCACCTGCGTGCCCGGCAGCACGGTCGCCGGCCTGCCCCGCTCGTCGACCACGATGAGCCCGGGCAGCCGGTTGACCACCATCAGGCGCACGGCGCGTCCCACGGAGTCGCGGGCCGTCACGGTCGGCAGGGTGACGGCGATGTCCTGTGCTCGCATGGCACCGTCCACGGTGGTCGGAGTGGTGGGAAGACGACGGTTCGCGCCGGTTCGGGGCGCGGTCGTATGACGGATCTTGATGGGGAGCCTCCAGCGGGGGCATGGGCGAAGGTCACAAAGGCGGCCAGGACGGCTCAGGCGCTCTGCCCCGGCCACGGGACGGCGGCCGGCCCCCGGCGCGGCCCGCGCGTCAGATGGCCCCGGGGGACGGACCGCGACCCGCGGGCGGGCAGGAGGAGAAGCGGTCCTGCCGCCGCGGCTCGGAGAAGGTCCGTGCCACGCATCGCCCACCTCCTTACGGTCCGTCCCTGTTTTCCGGGGAGACCATGCCATCACCGCGCGGGGGGCCGCGCCCATCGGGTCCAGCCCCCATATCGGGTGGGGGCGGGACCGTATCCGGGCCGGGTCAGTGGACAGCGCGGGCGGCGAACGCCCAGGCTAAGGGCATGAAAGACGCCGTCGCCACCGCGCCGGAGCCGCCTGGCCGCACCCCGGCCCAGGCGTTGTTCCGCCGCCTGTTCGTCATCAACGCGCTGGTCTTCGCCGCGGGCACGTTCGTGCTGGCGCTGTCCCCCGCGACGGTCTCCTCACCGGTGCTGCTGACCGAGATCCCGGTGCTGCTCGTCGGCCTGGCGCTGATCCTGGCGGCGAACGCGTTCCTGGTGCGGGCCAGCCTGGCCCCGCTGACCTCCCTGACCGCCCTCATGCGGCGGGTGGACCTGCTGCACACCCACGACCGGCTGCCCGCCGGCAACCGGGACCTGCGCGGCGTCACCGACACCTTCAACCAGATGCTCGACCGGCTGGAGGAGGAGCGCAGCGTGGCCAGCGCCCAGGCCCTGGCCGCCCAGGAGGCCGAACGCGGCCGCATCGCCCGGGAGCTGCACGACGAGATCGGCCAGAGCCTCACCGTCGCGCTCCTGGCGCTCAAGCGGGTGCGCGACCGGGCGCCCGCGGAGCTGGCCGACGAGCTCGGCCACGCCCAGGAGGCGATCAGGACCAGCCTGGACGAGGTGCGGCAGGTCGCCCACCGGCTGCGTCCCGGCGTCCTGGAGGACCTCGGGCTGACCAGCGCCCTCACCGCGCTGGCCACCGACCTGTCGCAGACCGGCACGGTCGAGGTCACGCGTAGACTGGCTCCGGGGCTGCCGCCGCTCAGCTCCGAGGTCGAGCTGGTGCTCTACCGCATCGCCCAGGAGAGCCTGACCAACGTCGCCCGCCACGCCCAGGCGACCAGGGCGACGCTCACGCTGACGCCCGACGACGGCGACCTGGTCCTGCGCGTCACCGACGACGGCCGGGGCGGCATCGGCGAGCCGGGCGCCGGCATCCGCGGCATGCACGAGCGGGCCCTGCTCATCGGGGCCCGGCTGAGCGTGCACTCGCCGCCCGGCGGCGGCACCGAGATCGTCCTCACCGTCCCCGGCGCGGCCAAGGAGAACGCCCGATGACCCGCATCCTGCTCGCCGACGACCACGCGCTCGTCCGCCAGGGCGTCCGCCTGATCCTCGACGCCGAGCCCGACCTGACCGTGGTCGCCGAGGCGGCCGACGGGGCCGAGGCGGTCGAGGCCGTCCGCACCCACGACATCGACCTGGTCGTCCTGGACATCGCCATGCCGCGCATGACCGGCCTGCAGGCCGCGCGCGAGATCTCCCGCCGCCGGCCCGGCATCCGGCTGCTGATGTTGTCGATGTACGACAACGAGCAGTACTTCTTCGCCGCGCTCAAGGCCGGGGCCTGCGGCTACGTGCTGAAGTCGGTGGCCGACCGCGACCTCATCGAGGCGTGCCGGGCGGCGATGCGCGGCGAGCCGTTCCTCTACCCCGGGGCGGTCACCGCGCTGATCCGCGACTACCTCCACCGCCACCGGCACGGCGACCCGCTGCCCGACAGCCTGCTGACCGCCCGCGAGGAGGAGATCGTCAAGCTCATCGCCGAGGGCCACTCCACCAAGGCCATCGCCGACACCCTGGTCATCAGCCCCAAGACCGTCGACCGCCACCGCAGCAACATCCTGGCCAAGCTCGGCCTCAACGACCGGCTCGACCTGACCCGCTACGCCATCCGCGCCGGCCTGATCGAACCCTGACCTCGGCGGACGGCCGCGCCCCTGGCTCCCGCGGCCCCGGCGGCCCGGCCGGATGGAGTGCGCGGGCGCAGTTCCATGAGACGATCGAGATCATGATGGGTCCGTTGGGCGCGAGCAGCGACGTCCTCCACGCCTCCCTTTCGTCCTGTTGTGCCCCGGCACGGGCCGCCGCCGACCCTGCCGCCGATCCCGTCGCCGTGCCGGTCGTGTGCTGAGCATGGCCGAGGACACCGTCGCGTCCCGGGGCGCGCTCACCGGTCAGGAGGCCCGCGGCCTCGTCTCCCGCATCGAGGGGCTGCGTCCGCGGCGCGGTCCCGGCGACGGCGGCGAGGTCCCCGCGGCCGACGTCGACGTCGTCGAGGGGCTGGCTCCGGCGGCGGCCGGCGTGGCGGCGGCCTGGCTGCGCGAGCGGCCCTCCCCGGCCCTGCGGCGGACGCGGCTGCGGGTGCTGGCCTCCTACCTGCGGTGGCTGCGCGGGCAGGATCCCGGCGGCGACGTGCTGGGGGCCGGGTCGCAGGTCGACGCCTACTGCCTGGCCGCGCTCACCGCCGGCCTCGCGCCGTCCGGCCGGCCGCTGGCCCGCGCGACGGTGGTCCGCCGGCGGGCGGTGCTGGCCTCGTTCTACGCCTTCGCCGGACGGCACGGGCCGGCTCTCCCGGCGCCGGTCGCGCACCCGCCCACCCCGGCCGAGCGGCGGCTGCTGCGCGGCGGGGTCGCCCTGCTGGCCGAGGAAGGGCGCTTAGCCGAGGCCGTGGCCGTCGGGCTGCTGGAGTCCACGGGCGCGTCCGTCGACGCGCTGGCCCGGCTGACGCCGTGCGACGTGCACCTGGTGGGCGCCGGCGACCCCGTGCTGATCACCCTGCACGACGGGCGGGGCGACATCGTCGCCTTCCCGCTCGCCCCCTACCTGCGCCGCCCGCTGCGCCGCCTGTGCGGCGACCGGCCCGCCGACCACCCGCTGCTCACCGGCGAGGCAGGCCGGCGGGTCGACCTGGCCTGGACGCGGGCCGCGCTCACCGACGCCGCGCTCGCCGCCGGCCTGCCCCGCACGCGGGCCGAGAGCCTGCACCCGCACCTGCTGCGCGCCTTGACGGTGACCGAGCTCGGCGGATCGCCCGGGCAAGCCTGACCACGACGAGCCCCGGACCGCGACGAGCCCCTTGCCCGTCACGATCCCTGGACCGCGACGGGCCCGGAGCCCGCCACGAGCCCTGGGATCGCCGCGAGCTTCCGGGGCCGCGGCGGGGTCACGGCTCCGCCGCGGGCCGGTACGCCGCTCCCCATCCCGTCGCCTCCCACGTGGCGACGTGCGGGCGCAGGCGTGCCCGGTGGTCCTCCCAGGTCGCCGGCTCGCGCGTCCAGGATCGTTCGGCCGCGGCCGGAAGACGAGGGAGCAGCAGGAACGCCAGATCGTCGAAGGACGTGATCGTCTCCGACCAGATCGCGGCCTCCACCCCGGCGACGCGGACGTCGAGCCCCGCCACCAACGACCGCGGGGTCCAGTCGAACATCTGCCGGAGCGTCTTGGCCGGATAGTCGCGGAACCCGAGCCGGGCCCGGCGCGCCTCCCCCTCGGCGTCCGCGGCGGGCTCGGCGTACGGGCGGTCGTAGTACAGCACGTCGCTGGAGGACAGCAGCACCGGCAGCCCGGCCGCCGCCGCGGCGGGCCCGTCGGACGGCGCGAGGGCGAACAAGGCCACCATCTGGTCGACGAACGGGTGCGCGGACTCCGGCAGCTCCGCCTTCTTGGCGTCGGCGTCGATGCTCGTCTCCGCGCCGATCCACAGCTGCACGAGGTCGCCGTCGCCGAGCGCCCCGGCGCGTACGGTCTCCTGCCAGGCCACGACCCGGCTGCCGGCGTCGTGGGCCGCGCGGACGGCCACGCCGACCGCGCGCGTGTACGCCGTGCCGGGCATCCCGAACGGCTCATCCCCTCCGACGTGCACGAACCGGGCACGGGACGCCTGCGCGAACTCGGTGACGGTCTCCGCGATGAAGGACTCGGCCCCGGGCATGGCCGGATCGACGTAGCCCAGGCGGGCGGCGGTCCCGTCGCCGGCGAGCTCCGGGTAGGCGCGGATCGCGGCGTGGGCGTGCCCGGGAAGGTCGATCTCGGGCACGATCGTCACCCCGCGCGCCGCGGCGTACGCCGTCAGCTCCGCCAGCTCGCGCCGCGTGATCAGCTCGCCGGGCGAGGTCGCGTCCAGTGCGGGACGGGCCGCCGACTGCAGCCGCCAGCCGCCGGAGTCGGTGAGGTGGAGGTGCAGCACGTTCAGCTTGTATCGCGTCAGCAGGTCGACGACGCGGCGGATCTCGTCCGGGCGGAACGGATGCCGGACGACGTCGAGCATCAGGCCCCGCCACGCCAGGGCGGGCCCGTCGGCGATGCGTCCGACCGGCAGCCGGCCCGCCGCCGACTCGGCCAGCTGCACCAGCGTCGCGGCGCCCCGCAGGACCGCGTGCGGGGTCGGGCCGGTGATCGTGATCTCTCCCGGGGCGATCGTCACGGTGTGCCGCTCGTCCGGGGGCAGCTGTTCCGGCGCGACGCCGCCGGCCGGCGGCACGTCGCCGGGCGCCTCTCCGATCAGCAGGACGACGCGCGTCGGGGGCGGGTCGCCCGCCGCGGGGGTGGCGGGAAGGCGGGCGAACTCGCCTTCGAGCCACGCGCGGGCGTCGTCCAGACGATCGTCCGCCCGGATCTCGACGCGGCCGGGGTGCAGGACGGTCGTCGTCGCGTGGTCGAGCGCGACCGCGTGCGGCCACGGCACCAGCGCGGCCCTCATCGCCGGCCTCCGAGCAGCCCCGCCAGGGCCGGCATGCCGGCCACCGTGTCCTGGAAGCGCCGCGCGATGAGGTCCAGCCCCTCCTCCGTGGGGTGGAGCCCGTCGCCCAGCAGGCGCGCGTCCTGCTCGCCCAGCAGGGCACGGCCGTCCACCAGGTGCAGGTGGGGGTCGTCGGCCGCGCGCCCGGCGTGGACGCGCTCGATGATCCGGCGGGTGGCGGCCAGCGTGAGGGCGCCCTCGTCGGCCTCCAGGGCCCGGTCCGCCCCGGCGGCCGTGCCGCCGCGGTCGACGGTCGGTCCCGGCGTGTGCTCGTGCGCCGGGCAGGCGATGGCGGTGATGAGGACCACCGGCGTGGTCGGATGGCCCTCGCGGATCAGGTCGAGGAAGCCGTGCACGGCGGGCAGCATCGTCCTGGCCCGCATCGAGTCGGCGTTCACGAGGTTGATGCCGACCTTCAGGGTGATCAGGTCCGCGGGGGTGTCCCTGATCATGCGGGCGACGAACGGGTCGAGCTGCGCGTTCCCGCCGAACGACAGGTTGCGCAGGCGCCAGCCGGTGCCCAGGGCGACCCGCGCCGGCCAGGTGCCGTCGGGCGTGGCGGCCTGCAGCCCATGGCTGATGGAGCTGCCGTGATGCGTCCAGCGCGGGAAACCGCCGGCGGACGGCGGCGAGATCGGGGCGTCGGCGGCCAGGCCGATGACCTCGACCGCGCAGTCGTGCGGCAACATGATCTCGACCTGCTTCTCCCCGCCGCCGGGCACGAGGGCCACCGTCACCTCCGACGGATCGCGTTGTTCCCGGCCGGTGACCTGCCGGTCGGCGCCGATGACCACGACGTCCCCTTCGGGGATCGCGACGTGCTCCGCCACCGCGCCGTCGACGACGACGGCGA
Organism: Nonomuraea sp. NPDC001831; assembly: GCF_042892035.1. Lineage (NCBI taxonomy): Bacteria > Bacillati > Actinomycetota > Actinomycetes > Streptosporangiales > Streptosporangiaceae > Nonomuraea > Nonomuraea sp. NPDC001831. The sequence continues at coordinate 1,212,483 of NZ_JBIATU010000001.1, read as the reverse complement.
GGCGGTGCGGCCGGGCGATCCCGGCGCCGGCCGGCCGGATCGACCGGGTGTGCAGGCGCAGCCGCAGCAGGGTCGCGCTGGTGGCGAAGCGGAGGGAGACGCCGGTGGGCGCCTGTTCCATGAGGTCGAACCAGGGATCGTCGTGTTGTGCGCGGGCCCATGGCGGCAGCCGGCGCGGGCGCAGGCCGCCGTGGGCTCCCGGGTCGAGGGCGGCCGCGCCGTCGATGAGGCGGGCCAGGTCCGCGGTGTCCAGGGTCACGTCCAGGAGGTCCGTCACGACGCGGCCTCCCCGCCCAGGACGGCCGCCGGGTCCTGGACGAGCCGTCCGAACCAGCGGGCGCTGGGCTTGACCGTGCGCCGGAAGGTGGTCCGGTCGACCGCGACGAGGCCGAAGGTGGGCGTCCACGATCCCCACTCGTAGTTGTCCAGGAGTGACCAGTGCAGGTATCCGCGCACGTCGACGCCGTCGGCCATGGCGCGGGCCAGGCCCCTGACGGCCTCGGTCGTGTACGCGACGCGTTCGTCGTCGTCGCCGGTCGCGATGCCGTTCTCGGTCACGAGCAGCGGGGTCGATCCGCCGAGCCGGGCGGCGGTGTGCCGGACCGCGTCCTCCAGGGCGAGGGGGTAGTACTCCCAGCCCATCATCGTGCGCCTGTCGTCCGGGCCGGGGGCGATGACGCCTTCCCGGCCCGCGCGCAGGCGGCTGTATGCCTGCACGCCGATGAAGTCGTCGTCCTTCGCCAGGTCGATGTACTGGTCGTCGACCAGGTAGGACAGCTCGGCGGTGCGGTCGGGGCCGGCGCCGTGGTCCTGCACGTTCTGGTTGGCCACCGTCCATCCCGACCGCAGTCCGGGCACGGCGGCGAGCAGGTCGCGGGCCTGCTCGTGCGCGCGGGCCAGCGCGGCGGTCACGGCGGGGTCCGGCGGGACGAAGGACGGGACGGGCTCGCCGGCGCCGTACCTGCGGCGCGCGGCCACCAGGGCGACCATGTTGGGCTCGTTGATCGTGCACACCCAGGGCACGCCGTCGAGGATCGGCAGCACCGCGCGGACGTAGTCGGCGAAGTGCGCGATCGCCTCCCCCGAGGTCCATCCGCCGACGGCGCTCAGCCACGCGGGGCTGGTGAAGTGGTGGAGCGTGACGACCGGGGTCAGCCCGCGCTGCCCGCAGCCTTCGATGATCCGGCGGTAGTGGTCCAGCATGGCCGGCGACGGGTGACCGGGCGCGGGGACCACGCGGGCCCATTCGACGCTGAACCGGTAGGCGTTCAGACCGAGGTCGCGGGCGATGTCCAGGTCCTCGGGCCACCGGTGGAAGCTGTCGCAGGCGTCCCCCGAGCGTTCGGGCAGTCCCGGGCTCCCGTCGTGCTCGGCCTGCCAGAAGTCGCTTCCGACGTTGTTCCCCTCCACCTGGTGGGCCGCCGTCGACGCGCCCCACAGGAAACCGTCGGGAAAGGTCAGCGGCTGCGAGGTCGCCATGTTGGATCCTGTCTTGGGTGTCGGAGGTGTGGTCATTTGAGGCCCATGGTGGCGATGCCCTGCACGAAGTAGCGCTGCAGGGACACGAACAGCGCGAGGATCGGCGTGATGATCAGAACGGCGCCGGCGAGCAGCGTGCCGTAGTCGGTCGCGTACTGGCCGGTGGAGTAGAGCGAGAGCGCCACCGGCAGCGTGTACATCGACTCGGTCTGGCTCGCCACGAGCGGCCACAGGAAGTTGTTCCATGAGCCCAGGAAGGTGAGGATGCCGAGGGTGGCCAGCGCCGGGCCGCACAGCGGCAGCACGACCCGGGTGAAGATCCTCGCCTCGGAGGCGCCGTCGATGCGCGCGGCCTCCAGCAGCGAGTCGGGGATGTCCAGCATGAACTGGCGCATCAGGAAGACGCCCACGGGCTGCGTGAGGAACGGCAGCACCAGGGCCCCGTACGTGTCGAGGATGCCCATCTTCGCGACGATCACGAAGAGCGGGACGAAGGTCACCACGCCGGGCACCATGATGGTCACCAGCACGACGCCGAGCAGGACGCGCTTCCCGGCGAAGTCCATCTTGGCCAGCGCGTAGCCGACCATCGAGCAGAACAGCAGGTTGCCGAGCACGGTGAGCACGGCGACGAGGAGGCTGTTGCCGAAGAAGGTGCCGAAGTGCAGCTCGGTGAGCCAGCGGGCGAAGTTCCCGCCGGTGGGCGAGTGCGGCCACCACGTCGGGGGGTCGGCGAAGATCTCGTCCTGCGTCTTGAACGCGCCCAGCACCATCCAGGCGAACGGCGCGAGCCACACCACCACGCCCGCGGTCAGCACCACGTAGCTGAGCGAGCGCGCCGTCAGGCCTCCCGGCCGGCTCATGCGGCCCTCCTGAGCAGGCGGAACTGCAGCACGCCGACCGCCGCGATGACGACGAACATGATGTAGCTCGCCGCCGACGCCTTGGCGAAGTCGCCGAAGCCGAAGGCGTTGAACGTGTAGTACGTCATGGACAGCGTGGAGCCGAGCGGTCCGCCCTGCGTCATCACGAATGCCTCCTCGAAGAACTGCAGGTAGCCGACCGAGATGAGCACGCAGCCCAGCAGGATCGTGGGGCGCAGCAGCGGGAGCGTGATGCTGCGCAGACGGCGCCAGGGCCCGGCGCCGTCCATCGCCGCCGCCTCGTTGACGTCGGCCGGGACGGCCTGCAGCCCGGCCAGGAAGATCACCATGAGGGTCCCGGTGTTGCGCCAGACGGCCATCAGGATCAGCGAGGGCAGGGCCCAGGTGGTGCTGTTCAGCCAGTCCGGCCCGTCGATGCCGACCAGGGCGAGGACCATGTTGAGCAGCCCGTCGCGGGCGAGGATGTGGCGCCAGATGACCGAGACCGCGACGACGCTCGTGACCACCGGCGCGTAGAAGGCGACGCGGTAGACCGGCCTGAGCCGGCGGACGCCCGAGTTGAGCGCCAGCGCCAGCCCCAGCCCGAGCGCCACCGTGGCGGGGATGCCGACGAGGACGAACAGCGCCGTCACCCCGGCGGCGTTCTGGAACTCCGGATCTGTGAGGACCTCCGCGTACTGCTGCAGGCCGACGAAGTCCACGTTGAAGGGCGACTGGATGTCCTGCGCGGTCAGGTCCGTGAAGGAGAAGCCGATCGAAGCGGCGATCGGCAGGACCATGAACACCGCGAAGACGACGACGAACGGCGCGGCGAACAGCCAGGCGATCGTCGTCTGCCGGCGCCGGCGTTCGGAGTTGGCTCCCGCGGCCCGGCGGGCGCGCGCGTCACGGGAGGCGCGCGCCCGTCCGGGGGCGGTGGGTGACATGGGGTTCGACACCGCTCAGGACACCCCGATGCCGTCGGCCTGCTGCTGGAGCTTGCGCAGCGCGTCCGCCACCGGCAGGCCGCCCTTGATGATCTGCTCGATCGCGGAGTCGCCCGCCGCGCCGACCTTGTCGAACGCGACCAGCTGCGGCGGCGCCTTGGCCGTCTTGAGCTGCTCGGCGAACGCGGCGAGCGTCGGGTCGGCGACCAGCGCCGGATCCTCCCACGCGCTCTGCGTCGCCGGCAGGTCGCCGCTGACCTTGTACCAGGCCGCCTGGGTCTGCGGCTCGCTGAGCCACTGGACGAGCTTCCAGGCGGAGCCGGGGTTCTTGGCGGCCTTGAAGACCACGAGGTTCGCGCCGCCGACGAATGAGGTCGAGCTCTTCCCCGCCGGAAGCGGCGCGGTCGCGTACTTGCCCGCGAACGCGTCCCCGCCGGCCTGGGAGATGGCGCCGCGCAGGAAGGGGCCGGCGACGAGCATCGGCGTCGTGCCCGTGAGGAAGTCCTTCACCGCGGCGGCGGGCGCCGTGTCGGCGTTCGGGTCGGCGATGCGCTGCTTGAAGTACGACGCCAGGTACTCGTACGCCGAGGCGAACTGCGGGGTGTCGAGTGTCCACGAGGACTGGTCGGCGTTCATCAGCTCCGCGCCGTTGGACCACGGCATCCAGAGCGAGGACAGGAACGATCCGGTGCTGCCCGCGGGCAGCCGGATGCCCCACTTCGCACCGGCCTTGCGCTGCAGGTCGGACGCCATCCGCCGCAGCTCGTCCCAGGTGGCCGGGGGCTTGTCCCAGCCGGCCTTGCGCGCGAGGTCCGTGCGGTAGTAGAGCGCGCGGACGTCGACGTACCAGGGCACCTCCAGGAGCCGGCCGCCGATCGTTCCCGTCGAGACGGCTCCCGGGTACATGCCCGCCGTGTCGATGGTGCCGGGCACGGGCGCGAAGGCGTCCTTGAACACCGGCAGGCCGGGCATCATGGCCAGGTCTGGAACGTTCCCGGCGGCGATGGCGGTCTGGAACTTCTGGTAGGCCGAGTCCCAGGGGATGGCGGTCACGTCGACCTTGACCCCCGGGTTGGCGGCCTCGAACTTCTTCAAGAACTCGGGCAGCAGCTCGCCCTCATTGCCCATCGCCCACATCGTGATCGCGCCGGCGGCCTTGGCCGCGACGCTGGAGGACGGCTGAGCCCGTCCGGCGCCCTCGTCGGCCCGGCCGCACGCGGTGAGCGCCGTCGCGGCAGCGATCGCGACCAGGGCCGCCACTGTAGATCTGTGTCGCACGGCCAGTTCCTTCCTGTCGGCCTGTGTTGCCTCCCCCGAACGGCTGAGAATTTATGCGCTTAACTCGCCAGAAATCCAGCCCCATTGCGCAATCGAGATAAAACTCCGTCAGGGGCAGCCGCAGCTGCGGCCGAGCACCATGCGGGTCGGCAGCACGTACGACCTGGGGTGGGACACCCCCGACGCGGTGTCGGTCAGGATGCGCACCGCGAGCCGGCCCATCGAGGCGAACGGCTGGCGGACCGTGGTCAGCGTCGGGTTCGAGAGCCGCCCGGCGACGATCCCGTCGAAGCCGGTGACCGCGACGTCGTCCGGCACCCGGACGCCGTGCCGGGCCAGGAGGTCCATCACGGTGAGCGCGAGCTGGTCGGTGGCGCAGACCAGGGCGTCCGGCACGTCGCCGGCCGTGATGGCGGCCCGCAACGAGCGCAGGCTGTCCTGGGCCAGCGCGGTGGTGTCGAACGGCTCCTCGGGGACCGGCAGCCCGTGCGCGGCCAGCGCGGCCTGGAACCCGGCGAACCGGGCGGCGATGTCGGGCGCGGCCGGCTCGCCGAGGAACGCCGGAGACCGGCGGCCGTGCCGCTCGACCAGGTGATCGACGAGCTCGCGCACGGCGCTCTCGTTGGCCACCGTGATGTGGTGCAGCGGGTCGTGCATGGGCGGGCTGCTGAAGATCACCACGGGCACGCCGCGCCCCACGTGCTCCAGCAGGTCGCGCGCCGCGCCGCCCGGGAAGATCGCCAGGCCGTCGACGCTGCCGGCCAGGTCGAAGCTGCCCAGCGAGTCGCGGCTGGCCCCCGACCCGAGCATCACCGGGCGGCCCAGCCGCTGCGCCTCCAGCTCGAACCCGCGCTGGATCTCGTCGACGTAGAGCGGGAATCGCCGCACGTCACCGAGGCCGTCGAGCTCCCGGGCCACCATCGCGTCGAGGTCCGGGGCGCCGAGGTCGGAGGGCAGGAACATGTCGAAGGCGTACAGGCCGAGCGCCTGGGAGCGGCCCTTCGCGAGGCCGCGCGCGCTGCCGCTGGGCACGTAGCCGAGGGCCCGCGCGGCCTGCAGGACCAGCTCGCGCGTCTCCGGGCGGACCTTCTCCGGCTGCCGGAAGGTGTGCGAGACCGTCGCGATGGAGACGCCTGCCCGCTCAGCGACGTCGTAGACGGTCGCCCTCTGCGCCACCGGACCATCACCCGCCCTTCCCGGCGTCGCCTGCGAACGGATCGTATCCGCTCGGGTCACCACCCTACGCGCCGCGCCCGGCCCATGATCACCCCGCCCGAACCACGACCCGGATCTTGACGGGACGCCCGCGCCCCGGCAAAACTAACCACCTGGTAGGAAATGGCTGCGCGCCGCGGGTTCGCCCTGCGTGCGCGGCGTTCGCCTCCGCCGCCGCGCCGGCCCCTGCCCTCACCCCCCTCCAGAGAAGGTGACCATGTTCGGGAAGAAGTCCCTCACGTTCTCAGCGGCGGTCGTCACGGCGGCCGTCTCCTCGCTCCTGGCGCCGCCGGCCGCGCACGGCTCCACCAGCGACACCGTCAGCGACACCGCCGTCGGCCACTACGTGGCCCTCGGCGACTCCTACACCGCGGGCCCGGGAATCCCGACCCAGACGGACGCCGACTGCGGCCGTTCCGACCGCAACTACCCGACCCTGACCGCGGCCGCGCGGGCCGTCGCCATCTTCACGGACGTCAGCTGCGCCGGCGCGACCACGGAGAACATGACCGGCGCACAGGGCGCCGCCCCGCCCCAGCTGGACGCGCTCCGCCCGGAGACGGACCTGGTCACGCTGGGGATCGGCGGCAACGACATCAACGTCAGCGGCATCATCGGCCGCTGCGTCATCCTCGGCAAGCTCAACCCCGGCGGTTCGCCGTGCAAGGCCAGCTACACCCTGGCCGGCATCGACCAGCTCGCCGGGCGCATCGCCGCCACCGGCGACAAGGTCGACGCCGTGCTCCAGGAGATCAGGCGGCGCTCCCCCGGCGCGGACGTCCTCGTCGTCGGCTATCCGGTCATCATGCCGGACGACGGGAGCAACTGCTATGCGACCGTCCCCATCGCCAAGGGCGACGCCCCCTGGCTGCGGGACGTGGAGAAGCGCCTCAACACCATGCTCGCCACCCGCGCCGCGGCGGGCGGCGCCCGATTCGTCGACACCTACACCGGTTCGGTGGGCCACGACCTGTGCAAGCCCCTCGGCGTCCGGTGGATGGAGCCGATGGAGGGCGTGGACTCGGTGGGACTCCACCCGAACGCCTCGGGCCACCAGGCCATGTCCGCCGCCGTGCTGTCCGCGGTGGACGCCGCCCGGCGCTGACGCCGCCGCGCGGACCCCGCCGACGACCCGGCCGACGATCCGGGCGCCGACCCCGCCGACGACCCCGCCGATGATCCGGCCGGCCGTCAGGTCCGGACGGCGCCGGTGAGGCGGCGGCGGAACACCCAGTACGTCCAGCCCTGGTAGGCCAGCACCAGGGGCGTGAAAATGGCCGCGACCCAGGTCATCACGGTCAGCGTGTACGGGCTGGAGGCCGCGTTGGTCACGGTGAGGCTGTTGGCCGGGTCCAGGGCGGGCATGACGTTCGGGAACAGGCCGCTGAAGATCGCGGCCACCAGGGCGACCACGGCGACCGCGCTGGCGGTGAAGGCCCACCCGTCGCGGCCGCGCACGGTCGCGGCCACCGCGCCGGCCAGGCCGAGCGCGACCAGCGCCACGGCGGCCCACCGCAGCGCGCCGCCGCCGCCGTCCGAGAGCAGCAGGAACGCCATCACCACCAGGAAGGCCGCCGGGGAGATGCTCTTGGCCATCCGCCCGGCGGCCAGGCGCAGGTCGCCGGTGGTGCGCAGGGCCAGGAAGACCGCGCCGTGCAGGGTGAACAGCAGCAGCGTGGCCAGCCCGCCGAGCAGCGCGAACGGGTTGAGCAGGGTCAGCAGCGTGCCGGTGTACTCGTGCTCGGCGTTCAGCGGCACACCGCGCACGATGTTGGCGAACGCCACCCCCCACAGGAAGGCAGGGACGAGAGACCCCCAGAACAGCGCCCGGTCCCAGCCGCGGGTGCTGTCGCTCTTGCTGCGGTACTCCAGGGCCACGCCGCGGGCGATGAGCGCCAGCAGGATGAGGAACAGCGGCAGGTAGAAGCCGCTGAACAGGGTGGCGTACCACTCGGGGAAGGCGGCGAAGGTCGCGCCGCCGGCCACCAGCAGCCACACCTCGTTGCCGTCCCACACCGGGCCGATCGTCCGCAGGACGGCCCGCCGGTCGGCCTCCTCGCGGCTCAGGACGGGCATCAGGATGCCGACGCCGAAGTCGAAGCCCTCCAGCAGGAAGTAGCCGGTCCACAGCACGGCGATCAGTACGAACCAGACGTTTTCCATGATTTCCTCAGTAGCTCAGCGCGGGGACGGCGGTCTCGGGCTCGTCCTGCTCGTTCGGCCCGATCCGGATGAACTTGACCAGCAGCCGGATCTCGATGATCGCGAGCACGGCGTAGGCCAGGGTGAAGCCGACCAGCGTGATGGCCACCGAGGGGACGTCCGCCGTCGGCGAGACGGCGTAGGCGGTGCGCATCAGCCCGAAGACGGTCCACGGCTGGCGGCCCATCTCGGTGAAGATCCAGCCCATGCTGTTGGCCAGGAACGGCAGGCCGATGCCGGCGATGGCCAGCCGGTAGGCCCAGCGGCCCGCGGGCAGCCGGCCGCGCCTGGTCAGCCAGAGCCCGGCCAGGGCGAGCAGCGCCGACAACATGCCGAACCCGATCATCAGCCGGAAGGACCAGTAGGCCAGGCCGACGATCGGCCGGTAGTCGCCGGGGCCGTACAGGGCCTGGTAGCGGGCCTGGATGTCGTTGATGCCCTCGACCTCGCCGTCCAGGGTGTTGGTGGACAGCAGGCTCAGGCCGTACGGGATCTGCAGGTTGACGTGGTTGCGGCCGTTCTCGACGTCGCCGATGGCGAACAGGGAGAAGCCCGCGGAGGTCTCGTCCTCCCACAGGGCCTCGGCGGCGGCCATCTTCATCGGCTGCTGCTCGGTCATGATCTGGGCCTGCCAGTGGCCGGAGAACGACACCCCGACCGCCGAGACGAGGCTGACGGCCAGCGCCAGCCGGGCCGAGGTGCGGAAGAGGGAGACGTCCCGCTTGCGCAGCAGGAACCAGGCGCTGACGCCCAGCACGAACGCGGCCGCGGTCAGGAACGCGCCGAACAGGACGTGCGGGAAGGTGACCAGCGTGGTCGAGTTGGTCAGGACGGCCCAGATGTCGGTCAGCTCGGCGCGGCCGTTGTTGATCCGGTAGCCGACGGGGTGCTGCATCCAGGAGTTGGCCGCCAGGATGAAGTAGGCCGAGATGTTGGTGCCGATGGCGGCCAGCCAGATCGTGGCCAGGTGCAGCCGGGGCGACAGCCGGTCCCAGCCGAAGATCCACAGGCCGAGGAAGGTGGACTCCAGGAAGAAGGCCATCAGCCCTTCCATCGCCAGGGGCGCGCCGAACACGTCGCCGACGAAGCGGGAGTAGTCACTCCAGTTCATCCCGAACTGGAACTCCTGCACGATGCCCGTCACCACGCCCATGGCGAAGTTGATCAGGAACAGGCGGCCCCAGAACCGGGTCAGCCGCAGGTACTCCGGCTTCTTCGTCCGGTGCCACGCCGTCTGCAGACCGGCCACGATGATCGACAGGCCGATCGTGAGCGGCACGAAGAGGAAGTGGTAGACGGTCGTGATGCCGAACTGCCACCGGGAGAGATCCAGGACATCCATGCAGGCCAGGCTCCTCTTCCCGGCGTCCGCGCCGTAGGGCCGTGCGTCCCCGGGGCGAGGGACGTTGGTCCCATGAAGGGGCGAAAGACCCTGTCCGGGGTACGGGGTGCCTGGAAGGCTGCGACAGGCAAAGGGACGCAGCGGCAGGAGGAGACAGTGACAGGGACCGGCGACTTCGGCCACCGCATCCGGTACCACCGGCAGCGGCTGGGGCTCACCGTCGAGCAGGTGGCGGAGCGGGCGGACATGTCCGCCGGCTACCTCCGGTACATGGAGGAGCACGTCGACATCCCGGACCGGGGGACACTGAACCGCCTGGCCGACGCGCTCGGGACCACCGGCCAGGACCTGCTGGGCGGCGGGCGCGACCGTCCGCCGGGCGTCGGGCCCGCGATGGCCGAGCCCGTCCTGGAGGTGCTCGACCGCGAGGAGTGCCTGCGCCTGATCGCGGCCGGCGGCATCGGCCGGATCGCGTTCAACGGCTCGCACGGCCCGACGGTGCTGCCCGTCAACTTCCGCGTGCACGACGGCGCGATCGTCTTCCGCACCGCCGCGGGCGGCCCGCTCGACGAGGACCTGCGGACCGGCCTGGAGGGCGTCGAGGTCATGGTGGGCTTCGAGGTGGACCGGATCGACGAGGCCCGGCGGCAGGGGTGGAGCGTGCTCGTGCAGGGGCCCGCCCACCACGTGACCCCCGACGAGCAGGCCGCCGAGCCGGACGTCACCCCGTGGGCGGGCGGCGACCGGCGGCTGCACATCCGGATCGTCCCCCACCACGTCACCGGCCGGCGCATCCACTCCATGTGAAGGGGGCGGCCCCGAAGGTCAGCAGCGGGGCCGGACGACCGCCACCGGGCAGGCCGCGTGGTGCAGCACCCCGTGGCCGACCGAGCCGAGGACGGCGGAGGCGAACCCGCCGAGCCCGCGCGAGCCCACCACCACCAGGTCGGCCGTCCCGGCGGCGCGGACCAGGGCCGAGACCGGGTGCTCGCACGGCTGTTCCTCGGTGATGACCAGGTCGGGGTTGGCGTGCCGCCACGGGACGACGTGCCCGTGCGCCTGGCGGTCGGCGTCCTGCATGACCTCGATGAGGCTGCCGTAGGCGGCGGCGTACGGCGAGGAGACCGGGATCTGCCAGGCCGAGACCACGTGCAGCCGCGCCCGGCGCGCCCTGGCCTGCTCGACGGCGTACTCCATGGCCGCCCGGGCGTGCCCGGAGCCGTCGAAGCCGACCACCACCCGGTCGTGCCGCCCCTGCGGCGGCGTCCGGACGACGACGACCGGGCCGGCGGCGTGCCCGGCCACGGCGACGCTCACCGATCCGGCCAGCATGCCGGTGAACCCGCCGAGCCCGCGCGAGCCCAGCACCAGGCTGTCGGCCGCGAGCGACTCGGCGACCAGGGTGTCCACGACGTTCCCGGCGAGCGCCTCCGTCGTCACCCCCACCGGCCCGGCCTGCCCGGCGTGCCCGGCCCGTCCGGCGTGCCCGGCCCGTCCGGCCTGCCCGGCCAGGGCGGCGGCGGTCTCCAGCGCGCGGGCGGAGCCGTCCGCCCCGCCCGGCCTGCGCACGTGCACGATGCGCAGGTCCAGCCCGCGCCGCGCGGCGTCGGCCGCCGCCCACTCCACCGCCGTGGTCGCGGGCGCGGATCCGTCCACCGCCACCACGATCTGACCGCCCATCACGCTCTCCTTCCTTGGGATTCCTCGTGTCGTCAGGCCCGCGGCCGGACGGGCATGCGCCGCCGGTAGACGACGTAGGGCCGCCACAGGTACGCCACCGGCGCCGACCACACGTGCACCAGCCGGGTGAACGGCCAGATCGCGGCGAGCAGCCAGGCCGACATCGCGTGCAGCTGGAACAGCGGCGGCACGCCGGCCATCAGCCGCGGATCCGGACGGAAGGTCAGCACGCCCCGGAACCAGACGGCGATCGTCGCCCGGTAGTCGTAGCCGCCGCCGAGCAGGTTGCTGCCCACGGTCGCGGCCACGCCGAGCACGATCACCACGGCCAGCACGGTGAACAGCACCTTGTCGGCGCGGGTGGTGGTGCGCCGCACCCGGGGGCTGGTCAGGCGCCGGGCCAGCAGCAGCGTCAGGCCCGCGACGACCATGACCCGGCCACGGTCCCGGCGCTGACCGACACCAGGTGGTAGAGGTGCTCGTCCACGCCGACGGCCTCGGTCCAGCTCTTGGGGACGAGCAGGCCGCGGTCCCAGGCGCCGGGGTCGATCTGGTGCAGGGTGCGGCCGTCGGCCGACACCTCCGCCCTGGTGAAGAACTTCCTGGCCGCCGGCAACGGCCCCATGCCCGGGGTCGCGTCCATGTCGCTCACAACTCGTCCCCTGCCACCACGGTCATGGATCCAGGCTGGTGGGCGGGCCGGCGGCCCCGGCAGGGACCAAAGTCCCTTCGTGCCGGCCGATGGGCCCACGACCGGCGGCCGGGGACCTTGGTCCCTACTTCCGGGTGACGGGAGGCGGTAGCGTCGCAGACATGATTCGTGTGTTCCTTCTCGACGATCACGAGGTCGTGCGGCGTGGCGTGGCCGCCCTGCTGGGCTCCGAGGACGACATCGAGGTGATCGGCGAGGCCGGGACCGCCGAGTCGGCGATCGCCCGCATCCCGGCCCTGAAGCCCGACGTCGCGGTGCTCGACGTGCGCCTGCCCGACGGCAACGGCGTCGACGTGTGCCGGGAGGTGCGCTCGAAGGTGCCGGGGCTGGCCTGCCTCATGCTGACCTCGTTCGCCGACGACGACGCCCTGTTCGACGCGGTGATGGCCGGCGCCTCGGGCTACGTGCTCAAGCAGATCCACGGCTCCGACCTGGTCGGCGCGGTGCGCACGGTGGCCTCCGGGCAGTCGCTGCTCGACCCGCAGACCACCGCCGCCATGTTGCAGCGGCTGCGCGACCAGGCCGCCCGGCAGGACCCGCTGGCGGCGCTGTCGGAGCAGGAACGGAACATCCTCGACCTGATCGGCGAGGGGCTGACCAACCGGCAGATCGGCGAGCGCATGTTCCTGGCCGAGAAGACGGTCAAGAACTACGTGTCCAATCTGCTGGCCAAGCTCAACATGCAGCGCCGGACGCAGGCCGCCGCGCTGTCGGCGCGGTTGCGGGCCGACCGTCGCGACTGAACGTCCCCCGCGATGGGACTTTCGCCTCTGACGCCGGGAACGTACCTGGTGGGAGGCTGTGCAGCATGCAACTCGATTCGTCCGGGCTCCAGGTGCTCTCCCGTGAGGAGTGCCTGCGCCTGCTGTCGTCCACGCCGATCGGGCGGATCGTCTTCACCGATCGCGCCCTGCCGGCCGTGCAGCCGGTCAACTTCTGCCTCGACGGCGAGCGCGTCGTCATCCGCACCTCGATCGGGTCGAAGCTGGCCGCGGCCACCCGGCACGCCGTGGTGGCGTTCGAGGCCGACGAGTTCGACCCCGCGATGCGCACCGGCTGGTCGGTGACGGCGGTCGGGCACGCGCGGGCGGTGACCGACCCGGCCGAGACGGCCCGGCTGGCCGCGCTGCCCCTGTCCCCGTGGGCTCCGGGCAGCCGCGACCACTACATCGTGGTCGACGCCGAGCAGCTGTCCGGCCGCCGGATCGCCGAGTGACCTACCGCTGAACGCCCTGGGGCGGGGCCCGGCCGCACGGCCGGGCCCCGCCCTCTTTCGTGCGGCGCGGTCAGCGTGAGCCGGCCGGGCCGGCCACGCGGCGGGCGGCCAGAGCGCGGACCGCGGTCACCGTCAGGGCCAGGGTGAGCACGGCGGTGGCCGCGAGCAGGACCAGGCCGAGGCCGTACGAGCCGAGCCGGCCGTACAGGAAGCCCATCACCGGCGGCGGGACGAACCCGGCCATCCGGTTGGTGCGGCCGGGCGCGTCGCGCAGCACCAGCCACGCCACGACCGCGTAGGCGGCCAGGACGGCGGCGGTGATGAGGAACGGCACGGCGGCGCCACCCGCGCGGACCAGCGGGACGGTGGTCAGCGCGCTGATCGCGGTGCCGCCCATCCCGGCGCCGAAGATCCCGACGGCCAGGCCGCGCCGGTTCGGCGGGAACCAGGCGTTGACGAACGGCACCCCGACGGCGAACACGGTGCCGCCGACGCCGAGGAAGAACCCGCCGATCAGCAGCGCGGCCATCGACGTCTGCCCGAACAGGCCGATGAACAAGCCCAGGGTCGCCAGGGTGAGCATCAACGCCGGGCTGCGGCCGGGGGGGTGGCCGGTGCGTTCGTCACGTCTTCCTCACGTGGTTCATGCCAAGGTGGGGCGGCCTGGATGGCCGCGATCACCTGGCTGTGCCGTCCCATCACAGCTCAGCGGGCATGACGCGAGGTATGGACGAAGGTCCCGGCCTGCCGGGACCTAGGACGCGCGAGGGGCTCGGGCGGCCCTCACAGCGGGACGTGCCAGCGCAGGCGGGTGCCGCCCTCCTCCGGCGTCTCCAGCTCGGCGGCCCCGCCGAGGCCGGCGGCCCGTTCCTCGATGTTGCGCAGGCCGCTGCGCCGCCCGCCGTCGCCCACGCCGACGCCGTTGTCGCCGACGACGAGGGCGAGCCGGCCGCCGGCGACCTCGATGGAGACCTCGGCCCGCGTGGCGCGGGAGTGGCGCACCACGTTGGACAGCGCCTCGCGCAGGACGGCGAGCAGGTGCCCGGCCACCTGGTCGGGCACCAGGGTGTCGATCTGGCCCTCCATGCGCAGGCCGGGCATGAACCCCAGGTGCGCGCCGGCCCCCTCCACCAGGTCGACGATCTTCGTGCGCAGGCTCGGCGCGGCGTCCTCGCGCGGCGCCTGGAGGGCGAAGATGGACGAGCGGATCTGCCGGATCGTCTCGTCCAGCTCGTCGATGGCGTATTGCAGCCGTTTGCCCGCCTCCGGGCGTTCGACCAGCCGGACGGTGCTCATCAGCGTCATGGCCGTGGCGAACAGTCGCTGGATGACGACGTCGTGCAGGTCCTTGGCGATGCGGTCGCGGTCCTCCAGCAGGCCGAGCCGTTCGGCGTCGCGGCGGGCCTCGGCCAGCTCCAGCGCGATCGCCGCCTGCCCCGCGAACGACTCCAGCATCTGCTGGTCGGCCCCGCTGAACGGCAGCCGCCCGCCGCGCTTGGCCAGCATGAGCACGCCGCGCACGCGGGGCGCGGCGCCCAGCGGGACCATCAGGCCAGGCCCGTAGCCCAGCCGCCGCAGCGGCGAGTCGGGGTAGGGCGGGCCCGGCAGGTCCCGCTCGGACCTGGGCTCGGCGTGCGTGAACGCCTCCCCCGCCAGGGTGGCCGAGACGTCGAACGCCATCCCCAGCAGCTCGCCCGCGCCCTCGCCCTCGGCCACGTCGACGGTCAGCGTGCCGCCCGACGGGTCGGGCAGCAGCACCTGGACCAGGTCGGCGTCGGTCATCTGGCGGGCCCGCGCGGCCATGGTGGTGAGCACCTCGCGGGAGCCGGCGCCGGACAGCAGGCTGGTGGTGATCTCCGAGGACGCCTTCAGCCAGGTCTCGCGCCGGCGCGACTCCTCGTACAGGCGGGCGTTCTCCACGGCGACGCCGGCGGCGGTGGCCAGCGCGACGACGATGGCCTCGTCCTCCTCGTCGAAGTCGCCGCCGCCGCGCTTCTCGGTCAGGTAGAGGTTGCCGAACACCTCGTCGCGCACGCGTACCGGGACGCCGAGGAAGGTGCCCATCGGCGGATGGCCGGGCGGGAAGCCGTAGGACTCGGGGTGGTCGGAGATGCGGCCCAGCCGCAGCGGGCGGGCGTCCTTGATCAGCAGGCCGAGCAGGCCCAGCCCGTGCGGCCAGTGCTCGATGCGGGCGATCTCCTCCTCGCTCAGCCCCACCGGGATGAACTGGACGAGCGTGCTCTCCTCCCCCACCACGCCGAGCGCCCCGTAGGTGGCGTCCACCAGCTTGGTGGCAGTCTCGACGATCCGCCGCAGCACGGTCTCCAGGTCGAGGTCGCTGCCGACCGAGACCACGGCCTCCAGCAGCGCGTGCACCCGGTCACGGGTGGCGAGGACGGCGTTGAGCCTCGTCTGCAGCTCGGCCAGCAGCTCGTCGAGCCGCATCTGGGGCATCAGGCTGCGCTGCGCACTTTCCGACATACCGTTCAGTGTCCCAGCAGGTCGCCTCGCCGCCCGAATCAGGCCGGGCCGCGCCCGGCCACTACAGCAGCGGCGGGACGGTGAACAGGTCCTCCCGGTCACGGTCGAGCTCGATCACGACGTCCACGACGCCCTCCACCGCCCGGACCGCCTCCGCCAGCGCGGCGGCCCGCGCTCCGCCCGCCGGCCTGCCGGTGATCGTGACCACGCCGGCGTCGACCGCGACCGTGTACGTGCCGTCCGGCGGGAGCACGGCCCTGACGTCCGCCTCCAGCTCGGCGGCCGGGCGGGTGAAGACGCGCAGCACGTCGCGCTGGTGCAGGGTGCCGACGACGCGGCCGGTGACCGGATCGATCACCGGGAGCTGCTTGATGCGCCGGGCGTGCATGATCCGGGCCGCCTCGCGCACCGGCATGCCCGGGGTCACCGTGACCGCCGGCGACGTCATCAGCTCCGCGGCGGTGACGGCGGCGGCCTTGCGGTGCTCCTGCCGCCGCGCCCGCGGGTCGAGGACGGAGACGGCGTGCCGGGCGTGGCCGGTCTCCTTGAGCAGCAGGTCGTCCTCCGACACCACGCCCACCGGCCGACGGTCGGCGTCGATCACGGTGACCGCGCCCACCGCGTACCGCTTCATCGCCGCCACGATGTCGGCGAACGACGCGTGCTCCAGCACCGCGATCGCCACGCGTCCCATGACGTCCCTGACCTCGATCGACATGATCGCCACCTCGCTTTCCGCCTCTACGGTCCCTCGCGCGGGGGCGGTGGCGGCAGCGGCGAACGTCCCGCGGGCGAAGGGCTTAGGTCCTGGACGGCGGAAGCGGGTGTCAGTGCAGCGGACCGGCGAAGACCACGATCTCGTCGATGTCGCCGGCGGCGGTGAGGTGCACCATGTCGGTGCCCGACAGGACGGTGGCGCCGTCGGGCCCCTCGAAGCGCCAGCCGAACCTGGCCCACTCGTGCGGCGCGTCGACGGACGTCGTACGGACCATCCGGCAACCGCCGGCCCGGTAGCCCTGCACCACCTCGGTGACGAAGTCGGCCACCGCGCCCCGGCCCGACCCGCGGCCGAGCGGCCCCCAGAACACCACGTCGGCGGCGAGGGCCCGGCTGAGCAGCGCGGACCGGTGGTCGGGGTCGTCGGCGTTGGCGGCCGCGATGAAGGCGTCGATCGCGTCGGCGTGGGCCCGGTGGTGGCCCTGCGGGGATGCCGCCGGTTCGTGCGCGGTCATGTCGTCCTCCATCCGTCGCCGGGGCGTGCGGGAACCCGGTCCGGTCGCACGCCGATCGCCATGAGCCAGTACATCACGAGCTAACCCCTGGCCTGCTCCGCTTCCGGCTGGTTCCCCACGAGCAGGTTGAACGCGCCGGTCAGCAGGTTGAGCGAGACCAGGCCGACGACCTCGGCGATCACCCGGTCGCTCCAGCCGAGCGAGCGCAGCCCGGCCACCTCCTCGTCGGTGATGGACGACGGCTCGACCAGCACCCGCACCGCCACCGAGATCAGGGCGGCCTCCCGCGCGTCGGCCGAGGTGCCCTGGCGGGCCAGCGCGACGTCGGCCTCGCTCAGCCCGGCGGCCAGCGCGCCCTCGGTGTGCGCGGCCAGGCACGTGCCGCAGCCGATCCACTCCTGCACGGCCAGGGAGATCTTCTCGCTGAGCGCGCGCGGGATCTTCACCCGCTTCATCGCCCGGGAGAAGTCCAGGTATCCCTGGAGCAACGCGGGCGAGTGGGCCATCGTGGACACCATGTCACCCACCGCGCCGTGCCTGGCGACGATGTCGTCCAGGATCTGACGGGACTTCTCGGGGGCCTTCTCAGGAACAAGGGGTTCAAGACGTCTCATACGGCGCACTCTATACCCATAGGGGGTATGCAGGAAACCGGTCCCGGATCCGTTGAACCGGATCGGGCGGGCCCGCGTACCTTCGAGCATGCACAGGCTCCTGCGCAGTGAGATGTTCATGCTCGGCGGCTTCGTCGCGGCGGCGGCGGCGACGATCCTGCTGATCCTGCCTCCGTCGATCGACCCCGCGGACGCGCAACGGACCCTCACGCCCTCGGGCCCCCTCTCGGCCGCCGACGTCGACCTGCTGATCAAGGTGCGGCAGGCCGGCCTTTGGGAGATGCCCGCCGGCGAGTACGCCGCCACCCGCGCCCAGTCGCAGCGCGTCAAGCAGGTCGGCAAGCAGATCATGGGCGAGCACCAGAAGCTGGACCAGATGACCCGCGACACCGCGGCCAGACTCGGCGTCGCCCTGCCCGACCAGCCCAACCCCGACCAGCAGCGCTGGCTGGCCCAGCTCGCGGCCGAGAGCGGCCCGGCCTTCGACCAGGACTACGCGAACCTGCTGCGCGCCGCGCACGGCAAGGTCTTCGGCACCCTGGCGCTCGTCCGGGCCGGGACCAGGAACGCCGAGATCCGCAAGTTCGCCCAGGAAGGCATCAACTTCGTCATGCGCCACATGACGTACCTCGAATCGACCGGCCTGGTGAACCACAACCAGCTCCCCGAGCCCCCGCTCCCCTCCCCCGCCCCGCCCACTTCCTGACCATGCCGGCCCCTGGAAGCGCGTCTTTCCACGGGGGACCGGTCCCATCGACACTCCGGCGGAACACCGACCTCATGCCCGAACCCCTCGAAGCACCCGTCCGCGCGTCGCGGCAGGCGATCGCCGCCCTGGGCATCGCCCTGCTGGCGGGGTGCGCGGCCGCCCCCGTCCCCCAGGGGCAGCCGGCGCACCACCACGGCGCCGCTCCCCCCGCCCCCGCCGTCGCCGTCGCGCCGAAGGTGCCGGCCGGCGACATGAAACAGCTCACCACGCTGCTCGGCTGCCCCGCCGGCAAGCTGCAGACCGACGCCGCCGAGCTGCGGCAGGCGGCCTGCGACAGCCCGCAGGGCCGCCTGACGATCGTGACGTTCAGCACAGACAAGGGCAAACGAGACTGGCTCGACATCGCCCAGGCGTACGGCGGCGCGTACCTGGTCGGCGACCGCTGGGTCGTCGTCGCCACGGCCGACCTGCTGGAACGGTTGCGCGACCGCCTGGGCGGCGAACTCCAGACCCCGCGACATCATTGACCTCCCAGCCGCGCCGGCTCCCCGTCGCGCCGGCCCGGCGCGCCCGCGTGTCACGCCTGCCCGGTGCGTCCGCTTGGCGCGTCCGCGTGTCGCGCCCGCCCGGTGCGCAAGGACGCGGATGACGGCCCGGCCGGGCTCTGGCACGATGGCCGGATGCAGGTCGCCCGTCCCGTGGTCCGCGCGCTTCGCGCCGCGGTGTTCACGGCCGTGTGCGTCCTGGCCTCGGCGGCGCTGCACACGCTGGTCGGCGGCACGGCGATCGCGCCCGGCCCGCTGGCCCTGGCCGTCGCGGCGACCTTCGCGGCCGCCTACGCCGCCGGTTCCCGTCCCCGCGGATGGGCGCCCCTGCTGACCATGTGCGTGGCCGCCCAGTACGGCCTCCACGAGCTCTTCGACGCCTCCGAGTCCGCCCGCTACGGCCTGAGCCACCTGCTCGACACCTCCACGCCATCCTTCGCCGGTCCTTCCGCCGGCCCGTTCGCCGGACCCTTCGCGGGCCCGTTCGCCGGGCCGCCCGCCGGGGGCGGCGCCCACGGGCACGGCTCCTCCGGGATGGTGGTGATCCACCTGGCGGTGGCCGTCTCGTCGAGCTGGTGGCTGGCCCGCGGGGACGCGGCGCTGGCGGCGTTGCTGCGGTTGAGCACGGTACGGCTGGCCCGGTTGTGGGCCGTGCTGTGCGACTGGCTGTCCGTCCTGGCCCCGCCGCCCGCCGGGCCCGCCCGCGCGTGCCCGCTGTGGCCGCCGGTGGTGGGTCACCGGGCGCTGCTGCTGGCCCCGGTGCTCTCCCGGCGCGGGCCGCCCCGCCCGGCTGCGCACGCCTGGCCGTCCGGCCGCTGACGTTCCCCGTCATGCGGCGGGTCCGGCGTGCCTCCCGGCAGGCAGACGACCCAGCCGGCGCCGCCGCGGCACGCCCTCCGCGTCCCGTCGCGCGCCGGACTGCATGTCCATCCGGCGGTCGAGCCGGATCCAGGAACCTCGGAGTGCGCAGTGATTCATCCCCTTCGTCCCGCACGTCGCCCGTTCCGGGCGGCCCTTCGTGCCGCGCGTCCCCCGTTCCGGGCAGCCCTTCGTGCCGGTGTCGCCGTCGGTGGCGCCGTCCTGGTGCTGCTGGCCGCCGCGCCCGCCGCGCTGGCCCATGACCGGCTGAAGAGCAGTTCCCCCGCCGACGGCGCCAAGCTCGCGCGGGTGGAGAGCATCGAGCTGGAGTTCACCTCCCGCATGACCCTGCCGACCCTCGTGCTCGACGGCCCGGCGGGCGAGAACCTGCCGCTGGGCAAGCCGCGGGCCCAGGGCGTCACGGTGAAGGCCGAGCCGGCCGCGCCGCTGGAGCCCGGCCGGTACCGGCTGGCCTGGCGGGTGGTCTCCTCCGACGGCCACCCGATCGCCGGCGAGCTGCGCTTCACCGTCACCGCCCCAGCCACCCCGACCGAGACCCCGACCGAGACCCCGACCGAGACCACGTCCGAGACCCCGATCTCGTCCGAGACCCCGATCTCGTCCGAGACCCCGATCTCGTCCGAGACCCCCGCCTCGACCGGGACTCCGGCCGAGGTCGCCCCGGCGGCCTCCCCGTCACCGGTCGCCCAGGCCGAGGCGGAGACGGGCTCGGGCGGCGTGCCCGGCTGGTTGTGGGTGGCCGCGGCGGCACTGGTGGCGGGCGGAGCCGCGACCGTCGTGGCCGGCCGCCGCAGACGCGCCACCGGGGACGCCGACCCCACGCCCTGACCGCGTCGCGGGCCCACGAGATCGCCATGCGCCCCAGGCTCTGACCAGGTCGCGAACGAGCTAGGTGGCCATGGTGGCCGGGAGGCGTGGCCGCAGGGCGTTGCGGTGTTCCAGGCGGGCCACCGCCAGGGCCGAGACCAGCCCCGCGAAGGTCAGTGACAACCAGGGCAGGCCCGCCCAGCCCGCGTCGGCGGCCACGTCCAGCAGCGCGCCCGACAGCAGGTTCCCGGCCAGGATCCCCGCGCCGGACGCCAGGTTGTACAGGCCGTAGTAGGTGCCGACCAGCTCCTCGCCCGCCATGTCGGCGATGGTGGCCATCTCGAAGGGGAAGGCCACCAGCGTCCCGGCGCCGAGCAGCAGCGCGCACACCAGCGCGGCCGTCAGCGTCGCCGCCCGCGGCAGGTGGAGCTGCGCGGCGGCGACCATGGGCAGGAAGGCCGCCCCCATGAGGGCCAGCCCGCGGGTGATCGCCTGGCCGCGGCTCCACCGTTCGCCGCACCAGGCGGTCAGGCGCACCTGCCCGGCGATGCCGAGCAGCGCCGACACCGCGTACAGGGCGGTCACCGCCCACTGGCCGCCGCCGGCCCGCTGCACCTCCAGCGGCAGTGCGAGGTACATCTGGTACGACAGCGCGTACGAAGCGATCATCGACGCCGCGAACGAGACGAACGCCCGGTCACCGAACGCCTGCCGCCAAGCCCGCAGCACCGGCTGCCGCGCCCGCCCCGGCTCCCGGGGCCGCGCGGGCAGGTAGAACCCTTGAAGCACGGTCAGGACGGCGAAGATCCCCGCCGCTCCCAGGCACACCGCGGTGAACCCGCCCGCCAGCAGCAGCACCCCGAGCAGCGGCCCGAGCAGGATGCCGCCCTGGTAGAACACGTTGAACACGGCGAAGGCGGCCACCTTGCGCTCCCCGGCCGCGGCAGCCAGGTACGCGCGGGCGGCCGGGTTGAACAGCGCCCCCGCCAGCCCCGTGATCACCGCGGCCGCCACCAGCAGCGGCAGCGACGTGGTGAGCCCGAACAGCGCGAACCCCACGGTACGCAGGGCGCACCCCGCCATGATCATGGGTTTGTGCCCGAACCGGTCGGCCAGCGTGCCGCCGATCAGGAACATGCCCTGCTGGCTGGCGTTGCGCAGGCCGAGGATGAGCCCGATCGTCCAGGCGGCGAGCCCCGCGCCGGCCGAGAGGTGCTGGGCGAGGTAGGGCATCAGCATGTAGAAGCCGATGTTGATGCCCGCCTGGTTGACCTGCAGCAGCCGGATCGGCCGGTCGAAGGAGCGGAACTGCGCCAGCGTGGCCTTCATCGCCTGCCCGCCAGCGGGTCGCGGACGGCGGCACAGCGGCTCCAGCGGCGTACCTCGCGCTCGGCGGGGTCGTCCAGTTCGTCGGGCTCGTCGGCGGGGGTGACGCCGAGCAGGCCGTGGGCGCGGCAGTAGCCGTCGTCGAAGACGGTGTTCCAGTAGCGCCAGGGCCCGTCGGGGAAGACGGCGACGACGCAGCCGCCCGGCCCGGCCCGTCCGGCCAGCCAGCGGGCCACGAGGCTGACGGCTCCGGTGCTCCAGCCGCCGGAGACGTAGTGCTGGGCGGCCAGGGTGCGGCAGGCCCACACCGCCTCGGCGGCGCTCACCCAGTGGACCTCGTCGAAGGCGTCGTAGGCGACGTTGGCGGGGTGGATGCTGGAGCCCAGGCCGCGCATCAGGCGGTGGCGGTCGGGCTGCCCGAAGATGGTCGAGCCGACGGTGTCGACGCCGACCAGCCGCAGCCGGGGCAGGTGGCGGCGCAGCTCGCGGGTGATGCCCGCGCTGTGCCCGCCGGTGCCGACCGAGCAGACCAGCGTGTCGATGTGCGGGAGCTGCGACAGCAGCTCGCGGGCCAGCCCGGCGTAGGCGGCCACGTTGTCGGGGTTGCCGTACTGGTCGGGGCAGTAGGAGCCGGGCAGCTCGGCCAGCAGCTCCTCGACCCGGTCGCGGCGGGCCCGCTGCCAGCCGCCGGTGGGATGCGGCTCCGGCACGATCTCCAGCCGTACGCCGTAGCAGGTCAGCAGCCGTTGCATGAGCGGTTCCATGCCGGGGTCTGCGACCAGGACGACCGGATGGCCGAAGGTGATGCCGGCCAGGGCCAGCCCGAGTCCGAGGGTGCCGCTGGTGGACTCGACGATCGTCGCGCCGGGGGCCAGCTCGCCCCTGGCGCGGGCCTGCCGGACCATGTGCAGGGCGGGCCGGTCCTTGATGCCGCCCGGGTTGAAGCCCTCCAGCTTGGCCCAGAAGCCGCCGCCGTCCGCGACGAACGGCGCGGCGACGAACGCCAGCGGTGTGTTTCCGACGGTTACGCAAATACCCGAATTGCCGATGGCGGGCAGAATGTCAGGGCGCGGCAAAGTGTCGTACGACATTGGTTGTTATCCCCGAGATGAACGGCGCTCGCGCGGCACGGAAGACGCCGCGGGCGCGATGGAAAAGGACGGCGACGAAAGACGCGCGTCCTATATGCGCATCACGCGGAGATTTTCCTGGCCGGAAACGGCCTGCCGCGAGGCGGCCCGCGGCGCGGGCCGTACGGCCCCGGACCCGACGGCCGCGGGCCCGGCGGCGAGCGCCGGGACGGCGGCCACGGCCGGCGCGGCGGCGGTGGCCGTGGTGGCCGCGCACTCCTGCTCGGTGCCGTGCAGGTGGCCCGGCGGCAGCTCGCCGTGCAGGCACCCGGCGTCGCGCACCGGCATCCGCCCGGACAGCCATCTGACGTGCCGGTGTACGTCGAGGTGGGCGCTCTGGGCGGACGGAGCGGGGCCGCCCTGGGCCCGCTCGGACAGCTCGACGGCCGCGCACGCGCCGCCGTGCGCGAACACGACGGTGATCAGCAGGGCGAGGGCCAGCATCGCGTGCGGCCACCACCGGCCGGCCCCCGGGACGGGCGGGCGGAGCGCGCGGGCTGACCTGGTCGTGAGCATCACCGCAGATCATGCCCGCCACGCGGCGCGGCGCGCCGGGAAAAGGCCAAGGCCGAGGTAAAGAAATTCCCGGCGCACGGGAATCGCCGCCACCGCCCCTCTCCGGCGCCCGCGATTTCCCGCCGGACGGCGGGAACGACGGCGAGCCTTTTTCGCCACGCGGCGAGAACGACGGCGAGCCTTTTTCGCCGCGCGGCGACATCTCCGCGACACTGGCATTCGCCCGGCGCGGCCCCGATTCCGCGCCGCCCGATCTTGGGGGTGTCTCATAGTTCTGTCCAGACGCGCGGTCATCGCCGGGGCCGGCGCGCTGGCCGCGCTCCCGCAGGCGCTCCCCCGAGCGCTCCCCCAGGCCGCCGCCGACGCCACCGACGCCACGGCCCTGGCCCGGGACGAACGCTTCTGGGCGGGTGTGGCCCGGCAGTTCCGGGTCAGCGACGACTTCGTCAACCTGGAGAACGGCTACTACGGGATCATGCCGGAGCCGGTCCGGCGCGCCTACCACCGCAACGTCGACGTCCTCAACGCCCGCAACTCCCACCTGCTGCGCACGGCGTACAAGGCCAGGGCCGACGAGGTGCGCGACCGGATCGCCGCGCTGCTCGGGGTCACTCGTGCGGAGATCGCGCTCACCCGGGGCGGCACCGAGGCGCTGCAGAACCTCATCTCCGGCTACCGGCGGCTGCGGCCCGGCGACGCCGTGCTCTACGCCGACCTGGACTACCCCTCCGCCCAGCACACCATGAACTGGCTGGCCGGGCGGCGCGCGGCCACGGTCGCCCGGTTCGTCCTCCCCGAGCCCGCCACCCGGCAGGCGGCGCTGGACGCCTACGAGCGGGCGCTGCGGACCACCTCGAGGGCCCGCCTGCTGCTGCTGTCGCACATGAACAACCGCACCGGCCTGGTGCTGCCGGTCCGGGAGATCGTCGCGATGGCCCGCGAGCGCGGCGTGGACGTCGTCGTGGACGCCGCCCACTCCTGGGGGCAGCTCGACTTCACGCTGCCCGACCTCGACGCCGACTTCGCCGCGTTCTCGCTGCACAAGTGGATCGGCGCGCCCCTCGGGACCGGGTTCCTCTTCATCCGCCGGGACCGGCTGGCCGACATCGAGCCCGTCTTCGGCGACGAGAGCTTCCCGGCCGGCGACATCCGCTCGCGGGTCCACTCGGGCACCATGGACGTCGCGGCGCCCCTCACGGTCCCCGACGCGCTCGACTTCCATCTGCGGCTCGGCGCGGCCGTCAAGCAGGCGAGGCTGCGGCACCTGCGCGACCGCTGGGTGAGCCAGGTCCGCGACCTGCCGGGCCTGCAGATCCTCACCCCGGACGAGCCCGGCATGTACGGCGCGATCACCGCCTTCCGCATCACCGGCCGCACCTCCACGGCCGACAACGAGGCCGTCGCCGCCACCCTGCTGGACGCCTACGGCCTCTACACGGTCGCCCGCACGGGCATGGCCGGGGGCGACGCCGTCCGGGTCACGCCGGCGCTGTTCACCTCGGCGGCGCAGGTGGACCGGCTGGCGGCGGCGCTGCGGCGGCTGACCCCGCGGCTGCGGGCCTGAGGCAGGTTGACAGATCACCGACATGTCCCGCCAGGTTAGATATGTGAACAGTTCTTCAGATGACCACGTGTTGGCCGTGGACGGCTGCGCGGTCAAGGTGGTGGACGCCGACCGCGTCGCGGCCGTGCACGAGCGCATGCCCGCCGCCGCGGACCTGGCCGACACCGCCGACGTCTTCGGCCTGCTGTCCGACCCCAACCGGCTGAAGCTGCTGGTCGCCCTGCTGGACGGCGAGCTGTGCGTGTGCGACCTGGCGGCGGTGACCGGGCAGAGCGAGTCGGCGGTCTCCCACGCGCTGCGCCTGCTGCGCGCCCATCGCATCGTGGCCGCCCGCCGTTCGGGCCGGATGGCGTACTACCGGCTGGCGGATCCGCACGTACGGATGCTGCTGGACCTGGCGCTGGCCCACACCGAGCACACCGAGGCCATCCACCCGGAGCGGGAGGGCGAGCGCTGATGGGCGTGGGTCACGGGCACGGGCACGCGGGGGCCCGGCACCGCTGGCGGCTGGCGGTGTCGTTCGTCCTGATCGGTGGGTTCTTCCTGGTCGAGCTGGTCTACGGGCTGATCTCGGGGTCGCTGGCCCTGATGTCGGACGCCGGGCACATGGCCGCGGACGTGGTCACGCTCGGCGCGGCGCTGGTCGCCACCAGGATCGCCGCCCGCCCCGACACCACCGGCCGGCGCAGCTACGGCTCCTACCGGGCCGAGGTGTTCGCCTCGCTGCTGGCCGTCGTGCTGATGCTCGGCGTCGCCCTGTACGTCGTGATCGAGGCCGTCGGCCGCCTCGGCCGGAACGCCGAGGTCTCCTCCGGCCCGATGCTCGTCGTCGGCGCCATCGGCCTCGTGGTGAACCTCGTGGCCCTGCTCCTGCTGCGCTCCGGCGCGCGCGAGAGCCTCAACGTCAAGGGCGCCTACCTGGAGGTCGTGGCCGACACCGCCGGGTCGGTCGGCGTCATCGTGGCGGGGTGGCTGGTGGCCGCGACCGGGCATGCGTTCTGGGACACCGTCGTCGCGCTGGCCATCGGTGTGTTCGTCGCCGTCCGCGCCGTGTCGCTGGGGCGGCAGGTCTTCGCCGTCCTGGGGCAGCACGTGCCCGAGGGCATCGACGCCGCCGCCGTGGCGGCCGACCTGGCGGCCATCGACGGCGTGCACAACGTGCACGACCTGCACCTGTGGACGCTCACCTCCGGCATGAACGTGGCCACCGCGCACCTGGTCACCGCCGAGCCGGGCGACAACCACGCCGTTCTGGACCGGGCCCGCGACGTGCTGCGGGAGCGCCACCACATCGCGCACGCCACGTTGCAGGTGGAGCCGGTCGACCACCAGGGCTGCGACGAACTGGGCTGGTAGCGGGCGGCACGCCGCCCCTGCCGTCCCCGGGATGCACTTGTCCAACATTGGACGACTCAAATTCTTCCCACGGGTGGATTTGTCGGCTTATGTATTCTCCTGGGCCGCTGAATCGGGAAAGACACCTGTTTCATCTCAGTTCGAGGAGCTCGTATGCGCATCACCCTGCGCAGAGGCGCCTTCCGCGTCCTTGCGACGGCCGCGGCACTGTCCCTGCCTCTGGCTCTCCTTCCGACCGCGGCACAGGCGGACCCCGCGCCTGCCCCGGCCGAGAAGAAGCTGATCGACTCGGTCACCGCCCCCGCGGTGAAGAAACATCTACAGGCGTTGCAGAACATCGCCGACGCCAACAACGGCAACCGCGCCGCCGGCACCAGCGGCCACCTGGCCTCGCGGGACTACGTCGCCGCCAGGCTCAAGAAGGCCGGGTACAACGTCACCCTCCAGCCGTTCGACATCGCCTACTTCGAGGAGAAGTCCACGGCGCTGATGGAGCGCGTCTCCCCCAGCCCGCGCGTCTTCACCCCGACCCCGCCCGACGGCTCCACCGTCGGCGAGTTCGCCACCATGACCTACTCCGGGTCCGGCGAGGTCACCGCGTCGCTGCAGAACGTGGACCTGGTCCTGCCGCCCGGCCCGACGCCCAGCAGTTCCAACTCCGGGTGCGAGGCGGCCGACTTCGCCGGGTTCACGCCGGGCAACATCGCGCTGCTGCAGCGCGGCACCTGCGACTTCGTGGTCAAGGCGAACAACGCCAAGGCCGCCGGCGCCGTCGCGGTGATCGTCTTCAACGAGGGCCAGCCGGGCCGGACCGCGACCCTGCGCGGGAACCTCGGCACGCCCGTCACCATCCCCGTGCTGGGCACCAGTTTCGCCGTCGGCCAGGAACTGGCCACGACCGGCGGCGTGATCCACATCAAGACCGACACCGTCAGCGAGATGCGCACCACCTACAACGTCATCGCCGACTCCAAGTGGGGCGACCCGAACAAGGTGGTCATGTCCGGCGCCCACCTCGACTCCGTCCCGGCCGGGCCCGGCATCAACGACGACGGCTCCGGCACCTCCGCCACGCTCGCCGTCGCCGAGGCCCTGGGCAAGATCCCGACCCGCAACCGGCTGCGCTTCGCCTGGTGGAGCGCCGAGGAGCTGGGCCTGCTCGGCTCGATCCACTACGTGGAGACCCTGCCCGCGGCCGAGCTGTCCAAGATCAAGCTCTTCCTCGACTACGACATGCTCGGCTCCACCAACTACGCCTTCAAGATCTACGACGGCGACGACTCCGACGGCGTCGGCGCCCCGGCGGGCCCGCCCGGCTCCGACGAGATCGAGAAACTCTACGAGAAGTACTTCGACCTGCTGCACCAGGGGCACAACGGCACCGACTTCGACGGCCGCTCCGACTACGGCCCGTTCATCGAGGCCGGCATCCCCTCCGGCGGCGTGTTCACCGGCGCCGAGGGCATCAAGACGCCCGAGGAGGCCGCGATCTTCGGCGGCACCGCCGGACAGCCCTACGACCCCTGCTACCACCAGGCCTGCGACACCACCGCCAACATCAACGACAAGGCACTCGCGCTGAACACCGGCGCGGTCGCCACGGCGGCCGTCGTCTACGCCTACAGCCGCGACCTGCCCGGCCCCGACACCGCCCGGCCGGCCGCCAAGGCCCGCGCCGCCACGAGCACCGTCAAGGCGACCATCGAAGGCAGGGAGACCCGCTGACCCCGGTCCTTCCGTGCGCCCGCGGCGGGCGCACGGAAGGACCCGCTCACGCGTTCTACATGTAGATCGATTTGTCCAGTACGCCGTTCAACGAGCATTTTGCGGATAAATTAGAGAAACGCCATCTTTTCTTTCTCGCGTCCACGGGCTGGAATGCAAGCAGACCAGCGATTCACTGCTTCACCGGACGCCAGAAAGGCGGCGCAATGCACGTACTCGCTCAAGTCTCCGGCAACATCACCGCCATCGGTTACGGTCTGGCCGCGATCGGCCCCGGCGTGGGCGTCGGCATCATCTTCGGCCAGGGCGTGCAGGCCATCGCCCGCCAGCCCGAGGCGTATCCGCTGATCCGCCAGAACATCCTGCTCGGTTTCGTCCTCACCGAGGCCCTTGCCCTGATCGGGCTGGTGGCGCCGTTCATCTTCCAGTTCCTCAAGTAATCGCCGCGTTTCACAAGGCGAATGGCGAATTCGAGCGGAAGATGGGTGGCGATGACCGTTCCGGAGTCACGCCACCCCCACGACCCGCGGCCGTCATCCTGGGCATCGTCGGGTCGGCACCGCAGGACTTCTAGTGCCAATATCCGTCGTAGTAGTCGACCAGATGCTGGGCGTCCTGGCCGGCCGAGGCGGCGGCGACCGTGAGGTCGGCCTCTCGGAAGATCTCCGACCGCACCAGCGGCGGCACCGACGCCACCGGCACCTCCTGGCCGTCACGGTGGAAGGTCATCGGGTTGGTCGCGCACAGCGCGTCCAGGTCCCAGCCCTCGTCGGACATGCCCTCGACGACGCGCAGCAGCCAGCGGGCCTGCCAGCCCCCCAGGTCGCGCACCACCTCGCCCTGCCCCTCGTGACAGTCGTGCTCCCAGTAGCCGATCGACACGCCGGTCCAGCCGTGCCGGATCAGCTCCGTCCGGGCCGGGCCGTAGCGCACGACGTGACCGGCGACGCGGTCCGGCTCCTCCGCGTACACCTCGCGGAGGACCTGTTCGAACGGCTGCGCCGGCCCCCTCTCACGCCATGCGCCCACCTCCTCGGCGCCCGCGTCGGCCGGGTGCCACAAGGCGACAGGGCCCTCGGGGCGCTGCCCGGCCAGTTCCCAGCCGTCGACGGTCCTGACGGGCAGCCCGGAAGGGCCGCCGGGGATCCGCCACACCAGGGCGCGTGCGTAGGGGCCGGTGACGGGGTGGTCGAGCAGGTGCTCGCCGACCTCACGCCAGGTCCATTCGCGCTGGTGGATGAGCGCCTGCTCCAGGCGGTGGCGCGCGACCGTGCGCGCCTGCTCGACCTCTCGGGGCGTGGCGGTGGCGGCGGGCGGCGTGCGGTCGAGGAACTGGTCGCGGGTCAGCGCGGCCGCGTCGGCGAGCGCGTCGAGCGCGCGCGTCACCTTCTCCTGTACGGACGCCACCCGCACCTGCGTCTGAACGAGCGCCAGCGGGGTGACGGTCTCGGGTCCGCCCCGGCGGGCCAGCCCGCCGACAGCCTCGTTGGCGACGGTCTCGCTGCGGCAGGTGGAGCCCGGGCCGTCGTGGCCGGTGCCGCAGGTGACGGCGGCGTCGGCGAGCAGCGACGGGACCCAAGGTTCGTCGATGACCTCGCAGGTCCGGATCAGGCCGCACGCCACCCAGACGGTCCGGCCCTTCAGGAAGCGGTCCTCGCTCCAGCTGATGCCGGCGTGGTGGCAGACGAACGGGCCGCCCCGGTAGGCGGCCAGGCGGGTGACCAGCTCGCGGACCAGGGCGACGGCCTCAGGGGTGAGCAGGCCGCCGACGACCGGCAACCAGCCGTCGCCTGGGGCCGGTGTGTCGGCGGTGGCCCAGTGACGCAGCAGCGGCGACATTCCGGCCAGGCGGACGCCGTACTCCTCGGCCAGCATCGTGGCGAAGGGGTCGGCCTCCCCGATCACGTTCCTGACCGCACCGGCTGAGCCCTCCTCGGTGAGCAGGCTCTCCAGGAGCGGCTGGAGCTCTCCGAGGTCCGTCAGGTGGCCGAACAGGTCGCGGCGCTGTTGCGGATGGAGCAGGTGGGCGGCCGACAGCGGGATCCGGTAGAGCTCCTCGTGGCGGGTGTGGCCCTGGCGGGCCCAGTAGCCGGCGCGTTCGGCCAGGTTCCAGGCGTCGTCGGGCGTCCAGTCGACGGCGCGCGCGGCCACGGTGCGGACCAGGCGCAGGACGCGCTCGTCGTAGTCGTGGCCGCCGTGCGGGCCGAGCCAGAGCTTGGTGTGGGCGTAGGTGCCGTAGAGGCGCCAGTCGGTGTCGGGACCGGGGTCGAGGCCCTGCTCGGTGAGGGCGTCGAAACGCCGGTATGCCTCCCTGGTAGTCGGTCCCAGATGGTCCCAATTGCCGGCGAACGTCACCCGGTGATCGTAGTCGACGTCCGAATGAAGATCGTCGTCCTGGACGACCGCCAGCGGGTCGCCCGCAGACCCGGGTGTTGCTCAGTGCTTCCGTTCGCCCAGGACGCAGAACTCGTTGCCCTCCGGGTCGAGGAGGGTCACCCAGTGCTGCTCGTCCTGCACGGTGTCGACGCGCCGGGCGCCGAGGGAGAGCAACCGGGCGACCTCGGCCTCCTGGTCGTCGGGGCGGAAGTCGGGGTGGAGCCGGTTCTTCGACGTCTTGCCCTCGGGGACCGGCACGAAGAGCAGCCCCGGCATCCGGTCCGGCTCAGGCCGGATCTCGATGATCTCCTCGGTCTCGTCGACCACGACCCAGCCGAGAGCCTCGGCCCACCAGCGCCCGAGAGCGACCGGGTCGGCGGAGTCGACGATGATCTGTTCCCATTCCAGTGCCATGAGCTTGAGCATAGACAGGACCACCGGCCCGGCCTCGGAGGGGTCACCTGCCGGCGGCGTCCCACCTCATTGCGCCGTACCCGTGGCGGATCCGAGTCCCCTGCTGATTCTGGTGCGCAGGGAGTGCAGGGCTTGCCGGAGTTCGGCCGGTTCGATGTCGGTGAGGTCGGCGTCGAAGGTGAGGAGCAGTCCTGCCAGTCCTGGCCATGACCATGCGCCGAGCGTGAGCCGGCACGTGCTCTCGGTGCGGTGTTCGACCGTCGATCCGCCGGGGGCGAACCGGGCGACGGTGGAGGCGGGCAGGGCGAGGGTGGCCGAGCCGCCGCATGGCCATGCGGCGGCGGCGTCTCCCCGGTCGGGTGCCGTCATGACGAAGGCGACGGGATCGCCGTGCGGGACGTCACGCCGGTCGAAGGGGGTGTGCGTGGGCAGGTGGGCTGTGATGCGATCCATGCGCATCGCGCGCCATCGGTCCGCATCGGGGTCGAACGCGACCAGGTACCAGCGCGCGGCCCAGACCACGAGGTCGTGCGGCTCCAGGGTGAGCGTGACGGGTTCGCCGTCGCCGGTGTAGTTCACCCGGACGAGGTGCCGCCGGTTGATCGCGCTGCCGACGGCGCGGACGACCTCGGCGTCGATCGGCGGCGCGGGGAACTCCCAGTAGTTGCGGGCGGAGGAGACGGTGAACGCCTCGGCGTGCCGGCGGCTGCGCGCGGGCATCGCCTGGTGCAGCGTGGCGAGAGCGCGGGCCGCGTTCTCGCGGATGCCGGACAGGACCGTCGGCACAGTCTGGAGCGCGACGGCGGCGGCCACGGCCTGGTCCTCGTCGAACACGACCGGCGGCAGGCGGGTGGCCCGGCCGAGCCGGTATCCCCCACCCGCTCCGCGGACGGCCTCGATCTCGTACCCGAGGTCCCGGAGCGTTTCGATGTCGCGGCGTACGGTTCTCACCGACGTTCCGAGCCGGGTGGCCAGGTCCTCGGCGGTCAGGGTCGAACCGATCCCGAAGATCGACAGCAGCTTGAGCGTCCGCGCGGAGGTGGCAGCCATGATTCCTCCTACTCTCTCACCGATAGCGGTCACTCGATGGCAACTATGCCGGAGATGGTGGCCGGCATGACCGATTCACCGCGTACCCGCGAGGGCGCTGTCACCCCTGAGGCTTCTCCGACACTCATCACCGGCGGCGGCGCGACCGCGGCGCTGCTGGTCGTGCTCTTCGGTTCGTTCATGGACCTGCTCGACGCGACGATCGTCACCGTCGCGGCCCCGGCGATGGCGCGGGACCTGGGCGCCGGCGACGCTCAGATCCAATGGACGATCGCCGCCTACACCCTCGCCCTGGGCGCGGGCCTGATCACCGGTGGACGACTCGGTGACCAGTACGGCCGCAAGCGGCTGTTCCTGATCGGGCTGGCCGGATTCCTGGTCACCTCGGCGCTGTGCGCGCTGGCCGCCGATCCGGGGATGCTCATCGGCATGCGGGCCGGACAGGGACTGACCGCCGGGATCATGGTCCCGCAGGTGTTCGGGATCATCCGGGCCTCATTCGCTCCTGGCGAGCGGGTCAAGGCGTTCGGCGCCTACGGAGCGGTCCAGGGCCTCGCCTCGGTCGCCGGTCCGCTGCTGGGCGGGCTGCTCGTCGATGCCGACCTGTTCGGCCTGGGCTGGCGCACGGTCTTCTGGATCAACGTGCCCGTCTCGATCCTGGCACTCGTCGTCGGCGCGAAGGTGCTGCCGGAGTCCCGCTCCGCCTCCACCGCGCGCCTGGACCTCCCAGGCGCGCTCCTCGCGGCCACGGGCATCCTGCTCCTGCTGCTGCCGATCATCCAGACAGGGACATGGGGGTGGACCTGGGCCGGCTACGCCCTCCTCGCGGCCGGAGTCGTCGTGCTCGCGATCTTCCTCGCCCACGAGCGCCGCCTCACCGCACGCGGAGACGAACCCGTCTTCGACCCGGCTCTGCTGAGAATCCGCGCCTTCACCGTCGGCCTGAGCGCCTCGGTGCTGTTCTTCGGTGGCATCGGCGCGTACTTTCTCACCCTGTCGGTCTACCTCCAGAACGGGACCGGCCGGACCGCGTGGGAGACCGGCCTGGTGATCCTTCCGTACGCGCTCGGCTCGATCATCACCTCCGGCCTCGGCGTCGCGCTCGCCGCCAAGGCGGGCAGAACGCTCCTGGTCGCCGGCTCGCTCACCATCGCGGCCGCTCAGCTCGTCCTGTGGGCCGTCGTCGAGGACGGCACCGATCCCGGATACTGGCTCCTCGCCCTCGCACTCTTCATCGGTGGCCTCGGGCTCGGTCTCGCCGCACCCGTTCTCGTCAACGTCGTCCTCGCCGGCGTCCCCGGACGCGACGCGGGCGCCGCGGGCGGGGTGCTGTCCACCGTCAACCAGATCGGCGGCGCCGCCGGCATCGCCGTGCTCGGCACGATCTTCTTCACCTCCGTCGCCGGTTCAGCCACCGGAGCGCCGGCGCTGCCCGACTACAGCCACGCGCTCGGCGTCGTCCTGGTCGTCTCCGCCGTGCTCTACCTGGTCACGGCCGTCGTGCTGCTCGCGCTCCCGAAAACCGCGGTCGAGCACGCCGAGTAGGCTCGGCGAGCCCGCGGCGCCGGCGAAGATCGTCGCTCTGACATCGCCGTTCATCGAGCCGGCCCAAGAGCCCCTGCTGGACCCGGCCACTCCGCCCTACAACCGGCTCTGCGTGGTACCGCCATCCGGCCGCCTTGGCCATGGTCGACGCCGTACTGCGCTGCTTCGAAGCATGAGCTGGGACGGCGCGAGGGCGCCGGTCTCACGGCGTTGCTCCCGCGACACGGGAAAGTGGCGCAGGGCCTCGCCCTGCGCCACTTCCGTTGCCCTCACCATCGCACGGAGAGGAGTCCTCGGCCTGCCGTCAGGCCTTGTACTGCGGGTAGCCGTACCCGACGACCTGGGACTTGGGCCGGATGCGCTGCTCGACCTTGCCGTTGCCGGTGTTGCCCTCGATCGCGGTGATCGTGCCGTCGCCGTTGTCCTGCTTCACCAGGCCCACGTGGTCGATGCTCTCGACGGACTTGTCGTCCCAGGAGTAGAAGACGACGGCGCCCGGCTTGGCCTCGTTCCCCCAGCGCTTGTTGGCCTCGAACCACTTGGCGTAGGTGACGGTGTAGGCGTCCCAGCCGACGGTGGACCGAGCGCCGGCCTTCTCGCCCACCCAGGAGACGAACATCGCGCACCACGGGGCGTTGGCGTAGGACTGCAGGCTGCCGCCGTCGCGGGCCATGGTCTCCTTCGCCCGCGGCGAGGACATGTACCAGCTGTGGAACGGGGTGCCGCCGCCCGCGGCGTTCTCGGACACGCCGATCTGCGACTCGGCGATCTTCAGCACCGACTGCGCGCTCACCTGCCCGGCGGTCTTCTGCTCGACGCTGTGCGAGGCGACGGTGGCGGAACGCGCGCCGGACGCCTGATCGGCGAAGACCGGGCCTGCGACCAGAGCCGCACCGGCAGCGACGCTCACGCCGAGCACGAGGCGGGCGGCGGGCTTAAGGGCACGGGTGAAGGCGTTGATGGTCATGAAGAGGTATTGCTCCTTGCTTCCATTCCGCCTACCGGGTTAGCTGACGGGTTCGGGCGTGGAAGTGCCCTACGGATGCCCTCGCGGGAGGTGCACCGATTCACCCCACAGAATGTGGGTCCCCGGTTCCGCGTGTTTGTCAGAGCGGATTCGGCGGCCACGCCGTTCTACGTGTTCACGCAGATCAGACGCGGTCTCGGCAATGGTCGGGACGTACTGTGGCGCGGATGCTCACCGGGCCTACGTCGTAACTGACATTGAAGGTATGTGAATGGCATAGAGCAGTACAAGCCAACTTGGAAGAAGCGCTTCGAAAACGCCTGTCAGACCGGCGTTTTACCCACGAATTCTTTACCTTGGCAAGCCGCCTGACCGCCCGGCACGCCCACGACAGAGAGGGGCACCGAGCCCGCTCACCGCTTCTCACGATGGGCCAGAGCGTCGGCGGCTTCGCTGTGCTGCTCGCCGGATTCGTACAGGCACAACTGCTCTGAACCTCGTCCACGAGGTCCGCCACCTCACCCCGGAACCGGCGCGGCCAGTACCGATTGGATGGACTTCGTGACCGTTTCGGCGGCATCGTTCCGGGCCAGGCGTCCTTGGCGTACCTCGTTCGCCGCGCCGTGCAGGATGTAGTGGGTGAGGCTCACCAGCCAGGCGGCGGGCAGGTCGGTACGGAAGACGCCTTGATCCTGGCCACGGTGGACGAGTTCGGCCATGCGCTGGGCGGGTTCGGCGTGCAGCTCCCGGACCCGTCCCGCGGGCAGGACTCCTTCGGCGGCGGCCAGCAGGGCCGCTGATTCGGCCACCAACTCCCAGCTGGACGCCAGCAGACGCCCCATGGCTTCGCGCGCGTCGCCTGTCAGGTCGACGGAGGCCAGGAGCTCGTCGCCGTCTCGCAGCGCCTCGACCAGTGCCGCCTCGATGAGGTCGGCCCGGGTCCGGAAATGTCCGTACAGGGTCATCCGCCCGACGCCGGCGGCCCGGGCGATGTCGTCGGTGGTCGCATGCGGGTCCGAGCGCATCAGTTCGCGTGCCGCGGACACGATGCGGGCGATGCTGCGCTCGGCATCGACGCGGCGCCTGGAGCGCGCAGGAGATGCAGCCATGCCCCCACCCTATCTCGTATACGCGTATACGGCTTATAGTGTCCCAGCAGAACTCGTATATGGACATACGAGATAGCAACTGGAGGATTTGATGACCCGACCTGCAGTGCACCAGGCAGAGCTCCACGAGCCACTGCCGGCCCGGTGGCGCATCCTCGGCTTCCTCGGCGTGGCCCAGCTCATGCTGATCCTGGACGTCACCGTCGTCGCCATCGCGCTGCCGCACATGGAAACGGACCTCGCCCTCAGTCGCGAGGCGCTGACCTGGACAGTCAGCGCCTACACGCTCACCTTCGGCGGGCTCATGCTGCTCGGCGGCCGCATCACGGACCTGCTGGGCGCCAAGCGGATCGTGATCGCCGGCCTGTTGCTGTTCAGCGTCGCGTCGCTGGTCACAGGGTTGGCCGGGTCGGCGGGCACGCTGCTCGCCGGTCGGGTGGCACAGGGCGTCGGGGCCGCGCTGCTGTCGCCCGCGGCGCTGTCGCTGGTGGTCGCCCTGTTCGACGGAGAGGAGCGGAACAAGGCCCTCGGCGTCTGGTCCGCGCTCGGCGGCGGCGGTGCCGCGCTCGGCGTGCTCCTCGGCGGTCTGCTCACCGCCGGACCCGGCTGGTCGTGGGTGTTTTACGTCAACGTGCCCATCGGCCTGGTGATCGCCGTGGTCCTCGCCGTACTCCTCCCGGCGCGTACGCCTTCGACCGCCTCCCGGCCCCGGCTGGACGTCCTTGGTGCGATCTTGGTGACGTCCGCCAGCGGGTCGTTGATCTACGCACTCATCGCCGCCGGCGAGAAGGGATGGCTCAGCGCGCTCACCGGGTGGCTCGTGCTCGCGGCTGCCGTGGGCTACGTGCTGTTCGTGCTGTGGCAGAGGCGGGCGCGTTCGCCCCTGATGGACGTGCGACTGCTCGCCCGGCGACCCGTGGCGGTCGGGGCCTTCCTCATCCTGATGGCCACGGCACTGATGATCGCTGTGTTCTTCCTGGGAACCTTCTACTTCCAGCACGCTCTGGGCTACGGCGCGCTGCGGGCCGGGCTGCTGTTCCTGCCGGTCGCGGTGGCGACGATGCTCGGCGCCAACCTGACCGGACGGCTGCTCGGCCGGTGGGGCGGGCGCGCCCTGGCCGTCGCCGGTCTGACGGTCGCGGCGATCGGCATGGCCGTACCG
Organism: Nonomuraea sp. NPDC001831; assembly: GCF_042892035.1. Classification (NCBI taxonomy): domain Bacteria; kingdom Bacillati; phylum Actinomycetota; class Actinomycetes; order Streptosporangiales; family Streptosporangiaceae; genus Nonomuraea; species Nonomuraea sp. NPDC001831. The sequence continues at coordinate 1,176,042 of NZ_JBIATU010000001.1, read as the reverse complement.
GCCTTCTCGACGAACGTCGTCAGCGTCGTGGCAGGCGTGGCCGTCGCGGCGGCGGGCACCGGCGCGATGTTCGTCATCGCCTCGGCGACCGCCCTCGGTCAGGTGGCGCCCCACGAGGCCGGGATCGCCTCCGGCATCGTGAGCACCTTCCACGAGTTCGGCGCGTCCATCGGAGCCGCCGTCATCTCCAGCGTCGCAGCCGCGAGCCTGGCCGGGACCACGTTGAACGGCTTCACCAGCGGATTCACCGTGGCCGCGATCGCATCGGCGGTCGGCGCGGCCGTCGCGGCGCTGGTAACGCCCGGCCGCCCGTCACCTGCGGCGCAAGCCGGCTCTCAGTGAGCGGGGACCGCCTGGTTGCCGGCGCCACGGCGGCTCGTCGACCCCCCTGCGCCGCCGGCGACTCCCCCACCACGCCCAAGCTCGCCCAGCAGACGGCGAGCGGACCTGAAACACACCACCCCGCTCCTGAACCCCGGAAGGGATCACTGTGACAACGATCCGTCGTGCCACGCCCGAAGACGCCGCCATCGTGCACGACCTCATGCGCGGCCTGGCCGAACACCAAGGCCAGTCCTCGGCCGTCACCGTAGGCGTCGAGGACCTGGAGCGGCTGCTCGCCCGCCCGGAGATCACCTACCTGATCGCCGAGCGGAGCGGCCGGGCCGTCGGCTACGTCTCCTGGCTGGAGCGCATCAGCTTCTGGTCCGGCCAGGACTACCTCGCCCTGGACGACCTGTACGTGACCGGCGCCGAACGCGGCGACGGCGTGGGCGAACAGCTGATGCAGGCCGCGGCCGAAGCCGCCGACGGCAAGGTGATCCGCTGGGAGGTGGGCGAGGCCAACGTCGCCGCCCAACGCTTCTACGCCCGCATCGGCGCGACCCTCACCACCAAGAAGATCTGTCGCTGGCAGCCGAAGTGACCCCTGCTCCGGCACGTGGGGAGAACAGGTTCCAGGCGTTCTCCCCGGTCCGGCCGCCGTTCGCCGATCCTCACCGGTTGTCCGCACTTCCGGACCACCGGTGGCCGGCTCCGTCGTCCCGGGTGAACAGACGTCCTCAGCGGACCGGCAGGCCGGTGACGGCGCGGCCGATGATGAGGCGCTGGATCTCCGACGTGCCCTCGAAGATGGTGTAGATCTTGGCGTCGCGGTGGAAACGTTCCACCGGGTGTTCCCTGGTGTAGCCGGCGCCGCCGAGGATCTGGATCGCCTGTTCGGTCACCCACACCGCCGTCTCGCCCGCCACCAGCTTCGACATCGACCCCTCGGCCTGCTCGAACGGCCTGCCGTTGCGGGCCATCCAGGCGGCGCGCCAGGTCAGCAGGCGGGCCACGTCAACGCGGGTCGCCATGTCGGCGAGCAGGAACGCGATCGCCTGGTTGTCGCCGATCCTGCGGCCGAACTGCTCGCGTTCGCGAGCGTAGTCCCGGGCGTACTCGAAGCCCGCGCGGGCGATGCCGACGGCCATCGCGGCGACCGACGGTCGGGTGGTCTCGAACGTGCGCATCGCGGCCTGCTCGCCGGCGCGTTCGCCGTTGCGGACCCTGGCCAGGCGGGCGTCCAGCTTCTCCTTGCCGCCCAGCAGGCACGAGCCCGGCACGCGCACGTCCTCGAGGATCACCTCGGCGGTGTGCGAGGCGCGGATGCCGTGCTTGCGGAACTTCTGCCCCATCGACAGGCCCGGCGTGCCGGGCGGGACGACGAAGCTGGCCTGCCCGCGGGTGCCCAGTGACGGGTCCACCGAGGCGACGACCACGTGCACGTCGGCGATGCCGCCGTTCGTGGCCCAGGTCTTGACGCCGTTCAGCACCCAGTCGCCGTTGTCGTGCACGGCGCGGGTGCGGATGGCGCCGATGTCGGAGCCGGCGTCGGGCTCGGAGGCGCAGAAGGCGCCCAGCTTGACGTCGTTCTCCGTGCCGAACATCTGCGGCAGCCACTCCCCCAGCTGCTCCGGCGTGCCGTTCGCGGACAGCGCCGCGGCGGCCAGGCCGGTCCCGACGATGGACAGGCCGATGCCGGCGTCCCCCCAGAAGATCTCCTCGAACGCCACCGGCAGCGCCAAGCCGCTCTGCTCGAACCATTGGGTGGCGAAGAAGTCCAGCGAGTACAGGCCGATCTTGGCGGCCTCCTGGATGACGGGCCAGGGGGTCTGCTCGCGTTCGTCCCATTCGGCGCCCGCGGGGCGGATCACGTCGCGGGCGAACGCGTGGACCCAGTCACGCACCTCGATCACGTCGTCACTGAGCTCCGGACAGAACCCGGTCATCGCGTCCACTCCCTGGCCGTTCCCTTGTTACCGTCGGTAACACCCTACCGGCGAGTAGGGCTCGGCCGGAAGGTGCGACGGTCCGGCGACTCACGGTAATGTTCCGGTAACCGTACGCCCATGTCGATCGAGGAAGGCCGATGGACCGCCGGCTCGCCGCACTTCTCGCCGTCCTCGTGCTGGGGGCGGCGTATCTGCTGCTCAGGCCGGGTGCGGGCGTGCGCGCCGTCGCCTCCTTCGACGCCGCCGTGGGGCTGTATCCGGGGTCCGACGTCCGGGTTCTCGGGGTGCGGGTCGGGCGGGTCACCGCGGTCAGCCCGGCGGGCGCGCAGGTCCGGGTGGAGCTGGCGCTCGACGCCGGGCGCAAGGTCCCGGCGGGCGCGCAGGCGGTCATCGTGGCGCGGTCGCTGATCGCCGATCGGTTCGTGCAGCTCACGCCGCCGTACCGGGGCGGGCCCGTGCTCCAGGACGGCGGCACGCTCGGCCGTACCCGCTCGCCGGTCGAGATCGACGAGGCGTTACGCGGCTACGACCGACTCGCCGCGGCCCTCGCCCCACCGGTCTCCGGCTCCACCCGGTCCGGCTCGCCGGGGCTCGGTCCGCCTCGGCCGGGGCCGGGTGGGGTGACGGCGGATGAGCGGGGGGCGCTGGCGCGGTTGTTGCGGGTCTCGGCGGGCACGTTCGGCGGGCAGGGCGAGACGGTGGGGGCCACCGTGCGGGGCCTGTCCGACGCGGCCTCCGTCCTGGCCGGCGACGGCGACGACCTGGCTCAGACCGTCCGCGACCTGGCCACGATCACCGGGGCGATGGCCCGCGACGACGCGCGGATCCGGGCGTTCATGAAGGACCTGGCGGGCGTGTCGGCGCAACTCGACGGCGAGCGCGAGGAGCTGCGCGCGGTGCTGGGTCAGCTGTCCTCCACGCTCACCCAGGTCGCCGACTTCGTCGAGGACAACAGGGGTGAGATCGCCGCCAACACCCGCGAGCTCGCCCACCTCACCACCCTGCTGGTACGTCAGCGCGCGTCCATCGGCACGTTCCTCGACACCGCGCCGCTCGCCCTGAACAACGCGAACAACGCCTACGACCCCGTGAGCGCGACGTTCCGGGCCCGGTTCAACCTCAACGGCCAGACCGACGACGTAGCGATGTGGTTGTGCTCGCTGGCCCATTCCATGGACGGCGGCTGCGAGTCGCTGCTCGGCGCGCTCAACCCTCTGGCGCGGGCGCTCAATGACACGGTGGCGCTCGACACGTCGTGGCTGCTGCCCGACGTGCAGGTCGACCGCCCCGACCTGTCGCTCGGCGGCCTCGTCACGACCCGCTGACCGCCTCTCGCCACTCGGCCCCCATCAGACGCCGAGCGGCAGTGCCGGGCCGGCGTCCAGTGGGGGCCTGAGGGCGGGGTGGCTCCGGAGGGAGGGGCGGGTTGAGGAGGGTGGGGTGGGTCAGCGGGTGGTACGGGTGGCGCGGTGGGCGGAGGTGAGGACGGCCAGGGCGGCCAGGCCCATGCCGATCGCCAGGCCGTACACCAGCGGGTTGAACCCGCCGAAAGCGGCCGCGAGCTGCGGGCCGACGCTGCCCCCGACGGCCAGGGCGAAGGAGAACAGGGCGAGCGCCGTGCCGCGGGCCGGTCCGGCCTGGGCGGAGATGGCCTCGTTCATGCTGGGCAGGCCGCCGGTGATGGCGGCGACGTAGACGGCCAGCAGGAGGAGCAGGCCGAGGGCGCCGGCTCCGCTGAACGCGACGGCCGCCAGGGCGAGCGCGCCCACGGCCAGGAACGCGGCGGCCCTGGCCGTGGTGGGGATCCGGGCCAGCCACGGCATGAGCACCGGCATCAGCACGATCGAGGGCAGTCCGGAGGCGCGCAACGTGAGCAGGTCGGCGGCGGACGTGACGCCGTAGATCTGCAACCCGGTGTAGACGGCGACGAACCCGGCCATCAGCATGACCGTGGCCAGATAGCGCAGCGCGAGCACCCGGTCGAACAGCAGACCGGGCACCGCGCGGTAGGCCGACAGCAGCGACCCGGCCGCCTCGCGCGGCAGGTCGGGCAGCATGACGGCGCGCAGGCCGAGGCCGGCGAGGGCGAAACCGGCGGCCGACAGCAGGAACAGCCCCCGCCAGCCGATCGTCTCGACCAGCACCTGCGCGGCGACCTGCAACAACACGGCCGAGGCCAGGAAAGCGCCGGTCACCGCGGCGATGGCGACCACGCGGCGCCGGGGCTCAAGACGTTCGGCCAGGTAGGCCATGCCGGCGGGCGGGAACATCGCCACGGCCACCCCCTGCAGGGCCCGCACCACCAGGGCCACCTCGACGTTCGGGCTCAATGCGACCAATGCGCTGGTCAGCGCGGCAAGCGGCAGACCGGCCAGCAGCAGGCGGCGGCGGCCGTACCGGTCGGAAAGGGGGCCGAACACCAGGAACCCGACGCCGTACCCGGCGCCGAACGCGGTGACCAGCCAGGTCAGGCCACCTGGCGAGGTGTGCCAGCCGGTCGCCATGTCGTACAGCAGGGGGATCACGATGTACAACTGGCCGCTGCACAGGACCGCGGTGAGGGTGAACGCCAACAGGGTGCGGCCGAAGCGGGCGTAATCGGTACGGACGGCCGGAGCGGCCTTCGTACGGGGAAGCGTGAGTGCCATGGCAGAGGACGGTAGCCAACCAACCAGTTGGATGTCAACTAGTTAGTTGGTTTTCAACCAACTAGTTGTTGGTGGCAGAATGGTGGCATGTCACCCAAGGTCTCGACCGCCGCCACCCGGGCCGCCCTGCTCGAAGCCGCCCGCGAGGAGTTCGCCGCGTACGGCGTGGCGGGGGCGCGCGTGGATCGCATCGCGGAGCGTGCCGGCGTCAACAAAGAGCGCATCTACGGGCATTTCGGCAACAAGGAGAAGTTGTTCGACGCCGTCATCAACGAGGCGCTCGACGACCTGACCTCGCAGATCGCCCTGCCCGGCGCCGACCCCGTCGACTACGTGGCCCGGCTGACCGACTACTACCGGCGCCATCCCGACCTGGTCCGGCTGCTCATGTGGGAGGCGCTCAACTACCGCGGCCAGGAGCTGCTGCCCGGCCAGGAGGCCAGGGTCGAGCGGTGTGCGCGCAAGGCCGCCTCGCTGGCCGAGGGGCGCGGCGAGGAGCCGTCGAAGGCGACGTCGCGCACGTTGTTCATGCTGACCGGGCTCGCGCTGTTCCCGTCGATGATGCCGCAGCTCGGGCGGATCATCCTGGGCGACGCCGCCGACGACCACGACGCCCTCCGCGACCAGATCGGCGCCTTCGTCACAGCGGCCCTCAAGTAGCGCCGCACGCCCAGCCGCCCCCGGCGCGGCCGGGCAGCGGATACGGCGGAACCAGCCACCCGGCGCGCCGCAACCCTCACGGAGGCGCTGGGACGTCGGGGCGGGGCAGGGTGAGCATCGGGGGGCGTTCCCCGATGGCGACCTGGCGGGTCAGGACGTCGTGGCCGTCCTCGCACCGCCGGAACTGGGCCAGCTCCGCCCCCGGCGCATGACGGGCCTCGATCTTCCCCTGCCGCCGCAGCCGCGACCACGCGGCCAGCATGATCTGGGCCGCCATCCCCCCGAGCGCCTCCGTCGACTGCGGGGCGTGCTCGCGCGAGCCCAGGTCCACCTGGGCCAGGCCGTCGAGCCCGGCCAGGTCCAGCAGGTCGATGAGCAGGCCGAGCTCCACCCCGTACCCGGTCAGGAACGGCACGCGTTCCAGGGCCGAGCGGCGGCCGGCGTACTCTCCGGCGAGAGGTTGCACGAACCCGGCCAGTTCGGGCCAGTGCAGGTTGATCAGCGGGCGGGCGACCAGCTCGGTGACGCGGCCCCCGCCGTTGGGAGCGCCGTCCAGCGGGCGGTCGTAGCAGCCCTTGGCGTAGGCGACGGTGGGATCGGTGAGCAGCGGGCCTAGCACCCCGGCGACCAGCGAGGCGCGGAAGTGCCTGATGTCGGCGTCGGCGAAGGCCACCACGTCGCCGGAGGTGACCGCCAGCGACTTCCACAGCGCCTCGCCCTTGCCCTCCAGCGGTGCCAGGTCGGGCAGGATGTCGCGTTGGGCGTGCACGGCGGCCCCGGCCCGCGCCGCCACGCGCGCGGTGTCGTCGGCCGAGCAGGAGTCGATGACGACGAGCTCGTCCACCAGGCCGTCCAGCTCACGCCGGATCACCTGGACGATCTCCCCCACGGTCTCCCGTTCGTCGCGGGCCGGCAGGACCACGCTCACCGTGGTCCGCCCCTTGGCCGCCACGAGGTCGTCCAGCGGCCAGTCCGCGGCGCACGAAGTTCGGCGATGCCACCATTTCCGCACATCAGGCAGCATGTGCGACACCTCCCCCGTTCCCCCGCTTGTCAGCTTATGCGAGGGTGGCGTGACGCTCCAGGAAGGTATAGACGTCCGCCTCGTCCACACCGGGGAACGACCCGGGCGGCAGGGCGGCCAGGATGTGCGAGTTGGCCCGCGCGGACGGCCAGGCGTAGCCCTCCCAGCGTTCGGCCAGCTCAGCGGGCGGACGGCGGCAGCAGTCGCCGTTGGGGCAGCTGGACTTGGTGCGGTTGGTGGTCTCCCGGCCCCGGAACCAGCGCGACTCCCGGTACGGCACCCCCAGCGTGATGGCGAAGTCCCGTTCCCGCGAGGGATCGACGTGCGCGACGCAGAAATAGGTGCCGGTGGGCGAGTCGGAATACTGGTAGAACACCGAGAACCGGTCGGGCGAGGCGAACACCTGCCGCCCCGACCACTGCAGGCACATCCGCTGCCCCTCGATGGCCCCCTGCTCGTCGGCGGGGAAGACGATGCCGTCGTTCTCGTACGCCTTGTAGATGGTGCCGCCGGCGTCGTTGCGCACGAAGTGGCAGACGAGGCCCAGGTGGTGGGTGGCCAGGTTGGTGAAGCGGTGAGCGGCCATCTCGTAGGAGACGGCGAACACGTCCCGCAGGTCCTCCACCGACAGCGCCCGCGCCGCCTTGGCCTCCTGGAGGTAGGGAGCGGCGGCCCGTTCGGGCACGAGCACGGCGGCGGCGAAGTAGTTGGCCTCGGTGCGCTGGCGCAGGAAGTCGGCGAAGTCGCGCGGTTTGCCGTGGCCGAGCGCGAGGTGCCCGAGCGTCTGGAGCAGGATCGTGCGCGGGGTGTGCATGCCGAGCTGCTCGTGTTTGACGTAGATGCGCCGGTTGCGCAGGTCGGTGATGGAACGCACCGACCGCGGCAGGTCCTGGGCGGTGTGGACGGTGTAGCCGAAGTGCGTGACCAGGCCCTGGATCGTGCTCTGGGACAGGGCGCCGGTGCGGTAGCCGACGGCGTCGAGGGCCTCGGCCGCGGCCTTCTCGATGTCGGGGAAGTAGTTGCCCACCTCGCGCTGCCTGCGCCGCAGCTCGGCGTTGGCGGCCCTGGCCTCCTCCGGGGTGGCGGTGCCGCGGGCCTGCCGGGCGCGCAGCTCGCCGTACAGGCCGAGCAGGTGTTCCAGGACGTCGTTGGGCACGCGCGCGGAGACCTTGAGCCGGGGCAGGCCGAGACCGGCGTAGATGGGGTCGCGCTGCGCCTCCTCCAGCGCGATCTCCAGCTGGGCGCGCCGGTTGGGCGGCTGGCGGCGCAGCAGCTCCTCGACGGGGACGCCCAGAGCGGTCGCCAGGGACTTCAGCAGCGAGAGCTTGGGCTCGCGCTTGCCGTTCTCGAGCAGCGACAGCTGGCTGGGCGCCCTGCTGACGCGCGAGCCCAGGTCCGACAGGGTGAGGCCGCGCTGTTTGCGCAGGTGGCGCAGACGCTGGCCGAACGCGATCAGATCGAGCTCCTGCGTCAAAGACAGCGGTTCTTCGCCTAGCAGGGACGCCATACAGGCATCTTAGACAGAAATTCGGCCCATTTTCTAGCCTTTGGGCACTCAGGGCGCGTCGCAGCGGGACGCGAGGGCCGCGTGCGGTTCGGGATGAGGATTGGTCTAGGCCAACAGGAAAACTTGCGATTTCTTCTCATCTGAATACCCACGAGTAATGCACATGCGGGAAACTTCGGCGATTCTTCTCCGCGTTCGAGCCTGTTGACCTGCGGCGTCCGGGCAGATCATCGACGTGAGCCCCAGGGGACGACAAAGGAGCGAACGATGAACGATCGCCTCAAGGGAGCTGCGGAGCAGCTGCAGGACAAGTGGCAGAACGACCCTCGCTGGGCGGGCGTCGAGCGCACGTACAGCGCGCAGGACGTGATCCGGTTGCGGGGAAGCGTCCAGGAGGAGCACACGCTGGCCCGGCTCGGCGCCGAGCGCCTGTGGGACCTGCTGCACACCGAGGACTACGTCAACGCCCTCGGCGCGCTGACCGGCAACCAGGCCGTCCAGCAGGTGAAGGCCGGGTTGAAGGCGATCTACCTGTCCGGCTGGCAGGTGGCCGCGGACGCCAACCTCGGCGGCCAGACCTACCCGGACCAGAGCCTGTACCCGGCCAACTCCGTGCCCGCCGTCGTGCGCCGCATCAACAACGCGCTGCTGCGCGCCGACCAGATCACCTGGTCGGAGGGCGTGCCGGACGCGCCGCACTGGCTGGCGCCGATCGTGGCCGACGCCGAGGCCGGGTTCGGCGGCGTGCTGAACGCGTTCGAGCTGATGAAGGGCATGATCGCGGCCGGCGCCGCGGGTGTGCACTGGGAGGACCAGCTCGCCTCCGAGAAGAAGTGCGGCCACCTGGGCGGCAAGGTGCTGATCCCGACCGGCCAGCACATCAAGACGCTCAACGCCGCGCGGCTGGCCGCCGACGTGTGCGGCGTCCCCTCACTGATCGTCGCGCGGACCGACGCACAGGCCGCGACGCTCCTGACCAGTGACGTGGACCCGCGCGACCAGGCCTTCACCACCGGCGAGCGCACCGCCGAGGGCTTCTACCGGGTGCGCAACGGCGTGGACTCCTGCATCGCCCGCGGCCTGGCCTACGCCCCCTACTCCGACCTGCTGTGGATGGAGACCGGCACGCCGGACCTGGACGTGGCCCGCGAGTTCGCCGAGGCGATCAAGGCCCGCTACCCGGACCAGATGCTGGCCTACAACTGCTCGCCATCGTTCAACTGGAAGAAGCACCTGGACGACTCCACGATCGCCAAGTTCCAGCGCGAGCTGGGGCACATGGGGTACAAGTTCCAGTTCATCACGCTGGCCGGCTTCCACTCGCTGAACTACTCGATGTTCGACCTCGCCCAGGGCTACGCCACCGACGGCATGACGGCCTACGTCGAGCTCCAGGAGGCCGAGTTCGCCGCCGAGACGCGCGGATACACCGCGACCCGGCACCAGCGCGAGGTCGGCACCGGCTACTTCGACCTGGTCAGCACGGCCGTCGCGCCCGACTCCTCGACGACCGCGCTCAAGGGCTCCACCGAGGAGGAGCAGTTCCACCACTGATCCCCTGATCTCGCCGGCCACCTCCAGGGCATGGGAAGGTTCCCCCGGCGAAGGGCCGCGCCGGCTCCCCCAGCCCGGCGCGGCCCCTTTTCTCTTCGACGCCCGCGGTGCGCTCAGCCGCCCTCCCGGGCCCACGACGGCAGGTCCTGCCGCTCGGTGATGTCGCGGACCAGCTGGGCGTGCGCGTCCTCGGCCTGCTGCCTGGTGGACCAGTGCAGGCTGAGCACCTCCTCGCCGCCCGTCCCCGGATCGGCGCCGGGCGGCGACAGGCGCACGGTCGACTCGAACAGCAGCGGCACCGTCCCGCCGTCGGCCTGGTCGAGCACCAGGTGCAGGGTGCGGATGCGGAACGTTCCCGCGGCGGTGCCGACGCGGTCGTCGCCGATCGTGCGGCGGGCGCGGTCGGCCAGCAGCTCCTGCGCCCGTGCCGGGCTGATGGGGTTGCCCTCTATGTCGTAGTAGCTCATGTACGGCCTCGCTCTCGGGTGCGGGAGGGTCACCACGCTTCCCCCGCTCACCTCGATCATGAGGCATGCGCCGTCAGGACGCTCCGGTGGCCGTCGGGGTGGCCGGGCCCGAGCCGGTGGGGCCGGGCGACTCGCCGGGGCCGTCCTGGGGGATCGTGCTGATCGAGCCCGACGGCCGCGGGCAGTCGCGGCGGCCCGCGCCCCCGCGGCGGCGACCTGCCGGACCTGCGCACGGACCGGGCTGCTCCCCGCCCGGATCGCCCAGATCGCCCGGCCCGGACGTGCCGGACGGACGAGCGGGACGGGACGGGCGGGACCGGCGGAAGTCGTCGGGCCACCGGTCGGGGTCGGGGGTGAGGATCGCGAAGTGCCCGCCCGGCGTGCGGGAACGCGTCCCGGACACCGACGGCGTGGCGGCGCTCGCCGCGCTCGCCGCGCTCGCCGGGGGCGCCACGTGCACGGACGGCCGGACGCCGCCGGGGGTCGCCGTGGGCGGCTCGGTCGTGCGGGCGCTGCCCTGCGGCTGCACGACCGCGGGCTCGGGCAGCAGCGAGCCGCCGCCGAGGCTCAGGGCGTCCCCACCGGAGGCCGCGATCACGGTGACCGCCGCGAGCGAGACCGTCACCAGCGCGGCGAAGCCGGCGTGCGACAGCTGCGCCCCCGCCTTGGCCCTGCGCCTGCGCCTGCGCTCGGACCCGCCCGGCTCCGCCCCCGGCGCGACCGGACGGCCCGCCCCGCCGCCCGCCGGGTACGGCACCTCGGCCCAGCTCCCGTCCAGCACGTCGGAGACCGCCCGGCGCAGGTCCCACGGATCGCCCACTCCCCCGGACGCCAGCAACGCCCGCAGCAGCTCGGCCGATCCCGGACGGGAGCCCGGGTCCTTGGCCAGCGCCGCCTCCACGGCCGGGCGCAGCAGGACGGGCACGCCGTCGAGCCGCGGCGGGTCGAACAGGATGCGCCGGGTCAGCACGTCGGCCTCGCCGCCGCCGAACGGGTGATGCCCGCTCGCGGCGTAGGCCACCAGGCAGCCCCACGCGAACACGTCCGAGGCGGGCAGGGCGGGGCCGCCGGTCAGCCGCTCGGGCGCCACCCAGCCAGGGCTGCCCATGACCTGGCCGGCCTGGGTGTGGGCGGCGAGGGTGTCCACGTCGCGGGCGATGCCGAAGTCGATGACCCGCGGCCCCGCGGGCGACAACAGCACGTTGCCGGGCTTGAGGTCGCGGTGCACCAGACCGGCCTCGTGCACGGCGACGAGCGCGGCGGCCACGCCGAGTGCCACGCCGTAGGCGAGGTCGGGCGTGAGCGCTCCCCCGGCCTTGACCACCTGGGACAGCGCGGGCCCCGGAATGTACTCGGTGACCAGGTACGGACGGCCGTCCTCGACGCCGTCCTCGATGACGGCGGCGGTGCAGAAGGGCACCAATCTCCGCGAGAAAGCCACTTCCTCGGCGAAACGCGCCCGCAACGTGGCATCGTGGAGATGTACCGCGTGCGGCGTCTTGAGCGCGACCAGGCCCCCTTGCGGGTGTTCGGCCAGGTACACCACTCCCATCCCGCCCGTCCCCAGGCGGCCGAGGAGAAGGTACCGGCCGATGACGACGGGGTCGCCCACCGTAAGCGGTCGCACGCCAGGAGGCATGTCGCTCGCACCACGCGCCATCCGGGTCTCGCCTCTCCTGTGGGGGACACGGCAAGGCACACTGTGGCGGCATCCGGGGGCCCTTTCCGCATGTCTTGCGCAAGGGGTATCGAAGGTAAGGCGTTCGTGCCCGGAGGGTTAGTAAGTGCTGGGATGGAACGTTCTGAAGTGGCTTGTTGTGGTTGAGGGGCTTTCGTCCGGAAAAGGGGTCAGGAGGCCAGGGCGCGGGCCTCGTCGGCCTCGACCTCGCGGTTCCAGTCGTTCTTGACCGCCCGCCAGCCCTCGTCGTCCACGCCGATGCGCCAGTAGCCCGAGATGGACAGCCGCTCCATCGGCACGCCCCGCTCCAGGCGCAGGTGACGGCGGAGCTCCTTGACGAAACCGGCCTCGCCGTGGACGAACGCGTGCACGTCCCCCTCGGGGAACTCCAGCGCGCGCACCGCCTCCACCAGCGCCTGGCCGACCGGCCGCGCACCCCGGTACAGCCAGGCGATCCGCGCGTCGGCGGCCGTGCCGAGCTTCAGCTCGTCCTCGGGGCCGTCCACCTCCAGCAGGACGTGGGCCAGGGCGCCGTCGGGCAGCGCCTCCAGGGAGGCGGCGATGGCCGGCAGCGCGCTCTCGTCACCCACCAGCAGGTGCCAGGCGGCTCCGGGGTCGGGCGCGTAGCCGCCGCCGGGGCCCAGCATCAGCACGACGTCACCGGGCTCGGCGGCGGCGGCCCACGGCCCGGCCAGGCCCTTGTCCCCGTGGTGGACGAAGTCGAGGGTCAGCTCGAGGGCGTCGGGGTCCCAGGCGCGCACGGTGTAGGTGCGCAGGCGCGGCCAGAGCTCGCGCGGCATGGTCTCGCGCACGTTCTTGACGCTGAAGGGCTCGGGGTAGTCCACGCCTTCGTGCGGGAAGACGAGTTTCACGTAATGGTCGGTGAGGCCGCGGCAGGCGAAGTCGCGCAGGCCGTCACCGCCGACCACGATGCGGATCATGTGCGGGGAGAGCCGCTCGGTCCGCAGGACGACGCCCCGATGGTGGTCCGTGGGCTTGTCAGCCATCACTTCAGCCCCCATATGTTAGTTAGGTATACCTAACCTTACAGTGGGATTGACGGGCCTGGCCACCGCAACGCCTGGCCGCCTTCCTCCACGTACAACCCCAAACTGCGAAATATCTGCTCAAACTACCCCGACACAGCAGCCCCAGTCAGGCCGCCGCCGAATCCCCCCGCCGCGCCGCACGAGCCGCGACCGCCTCCAGGAACGCCGACATGTGCCGGAAGGCCAGCCGCGCCTCCGGCAGCACGTCGGCCAGGATCGGGAACGCGTGCGGCATGCGCCGCCACTCCTCGTACCGCACCGGCACCCCCGCCTCCCGGGCCCGCTCGGCCACCCGGCGGGCCTCGTCCCGCAGCACCTCCGTGGAGCCGGTGACGATCATCAGCGGCGGCAGGCCGGTGAAGTCGCCGTGCACCGGCGAGACGAGCGGGTCCCACGGATCGAGCCCGCAGGTCCAGTGGCGGGCCAGCCACCGCACCCGGCCCGCCGGCAACATCGGGTCGTGCCAGCGATTGGCACGGCGCGGGATGTCGGTCAGGTCCGTCCACGGCGACAGGCAGATCGCCGCGGCGGGCGTCGGCAGGCCGCGGTCGCGCAGCGCCAGCAGGGTGGCCAGGGTCAGGTGCCCGCCCGCCGAGTCCCCGGCGATGACGATGTCCTCGGGGGCGTGCCCGTTGCGCATCAGGCACTCGTAGGCGTCCAGCGCGTCGGCCAGGGAGTCGGCCAGCGGGTGCACCGGCCCCTGCCGGTAGTCCAGTGCGAGGACCGGCCGCCGGGCCACGGCCGACAACCGCCAGGTGATGGGCCGGTGGGTACGCGGCGAGCACGAGAAGTAGCCGCCGCCGTGGAAGTAGAGCAGCGCCTTGCGCTCGTCCACCCGGCCGGCGCGGACCCACTCGCCGCCGCAGTCCGGCCCCTCGGCGGGCGCGACGACGGCGTGCTCGGGAAGGCGCAGCGGCATCAGCTGCGCCAGCTCGCCCAGGCGGGCCGCGCCGATCAGGGCCAGCGGATGACGCATCAGCACCGAGGAGGCGGGCTTCAGGGTGCCCCACATGACCGAGGTCAGGGCCCTGGCCTGCCAGCTCAAGGGGTAGTCGGGTGCCACGTCCTTGTTGATGCGCATGACGGTCCTCCACCCCTTTTCTTCCCGGAACGCCATGGCTCTACCGGCCAGTAAGGATCTCATCCCTGACGCGAATATTCCGGCCTTGTGCGACTCTGGGGATATGGCGGGATATTCGGGGACTCCGCTCCCCCGCAAGCTCGGCATCAAGCCGGGACACCAGGTTCTGGCCCTCGCCGCCCCCGCCGGCCTCGACCTCGGCGAACCCGCCGCCACCGTGCACCACGAGCAGGGCCCGCCCGCCGGCGCACGCTCCCCGTACGACGTCGTCCTGCTCTTCTGCCCCGACGTCGCCACCCTGCACCGCGCGTTCCCGTCGGCCAAGGCCGCGCTGGCCAGGAACGGCGGCCTGTGGATCTGCCGGATCAAACCCGCCGCCGGCATCCCCACCGACCTGTCGGACCGCCTCGTCCGCGACTTCGGCCTGGCCGCCGGGCTGGTCGACAACAAGGTCGCGGCGATCGACGAGACCTGGACGGGCCTGCGCTTCCTATATCGCGTTGCGGACCGCTGACCCACCGGCGGATAATTCCAGGCTTCCGCCAAGGCCGACCCGTGCCCGCTCCCCGACACGACGCGTGACCGTGTCCTCACTCCCCGGAGGTGAGCCATCGTTCCCCTCTACGCCCGCCTCGTCCGGTACGGCTTCCGCAAACACGCCGTCTACGTCCGGGCCGCGCTCGCCGGCGCGTTCACCAACAGCGTGTTCGGCGTCCTGCGCGCCTACGTCCTCATCGCCCTGTGGCAGGCCCGCCCCGGCCTGGCCGGCTACGACGTCACCGACGCCGTCACCTACTGCTTCGTCACCCAGGCCCTCATCGGCCCGATGATGCTGTTCGGCGGCGGCCTGACCATCCCCGAGCGCATCCGCAGCGGCGACATCGCGCTCGACCTCGTCCGGCCCGCCTCCCTCCCGCTCTGGTCGCTGGCCGAGGACCTGGGCCGGGCCGCGTACCTGCTGCTGGTGCGCAGCCTCCCGCCGCTGCTGCTCGGCGCGGCCCTGTTCGGCATCACCACCCCCGCCTCCCCGGCCGGATGGGCTGCGGCCCTGACCGGCTGCCTCGTCGGCGTGCTCATCAGCTTCGGCTGGCGCTACCTCGTCGCGCTGTCGGTCTGCTGGCTCGCCGACGACCGCGGCGTGGCCGTCGTGTCCCTGGTCCTGACGACGTTCTGCAGCGGCATGCTGCTCCCCCTCCACCTGTTCCCCGGCCCGCTGGGCGAGGTGGTCAGAGCCCTGCCGTGGGCCTCCATGGTCCAGGCGCCCGCCGACCTCTACCTCGGCAAGGCCCCCGTCGGGCAGACGCTCGCCCTCCAGGCGTTCTGGGCGGCGACGCTGTTCGCCCTCGGCCTGCTGGCCACCCGCGCCGCCCGCCACAAGGTGGTGATCCAGGGTGGTTAGGACGTACTTCCTGCTGGCCTGGACCTGGACCCGCGCCGCGGCCGCCTACCGGCTCTCCTTCGCCCTGATGGTCGTGTTCGGCCTGGTCACGGGGGCGATCGACGTCGCGGCCATCCTCGTCGTCTTCGCCAACACCACCACCCTGGCCGGCTTCGCCCGCGAGGAGGTGCTGTTCCTGTACGGCGCCTCCGCCGTCTCCTTCACCCTCTGCGACACCTTCGTCAGCAACCTCGACCGCATCAGCCAGCACATCAAGGCCGGCACGCTCGACACGATCCTCATCCGCCCGGTCGCCGCCTGGATCCAGATCGCCGCCGACCGCTTCGCGCCCACCAGGATCGGCCGCGTCCTCCAGGCCGTGGCCGTGCTCGCCTACGCCGTCGCCGCGCTCGGCCTCGACTGGCGGCGGGCCTGGATGATCCCCGTCATGATCGTCACCGGCGTCGTCATCTTCACCGCGCTCTGGACGCTCGCCGGCGCGCTGCAGTTCGCGCTGACCGACGCGCCGGAGGTGGCCAACGCCTTCACCTACGGCACCCACCAGCTCAGCCAGTACCCCCTCAGCATCTACGCCCGCGACCTGGTCCGCGGCGTCACGTACGCGCTGCCCCTGGCCTTCGTCAACTGGCAGCCCGGCCTCTACGTCCTGGGCCGGGACGACCCGTTCGGCACGCCCGGGTTCATGCGCTTCCTCGGACCGGCCGCCGCGCTGGTCCTCGCCCTGGCCGCCGCGGCGGCCTGGCGGCAGGGCGTCAGGCACTACCGATCGACGGGGAGTTAGCAATGATCGAGCTGCGCGAAGCGGGACGCTCGTTCAAGGTCGGACGCGCTGTCGTGCACGCCGTGCGCGACCTGTCGTTCAGCGTGCCGGCCGGTGAGTTCGTCGGCTGCCTCGGGCCCAACGGCGCGGGCAAGTCCACCACGATCAAGATGTTGTGCGGCATCCTCACCCCCACCTCGGGCTCGGTGCGGGTGGCCGGGCTCGACCCCGCGCGCCGGCGCACCACGCTCGCCCGGCGCATCGGCGTGGTGTTCGGCCAGCGCACGACCCTCTGGTGGGACCTGCCGCTCAAGGACAGCTTCGAACTGGTCCGGCACCTTTACAAAGTAGATCGCGGAACGTTCCGGGTCCGGCTGGCCGAGCTGACCGAGACCCTCGACCTCGGCTCCTTCCTGCGCACCCCGGTGCGTCAGCTCAGCCTGGGGCAGCGCATGCGCGGCGACCTGGCCGCGGCGCTGCTGCACGCCCCCGACGTGCTGGTGCTGGACGAGCCGACCATCGGCCTCGACGTGGTCAGCAAGGCGAGCATCCGCGGCTTCCTGAAGCGGCAGAACGCCGAGCGCGGCACCACCGTGCTGCTGACCACGCACGACCTCGGCGACATCGAGCGCCTGTGCCGCCGGATCATGCTGATCGACCACGGCCGGCTGGCCTTCGACGGGACGCTCGCCGAACTCATGGCCACCGCGCCGGAGCAGGCCACCATCGAGGACGTGGTGACCAGGCTCTACACCGGCGCTCAGTAGTAGCCGCCCTCCCGCGTGGTCTCGTAGTCGTCGTCGTCGAGGTCGTCGTGCCGGCGCGACCAGCGGGAGGGCATCAGCACGGGGATGAACAGCACCACGCCGAGCAGGGCCAGCACGCCCGTGGTGAGCAGGGTCCTGTCGCCCGCGCCGGCGTCCAGGACGACCTGGTGGACCGACGCCTGGTCGGGGATGAGCGACAGCGCCCTGCCGGTGTCGAGGGCGTAGACGACGGTCCAGGCCAGCAGCACCATCGAGGGCACGAACGTGGCCAGCGGCGAGATCCGGCCGGCCACGACGAGGCCGACGACCAGCCCGACCGCGGCCATGGCGCCGAGGGCGATCCACATCTTCTGGTTGTCGGGCGGCGGCGGGGTGATCGCCGCACTGGCGAGGGCCTGCTGCACGGCCCATCCGCCACCCCCGAGGACGGCCGCCGTGACCACGACGCCGATGAGCAAACCTGCTAAGTGCCGCAACGTTCTCACCTCAAATGTCAACGCGAATGTCAACGCGCTCGGCACCGACCCTAGCGACAAAAGCCATTTCCGGACCAGGCATCAGCCCGCTCGGAAGTAGGGGTCTCATCCGCGGGTGCCTCGTGAGACCATGTGGCACACATGCGTGCGCGACTCCCCCTCCGGCTCGCGCGGACGGCCGCCTTCGCCGCCGTCTGCGTGACCCTCGCTGCCCTGGCCCACGTGGCGGGCGGCGGGGGGCGTCCGGGGCCGTGGGCGGCGGCGCTGGGCCTGGTGGCGGTGTCCGGCCTGGGGCTGGCGCTGTCCGGCAGGGAGCGCTCGGCGCCGGTGATCAACGTCGTGCTGGGTGTGGCGCAGTTCGGCCTGCACGAGCTGTTCGCGGGCGGCAGCCCGTCCTCCTACGTCTTCGAGCACGGCCACGGCCAGGGGCTGGCCGTCAACGCGGGCATGCTGCTCGCGCACCTCACGGCGACCCTGATGACCGGCTGGTGGCTGTCGCGCGGCGAGATCGTGCTGTGGTCGCTGCTGCGCCGGCTGGGGTTGCGGCTCGTGCCGCCGCTGCTCGCGGTCGTGCCCGCGGTGCGGCCGGGCGTTCCGGTCGTGCACACCAGGGTGGTCCCCCCGCAGCCGGGGTTCCGGCACCGGGTGGCCAGGCGTGGTCCTCCACTTCCCGCCTGACCTGCTGACACCCGTAGACCCCTGTCTTTTACCGAAGTGGAGTTCCGCCATGTCCTTCGTCCGTCGTGCGGCGACCGTGCTCGCCGCCGCCACCGCCCTCACCACCGGCCTGGCGCTGCCCGCGCTGGCCCACGTCTCCATCACCCCGGGCACCGCCGAGCAGGGCGGGTTCACCAAGGTCGCCTTCCGGGTGCCCAACGAGCGTGACAACGCCGCCACGACCAAGGTCCAGGTCAGCTTCCCCACCGACCATCCGCTGGCGTTCGTGTCGGTCAAGCCCGTGCCGGGCTGGGACGTCAAGGTCACCGAGGGCAAGCTGCCCAAGCCGGTCAAGACCGAGTACGGCGACGTGGAGGAGGCCGTCACCACGGTCGTGTGGTCCGGCGGCAAGATCAACCCGGGTGAGTTCCAGGAGTTCGAGGTGTCCATGGGCCAGTTGCCCAAGGACGTCGACTCGCTGACGTTCCCGACGAAGCAGACGTACTCCGGCGGCGAGGTGGTCGACTGGGCCGACGCGCCCAAGTCCGACGGCACCGAGGCCGAGCACCCCGTTCCCACGCTGAAGCTCGTCCCGGCCTCCGGCGGCGACGAGCACTCCGCCGCGAGCGCGTCGGCCTCGGCCGCTCCGGCCGCCGCCACGGGACCGTCGGTGGCGCCGGTGGCGGCCTCCTCGGCCTCCTCCTCCGACGGCACGGCCCGCCTGCTGGGCGGCGCCGGGCTGGTCGTCGGCGTCATCGGCGTCGTTGTCGGGGCGCTGGGCCTGCGCCGCCGGGCGGCCTGACCGTGCGACGCGGCGTCCCCGGCCGGGCACCCCGCCCGGCCGGGGACGCGCCGCCCGGTCAGGACGTGATGTCCTTGCCGGAGAAGCGCGCCCACGCGATCGAGCAGAACAGCACGATGTAGGCGCCGAAGGCCAGCAGCCCGTCCCGCAGCGCCGACAGGTCCATCGGGCTGCGCAGCACCGCGTCGAAGTTGGTGAACCTGGTCGGCAGCAGGTACGGCGTGACCACGCTCAGCTCGGGGAAGGCCCGCAGCACCTGGCAGACGACCACCAGCACGAGCGTGGCGGCCACCGCTCCGATGGACACCTCGGTGAACGTCGACAGCGCCAGCGCGACGGCGGCCAGCGCCGCCATGCCGGCCCCGACGTAGCCGACGGCGATGAGGATGCGCAGCAGCCCCTCGCCCATGGAGATCGTCGTGCCCGACAGCAGCGTCACCGGCCCGGCCGGGAACAGGATCAGCCCGGTGACCAGCGCCGACAGCGCCACCACCGCCGTGACGGCGTAGGCGAAGACGACCGCGTTGAGGTATTTGACGGCCAGCAGGCGGGTGCGTCCCGCGGGCGCGGCCAGCAGGTAGCGCAGGGTGCCGCCGCCCGCCTCCCCGGCCACCGAGTCGCCGGCGACCACGCTGACGGCGACCGGCATCAGCAGCAGCACGAGGAACGAGAACGCGACGAACGTGAGCATGAGGCTGTTGCCCGCCACGCTCTGGATGAACCCGCCCATCCCGTCGCGGTCGTCGCCGCCGAACGCGCGCAGGGCCAGGCCGAGGACGGCCGGCACGCAGGCGAGCACGGCCAGCATCACCAGGTTGCGCGGCCGGCGGAAGGTCAGGCCCAGCTCCGAGCCGAGCAGCCGCCAGAACGCCCACCTGGCTCGCCGCGGGCCTCCCGTGGCGTCCGTCCAGGCGCTGGGTGCGGGGACCGCCGCGGCCGGGTCCGGGGTGCGCCGCTCCACGGTGCGCAGCGTCTCGGTGACGGGCACCAGGCCGGGCATGCGCCCACCGGCCCGGCCGTCCCGCGGGTCCGGCGCGCCGGCGTCCCGCGGCTGCGTCGCGTGTGTCCCAGCGTCCGGCGCCGAGGTGTCAGCCGTCGACATCGAAGCCCTCCCCCGTCAGTCCGACGAAAACGTCCTCCAGGCTCGGCCGCAGCACGGCCAGCCCCCGTACGGCGACCCCTTCGCCGACCAGCGCGGCGTTGATCCGCTCCGGCGCGTTGCCGCCCAGCTCGGCCGTCACGTCGGCGTCGCCGCGCCGCACGTCGGCCAGCCCGAGCCCGCCGAGCACCCGCGCGGCGTCGGCCACGTCGGGCGTCTCGACCCGGACGCGCGTGGCCAGGCCGCCGTTCAGCGAGGCGATCGTGCCCTGGGCGGCCAGCCTGCCGGTCCGCATGATGGCGGCGTGCGTGCACATCTGCTCGACCTCGGCCAGCAGGTGCGAGGAGACGAAGACGGTGGTGCCGCCGGCGGCGATGTCCTTGACCAGCGCGCGCACCTCGCGGGTGCCCTGCGGGTCGAGGCCGTTGGTCGGCTCGTCCAGGACGAGCAGCTCGCGCGGGCCGAGCAGCGCGGCCGCGATGGCCAGCCGCTGGCGCATGCCGAGCGAATAGTTGCGGTAGCGCTTGCCGGCCGCGGCCGACAGGCCCACCCGGTCGAGCGCGGCGGCGACGCGCGCCCGCGCGGTGCGGCGCACCGCCGTGGGGTCGGCGGCGTCGAAGCGCATCAGGTTGGCCTCGCCCGACAGGTACGGGTAGAACGCCGGCCCCTCCACCACCGCCCCCACCCGGGGCAGCGCCCGCGGCAGCGGCAGCCCGAGCAGGGAGTGTTCCCCCTCGGTGGGCGCGATGAGGCCCAGCAGCATGCGGATGGTCGTGGTCTTGCCCGAGCCGTTGGGCCCGAGGAAGCCGAAGACCGAGCCGCGCGGCACCGTCAGGTCGAGCGCGTCCACGGCCACCTGGCCGCCGCGGAAGCGCTTGGTCAGGCCGCGCGTGACGATGGCGTGCTCCCCGGAGGGCGGGGCCGCCCCGAAGGGCGCCCCCGCTTCCTGCGTGACGGCGGTGGTCACCTGACGCCCGCCGCCTGCGTGATCTCCTCCGGGGTGACCGCGCCGGCCAGCAGCCGGCCGTCGTCGGTCAGCAGGACGGTGACGAGCTTCGTCCTGATCAGCCGGCCCGAGCCCCACGTGCCGCTCACCGGCGTGGCCGACTTCAGGACGGCGTCGGCCAGCGCCCCCACGTCGGCCTGGGAGCCGTCGCGGGGCGTCGAGCCGTCGCCCGCCGGCCGGCCGGCCGCCGTGAGGTCCTCCGGCTTGAACGGCAGGACGGCCACGGTCGTCCACCCGTCGCCGACGACCTTGAGCTCGCCCGCGACCTTCTCGGCCTGCTCGGCGTGCTGCTCGGCGCGCTTGGCGTCGCCCAGCTCGCTGAGGTCCTTCTCCTCCACCTTGGCGCCCGCGGGCGGGGTGAAGGCGAAGTTCTCCGCGGCCGGCGGCGTGAACGTCACCTGGGTGAAGCCGACCTGGAAGGCCGGTTCGGCGGAGCCCTTGGCGTAGACCTGGACCTGGAGCGGGACGTAGGTCTCGCCGTCGAGCGCGAGCCGCACCTCCTGCACCAGCGAGCCCTCGTCCTTGGGCGCGAGGACGAGCTGGTAGACCGGACGGCCCGCCACCTCCGCGGTGTTGATCACGCGGACCGCGGTGTGCTCGCCGGCCTTGGCCAGCAGTTGCTCGGCGACCTGCGGCGGCGTCAGCTGGACCGGCGGCGTGCCGGGCAGCTTGTGCTCCTGGCCCGTGCCGGGCTTGACGGTCAACCTGGTCGCGGTGTTGGTGGCGCTCTCCCAGTACCAGCCCTGGTCGCCGTTGACGATCAGGTTGGTCTCGTTCAGCTGGGTCGGCATGGCCACCCGGAACCGGTCGGCGCCGCCGTACCAGACCTTGATCTCGTGCGAGCCGGACAGCAGGCTCAGCGGCGACTCACCGCCGGTCTGGGGCAGCGAGGGCAGGCCGAGCGAGGCCGTCTGCTGCACCGTGCCGGACATGGGCGGCAGGCCGCCTCCCTTGCTCGTCGCCGCCACGGCGTCGGCCAGCAGCTGCTGGGCCGAACGCTCGGGCAGGACGGGCTCGCCGCTCACCGCCGCGATGACCGGGCCGGCTCCGATCGCGCCACCGATCAGCGCCGCCGCGGCGATCGGGACTCCCCACCTCACGAACGTGCCTCTGCGCATCTCACTCCTTAACGGTATGTCGATGACCAGAGCCTGCGGCATGCATCCTGTGGCCGGCCTGAGACTGTCTGAGACGCCTCTCAGCCTTCTCAGCGGCGTCTCAGCTCAGGGACGGGAGAATCAGCACATGAGAGTACTGGTCGTCGAGGACGAGCGGCGGATGGCCGCGGCCCTCCAGCGCGGGCTGCAGGCCGAGGGGTTCGCCGTGGACCTCGCCCACGACGGCGAGGAGGGCCTGCACGCGGCCCGGCAGGGCGACTACGACGTCGTGGTGCTGGACATCATGCTGCCGAGGCTGTCGGGCTACAACGTGTGCAAGCAGTTGCGCGCGGAGGAGAACTGGGTGCCGATCCTCATGTTGTCGGCCAAGGACGGCGAGTACGACATGGCCGACGGCCTCGACCTCGGCGCCGACGACTACCTGACCAAGCCCTTCTCCTACGTGGTGCTGGTGGCCAGGCTCCGGGCCCTGCTGCGGCGCGACTCGGGGCGGCGGCCGTCGGTGCTGGCGGCCGGCGACCTGACCCTCGACCCGGCCCGCCGGAAGGTGCAGCGGGGCGAGACGCCGGTGGAGCTGACGCCGAGGGAGTTCGCGCTGCTGGAGTTCCTGATGCGCCGCCGTGACGAGGTGGTGTCGAAGTCGGAGATCCTGGAACACGTGTGGGACACCTTCGACACCGACCCCAACGTGGTCGAGGTCTACGTCGGCTACCTGCGGCGCAAGGTCGACGCCCCGTTCGGCAGGAACGCGCTGCAGACCGTGCGCGGCGCGGGCTACCGGCTGGCGGGCGACGGTGGCTGACACCCCGATGGCCTGGTGGCGGCGTCAGGGGCTGCGGTTCAGGCTGACGGTCGCGGCGGCCGCCGTGCTGGGGCTGGCGCTGGCGCTGTCGGCCTCGGTGCTGCTGTCGGTGCTCGACCGGGCGCTGATCGACACGGTCGACACCTCGACCCGGCAGCAGGCCCAGACCGTGCGCGTGGCGGCCGACGCCGGGACGCTGACCAGCCCGATCACCACGCACGACGGCACGATCGTCCAGGTGCTCGACCGGAGCGGGCGCATCACGCACGTCACGTACGGCGCCGACCGGCTGGTGCCGCTGCTGGACGCGGCGGCCAGGGCCAGGGTGCTGCACGAGGGGCGGGCGACGTTCCTCGACGGCCGGCCGTACGCGATCGCGGGGCCGCTGCGGGTGGTGGTGCTCAGCGCCGACCACGGGCAGACGGTGCTGGCCGCCAGGCCGATCGGCGAGATCCAGACGAGCCTGGGCGTGGCCGGGCGCGTCCTGCTGGTGGGCACGCCCGCGCTGGTCGTGCTGCTGGCGGTGGCGAGCTGGCTGATGATCGGCAGGACGCTGCGCCCGATCTCGTCGCTGCGCCGGGTCGCGGCCGAGATCACGCACACGGCCCGGTCCCGGCGGCTGCCGGTGCCGCAGTCGCGCGACGAGGTGTACGCCCTGGCCACCACGCTCAACGGCATGCTGGCCCGGCTGGAGGAGGCCGAGCAGCGCCAGCGCGCGCTGGTCTCCGACGCCGCCCACGAGCTGCGCAGCCCGCTGGCCAGCATCCGGCTCCAGCTGGAGGTGGCGCTCGGCCATCCGGAGGGCCAGGACTGGCGGGAGACCGCCGAGGGCGTGCTGGAGGACGCCCTGCGGCTGTCCAGGCTGGCCGAGGACCTGCTCGCGCTGGCCCGCCTGGACGAGCGCGGCGGCGTGCCGGCCCGCGACGAGCCGGTCAACCTCGACGAGGTGGTGCGCCAGGTCGCCGAGCGGTACGGCGAGGCCCGGCTGACCGCGTGCGACCCCGTGGTGGTGCGCGGGGACGCCCTCGACCTGAGCCGGGTGCTGACGAACCTGATGGACAACGCCGCCCGGCACACCTCCTCGAAGGTCGAGGTGGCGCTGACCGCCGACGGCGTGCTGACGGTGACCGACGATGGCCCCGGCATCCCCGAGCAGGACCGGGAGCGGGTGTTCAACCGGTTCACCCGGCTGGACTCCGGGCGCAGCAGGGACGAGGGCGGGGCCGGCCTGGGGCTGGCGATCGTCCGGGAGACCGTGCGCGCCCACGGGGGCACGGTGGTCCTGCAGGACGCGGCGCCGGGTCTGCGTGCCGTGGTCCGCCTTCCGGTGTCCCGCTAGGCGGGCGGGCCGGAGGCGGGCTGGGGGTCAACGGCGGGAGTTGCGGGGGATCATGGAACGTTCCTGGTCAGGCGGCTGTGCCCTTCTCCGCGGTGGACAGGAAGTCCTGGGCGATGAGGGGCAGGCGGCGGCGTGCGTGCACCACGGCGATGACGCGCCGCACGGCCGGTTCGAGTGAGCGCACCACCAGGCCGGCCCTGGCGGCCTGGTCGGCCATGCCGCGGTACCACAGCAGGGAGGCCTGGCCGGCGCGGACCGCGTTCAGCCAGCCGTTGCGCTCGTCGGTCTCCAGGACGACCACGGGGGTGACGGCGTACTTGCCGAACATGGCGTCGAGTTCCCTGCGCCGCGAGCTGCCGCGGGCGGGCAGCGCCAGGCGCATGCCGTGCAGCTTGCCCATGGGGACCGGACTGGGCAGGTCGAGCCCGGGCGGGGAGATCAGCACGATCTCCTGGCGTTCGAGCGGGTGGGTGATGAGGTCGGTGGGCACGGGCAGATCGGTGAGCCCGAGGTCGGCCCGCTGATCCCGGATGGCGCTGACGACGCCGTCGCGGCCGTCGCAGCGCACGATGTGCACGCGTACCCCTGGGTGCTCGGCCGCGTAGGCAGGGAGCAGCCGCCCCGCGAGTCCGGGTTCGAGACTCGGGGTGGAGGCGATGCGCAGTTCGGCCTCCGTCACGCCGGCGTGGTTGGCCAGGCCCTCGATCTCGTGCACGGCGTCGAGCGCCTCCCTCGCCAGCTTGACCACGCGGCGGCCCTGGGCGGTGACCACCACGCCGCGGCCGGAGCGGGCGAAGAGCGTCATGCCGAGCTCTCGCTCAAGATCGCGGATCGCGCGGGACAGCGCAGGCTGCGCGATGTAGAGCGACCTGGCCGCGTCGGTCATGGTGCGGTGCTCCGCAGTCGCGACCACATAGCGGAGCTGCTGGAGATTCATGCCAACGAAGCTAGGACACCGCCCTGCTCCGGGACCGGTAGATAGCAGAGATCACCTCGATTGATTTCGGAGCGTGACCGAGTACCGCTACATCCGTGACGGGTGATAAATCAGTATGCTTTTGCCCCAAATTTGGCAAAGATCCTTTGGGGTCTGCCGCAAAGCCGTGCATTGCAGACAAGCGGCTTAACGGGGAGACACGGTGACAGGAAACGGGCAATATCCACCTCCGCCACAAGGGCCCGGGCAGCCCCTGCGGCCCCCTTCGCGGCCATGGCCGCCGCCGGGCTACCGGCAGCCGCAGCCGCAGGGCGGCCAGCCCTACCCGCAGGCGCCGCCGGCCCCGCCCCAGGGGCCTCCGCAGGGCCCTCCGCCGGGGCCGCCGCCCGGCCATCAGCCCTATCCGCCGCAGCACCCCCAGCCGCAGGGTTATCCGCCGCAGCCGCCGCCCCCGCAGGGCCCCCCTCAGGGTCCCCCGCACGGGCCGCCGCAGCCTCCGCAGGGCTATCCGCCGCAGGGACACCCGCCGCGCGGCCCGCAGTATCCGCCGCCGCAGTACGGGCAGCAGTACCAGCCGCCGCCACCGCCACCGCCCATGCCGCCCATGCCCACGAGGCAGTGGCCGCAGCAGCCGAGGAAGAAGTCCGGCATGGGGGTCGCCGGCGTCCTCGGGGCCGTGTTCGGGTCGCTGGCGGCGCTGTTCGTGCTGATCGTCATCGGGGCGGCGATGCTGAAGTCGTCCTCGCACCCGGACACGACCACGCCGGTCGCGCTGCCGTCGTACGAGCCGTCGCGGACCGACGAGCCCTTCCCCAGCCACGAGCCGACGCACGACACGTCGTCGTCGCAGGAGCCCACCCAGGAACAGACCCGGGAGCCGACGCAGGAGCCGACCCAGGAGCCGACGCGGCAGCCGACGCGGGAGCCGTCGCAGCGGCCCACCGAGCGGCCGACCCAGGACACGGTGACGCCGCCCAAGCAGGTCACGCTCAACACCAGCCTGAAGAACAACACCCTCTACCGGGCGGGCAGCCTGCCCCGGGTGAACTGCCGGGCCGGGAACACGAACATCTTCAGCCACAGCCAGCTCAAGGCGCTGATCCTGAAGACCGGCCGGTGCATGGACCAGGCGTGGGGGCCGATCCTGCAGCGGCAGGGCATCGCCTTCAGCCCGCCGCACTACGCCATCGCGGCCGGGCGCGGACGGGGCGCGTGCGGCGACTACCCGTCGGCCGGGAGCATGGTGCCCTACTACTGCCCGCGCAACAACACGATCTACGCCTCGACCTCGGCGATGTCCAGGGGCAACGGCAACGCCCGCGGCTACGGCCAGATCATCTCCTGGCACGGCGGCATCATCAGCATGATGGCCCACGAGTACGGCCACCACATCCAGAACATCACCGGCGTGATGGACTCCTGGTGGCAGGGCACCATGAACTCCTCCAGCCAGAGCGGCAAGCTCGCGCTGAGCAGGAAGCTGGAGCTGCAGGCCACCTGTCTCGGCGGCATGTGGATGCGCTCGGTCGCCTCGTCCTACCCGGTGCCGTCCTCGCTGCGCTCGCGGCTGTTCTGGTTCTACGCGCAGGTGGGCGACTACCCGGGCTATCCGCGCGACCACGGCACGCCCGCCAACAACAACCGCTGGTTCCGGCAGGGGTGGGAGAGGGACAAGACGTACCAGTGCAACACGTGGCTGGCGCCGTCCTCGACGACCTCCTGAGCGACACGTGGCGTTCATCTCATGTTGAAGAGTTGTCTCTGATGTCCAGGTATGGGGGCTAGAATCCTGGCAATCTTGTGCCCGACATGGGGCGAACGTCATTTTTTGCCTGGTAGGCGTGTGAAGGAGCCGGTGTGAGCAAGCGCGATCGGGTGGACGCCGTGCCCGGAGGCGCCAAGCGGCGGACTCCACGCCCGCGCAAGGGCTCCTCCCCCGCGCCGCGCTTCGCCAAACCCCTGACGACCGCCTCCGTGATCGGCTGGACGGCTCTGTCCGCCCTGGTGCCCGGCGCCGCGCATCTGCGGGCCGGGCGCCGTCGTACCGGGCTGATCATGATCGGCGCGTACGCGGTGATCCTGCTCGCGGCCCTGGCCTTCGGCCTGACCCGGGACCTGAGCAACCTGACGGGCCTGGCCGAGGACGGCGCCATGGTCACGGTGATCGTCATCGCGGCCGCGTGCGCGCTGGCCTGGTTCGCCGTGATCGCCGTCTCGTACGTGGCGCTGGGCCCCAACAGGCTGAACCAGCAGGGCCAGGTGGTGACCGGGATCGTCGTGGGCGTGCTGTGCGTGGCCGTCATGTCGCCGTTCGCGCTGACGGCCAACTACGTGCTGGCCGGGCGGAACGCCGTCAACGCGATCTTCCCCTCGCACCCCGACCCGGAGAACCCCGTCCAGATCAAGAACCCCGAGGACCCCTGGGACGGCAAGACCCGGGTGAACTTCCTGCTGGTCGGCGGCGACGCCGCGGGCAACCGCGTGGGCGTGCGCACCGACAGCATGACGGTGGCCAGCGTGGACACCAGGACCGGCAACACCGTGCTGTTCAGCCTGCCGCGCAACCTGCAGCACGTGCGCTTCCCCCCGTCCTCGCCGCTGCACAAGCACTTCCCGAACGGCTACATGGCCGAGCTGCCCAACGGCGGCCTGCTCAACGAGGTCTGGCAGTACGCCAACGACAACCCGCAGCTCATGGGCGGCAAGAACCGCGGCCCGCGGGCCCTCATGGACGCCATCGGCTACACCCTGAACCTCCGGATCGACTACTACGCCCTGATCAACATGTACGGCTTCGCCGCCCTGGTGGACGCCATCGGCGGCCTGAAGATCCGGGTCGAGGAGGACGTCAAGTGGGGCGGCCACTTCGGCACCGCGGGCACGATCAAGGCCGGCTACCGCAAGCTGTCGGGCGAGGAGGCCCTGTGGTACGGCCGCTCCCGCGTCAACAGCGACGACTTCTCCCGCATGGGACGCCAGCGCTGCGTGATCGGCGCCTTCGCCCAGCAGGCCACGCCCGGCGTGATCCTGACGAACTTCACCAAGATCGCCGGGGCGGCCAAGCGGCTGGCCCAGACGAACATCCCGCGTCCGCTCGTCGCGCCGCTGGCGGACCTGGCGCTCAAGGTCAAGGACGCCAAGATCACCAGCCTGCAGTTCGTGCCGCCGGACTTCTACTCGGGCAGGCCCGACTGGGTCAAGATCCGCGCGGCCGCGAGGAAGGCGATCGCCGACTCCGACCGTTCGGCCCGCCAGGCCCAGACCGCCAACGTGACCGCGTCCCCCGGCTCCCCGACGGCCACGCCGTCGCGGACCCGTACGCAGGCCCAGGGCGCCACGCCGACCGAGACCCCGACCCGCAACAGCCAGCGGGGCGGCGCGAAGTCCCTGACGGAGCTGTGCGGCCTGTGACCGGCACCCCCGCCGGAGCCCGGCTCCGGCGGGGCTGCGACCGCGAGAGCCCGCGGCCTCGGGTCACTTCGTCAGGTGCCCGAGTATCCAGTCGGCGAGCGTGCCGGTGACCGTGCCGTGCTCGGAGTTGTCGGAGTCGCACTGGTAGTCGTCCAGCTCGCTCTGCTCCGGCGACAGGGCGGTGATGTCGGTGTAGAGGTCCACGGTCCAGTCCAGGGGGTCGTACTGGAGCGCGAGGGCGCTCACGGTGGGGACGAAGCAGGCCGACCGGAACCGGCCGGCGATCGGCGCGCCGAACGCGTCGGCGACCGTGCCGTAGCAGGCCAGCGTGCCGCCGGGCGCCCCGTCGAAGGGCGCGACGTCGCTGGTGCGGCTGGTGCTGGCCCACAGCGGGACGGCTCGCATGCCGCCCACCCGCCGGCCGGCGCCCCGGTCCGGCTGGGTGCGCACGGTGGCGCCGGCCAGCCCGTCCAGGGCGGTCCACTCGAAGGCCAGGGCGTCGGGCGGGACGTTGCGGCCGGTGCCGTCGGCGGCGCCGTTGGAGACGCCGAGCTTGCGCGGCCTGAGCGGGAACCAGCCGGCGGCGCGCAGGTCCTCGATGAACGCCAGGCGCAGCGGGCTGGCCGTGGCGACCGGCCCGGAGTAGCGCCCGTCCGGGACCCAGCCCCACAGGAGCTGCTGCGCGGCCGGGCTCCTGATCAGCTCGGCCTGGCCGGGCGTGCCGGGGGCGGCCGGCGCGAGGGCCTCGGCGAAGTGGGCGAGCTGTTGCAGGACGAGCGGGAGCCAGGCGCCGTTGTGCGGCGAGTCGTAGGACAGGTAGGTCGTCGTCTGGTGGTCCTCGCGGCGGCGTTCCATCTCCGCCAGCGCGTACCGGGTGACCAGGCCGCCCGCGCCGAGGCCGCCGACGATCAGCGGCGTGGTGCCGAGCCGCTCCGAGATCACGCGGCCCACGCACGCCGCCGCGACGCCGGCGTTGGCCTGGAGGTGGGTGTGGCGGGCGGCGAAGCCGAGCAGCACGACGTCGATGCCCTGGGCGAGGAGCCGGCTGAGCAGCCGGTCGCCGTGCGGCGGGTACGGCGCGTCGAGCCGTCCCCACAGCCCGGCCAGGTCGCTGGGCCCGAGGCCGAACCCGTCGGCGAAGATCATGGCACGGACGAGCGCGTCGTGGCCGGCGGCGAGATGGACGGCGGCCGTCCCCGTGGCGAGCCGGCCCTGGTAGGGCCAGGCGGAGGTGAGCTCCCACCGCGCGTCGGGCTCGCGGCGCTCCCCGGAGCCGGCGGGGTCGTGCGCGAAGAACACCCCCGTGGGGAGCGCTCCGGCGATCTGTTGCGCGCGTCCGGCGGGCGCGGGCCCGGACTCCTGTGCCTGAACGCGCTCGACGTCGATCCTGGCCGCCCCTGGTGTCGCCATGACTGTCACCTTTTCTCGTGGGTTACCGGATGTGACCCCCGATTCGCGTGCCCCGCCTTTCTGAATATCGTTCGATCTTTTTCCGGATTCGATGACGTCTCCAGCTCACCTCGCCCGCGGCGACAAATCAACCCGCGCCGCCGACAATTCATCCTGACCCTCGGTCAAGGCATTACACAGGACCGCCGCGGACCATTTCCCTTTGTCACACGAGCGCGGTCTTTCGCGGCATCAGCGCCAGGGCGCCCAGGTAGAGCAGGGCGGCCACGATGAGCAGGCCCTTGTAGCCGATCACCAGCGCCAGGTATTCCAGGCAGCCGCCGACCATCGCGCCGAGCAGGTTCGCGCCGAAGGACGTGGTCGCGTCGGCGGTGTCGGAGAAACGTTTGGCGAAGACCACGTTCGCGGCGAAGATCGGCAGGAACGCCACCGTCACGGCCGCCACGGCGCGCAACGGCACCGGCAGCGACAACAGCCAGGCGTTCGGCACCAGCCAGGCCAGCAGCAGGCCGGCCAGCAGGACGGCGTACATGACGGGCAGCGGCGGGGTGCGGAAGCGGCGGGTCACCTCGACGGCGGCGAGCACGGCGACCAGCACCCCGGCGAAGACGATCGCGTTGACCACCCAGGTGGTGCCGAACAGCAGCGCGAAGCCGGTCACGCTCTTGGTCTCCAGCAGCATGAACGCCACCCCGAGCAGGAACAGGTCGGCGTAGGGCTTCATGCGGCCGTAGGGGCCCGCCACGACGCGGACGGCCAGCAGGCTGACGATGAGGATCAGGCCGAGGGTGATGATGTAGATCGGCGGGATCGTCCGGTCCTTCAGGTAGAGGAAGGGGCGGTCGTCGTCGGCGGGGGCCGGGGTGCCGGCGGCGGCGCCGGGCCACTGGCTCGCGCAGCGCTGGTCGGCGGCGGTCAGGCCGGCGGTGATGACGGCCTGCTGACCGGCGGTGCTGACCACGTCGACGCACGGCTTGTGGCCGAAGGCGGTCTGCATGGTCGAGGCCAGGCGGTCGACCAGCCAGCTCTCGCGGTAGTAGTTGTACATCGAGAACGTGCCGCCCGGCCGCAGGTGGGCGCGGGCGGCCTGCATGGCCTCCGCGGTGAACAGGTAGCTCTCCAGGCGCAGCGAGCTGGCCCCGGACACGAGGGTGAGCGAGTCGGGCAGGGCGAACAGGATCAGGTCGTAGCGGTCGCCGCTGCGTTCCAGGAAGGCGCGGCCGTCGGTGATGTGGGTGGTGACGCGCGGGTCGGCGTAGGGCTTGTCGGGGTGCAGGCTGCCGCCCAGCTCGCGCAGCTTGGGGTCGATCTCGACGGCGTCGACGTGCTGGGCGCCCTTGGACAGCGCGATGGCCACGTCGGTGCCGCTGCCCGCGCCGACGATCAGCACGTCCTCGGGCGGCCTGGTGGTGCGCTCGTAGGGCAGCCCGTACTGGCGTTCCCACTGCAGGCGGGCGTAGGCGGGCACGGCCTGCTGGTGCGGGATGCCGTTGACGGAGATGTCGGTGACCGGCACGCCGAGCATCTGCATCGCCTTGTAGGTCACCTTGTAGTACGGCGACCACAGCGCCCCGGCCGTCAGCGTCTCCGACAGCAGCAGGCCGGCGACCAGGAGCGAGGGCAGGACCACCAGGCCCAGGTAGAGCGAGCGGGGCCGGGGCGCCAGGAGCAGGCCGTAGCACAGGGCCGCGACCACCCCCCAGAACACCGGCGGCGCCGACAGGAACGACAGCGCGGTGAACGCGGCGATGCCGCTGAGGCTGCCGATCAGGTCGTAGCGGTAGGCCTCCAGGCGCGGCAGCTCGGGGAAGCAGCGCCCGACCAGTTCGGCGGGGCCCATGAGCACCGCCGCCGCGGCGATGAAGATCACCGGCAGGATCAGCCAGGCGGGCGGCCCGACGGTGCCCAGGCTCGTCCAGTACAGGACGCCCTCGGTGTTGCGGTCGACCGTCACCGGGAAGGCCAGCACGAGGGCCACCAGGACGAGCAGGACGACCGGCGAGTAATAGGGCTGGCGGCGCGAGCGCCCCACGCGCAGAAATCCGAGCCCGATTCCCAGAAAAGAACCGAGCAGGACAAAATTGGTGAAATAGCTCAGATGAACGATGTTCGAGCCGGTCCACCGGATGAGCGCCAGTTCGAGGAAGAGCATGAAGGCACTGGCGAGGACGAGCCTCGGCCGGACCGGCAGCCAGTGTTGTCTTTCCCCGTCGGAAACCGGCGTCTGCGCCTGGAGCGTCATGATGCATCACCGTAGTGAACAGACCGAGGACAAGGAAGCCTGACGCCCCGGAAACAATTATGGTCCGCTTCGTCAGTTATGCGGTGTTTTCGCAGGTCACAACCGCCGTAAGGGGCTGGACGCGCCTTGACGGATGCAGGAATGTTGGGTCGTTCGTTTACCCCCATTACGTTCGGTGGTGACTCATGCGGGTCCTGATCCAGCTCCGTCCCTCCCCCGATCTGGTCGCGGCCGTCGCCGATCCCGGCCAGACCGCCACCACGGCCGACGTCGCCGACGGCTTGCCCGGCGTCGAGCTCGACACGGCCTTCACACCGGTCGCCGTGCCGAGGCCGGTCCCGGCGGCCGGCGGCGATCCCCTCTCCCTCCACCAGCCCCTCGACTTCTCGCTGGCCGCCGAGGACGCCTCCGTGCTCGTCCGCGGCACGATCTCCGACGACGAGCTGACCTCGCGGGTCACGCTGCTGCCCACGCTGCGTCCCGACGTCGTCGGCGTGTTCGCCGACCCGGTGATCGAGTCCAGCCTGACCTGCGGCGGCGATCCGCCGGTGGGCGACTGGCACGACGTCGAGCGGCTGCTGAACGTGGCCGGGCTGCACGCCGAGGGGTTCGACGGCGCCGGGGTGGCGCTGGCCGTCCTGGACACCGGCGTCAACGCCGCGCACGTGGCCCGCCAGCTCGGCCGCGCCGTCACGCTGGACGCCGAGCGCAGCTGGAACCCCTCCGGCGTCCCCGGCCGGGCCGGCCAGTTCGAGGTCGACCACGGCACGATGTGCGCCTTCGACGCGCTCATCGCCGCGCCGCAGGCGTCCCTGATCGACGTCCCGCTGCTGCGGTCGGCCCGGCCGGGCGGCTCGGCGCTCGACGGGCTGCTGTCGGACGCGGTGGCCGCCTTCACGCACCTGCGGACGGTGCTGGAGGCCCAGCCCGCGGCGTCCAGGTCGCTGGTGGTGAGCAACTCCTGGGGGTCGTTCTCCCCCGAGTGGGACTTCCCGGTCGGGCATCCGGGCAACTACTCCGACAACGCCGCCCACCCGTTCAACCTGGTCGTGGCCAGTCTCGACCGGGCGGGCGCGGACGTGCTGTTCGCGGCGGGCAACTGCGGCAGGCAGTGTCCCGACGGCCGGTGCGCCTTCCCCAACCGGCCCATCGGGGGCGCCAACTCCCATCCCAAGGCGTTGTCGATCGGCGGGGTCGACGTCAACGGCGAGCGGGTGGGCTACTCCTCGCAGGGGCCGGGGCGGCTGACCGCGCGCAAGCCCGACGTGTGCGCGTACACGCACTTCTCGGGGTCGCGGGCGTTCGGCGACGGCGAGCCGGACACCGGCACCTCGGCGGCGACGCCGGTGGCCGCCGGGCTGGTGGCCGCGGTGCGCACCCGGTGGCCGGCCGCCAAGCTGTCGCCGGCGCAGCTGCGGGCGCTGCTGCGGCGCACCGCCGAGGACCGCAGCGAGGTGGGTTTCGACTACGACTACGGCTACGGGACGGTCGATCCGGCGGGCATCCTGGCCGCGCTGCACCGGCGGGCCAAGGCCGCGGCCTGAGCGCGGCCCTGCGTACACCCCTGAGCACGGGCGGGCGGGCCGTCCCGGAGCGGCCCGCTCACGCCGTCTCCCGGTTGAAGACGCGGGCCCCGACGGTCAGGCCGACCACGGCGAGCCCGGCCGTGACGGCCACGCCGATCCCGACCGTGCCGGTGGCGTAGTGGCCGGCGAACAGGTCGCGCAGCGCCTCCAGGACGTACCTGAAGGGGCTGAGGTGCGACAGCGCGTCCAGCCAGCCGGGCGCCATCGACATGGGCAGGAACGCGCCCGACAGCAGCACCAGCGGGACGACCGCCGTCGACATCACCGGCGCGAAGAGCTGCTCGCCGATGGTCAGCGCGACGGCGTACGACAGGGCGGCCAGGCTCGCCCCCAGCACCACGACCAGCACGAACCCGGCCGCGAGCCCGGCGACCGGCACCCGCATCCCGAAGGCGAACCCGACGGCCAGCACCATCGTCGTCTGCACGGCCATCGTCACGACGTTGTCGAGTACCCGCCCGAGCAGCAGGGCCAGGCGGCTGGCCGGGGTGACGCGCAGCCGTTCCAGCACGCCGAAGCGCCTGTCGAAGACCACCCCGAACCCGGCCAGCCCCATGCTCATCAGGCCGAGCTGGACGATCAGCCCCGGCACCAGCACCTCCCAGGTGCCGAACGTGGCGAAGATCGGCCCGAACAGCACCAGGAACAGCAGCGGCTGGACGGCGCCGAAGACGATGCCGAGCTTCTGGCGCAGGGTGGCGCGCAGCGAGTGGCGGAACAGCACCCAGGTGTCGCGCAGCATCAGACCCCCGCCTCCTCGCGCAGCGACCGGCCGGTGATGTCGAGGAACGCCTCGTCGAGGGTGCGGCCCGCCTTGAGCTCGGCCGGGGTGCCCGCGGCGGCGATCCGGCCGTCGTCGATGATCAGCAGCCGGTCGCAGAGCGCGTCGGCCTCGTCCAGGTAGTGGGTGGTCAGGAAGATCGTCACGCCGTGCTCCTCGCGCAGGGAGCGGACGTGCTCCCACAGGTTGGCGCGGCTCTGGGGGTCCAGGCCGGTGGTCGGCTCGTCGAGGAAGAGCAGACGGGGGTCGTGCAGCAGGGCGAAGGCGATGTCGAAGCGGCGCCGCTGGCCGCCCGACAGCGCGGCGCCCACGCGTTCCTCCATGCCGGCCAGGCCGAGCCGGGCCAGCACCTCACGGTACCGGGACCTGGCCTCGGCGCGGCTCAGGCCGTACAGCATGCCCTGGAGCTCCAGTTGCTCGGCGAGCGGGGCCATGACGTTGACGCCGCCGCCCTGCGAGACGTAGCCGATGCGGCGGCGCACCTCGCGCGGGTCGCCCAGCAGGTCGCGGCCCGCCACGGTGGCGGTGCCCGAGGTGGGGCGGAGCAGGGTCGTCAGCATGCGCATGGTCGTGGTCTTGCCGGCGCCGTTGGGCCCGAGGAAGCCGACGATCTCGCCCGCCTCCACCGAGATGTCGACGCCTTTGACGGCCTCCACGCCGCCTTCGAAGGTCTTGGTCAGACCTGTGGTTCTCAACATGTGATCGCCTCCAAAATTAGGGTAGCCACAATTTTGGAGTCACTGCAAGTTCGGTATCATTGCGGCATGGAAGAGGGGCTGCGGGAGCGCAAGAAGCGGGAGACCAGGCAGCGCATCGCCGACGTGGCGATGGGCCTGTTCATGACGCGCGGGTTCGACCCCGTGACGGTGGCCGAGATCGCCCGCGCCGCGGACGTGTCCGTCAACACGGTGTTCAACTACTTCCCGACCAAGGAAGACCTGTTCGCCGACCGGCAGGAGCTGGTGACCGACCTGCCGCAGCAGGTGGTGCGCGGGCGGCGGCCCGGCGAGAGCGTGGCGCGGGCCTTCCGGCGCGACTTCCTGGAGGCCCTCGACTCACGCCACTGGCGCTACGGCCTCAACGAGGGCGGCGACGTGTTCGCCCGCATCGTCAACGGCAGCCCGTCACTGGTGGCCAAGCTGCGCGAGCTGCACGTCGCGCGGGAGCAGGCGCTGGCCCGGGCCCTGGCCGACGAGCTCGACGCCGACCCCGACGACCTGACCCCGCAGATGGTGGCCACCCAGATCCTCGGCACGACCAGGATCCTCACCACGCACGCGGTGACCCGGATGCTGGCCGGCGAGAGCTGGGAGACGATCGCGCCCGACCTGCGGGCCCAGGCCACGGCGGCCTTCGACCTGCTGGAGTCGGGCATCGGGGACTACTGCGTGCGGCCCTCAGTTGGAGAAGACGGCCGACAGGATGCCGGCCCCGAGCCCGAGCACCATGAAGGCGGCCCCGAGGATTAGCAGGATCGTGGCGATCATGCCGCAGATGCGGCCGGCCTGCACCGCGCCGCGGTTGTCGTAGGCGTAACCGCTGGCGTCGATCTCCTTGAGCGCCTTGTTGCCCATCGACCAGGCGAAGGGGCCGAGGATGCCGCAGACCACCAGGCTGAGGATGCCGAGCACGAGGATCGTGGTGCCGTTGGGGTGACTCTGGGGCGGCGGGCCGTAATAGGACGGACCGTAGTTCGGATACGACATGCCCCTTGTGCCCCCTTGCCCCGGTGACTGTCAGGTGCGATTTATACCACAGGCGCCTCCTTGATCATGTTGCTGCATCATGGAACGGCACATGACCGATCTTTAGGAGCTTGCCCCCGTGCGTGAACGCGTCCGCGCCCTCCTCGCCGACCGGCGTTTCCAGCGCTTCGTCGTCGGCGTCATCCTGGTCAACGCGGCCACTCTCGGCCTGGAGACCGTTCCCGCCGTCGTCGGGGAGTTCGGCCACCTGCTGGTCGTGATCGACCACACCGCCCTCTACATCTTCGTGGCCGAGCTGCTGGCCAAGGTCTACGTCGAGCGTTCGGCGTTCGTGCGCGACCCGTGGAACCTGTTCGACACCCTGATCGTGGGCATCGCCCTGGTCCCGGCGACCGGCGGACTGTCGGTGCTGCGCTCGCTGCGCATCCTGCGGGCCCTGCGGCTGTTGTCGGTGGTGCCGAGCCTGCGCCGGGTGGTCTCGGCGCTGCTGCGCGCCCTGCCCGGGATGAGCTCGATCGTGCTGCTGCTCTCCCTGGTCCTGTACGTCGCCGCCGTCATGGCCACCAAGCTGTACGGCGGCGACTCCCCCGAGCGCTTCGGCAGCCTGCCGACCTCGCTGTTCACCCTCTACCAGACGATGACCGGGGACGACTGGGGCAACATCGCCCGCGAGGTGATGGGCGCCCACCCCACGGCCTGGATCTTCTTCACCATCTTCATCCTGGTCTGCACGTTCGTCGTGCTGAACCTGTTCATGGCGGTCGTGGTCAGCGCCATGGACGAGGAGTCGGCCGAGGAGCGCGCCGCGCTGGAGCAGGACAACAACCTGCACACCCAGCGCATCCTGGAGGAGCTGACCGCCCTGCGCCGCGAGGTCGCCGAGCTACGCCGGCAGGACGTCACCGGCTGAGCGCACCTGGTCAGAGTGTTCCGAGCCGGTCCGGCCGGACCGGTAGACCAGCCGCCACAGGGCCACGGCCAGCAACAGCGTGACCGAGACGTACCCGGGGACGAGCCCCGACAGCGCGGCGACGCCCAGCGGCGCGAGGGCGGTGGGCACCGCCCACCCCCAGATCCAGCGCCACCCGGCGCGCAGGGCCACGCCGAGCACGGCCGAGGCGGCGAAGTACAGCGCCAGCCCGCCGCCCAGCACCCAGCCGGCGCCGTGGTGCAGGGACTGCGCCGGCTCGGCGGCGACGACGCCGAGCCCGGCCGCCGTGGCCGTCACCCCGGCGGTCATGGCGAAGTGCGCGGGCAGCGCGACGTACGGCGGCAGGCCGCGCTCGGCGGCCCCCGGCACGGTGGTCAGGCCGTACTGGAAGGTCAGCCACCACAGGGCGACGATCAGCCCGAAGCCGGCCGCGGCGGCGACGGCGAGCTCCGGCCCCCACGAGTGGCCCGACGCCGAGACGACGACCTGCATGACCGCCTCGCCCAGCACGATGATCACGAACAGGCCGAGCCGCTCCCCCAGGTGGGCCGGATCGAGCACGGCGGCGGCGGGCCGGGGCAGTGGGCGGGCCGGGCGGCCGGCCCTGATCCGGCGCTCCTCGCGCGCGGCCAGCCGGTGTGCCTGGCCGCGCATCTCGGCCAGGAAACGTTCGGGCCGGCGGCTGTTGACGACGGAGAAGACCACGTCGAGCAGGATGCCGAGGGCCCACAGGCCGTAGCGGGTCGAGCCGTCCGCCCAGATGGAGGCGACCCAGGGGAACAGCCCGGCGCCGAGCTGGGCCGCCGGCCAGGCCGTCATGATCGTGCCGGCGTGCTGGATCGACCGGGAGGCGCTGATCCGGCAGACGATGTACGCCGCGATGAACCACCCGTCGTGCGTGCCGGCCGCCTTGTCGATCTCGTGGGCCACGTCGGGCGCGGCGGCGGCCATCACCGCGATGCCGAACATGCCGACCAGCATGCTGCGCACCCGCGTCTTGCCGGCCCGGACGTTGGAGTAGAGCGTCAAGGACGTCCAGACGCTCCACACCGCGTAGTAGAGCACCACGAACAGGACGACGTTCGTCCAGGTCGGATGCTGGAGCCGATGGGCGAGTTGGGCGACCGCCACGACGACGACCAGGTCGAAGAACAGCTCAAGCCAGCTCGCGTGGCGCTCTCCCGCTTCAGTCACGGCTAACGAGAATAGAACTCCACCACGAGCTGCTCGTCCACGGGGACCGCGATCTGCTCGCGCTCGGGCCGGTGCAGCAGGGTGACGCGCAGCTCGGCGTGGTCGACCGACAGGTAGGGCGCGATCCGCTCGTCGGCGTGCACGCCCTCGGCGGCGGCCACGAAGGGCTGCATCCGGCGCGAGCGCTCCCGCACGGTGATGACCTGGCCGGGTTTGACCAGGTAGCTGGGGATGTCCACCTTGCGGCCGTCCACGGCGATGTGGCCGTGGTTGACGTACTGGCGGGCGGCGTAGATCGACGGGGCCAGGCCGGCCCGCAGCACCAGGGAGGCCAGGCGGGTCTCCAGGATGGTGACCAGCTCGGCGCCCGAGGCGCCCGGCTTGCGCACCGCCAGGTCCCAGTAGCGGCGCAGCTGCCGCTCGGACACGTCGTAGTACCAGCGCAGCTTCTGCTTCTCCATCAACCGCAGCCCATAGTCGCCGGTGGTGCGGCGGTTGGTCCTGCGGCCGTGCTCGCCCGGCGGGTAGGGGCGCTGCTCGAAGTAGCGGACGGCTTTCCTGGTCAGCGGGACGCCCGCGCGACGCGACAGTCGCACCTTCGGGCCGGTGTAGCGCACGTTCACCTCGATGTGGTTAGGTAATCCTTACTTAGGTGAGCCTAACCTACCAATGGATGTGATCTCAATGTTGCCCCTCGCCGAGCGGATCCGCACTCTCGCCTCGACCTCGACGCTGGCCAAACTCACGGTGGACGGCGCCTGCGCCCCCGCCCGGGGCGGCGTGGACGAGAGCGGCCGCCCGGTGCTGCTGGTCCGGCCCGGCGAACCCCTGCACGGATTGCGCGAGGACGCCGTGGTCGCGGTGAACCTGACGGCCATGCGGCAGCTCGGCGCGGTGACACATCCGCGGGCGATGATCGAGGTGCACGGGTGGGCGGAGGCCGTGCCGGAGTCGCAGGCCCGCTCCGCGGCGGTGGCGGTGGCCGCGCACAGCGCCGACGAGGGCCTGTTCGAGGCCCTGGAGCGGTACGGCCGTCCCGACGCCCCGCGCCTGCTGCGCCTGGACGTGGCCCAGGTCGTCTACCTGACCGGCCAGGAGTCCGGCCTGCTGGACGCCGACGACTACCTCGGCGCGGCCCCCGACCCGCTCACCGAGACGGCCGAACGGGTGATCGCGCACGTCAACGACTCCCACCGGCCGCAGCTCACCGCGGGCGTGGCCAGGCAGCTCGGCGAGGAGCCCGGCGAGGTGTGGTTGTGGGAGCTCGACCGGTACGGCGCCACCGTACGGGTGGACGAGTCGCTGGTGCGCTTCCCGTGGCCGGTCCCCGCCCGGTCCGGGCTGTGCCTGGAGACGGCCCTGCGCGGGCTGCTGTGCGGCTGTTGATCACGATTGACGCTGAATTTTCCCCCTGGACGTCCGCCACGGCCCGACCCATGCCCGCACGTCACTACCATCGGGGTACGTGAGCGGAACCCATCGATCGACGACGCGGACCGCCTCCTCCCCGGCGGAGGGGGGCGCGCGGCGCGGCCGGGCGCTGATGGCCGCCGGGGTGCTGCTCGGCACGCTCATGCTGGCCGGGGCGGGGGCGCTGATGGGCGACGCGTTCAGCTCGCCCGGCCTCGACCCGGTGCACTGGCCGCACGCTCCGGGCCGCACCTCCGGCGATCCGGGGCCCGTCGCCGTGGGTTCCGAGAGGGCCACGGCCACCCCCCTCACCCCTGCTGCCACCGCCACGGCCCGGCCCACCCGGGTGCGCACGGGGCCCGCCGTGACCGGTTCCACGCCTGACGGCGTCCGGCCCGAGGGCGGGCGGGGCACGCGCAGGCCGCGCTCG
This sequence comes from Nonomuraea sp. NPDC001831, assembly GCF_042892035.1. Classification (NCBI taxonomy): domain Bacteria; kingdom Bacillati; phylum Actinomycetota; class Actinomycetes; order Streptosporangiales; family Streptosporangiaceae; genus Nonomuraea; species Nonomuraea sp. NPDC001831. The sequence continues at coordinate 1,135,838 of NZ_JBIATU010000001.1, read as the reverse complement.
ACCACGTCCGGCACCGTCGCCGGCGCCACCCCCGGCGCCGTCGTCGCCTCCCCCGGCCGGACCCCGGCCCCCTCGCCGTCGTCGCCGTCGTCGTCGTCGCCCTCGCACGGCTCTCGCCCCAGCACTGCGCCGACGCCGTCCTGGAGCGGCGATCCGGCGGCGACTCCGTCGTCACACCCGCACGGCACGCCGCCGGGCCGCCACCCGTCCAGGACCCACAAGCCCAGGGGATGACCGCCCGTCGCCGGGGTGCGACGGCTGCTGACGGCCCGCTGCGGGCGGTTCAGGCGGCGTCGTGCGTCATGCCGCGCAACAGGTAGCCGAGGCCCGTGGCGAAGGTGGCGTCCCAGTCGTGGCCGAGGCCGTGCTCGGCCAGGGACGGGTAGCTGGCGGCCCGCTCGCGCAGGAAGGCGTCGGTGTCGAGCCCTTCGCGACGCTGCCAGGTGACCTGCATGATGACCGAGCCCATGACGTAGTTGGACAGGCTGTAGGCGGCCTGCGGGCCGTCCAGGCCGGCCCCGGACAGGGTGCGGTAGAGGAAGTCGGTGCGTTCCAAGGCGTTGGGGCCCATGAGCGGGCGGTCGAGGATGGTGGCCGACCAGGGGTGGCGCAGCAGGGCGGCGCGCCAGCCGTTCATCAGGTCGCGCGCGGCGGCCTGCCAGTCGTCGTGCCCGCCGGGGAGCGGCACCTCGCCGAAGACGGCGTCGAGCGCCAGGTCCAGCACGTCCTCCTTGGTCCGGACGTGCCAGTAGAGGGTGGTCGAGCCCGTGTCGAGACGTTCGGCCAGGCGGCGCATGGTCAGCCGGGCCACGCCCTCCTCGTCGAGCAGCGCGACGGCCTCGGCGACGATCCGGTCGAGCGTCAGCCTCGGCTTGGCGTCCTTGCGGGGGCGAACCCAAACGTTGTCCACACGACGGATAATACGTTGTACGTGAACCGGATCGATGGTCTAGTAATGGAACATGGGTCATATCGAGGTGAGCGGCGTGACGTACCTGCTGCCGGACGGGCGTCCGCTGCTGCTGGAGGCGTCGTTCAAGGTGGGCGACGGCGCCAAGGCGGCGCTGGTCGGCCCCAACGGCGCGGGCAAGACGACGCTGCTCCGGCTGATCGCGGGCGACCTGCGGCCCGACGACGGGCGTATCACCACCGGCGGCGGCGTCGGGGTGATGCGGCAGTTCCTCGGCACCGGCAGCGTGCGCGACCTGCTGCTGGGCGTCGCGCCCGCGCGGGTGCGGGCGGCCGCGGCCGAGCTGGCCCGCGCCGAGGCGGCGATCGCGCTGTGCGACGACGAGCCCCGCCAGCTCGCCTACGCCCAGGCCGTCGCCGACTACGCCGACGTGGGCGGCTACGAGCTGGAGGTGGTGTGGGACGCGTGCGCGACCGAGGCGCTCGGGCTGCCCTACGAACAGGTCGCCGGCCGGGGGCTGGCCACGCTGTCCGGCGGCGAGCAGAAACGGCTGATGCTGGCGGCGCTGCTGCGCGGCCCCGACGAGATCCTGCTGCTCGACGAGCCGGACAACTACCTCGACGTGCCGGCCAAGCAGTGGCTGGAGCGGGCGATCAGGAGCTCGGCCAAGACCGTGCTGCTGGTCTCGCACGACCGGCGGCTGCTGGCCGAGGCGGCCGACCGCGTCGTCACCGTCGAGGGCCGCGAGGTGTGGGTGCACGGCGGCGGCTTCGCCGGTTACGCCGAGGCCCGCAGGCGGCGCGGCGAGCGCCTGGAGGAGCGGCGGCGGCGCTGGGAGGACGAGCGGGCCCGGCTGCGCCGGCTGGTGCACGTGCTGCGGCAGCGGTCGGCGAACAACGACGCGCTGGCGGGGGCCTACCGGTCGGCGGTGTCCCGGCTGGAGCGCTTCGAGCGGGCGGGGCCGCCGAGCCGGCCGCCGAAGGAGCAGAACGTACGGATGCGGCTGCGCGGCGGGCGTACCGGGAAGCGGGCCGTGACGTGCGTGGATCTGGAGCTGACCGGGCTGGTGCGGCCCTTCTCGGCCGAGGTGGCCTACGGCGAGCGGGTCGGCGTGCTCGGCCTGAACGGCACCGGCAAGAGCCACTTCCTGCGCCTGCTGGCCGGCGAGCCCGTTGCGCACACCGGCGTGGCCCGCCTGGGCGCCCGCGTGGTGCCCGGCCACTTCGCGCAGACCCACCTGCGGCCCGACCTGCACGGACGGCCCGTCGCCGAGCTGGTGACGGAGACGTTCGGGCTGACCAGGAACGACGCCATGGCCGCGCTGGCCCGCTACGAGCTGGCCCCGGCGGGCGGGCAGCGGTTCGAGACGTTGTCCGGCGGCCAGCAGGCACGGCTGCAGATCCTGCTGCTGGAGCTGTCGGGGGCGACGCTGCTGCTGCTCGACGAGCCGACCGACAACCTCGACCTGGCCAGCGCGCAGGCGTTGCAGGAGGGCCTGGACGGCTTCGCCGGCACGGTGCTGGCGGTCACGCACGACCGCTGGTTCGCCGACGACCTGGACCGCCACCTGATCTTCGGCGCGGACGGCGTGGTGCGGGAGAGCCCCGAACCGCGCTGGGACCTCTAGCCGGCGCCGGCCAGCCCGCGCTCGCGGCGCAGCGTCGAGACGGTCATCGTCTCGTCGACCGCCTCGGGCGAGAGCACGTGGTCGAGCACCATCACGGCGCAGCCGCTGATGCCCGCGCCCGCGCCGAGCCGGCTCGGCTCGATGCGCAACCGCCGGGTGGCCAGGGCGGTGGAGCGGCGGTAGACGACCTCGCGGATGCTCGACACCAGCGGACCGAACGCCTCGGCCATGTCGCCGCCGAGCACCACGACCGAGGGGTTGAGGATGTTGACCGCCCCGGCCAGCACCTCGCCGATGCGGCGGCCGGCCGTGCGCACGATGGCCATCGTCTCGGCGTCGCCCGCGCGGACCAGGGCGGTCACGTCGGCGATGGTGCCGACGTCCTTGCCCGCCTCGCGCAGGTCGCGCAGCAGCGCGGTGCCGCTGGCGACGGAGTCGACGCAGTCGGTGTTGCCGCAGCGGCAGAGCACGCCGCCGCCGTCGAGCACGGGGATGTGGCCGATCTCGCCGGCCGCGCCGAGCGCGCCGCGCAGGATCTCGCCGCCGGCGATCACGCCCGCGCCGATGCGGGTGGAGACCTTCACGAACATGAGGTCGCCGAGGTCGGGGTAGGCGCCGCGGTGCTCGCCGATGGCCAGCACGTTGACGTCGTTGTCGACGAGCACCGGCACGGGGAACCGCTCGCGGATGATCGGCGGGATGACCACGCCGGTCCACGAGGCCATCACCCGGGCGCTCTCGGTGCGGCCCTGGGCGAACTCGACGGTGGCGGGCACGCCCATGCCGACGCCCCTGACGCTGGAGCGGGGGCGGTCGCCGAGCAGTTCGTCCCAGGTGTCCATGAGCAGCGGGAGCACGACGTCGGGGCCCTGCTCGACGTCGATGAAGAAGTCGCGGCCGGCCAGCTCGCGCCCGGCCAGGTCGCAGACCGCGACCCGGGTGCGGCTCGCGCCCAGCGCGGCGACCAGGACGACGCCGCCCCCGGCGTTGAACTCCAGCCGGACCGGCGGCCGCCCGCCGGTCGAGGGGGCGTCGGTGCGCTCGACGACCAGGCCGCGGTCGAGCAGCTCACCGACGCGCAGTTGCACCGCCGGGCGCGACAGACCGGTCACCCGGCCGAGGTCGGCGCGCGTGACGGCCTCACCTGTGCGGATGAGGCGGAGCACCTCGCCACTCGTGGCGAGGGTCGCGGCGGTACGTCGAGGCATCGGCCAAGTGAATCACATGGGCTTCGGTAATGAAAAGTGAAGACTTTTTCATCTCAGATGCCAAAACCCTGCTTGTGCACGACCCAAACTCTCGTTAGTGTCCGTTCTGTCCTTGCTTGGTAGATCAACGGAGCTTCGCCTTGTCCCCCCTCTCGACCGCCAGCCCCGCCCATACCGCCGATCTCGTCGTCTTCGGCGGGACCGGCGACCTGTCCATGCGCAAGCTGATCCCGGCGCTCTACCACAGCGACAGGGACGGCCGGCTGTCCCCCGAGACCCGCGTCATCGCCATGTCCCGGGGCGGGCTGACCGACGCCGACTTCCGCGGCAAGGTGGACGCCGAGGTACGCGACCAGGTCCCCGTGGACGACCCCGCCGTCTGGCAGCGCTTCCTGGGCCGCCTGCACCACGTCTCGGTGGACGTCGGCGGCGAGGACAAGTCGGGCTGGGGCGCGCTGACCAGACTGCTGGCCGGTCACGAGCAGCGGGACCGGGTGTTCTACCTGGCCAGCCCGCCGATGACGTTCGGCCCCTTCTGCCGCGAGCTGGAGGAGGCCGGCCTGGTCACCCCGCTCTCGCGGGTGGTGCTGGAGAAGCCGCTCGGCCGCGACCTGCCCAGCGCCCAGCGGATCAACGACGAGGTCGGCGCCATCTTCGACGAGCGCCAGATCTTCCGCATCGACCACTACCTGGGCAAGGAGACGGTGCAGAACCTGCTGGTCCTGCGCTTCGCCAACGCCTTCCTCGAGCCGATCTGGAACTCGTTGTGGATCGACCACGTCCAGATCACCGCCGCCGAGACCGTCGGCACGCCGGGACGGCGCGGCTACTACGACCACGCGGGCGCGCTGCGCGACATGGTGCAGAACCACCTGCTCCAGCTCCTCACGCTGACCGCGATGGAACCGCCGTCGCGCAACGACCGCGAGTCCATCCGGGACGAGAAGGTCAAGGTGCTGCAGTCGCTGCGGCCGATCGTGGGGACCGAGGTGGACCGGTTCACCGTGCGCGGCCAGTACACCGAGGCCGGCGGCATGCCGTCCTACCTGGACGAGCCCGCCTCCACGCCGACGACCGAGGCCTCGCGGCGGGTGGAGACGTTCACCGCGATCCGGGCCGAGATCAAGAACTGGCGCTGGGCGGGGGTGCCGTTCTACCTGCGGACCGGCAAGCGCATGCCGTACCGGCGGTCGGAGATCGTGGTGCAGTTCAAGGACGTGCCGCACTCCATCTTCCCCGGCGGCACGCCCAACCGCCTGGTGCTGCGGCTGCAGCCCGAGGAGGGCATCGAGCTGCACATCATGGCCAAGGAGCCGGGCGCGGGCGAGGTGACGCTGAAGCCGGTACCGCTGTCGCTCAGCTTCGGCAAGACGTTCACCGCGCGGGTGCCGGAGGCCTACGAGCGGCTGCTGACCGACGTGCTGGCGGGCAACCCGACGCTGTTCATGCGGCGTGACGAGGTGGAGGCGGCCTGGCGCTGGATCGATCCGATCCTGGCGGCCTGGGAGTCCTCCGCCGACCTGCCCGAGCCCTACCCCGCAGGAACCACCGGCCCCGCCGGGGCCCACGAACTGCTCGGCCGCAGCGGTCGCGCCTGGCACGAGGAGGAAGACCTGTGAATTCCGTCATCCAGGAGATCACCGATCGGATCGCCGAGCGCAGCGCGGCCAGCCGTACCGCCTACCTGGCGCGGATCCGGCGCGACGGCGAGGCGGCGCGGGCCAAGGGCCCGGCGCGCGCCCACCTGGGCTGCGCGAACCTGGCGCACGGGTTCGCCGCCGCCTCCGATGAGGACAAGCCCTCGTTGCGAGGCACGGCCAAACCCGGCGTGGCGATCGTGACGAGCTACAACGACATGCTCTCCGCCCACCAGCCGTACGAGACCTACCCGCCCGAGCTGAAGGCGGCGGTGCGCAGGGCGGGCGGCGTGGCGCAGGTCGCCGGCGGCGTGCCCGCGATGTGCGACGGCATCACGCAGGGCCGCGCCGGCATGGAGCTGTCCCTCTACAGCCGCGACGTGATCGCCATGGCGGCCGCCATCGCGCTGTCGCACGACATGTTCGACGCGTCGCTGCTGCTGGGCGTCTGCGACAAGATCGTGCCGGGCCTGTTCATCGGCGCGCTGCACTTCGGGCACCTGCCGGCGATCTTCGTGCCGGCCGGGCCGATGACCTCCGGCCTGCCCAACAAGGTCAAGGCGCGCACCCGCCAGCTCTTCGCCGAGGGCAAGGTCGGACGGGCGGAGCTGCTGGACGCCGAGGCCAAGTCCTACCACTCCCCCGGCACCTGCACCTTCTACGGCACCGCCAACTCCAACCAGGCGCTGATGGAGGTCATGGGCCTGCACCTGCCCGGCTCGACGTTCGTCAACCCGCACACCGAGCTGCGCCACGCCCTGACCGAGGCGGCCGGCCGCCGCGCGGTGGAGATCACCGCCCACGGCCCGGAGTACACGCCGATCGGCGAGCTGGTGGACGAGAAGTCGATCGTGAACGCCTGCGTGGCGCTGCTGGCCACCGGCGGCTCCACCAACCACACGCTGCACCTGGTCGCCATGGCCGCCGCCGCGGGCATCGTGCTGACCTGGGACGACCTGGCCTGCCTGTCGCGCGTCGTGCCGTCGCTGACCAAGATCTACCCCAACGGCCAGGCGGACGTGAACCACTTCCGCGACGCCGGCGGCATGCAGGTGCTCATCGGCGACCTGCTGGACGAGGGCCTGCTCCACGGCGACGTGCTGACCGTCGCCGGCCCCGGCCTCGACCGCTACCGCCAGGCGCCCTCGCTGGTGGACGGCGAGCTGGTCTGGGAGCCGGTCACGGGCGGCAGCAAGGACCGCGACGTGCTGCGCCCGGTCGCCGAGCCGTTCTCGGCCGACGGCGGCATCCACATGGTCGAGGGCAACCTCGGCCGGGCCGTCAGCAAGGTGTCGGCGGTCAAGCCCGAGCACCTGGTGATCGAGGCCCCGGCCAAGGTGTTCGACGACCAGCTCGACCTGCTGCGCGCCTTCGAGGCCGGCGAGCTGGACGGCCAGGACTTCGTGGCCGTCATCCGCTACCAGGGCCCCAGCGCCAACGGCATGCCCGAGCTGCACAAGCTCACGCCGCCGATGGCCGTGCTGCTCGACCGCGGGCAGCGGGTGGCGATCGTCACCGACGGCCGCATGTCGGGCGCGTCGGGCAAGGTCCCCGCGGCCATCCACCTGTCGCCCGAGGCCGCCGACGGCGGTCCGATCGCGATCGTCCGCGACGGCGACGTGATCAGGCTCGACTCGGCCGCCGGGACGCTGGAGCTGCTGGTGCCGGCCGAGGAGCTGGCCCGGCGCACGCCCGAGGGCCGGCCGCTGAGCGACGCGGAGTGGGTCGGCACGGGACGCGAGCTGTTCGCCACGTTCCGCCGCATGGCCGGGCACGCCGAGCAGGGCGCCGGGATCTTCGGGGTGAGCGGCGCCGAGTCGCCGCACCACGGCCCCGGGCTGGGCTTCCCCGCCGAGGCGGGCGCCTCCCACCTGGAGAGCGGCGCGCCCGTGGGCACGCGGGCCGCCGGGCGGAGCCGGTGAGCGTGCGTGGCATCCTTCCGGTGACGACGGCGTACGATCTTGGCCCCGTCGTCGTGGGCATCGGAGGCGTGAGCATCGGAGGTGTGGGATGAGTGCCTTTGACCTTCCCTGGCTGGTCGCCGACATCGGGGGGACCAACGCCCGGTTCGGGCTGGTCACCTCGCCGCAGGCCCGGCCCTCGAACGTCGCGGTGCTGGCCGGGTCCGCCTACCCCACCCTGCCCGACGCCGTCGACGCCTATCTCGCCGAGCACGCGGGCGGGGCGCGGCCGGGCGCGGCATGCCTGGCGCTGGCCGGGCCGATCGACGGCGACCGGTACCGGCTGACCAACTCGGCGTGGGCCGGGTCCGTACGCGACCTGGGCATCCCGTACGCGGTGCTGCTCAACGACTTCGAGGCGCTGGCCGTGTCGCTGCCCCACCTGGACGGCCCCGACCTGGTGTCCCTGGGCGGGCCCGAGCCCTCCCACGGCGTCAAGGCCGTGCTGGGCCCCGGGACCGGGCTCGGCGTCGGCGGGCTCGTACCCACCGACCGGGGCTGGACGCCCGTCCCGGGTGAGGGCGGGCACGTCACGGTGCCGGTGATCGACCGGCGCGAGCTGGAGATCGTCCGGGTGCTGCAGACCGAGGGGCTGCCGCACGTCGTGGCCGAGCACCTGCTGTCCGGCCCCGGCCTGGTACGCCTGCACCGGGCGCTGGCCAAGGTCAACGGCGTGACCGCGCCCGACCTGAACGCCTCCGACATCGTGGCCCGGCTCGACGACTCGCTCTGCGCGGAGACCGTCGAGGTGTTCTGCGAGATGCTGGGCAGCTTCGCCGGGAACGTGGCGCTCACCCTGGGCGCCAGGGGTGGGGTCTACCTGGGCGGCGGGGTGCTGCCCCGTATCGTGGAACGGGTGCGGACCAGCGGCTTCCGTGCCCGGTTCGTCGGCAACCCCGACATGCCCGGATACCTGGAGGCGATCTCCACCACGCTGATCGTCGCGCCCCAGCCGGCGCTCACCGGCGCGGCCGCCTGGCTGCGCGGGCGGGCCACCACCGAACTCGTGGGCTGAGGCCCACCCTGATCATCACTAGACGGCCGTGACCCCGGCCGATGAGGAGAAGACTCTGATGAGCTTGCTCGACCTCGCCCCCGTGATCCCCGTCGTGGTGATCGACGACGTGGCGACCGCCGTGCCGATGGCCGAGGCTCTCGTGGCGGGCGGGCTGCCCGTCATCGAGGTGACGCTGCGCACGCCGGCCGCGCTCGGAGCGATCGAGCGGATCGCCGCCGAGGTGCCGGGGGCGACGGTCGGCGCCGGCACGATCCGCACCACCGCCGACATCTCGGCGGCCGTGGCGGCCGGATCCCGGTTCCTGGTCTCGCCGGGCACGACGTTGTCGCTGGTGGAGGCGCTGGAGTCCAGCGGGGTGCCGTACCTGCCGGGCGCGGCCACCGTCTCGGAGGTGATGGCGCTGGCCGAGCGCGGCATCAAGGAGCTGAAGTTCTTCCCGGCCGAGGCGGCCGGCGGCGTCGCGTACCTGAAGTCGCTGGCCGGGCCGCTGCCGGACGTGCGGTTCTGCCCGACCGGCGGGATCCGGGCCGAGAGCGCGGCCGACTACCTGCGGCTGCCGAACGTGGGCTGCGTGGGCGGAAGCTGGCTCACCCCGGCCGACGCGCTGGCCGCGGGCGACTGGGCCCGCGTGGAGAAGCTCGCCGCCGCCGCGGCAGCTCTGCCCCGGTAGGTTCCTGCGTTCGTCCACCGGTGGTGGGCCGTGGCCTCGCCGTGACTGCGCGCGCTCGGTGACGGGCGCGCGTGCGGCTGTCTTGAAACGGCGCGCCCGATCATATGCCGCAAGTCTGGACTTATATCCCAGAACCCCCGCTGAAGTGGCCCTTTCCGGGCACGCCGAGATCATCAGCCTGCGCCGAACCCGGTATTCGGACCGCGACGGGCGGGGTAGGGCAAGGAATGCCAAGCCGTAGCCCCGGGAAGCCCCATCCGCTCCTCGGAGAGCGAAAGGGAGCACCATGCCGCTGCAAACGGCCCGCCAGGAACACCTCACGCGTCCGGTGACGCCGATCGGGAGCCTGGAGCGGGGCATCGACATCCTCCTCGCGCTGAGCGCCGCGCCCCGGCCGGTCAGCCTGGCCCAGCTCAGCCGGAGCACGGGCCTGCCCAAGTCCACGGCCCACCGGATCCTGGGCGTGTTGTGCGCGCGCGAACTGGCCCGGCGGGTGGGCACCGGCTACCTGCCCGGCCGGCAACTGGAGACGATGGCCGGCATCGCCCGCAACCGCATCCCCGGGTCGCGGCGGGTGGTGTTGCCGTACCTGCTCTGCCTGCAGGAGACGACCCGCCAGACCGTCAACCTGGCCGTGCCCGCCGGCCTGGAGGCCCGCTACGTCGAGCGCCTGTACGGCCACGACCGCGTCCGGTCCCGCTCCGACGGCACCGACCTCGCGCCGCTGCACTGCACCGCGACCGGCAAGGCGCTGCTGGCCTTCGACAGCGGGCTGCGCGAGGAGGTGCTCGGACAGGGCGGCTTCGAGCGGCTGACCAGCCGCACGATCACCGGCGTGGCCACGCTGGAGCGCGAGCTGGCCCAGGTCCGCCGGTACGGCGTGGCCTACGCCCAGGAGGAGTACACCGAGGGCGTGTCGTGCGTGGCCGCGCCGGTGTTCGGGCCGGGCGGCGGCGTGTGCATGTCGGTGGGGGTGGCGGCGCCCGGCCCGTCCGCGCCGCTGGCCCGGCTGGGCCTCACCGTACGCGGCGCGGCGCAGGCGATCTCGGCCGCGCTGGTGGTGGCCTGAGGTGTTCCGGCTCCTGGAACGCTCCACAGAGCGCGGCCCGAAAACGTTCCGCCCAGCGAGACCTCCGCTTGCGCGCCCGGCGGACGGGCGATCGCATGACCCCATGAACTTCCTTCCCGTTCCGGCACCCGAGGAGGCGCCCACGGCCCGGCCATCTCAGCCCCGGACGACCCCGCGCACACAGAGGCCCACCGGAGACGGGAAGACCCGGGGCACGCGGAGGCCCACCGGAGACGGGAAGACCCGGACGCCCCAGGGCAAGCCGACGCCGGCCGGAGACGGGGAGGCCGGGACCGTCCCCCGCACGCGGAGGCCGACCGGCGAGGGGGAGGCCGCGCGTGCCTAGAGGCCTGCACAGGGCCACCGTGCTGGAGAGCCTGCGCCTGGCCGGCGCCCTCCTGCCGCCGGGCACGCCGCACCTGACGGCCGGACTCGACCTGCTGCGCTCCCGCTCCCTGCTGACCGGCCTGCACGTCCGGTACGGCGGGCGTCCCGTGCTCGTGCGCGGCCCGCGCCGCACGGCCCTGGTGGTGCTGTCCCAGCGGGACGCCGAACGTGTGTTGTCCGAGCCCGCCTTCGTCCCCACCGTGCGCGAACGGGCCGCCGGCCTGCCCTACGACGTGCTGCGGCCGGCGTTCGCGGAGGTGGCCCGGCAGGAGGCGGCCGCGCTGACGGACGGCGTGATCGACTACGCTCGGCTGGAGTCGTGCTGGCAGCGGGTGGCGCGGCGGTGCGTCTACGGCGCCGGCGCGGCCGGCGACGAGGAGCTGAGCGCCCTGCTCGCCCAGGTCAGAAGGGCAGGCAGGGGACGTGCCAGACGCCGCCAGGAGATCCTGTCCGGCCGCTACGACGCCCGCATCCTCGACCACCTGCGCCGCGCCGAGCCCGGCACCCTCGCCGGCCTGCTCGCCGAGACCAGCGGCCCGGAGGCGCGCGGCCTGCGGCAGGCGGCGTTCTGGCTGCTCGGTTTCAGCGTGACCGCCGGCAGCCTCATGCGCACCCTCGCGCTGCTGGCGACCTACCCCGTCCAGCGCAAGTGCGCCCGCGCCGACCCCGACTACCTGCGCGCCTGCCTGCGCGAGGGCCTGCGCCTGTGGCCGCCGGTCCCGGCCCTGTCCCGCCTCACCACCGAGGAGACCGACTGGTACGGCGTCCCGGTGCCCGCCGGCACCCACGTGATCCTCCCGTTCGCCCCCCACCAGCGCAGCCCCCGCCTGCACTACGCCGACTCCTTCGCCCCCGAGATCTGGCTCGACGGCACCGCCGCCGGCGAATGGTGGGCCCTGCCGCGCTGCGACGGCGTGCACCTGATGCTCGGCGTCGGCACGGCCTTCCTGGGCGGGATCCTGGCCTCGGCCCGCCCGAAGGCGTCCGGCCGGACGCTGTCCGGCCGGACGCTGTCCCCGCACCGCCCGCTGCCCCCGACGCTCAACGCCGCCCGCCTGCGGGTGACGATGCGTCCGCTGAAGCGGCGTCCGGGCCAGAGCTGACCGGGCTTCGTCGCCACCGGGCCGCGGCTTCTCCGTTAGAGTCTGGGGTGGAAAAAGGCGTACCGGCGGAAGAAACGGTTCGGTTTGCGACGGGATGACGACGGCGAGAGGACGGCGACCGTGGGGCGCTCGGCAGGCACTCCGCTGAAGCCTGAGGATCCGCCGGCGATCGGCCCCTACGAGCTGTTGAGCCGCCTCGGCTCGGGCGGCATGGGCACCGTCTATCTCGCCAGGGGCGCCGACGGGGTCAAGGTGGCGCTCAAGGCCATCAGGCGTGACTACACGGCCGACCCGGTCTACCGGGCGCGTTTCCACGAAGAGGTGTCCAACGCGCGCAAGGTGGCCTCGTTCTGCACCGCGCGGGTGCTCGACCACGGCGAGGACCGTGGCGTGCTCTACCTGGTCACCGAGTACATCGACGGCATCTCGCTGGAAGACCAGCTGATCGAGCACGGCGCGCTGCCGCCGTCGGTGCTGCACTCGGCGGCCGTGGGCGTGGCGGCGGCGCTGACCGCCATCCACGCCGCGGGGCTCGTCCACCGCGACCTCAAGCCGGCCAACGTCATGCTGACGCTGGCCGGGCCGCGGGTGATCGACTTCGGCCTGGCGCGCTCCACGCACGTCGCGTCCCGGCACACGAACGCCGGCATGGTGATGGGCACGCCCGGATGGATCGCTCCCGAGCAGGTCTTCGAGGGCCACACCAGCCCGGCCGGCGACGTCTTCGCCTGGGGCTCGCTGATCGCGTACGCGGGGCTCGGCGGGCATCCGTTCGGCGAGGGGGACGCGTACGTGATGGCGGCGCGGGCCCGTACCGCGCCGCCGGACCTGCGCGGCCTGCCCGCCCCCCTGGACCGGCTGGTCGCCGCGGCCATCCACCCCGACCCGGCGCGCCGGCCCGCGGCCAAGCAGCTCCTGCTGGAACTGGTGGGCGCGGCCGACGAGCCCGCGGCCCAGCTGGCGGCCACCGAACACCTGACGAACGCGTGGAACCCCTCGGAGTTCCGCCCCCTCGGCCACACCCCCCCACCCGCCGAACGCACCGGCCATCCACACCTCCCCCCACCTGCCGAACGCACGGGCCCTCCGCACCCGCCCTCACCTGCGGAGCGCACGGGCTCCCCCCACCTGATTCCCCCTGCGGAACGCACGGGGCCTCGCCCTCCGATGCCCTCCGCGCCGGGCTCACGCCCTCCGATGCCCCCGTCCGCCGACCGGACGGGGTCCCGCTCCCCCATGCCTCCCGCGGCTGATCGCCCGGGATCCCCCGTTCCGATGCCACCCGCAGCTGATCGCCCGGGATCCGCCGTTCCGATGCCCGCGGCCGAACGCACGGGGTCGCACCCTCCGATGCCACCCGCGGCCGAACGCACGGGGGCGGGCGCCGCGATGCCGCCTTCCGCCGAGCGTACGGGCCCGCGTCCGCCGCACATGCCCTCCCCGGCCGAACGCACGGGCCCCCGCCCGCCCATGCCCGTCCCTGCAGACCACCCCGGGTCAGGCACACCGCAGCCCCCGTCCGCAGCCGACCCCGCGGCACCCCACGCCGCCCAGATGCCTCCCGCGACCGAGCACACCGGCATGCGCCCACCGCACGTGCCTTCCCCCGCCGAACGCACCGGCCCCCGCCCGCCCATGCCCTCGCCGGCCGAGCGCACCGGACCGCGTCCGCCGCAGATGCCCTCCTCGGCCGAACGCACGGGCCCTCGCCCGCCCATGCCCGCCCCCACGGAGCACCCGGGACCTCGCGCGCCACAGATGCCGCCGCCCGTCGACCGGACCGGGAACATCCCGCTCCCCCACCACCAGACCACCGGTCAAGGCCCACTACCGCCACACACCACCGGCCAGGGCCCGCTACCGCCGCACACCACGGGCCAGGGCCCGTTGCCCGGGTACCCGCCTGTGCGCCGCAAGCGCGGCGTGTTCACCGGCTGCATGACCGCGCTGGTGATCGTGATCGTCCTGTTCGTGGTGGTCCTGGCCACCCTGGCGTGGATCTTCCGCTCCCCCGCCATAGGCGATGAAGGCCCGGTTCAGGACGGAAAGCTGAAGTTCGCGGTAACCGGCACAAAGTGCCCCCAACCCGCGAAGTCCGCCTCCCGCCGCACCTGTCAGGTCACGGTGAAGGTGAACAACGTCGGCCCCGACGCCCGCGTCCTCTACCCCGGCCAGCAGAAGCTGATCGACGAGGACGAGGCCCTGCACGGCGGCAGCAAGCTCCTGGACAAGAGCGGCGCCGAGATCACCCCGGTCCGCATCGCCCCCGGCCAGTCCTTCACCGGCACACTGGTGTTCGACCTGCCGAAAAGCGCCGAGCCCGCGGGCCTCGAAGTACACGACTCAGGCCTGAGCGCCGGAGCCCGCGTAACCCTGAGCTAACCAGCGACTCAAACCTGAATGCCAGCACACAAGCAGCCCTAAGCCGGCCCACAACTCAGGCATAGCCTGCGAGCGGGAACAACCGTGGGCCAACCAGCGACTCAGGTATAAGCCGCAGAGCCGGAGTAGCCCTGAGCCAGCCAGCGACTCAGCCCTCCAGCGCCAGAACACAAGCAACCCTGAACCAGCCAGCAACGCAGGTGAGCCCTGGGGCATAAGTAGACCTGAGGCGTAAGCAGCCTGGAGCGTAAGCAGCCCTGGACGTAAGTAGCCCTGGGGCTGCCCATCAACCAGCCATCACCCCCAACAAAACGGCCCCCTGGACCGCCACCCATCCCCACCCCGCACAGACCAACAGCCCCACGCCGAGCCCTCTCCAACCAGGCCTTGGTCCATTGGCAGCGTGATCGCGACGTCAGTCGGGAACGCAGGACACCGGACAAGAAGTCACGACTCGTGACAAGGGCACTTCCCAGTTCCGATGATGCCCACGGTCCTACCCCCTCAGAACCCCTGCGCCGGCGACACCACCCCTTCCATCGGGGCGCCGTCCGCGAAGTGGCGCACGTTCGCGGCCACCCGCTCGGCCAGGCCGCGCCAGTAGGACGACGACGGATTCGCCGTGTGCGGCGTGATCAGCACGTTCTCCATGTGCCACAACGGGTGCCCGGACGGCAGCGGCTCGGGGTCGGTGACGTCCAGCGCGGCACCACCGATCCGCCTCTCGCGCAGCGCCGTCACCAGGTCGTCGGTCACGACGAGCGCGCCCCGGGCGATGTTGACCAGCCAGGCGTCCGTACGCATCAGGTCAAGCTCGGAAGCACCGATCATGCCCTTGGTGCTCGGCGTCGTCGCAGCGGCGAGGACGACGTACGCGGCCTCCGGCAACGCCTCCCGATACCGGTCACGAGGCAGGATCCGGTGCGCACCGGGCGCCCGGCCGCTGTCGGTGACCGCGATCACCGGACAGCCGAACGGCTCCAGCATCCTGATGAGCGCCCGCCCGATGCCTCCGCAGCCGATGATCGCGACGGTCGAGCCGGCGAACTCCCTCGACTCGTTCTTCCCCCACTCGGTGGCCCTGGCCAGCCGGGGCAGGTTGCGGGCCGCGGCCAGCATGAGCGCGAGCGCGTGCTCGGCGACGGGCACGCCGTAGGAGCCGGTGGCGGCGGTGAAGACGGGCTCCTCAGTGATCACTCCCGCCTCGGCGTACCGCTCGACCCCCGCTGCAGGAAGCTGCACCCACCGGATGCCGTCATGAATCATGGACCGCAGCTCCTCGGGGCCGCCGCGGCCGTAGTAGACGATCGCCTCGGCCTCCTCCAGCGGCACGACGCTGCCGCCCGACCGCCGTACGGCGTCGACCAACATGGGGACCGGCTCAGGGCCGACGTGGACGGCGACACTCATCGGGGAACCTCCGTGACGTGCTTTCGGCTGTCTGCCAGGATCTGCTCGACCTCGGCGCGGGCCCGCCCGACGATGTCCGCAGCGGTCTGCGCCGCCTCGGCAGCCCGCCCGGCGGCGACCGCTTCGGCGATCTCGTGGTGGAGTCCGATGGCGGTCGTCTCCAGACGTACGGGCAGGAGCAGCAGCTCGCGCCTGGCTTCGAGCAGCACCTCGGTCACCTCGGCGAGCTGGGCGAACATGCCGCTGCCCGACTCGGTCAGCAACACCCGGTGGAAGGCGGCGTCCGCTGTGACGTAGGCCTGGCCGTCACCCTCGCGAGCGGCGGCGTCCATGGCGCGGTCGTGGGTGGTGAGCTCGTCCCGCACGCGGGGGTCGGGCCTGGACGCGGTCAGCGCGGCGCAGGCAGGCTCGACCGCGGCGCGCAGCTCGGCCAGCTCACGCAGCTGCGCCTCACGCCCCGGCGAGGCCGGCCGCCAGCGGATCACCTGGGGATCATAAAGGTTCCAGGCACTCATCGGCCGTACGGTGACCCCGACACGAGGCCGGCTGGTGACCACGCGCTTCGACTCCAGCACGCGGACGGCCTCGCGCGACGGTCCGGGGCACCCCGTATCGCTCCTGGACGTCCTCCAGACGCAGAACCTGCCCCGCACGCTCCAGACGCAGCACCTGCCCCGCACAATCTCCCCGCCCGCCGGTGACCGGCCGACCGCGTCGAGCACCTGCCCGTGCAGGCCCCGCAGAGTCTCCACGCTCATCGGGCCCCCGCCAGCCCGGCGAGCAGCGCCGCAACCCGTGCAGCCACGGCGCCCCGACCACCCGAAGTCAGCGCCGAGCCCATGCCGCAGGCCACGGCGCCGGCCGCGATCCACTCGGGCGCATCGTCCAAGGTCACGCCGCCGGTGGGGATCGCGGGCGCCTGCGGAAGGGCGGCCCGCACATCCCGCAGCCAGGCCGGTGAAACGCCCGTCGCCGGGAAGATCTTGACCGCGTCCGCCCCCTCTTCCAGGGCACGAACGATCTCGGTCGGGGTGGCCACGCCCGGGAAGACCGGCACGCCGTAGCGGTGCCCGGTGCGGATCACCTCAGGGTGCAGGCTGGGCGAGACCAGGAAGCGCGCGCCGGCCTCCACGGCGGCTCTGGCAGCGGCCGCGTCGAGGACGGTCCCCGCCCCGACCAGCGCGTCGGGCCGCTGTTCGGTGAGCCTTGCCACGGCGCTGAGGGCGCGGGGCGTGGTGAGCGCGATCTCGACGGCACGCAACCCGGCATCCAGCACGACCTCGGCCGACGTCAGGGCCGCCTCGGGCGTGGCGGCCCTGAGGATGCCGAACACGCGTTGCTCCGTGACAGCCTGGACGATCTCCCAGCGGTACATGACTTCCTTCCTTCGGTCTCCTCACCGACGAACGGCCACGGCGAGCCGCCCTCAGTGGTGACGCACGATCCCCCCTGCCCACCACGCCCTGCCCACCCAACGCCCTGCCCGCCTCCCACGAACCGCCTTCGCCCTGGCCTCGTCAGCTCATGGACGGACGCAAACTTCGTACTCGATCGCCTTCGACAGGCTCGTGCTTGGTAGCGAATGACTTCGACGAATCAGTGATCAGCAGCGGCTGTTCCTCGGCGGCGATCGCACTCTTGGCGGCGGAGAATCATCGGCTGGTTGGCAGCTATCGGTGGACCGTTTCGGTGTGCCCGGTGAAGGCGGCCAAGGCACGATCCAGACCCGGCCGGTCCGGAAGGCCGTCGGTGTCGGCGGCGCACTGGACGACGAGCGCCGCCACCGCCGCCGCCTCGCGCAGGCACACGTCGTACGACTCACCGCGCAACATCCCCGACAGGAACCCGGCGGCGAAGCCGTCCCCTGCTCCCACGGGGTCGGCCACCGGCACCAAGAACGCCTCCTGCCGCAGCCCTGCGCACGTTGCGGACTTGTCCCGGTGCTTGACCACCGTGAGGCCGGGCAGCGTCGCCGGGTCGACGTGGAGCAGTTCGAGTTCGTCCTCGCCGGCCAGCACCACGTCCGCCCTGGCCAGGAGCGGCGCCACCCGCTCACGCCATGCCGCGGGTTCGCCCAGCTTGTAGCGGATGTTCGGGTCGATGGAGACGAGCGCTCCGGCCTGCCCGGCCAGCTCCAGCAGCCGCAGGGTGGCCAGGTGCGCGGAATCCGACAACATCGGAGTGATGCCCGTGATGTGGACGACCTTCGCACCGCTCACCATCTCCGGCGTCAGCTCGTCCGGCCTCAGCCTGGACGCGGCGGTCCCGGAACGGTAGTACTGCACGTCGATGGCCCGGGAGGGATGGCTGTCGCGGACCAGCAGACCGGTCGGCGCACCGGGGTCGATGACCGCGTGCCGGGTGTCGACATTCTCGGCTCGGAGCATGGACAGGACCGCCCGGCCCGCCGGGTCAGCGCCGACCCGGCCGAGCCAGCGCACGTCATGGCCCAGCCTGGCGAGCCCCGCGGCCACGTTCGACTCCGCGCCCGCGATGGAGCGACGGAAGACCGTGGCACGTTCCAAGGGAATGCCGGGCTCGGCCAGCATCAGGAGCATGGCCTCACCGCACACCACGACGCTCATGACTTGCCCATCTCCTGTCGTTCCGGATCCGTCAACGGTGCTATCACGTCATGAGGGACAAGAGAAGGATCGATCAGGTCGTCTTGTTGGATGCGGAGCCGAGCCAAACCCTAACACCCGTTAACTCGCGCGGCTACCGGCTTCCTGGGCCGCCACATCGTGGCTCGAAGGCGGTCAAGCAGGGGCATCGCCTTCATGGCTGGGGTCGGGCAACCCGGCGAGGACGGCGTCGAGCGCGAACTTGAAGTGTTCGACCTGGTCGGCCCGCAGCCGGGCGGCCTCGACCGCGTGATAGTGCGGATACCGGTCGGCGGGCAGTTCGGTCCAGTCCCTCGCGGCGGCCTCGTGCAGGACGAGATGCCCGACGCACACGCGCAGCACCGCCCCCTTCACGTGATCCGCCTGGTCAGGAGGGAAGCCCGCATCCAGGAGGATTCCGAAGATGGCCTCGTGGAGGCTCATCACGGGCGCGCGCCGGGCATACGTGGTGATGGACCAGACCGAGGCCCTGGGATGCTCCAGCGACTGCCTGACCATCGAGGCCATGAGGCCACGCAGCTGGTCCTTCCATCCCCCTTCACGAGGGGCTTCAGAGACGATCTTGCTGCACACCTCGTCCACGATGGCCTCCAGCAGCGACTCCCGCCCGTCGAAGTAGTGATAGATCGCCGTCGCCGTCACATCGAGACGTTTGGCCAGCTTACGCATGCTGATGCCGTGGGCGCCGTCGGCCTCGAGGACCTCCAGGCCGGCTTCCAGGATCTTGTGACGGGTGAGCATCAGAATTGACCTCGCGCTTAACACATGTTAGAAATCTAACGGCCGTTAACTCCGGACAGCTTATCCGAGGGGAGAGGATCCTTGGCTGCCGTTCTTACGTGCCGTCCAGTCATCCATCAACGATCAGCCGCTCACCGGGAGACACCCCCGTGTCCACAGCCTCCGAAGTGACACCGCCGGTGACGGCGCCGCGTCGCCCCAGACGCCGAATCCTGCCTCGAGCCCTGCTTGTGCTGCTCCTTCTCATGCTCCTCGCAGTGGCCGGCGCGGCCTACGCGGTGAACCGGGGCGGAGCCCCTCAGACAGCCGCCCACTTGGGCTCCGACCCCCAACTCGGGGAACGCGAGACGTTCCCCATCCCCAAGGTCAACGCCCCTGACGTGGTCGGCTGGCCCTCCGGCAGAGCGCCCAAGGCGCCGGCCGGGTTCGCGGTCACCAGGTTCGCGGGCGAGTTGGAGCATCCCCGCTGGCTCTACGAGTTGCCCAACGGCGATGTGCTCGTGGCGGAGTCGGCCACCCTGCCCAAGGACCCGGAGTCCCCGATCATGGGGCTGTTCTACTGGCTGCGCCGCAACGACGGCTCGACCACCGAACGCAGCGCCAACCGGATCACGCTGCTGCGCGACACCGACGGCGACGGCGTGGCCGACTTCCGCAGTGTGTTCCTGGAGAACCTCAACCAGCCGTTCGGGATGGCGCTGCTGGCCGCGTCCGCGCCGTACTCGCTCGGTCCGGCGGCCACCAACGGCACCCAGACGGCCTTCTACGTCGCGGGCACGGATGGCGTTTGGCGCTTTCCGTACAAGCTGGGCGAAACCCGTGTCACCGCCCCCGGGAAGAAGATCCTCGACCTGCCGGCCGGCGGCTACAACAACCACTGGACCCGTAACCTCTTCGCCGCCCCTGACGGCACCAAGCTCTACGTGACGGTCGGCTCGTCCAGCAACGCGGGCGAACACGGCCTGGATGCCGAGCGACGGCGCGCCGCCATCCTGGAGATCAACCCTGACGGCAGCGGCGAGCGCATCCTGGCCTCCGGTCTCAGAAACCCCAATGGCCTGGCCCTCGAACCGCAGTCCAGGACACTCTGGACAGTCGTCAACGAACGCGACCTCCTGGGCGACGATGCCGCGCCTGACTACTTCACACGTGTACGCCCTGGCGACTTCTACGGCTGGCCGTGGAGCTATTGGGGGCAGCACGTAGACGAGCGGGTCCAGCCACGGCGTCCCGAGATGGTGGCTCGCGCGCTACGCCCCGACTACGCCCTTGGCGCTCACACGGCTCCCCTCGGTTTGGCGTTCTCCGAAAGTCCCACGTTCCCCGAGGCCTACCGCGGCGGCGCCTTCATCACCGAACACGGCTCCTGGAACCGCGGCGATCCTGTCGGCTACAAGGTCGTGTACGTCCCCTTCAAGAACGGCATGCCCAGTGCCAAACCCCAGGACTTCCTGACCGGCTTCAAACCATCCCGGGACGAGAGCACCACGTACGGCCGACCAGTCGGCGTGATCACAGGCAAGAACGGCCGCCTACTGGTCGCGGACGACGCAGGAAACGCGATCTGGCACATCACGCCCCGATCCTGACCTCAGGCCAGGCCATATCGGAAGACATGAGGGGTGGTGGGTTCGCGTCGGGGGAAGGAGAGCGCATTGCCGGCACTTCGCTCTGAGGCCGAGTTCAGCGAAGAGCTCCGTCGCTCTGCGCGCGTCACCGGCGTCATCGCTGATGACGACCGCCGACGCCGGTTGCACCTACCAGACCTGGTGCGACCACTGTGGCGGCAGCTACGACAAGCGCATCTTCTTCTCGTCCGACTGAACGGTGACCTAGACCGCCTGCCAAAACCCTTGCTCCTGGAACTGACCGCACCGGAGGCCGGGCGGAGGCTCACCACCGCCCGGCCTCTGGCCGTTCGATCAGGCAGGTGCGATGAGCGGGGCCGCTCAGGCAGAGCCGCTCAGGGCAGGCTCAATCAGACAGCCCCGCTCAGGAAGGCCCATCACGCAGGCCCAATCAGGCAGGGCCAATCAGGCGGGATCCTCCGCCGAAGGCGCTGAGGATGTCGAGGGCTTCAAGGAGGTTGAAGACGTCGGCGACGCCGAAGACTTCGAAGGCGCTGGCGACGCCGAGGACGTCGAGGACGTCGCAGGCGAATGTTCCACGCCGGGAGCGTCACCCAGGGGGATCCCTCTGACGCTGAGCAGGAACAGCAGCGCGCACCCGCCCGTCAAGGCGATGTCGGCGACGTTGCCGACGAACAACCCGCCGTAGTCGATGAAGTCCACCACGTGCCCCTGCGCGAACGCCGGCGGGCGGAAAAGGCGGTCGAGCAGATGCGAGGTGGCCCCGCCGAGCAGCGCGCCCAGCACCACACCCCAGGCCGGCGAGCGCAGCCGCCGGGACGCGTACAGGATGCCGGCGACCGCCCCGGCGGCGGCCAGCGTGAACACCCAGGTCACGCCCTCACCGAGGGAGAACGCGGCGCCGGGGTTGAGCAGCAGCCGCAACGAGAGCAGCCGCGGGATCACCGTGATCTCGGCGCCGCCGGACAACGCCGACAGCGCCCAGAACTTGGACCCCTGATCGACCAGGAGCACCACAGCGGCCAGCACGATCATCCATGCGCGAGGCCGCCTTCCCCGGCTGGTCTGCTGCGGGCCGCGTTCGTCCGACACTCTTGCCTCACAATCCATGGCTTGTCGCCCCGAATCTACCGAACCTTCGTGGCGGCCACGCTCACTCAGAGCTGGGACGCCCTGCCGAGCAGCAGTTTCTCGGTGATCGGGGATTCGTGGGTGCCCTCGACCGTGCACGCGTGGGCACCGGCGATCGCGCCCAGTCCGACGCACTCGGGGATCGTCCGGCCGTTCAGGAGGCCGTACAGGAAGCCGGAGACGAAGGCGTCGCCCGCGCCGTTGCTGTCGGCCACCGGGCCGGGCAGGGGCGCGGCGGGAAAGGCGCGTACGGTGGCCGAGTCGCGGGTCAGGACGAGGCAGCCGTCCGCGCCCCGCGTGCAGACGACGGTGTGGGCGCGGCCCCCGGCGAGGATGTCGTGCATCGTGGCTGCCGGGTCGGTCAGGGCGGTGGCCGACAGGAACACCAGGTCGGAGTTGTAGGCGAAGTCCTTCTGGTAGTCGGCGACGCCGTCCCAGTCGTGCAGGTCGGTGGAGATGGGGACGCCGTCGAGGTCGGGGTAGACGTGGCGGCAGAAGTCCATGATCGAGATGTGCGCGTGCCGGGGGCGCGGACCGGCGTACAGTTCGCGGGGCAGCCGCTCCCCCGGCGTGACCTTGGGGTCGTGCAGGGAGGTGCGCCGCCCGTCGGGGCCGACGAGCAGCACGCTGCGCCGGGTGCCCGCGCGCGCCACTCCCCATCTGAAGTCGATGTCGCGCAGGGCGTGCCTGATCAGCGCGCCCTGCGGGTCGTCGCCGATGAGGTCGGCGAAGGCGACGCCGAGCCCGAGCGCGTGGCAGCCGAGGGCGACCCCGGCCCCGGTGTTCCCGACGCGGTCGACGACGGGCGGCACGTGGTAGGTGTCCTGGTACGGCAGAGGCAGCGTGGGCACGTAGACCGTGGTGTCCACCCCGGCGCCGCCGAGGACCAGCACGTCAGGCGTCAACGGCGGGCCGACCTTTCACCGAGGGCGTCCGGGGTCAGCGGTTGACCAGCGGACCGGAACCGGTGGAGCCGCGCACGACCAGCTCCGGCTGGAAGATCAGCTCGACGTGCTTGGCCGGCGCGCCGCTGACCTCCTCCAGCAGTGTCTGCACGGCGGCCGAGGCCATCGCCCCGATCGGCTTGCGGACGGTGGTGAGCGGCGGGTCGGTGAACGCGATCAGCGGCGAGTCGTCGAACCCGACCACCGACACGTCGCCCGGCACCGCCAGCCCCTTCTGCCGGCAGGCGCGGATCGCGCCGAGCGCCATCAGGTCGCTCGCGCACACGATGCCGGTGCACCCGCGGGCCAGCAGCTGCGCGGCGGCGGCCTGCCCGCCCTCGACCGAGAACAGCGAGTGGGAGATCAGGTCGTCGACGTCGGTGGCGCCGAGCAGGTGGGCCATCGCCTGCTTGTAACCCTCGATCTTCCTGATCACCGGGACGAACCGGCGCGGCCCGAGCGCGAGCCCGACGCGTTCGTGGCCGAGGTCGACCAGGTGCTGGACGGCCAGCCGGGCCGCGAGGCGGTCGTCGGGCGAGATGAAGGGCGCGTCGATGTGCTCGCTGTAGCCGTCGACCAGCACGATCGGCAGGCCGCGGTCGATCAGGCGGGTGTAGCGGTCCATCCGGGCGGTGGTGTCGGCGTGCAGGCCGGAGACGAAGACGATGCCGCTGACGCCGCGGTCGACCAGCAGCTCGGTGAACTCGTCCTCGGGGGCGCCGCCGGGCAGCTGGGTGCACAGCACGGGCGTGTAGCCGTGCTGGGTCAGGGCCTTCTCGATGGCCTGCGCGAACGCCGGGAAGATCGGGTTGTCCAGCTCGGGCGTGACGAGCCCGATGAGCCCGTTGCTGCGCTGCCTGAGCCGGGGCGGCCGCTCGTAACCCATCAGGTCGAGGGCCGTCATCACCGCCTGCCGGGTGCCTGCCGAGACGCCGGGCTTGCCGTTGAGCACCCGGCTGACCGTGGCCTCACTCACCCCGGCCTGGGCGGCGATGTCGGCTAGGCGAGCGTGACCGTTCATGGAACACACTTTACTTTCCACCAGGCGGCCGAATCGGCTGCTCCCGGGACATCGGAGGCGAGCAGCAGCTCTCCCTCGACGCCGAAGTCGACGGGCGCGCCGGTCAGGTTGACAGTGCACAGCACGTCGCCGCGGGAGAAGACCAGTGTGCCCTCGGGCGAGTCGTGCCAGACCAGGTCGCCGTCCAGGGAGCGGCGCAGGCGCAGCGCGGCGCGGTAGAGCTCCAGGGTGGAGGCCGTGACGCCGTCCTGGGCCTGGACGCTGAGGTCGGCCCAGTCGGCCGGGATCGGCAGCCAGGGGTCGCGCCAGCCGAGCTCGCGGGTCCACGGCAGCGGCACGCGGCAGCCGTCCCGCCCGCTGTCGGGGTCGCGCAGCCGCTGCGGGTCCTGGCACACCTCCTCCGGCAGGTCGAGCACCTCGGGAAGGCCCAGCTCCTCGCCCTGGTAGACGTAGGCCGAGCCGGGCAGCGCGAGGGTCAGCAGCGCGGCGGCGCGGGCTCTGGCCAGGCTGCCGTAGCGGGTGACGTGCCGCTTGACGTCGTGGTTCGACAACACCCAGGTGGTGGGCGCGCCCACGGAGCCGGCCGTGGCGAGCGAGGAGTCGATCACCGCGCGCAGTTCGGCGGCGTCCCACGGGGTGAACAGGTAGTGGAAGTTGAAGGCCTGGTGGAGCTCGTCGGGCCGGACGTACATGGCCAGGCGTTCGGCGGTGGGCGCCCACGCCTCGGCGACGCCGATGCGCTCGCCGGGGTAGGAGTCGAGCACGCGCCGCCAGGCCCGGTGGATCTCGTGCACGCCGTCGTTGTCGAAGTACGGCACCGGCTCACGGCCGATCATCCTGGTCTGGTTCGCGTGGCCGATGTCGGGCAGGCCGGCCGGTTTGACCATGCCGTGCGCCACGTCCACGCGGAAGCCGTCCACGCCCAGGTCGAGCCAGAAGCGCAGGATCGACTCGAACTCGCCGCGCACCTCGTCGTCGTCCCAGTTGAGGTCGGGCTGGGCGGGGTCGAACAGGTGCAGGTACCACTGGCCGTCCTCGACCTGGGTCCAGGCGGGGCCGCCGAAGATCGACTCCCAGTCGTTGGGCTGGTCGCGGAAGATGTACCGATCGCGTCGCTCGCCGCGCAGCGCGGCCTGGAACCAGGCGTGCGCCGAGGAGGTGTGGTTCGGTACGACGTCCACGATGACGCGCAGGCCGTGGCCGTGGGCCTCATCGATGAGCGCCTTGGCGTCGGCCAGGGAGCCGAACAGCGGGTCGACGTCCCGGTAGTCGGCCACGTCGTAGCCGAAGTCGGCCATCGGCGAGGTGTAGAAGGGCGTCAGCCAGATGGCGTCCACGCCCAGCTCGACCAGGTACGGCAGGCGATCGCGCACGCCGATCAGGTCGCCGACGCCGTCGCCGTTGCCGTCGGCGAAACTGCGCACGTAGACCTGGTAGATCACGGCGTCACGCCACCACATGTTCATGGATCTCCCCCCGGGTTGCCCGCACCATGAAAGCCCTTGCCGCAAGTTTACGCAAGCCCTTCCATGCACCTCGCATCCGGATTTATGGGTATACGGACGCCTAAAACCCCTGGCCGAAACCACTGCGGATGAGATTCTTTATGTCAAGGGTGGACATCCAGTGTTAAGGCGCGATGTACTACCTCTTCAATCAGCCTCGTCACAGGTGACACGCGCGCAAGGTGTGGGCCCATGAGCTCGGTCGTTCTCGACAAAGTGACCAAGGTGTATCCGGGCGACTACCTGGCAGTCGACCGGCTGAGCCTGCAGGCCGAGGATGGCGAGTTCCTCGTCCTCCTCGGTCCTTCCGGTTGCGGCAAGTCCACGCTGTTGCGGATGATCGCCGGCCTGGAGGAGATCACGGAAGGCGATCTCTGGCTGGACGGCCAGCTCGCCAACCACCTGCCACCGCGCGACCGCGACGTGGCCATGGTGTTCCAGAACGGCGCCCTCTACCCCCACCGGACCGTGCGCGGGAACATCGCCTTCCCCCTGGAGATCGCCAAGTCGGACCCGGCGATGGTGCGCGACCGCGTCACCGAGCTGTCGAAGGCGCTGCACATCGACGAGACGCTCGACCGCCGCCCCGGCACCCTGTCGGGCGGCCAGCGGCAGCGCGTGGCGATGGGCCGGGCGATCGTCCGGCAGCCGAAGTTGTTCCTCATGGACGAGCCGCTGTCGAACCTCGACGCCGGCATGCGCACCGAACTGCGGATGGAGATCTCCGCGCTGGTCAGGTCGCTCGGGGTCACCACGATCTACGTCACGCACGACCAGGTCGAGGCGCTCACCCTGGCCGACCGGATCGCGATCCTGAATCGCGGCGTCCTGCAGGACGTCGGCACTCCGGCCCAGATTTACAACGATCCAGCGACGGCGTTCGTGGCGGCCTTCCTCAACTCTCAGCAGTTGAACCTGTTGGCGGCCGGTGTCAGAACGCCGCAGAACCAGTATGTCATGCTCGACTTCGGTCCGCACCGGCTCACGATGCCCTGGAGCGATCCCAGGGCGTACGCGATCTCTCAGCACACGGGCGGGCAGGTGCTGGTCGGCATGCGTCCTGACGGGCTGGCGCCGGTGCCGGAGTCCTACGACGGGCCGTCCTTCTACGGGCGGGTGCGGGCGCTGGAGTACCACGGGCACGAGTGGCTGGCGTACCTGGAGTGCGGCATGCCGGCCGTGCCGGTGCCCGAGCCGCCGGACCCGCGCGCCCGCCTCAACGGCGAGCGCAGCGGCGCGGGCGGGCTGACGGGGATGGTGCGGCGGCTCTTCTCCCAGCGCGCGCAGGAGCACGAGGAGCAGGAGCAGGTCGGGCAGAACGTGGGCAGCGGCTTCCACCGCCGCTCCGACCTGATCGTCCGGCTGGGCAACCGGCCGATGTGGCGGGCGGGGGACGCGGCGAAGGTCGCGGTGGACCTGTCCCGTCTCATGATCTTCACTCTGGACGGCGCCCGCATCGACCCGCCCCGCCGCTGACCCCTGGCGCGCACCTCCAGGCTCGCCGCGAAACCACTCCTGACGCCTCGCCCACCGTCGCCCGCGACCGGTGGGCGCAGCCGGACGCCTGGTTGTGCTCGCCGGCAGGCCGGCCGAGCGCAGGCACAGGGATCACCTTTGGCCCGGCGACGGCATGCAGGTGCCGGCTGGTTCGCTGCTCGCGGTCGCGCCCGTGTGACAGCAACCGGAGCCGGGCGGTCATGTCGTCGCGGCGAACAGGCCGAGCTGGGCGAACGTCGGCGCGGCGGGCGCGGCCGGTGCAACCAGACCGGTGGCCGGGACAAGCCAGTCGGTCATCCCGGCCACGAGGGCCTGGATCGCGTCGTAGTGGGGCACGCTGGCCGCGTACGTGGTCGTCGAACCCCTCAGCGACGCCGGGCGGGAACTTCCAGGCGCCGGCACCGAACTGCTCCGCAATGTCAATGTCGACGTTGTCCAATGGCGCGGAGTCAGATGGGCACAAGCGACAGATGCGTGCCGCGCCAGCAAAGGAACTTCCTTTTCGGCCTCGCCACGTAAAGCTGAAGTCGACGAAGCGAAGCGGCTGACCCCAAACTGCCCACTGTTCCTGAACAAGGTAATTGGCGAGACGTTGAATACGCCTTGGCAGAGCCCGACGGATCCCGCGATAGGCTTATTTGCGCTCCCGTATTCAGAGCTCGCCTCTGCGACAAGAGCGCCAGGGGGAATCGCCATGCCGAAACCCAAGACCTGTCTACACGCGATCACCGCATCATTCCTGGTTTTCGCCGTGCTGCCGCCCGCGTCCGCGAACACGGACAGCCATCGTGTTCGAGGTCCCGACACCTGGATCACCAACCCGATCACAGAAGGGCAACTCTTCGTCGACATACCGAACACCTGTCACTACAACCTTGAGAACCCTGAATGCACCCTCGGCTCACGCATACGACTGGGCGCCAAGATCGGTGGCAACTACCACGCATTCTTCTTCGAGTCCCCGCCCAGCGGAGCCAATGCCGACCTCATCAAATGGACCGGCCAGAACGGCACGAAATGTCTGGACGTCGCGAACGGCGGTACAGGCAACGGCACACCCGTCGTCCTCTGGGGCTGTCACGGAGGCCCCAATCAGCAGTGGGTGACCGAGGAATTCTACAGCGGCCCCCACAAGGGTTTCAGACGCTTGGTAAGCGTCAGCAGCGGAAGATGCCTCGACGTCGAAAACGGGTCGTATCCCAACTGGCCGCCGCCTAATGCGCCTCTACAGATATGGGACTGCTTCAGTCCCACCCAATGGGCCAACAACCGTGTCAACCAGGTCTGGCAGTACAAGCGACGGTAGTGCCTGGGCGCACGATCACGATGCGCTCCGGCCACGCCGAGCCCAGCGCAGGACACCGACCCGCCCGCGTTGACTTCCGGGCCGACGGGCCGCCTACTGCTTGTAGGGAGAGCTTGGCTCCGCGACACGGGAGGGCTCATGGCCAAGAAGGGCAGCATCGAGAGGGCGATCGACAAGGTCGAAGAACAGATCATCCGCGACACGCCAGACGGCGGGCTGAAGGGCGCCGTGAAGGGGGCGGACAGGGGGGCCACCGCCGGCATCATCCTCGGCGGCTTGGCCGGCGCCGACGGCGGCCTGACGGGCATGGCGGTCGGTGCCCATCTCGGCGGGATCGCCGGGGGAATCCGCGGCGCCGTTCTCGGGGCGAAGAAGAAGAGGCAGAAGGACTGAAACCCCTGCCCCAGCGTGAGGGGCCCCCGGCCACAGCCCGAGCGGCCCTCACGCTGCCGGGGGTTCCCTCCCAGCCGCTCGCGCCCGTCCGGGCGCGGCGGGGGGGACCCAGTGGAGGGAGTAGGGGCGCGAGGGGCTGACGTCGCGCTGACCTGCGGCGCGGGACGTCAACGCCTCACTGCGCCCCACGGGCCCGCCACGACGACGAAGGCCCGCGCCGAAGCAGGCACGTCGGCGGTGCCTGATCGAGCCTTGACCAAGCGGACTTCGGTCCGTATTGTTGGCGGCATTAAGCGGACCATAGTCCAGAAAGGTGTTCGCCATGTCCCGGTTGCTGCACATCTCCGCCTCACCCCGCGGCACGGAGTCGATCTCCGCCGCCATCGCCGAGACGTTCGTCCAGAAGTACCTCGCCACCCACCCCGGCCACACCGTGGACCGGTTCGACCTCTGGGACGGCACCCTGCCCGAGTTCGGCCCCGCCGCCGCCCGCGCCAAGATGACGGTGTTCGGCGGCGGCACCCCCGCGGGCGAGGAGGCCGAGGCCTGGGCCGCGGCGGTCAGGACGTTCGAGCGCTTCGACGCCTACGACCGCTACCTGTTCAGCGTGCCGATGTGGAACGCGGGCGTGCCGTACAAGCTCAAGCAGTTCATCGACGTGGTCAGCCAGCCCGCGATGATCTTCGACGTGCACCCGGAGACGGGGTACCGCGCGCTGCTGACCGGCAAGCGCGCGGCCGTCGTCTACACCAGTGCTGTGTGGGGGCCGGGGCTCGGCCCGGAGTTCGGCGCCGACTTCCAGTCCACGTTCTTCGGCGACTGGCTGCGCTGGACGGGCATCGCCGACGTTCAGGAGATCCGCCACCACCCCACGCTCACCGGCTCCTACGACGCCGAACGCAAGCAGGCCGACGAGCACGCCCGCCGCGTCGCCCGGACCTTCTAGACCGCCGCCCGCCGCGTCGCCAGAACCTTCCAGACCGCCGCCCGCCGCGTCGCCAGAACCTTCCAGACGGTCGCCCGCCGCGTCGCCATGACGTTCTAGACCGTCGCCGGGCTCCAGCGCGGACCGGCCGGGGTGTCCTCCACGGTCACGCCGCCGCGCGCCATCGCCGCGCGCAGCGCGTCCGCGATCTCGTACCGCCCCTCCCGCCGCAGCTGCGCGCGCAGGTCGAGCAGGGGTTCGACCAGGGCGCGCAGGCCGGCGGTCGCGGCGGCCTCGCCCAGCCGGGCGATCAGCAGCCGCATCAGCTCCCGGGCCTGGTCGACCCCGCCGGCGTCCTCCTCGGTGTCGGCCGCCCAGGTGACGATCTCCGCCTCCAGGTCGAGCACGAGCCGCGCCGCCGCCACCAGGTCCGGCTTGCCGACCGCGTCCTCGAACAGCCGCTCGCAGGAGCGGATCGTCTCCTCCAGCGTGACGGCAGGGCCCACGGCGGGGGCGGGCCGGGGCGGCGGGACCGTCCCGGACGTGGCGCCCGCCGCCAGGTCGCGGACGACGGCCAGGCTCGTACGGGTCCCGGCCGGCAGGACGGTCACCGCCCCCGGACGCCGTACGGTCAGGCCGCCGCGCCCCGCCACCTCCACCGCCTCCGACTCCAGGTCGATGATCAGCGCCGTGTGCTCGTCGAGCCCCAGGACGGCGGTCCCCGGCGGCAGCTCCCGCTCCATCCGCGACAGCCGCCGCTCGCCCAGGTAGCAGTAGCGGGTGTCGTGGCTGCCGCCCTCGGCGTTGTCGAAGTGCGGGATCAGCACGGCCCGCAGGCCCAGCGGCGCCAGCAGGCCGATGCCCTCGCGCCAGTGAGGCTCGGCGCCCACCTTGTAGATCTCGTAGACGGGCACGGTGGCCAGGCCCGCGGTGCAGGCGGCGGCCGAGGCGAGCACGGTCACCCCCTGCCGGGAGCGCACCCGGGCACGCAGGTCGCCGGCCACGCCGGAGGCGGCCCACCGGTCGAGCGCGTACGTGGGGCTGCCCGGCCCCGAGAACACCCAGTCCGCGCCCACGATCCCGGTGGCCGGCTCGACCTCCAGCCCGACGCTGCGGGCGAAGTAGCGGCGGGCGCGGGCGGAGATGTCGGCGGCGTTCTCCTGGAAGGCGTAGGGCGTGTCGAGCAGCACGGCACGGGCTCCCGCGCGCAGCCCGCGGGCCAACGCCCGGTGGACCTCGACCATGGTCGGACTCGTCTCCCCCGACCCCATGAGCACCAGCGAACCCGGCATGACCTCGGCCCCTCTCCCACCCGCCGGCGACCGCTGGGGGCCCCGGCACGCGCCCTGACCGGCCCCGGGCCCGGCGAGAGCGCCGAGGAGGCCGCGCGACGGCCCGGCGGGGTCCGCGCCGATACCCGCACCCCATCTTGCCCTCCACGAGCCGGCGGCACGAGCCCGGCGACCGGATCGTGCCGGCCTACGCGGTGCGCCCCGAGCCGTCGCCGTGGCCGCCCGCGGCCGGGGCGCCCGTGACGGGGATCGCGCGCGGCGCGGCGCCCGCGGCGGCGGACCGCCGGGAGAGCCGCCGGCCCAGCGCCTGCATGGGGCGCTCGACGTAGCGGTAGGAGAGCGCGCTGACGGCCAGGATCAGCGCCAGGGCCAGCCCGGCCATCGCGAGCTGGTACGGCAGCGGCGCCCGCCGCAGGTCTCCGGTGACCTCCACGAAGTACTTCAGCAGCGGATGGTGCACCAGGTAGAGCGAGTAGCTGATCAGCCCGAGCCAGGTGAGCACGGCGGGCAGCTGCCGCCCGCGCAGTGCCATCGCGCCCGCGAAGGTGGCCGCCGCCAGCGCGATCGTGGTCAGCCACACGTCGGCCTCGACCCACCACCAGCCGCTCTCGATCGCCCACACCGGAGCCACGGCGACCAGCGCCGCCGTCACCGCGACCGGCCACAGGCCGCCGCGCCCGCGCTCCCACCGGTGGATCGCCGTGCCGGCGAACATGACCGCGACCACGGCCGCGCCCAGCCACGGCACCCGGCTGCTCAGCAGCAGCAACGCCAGCGCCATCAGCCCGAGCACGCACGCGGCGGTCCGGCGGAACCAGCCGCCGACCACGCAGGCGAGCCCGGCGGCGAACACCGCGCACGACACGTACGCCGGCCATCCGCCCCGCAGGACCGCCCCCGACACCACCAGCCCCACCGCCACGGAGGCCCCGGCGAACAGGACGGACACCAGCCCGCTGCGCTCGTGCGCCCTGACCAGGAACAGCGCCGTGACCAGCAGGTAGAACACCATCTCGTACGACAGCGTCCACATCGTGTCGGCCACGCCGCCCACGCTCACGACGTCCAGCAGCATGGTCGCGTGGGCCGCGACCGCGCTGCCGTCGCGCGGCACGCCCTCGCGCACCGGCACCCACCAGGACGCGGCCAGCACCAGCGCGATCACGGCCAGGTAGAGGGGGTAGAGGCGGAAGGCGCGGCTGGCCCAGAAGGCCCGCACGTCGCCGTGCCGTTCCAGCGAAGTCGGGATGATGTACCCGCTGACCAGGAAGAACACCAGGATGCCGTAGACGCCGAGGCTGAACCAGTAGGGCCGCAGCGCGGGCAGGAACCACGGCAGCAGGTGCTCGGCGACCACCGCGAGCGCGCCGATGCCGCGCAGCGCGTCGAGCCAGGCGAGCCTGGACGGCGCGCCTGGCGTGGTCGGGCGGGGGGTCGCGGCGGTCGGCACCCGCCCCAACTTACCCGCAGCGGGCTAGGTGATGCGGTGGGTCGCCAGGGACGCGTGGTGGTCGGCCCCGTCGGGGCCGCAGGGGTCGGTGTGGACGGTGGCGGCGCGCAGGCGCGGCAGGTCGTGGATGAGGCGGTGCTCGGCCTCGACCGCCACGGCGTGGGCGTCCACGACCGACATGGCGTGGTCGACCAGGATCTCGACCTCGGCGTGCAGGGCGTGGCCGAGCCAGCGCAGGCGCACCGAGCCGACGCGCTCGACGCCGGGGACGCCGGCCAGGATGCGCTCGGCCTCGTCCACCAGGGCGGGGTCGACGGCGTCCATGAGGCGGTGGTAGATCTCGCGGGCGGCGTCGCGCAGGACGAAGCAGATGGCGACCGTGATCAGCAGGCCCACGACCGGGTCGGCGATCGGGAACCCGAGTGCCGCGCCGCCCGCGCCGAGGAGCACGGCGAGGGAGGTGAAGCCGTCGGTCCTGGCGTGCAGGCCGTCGGCCACGAGCGCGGCCGAGCCGATCTGGCGGCCCACGGTGATGCGGTAGCGCGCCACCCACTCGTTGCCGACGAACCCGGCCAGCGCGGCGGCGGCGACCCAGCCGAGCGCCCGGACGTCCTGGGGCTCGACCAGCCGCCGGACGGCCTCGTACCCGGCGAGCGCGGCCGAGGCGGCGATGAGCACGACGATGGCGATGCCCGCGAGGTCCTCGGCCCTGCCGTAGCCGTAGGTGAAGCGGCGGGTGGCGGCGCGGCGGCCGAGCGAGAACGCGATGGCCAGCGGGACGGCGGTCAGCGCGTCGGCCAGGTTGTGCAGGGTGTCGCCGAGCAGCGCGACCGACCCCGACGCCACGACGATCACCGCTTGGACCGCGGCGGTGAGCATGAGGACCGCGAAGGACACGGCCAGCACGCGCATGCCCCGGCTGCTGGACTCCAGGGCGCTGTCGGTCCTGGCGGCGCTGTCGTGGCTGTGCGGCGTTAACACGTGCGCGACCTTGGCGGCCAGCGCCCTGAACCCCCGCCGCTCCCCCGGCCCGTGCCCGTGACCGTGACCATTCCCGTGACTATTCCCGTGGCCGTGACCATTCCCGTGACCGTGGCCGTGACCATTCCCGTGACCGTGACCGTGGCCGTGGTCGTGGCCGTGCGGATGGGTATCGGAGTCAGACATGAGCACCCCTTCGCTTGCGCAGCTCGTCCGCTCCGGCCAGGATATGTAGTCATGTACGCACGCGACAACGTCTCAGGTGCGGACCACTCGCAGGAGCAACCCACTCCCGCCCAGGTCAACGCCGCCGTGGACGCCTTCCGCATGCTCGGCGACGCCACCCGGCTCCGGCTGATGTGGGAACTGTCAGCCGGCGAGCTGGACGTGAACTCCCTGGCCGAGGCGGTCGGCGCGGCTCGCCCGTCGGTGTCGCAGCACCTGGCCAAGCTCCGGCTGGCCGGCCTGGTGGACACCCGCAGGGACGGCCGCCGGGTGCTCTACCGCGCCCGCGACGGGCACGTGCGGGCGCTCATCGCCGAGGCGCTGTCCCATGCCGACCACGAGGTCTCGGGGCTGCCCCGGCACGACTAGCTACCAGCCCACCCGGCCCTTGCCGGAGACGAGGGCGCGGGCGATCACCAGCCGCTGCACGTCGTTGGTGCCTTCGCCGATCGCCATCAGCGGCGCGTCCCGGTAGAGGCGTTCGACCACGAACTCCTGGGAGTAGCCGTAGCCGCCGTGGATGCGCATCGCCTCCAGCGACGCCTTGAGCGCCACCTCGGAGGCGAAGTACTTGGCCATGCCCGCCTCCATGTCCACCCGCTTGCCGCCGTCCGCCTGGGCGGCGGCCCAGTACGTGAGCAGCCGGGCGGCCTGGATCTCGGTGGCCAGGTCGGCGAGCTTGAGCTGGATGGCCTGGAAGTCGGCGATGGGCTGCCCGAACGCGGTGCGCTCGCGCGCGTACTCCAGGGCGGCGTCATAGGCCGCCTGCGCGACGCCGACCGCGCGGGCGGCGATGTTGACCCGGCCGATCTCCAGCCCGCCCAGCACCTGCTGCATGCCGCGTCCTTCGACGCCCCCGAGCAGCGCCGAGACCGGCACACGCACCTCGTCGAGCACGACCTCGCAGGTTTCGGTGCCCTTGTAGCCGAGCTTGGGCAGGTCGCGGCTGACGCCGAAGCCGGGCGCGGCCGGATCGACGAGCAGCACCGACATGCCCTTGTGGGCGGGCTCGGTGACCGAGGTCTTGACCAGGACGGGCAGCGGGTCGGCGTGCCGGGCGTTGGTGATCCACGTCTTGGTGCCGGTCACCACGTAGTGGTCGCCGTCGCGCACCGCGCGGGTCTGGATGCCCTGCAGGTCGGTGCCGGCGCCGGGCTCGGTGAGCGCGATGGCGGTACGCCGGACGCCCGCGGCCAGGTCGGCGAGGTGGAGGCGTTTCTGCTCGTCGGTGCCGTGTTTGGCGATCATCCAGCAGGCCAGCGAGTGGGAGCCGATCGTGCCCGCCACGCCCATCCAGCCGCGCGCGATCTCCTCGAAGACCAGCGCGAAGGAGACCATGTCGGCGCCGAGGCCGCCGTACTCCTCGGGGACGGTCAGCCCGAACAGCCCCATCTGCTTCATCTTCTCGACGATCTCGGTGGGGTAGCGGCCCGAGTGCTCCCACTCGGTGGCCACGGGCAGGATCTCCTTCTCCACGAAGGCGCGCAGGGTCTCGCGGAAGGCCTTCTGCTCGTCGGTCAGCTCGAAATCCATGGCCTCAGGTCCTCTGCGCGGGAGGGACGGTCGAGGCTCACGTTATTCGTCTGATGTTTGGCCGGTCAATCGTCCGGGGGCGCCGGCGGCCAGCTTGGCGACGACGTCCACGATGCGGACCGCGCGTTCCAGCTCGGCGCGATGGAAGACCGGTCCGCCGGCCCGCGCGACGACGACGTGCATGCCCTGCGGGACGAGGGGCAGCAACATCAGCCGCAGGTCCGCCGAGTCCAGGGTGATCGCGCGCGGCGGCGGGTCGGGCAGGTTCACCACCTCGGGCGCGGCCATCGAGGCGTGCCGCACGGCTCCGTCCTCGACCGCGACCGACCACTCGGCGCCGCACAGCGCGGGCAGGGCGTCCACCAGCGTGGCCAGCCCGCGGGCCGGCTCGGTCGCCACGTGCATGAGCAGGTCGTAGTCGGGGGCGGAGCCGGGCACGTCACGGGTGGGCCAGACGCCCTCGACGCGTACGCCCGGCGTCGCCGACAGCCGCTCGCAGACCTCCGTCGCGCTGACCGGGCCCGGCCAGGACACGATGAAGTCGTCCACCGCCCGGCCGGTCTCCCGTTCCAGCACGGTGACCTGCAGGATGTCGGCGCCGAGCGTCCCCAGCGCCTTCGCGACCTGGCCAAGGCCGCCCGGCCGGTCCGGCAGGGACACCCTCAGTCGCAGCAGCATTGGCCGCCCCCTTTCCCAGAGGCTCTCACAGTGCCGTAGACAGGTTTCGCGCACGTTCCACGGATATGTCGCGCATGCTGCGCTTATATCCCAGGATCCGGCGGTAAGTCCGGATTGTCGAACCTGGATGGCGGTTTGAGCAGGTGTTTTCCCAAAAACGACCAAGGATCGTTCAAGGATCAGGCAGACCGATCCCCGCACGTGGGGATCAGGCGGGGATCGGACGGGGATCGGACGGGGATCAGGCGGGCAGCAGGCGGGCAGCAGGCAGGGCGGATCAGGCGAACACGTCCTGCTGGTAGCGGCCGTCCGCCTCCAGGGCGGCCAGCCAGGCCGCGCCGTCCTCGCCGTCCCCGCCGGTGTGCCGCCGGTGCACGTCCAGCAGCGCCTGGCGCACCGCCGGGGCCATGCGCAGGCCGTCGCCGCAGACGTACACGTACGCGCCCTGCTCCAGCAGCTCCCACACCTCCTCGGCGTGATCGGCCACGGCGTCCTGGACGTACCGGTACGGGTGCCCGGCCACGGCCGAGAACGCGGTGTGCACGTTCACCTCCTCGCGGGCGGCCCAGGCGGTCACCTCGTCCCGGTACAGCCAGTCGTGGTCGGGGTGGCGGCAGCCGGTGAACACCTCGGCCCGGCCGCCCGCCCCGCTCAGCGCCCGCTCCTCCAGAAAGCCGCGCAGCGGCGCGAACCCGGTGCCGGGGCCGACCAGGATCACCGGTGTGGCCGGATCGGCGGGCAGCCGGAACGGCGGCGCGGGCACGCGTACGTACCCGTAGAACACCTCACCGGGCCGCAGCCCGGCCAGGTACGCCGAGCACATGCCCTGATAGGTGCCGCTGCCGGACCAGGCGGGCCCCTCGACCAGCCCGACGGTGAGCCGCACCAGGCCCGGATCGGCCAGCGGCGAGGAGGAGACCGAGTAGTAGCGCGGCCGGATCGGCCCGGCCATCTCCAGGAACACCGGCAGCGGCAGTTCGACGGCCGGGAAACGCTCCAGCAGGGCCAGCGGCGAGACCCGCTTGGCCAGGATCTCGTCGGCGTAGTTCGCGGTCAGCTCGGCGAGCTGGCCGCGCGTCCAGGGGCAGCCGGTGTGCGCGGCCAGGGCCTCCAGGTCGGCCCTGGTGGCCACCTCCTGCAGCTCGGCGAACTCGGTCAGCAGCAGGCCGGCCGTCACCGGCGTGTCCACGGGCAGGTGGGTGGCGCCGGCGGCGCGCAGCCGCACCACCTGCTCGCGCGGCACCCGCAGGCAGCGCAGGGCCCACTCGACCAGCTCGGGGTCGTTCTTGGCGAAGACGGCGACATGGTCGCCCGCCGCGTAGGTGACGCCCTCGGGCAGGCGGGCCACGATGGAGCGCACGCCGGGCCTCGGGGCCTCGGCCGAGAAGTCCCACAACCCGGTGGGGTCGCCGGTCAGCTCCTCGTTGGACACGACGGTCATCGGCACGGCCCGCTCGGAGACGACGGCCGGCCTGACCTCGCTCTCGCCGAGCACCTCCATCTCGTAGCGCGGGCCGGCCGCGCCCGCCGGGGCGCTGTACTCCTCGGCCAGCGCCGCCCACAGCCGGGCCGTCCACGCCGAGACGTCGCCGTCGAAGTCGCCGTCGGCGTCGGCCTCGCCGCGCTCGACGAGCGGCACCGCCCCGGCCGCGGTCAGCTTCTCGCCGGCCCGGCGCGGGAAGGCCTGGTACGTCGGCCACTGGGCGTTGCCGCAGCCGAGCACCGCCAGGCGCACGCCCGACAGGTCGGGCAGCTCCTCCAGGGCGTCGAAGCGCTGCGCGTTGTCGGGCGCCTTGCCGTTGTAGGAGGAGGCGACCACGACGAGCAGCCCCTGCGACGGCGGCGTCAGCTCGTCCAGGGTGGTCAGGGTGGTGGCGAAGCCGGACCGGCCGGCCCGCTCGGCCAGCCGCTCGGCGATGTCGGCGGCGGTGCCCAGGTTGGAGCCGTAGGCGACGGTGAGCGGCACGCCGGTGACCGCGAGGTCGTGCCGCTCGCTCTCCCCGGCGGCCTGGACGTCGGCGGCGGGCGCGGTGCGCTCGTGGGCGCGGCGCTCGCGCACCCGCAGGGTGAATCCGTCGGGCTTGATGGTCAGCGTCTGCTTGATCTTCATCCGGTAGGCGTCGGGGTCGGCGACGGCGAAGCGGCGCAGGATCATGGCCAGGGCGAGCCGGGCCTCGGTCAGCGCGAACTGGCGGCCGATGCAGGCCCGCTCGCCGTTGCCGAACGGCTTGTACGCCGCCGGGTGGTGGGCCTTCTTGTTCTCCGGCAGCCAGCGGTCGATGTCGAACTCCGCCGGCCGCTCCCACGCCTTGGGGTGGCGGTGCAGCGACGGCAGCAGCACGGCGACGCTCTGGTCGGCCTCGATCTCGTACCCGCCGATGGTGGTGGCCTCGACGGCGCTGACGGCGAAGGCGGGGATCGGCGACCAGATCCGCAGCGTCTCCTCCAGGATCCGGGGGATGACGTCGAGCTTCATGATCGTCTCGTAGCTGGGCGGCTCGTCGCCGGGCAGCAGGCGGTCGACCTCGTCGTAGGCCCTGGCCAGGGTGTGCGGGTCGCGCAGCAGGTTGTACAGGGCGAAGGAGAGCAGGCCGCTGGTGGTCTCGTGCCCGGCGATGAGGAAGGTGAGCACCTGGTTGCGGATGTTCTCGTCGGACAGGCGGCCGCCGGTCTGCGGGTCGGCGGCCGCCAGCATGAGGCCGAGCAGGTCCTTGGCGTCGCCGGCGCCCTCGGCGCGGCGCTGCTTGATCACGTCGTCCACCAGGGCGCGCATGGTCTCGATGTCGCGGCGGTAGGCGTCCTCGTGGCCGCGCTTGAGCTTGGTGACGAGCGGGAGCTGCTGGTTGCGCAGCATGGCCTCGGTCAGCGCGCCGCCCATGGCCTTCAGGAACGGGTGCAGCTCGGGCGAGGCGAAGGAGTCGAACCGGAAGCCGAAGCCGGTCAGCGAGATCGTGTCCAGCGTGAGCCGGGTCATGTCGTCGGCCACGGGCAGGTCCTGCCCCTGGCGGCCGGCCCACGAGGCGACGAGCTGCTCGGCGACCTCCAGCATCTGCGGGTAGTACGCCTTCATCGAACGCTGGCTGAAGGCGGGCAGCAGGATGCGGTGCGCCTGCCCCCACACCGGCTCGTCCGGCTCGGCGGTGAACAGGCCGTCGCCGCCGAAGTCGCGCACGATCGACAGCGGCGGC
Organism: Nonomuraea sp. NPDC001831; assembly: GCF_042892035.1. NCBI lineage: Bacteria > Bacillati > Actinomycetota > Actinomycetes > Streptosporangiales > Streptosporangiaceae > Nonomuraea > Nonomuraea sp. NPDC001831. The sequence goes on along the minus strand of NZ_JBIATU010000001.1, from coordinate 1,097,433 downwards.
TTGATGCGCTTGACGAACCTGCTCTCGTCGCACACCTCCGCGACCAGGTCGGGGTCGTAGACCAGCACGATCGTGCGGCCGGCGACCTCCAGCCGGAAGATGCCCTCCTCGTACCGCTCGGCGACCTTGACGAAGTGCTCCACCGGCGAGTGGGCCGGGATCTGCAGCGTGTTGCCCAGGATCGGCAGGCCCTGCGGGGCGGGGATACGCCTCATGAGTGCTCCCTTCGGGTAGCCATACACCGTATGGCTGACGCTACCATACGCTGTATGGCAGTGAGCGCACGCAGGGGAGCTCCCCTGAGCCTTGACGAGATCTGTTCCACGGCGCTTCGCCTGATCGACGAGGCCGGCGTCGAGGGGTTGTCGATGCGGAAACTGGCCGCCGAGCTCGACGTCAACCCCATGTCGGTCTACCACCACGTCGCGAGCAAGGAGGCGCTGCTGGCCCGCATCTGCGAGACGGTCAGCTCCCGGCTGCCGCTGCCGCCCGACGACGGCACCCCCTGGCAGGACCAGCTCCGCGCCCTGGCCCTGGCCTACCACCGGCACGCCCGGCAACATCCGGCCATGTGGTCCTACCTGCACAACCATCCCGAGTTCAGCGAGGACCGGCGGCTGCCGCTGTGGCAGGCGCTCTACCGCATCCTGCGCGCCTCCGGGGTGCCCGAGGAGGAGCTGCGGCGGACGAGCGAGGTGCTGCACGCGTTCGTCTCGGGGTTCGTCTTCGCCGAGACGCAGGGACACCTGAGCGGCGAGCCGGAGGAGGTCGAGCGCAGCTTCGACGTCGCCCTGCACATGATCATCAACGGCCTGGCCGCACGATGACGCCTGCGTTGGAAAGTCCAACCCGCTCGCGTTAGAGTGAGTTGGAATTTCCAACGGACAGGAGGCCGCGATGCGCGACGCCGTCATCGTGCAAGCCGTACGCACCCCGATCGGCAAGGGCAAACCCGGCGGCGGGCTGCACGGGACGCACCCCGTCGACCTGCTCGCCCACGCCCTGCGCGCGCTGATCGAGCGCAGCGGCGTGGACCCGGCGCTGGTCGACGACGTGATCGGCGGCTGCGTCGACCAGGTGGGCGAGCAGGCCATGAACACCACCCGCTACGCCTGGCTGGCCGCCGGCTTCCCCGACTCGGTGCCCGCGGTCACGGTCGACCGGCAGTGCGGCTCGTCCCAGCAGGCCGTGCACTTCGCCGCGCAGGGCGTCATGTCCGGCGCGTACGACCTGGTCGTGGCCTGCGGCGTGGAGTCGATGAGCCGGGTGCCCATGTGGTCGAACGTGCCGCCGGGCGCCGACCCGTTCGGGCCCTCGGTGGCCGCGCGTTTCCCCGGGGGGCTGGTCCCGCAGGGCATCAGCGCCGAGCTGATCGCCGCCAAGTGGTCGCTGAGCCGCGAGCAGATGGACGTCTTCGCCGCCGCCTCCCACGCCAAGGCCGCCGCCGCCGACTTCGGCGCCGAGCTCGTCCCGATCGCCGGCCTGGACCGCGACGAGTCGATCCGGCCCGCCACCACGCCCGAGATCCTGGCCGGGCTGCGGCCCGCCTACGCCGACCCCGGCTACGCCGGGCGTTTCCCGCAGATCTCCTGGTCGGTCACCGCGGGCAACGCCAGCCCGATCAACGACGGCGCGGCGGCCGTCCTGATCACCAGCTCCGAGACCGCCGCGCGGCTCGGCCTGCGCCCGCTGGCCCGGCTGCACAGCTTCGCCGTCACCGGCTCCGACCCGCTGCTCATGCTCACCGGCGTGATCCCGGCCACGGAGAAGGTGCTGCGCCGCGCCGGGCTCGCGCTGTCCGACATCGACCTGTTCGAGGTCAACGAGGCCTTCGCCAGCGTCGTGCTGGCCTGGCTGCAGGAGACGGGGGCCGACCCGGCGAAGGTCAACGTCAACGGCGGCGCCATCGCCCTCGGCCACCCGCTCGGCGCCAGCGGCGCGCGCATCACCACCACGCTCGTGCACGCCATGCGCACGCGCGGCGCCCGCTACGCCCTGCAGACCATGTGCGAGGCGGGCGGCCTGGCCAACGCGCTCGTTCTGGAGAACGCGGGCTGAGGCTCAGGCGGCGGCCCACACGGCCTCGAACGCCGCCTGGGTGATCTCGGTCAGCTCCCAGATCTCCAGCGGCTGGTCGGTGAGGAAGCCGTGATCGTCCTGGAGCCGGCCCCACCAGTAGCGGTGGGCGACCCGGTCGGCGCCGACCTCGATCTGCCTGATCGCCCAGTGTTCGCCGTCGCCCTCGACGCTCTCGAACAGCCAGACGCGCCCGCCCGGGTCGGCGGTGTGCCAGAAGCGGTGGGGCACGTCGGCCTCGGCGAGCTGCTTGACCAGCGGCAGGCGAAGATCCGGGACCATGCCCCGTAGGCTACACCGCTACCGCTGGTAGGCACCGGCGTCAGGTGCGGCGGACAGCGGCCGGCCCAGCATGTCCTTGCCGAGGGCGGTGCCGCCGTACCAGGCGGGCGACAGCGGCAGGCCGCGGCCCAGCGCCGGGGAGCCCGGACGCAGGCGCAGGTCGGTGCGGGAGAGGAACAGCGGGTCGGCCCTGACCGACTTCGGCCCGAGCTTGAAGGTGAGCTTGCGGCCGTAGTAGACGCTGCCGCCGTCGTCGACGCCCTTGCCGTCGGCCCAGCCCGCCTCGCCGCCGACCGCGATCACGTTGTTGCGCAGCCGGAGGATGGAGGGGCCGCAGCCGTCGTGGCAGGACCAGCCGATGGTGTCCTTGGCCGGCAGGTAGACCGAGTTCTGGACGGCGATCGTGCCCTTGACCGGGCCCACGACGTGGCCGGGCCCGCGGGTGATGAGGAAGGAGCCGCGGCTGCGGCCGGAGGTGACGACGTTGAAGGCGAAGACGTTGCCGGTGGCGGTCTTGCCCTTCTGCGCGCCGAGCTCGGTGAAGGTCTCGTTGTCGCGCGCGTGGTTGTAGGTGATGCGGTTGCGGTCGCCGTTGAAGATCTCGACGGCGGAGCCGTCGGTGCCGTAGTCGTGGCTCCTGGCGTAGCTGCCGGTGATGGTGTTGCGGGTCACCAGGTTGTCGTCGCCGTTGAGCAGCACGCCGAAGGCGCCGGAGTCGTTGTCGCCGCCCTCGTCGTCGACGCTCATGCGGTTGTTGGCGGTGAGCGTGCTGTCGCGGACGGTGTTGTGCGAGCCGGACGGCGTGACCCACACGCCCGCGACGTTGTTGTCGGCCGCGACGCCGCTCAGCTCGATGTGGTGGCCGCCGAGCTGGAACCCGGCGAACCGGCAACCGGTGGCGCGCAGGCCGCTGATCTGCCAGTAGGCGCCCTTGACGACCACGCAGTCGCGCTCGTCGCCGCTGATGCGGGGCAGGGCGCCGGTGCCGTGGGAGCGGATGACGATGGGCCGGGCGGCGGTGCCGCTCGCGGTGAGCCGGAGCGGGCCGGTGAAGCTGCCGCCCCGCTTGAGGCTGACGATGTCACCGGGCTTGAGGTCGGTGGAGCTGACCTTCTCCAGCGACTTCCACGGCTTGTCGGGACTGGTGCCGGCGGCGGAGTCGTCACCGGCCCTGGAGTCGACGTAGTAGGTGATGGCCGCCCTGGCTTCCGCGGCGGTCGGTACGGCGGTAAGGAGCGATGCTGCGACGGCTACGGAGAGCAACCTCATGCGGGCACACCACTATCCAGTTGAAGACGGTACGGGGCCAGGCCATACCGTAGCGTGATCAGCGTGTGATGCGCCACACACTCACCGAAGGACCGTCCCCCGGGATCACGTCTCCGTCCTGGGCATTGTGGACGCCCTGGGCCTGCGCCCCGATGGGCAGCGCGGCCCCGGGCGCCCGGCGGACGGCCACCAGCAGCGACTCCTCGAACGTCTCGCGCGCGAAGACCAGGCAGTCGGCGTCGGAATGCAGCCAGCGCAACCCTCCGTGACGCAGCGCGGGCTCGGCGCGGCGCAGCCCGAGCAGCTCGCGATAGGCCGACAGGGTCGCCGGGTCCTGGTCGTGCGGCCGGTTCCAGGGCATGGGGGTGCGCGAGTGCTCCCCGTTGATCCCGGTCAGGCCGAACTCGCTGCCGGCGAAGACCATGGGCGTGCCGGGCAGCGTGGCCTGCAGGCCGAGGGCCAGCAGGTGGCGTTCGCGCGAGCCGGTCACCGTGCGGATGCGCGGCGAGTCGTGGGAGTCCAGGAGCTGCCAGGAGTGCGTGAGCGAGCGCCAGGACATGTGCGAGGCGAAGGACCTGAAGGTGGCCACGGTGTCGGTGCCGTCGCGCTCGGGCACGCCGCCCGGCACGCCGAGGAAGTGCGGCAGGTCCAGGTCGGGGCCGCGCAGCCAGGCCCAGACCGGGCGGGTGAAGCCGCCGTAGTTCATGGTGCCGTGCCAGCCGTCGCGGTCGAGGTCGAGCGAGGCGTCGTGGTTGTGCTCGGCGATGAAGGCGGCCTCGGGGCCGAGCTGCCGGCGCAGCATGGCGGCGACCTCGTGGTTGCGGTCGTCGGCGCCGAGCCTGGCGGTCATGTTGGCGACGTCCACGCGCCAGCCGTCCAGGGGGCCGAGCCACTTCTTCAGCACCGCGCGCATGCTGGAGCGCACCAGCTCGCTGCCCCAGTTGAGCTTGGGCAGCGACTTGACGCCCCACCACGACTCGTAGTCGCCGGTGTCGGGGTCGAAGTAGAACATCTCCCGTTCGAGGGCGTTCACGTCGGAGACGGCGGCGGTGAACCATTCATGGGCGTCGCCGCAGTGGTTGGTGGTGATGTCGCCGAGCAGGCGCATGCCGCGGGCGTGCAGCGCGCCGGACAGCCGGTGCAGGGCCTCGTCGCCGCCGAGCAGCGGGTCGACGTGCTCGAAGCTGGCGGCGTCGTAGCGGTGGTTGGAGCGGGCCGGGAAGATCGGCGTCAGGTAGACGGTGTCGGCGCCGAGGCTCTGGATGTGGTCCAGGCGCCGGGTGATGCCGTCGAGGTCGCCGCCGTAGAACTGCTGCGCGGTGCCGGGGCCGCTGGGGATCACCGGGTCGCGGTCCCAGTCGCGCGGCAGCGCCCAGTCGGGCAGGTCCGGCATCGGGCCGGAGCGGTCGAAGCGGTCGGGGAAGATCTGGTAGACGATCGCGTCCGACATCCACGAGGGCGGCGCCTGGTGGCAGACCAGGCGGAAGTCGCTCGCGTCGGTCACGTCGTGGCCGACCGGGCCGGCCGCGGTCAGCCACAGCTGGCCGCGGCGGGTGTGCAGCAGGAAGCGGTACGGGGTGACCGGGTTGACGGCGGTGACCTCCGCCTGCCACCACACGTCGTCCGCGCCGTAGCCGGCGACCGGCGTGCCGGTCCTGGACTCGTCGACGCGGGCCTCGGCGTAGCGGGGCTCGCCGTCGCAGACGGTGCGCACGTGCACCCCGGTGATCCCGGCGGCGCGCGGGGCGCGCAGCCAGAGGGTCACCCGCGAGCCGAGCGCCGGTTCCCGGCTGGAGACGTAGAGAGCTGAGCCGTCGTGGTGCGGCTCGCCGACATGACGCAATGGACCTATCCCTTGACAGCCCCGGCCGTCAGGCCGGAGACGATGTACTTCTGCAGCCATAGGAACACGCTCACCGTGGGTACGGCGGTGAGCAACGTCGCGGCGGCGAACATGCCGAAGTTGGCGTTGCGGTGGTCGCCGGCGATCATGCCGTACATGCCGACGGCCAGGGTCTTGCTCTCGGGGTCGCGCAGGAACACGTTGGCCATGAGGAACTCGCTCATGATGCCGATGAAGGCCAGCAGCGCGGTGACCGCGAGGATCGGCGTGACCAGCGGCATGATGATCCGCCAGAAGATCTGCGCGTGGGTGGCGCCGTCCACGGTGGCGGCCTCGTCGAGCTCCTTGGGCACGGTGTCGAGGAAGCCCTTCATCAGCCAGGTGTTCACGCCCAGCGCGCCGCCCAGGTAGAGCAGCAGCAGGCCCCAGACGGTGTTGAAGCCGAACGCCGGGTACAGCTCGGTCACCCTGGTGAAGATCATGAAGATCGTCACGATGGCCAGGAACTGCGGGAACATCTGGATGAGCAGCAGCGCCAGCAGCCCGACCCGGCGGCCGGTGAAGCGCATGCGGCTGAAGGCGTAGGCGGCCAGCATCGACAGCAGCAGGCTCGCGAACGACGAGACCAGCGCGATGAACACCGAGTTGAAGAACCACCGGCCGAACGGATAGTCGTCGGAGGTGAGCAGGTTGACGAAGTTGTTCAGGCTCGCCCCCGACGGCACCAGGTCGGTGGAGGCCAGCGTGCCCATCGGGTTGATCGCGGCCGAGACCACGAACAGGATCGGGAACAGCGCGAACGCGCACACCGCCAGCACGAACACGTGCCTGAGCGCGATCCTCATGCGTAGACCTCCTCCTGCTTGCGGGTACGGCGGAAGGCCACGGCCGAGATGACCGCCACGATCGCGAAGATGAACACCGAGATCGCCGCCGCGAACCCGAACTGCGCCCCGCCCGCGCCGAACGCCAGCCGGAAGGTGTAGGTGATCAGCAGGTCGGTGGCCCCCACCTGCGGGCTCTCGGCCGGGAACGGCCCGCCGTCGGTGGTGAGCGCGATGGCGTTGAAGTTGTTGAAGTTGAACGCGAACGACGAGATCAGCAGCGGCGTCAGCGCGACCAGCAGCAGCGGCAGCGTCACCCGGCGGAACGCCTTCCACGGCGTGGCGCCGTCGATGGAGGCCGCCTCGGTCAGCTCGCGCGGGATCGCCTGGAGCGCGCCGGTGGTGACCAGGAACATGTACGGGAAGCCGAGCCACAGGTTGACCAGGATGACCGCGAAGCGGGCGGTGACGGGCTCGCCGAGCCAGTCGACGCTCAGCCCGAAGAACTGGTTGATCAGGCCGAAGTCGCGGTTGAACATGTCGCGCCAGACCAGCAGCATGGCGAAGGCCGGCATGGCGTAGGGCAGGATCAGCGCGATCCGGTAGATCTTCGTGCCGCGCATGCGCGGGTGGTGCAGCGCCAGCGCCACGGCCATGCCGAGCCCGAACGTGCCGGCCACCGAGGCCAGCGCGAACACCAGGTTCCAGCCCAGCACGCCGACGAAGTAGCCGGAGATGGTGGGGTTGGTCAGCACACGTGCGAAGTTGTCCAGGCCGACGTTCGCCTGCCAGCCCTGGGCCAGGTGCTCGCCCTTGGCGTTGACGAAGTAGCCCTGGGCCTCGTCGGCCGTCCAGGTGTCGCCGTTGCCCCTGACGCAGTCGCAGGCGGCGTCGTAGATCAGCGCGGCCTTGCCCTCCACGGCCCGGCTCAGGCCGTTGGCCTTGATCGCGCCGCCCGGCGTCGGCACGGACAGCGCCGAGATCTCCTGGCCGCGGGCGGCCGCCTCGGGCGCCTTCAGCACGGTCACGCCGGGCGCCGACAGCACCTTGCCGGTGAGGCCGACCTGGGCGCCCGCGAGCGGGGTCAGCCCTTCGGCGGTGCCCAGCCGCACCTGCTTGGTCTTGGGGTCGACCAGCAGGAACACCAGCTCGTCGCCGCGCAGGGCGGCGGTCAGGCCGTACTCGGGCGAGCCGGGGGCCTGGCGCACCGAGCCGGTCTCGATGGCGGTGACGGCGTCGGCCTTGTCGCCGCGGTGCCCGTCGCCGAAGTTCGTGAACGCCGTGGTCACCGTGTAGAGCACGGGCAGCACCTGGAAGGCGATCAGGAAGACGGTGCCGGGCACGAGGTACTTGGCCGGGATGAAACGGCGGGTCAGGTACAGGTAGGAGATGGCCGCGGCGGCCAGCCCCAGCAGCGTGAGCGAGACCCACGACTGCGCGGCGACCAGCGGCGGCACGGCGTAGAGCAGGATCGCCGCGGCCACGGCCAGCACCGCGATCCTGCTCACCACGAACGCCGTGGTGAGCTCCCGGCGAGGCCGCGGGGACACGGTGGTCCCCGCGGCCTCGTGCACGTCCTGGGCCATGTCAGTTCTTGAGCGCGCCGTCGATGGCCTTCTGCGCGGCCGCGGCGGCCTTGGCCGCGTCGCCGCCCTTGACCACGGCGGTCTCCGCGATGCCGAACGGCTCCCAGATCGCGGCCATCTCGGGGATGGCGGGCATCGGCATGCCGCTCTTGCCGGCGTCCATGAACTTGGCGGCGTCGGGGTCGGCGGCCTGGACCTCCTGGAGGGCGGCGGTCAGCGCCGGGGGCCGGGGGTCGGCCTCGTACAGGGCCTTGGCGACGTCCTTGTTGGTGACGTAGTTGGCGACGAACTCCTGGGCCAGGGCCTTGCTCTTGCCCTTGGCGGCCACGAAGAACGACTGGACGCCGACGAACGGCGTGGCCGGCTTGCCGTCCTTGAACGCCGGGACGGGCGTGATGTCGTAGGAGATGCCGCCCTTCTTGACCTCGCTCATGGCCCACGGGCCGGAGACCAGGTAGGCGCACTTGCCGGCGGCGAAGTTGACGATGTAGTTCTCGTTGGTGACCGACGTCTTCAGGGCGCCGTCACCCTTCTCGCCGAGCTCCTTCAGCTTGCCGAACGCCTTGACCGAGCCCTCGGAGCCGAGCAGCACCTGCTTGGGGTCGGGGTCGCCGGAGGCGGTCTGGCCGAACAGCGCGCCGCCCGCGGAGGCGAACAGCGGGTAGGCGTGGAAGGCGTCGCCCTTGACGCCGACGGGCAGGCAGAGCACCTCCTTGACCTTGCCGGCCTTCTTCAGCTCCTTGCCCTTGGCGATCATCTCGTCGAGCGTGGCGGGGGCGTCGGGGGCGAGCTTGGTGTTGCGGATCAGGGCGATGTTCTCCACAGCGTACGGGGCGCCGTACACCTGGCCGTTGAAGGTGACCGCCTTCATGGCGATCTCCGAGAAGGCCGCCTTCTGCTCGTCGGTCAGCGTGACGGGGTCGATGGCGCCGTTCTGGACGAGGTTGCCGATCCAGTCGTGCGCGCCGATCATGATGTCCGGGCCGCTGCCCTGCTGGGAGGCGGTCAGGAAGGTCATCTGGTTGTCCTTGCTGATCTCCTTCACCTCGACGGTCACGCCGTTCTCGGCGCCGAACCGGTCGGCGAAGGGCTTGAGCGGCTTGACCCGGCTCGGGTCGGCCCAGATGACCAGCGTGCCGCCCGCCGCCGGGGCCGGAGCCGAGGCCGAGGCCGAGCCGCTGGGCTGCGCCGACGGGGCGGTCGAGCCGGAGTCACCACAAGCCGTAGCGGCGAACGCGAGGGTGGAGAGGGCGGCCACTCCCAGGACCCGTACACGCATGAGACCTCCCGAGGTCATGGAGGAGCGGCGACGCCTGCGTGCGCCGCCGCCGAAGATCGTTTTCCGCCGCTGTTCACGGCTTACGTTTCCGGGACGTTAGCGGCTCTTTGCAAGAATTGGAAGAACTTGCGAAAGAGCGTTACCGGAACCACATCCGACCGGCGACGCGCTGACCTCGCCGCACCTCCGATAACGGGCGTACCGGGAATCTGCAACTTTCCGAAACTTGCACTTGACCTGTCGCAAGGACGCGCGACATCCTGCACCAGACATCACGGACATCGGGGGAAGGAAAGCCATGATCGGCAACGACGACTGGTGGCGGGACGCCGTCGTGTACCAGGTCTACCCCCGGAGCTTCGCCGACGCCGACGGCGACGGCACCGGCGACCTGAAGGGCGTGCGGGAACGCCTGGGCCACCTCGCGCGGCTGGGCGTGGACGCGATCTGGCTGAGCCCCTTCTACACCTCGCCCATGGCCGACGGCGGCTACGACGTGGCCGACTACCGGGACGTGGACCCGATGTTCGGCACGCTGGCCGACTTCGACGCCCTGGTCGCCGAGGCCCACGACCGCGGCATCCGGGTGATCGTGGACCTGGTCCCCAACCACTCCTCGGACCGGCACCCCTGGTTCCAGGCCGGCCTGCGCGACCGTTACATCTTCCGCGACCGGCCCAACGACTGGGAGTCGATCTTCGGCGGCCCGGCCTGGACCCAGGTCGAGGACGGCCAGTGGTACCTGCACCTGTTCGCGCCCGAGCAGCCCGACCTCAACTGGGACAACCCCGAGGTGCGCGCCGAGTTCCGCGACGTCCTGCGCTTCTGGCTGGACCGGGGCGTGGACGGCTTCCGCGTGGACGTCGCCCACGGCATGGTCAAGGCCGAGGGGCTGCCCGACGTGGGCCCGAAGGAGGGCCGCCAGGCCGAGATGCTGGGCGACGAGCAGGTGCCCTACTTCGACCAGGACGGCGTGCACGACATCTACCGGGAGTGGCGGCCGATCCTCGACTCCTACCCCGGCGGGCGGATGGCCGTCGCCGAGGCGTGGGTGTCCTCGCCCGAGCGGCTGGCCCGCTACGTCGGGCCCGACGAGCTGCACCAGGCGTTCAACTTCGAGTTCATGATGGCCGACTTCCACGCCAAGTCGTTCCGTACGGTGATCGAGAAGTCGCTGGCCGAGGCCGAGCTGGTCGGCGCGCCCACCACCTGGGTGCTGTCCAACCACGACAAGCCCCGGCACGTCACCCGGCACGGCGGCCTGGCCCGCGCCCGCGCGGCGACGCTGCTCATGCTGGCCCTGCCCGGCTCGGCCTACCTCTACAACGGCGAGGAGCTGGGCCTGCCCGAGGTCCTCGACCTGCCCGACGAGCTGCGCCAGGACCCGGCCTTCCGGCGCACCGGCGAGAGCCGCGACGGCTGCCGGGTGCCGATCCCGTGGACGAGCGAGCCGGGCTGCGGCTGGCGCGACCCGTGGCTGCCGATCCCGCCGTCGTGGACGCAGCTGTCGGCCGAGGCCCAGGAGCACGACCCGGACTCCACGCTGAACCTCTACCGGGCCGCGCTCCGGCTGCGCAAGCAGCACCCGGCGCTCGGCGGCGGCACGCTGCGCTGGCTGGAGACCCCCGAGGACGTGCTGGCCGTCCAGCGCGACCCGGGCCTGGTCGTGATGCTGAACACCGGCGAGCGCCCGGTCGCGCCGGTCGTGCCGGGCACGGTGCTCCTGGCCAGCGGCCCGCTGGCGGCCGACGGCTCGGTCCCGCCGGACACCACCGTGTGGATCCAGCGGTGAGGTTGGGGGAACCTTTCCCTTGACGCGGCATTTGGCGGCAATGACGGTTAGTAGTCTCGGGGAGTGCCACCCCTGTGGGCCCGCTCCCTGCGCGGACGCGTCACCCTCATCGCGACGGCCGTAGCCGCCCTCGTGCTGATCCCCGTGGGCATCGCCGGGTGCATCGTCTCGCGTTCGCTGGTGACGGCCGGCGTCTACCGGGACACGCGGGACACCGCCGAGCGGGTGGCCTCGGAGATGCGCGCGGGCGGGCTGCCGCAGGGCGCCACGATCCCGGTGCCCAACCCGTCCATCGACCTGATCCAGATCGTCGGCACCGACGGCCGCGTCCTGGCCAGCAGCGACGCGGCCAGGAACCTGCCGCCGCTCAGCGACGTGCGGCCCACCGCCGAGAGCCGGGTGGTCAACACCACCAACTGCCTGCCGACCGAGTGCGTGCACCTGTCGGCGGTCAAGGCCGGCATGTCGGAGGACTCCCCCATCGTCTACGCCGGCCGCAGCACCCCGGAGGTGCTGGCCTCGCAGACGCTGGAGGTGATCGTGTTCTCCCAGGTGGCGGTGCTGATCGCGCTCACCGCCTGGGCGACCTGGCTGGTCACCGGCCGCGCGCTGCGCCCGGTGGCGACCATGCGCGCCGAGCTGGACGCGGTCAGCGCCGGCGACCTGAGCCACCGGGTCACCCAGCCGGGCGGCGAGGACGAGGTCGCCATGCTGGCCAAGGCCGTCAACAACACGCTGGCCCGGTTGGAACGTTCCGCGCTGCAGCAGCGCCAGTTCGCCTCCGACGCCTCCCACGAGCTGCGCACCCCGATCGCCGGGCTGCGCGCCCAGCTGGAGAGCGCCCAGCTCTACCCCGACGACACCGACATCGAGGCGCTGGTGGACAGCGCCCTGCGGGACACCGACCGGCTGGAGGCGATCATCACCGACCTGCTCCTGCTGGCCAGGATCGGCTCCCGGGTGGACGTGGCCAGGGAGCCGGTGGACCTGGCCGAGCTCGTCCGGCAGGAGCTGGCCGTGCGCAGCGACAAGCTGCCCACACGGCTGGAGCTGACCGAGGGCGTGGTCGTCGAGGGCGTGCGCCTGCAACTGGCCAGGGTGCTGACGAACCTGCTGGACAACGCCCAGCGGCACGCCGAGACCATGGTGCGGGTCGTGGTCACCAGGGAGGCGGGCCCGGCCAGGGGCGGCACCGCCGTGCTGGCGGTGGAGAACGACGGGCAGGAGATCCGCGAGGCCGACCGCGAGCGCATCTTCGAGCGGTTCACCCGCCTCGACGCCGCCCGCAGCCGCGACTCCGGCGGCACCGGACTCGGCCTGGCCATCGCCAGGGACGTGGCGATGGCCCACCGGGGCAGCGTGCGGGTGGAGGACCGTCCGGGTGGGGCGCGGTTCGTCCTGCGGCTTCCGGCCATCTGATGTCGAAAGCGTAGATTTCCGGCAGCCGGTTAGTGGATCATGCCCTCATGACGCAAGAAGTCCCCCAGGGCGTGGATCCTCACATCCCCAACACCGCGCGCATGTACGACTACTTCCTGGGCGGAAAGAACAATTTCCCGGCCGACCGCGAGCTGGCCGAGCTGGTGCTGAGCGCCATGCCGGAGGTCAGGGACGGCACGCGGGAGAACCGGCTGCTGATCGGCCGGGTGGTGCGGTACCTGTGCGAGCAGGGCGTCACCCAGTTCCTCGACCTGGGCTCCGGCCTGCCGGCCGCCGAGAACGTGCACGAGGTGGCGCTGCGGTACGCCCCGCAGGCCCGCGTGGTCTACGTGGACAGCGACCCGGTGGTGGCCGCCCACGGACGGGCCCTGCTGGCCGGTCCCGAGCAGGTGGCCATGCTGCACGGCGACGTCCGGCGCCCGCGGGAGGTGCTGGACAGCCCCGAGGTGCGCGGCCTGCTGGACTTCGGCAGACCCGTCGCCGTGCTCATGATGTTCCTGCTGCACCTGATCCCCGACACCGACGACCCGCAGGGTTTCGTGGCCGCCTACCGCGACGCGCTCGCGCCCGGCAGCTACCTGGCCCTGTCGCACGTCGGCACCGACCACGCGCCCGAGCGCCTGGCCCGGGTCAGCCACTTCTACCGGCGGGCCAACGCGCCGTTCTGCCCGCGGCCGGGCAAGGAGATCGCCGCCTTCTTCGGCGACTTCGAGCTGATCCCGCCCGGTCTGGCCACGGGCAAGGGGCCGGAGCTCGGTTTCCCGTTCACCGACCCCGAGAGCCCGCCCTTCTACGACGACGACTTCGCCCGCATGGGGTACGCGGGCATCGGCCGCAAACCCTAGAGCTGCGAGCACCGAGAGCCGGCCACCCTAGACGCGCGCGGCCTGCCGTCCGGGCTCCGGCTCGGGGCGGTCGTCCTCCTCGTCGATCAGCGTGGACTCGTCGAACGGCGCCCGTCCGGCCAGCACCTCGGCGGCCCGCTCCCGGTCGAAGTCGCCGGTCCAGGTGCCCACCACGACGGTGGCCACGGCGTTGCCCGCGAAGTTGGTCAGCGCCCTGGCCTCGGACATGAACCGGTCGATGCCGACGATGAGGCCGACGCCGTCCACCAGTTCGGGGCGGTGCGACTGCAGGCCGCCGGCGAGCGTGGCCAGGCCCGCCCCGGTCACGCCCGCGGCGCCCTTGGAGGCGACCATCATGAACAGCAGCAGCGAGACCTGCTCGCCGACCTGCAGCGGCGCGCCGGTGGCCGAGGCGATGAACAGCGTGGCCATGGTGAGGTAGATGGCGGTGCCGTCGAGGTTGAAGGAGTAGCCGGTCGGCACGGTGATGCCGGCCACCGTCCGGCTCACGCCGAGGTGCTCCATCTTCGCGATCAGCCGCGGCAGCGCCGTCTCCGACGACGACGTGGACAGGATCAGCAGGAACTCCCGGCCGAGGTAGCGCAGCAGCGACCACAGGTTGACCCGGGCCACCAGCCACAGCAGCGCGCCCAGCACCACGCCGACGAACAGCAGGCAGGTGACGTAGAAGGCGACCATGATGATGGCCAGGCTCTTGAGCGCCTCGATCCCGGTGGCCCCGACCACGGCCGCGATGGCCCCGAACGCGCCGACCGGCGCGGCCCACATGACCATGGCCAGGATGCGGAACACCAGCCGCTGGACGTGCTCCACGCCGCGCAGGATCGGCGCGCCCCGCTCGCCCATGGCCTGCAGCGCGAACCCTGCCAGCAGCGCCACCAGCAGCGTCTGCAGGACCGAGCCCTCGGTGAAGGCCGACACCAGCGTGACGGGGATGATGCCGAGCAGGAAGTCCACCCCGCCGGTGGCCTCGCCCTTGGCCGCCTCGGCCTCGGCGGCCTGCCGGGCGGCGTCGGTCAGGTGCAGCCCGGAGCCGGGGTCGATGACGTTGCCGACCAGCAGGCCGATGACCAGGGCCACGGTGGACATCACCAGGAAGTAGCCGAGCGCGAGGCCGCCCACCTTGCCGACCTTGGCGGCCTGGCGTACCGAGCCGATGCCGAGCACGATCGTGCAGAAGATGATGGGGCTGATCAGCATCTTGATCAGCGCCACGAACCCGGTGCCGAGGGGTTTGAGCTCCTTGCCCGCCTCCGGCCAGACGAACCCGACCAGGATGCCGAGCAGGACCGCCACGATGACGGCCAGATACAGGTAACGAGTGCGATCACGCATGAGGGGTCTCCACCGCTTTGAAAAAGGGGCTGGTCGTGCGACTATGCGGCTCGCTGTGACCCACGTCACGATTGAGTAAGTTTCGTTCACGCAAGGGGGGCTCATGCGCCGCTGGAGCCTGGCGGGCCAGATGCTGGTCCTGCAGTTGCTGGTGGTCGCAGTCGCCGTGACGGGCTGCGCGGTGCTCGCGCTGGTGCAGGCCCACCGCCTGCTCACCGAGGAGGCGGGCGCCACGGCCAGGGCCGTGGCGGTCAGCGTGGCCGCCGCGCCGGGCGTGGCCGCCGCCCTCGACGGCCCCGAGCCGACCCTGGCCCTGCAGCCGTACGCCGAACGGGTGCGCAAGGAGACCGGCGTCGACTTCGTCACCATCATGAAGCCGGACGGCACCCGCTACACCCACCCGAACCCGGCCGAGATCGGCCGGCGCTTCCTCGGCCACACCGGTCGGGCCCTGGCCGGGCAGACGTTCGTCGAGACCTACACCGGCACGCTCGGCCCCTCCGAGCGGGCCGTGACGCCCGTGTGGTCCGGCGGCCGGGTCCGGGCCCTGGTCAGCGCCGGCATCACGGTCGACCGGATCAGCGCCCGGCTGCGCGACCAGGTCGCCTGGAGCGGCCTGGTCGCCGCCCTCGCCCTCGGCCTCGGCGCGGCCGGGACGTGGCTGGTCACCGTACGGCTGCGCCGCCAGACCCACGGGCTCGGCCCGGTCGAGCTGGGCCGCATCCACGACCACCACGACGCCGTCCTGCACGCCGTGCGGGAGGGCCTGCTGCTGGTCGGCGGCGACGGCACGCTGACGCTCTGCAACGACGCCGCCAGGCAGCTCCTGGACCTGCCGCCGGACGCCGAGGGCCGGCACCTGGCCGAGCTGGGCCTGCCGGCGCTGCTGGAGGGCCACGAGGAACGCGTGCACCTGGCCGGCGACCGGGTGCTGGCCGTCAACGGCGCGGCCAGCAGGCTCGGCACGGTGGTGACCGTACGCGACCACACCGAGCTGCAGGCGCTGGCCGGGCAGCTCGACGCCGAACGCGGCTTCGCCGACTCGCTGCGCTCGGCCGCGCACGAGGCCGCCAACCGGCTGCACACCGTGATCACGCTGGTCGAGCTCGGACGCACCGAGCAGGCCGTCGCGCTGGGCACGGCCGAGCTGCGCGCGGCGCAGGAGCTGACCGACCGGGTGGTGGGCGCGGTCCGCGAGCCGGTGCTGGCCGCGCTGCTGCTCGGCAAGAGCGCCGAGGCGGCCGAACGCGGCGGCGAGCTGCTGCTCACGCCCGACAGCGACCTCGACGACCTGGGCCTGGACCCGCGCGACCTGGTGACGATCGTCGGCAACCTGGTCGACAACGCCCTCGACGCGGCCACCCGGGTCGAGGTGCACCTGGGCGCGGACCGGGACGGGATCGTGATCAGGGTGACCGACGACGGGCCGGGGCTGACCGCGCCGGAGGCGTTCGCGAAGGGCTGGACCACCAAGGGCGACGGCCACGGGCTCGGGCTGGCGCTGGTCGGGCAGGCGGTGCGGCGGCTCGGCGGCACGATCGAGGTGGCCGGGTCGGCCTTCACGGTGCGGCTGCCGGCCCCGGAGCGGGTCCGATGAGCCGGCCGGACACCGGTGCCGGGGCGGGCGCGGCGAGCCGGCCGGACGTGCCGGTCTCCGTGCTGATCGTGGAGGACGAGGAGATCACCGCCGAGGCCAACCGGGTCTACGTCGAGCGGGTGGCCGGCTTCGAGGTGGCCGGGGTGGCGCGTTCGGGCGGCGAGGCGCTGCGGTTCCTGCGCGGCCGGCCGGTCGACCTCATCCTGCTCGACCTGTACCTGCCCGACATGCACGGCCTGGAGGTGTGCCGCGCGGTGCGGGCCGGCGGGCTGCTGTGCGACGTCATCGCCGTCACTTCGGCGCGTGACCTGCCGACGGTGCGCTCGGCGGTGTCGCTGGGCGTCTCCCAGTACCTTCTCAAGCCGTTCACCTACGCGACCCTGGCCGAGAAGCTGGCGCGTTACGCCCGGTTCAGGCAGGACACCGGCGTGATCGTCGCGCAGGGCGACGTCGACCGGGTGCTCGGCACCCTGCGCGGCAGCTCCGAGCTGCCCAAGGGGCTGGCCCGCGACACCCTCGACGCCGTGTCGGCGCGGCTGCGCGAGCGGCCCGGCGGCAGCACCGCGCAGAGCGTGGCGCAGGCCGTCGGGGTGTCGCGGGTGACCGCCCGCCGCTACCTGGAACACCTGGTCGAGCTGGGGACGGCGGTGCGCGTGCCGCAGTACGGCGGGGTGGGCCGGCCAGAGTTGCTCTACCGGATCCCCATGGAAAGTTAATGGCGGTGACGCTGCCCGTTCAATCCGGGCCCTTAGCTTCTGGGTGCGATCCGATGCACTGAGGAGAAGTCACTTGCGAGTCCTGGCCGTTGTTCCCGCCCGCGGAGGTTCGGCGGGCGTTCCCCTGAAGAACCTCGCCCTGGTCGGGGGCGTCCCGCTGGTCACCCGCGCGGTACGGGCGTGCCTGCGGGCCGAGCTCGTCGACCAGGTCGTGGTCAGCACCGACCACCCGCAGATCGCCGAGACCGCCCGAGCGGCGGGGGCGACCGTGGTGGAGCGGCCCGCGGAGCTGAGCGGCGCGACCGCCTCCAGCGAGTCGGCCGTGCTGCACGCCCTGGACGCGCTCGGCGCGGACCCGGACGTGGTCGTCCTGGTGCAGTGCACCAGCGCGTTCATCGACCCCGAGGACCTGTCGGCGGCCGTGCGCAAGGTCCTGGACGGCGAGGCCGACTCGGTCGTGTCCGGGCTGCCGACGCACGAGTTCCTGTGGACGGCCGCGGGCGCGGGCGTCAACCACGACCCCGCCGTACGGCCGCGCAGGCAGGACCGCGAGCCGCAGTTCCGCGAGAACGGCGCCTTCTACGTCATGCGCACCGCCGGCCTGCGCGAGCACGGCCACCGCTTCTTCGGCGAGGTCGCCGTGCAGCCGGTGCCGCCGCAGCACGCCATCGAGGTCGACGACCCCGAGGACCTGGAGCTGGTGCGCGCCCTGGCGCCGTTCATCGACAAGCCCGAGCCGATCGACGTGGACGCGGTCATCACCGACTTCGACGGCGTGCACACCGACGACCGCGCCTACATCGACTCCGACGGCCGGGAGATGGTCCTGGTCAGCCGCTCGGACGGGATGGGCGTCGCGCTGCTGCGCCGCTCCGGGGTCAAGGTGCTGGTGATGTCCACCGAGCAGAACCCGGTCGTGGCCGCCCGCGCCCGCAAGCTGGGCGTGCCCGTGCTGCAGGGCCTGGCCGAGAAGCGCATCGTGCTGCGCGACTGGCTGGCCATCGAGGGCCTGGACCCGGCGCGGGTGGCCTACGTCGGCAACGACGTCAACGACCTGGGCCCGATGGCCGAGGTCGGCTGGCCGATCGCCACCCCCGACGCGCACCCGCGCGTGCGCGCCGCCGCCCGCGTGGTGCTGACCAGGCCCGGCGGCTCCGGCGCGGTGCGCGAGCTGTGCGACCTGGTGGTGGCCGCCCGGCCCGAGCCGCCCGTCGCCGAGGCCAAGGCCCGGCCGCGGCTCGGCCCGGTCGCGATCGGTGACGTGCTGGTCGGCGACGGCGAGCCGGTGTACGTGATCGGCGAGATCGGCATCAACCACAACGGCGACCTCGACCTCGCCCGCCGGCTCATCGACGTGGCGGCCGACGCGGGCTGCCAGGCGGTCAAGTTCCAGAAGCGCACCCCCGCGATCTGCGTGCCCGAGGAGCAGAAGGGCCAGATCAGGCAGACGCCGTGGGGCGAGATGACGTACCTGGAGTACAAGGAGCGCACCGAGTTCGGTCATGACGAGTACCGGCAGATCGCGAAGTACTGCGACGAGCGCGGCCTGCACTGGTTCGCCTCGCCGTGGGACGTGCCGTCCGTGGAGTTCCTGGAAGACATGGACGTGCTGACGCACAAGATCGCCTCGGCCAGCGTCGCCGACCACGAGCTGCTGCGCGCCCTGGCGGCCACCGGCAAGCCGCTCATCCTGTCCACCGGCATGTCCACGCTGTCGGAGATCGACCAGGCGGTCGAGATCCTCGGCACCGACCGGCTGATCATGATGCACGCCACCTCCACGTACCCGCTGCCGCCGGAGGAGGCCAACCTGCGCACGATCACCACGCTCAAGGAGCGCTACGGCGTGCCGGTCGGCTACTCCGGGCACGAGCGCGGCCTGCAGATCTCCCTGGCCGCGGTCACCCTGGGCGCGGTCTGCGTCGAGCGGCACATCACGCTCGACCGCACCATGTGGGGCTCCGACCACGCCGCCTCGCTGGAGCCGTCGGGGCTGGAGCACCTCGTCCGCGACATCCGCATCATCGAGCAGGCCATGGGCGACGGCGTCAAGCGCGTCTTCCCCGGCGAGGAGGCGCCCAAGGCCCGGCTGCGCCGGGTGACCGTCTGAGTCATGACGCCGACCACTCTCTCCGTCGTCGTGCCGGTGCGTGACGGTGAGCGCTTCATCGCCGACGCGCTCACCTCGCTCGCCCGCAACGCCCGGCCCGACTTCGAGTTCATCGTCGTGGACGACGGCTCCGTGGACGCCACCCCGGACATCATCGCCGACTTCGCCCGCGACCTGCCCGGCCTGGCCGTGCTGCGCAACCCCGCCCCCGTGGGCCTGGCCGACGCCCGCAACACCGGGCTGTCGGCCGCCTCGGGGCGGTTCGTCACGTTCATGGACGGCGACGACTGGCTGGCCCCCGGCTACCTGGCCGGGCTGGTGGCGGCCATCGACGGGCTCGGCTGCGACTTCGTGCGCGTCGACCACGTCCAGGTGGAGGGGCGCAGGCGGGTGGTGCACCGGGCCCCGCTGTCGCGCCGCGGCGTGGTGCTCGACCCCCGCTCGGCGATCCTGCCGGCCGGGGAGCGGACCATGGTGGACTACCCGTACGCATGGGCCGGGGTCTACCGGCGTTCGCTGCGGGACCTGCTGCACTTCCCCGGCTCGCTGCACACCGCCGAGGACCGGCCGTGGATCTGGCGGCTGCACCGGGAGGCGGCCACGTTCGCGGTGGTGCCGATGGCCGGGGTGTTCTACCGGCGGCTGGTGTCCGGGTCGCTGACGCAGGTCGGCGACGAGCGGCAACTGCACTTCTTCGACGCCTTCGAGCTGGTCCTCAAGGACCTGGAGCCGGAGTTCCTGCCCAAGGCGGCGCGCAACTTCTGCGCGCTGCTGGCCCACCACCTGGAGCTCGCGGACCGGTTCACGCCGGCGTTGCGCGCCCGGTTCGAGGAGCGGGGCGCGCAGATGGTCCGCGGCCTGCCGCCCGACCTGGTGGCCGACGCCGTGTCGCGGATGGCCGTCGAGCGGGAGGCCGTGCTGCGCGCCCTGGTTCCCGACATTGCCCCCAGCCCCCACGTCCGGATCCGCCGGGATCGGGAGGATTCCTGATGAAGGTCTTCTACGCCTCGACGCTGTTCGGCGCGATGTCGCTGGCCGCGGCCATCGACGACGGCCGCTTCGGCGCGGGCCGGCGCGTGCTGATCGTGTCGAACAACGCGGCGATCCCCGAGGTGTCGGTGCCGCTCGACGCCACGCCCGGCTTCGCCGCCCTGCGCTCGCGCTTCGACGAGGTGCACTCCTGGAACGAGCTGATCGCCCCGCTGCACCCCTCCGACTGGCGGGCGCGGGTCATCGAGGTGCCGATGTTCGAGCGGCTGATCCGCTCCCACCTGGCGCTGGACGACGTCGAGGAGCTGGTGCTGGAGTCCATCGCGGTGCCGCCCGCACGCACGATCGCCGGCCTGGTGCGCGACTGCCCGATCACCGTCTACTCCGACGGCCTGATGAGCTACGGGCCGACCCGGGACCCGCTGCCCGCGGAGATCTCCCGCCGCATCGAGCGGCTGCTCCACCTCGACCTGGTGCCCGGCCTGACCCCGCTGCTGCTCAGCGAGTACGGCGTGCCGCCCGTCGTGCTGCCCGAGAAGCGCTTCCTCGCGGTCGTGGACGAGGTGGCCGCCACCGCGCCGGACCTGCCCGGTGGGCAGGCGGTCGTCCTGGGCCAGTACCTGTCGGCGCTGGAGATCGTCACGCCGGAGGAGGAGGCCGGGCTGCACGCCTCGATGCTGCGCGCGCTGGCCGCCCGCGGCTGCACCGACGTGGTGTTCAAGCCGCACCCGGCCGCCGGCCGCCGGCACGCGCAACTGCTGCGCGCGGCGGCCGGGCCGCTGGGGGTGCGGCTGACCGTGGCCGGGGAGAGCGTGCCGGCCGAGGTGTGCTTCGCCGCGCAGCGCCCCGAGCTGGTCGTGGGCTGCTTCTCCACCGGCCTGGTGACCGCCCGGCGCTACTTCGGCCTGCCGGTCGCCTCCTTCGGCACCGGCCTGGTGCTGGACCGGCTCACGCCGTACGAGAACAGCAACAGGGTGCCGGCCACGATCGTGGACGCGCTGCTGCCCCGGCTGAACGCCGACGGCGTGATCGACGAGCCGCCGCGCACGGACCTGCCCGCGCTGGTGCGCGCGGTGGGCTACTGCATGCAGGCCGACGCCTATCCCGAGCTGCGCCCGTCGGGCGTCACGTTCGACGGGCGCTACTTCAAGCGCAAGCGCCTGGAGACGCTGGGGCTGGCCGAGCCGCCCTCGGCGCTGTCCAGGCTGCGCAGGAAGATCAGGTCAGCGATCTGAGGTAGCGGCGCACCCGCCGCTTGGCCCGGTAGCCCGCCCGCAACATCGTGGGCGGCACCTCCACCCGCAACCTGGCCCGGCGGCGGGCCGCGGCGTGCTCGGGGCCGTCCAGCAGCGAGCGGGCGGGCGGGCGCGCCCCGTCCGCGGCCAGGCCGGTCAGCAGGGCCGCCCAGTCGTCGCGGCCGGCCGGGTGGAAGTAGTTGGCCTCGCACCAGCGCGGCTCGGCCGTGCGGAAGTCGCCCAGGGCCAGATCGTCGAGCGTGCCGAGCAGGCCGCTGCCCTCGAACACCAGGTTGATCATCTCGGCGCTGACGCCGAAGTCGCTCAGCACCAGCGACGGCACGCCCATGGCGACGGCCTCCAGCGCGGCCGTCGAGCTGACCGTGACGAACCCGGCCGCCCGCGACAGCTGCTCGTGCATCGACCCGGCCGCGAACGTCAGCCTGCCCGGCTCGCCCATCTCGCGCCACAGCCGCTGGTAGTGGTGGCGTTCGTTGTGGGTCTGCCGCTCGTGCTCCAGGGCGCGCAGCTTGACCACGACCTCCAGCCCGGGGCGGCGTCCGGCCAGCTCGGCCAGCGCCAGCAGCACCCGCTCGCGCTCCTCGCGCGCCCGCGGCACCTTGGCCTGGGTGGCGAACACGACCCGATCGCCGCCGCCGGACGCCGTGCCGGGCCGCAGGAACGGCAGCCGGGCCAGCCCGACCGCCCCTCCCCCGCCGAGCCGGCCGGCGATCCCGGAGAACTCGGCCACCTCGCGCTCGCTGTGCACCACGAACAGGTCGCAGCCGCTGCGGAACAGCCACGCCTTCTCCGTGGCCGGGACCGAGATGCCGGGCAGCCCGCTGACGAACACCGGCCGTGCCCGGCCCGCCGGCCGCAGCCCGGCCAGCACGTCGGCCACCAGGACGTCCACCACCGGGCCCGTGCAGCCCACCAGGATCGCGTCGGGGCGGGTGCGCTCGGCCAGGCGGCGCAGCGAGCGCGCCGACAACACCGGCGGCGCCGCGCGCCCGCCCACCGCCGCCGCGATCTGCTCCGGCGAGGGCGCGATCGGGGTGCGCACCACCACCAGCTCGCTCTCGCAGCCCGCGGGCAGGTCGTCGAGCAGGCAGGCCGCCCACTTCAGATACGAGTCGGAGTCGGCTACCGCCAGCACCCTCACCTGGAAGCTCCTGTCAAATGCGATCGCAGGCCGGGGGCCGCCCTGCTCGTCCACCAGTCGTCGGGAACATCTACCGGCTCGACCTCGACGCCGCGCGGGCCGAGCAGCACCCGCAGCGAGGTGATCGCGGTCGAGGGCAGGCTGAGCACCCGCTGGCCGGCGTCCAGGCCGCGCAGCGTCAGCTCGGCCGGCACGCCCGCGTCGTGCACGGTGATGCCGGGACGTTCGCCGATCAGCGCCAGGTCCACGGGGTCCTCGCGGCGGTGCGGGTAGTAGGCCAGCGGCTCGCGCCCGGCCAGGTCGGTCAGCCAGCGCAGGTAGTGGTCACGGTGGACCAGGCCGTTGCGGACCAGGGAGGTGCCGAGGACGACCGTGCGCTCGGCGGGCCCCTGGGCGCTCGGCGGCTGGGCGCGCAGCCAGGCGAAGTCGTGGCGGACGAGGTCGACGCCCGCCCCCCGGACGGCGGCGGCCAGCTCGTCGGGGACGGGCAGGGCGGTGAAGACCGACACCCGGCTCATCCGCAGCCGCAGCGCGGCGGCCAGGCCCAGCAGGGCGCGCGCCCGCGAGGGGGTCGCCCGCGCCCGCAGCAGCGGCCGGAACGGCCCGGCGGCCAGCAGTTCGAGCAGCCTGAGCGTGGCCAGGCCGTCGTCCACGACGACGATGCGGCCGGGGTCGGAGGTCAGCCAGCGCATCTGGACCTTGCCGGAGAACGCGTCGCCCACGGCCTGGACGCGGCGCGGCATGCGCTCGCGCGGCTCGTCCAGCAGCAGGCCGGCGGGCAGGTCGAGGCGGCGCAGCTCCTTGCGGGTGGCGCGCAGCGGACGCAGGCCGGCGCGCGGCACGACCACGGTGTCCGGGCCGAGCAGCCCGGCGTGGTGGGCCTCGACGGCGCACAGCATCTGGAGCGGAGACTCCACCCAGGCCGACGCCTGTCTGACCACTCTGTTTCCCCCAGCCGGTGGATGGCCTTGCACGACCCGCCTCAAGGTAGCCCGGCCTGCTTAAGCCGCAAGAAACGACACGTGAACAATGGAGGGTATGAACTCGCTGATGCTCAACACCGACGGTGTGCAGATACCACAGCTCGGCTTCGGCGTCTGGCAGGTCTCTGCCGACGACGCCGAGCACGCGGTGACGACCGCGCTGCGCGCCGGATACCGGCACGTCGACACCGCCGCCGCCTACGAGAACGAGGAGGGCGTCGGCCGGGCCGTGCGCGCCGCCGGGGTGCCACGGGAGAAGGTGTTCGTCACCACCAAGCTGTGGAACGGCGACCACGAGCGCGCCGAGCAGGCCTTCGACGAGAGCCTGGCCCGGCTGGGCCTCGACTACGTAGATCTTTTCCTGATCCACTGGCCGGTCCCGCAGCAGGACAGGTACGTGCAGGCCTGGCGGGCGCTGGAGAAGATCTACCGGGACGGCCGGGCCAAGGCCATCGGGGTCTCCAACTTCACGGTCGCCACGCTGACCCGGCTGATGGAGGAGACCGACATCACGCCGTCGATCAACCAGATCGAGCTCCACCCGTACTTCCAGCAGCGCGAGATGCGGGCCTTCCACGAGGCCAACGGCATCCTGACCGAGGCGTGGAGCCCGCTCGGGCAGGGCAAGGGGCTGCTGGCCGACCCGGCGCTGCGCGTGCTGTCGGAGAAGTACGGCAAGACTCCCGCCCAGATCGTGCTCCGCTGGCACCTGCAGCTCGGCAACGTGGTGATCCCCAAGTCGGTCACGCCGTCGCGGATCGAGGAGAACATCGACGTGTTCGACTTCATCCTCGACACCGAGGACATGGCGGCCATCGGCGCGATGAACGCGGGGCGGCGGATCGGGCCCGACCCCGACTCGTTCAACCTGACCTGAGCGCTCTACGATCTCGGTCGTGCGAGATTTCACCTGGGGAATAGCGGCGACCGGCGGCATCGCGCGTACCGTGGGGGCGGCCATCGTGGCCGAGCCCGGCATGCGGGTGGGCGCCGTCGGCTCGCGGAGCCCGCTCAGGGCGCGGGCGCTGGCCGACGAGCTGGGCGCGGAGTCGGCCTACGGCTCCTACGAGGCCCTGTGCGCCGATCCGGCCCTCGACGCCATCTACGTCGCCACGCCGCACGCCCAGCATCTGCAGGTGGCCGAGGCCGCCATCGCGGCGGGCAAGTCGGTGCTGTGCGAGAAGCCGCTGGCGGCCGACGTGGCCGACGCCGAGCGCATGGTGGCGCTGGCCCGCGCGGCCGGGGTCTTCCTCATGGAGGCCATGTGGATGCGCTTCAACCCGCTCATCCAGCAGGTGGCGGCCGATCCGCGCTTCGGTGAGATCCGGTCGGTGCGGGCCTCGTTCGGCTTCGCGCTGCCCTACGACCCCGCCCACCGGCTGTGGGCGCCGGAGCTGGGCGGCGGGGCCCTGCTCGACCTGGGGATCTACCCGTTCGGGCTGGCCCAGCTGCTGCTCGGCATGCCCGCGGAGCTGCGCATGGCCGGCTCGCTGGCGCCCAGCGGGGTCGACGCCGAGGCCGGCGGGCTGCTGCTGTACCCGGACGGGCGGCGGGCCCTGGTCGACGTGTCGCTGCTGGCACATCACGCCAACGACGCGAGCGTGGTGGGCACGTCGATGCGGGCCGACATCCTGGCGCCGTTCTGGGCGCCGCAGCGGGTGCTGCTGTCGGGGCCGTCGATGGAGACGGAGGAGCTGGTGCTCGACCCGGCCGACAACGGTTACGCGGGCGAGCTGCGCGAGGTGCGCGCGGCCACGGTCGAGGGCCGCACGGAGAGCGCGATCATGCCGCTTGACGAATCCCTTGCCATGATGGGGCTTCTGGCCGAGGCGCGGGCGCAACTCGCCTAGCTGGACCTTTAGCCACTTGCCTGACTCTTGCCCGATGTATTACCTTGTGGGGCATCTCGCGGCAGACGTCCGGTTTGTCCGGCTTTGTCCAACCATCGCAAGACATTTCACAGGATCGTCCTGTGACCGCTGAATCCGCCTCCGGGCGGAACCGGGGACCCACGTCCTTTGGGGTGAATCGGCACTTCGGTGCCGTAGGGCAGCTTCCACGTCCGAACCCGTCAGCTAACCCGGTAAGCGGCATGGAAGCAAGGAGTCACATGCCCTCGATGGCCAAGCACCGTCCCCTCCGTGCCCCGAAGATCACCTACGCCCGCGCCGCGCTCGGCGCGGCCGTCCTCGCCTCCGCCCTCGGCGCCCACGCCACCGCTGCCGCCGCCGACAGCGCCGGCCCGGCCGCCGCGACCGGCCACTCGGCCGTCGCGCCACAGGCCGCCGCCCACACCCGCAAGGCGGAGGAGACCCAGGTCAACGTCACCGCCCAGCAGGTCCTGGCGATGGCCAGGGCCCAGGTCGGCACCTCCGAGAACGCCTACGGCGGCGGCACCAAGTTCCAGAAGTGGTACGCCGACTCCCAGCGCGCCGCCGAGACCATCGCCCGCGACGGCGGCACCCGCGCGATGTACCTGAACGCCCCCTGGTGCTCGATCTTCGTCTCCTGGGTCGGCGAGCACACCGGCGCCCGCCCCCAGGTCGGCTGGGACGCCTGGACCGTGGCCCACGCCAAGTGGTTCGCCGCCAACGACCGCTGGGGCACCGAGGCCAGGCCCGGCGCGGTGGTCTTCTTCTCCTGGGGCGGCAGCAAGAGCCTGGACGCTATCCAGCACGTCGGCTTCGTCGTCAAGGACAACGGCGACGGCACGATCTCCACGATCGAGGGCAACACCGGCAACGGCAAGGTCGAGGAGCGCGTCCGTCCGAAGTCGCAGGTCGTCGGCTACGGATACCCCCAGTACGCGAGCTGACCTCCCGCCGCTCCGAGCGCGCGTCCCGCACGAGGGACGCGCGCTCGCCGCGTCTCAGGGCCGGACCGCCACCAGCGAGTAGAGGATCGGCAGGTGCGAGTCCCCGAACGGGAACCGGTACCGGCCGTCCGGGCCCTCGGGCAGCAGGCCGCGCGGGTCGAGGTCGGTCTCGACGTGCTCGCCCAGCTCGGCCACCGTGAACCCGGCGCGCGCCGCCGCCGTGACGATCTCCCCCACCGAGTACGGGTACTCGACCGCCTCATGCGTCTCGGTCACCACCGCGGCGTCGGCGTACGTGCCGGTCACCGTCTCCTTGTGGGCCTGGCCGCCGCCGTAGGGCCAGTCGGCCACCAGCGGATCGAGCGAGGCCACCGTCTGGTAGGCCGGATGCAGGTCGACCAGCACCAGCCGCCCGCCGGGCCGCAGCACCATGGCCGCGCCGCGCATCCAGGCGTCCAGGTCGCCGATCCAGCACAGGACGCCGTACGTGGCCACCGCCACGTCGAAGCCGCCGGCCAGCTCCGCCGGCAGCCGCTGCGTGTCGGCCTCCACGAACGTGGCCGCCAGCCCGGCCCTGGCCGCCAGGTCGCGGGCGCGCTCGACCGCCACCGGGGAGAAGTCGACGCCGGTCACCCGCGCTCCGAGGCGGGCCCAGCTCAGCGTGTCCAGGCCGAAGTGGCACTGCAGGTGGAGCAGGTCCCGGCCGGCGACGTCGCCGGCCAGGCGGCGTTCGAGCGGGTAGAGCGTCTGCCGGCCGGCGAGGAAGGCGTCGACGTCGTAGAACCGGTCGGTGGAGGTGGAGCCGTGAACGCGGGCACGCTCGTCCCACAGGGCCCGGTTGGGGACGGGGGCGTCTTGTGCGGGTTGGGGCATGGGGCGAGGATGGCACATCGGCCACCCGGCCGCACGACCGGTACGGTGCCCTGGAAGCGGACGGCCGGCGCCCGCGTGTCGATCCGGCCGGCGCCCGTTCGACGCTTCGGCGAGGCCGGCTCCGCCCCGGGGCCGCGGACGGAAGGACGCCAGGGTGAAATTCATGATCGTCGGCAAGGCGAACGGGGAGACCGAGGCCGGGGCGCTGCCCAGCCAGGAGCTCGTCGACAACATGCACGCCTACAACGAGGCGCTGGCCAAGGCGGGGGTGCTGCTGGCCGCCGAAGGGCTCTACCCGAGCTCGCAGGGCGCGCAGATCGCCTACAGCGGCGGCCGGGCCACGGTGATCGACGGCCCGTTCACCGAGGCCAAGGAGCTGATCGCGGGGTTCTGGCTGATCCAGGTGAAGTCCAGGGAGGAGGCTCTGGAATGGGCCATGCGCGTGCCCGTCCCGGAAGGCTATGACGGCATCGGCCTGGACGTGTGGCGGGTGTACGACGCCTCCGACGCGCCCGACGCGGCCTCGTCCGACCCGGCGGAGATCGAGCGGGAGAAGGCCATGCGCCGGCGTCTGGACGGGCGGGAGAGCTGACCTCGGCTTGCGGACCCAGGACGGTGCTGGTGTCATGAGCCGGTGATGGCTTCCGACACCCACCGGGCGATCGAGGCGGTCTGGCGGATCGAGGCCCCCCGGCTCATCGCCGGCCTGGCCGGGCTGGTCCGCGACGTCGGCCTGGCCGAGGAGCTGGCCCAGGACGCGCTGGTCGCGGCCCTGGAGCAGTGGCCGGACTCGGGCGTGCCACGCAACCCGGGCGCCTGGCTGATGACGGTGTCCAAGCGCCGCGCCGTCGACCTGATCCGCAGGAACGAGCGGATGTCCCGCAACCTGGCCGAGCTGGGCCACCGGCTGGAGAGCGCCGCGGAGCCGCCCGAACCCGACGAGATCGAGGACGACCTGCTGCGGCTGGTCTTCACCGCCTGCCATCCGGTGTTGTCGATGGAGGCGCGGGTGGCCCTGACGCTGCGGGTGCTCGGCGGCCTGAGCACCGACGAGATCGCCCGCGCGTTCCTGGTGCCGGAGCCGACCGCCGCCCAGCGGATCGTGCGGGCCAAGCGCACCCTGGCCGACCGGAAGGTCCCGTTCGAGGTGCCGCAGGGCCCCGAGCTGGCCGGACGCCTGTCGTCCGTGCTGGAGGTCATCTACCTGATCTTCAACGAGGGGTACTCGGCGACCGCGGGCGACGACTGGATGCGGCCCGGCCTGTGCGAGGACGCCCTGCGGCTGGGTCGGGTGCTGGCGGGGCTGATGCCCGCCGAGCCGGAGGTGCACGGGCTGGTCGCGCTCATGGAGATCCAGGCGTCCAGGGCGGCGGCCCGGGTGGGGCCGTCCGGCGAGCCGGTGCTGCTGCTGGAGCAGGACCGCACCCGCTGGGACCGGCTGCTCATCGGCCGCGGGCTGGCGGCCCTGGCCCGAGCAGAGCAACTGGCCGGGGAACGAGACCGGGAGCGAGACGAGGAACGGGCCGGGGAGCGAGACGAAAAGCAGGCCGGGGGGCGAGACGAGGAACGGGCCGGGGAGCCGGCGGGCGCCGCGGGGCCGTACACGCTGCAGGCCGCGATCGCGGCCTGCCACGCCCGCGCGTTCGACCCCGGCGACACCGACTGGGTGCGCATCGCGAGCCTGTACGAGTCGCTGGCCCGCCTGGCCCGCTCCCCCGTCGTCGAGCTCAACCGCGCGGTGGCGCTGTCGATGGCCTACGGCCCGGCCGTGGGCCTTGACCTGCTCGACCAGATCGTGGACGAGCCGTCGCTCAAGGGCTACCACCTGCTGCCGAGCGTCCGCGGCGACCTGCTGTTCCGGCTGGGCCGGCACGAGGAGGCGCGGGCCGAGTTCGAACGGGCCGCCGCGATGACCCGCAACTCCCGCGAACGCGCCCTGCTGCGCGAACGCGCCGCCGCCTGCTGAGCGCCGCCTCCCCCGACCGCCTGGCGCCGAGCCGGTCACTGGAACGTTCCAGGATGCCGTCACGCTCCGTGACAGCCGGACCTGACCGGGAGCAAGCCCGCAGGGTCCGGGCGACATGCCCTTGATGCGGCACGAAAGATGTCTCTTGAGGTGGGAGCGCTCCCAAACGGCCCTTCACACCCTTCATCCCCTTAAATCCTGTTTACGGGGGGCAAAACGCACGATTGGTAACGGTTCCGTTTCGGCGGATTGACGGACACAGCCGGTAAGTGCACCCTTTGTGGGAGCGCTCCCAAACACTCCCACCGCGGCGGAGCGCATGCCGCGGTGCACCTCCCATCAGTCACCCGAGAAGGGGTCTCCCATGATGATCAGCAAGCGTCGCGGTCTGGCCGCGGCCTCAGCCCTGGCCGCGGCGGCGCTGACCGTCGCGTCGTGCGGCAGCGGCGACACGCCGGCCGCCGGCAACAGCCCCGCCTCCTCCGCGGCGGCGGCCGAGCCCGTCACCATCCGGGTGCAGACCTTCGGCGGCGGCTCCAACTTCGGCTACAAGAACGCCATCGCGAAGTGGAACGCCGAGCACAAGGACATCCAGATCAAGGAAGAGCACCTGACCGACCAGTTCGAGCAGCAGTACTGGCCCCAGATGATCCAGTGGCTGCAGTCGGGCAACGGCGCGGGCGACGTCGTCGGCATCGACGAGGGCGGCATGGGCCTGGCCAAGGCGCACCCCGAGTGGTGGGCCGACCTCAAGGAGTACGGCCTTGAGGGCCGCAAGGCCGACTACCCCGCCTGGAAGTGGGAGAACGGCGTGACGGCCGACGGCAAGGTCTTCGGCCTCGGCACGGACATCGGCGGCATGAGCCTGTGCTACCGCACGGACCTGTTCAAGAAGGCCGGGCTGCCCACGGACCGCGAGAAGGTCGCCGCCCTGTGGCCGACGTGGGACGACTTCATGAAGGTCGGCCAGCAGTTCCAGGCGAAGGTGAAGGACACCAAGTTCACCGACGGCACCAACACGCTCTACAACGTGGTGCTGTACCAGGAGGCGGCCAAGAACGGCAACGTCGCCTACTTCGACAAGGACAACAACCTCATCGTCGACAAGAACCCGGCGGTGAAGGCGGGCTTCGACTTCGCCTCCAAGCTCAGCCAGTCCGGCCTGACGGCCAAGCTGCGCAACTTCACCGACGAGTGGGCGGCGGGCACCCAGAAGGGCGCCTTCGCCACGGTCGGCTGCCCGTCCTGGATGCTCGGCGTGGTCTCCGGCAACGCCGGTGACGGCATGAAGGGCAAGTGGGACGTCGCCTCGGTGCCCGGCGGCGGCGGCAACTGGGGCGGCTCGTGGGTGGCCGTGCCCAAGCAGTCCAAGCACCCGAAGGAGGCCGCGCAGGTCGCCGACTACCTGACCAGCGCGCAGACCGAGGCGAGCATCTTCACCGACTTCGGCAACATGCCGAGCAACAGCAAGGCCCAGGCCGACGCCGCCGTGCAGGGCGCGAAGAACGAGTTCTTCAGCGACGCCCCGATCGGTGAGATCTTCGCCAAGTCCGCGGAGAGCCTGCAGCCGGTCTTCCTCGGGGTGAAGCACGCGCAGGTCAAGAACGCGGTCGAGTCGGTCATCCAGGGCATGGACGACGGCTCGGTGGCCTACGACAAGGCCTGGCAGCAGCTGGTCGACGACGCGGTGAAGGCCGCGGGCTGATCTTGCTCCGCCCGGCCCGCGACTGGCGGGCCGGGCTTGCCGCCGAAAGGTCTGTTATGAGCTTCGACTCTCATCCGCGGCCGGCGCGGGGCAACCGTCGCCGCGCCCGCCCACCCGGCCGCCTCTGGCGTTCCCGACTCGACGTCAAGGCCATGCCGTACGCCCTGGTGTCCCCGTACTTCCTGCTGTTCGCCGCCTTCGGGCTGTTCCCGCTGGCCTTCACGCTCTACTACTCGCTCTACAAGTACAGCCTGACCGGCGAGACCACGTGGGCCGGGCTGGGCAACTACGCCGCGCTGCTGGCCGACGAGGACTTCTGGAACGCCGTCACCAACACCGTCGGCATCTTCCTGCTGGCCACGGTCCCGCAGATGCTGATGGCCCTGTTCCTGGCCAACGCGCTGAACAAGAAGCTGCGCTGGCGCCTGCCGATCCGCATGAGCGTGCTGCTGCCGCTGGTCACCTCGGTGGTCGCGGTCGCCGTGGTGTTCACCCAGCTGTTCGCGCGCGACTGGGGCCTGGTCAACTGGGTCCTGGGCTGGTTCGGCGGGGACAAGATCAACTGGCGGGCCGAGCGTTTCCCGTCCTGGCTGGCCATCGCCGCGATGGTCGACTGGCGCTGGACGGGCTACAACGCCATCATCTTCCTGGCCGGCATGCAGACGATCCCCAAGGACCTGTACGAGGCGGCCGCCATCGACGGCGCGTCCCGGCGGCGCCAGTTCTGGCAGATCACGCTGCCGATGCTGCGCCCGACCATGATCTTCGTGGTGCTCAACTCCACGATCGGCGGCCTGACGCTGTTCTCCGAGCCGACCACCTTCTACAACGGCAACGTGGACGGCGGCTCGCAGGGCCAGTTCCAGACGGTGGCGATGTTCGTCGTCAAGCAGGGCTTCCGCGAGTTCGACTACGGCTATGCCGCGGCGGCCGCCTGGCTGCTGTTCCTGCTGATCCTCATCGGCGCGGCCGTCAACTTCCTGTTCGTCCGGCGGATCGGAGGCGCCAAGTGACCGGCTGGAAACCGACCGTCATGACGCGGGTCATGCTCGGCGTGGCCATCTTCCTGTCGGCGTTCCCGCTGTACTGGATGCTCGTCATCGCCTCGCGCACGAACTCCGACGCCGTGTCGGTGCCGCCGAAGTTCCTGCCCGGCGGCAACCTCGGCGAGAACATCGTCGCGGTGCTGGAGAACGAGGACGCGCACTTCCTGCTCGGCCTGACCAACTCCTTCGTCAGCGCGGCGATCGTCACCGTGTCGGTGGTGATCATCTCCACGCTGGCCGGGTTCGCCTTCGCCAGCCTGCAGTTCAGGGGCCGCAACATCCTGCTGCTGCTCGTGCTGCTGACGATGGCGGTGCCGCTGCAGCAGATGGGCGTGGTCCCGCTCTACCGCATGATGGTGAGCCTGGAGTGGACCGGCACGCTGAAGGCCATCATCCTGCCGTACCTGCTCAACGGGTTCGGCGTGTTCCTGATGACCCAGTACACGCGCCAGGCCGTGCCGAACGAACTGGTCGAGGCGGCCAGGGTGGACGGCGCGGCGACGCTGCGGATCTGGTGGAACGTCGTGCTGCCGGCCGTGCGTCCGGGCATGGCGGTGCTCGGCATCAACACCTTCATGCTCATGTGGAACGACTACATGTGGCCGCTGATCGTGCTGACGCCGGACAACCCGACCGTGCAGATCGCCATCAACTCGCTCAACGCGCGCTACTCGACCAGCTACTCGCTGATCTTCGCGGGTACCGCGCTGTCCATCATTCCGCTCATCGCGGTATTCGTCGCATTCGGCCGCCAGATCGTCGGCGGACTCATGGAAGGTGCGGTCAAGGCGTGACGACACAAGAGGAACAGATTCGTCCCGGGCTGCGCTTCCCTCCCGGTTTCGCGTTCGGCGCGGCCACCTCGGCGTACCAGATCGAGGGCGCGGTCACCGAGGACGGACGCGGCCCGTCCATCTGGGACACCTTCACCAAGACCCCGGGGCGGGTGCTCAACGGGCACCACGGGGACGTGGCCATGGACCACTACCACCGCTACCGGCAGGACGTCGCCATCATGGCGGACCTGGGCCTGACGGCCTACCGCTTCTCGGTGTCCTGGCCGCGGATCCAGCCGACCGGCTCGGGCGCGGTCAACCAGAAGGGCCTGGACTTCTACAAGCGGCTCACCGACGAGCTCCAGAACAACGGCATCGACCCGTGGCTGACCCTCTACCACTGGGACCTGCCGCAGGAGCTGGAGGACAAGGGCGGCTGGCCCAACCGCGACACGGCCTACCGCTTCGCCGAGTACGCCACGATCGTGCACGACGCGCTGAAGGACCACGTCCACACCTTCAGCACGGTCAACGAGCCGTGGTGCGCCGCGTTCCTCGGCTACGCCTCGGGCGAGCACGCCCCGGGCCGGCGTGAGCCGCGCAACGCGATCAGGGGCGCGCATCACCTCAACCTCGCCCACGGCCTGGCCGTCCAGGCGATGGACGCGCGCCGCGCCGGCGGCTGCGTCAACCTGTACGCGATCTCCCCCGAGACCGGCAGCGAGGCCGACCTGGACGCGGCCCGCCGTATCGACGGCCTGCAGAACCGGTTCTTCCTGGACGCGCTGCTGACCGGCCGCTACCCCGAGGACGTGCTGAACGACATCCCGATCGACGACGACCTCGTGCGGCCGGGCGACATGAAGATCATCAACGCGCCGATCGACGTGCTGCTGGTGAACTACTACAGCCGCTTCACGGTCTCCGGCGCGCCCGGCGGCAAGGCGTCGGCGGCGGCGGCCCCCACGGACACGGCCTCGCCGTGGGTGGGCAGCGAGCACGTCTCGTTCGTCAACGGCGGCCGCCCGGTCACCGCGATGGGCTGGGAGATCGACGAGGACGGCCTGGTGGAGGTGCTCACCCGGGTGGCGCGGGACTACCCGCCGATCCCGATGGTGGTCTCCGAGAACGGCGCCGCCTTCGACGACGTGCTGGCCGACGGCCGCATCCACGACGCGCAGCGGCAGGCGTACGTGGAGGCGCACCTCGGCGCGTGCCGGCAGGCGATCGACGCGGGCGTGCCCCTGCAGGGCTATTTCGCCTGGTCGCTGATGGACAACTTCGAATGGGCCTGGGGCTACGGCAAGCGTTTCGGCCTGGTCCACGTCGACTTCGACACCCAGGAGCGGCTGCTGAAGGACAGCGCGCACTGGTACTCGGAGATCATCCGGCAGAATAGGCGACATGAACCGACCGACTCTTGAGGCAGTCGCGGCTCGGGCCGGTGTGGGCCGGGGCACGGTGTCGAGAGTCATCAACGGCTCGCCGAACGTCAGCGCCAAGGCCCGCGAGGCCGTCGAGCTGGCCATCCGCGAGCTGGGCTACGTGCCCAACAGGGCGGCGCGTGCCCTCGTCACGCGCCGCACGGACACGGTCGCCCTGGTGGTGTCGGAGTCCCAGTTCCGGGTCTTCGACGAGCCGTACTTCGCCGGCACCATCCGCGGCATCGGCTCGGCGCTGGCCGAGACCGGGCTGCAGCTGATCCTGGCGATGGCGCGCTCCCCCGAGGAGCACGAGCGGCTGGAGACCTACCTGACGGGGCAGCACGTCGACGGCGTGCTGCTGCTGTCGCTGCACGGCGCCGACCCGCTGCCGGGCAGGCTGGAGCAGATGGGCGTGCCGACCGTGCTCGGCGGCAGGCCCGTCGGCCTCGACCCCTACAGCTTCGTGGACATGGACAACAGGGCGGGGGCCCGGCAGGCGGTCAAACACCTGCTGGGCCTCGGCCGGGGCGCGATCGCCACGATCGCCGGCTCCCAGGACATGGGCGTGGGCGTCGACCGTCTGGCCGGCTACCGCGACGCGCTGCTGCCCTCGGGGCTGCCGGAGATCGTGGCCTTCGGCGACTTCTCCGAGGAGAGCGGCGCCACCGCCATGCAGGAGCTGCTGGAGAGCCATCCCGATCTCGACGCGGTCTTCGCCGCCTCCGACCCGATGGCCCTGGGCGCGATGCGCGTGCTCAAGGCCGCGGGCAAGGCGATCCCGGGCGACGTCGCCGTGATCGGCTTCGACGACTCCAAGGCCGCGCTGCACGCCGATCCGCCGCTGACCACCGTCCACCAGCCCACGGAGGCCATGGGCCGCCAGATGGCCCAGCTCCTCGTGGCCCGCATCAACGGCGAGGAACTGCGTCAGCCCGTGGTGATCCTCGACACGCACCTGGTTCGCCGAGAGTCTGCCTGACCAGGCGTTATCCTGGCCCGGCTGCTCGCACGCCCGACGAAAGGACCTTCTCCCGTGCCCCAGCTCGAAGGCGGCGGCTACACCGCGCAGATCAGCCCGCGCGGCGCCGCGCTCAGAACGCTCCGGCACGGCGGGCGCGACCTCGTGACCACCTGGCCCGAGCAGGGCCCGGTCCCCTACTTCGCGGGCACCGTCCTGGCTCCCTGGCCCAACCGGGTGGGCGGCGCCGGCTACGCCTTCCAGGGCCGCTCGCACCGGCTGGAGGTGACCGAGCCCGACCGCGGTCACGCGCTGCACGGCCTGGTCGCCGTCGTCGACTGGAAGGTGGCCGAGGCCGAGGCCGATCGGGCGCGCCTGACGTACGAGCTGGCCGAGGCGCCCGGTTACCCGTTCACGCTGGCGCTGTCGGCCGAGCACCGGCTCGACGCGGGCGGCCTGACCACGACGGTCACGGCCCGCAACACCGGCGAGGCCGACGCCCCCTACGGCTGCGGGCCCCACCCGTGGCTGCTGGGCGAGGAGCTGGAGCTGCCCGCCGCCCGCTACCTGACGACCGACGACCGGCTGCTGCCGGCCGGCCTGGCCGACGTCGCCGGCACCCCGTACGACTTCAGGAAGCCGCGCCCGGTCGGCGACACCGTGATCGACCACGCCTTCACCGGGCTCGACCGCGGCGAGGTGCGGGTGGGCGCGGTGCGCGTCGGCTGGGACCCGGCGGTGCTGCCGTGGGTGCAGGTGTGCACGAGCCGGCAGCTCGGCTACGAGGGCGTCGCGGTCGAGCCGATGACCTGCCCGCCCGACGCCTTCAACTCCGGCACCGACCTGGTCGTGCTGCGGCCGGGCGACGAACACGTGGCGAGCTGGACGATCAGCGTCGCCTGAACCCGGAAGGGGCCTCGCGTGGACAGCAGGACCAAGCGCCGCTTATCGCCCGCCGAGCTCGACGCGCTGGCCAGACGGGCCGTGGGCGCGGGCGTCTTCACGGCCGTCGAGCTGACCGACGGCTACGCCAACGCCGTGTGGCGGCTGACCCTGGAGGACGGCCGCGAGGTGGTGCTCAAGCTCTCCCCCTCGCCCGACCTCGACCAGCTCAGCTACGAGCGCAACCTGCTGCGCATGGAGGCCGCCGCCTACGAGCTGGCCGCCGCGGCGGGCGTGCCCATGGCCGAGCTGCTGGTGGCCGGGTTCGACGACCCGGTGCTCGGCGGCGACTACCTGATGCTGACCGCGCTCGACGGCGTGTCCTGGAACAACGTCAAGCCCGAGGGCGAGCAGGCGCTGCGTCGGGAGCTCGGCCGTCACCTGGCCGCCTTCAACGCGGTGACCGGCGAGGTGTTCGGCTACCCGCACGCCGGGATCGTCGGCGCCACCTGGCGGGAGGCGTTCCTGGCCATGGCGGGCGCGCTGCTGGCCGACACCGAGCGCTACCCGGCGCCGCTGCCCTGCCCGGCCGCCGAGATCATGGCGGTCTTCGAGCGGGCCGCGCCGGTGCTGGACGAGGTGACCACCCCCTGCCTGGTGCACTTCGACGTGTGGGCCGGGAACGTGTTCCTCGACCTGACCGGCGAGCCGCGCATCCAGGCGATCATCGACCACGAGCGGGCGTTCTGGGGCGACCCGATCGCCGAGTTCGTCACCCCGACGATCTTCGACGAGCTGCGCGAGGACGACCCGCTGCTGGCCGGCTACCGCGAGGTGACGCCGCTGGAGCTGACCTCCTCGGCCCGCGTCCGGCTGGACCTGTACCGCGCCTACCTCTACCTGATCCTGCTGGTGGAGAACGGACCCCGGCAGTACCCGGAGTCCGAGTACGCCAGGGTCCGCGATCTGGCCGTCAGCTCACTGACGGACGTCCTGGACCGCCTCGTACGGCTTCCCCTTGACGCCCGCTGACAGCTTGCCGCACTGACCGCCGCCCGCGCCGTTCACCTGGTTCGGCACGCCGAGGTCGGCCGGCCCGGGGGTGTTGCCGGTGCAGGCGAGCGCGCCCTTGACCGTGACGCCCGACAGGATCGGCGCGGTGTTGCCGGTGAGCACGGCCGCGCCGCGCAGCTCGGCGCCCACGACCGTGAGCTGCGCCGCGCCGGTGACGCTGAGCGCGCCGTCCACGCGGGTCCTGATCAGGTGCACGGCGGCGGGCCCGGCGGCGGTGAGGGTGCCGCTGATCCGGCCGCCGTCGGTCACCAGCGAGGCGCCGGCCTTGACCGTGACCGGGCCGGTGACCTGGGCGTCCTTCAGGCAGGTGACGCCGTCGGCCACGGTGAGCGGGCCGCGGTGCGCGCCGGTGACCGTGCGGTCGCAGGCGGGCGGCGGGGCGATGGTGGTGACGGTGAAGCTCTTGGCCTGCCCGTAGTTGCCGGCGGCGTCGATCGAGCGGTACTCGACGGTGTGCCGGCCGCGCGGCAGCTTGCCGTAGACCAGGGAGTCGATGACGGTGCCCTGCTCGGTGAACGTCCAGGGCAGTTCGGAGGAGGTGGGCCAGCCGAAGTAGTTGAACCAGCCGTCGCCGTCCACCCGGGACTCCGAGACCACGTAGCCGTCGCGGTCGTCGTCGCCGGTGAGCTTCATCGTGAACGGGCCGTTGTAGACGTAAGTGTCGCCGGAGCGGGCGAGCGGCTCGGACAGCTCGTACCCGGTGGTGGGCTCGGTGGCGTCGACCTGCCAGGTCAGCGTGGTGGCGCCGAGGGTGGCGGTGAGGGTGTGGGCGCCGGGCGTCAGGCCGGCCGCGCCCAGGTCGAACTCGGTGCCGGTGCCCGCCGGTCGGCCGTCCAGCGCCCAGGTGACGGCCGGGACGGACGCCGCCGGGTGGGTGGTCTCGACGTACACGACGGCGTCGCGCCCGGCCGGGCGGTCCGTCGGCGTGGACGACACGACGGCGGCCTGGACGCCGTCGGGCGGCGTGGTGAGCGTGGTGTCCACGGTCCAGGTGCGCGTCTTGCTCATGGCGGTCCGGATCGCCGGGTCCCGGACGAACTCCGTGGGGTCGGCGACCGTGGCCGTGACCGTGTGCGTGCCCGCGGCCAGGCCCAGCGTGCGCAGGTCGAGGACGTCGGCGTCGCCGGGCAGGTTCTTGCCGTCCACGGCCCAGGTGGTGGTCAGCGAGTGCCCTGCCGGGCGCATCGGCTCGACCCAGAGCACCCGGTCGGCCCCGACGGGCGCGGCGGTGGGCGTGGAGTCCTGGATCAGCGTGGTCTTGGCGGTGATGCGCTGGGTCATGACCTCGCGGCTGACCTGGTCGAAGTAGTAGCCGAGGGTCTTCATCATGGAGTGCCTGCTCGGCCGCCACACGCCGCTGGTGTAGTACAGGCCGCCCTCGTAGCGGGCGATCGGGCCGCCGGACTCGCTGTCCTCGCCCAGCCACCGCCACCACTTCCGGCGCTGGTCGAGCATCTGCTGCTCGGTCAGCAGGCTGTGGTGCGCGCTGGAGGGCTCGGAGCCGCCGTAGGTCCCGCCGGGGACGCCGCGCTGGTAGTAGTCGTACTCGTCCTGCAGGCCGCCCAGGGAGTGGCCGAGCTCGTGCGGGCTGATCAGGGCGGACATGGAGTTGCTGCCCGAGGCGGTGGCGTAGCTGCCGCCCGCGCCGCCGTAGGTGCCGCTGTTGGCCAGGGCCAGGATCTGCCGGTTGCCCGACGTCGTCCCGGTGACCAGGTTCGCGAACCGGGTGGCGGCGGAGTTGTCCATGGTGATCAGCCGCTGCACGCTGCCGGGGTTGCAGCCGCCCCAGAAGCCCATGCTCAGCGGGGTGGTACGGCGGGGCGCGTCCAGGCCGGGGTCGCAGCTCACGCCGGACTCGCCGGAGACGATGTCGATCCGGTAGACGTTGATGTAGTCGCGGTAGGTCTTGAACGGCTCGATCGACCACATCACGTTGAGGTGCCGGTCCACGTCGGCCCGGAACTTCGCCTGCTCGGCCTCGGTGTAGCCGTCGCCCATGACGATCAGGTTGAACCGCTTGGCCGGGGCGCCGGTGACCTGGACCGGCACGACGGTGGCCGCGCCGGGCCCGTCGGCGGCCGCCGACGCATGGGCGGATGGGACATGGAGGACGGCGGCGGCCAGTACCAGGGCCGCGAATCTACGCATGTCATGCACTATCGGCCCGATAGATCCGGCAGTCTCATCCCATAAGGGCATAACTCCGGAGTGATAGCTTCTGCGGGATGCAGCTCGAACTGAGACATCTCAGGACGCTGCGCGCCATCGCCGACCACGGCAGTGTGACCAGGGCCGCGGCGGCGCTCGGCGTCTCCCAGCCCGCGCTCACCGCCCAGCTCGGACGGATCGAACGCCTGCTCGGCGGGGCGGTCTTCACCCGCGACCACCGCGGCGTGGCGGCCACCGCGTTCGGGGAGTTCGTGCTGGCCAGGGCGCGGGTGGTGCTCGCCGGCGTGGACGACCTGCTGGCGGCGGGGCCGTACGAGCTGGCCGGGCAGGCGATCCGGGTGGGCGGCTTCGAGAACCCCGTCGTCGTGCCGCTCGTCGCGAACCTGGCGGGCGCGCTGCCCGAGGCGCGGATCACGCTGCAGACCGAGCACTACGTCCGGGTGCTGGTGGACATGGTGGCCAACGGGCGGCTCGACGTGGCGCTGGTGGCCGACTACCCCGACCACGAGCTGCGGCTCGGCCCGGCCATGGGGATGGGCGTGGTGGCGGTCGAGCCGGTGTTCGTGGCGCTGCCCGCCGCCCATCCGCTGGCCGGGCGTGCCGAGGTGGAGCTGGCCGAGCTGGCGGGCGAGCCGTGGGTGTTGCCGCCGCCCGACGGGATGGGCTGGCCGGAGCACCTGCTGGAGGCGTGCCGGCGGGCCGGGTTCACGCCGCGCGGGCGGTACCAGCTCGTGGAGGCCGGGGTGCGGCGGGAGCTGATCGCGGCCGGGCACGCGGTGTCGGCCTGCCAGGCGCTCTACGACCCGGGCGAGCGGGTGTCGGTGCTGCCGCTGCGCGGGAACCCGCTGTGGATGCGTCAGGTGCTCATCTGGCGGTCGTCGTTCGCCGCGCACGCGCCGGCGCTGCTGGAGAGCGCCCGCGCGGCCCACGCCGCCGTGGCGGCCCGCAGCCCGGTCTACACGGCCTGGACGGCCCGCTACGGCCGTCCGCCCCTCCCCTCCTGACCCGGCTCCCCCCACCGCCGCTCCGGGCCCGCCGGAGCGGCGCGGGGGCTTGCTCATTTCCGGGGACGTGACACAATCTCATTGGGTGATGAATTATGACGTGTGTGATAGCCGGAGGCGGCCCCGCCGGGGCCGTGCTCGGACTGCTGCTGGCCAGGGCCGGCGTCGAGGTCACGCTGCTGGAGAAGCACGCCGACTTCCTGCGTGACTTCCGCGGCGACACGATCCACCCCTCCACCCTGCGCGTGCTGGCCGAGCTCGGCCTGGCGGAGGACTTCCTGAGGCTGCCCCACCGCAAGGCCCACGAGCTGCGGCTGGTGACCGACACCGGCGACATCAGGCTCGCCAGCCTGCGCGGCCTGCCGGGCGGCTACGACTACATCGCGTTCGTCCCCCAGTGGGACTTCCTCAAGCTGGTCACCTCGGCCGCGAGCGCGTACCCGAACTTCCGGCTGCTGATGAACGCCGAGGCCCACGACCTGATCCGGGAGGGCGGGGCCGTGCGCGGGGTGCGTTACCGCGACCCGTCCGGCGAACACGAGCTGCGCGCCACGCTGACCGTGGCGGCCGACGGACGGCACTCGGCGCTGCGCGCCCGCGCCGGCCTGGTGCCCCAGGACCTGCACGCGCCGATGGACGTGGTCTGGTTCCGTCTCCCCCGGCACGACGACGACCCCGACGACACGTTCCTGCGCGTCTCCAGCGGCCACATGATGGTCGCCATCAACCGCGAGACCTACTGGCAGCTCGCCTACCTGATCCCCAAGGGCGGCTTCGGGCGGCTGACCGAGCAGGGCATCGACGCCCTCAGGCGGCCGGTGGCCACGCTGCTGCCGTACCTGGCCGGCCGCGTCGGGCAGATCGAGGGCTTCGACGACGTCAGCGTGCTCACGGTCGCGCTCAACCGGCTGCGCCGCTGGCACCGCCCCGGCTTCCTGTGCATCGGGGACGCGGCGCACGCCATGTCGCCGGTGTTCGGGGTGGGCATCAACCTGGCCGTCCAGGACGCGGTGGCCGCCGCCAACCTGCTGGCCGCGCCGCTGGCCGCGGGCCTGCCGATCCCCGAGTCCCTCCTGCACCGGCTGCAGCGGCGGCGCATGCTGCCCACGCGGGTCACCCAGGCGGCCCAGCGGCTGGTGCAGAACCAGGTGATCACGCCGGCGCTGGGGCGGCGGTTCGACGCGTCCGGGATGCCGCGCGACCTGACCAGGATCCCGCTGTTCAACCGGCTGCCGCGGCGTTTCATCGGCCTCGGGGTGCTGCCTGAGCATGTGAAGTCTCCCGAAAGCTGATAAATGCATTCTCACAACGTGGACAAGGGGGTCGGTGGGGCCGGGTCAGTGGAATACCCTCGTATCTCGTGAGCAGCAATCTCGTGGATCTCGATTCCTGGCGAGCCCTCCCAGCGGCCCAGCAGCCCGACTGGCCCGATCGCGGTGAGCTCGACAAGGTCGTCGCCGAGCTCGGCGGCCTGCCCCCGCTCGTCTTCGCCGGCGAGTGCGACCAGCTCAAGAGGCAGCTGGCGGCCGTCTCGCGCGGAGAGGCGTTCGTCCTGCAGGGCGGCGACTGCGCCGAGACCTTCTCCGGCGCGACCGCCGACAACGTGCGCAACAAGCTCAAGACGTTGCTGCAGATGGCGATCGTGCTGACCTACGCGGCGAAGGTGCCGGTCGTGAAGATCGGCCGGGTGGCGGGCCAGTTCGCCAAACCGCGGTCGAAGGGCACCGAGATCCGCGACGGCGTGGAGCTGCCGGCCTACCGGGGCGACATGGTCAACGGGTTCGAGTTCACCCCCGAAGCCCGCGAGCCCGACCCGTGGCGGCTGCTCAAGGCGTACCACTCCTCGGCGGTGACGCTCAACCTGGCGCGCGCCTTCACCAAGGGCGGCTACGCCGACCTGCGCCAGGTCCACGCCTGGAACCAGGACTTCGTGGCCGAGTCGCCCGCCGGGCGCCGCTACGAGCAGCTGGCCCGCGAGATCGACCAGGCGCTGGCCTTCATGCGGGCCTGCGGGGCCGAGCCCGAGGAGTTCCACACGGTCGAGTTCTACTCCTCCCACGAGGCGCTCATCCTCGACTACGACCGGGCGCTCACCCGCATCGACTCGCGCACCGGCCTGCCCTACGACGTCTCGGCGCACATGGTCTGGATCGGCGAGCGCACCCGTCAGCTCGACGGCGCGCACGTCGACTTCTTCGCCGGCATCCGCAACCCGATCGGCGTCAAGCTCGGGCCGACGACCTCGCCGGAGGAGGCGCTGGCGCTGATCCAGAAGCTCAACCCGGACAACGAGCCCGGCCGGCTCACGTTCATCACCCGGATGGGCGCGTCCAAGATCCGTGAGCACCTGCCCACCCTGGTCAAGGAGGTCACGGCCGCCGGCGCCCAGGTGGCCTGGATCTGCGACCCGATGCACGGCAACACCTTCGAGGCGCCCAGCGGGCACAAGACGCGCCACTTCGACGACGTGCTCGACGAGGTGGCGGGGTTCTTCGAGGTCCACCGCGCGCTCGGCACCCACCCGGGCGGCATCCACATCGAGTTCACCGGCGACGACGTCACCGAGTGCGTGGGCGGCGGCCACGAGATCGTCGAGGGCGACCTCGGCACCCGCTACGAGACGGCCTGCGACCCGCGGCTCAACCGCGGCCAGTCGCTCGACCTCGCCTTCCGCGTGGCCGAGCTGTACCGGGGCTGACGCAGTATCGGAGACGCAGTATCGGGGATGCACTATCGGGGCTGAGCCGTACCGGGAGCCGCAGCGCTGAGGGCGGCGTGCTCCCAGGCTGGGCCGGTTCCGCGTGGCGCGTGTTCGTGACGCGCGCCGCGCGGACAACCGAACCGAATTCCGGTGCGGGCGGGGTCGGCGCGGCTATGATCACCCGAAGGACCGAAATTTCGGGAGAAATCGTGGACAGTGCCCCCGAGGGGGTCGACCCCAACGTCCCCAACGTCGCGCGGATGTACGACTACTACCTCGACGGCAAGGACAACTTCGCGGCCGACCGCGCCGCGGCCGAGCAGATCCTCAAGGTGTTCCCCAACACCAAGGAGGCCGCCCGCTCCAACCGGGCGTTCCTGCGGCGGGCCGTGCGGCATCTGGTGGACTCGGGCGTACGGCAGATCGTCG
Organism: Nonomuraea sp. NPDC001831; assembly: GCF_042892035.1. Lineage (NCBI taxonomy): Bacteria > Bacillati > Actinomycetota > Actinomycetes > Streptosporangiales > Streptosporangiaceae > Nonomuraea > Nonomuraea sp. NPDC001831. The sequence continues at coordinate 1,054,226 of NZ_JBIATU010000001.1, read as the reverse complement.
ACCTGGGCGCCGGGCTGCCGACCCAGGGCAACACGCACGAGATCGCGCCCGAGGCCCGCGTGGTCTACGTCGACTACGACCCGGTGGTGTGCGTCCACGGCCGGGCGCTGCTGGCCCGTACGGACAACGTCGACATCCTGCAGGCCGACATCCGCGAGGTGGACACCCTGCTGGACAAGCTGGGCGCGCTGATCGACTTCGACCGGCCGGTGGCCTTCCTCATGCTGGCGATCCTGCACTTCATCCCCGACGAGCAGGCCCACCCGATCGTGGCCCGGCTGCGCGAGGTCAGCGCCCCCGGCAGCCACCTGGTGATCAGCCACGCCATCGACGCCAGGCCCGACACCACCCCGCAGGCGCTGGAGGTCTACAACCAGGCCACGGCCGCGCTGAGCCTGCGGACCGACAAGGAGATCCTGGCCTTCTTCGAGGGCTACGAGCTGGCCGACCCCGGCCTGGTCTTCCCCCAGGACTGGCGTCCCACCGAGCCGCCCGCCCTGACGAGCGGCACCGACGTCGGCTACGTCGGCGTCGCCCGCAAGCCCTGACGGACGGCCCGGTCGCGGCCCGCGGTCAGGCCAGGGCGGCCAGGACCCGGCGTACCCGGGCCGTGGGCGGACCGGGCGGCACGGCGAGGTAGGTGCGCACCTCGGGCTCGTCCAGGCCGGCGTAGGCCACGCCGCGGATCGGCGGCAGGTCGTCGAAGACCGGGTAGAACAGCGTCCACGACGGCGGGCCCGAGGCCAGGTCGATGAGCGTGTCGTGCAGGCCGGTGAAGGCCGGGCCGCGCGGCGGGTCCACGCCCGCCCGCGCCAGGGCCCCGGTGACCAGGTCGTGGAAGGACGGGTTGCGCTCGCGGGGGGCGAGCCGTACGGGCAGGTCGCCCAGCTGGGCGAGGCTGAGGGTGCCGGAGCCGGCCAGCGGATGGCCGGCGGGCAGCGCCACGACCAGCGGCTCGGTCCAGGCGGGGAAGAACTCCAGGCCGGGCGCGGCGTCCACGAGACGCACCAGGGCGGCGTCCAGGTCGCCGGAGCGCACCGCCGCCAGCCGCTCGGCCAGCCCCTGCTTGCTGAGCCGGACCCGCAGGCCGGGGTCGAGCCGGTCGAGCATCGGGTACAGGCGGGTGCCGGGCGCGGCGGACACGCCGAGCCGCACGGTGGACTCGGCCAGGTGGCCGGTGACCGCCCGGCGGGCCCGTTCGGCCGCGGCGAGCACCTCGCGGGCCTCGGGCAGCAGCCGCTCCCCCGCCTCGGTCAGCCGCACGTGCCGGGTCGACCGGTCGAACAGGCGGGCGCCCAGCTCGCGTTCCAGCCTGCTCACCTGCTGGCTGACCGCGGGCTGCACGATATGCAGCCGCTCGGCGGCCCGGCCGAAGCCGCCCTCGTCGGCGACGGCGACGAAGTAGGCGAGCTGCCGCAGCTCCACGGTGTCTCCATTCATCATGATCCGTGATGACTGTCCAGGAGAACGTCTCCTGGTTCGCCCGCTCTTCCCGCGATGGACTGTCCCGCATGAACGGGAGTGGATCGATCGGGATCAGGCTGGGCGCGCTCTTCGGCCCGGCCGTGTTCGGCGTCACGGCGGCCGGAGTGGCCCTGCCGGACGTCGCCGCCGCGCTGGGGGCGCGACCTGGCGCGGTGGTGTGGGTGCTGACCGCGCACGCGCTGGCGCTGGGCATCGGGACGGCGCTGTTCGGGCGCCTGTCGGACGCGTGGGGGGTGCGCCGCACGCTGCTGCTCGGCTCGGCGGTGCTGGCGCTCGGGGCGCTGGCCTGCCTGGCGGCGCCGTCGCTGGCCGCGCTCGTGGCGGCGCGGGCGGTGCTGGCGGCCGGGTCGGGCGGGCTGTCGGCGGTCGCGCTGAACCTGGCGGCCACAGCAGAGCCGGAGCGGCGTCAGGCGGTGCTGGCCTGGTTCGGCAGCGCGATGGCAGTCTTCTCGGCGGGCGCGACGCTGGCCGGGGGGCTGGTCACCCAGGCGTTGTCGTGGCGGCTCACGCTCGCGCTGCCCGCTCTGGCGCTGGTGGCGGTGCCGTTCTGCCTGCCGGTGGCGCGGCGGGCGGGGTCGGGCGGCCGGGTGGACGTCGTGGGCGCGGGGCTGCTGGCGGCGGGCGTGTCGGCGTTCCTCGTGCTCGTCCAGTCGGCCAACCTGGGGCTGACCTGGCCGGTCGCGGCGCTGGCCGGGGTGGTGGCGGTGGTCGCGGGGGCCGCGCTGGTCCGGCGCACCCGTACGGCGGCGGGCGGGTTCGTCCCGCGTGACCTGCCGGCCGACCGGGTCTTCCGCGGGGCCGCCCTGATCGGCGTCGGCGTGTACGGCGGCCTGTTCGCCACCATGTGGGCCGCCCCGCAACTCCTGGCCGGGGTGCACGGGTGGAGCGTGCTGACGATCGGCGCCTGGCTGCTGCCGGGCGCGCTGGTGGGCGTGGCGCTGGCCAGGATCGCGGGCACCCGGTCGTGGCTGCTGCCCGCCGTGGCCGCGGCGTTCGCGCTCAGCCTGGTGGCGGCGGGGCTCGCCGGGGCGCTCACCGGCGGGCAGGACGGGCAGGACGGGCCGGGCGGGCCGGGTGGGCATGGTGGGCCGGCGGGGTGGGCCGCGGTGCTGCTGGTGGTGGCCGCCTCGCTCGGGTTCCCGGCGTTCTCGCTGGCCCAGGTGGTGATCACGGCCCGGATGTCGGCGAGCTTCCCGGTGGAGCGGCGCGGCGGCGCGATGGGCCTGCTGAACCTGACGTTCTTCGTCGGCGGCGGGATCGGGCTGGGCGTGGCGGGCGCGTTGTCACGCCTGGCCGGGCTGCCCGGCACGCTCGTGGTGATCGCGGTGTTCCCGCTGGCCGCCGCCCTGGCGCGGGCCGGGCGACGCGAGGGCCCCGCCGTGCAGGCGGGGCCCGCCGGGGTCAGTTCTGCTCGGCGTTCTTCAGCTCCTCGCTGAGCTCGGCCCGGATCGCGTCCATGTCGAGGGCGCGGACCTGGCGGATGAGGTCCTCCAGGGCCGGGCCCGGGATCGCGCCGGCCTGGGCGAAGACCACGATGCCGTCGCGGATCGCCATCAGCGTGGGGATCGAGGTGATGTCGAAGCCCTGCGCGAGCGCCTGCTCCGCGTCAGTGTCGATCTTGCCGAAGGTGATGTCGTCGTGCTTGTCGGAGGCCGCTTCGAAGATCGGCCCGAACTTCTTGCACGGCGGGCACCACGTCGCCCAGAAGTCGAGCAGCACGATGCCCTTGTCGGCGATGTCGTTGAAGTTCTTCTCTGTTACTTCGATGGTCGCCACAAGTGGCTCCTCGCTCTTCGGTGAAATTGCAACCGTGTCAACCACGTACCCCCCACCAGCATTCCATGCCCTGGAGGCGCGCAACCCCGCTGCGGGCGGCGATCCGGGACGCCGGAAGGCGCGGCCCGCGGGCCGCGCCTTCCGCACGGGTCAGTGGCCGCCGGGCAGGGTCAGGCCGATCACCAGGGGGTCGTGGTCGGAGGAGCGGTAGGCGTCCGGCTGGTAGAGGCCGGGCGGGTTGAACTCGGTGTTGTAGTCGCGGATGCGCGGCTCGTCGGAGTTGATGTGCCAGATCGTGGTGCTGGTCACCCGCTTGAGCAGCTGCTTGCCGGCGAAGGCGTGGTCGAGCTCGCCGGCCAGGCCGTCGAACAGGTAGCTGTAGCGCTGCGCCTGCGGCACGAACCGCTTGGTGAGGCTGGTCAGGCCGCCGGCCTCCAGCGTGTCGATCGGGTCCTCCTCGCCGTAGGCGTTGAGGTCGCCGAGCACCAGCGGGTTGGGCAGGTCCTGGTCGCCGATGATGCCGAGCAGCGCCTGCGCCTGCTTGACGCGGGTGGGGTTCCAGCAGCTCTGGCCGTCGCCCTGGTCGGCGTCGGGGCCGTCGGCCGGGCAGCTGCCCTTGGACTTGAGGTGGTTGACGATCATGGTGAACGGCTGGCCGCCGCCCTTCCTGCGGAAGGTCTGGATCAGCGGCGGACGGCTGAAGACGGGGTCCTGGGAGGCCCTGGTCTCGCCGACCGGGGTGAGCTTGCCCGGCTTGTAGATCAGGCCGACCTGGATGAGGTCCGTGCCGGGGTGGGGGTGGCTGAGGGCCGCGTACGTGCCGGCGCCGACCTCGGCGTTGACGGCGTCCACGAGCGCCTGCAGCGCGGTCTGGCCGTTGTTCTCGACCTCCATGAGGGCGACCGCGTCGGCGTCCAGGCCCTTCAGCGCGGCCACCAGCTTGGCGAGCTGCCGCTGCTGCTCGTTGGCGTTGCTCGCGCCGCGCGAGCCGATGGTGGTGAACCAGTTGAGGGTGTTGAACGAGGCCACCGTCACGTTGCCCACCACCGGGAAGGGGCGCGGCGTGCGCGGGTTGGCGTCCAGGTAGGCGATCGGCTTGGTGGGCTGGAGGCGGTACTCGCCGAAGCCGTACCCGAGCACGCCGGTGACGCCGGCGGCCACGGCGCCCGCCCGCGTGACGGGCGGCAGCGTCGCCGGGTTCTCCCGGTTGGAGCCGTCGTCGATGAGCAGCGAGCGGCGCGTGTCGCCGGCGGGGTCCACGCCGGGCCGGTCGGTGGGCTGGTACAGCCGGCCGTGCGCCGACACCGTGACCTCGCCGAAGCGGCCCAGGTTGTAGTTGTCGTCCACGGTGAGCGGCTGCGGGAAGGTGAGCAGCATGTTCTCGACGGCCTCCAGGCCGTCCGCGGCCGGGGGCAGCGTGTACGGCTGCGCCGCCACGCTCCCGGTGCCGCAGACGTCCACGGCGGTGACCGGGGACAGCTCGGTCCAGCCGTTGAACTCGGTGGCCTTGCCGGTGACCAGGACGCGGTCGCCGGTCCTGACGTCCTTGAAGGACTCGCGGGCGAAGACGAACAGGCCCTCGGAGGTCCGGGGGTCGGCGTCCGGCCGCGGGTCCTGGAGGAAGAAGCCGCTGAGCTGGTCGGTCCGCTGGAAGTCGCCGGTCACGATGCCTTCGACCCGTACGGTCTGGCCGGTCAGGGGGCCGGTGTCGCCGCTGCCCTGCACCTCGGCGACGCGGCGGTCGGCCGGGGTGTCACAGGGCGCCGCCGCCGTGTCGGCGAGGGCCGGGGTGGCGGTCAGGGCGCCCGCCACGAGGGCAGCGAGTACTGCTCGGGATAAAACGCGCATGACCGGCACTTTAGAGGGATTATTGCCCGCATATTTCCACACAAAAGTGGATAGAACATTAAATCATCGAACCTTGACATTGGCGGCACGCGGGTATGACCAGTGCATGGACTGGGTCACCTGCGCGTTTTCTGCTGCCTGCCCCGGAATCGCCCAACAGCCGTCCGGCCTGTGCCTGGCGCATCTGCCGGCCGAGGACCTGCCCGCCGTCCTCGCCCGGTTGTCCCCCGGCAGGCTGCTCGACCTCCGCGGCACCACCGTCAACGGCGACCTGCTCGCGCGGGTCCTGGAGGCGACGAGTTGCCGACCGGGCCGCGCCCGGCTCGACCGGGCCAGGTTCACCGGCGACGTCAGGCTGTCGGGCGTGACGTTCGCCGGGGACGTGTCGCTCGACGGAGCCAGGTTCGAGCGGCTCGCCTCCTTCTTCGGGGCCCGTTTCGAGGGGAACGTGTCGCTGGCGGCGGCCAGGTTCACGCGCGAGCTGTCCTTCCACGGCGTACGCGTCCGTGGGCACGTCTCGCTGGACCGGGCCGTCATGTCCCGCGACGCGCTGTTCGGCCAGGCCGTCTTCGAGCACGGGCTCTCCTGCGAGGGCGCCCGGTTCGACGGGTACGCCACCTTCGACGACGCCCGTCTGGGCACCGGCGCCACGTTCCGCGGGGCCAGGTTCGGCCGGACCCTCTCCTTCCGCAAGGTGCGCGGACAGGCGGGGTTCGACTACGCCCACTTCGCCGGGGACGCCTACCTGTCGGCCTCCGGCAGGCTCTCGGCCGCGCGCACCCGCGCCGACGGCCTGCTCGACGTGACGGTCGCGCGCTGCGGGGTGGACCTGCGGCGGGCCGAGGTCTTCGGGGCCGCCACCGTGCGGCTGACCGACTCCAGCGCCGACCTGGAGGGCGCCGTGCTGCACGGGCCCGCCTCGGTGACCGGCAAGGGCCTGTCGATGCTGAGCTCGCTGCGCCAGGTGGACGCCGCCAGCCTCACGCTGACCGGCCTCGACCTGTCGGGATGCGGCTTCGCCGGGCTCACGCACCCGGCCGGGGTGCGGGTCAGGAACTGCACGTTCGCGCTCACGCCGCGCGGGGTGCGGGTCAGCCTGCGCCGTCCGATGCTGCGCTGGATCTCGCGGCGCAGCGCGCTGGCCGACGAGCACGCCCTGCGCGGCTGGGACGCCGCCGGCGGCTCGCCCCCCACCCCCGACCTGCTGGCCTCCCTCTACGCCGAGCTGCGCGGCCGGATCGAGGACCGCGACACCTCGGCGGACTTCGCCTTCGCCGCCATGGAGATGCGCCGCCAGGCCGGTGAGCACTGGTGGCTGTCGCTGTCGTGGCTGCTGTGGGGGTACGGCATGCGCCTCGGACGCGCGGTCGCCTGGTGCACCCTGCTCGCGGCGCTGACGGCGGCGGCGGTGTTGTGGAGCTCCACCTCGCACGCGGCCCGCCAGGCGGTCCACCACAACCCGGTCCTGCACCAGTAGCCGGGCCGGGCGGTCCGGTCATCCATCAGCGGGCGGGCCGAAATGCGGTGGCGGGCGGCGGACCGGGCTCGCTAGGGTCGCGCCGGTGAGCAACGATCCGCTGCCGCTGCTGTGGTTGACGGGCCCCACGGGCGCCGGCAAGTCCTCGGCCGGCTGGGAGATCTTCGACCGGCTGGGCCGCAGCGGCGTCAAGGCGGCGTTCCTCGACACCGACCAGATCGCCCTGTGTCATCCGGCGCCGGAGGGCGGCACGCATCGCCTGCGGGCGCGCAACCTGGCGGCCCTGTGGCCCGGGTTCAGGCGCGCCGGGATGCGTTGCCTGGTGCTGGCCGGTTTCGTGGACACGCCCGAGGAGGTCGGCGAGTACACCGCGCTGCTGCCCGGCGCGGCGTTCACCGTGTGCCGGCTGCGGGTCCCCCACGCGGAGCTGCGGGAGCGGTTCCTGGGACGCGGCTGGCGTCCGGACCTGGTGGAGGCGGCCGTGGCCGAGGCCGTCGAGCAGGACCGCAGCCGGTACGCCGACCTGTGCGTGGACACCGGCGGCCGGACGGTGGCCGAGACGGCCCGGCTGGTGCTCGACCGGCTGGGCGGATGGCCGCCGCCCACCCCCGCCTATGTCACCGAACCTGTCACCGCACCCGCGCCCGCCCGCGCCCACGTAACCGTCCCCCTCACCGCACCCGTCGCCGGGCCGGCGCCCGCCTCGGCTGTTCGGGGCGGGGGTGCCGGTGCCGGTGCGCCGGTTCCCCTGGTGTGGTTCTCGGGGGCGACGGCGGCCGGGAAGTCGACGGTCGGCTACGAGGTCTTCAGCCGCGTCCACCGGTCGGGCGTACGGGCCGCCTACGTCGATCTGCGGCAGATCTCCGCGCTGCGCCCGTCCACGCCTGAGGAGGGCCGCCGGCTCAGGGCCGGCGGCCTGGCCGCGCTGTGGGACGGGTACCGGGCGGCCGGGGCCGAATGCCTGGTCGTCTCCGGCGGCGCGGACTCCGACGAGGCCGTCCGCGCCTGCACCCGCCTGCTTCCCGGCCTGACTCCGACCGTGTTCCGGCTGCACGCCTCCCCCGCCACGCTGCTGGAACGCGTGCTGCTGCGCGGCCGGGGAGGCGGCCCGGCCACACCCGGCGACGAGCTGCGCGGGCTCGGCCCGGACGCCCTGCGGGCCGTGGCCGGACGGGCGGCGCGGGAGGCCGCAGCCCTGGACCGCGCGGGGGCGGGCGACGTGCGCCTGGACACCGACGGCCGGTCGCCGCAGGAGGTGGCCGCGCAGGTCATGATCCACCTCCGGCTTCCGTCGTAGTGACTTTGCGCATTCATTCGATTACTTTGGGTGACGAGCCGCAGAGTGCGGCCGACAGTTTCGGAGGTGTCCCCCGTGCCCCGCATCGTCACCAAGATCAGTGCTGTGCTGGCGTCCGCCGTCCTGCTCGCCGCGGCGGGAGCCGTCCCGGCCCAGGCGGCCGGAGAGGCGTACTTCGAGTTCACCGACACCGGCGGCTGGTCCCGGTTCGTCATCCAGCTCACCGACCCCAGCTCGATCCAGCACGCCCGCGACCTGCTCGCCGGCGCCACCGACGAGCGTCCGCACGTGCACGGCCGCATCGTCAAGCGGCCCGTCGCCTACAACGCCCGGTGGAGCTACCACCTGCGGCCCGAGACGATCGGCTTCTTCGACGTGGCCATCGAGGTCTGCGACGCGAGCATGACCTACGTGGAGGACCACCTCGACGAGGCCGGCGGCGCGTTCCTGCCGGGCGGCCACTGGTGCCCGTGGAGCTCGCGCCTGACCCGCGAGCTCCCGCCCATGTAGGAACCCGGCCATGTAGGAACCCGGCCGTACAGAAAGCCGGCCGTACAGAAAGCCGGCCGTGCAGGAAGCTGGATCAGAGGGTGGCGGCCAGGTCGCCGATGACGGTGAAGTGCCGGGGCCAGCCGCCGCCCATGATCCGGCGGGAGAGCTGCTGGGTGGGGTCGTCGGGGTCGAAGCCCTCGTGGTCGAGGAACAGCCGGGTGCCCCGGCCCTCCGGCACCAGCCGCCAGGTGACCGTCCAGTCGGCCTGTTTGCGGTCGCTCCAGCTGATCCGCAGCAGCTTCTCCGCCTCGAACTCCAGCACCTGGCAGTGGACCGTCCCGTCGAACCCCACCGCCTTCCTCGGCTGGGTGGTGAAGGTGAACCGGTGGCCCACCTCCAGCCGGAAGTCGTTGGGCATCAGCCAGCGGGCCATCAGCTCGGGATCGGTCAGCGCCCGCCACACCTTGGCCGGCGGGTGCTTGAGGAACTCGTCCAGCCTGATCGCGGTCCGGTCGTCAGCCATCCTCGTCCTCCATCTCGTCGAGCAGCGCGGACAGGCCGGTCAGCTTCTCGCGCCAGAACCTCTCGTACGGGGTGAGCCAGTCGCGGATCTCCATGAGCGGTTCGGCCTCCAGCTGGTAGTGCCGTTCGCGCCCCTTGCGGGCCTCGGCCACGAGCCCGGCGTCCTTGAGCACCTTGAGGTGCTCCGAGACGCTGGGCCGGCTCATGTCGAAGCGCTCGGCCAGCCGCCCGGCGGGCTGGGGGCCCTCCTGGAGCAGCAGGCGCAGCAGTTCGCGCCGGGCCGGGCTGGCCAGCGCGGTGAAGACGTGGTCGGCGGTCATGCCTGGCTGACCACGAACCCGTTGCCGAACGGGTCCTGGAAGAGCAGCTGGCGTCCCCACGCCTGCGCGCTCGGCCCCTCGAAGGCGACGTCGTGCGCGGCGAGCCGGGCGGCCAGAGCGTCGAGGTCGGGCGCGGCCACCACGAGCCCGCCGACGGGGGCCATGTCGGGGAACCAGGAGGCCAGCAGGAGCGCCGTCGCCGCGCCCTTGGGCGCGACGGTGAGCCAGCGGCCCATCGGGAACGGGTTGTCGGTGCGCACCTCGAAGTCGAGCACGCCGGTGTAGAAGTCGAGCGCCCGCGCCTGGTCGGCGACGGGCACGGTGACGGTGAGGATCCCGGAAATCAGCATGTCGGACACTATACGTAGGATTTTTCCGACATATCAAGTCGCGGCGCGAAATATCGGGGTCTTCCCTGATAGGCCATCGGCGGCGCGGTCCGTAGACTGGGATCATGCGGATCGACGACTATGTGGCCGACCTCGATCGCGCGCTCTCCGGCCCGTCCGGCGCGAAGCGCGACCTGGTCGTCGAGGCCCGCGACAGCCTGTCCGACACCGCCGACGCCCTGGAGGCCGACGGCCTCGACCGCGCCGAGGCCGAGCGGCTGGCGGTGGCGGAGTTCGGCCCGGTCACCGAGATCGCCCCCGGCTACCAGAGCGAGCTGACCGCCGCGGCCGGGCGGCGGCTGGGCCTGCTGCTGTTCATCAGCGTCCCGCTGACCGCGCTCATGTGGTCGATGGTGTGGCGCACCTACCCCGCCGACCCGGCGCTGTGGATGGGCCGTCCGGCCTGGTACCACCTGATCTCGAAGCTGCTCGACGTCTGCCAGCTCGCCACCGGCCTGTACGGCGGCCTCGCCCTGCTGGCGCTGGGCCGCGGCGCCCGCTGGATCCGCCGCCCGCACCTGGTCACCCGGTCGCTGGGCATCGTCGTGTGGGGCATGCTGCCGCTCGGCGGCGCGATGAGCCTCGTGCTGTCCTACAGCCCGCCCGGTCCGGGCACGATGACCGGCTACCTGCCCGCGTTCCTGGCGAACCTGGTCACCACCGCGTTCTGGGGCCTGCAGATCTACGGCGCGACGCGCTGCCTGCGGGTCAGCCGCACCCGCCGGCCCGCCCCGGCCTCCTCGGCCTCCTGAGCCTCCTCGACCTCCTCGGTCTCCTCAGCCTGAGGCCCGCGCGTCGGCCCGGGTGTCGGCCTGGAGCACGCCGCCGATCACGCTGGTGAACTCGCGCCAGGCCGACCGCTCCCCTTCGAGCTGCTTCCTGCCCGGGTCGGTCAGCCGGTACGTGCGCCGCTTGCGCCCGCCCACCGTGGCCCACTCGCTGGCCAGGTAGCCGACCCGCTCCAGCCGCCGCAGCGCCGGATAGACGGTGCCGGTGGGCACGCTCAGCGCGCCCCCGCTGCGCTCCTGGAGCGCCTCGATGATGGCGTAGCCGTGCAGCGGCTCCCGCTCCAGCACCGAGAGCAGCAACGCGTCCATGTGCCCGCGCAGCGCGTCTGGATTCATGCTCCAGATCCTAGACAACCGTTCGCCATGTAGCCAGTCTACATGTAGGCTGCCTATATGTAGGTAGACACAACAACGGAGTCGATCGAATGGACGTACTCGAACTCGCCCGCACGCAGTTCGCCGTGACGGGAAGCCTGCACTTCCTGTTCGTCGTGCTCACGCTCGGGCTGGCGCCGGTCGTGGCGCTCATGCACACCCGCCACGTGCTGTCCGGCAGCGCGCTGCACGGCGGCATGACGCGGTTCTGGGGGCAGATCTACGTCATCAACTACGCCCTGGGCATCGTCACCGGCCTGGTGATGGAGTTCCAGTTCGGGCTGTCGTGGAGCGGGCTGTCCCACTACGCCGGAGACGTGTTCGGCGCGCCGCTGGCCATGGAGACGCTGGTGGCCTTCTTCCTGGAGTCCACGTTCCTCGGGTTGTGGATCTTCGGGTGGGGGCGGCTGCCCAAGTGGCTGCACCTGGCCTGCATCTGGCTGGTGACGCTGACCGCGTACGCCAGCGCGTTCTTCATCATGGTCGCCAACTCCTTCCTGCAGAACCCGGCCGGCTCGGTGGTCAGGAACGGCCGGCTGGAGCTGGTCGACTTCGGCGCCCTGCTCACCAACAAGACGCTGATCTTCTCCTTCCCCCACGTCATCGGCGCGGGGCTGCTGACCGGCGGCCTGGTGCTGGCCGGGGCCAGCGCGTACCAGCTGCGGCGGCGTACCCGCGAGACGCTGTTCTTCGCCAGGTCGCTGCGCACGGGCGTCGGCGTGGCGGCGGTCGGCGCCTTCCTGGCCCTGGGGTTCGGGTACGCGCAGTTCGGCGGCGTCCAGGAGGGCAAGTTCGACGGCGACGCGGGCGCCGGGGTGCCGCTCGGCCTCATGATCGAGATCGGCCAGCTCCTGGGGTTCGTGCTGCTGTTCGTGCTCCTGCCGCTCATCTACTGGCTGCCGCGCTGGCGGTGGACGCACACCGTGCTGATCGTGATGACCCCGGTGCCGTTCGCGCTGGCGATCCTGGGCTGGATGGCCAGGGAGATCGGCCGCCAGCCGTGGATGGTCTGGCACAAGCTCACCGTGGCCGACGCCCTGACGCCCGGCCTGACCTCGGGCATGGTCACGGCCTCGCTGATCGGGTTCGCCGGCGTCCTGGGGCTGCTGGCGGTCGTCGACTACGTCCTCATCGCCCGGGTCGTCCGGCGCGGCCCGCGTGACCTCGACCTCGGGGCGGTCCAGGCCGGCGCCGAGCCCGCCCCGGCGATGAGCTACTAGGAGTGCTGACATGGAAGTGATCTGGTTCCTGTTCTTCGCGGTGCTGCTGGCCGGGTACTTCGCCCTGGAGGGCTTCGACCTCGGCGTCGGCCTGCTGCTGCCGGTGCTGGGCAGGACACGCGGCAACCGCGACCGCATGGTGGCCGCGATGGCGCCGTTCGTGCTGGCCAACGAGGTGTGGCTGGTGGCGGTGGCCGGGACGCTGTTCGGGGTGTACCCGCGCCTGGAGGGCCAGGTGCTGTTCGGGCTCTACCCGCTGGTGGTGGCCATGCTGCTGAGCTGGATCGTGCGCGACGCCGGCTTGTGGTTCCGGCGGCGGCTGGACGGCGCGCGGTGGCGCGGCTTCTGGGACGCGATGATCGCGTTCGGGTCGCTGGGGTTGTCGTTCGGGTGGGGCATGGCGCTGCACGCCGCCGCTACCGGTTTCGCCTCCTCGCCGGTGCATCCGGTCGGGGTGCTGCTGGGCGTGCTGGTCACCCTGCTGTTCGCCTTCCACGGGTGGACGTTCCTGGCCTGGCGGGAGCCGGGCGCGTTCGGGGCCGTGCGGACGGGGCGGGCGCTGCTGCTGTCCGGGCTGGTGGCCGCGCTGCCCGCGGTCGGCCTGCTGGCGGGGGCGATGCCGTACTTGCTAGAGCACAGCGCGCCGGCGGCTACGTTGAATGTGCTCAGTGTCATGGCGTTGCCGTTCGCGCCGATCATGCTGGGCGCGCAAGTATGGGTATGGCGGACTTTCCGGCCAGGTAAGGGCGCCGTCCCGCTCCCCTCGTTCTTCTGAAGGCCACGTGCATAAGGATCTTCTGCGGCTCATGCGGGCCGAGCGCTCGGTGCGCCGCCACCTGACCGTCACCATGGTCGCGGCCGTGCTCGCCGGGCTGCTCGTGCTCGCGCAGGCCGAGCTGCTGGCCGGCGTGCTGTCGGGCCGGTTCACCGCCGCCGCGCTGGGGGCGCTGGCCGCCGTCGTGGGCGTCCGGGCGCTGCTGGCCTGGACGCAGGGCGTCTTCGCCGGGCGCACCGCGACGGGCGTGAAGTCCGCGCTGCGCCACCGGCTGCTGGCCCGCCTGGGCGAGCTGGGCCCGTCCAGGCTGACCGGTCACCGGTCGGGCGAGCTGGTCACGCTGACCGGCCGCGGCCTGGACGGCCTCGACGCCTACCTGACCGGCTACCTGCCCTCGATCGCGGTGGCGGCCGTGGTGCCGGTGGCCGTGCTGGTCCGGCTGTTCACCGCCGACCTGGGCAGCGCGGTGATCGTCCTGGTGACGCTGCCGCTGATCCCCGTCTTCGGCGCGCTGGTCGGCATGACCACCAAGACGGTCACCGAGCGGCAGTTCCACGCCCTGTCGCGGCTCGGCGGGCACTTCCTCGACGTGGTGCGCGGGCTGCCCACGCTGCGCGCCTTCGGGCGGGCCCGCTACCAGGCCACGGTCATCCGGCAGGTCGCCGACGCCCACCGCAGCGCGACCATGCGCACGTTGCGGGTGGCGTTCCTGTCGTCGCTGGTGCTGGAGCTGTGCGCGTCGCTGTCGCTGGCGCTGGTGGCGGTGCCGATCGGGCTGCGGCTGCTCGGCGGCTCGCTGGACCTGACGACGGCGCTGCTGGTGCTGCTGCTGGCGCCGGAGGCGTACCTGCCGCTGCGGGCCATGGGCACCCGGTTCCACGCCTCCATGGAGGGGGTGGCCGCCGCCGACGCGGCCTTCGCCGTCCTGGACGAGGCCGCCGGCGACCCGTCCGGCCCGTCCGGCCCGGCCCGCCGGTACGACGGGCACGGCGCGCCGGAGATCCGGCTGGAGAACGTGACCGTCCGCTACCCCGGCAGGGACGAGCCCGCCCTGGAGAACGTGACGCTCGCCATCGCGCCCGGCGAGCGGGTGGCGCTGGTCGGCGAGAGCGGCGGCGGCAAGAGCACGCTGCTCCACCTGGTCCTGGGCTTCCTGCGCCCGTCCGAGGGGCGCGTCCTGGTCGACGGCGCCGACCTGCGCGAGCTGGACCTGGACAGCTGGCGGGCGGCCCTGGCGTACGTGCCGCAGCGGCCCCACCTGTTCACCACCTCGGTGGCCGACAACATCCGGCTCGGCGCGCCCGGCGCCACCCTGGAGCAGGTCCGGCGGGCGGCCGCCGCCGCGCACGCCGACTTCGTGGACGGCCTGCCCCAGGGGTTCGACACCGTGGTCGGCGAGCGCGGCGCGAACCTGTCGGCCGGCCAGCGGCAGCGCGTGGCGCTGGCCCGGGGCTTCTGCCGCCCGGACGCCACGGCGCTGCTGCTCGACGAGCCCACCGCCCGCCTCGACGGCCGCAGCGAGGCCGCCGTCGTGGCCGCCACCGCGGAGCTGGCGCGAGGGCGCACCGCCGTCATCGTCGCCCACCGGCCCGCGATGATCGACCTGGCCGACCGGATCGTGCGGGTGCACGAGGGCCGCGTCGTCTCCGACACCACCCGCGACCGTCCGCCCACCCGCCCGGACGGCGACGGTCACCGGGAGCCGCAGAGCGCGGCCTCCCTTCCCGAGGGGAGCGCGCGATGAACCGGCGCATGGGCACCCGGCTGGCCTGGGCCGTGCTGGCCGGGGCGGCCGCCGACCTGGCCGGGCTGGGGCTGATCGCGGCCGCCGCCTGGCTGATCACCAGGGCCGCGCAGCAGCCGTCCCTGGCCGCGCTGAGCGTGGCCATCGTGGCGACCAGGGCGTTCGCGACCGGCAAGGGCGTCTTCCGCTACGCCGAACGGCTCACCGGCCACGACGTGGCCCTGCGCGCCCAGGCAGGCACCCGCGAGCGGCTCTACCAGGCGCTCGTCCCGCCCCAGCGCCCCCGCCACGGCGGCGCCGACCTGCTCAGCCGCATGGTGGACGACACCGAGGCCGTCCAGGATCTGCTGGTCCGCGCGCTGCTCCCGGCCGCCGCCGCGCTGCTGACCGGGCTGGCCGCGGTCGCCATCGGGCTGTTCGTGCTGCCGCTGACCGCGCTGGTGCTGGTGGCCGGGCTCGTGGTGGCGGGCGTGCTGCTGCCCGCCGCGACCGCCGCCGCCGCGCGCCGCTGGTCGGCCCGGATCGCGCCGGCCAGGGCCGCGCTGGCGGCCCGCGTGGCCGACCTCGTGCACGGCTCGGCCGACCTGGCCGCCTACGGCGCGGGCGAGCGGGCGCTGTCCGGCGCGCTGGCCGCCGACGAGGCGCTGGCCGCGCTGGAGCGCCGCCAGTCGCGCGTGCACGCCGCCGCCCTGGCGGTCGGCACGCTGGCCCAGGGCCTGACGGTGGCGGCCATCGTGCTGCTCGCCCAGGGGGCGGGCGCCGGCTCCGTCGCCACGGCGGTGCTCGCGCTGACCGCGCTGGTGTCGTTCGAGCCGGTGCTGCCGCTGGCGGCGGCGGGCGAGCGCATGGCCGGGATCACCGCCGCGATCCGGCGGCTGCGCGAGGTCCGCGCCGCCGCGCCGGCGGTCGCCGAGCCCGCCGCGCCCGCGCCCGTGCCGTCGGCTCCGCTGACGGTCGAGGTCGACGGCCTCGTCGTCCGCCACCCCGAGGCCGCCAGGCCCGCGCTCGACGGCGTCTCCCTGCGCCTGACGCCCGGCCGCCGGGTGGCGATCGTCGGCCCGAGCGGCGCGGGCAAGAGCACGCTGCTGGCCGCGCTGATGCGCCTGGTCGAGCCGGAGTCGGGCAGCGTGCGGGTCAACGGGACCGACCTGCGCGACCTGTCCGGCGACGACGTCCGCACGCTGATGACCGGCCTCACCCAGGACCCGTACATCTTCCGCACCACCCTGCGCGACAACCTGCGCCTGGCCGGGCCGGACGCCGGTGACGAGCGGCTGACGGCGGCCGTGCGGGAGGCCAGGCTCGGCCCGTGGGTCGAGCGCGTCGGCTGGGACGCCGAGCTCGGCGAGGACGGCAGGACCGTCTCCGGCGGCCAGCTCCAGCGCCTGGCCCTGGCCAGGGCGCTGCTGTACGACCCGCCCGTGCTGCTGCTGGACGAGCCCGCCGAGGCGCTCGACGAGGAGACCGCCGACCGCCTGATGGCCGACCTGCTGGACGTCATCCGCGGCCGCACCACCGTCCTGGTGACCCACCGGCTCAAGGGCCTGGAGGCGGTGGACGAGGTCGTGGTGCTCGACGAGGGCCGCGTCGTCCAGCGCGGACGGCACGACGAGCTGGTGGCGGTGCCCGGTTACTACCGCGACCTGTGGGAGTCCGAGGCGCTGACCAGGCGCTAGCCGACCCCTTTGCCCACGCTTTGAGTTTGCGTCGCCATCAGGTTTATGATGCAAACCTGTTTGCGGGTAAGAGGAGTTAGCATGGTGGACGACGACGGAGCGCGCACCCCCGAGGAGACGCTGCGGCTGATCGAGCAGCAACGCACCGCCACGGTCCGGCGGCTGCACGGCGACCCGGTGCTGCTCTACGTGCCCTGGGGCGTGGCCTGGCTGCTCGGCTTCACGGCGCTGTTCCTGCACTACGGCCTCGACGGCGTGCCCTACGCGCCGATCTCCCACCCGCAGGCGATCGCGGTGCTGTTCGCCGGCATGTCGCTGGCCGGGGCGATCGCGATCTTCGCCATGGTGAAGATGGGGGCGCAGGTCCGCGGCGAGACCTCGGCCAAGGGCATGATGTACGGCTACGCCTGGATGGCCGGCCTGGTCTCCATGACGGTGATCGCCATCCGCTTCAGCCCCCAGCTCCCCGCCGCCGAGAGCGGCCTGCTGTGGGGCGGCGGCTTCATGACGCTCGTCGCGCTGCTCTACATGGCCGGCGGCGCGATCTGGACGTACTGGCCGATGTTCTTCGTCGGCGTGTGGACGGCGGTCGTCAACGGCGTGGGCGTCATGCTCGGCGCCGGCTGGCACGCGCTGCTGACGGCCGTGCTGACCGGCGGCGGCTACATCGCGGCCGGCGTCGTGCTGCGGCGGCGGATGTGAGCCCCGACGGGGCCGTCCCCGAGCTCGACCCGGTGATCCACGCGCAGGCCAGGCTGCGGGTGGTCGCCACGCTCAACACCCTCGGCGGGCGCGACGAGATCGCCTTCCCCTCGCTGAAGGACCTGCTCGGGATGACGGCCGGCAACCTCTCGGTGCACCTGACCAAGCTGGAGGACGCCGGTTACGTCCGCATCACCAAGACCCACAAGGGCCGCACCCCCGTCACGTACGTCGCGCTCACCCAGCGCGGACGGCTGGCCTTCGAGGACTACACCAAGGCGATCCGCGCCTTGCTCGACAACGCTGGAGGAACCCCATGACGGCCCTCGCCAGAACGGTGGAGGTCACCCGCCGCTACGGGGACGTGCTCGCGCTCGACCGCGTCTCGCTCGACATCCGGGCCGGAGAGCTGGTCGGCCTGCTCGGCCCGAACGGCGCGGGCAAGTCCACCCTGATCAACCTGTTCGTCGGGCTGCGCCGCCCGACCTCCGGCACGGTCGAGCTGTTCGGCGGCTCGCCCCAGGACCCCGTCATGCGCCGGGGCATCGGCGTCACCCCGCAGGAGACCGGCCTGCCCGAGTCGCTGCGGGTCGGCGAGATCGCCGACTTCGTGCGCGCCCACTTCCCCGACGCGCTCGGCAGGGACGAACTGCTCGACCGCTTCGGCCTGAGCGACCTGGTCAAGCGGCAGGTGGGCGGGCTGTCCGGCGGGCAGAAGCGGCGCCTGGCCGTGGCGCTGGCCTTCGCCGGCCGCCCGCGCCTGGTGTTCCTGGACGAGCCGACGACCGGCCTCGACGTCGAGGCCAGGCGCACCCTCTGGGACGGCATCCAGGCCTTCCACGCCGAAGGCGGCACGGTCGTCCTGACCAGCCACTACCTGGAGGAGATCGAGGCGCTGGCCCAGCGCGTGGTCGTCGTCGGGCAGGGACGCGTCCTGGCCGACGACACCGTGCGGGCCGTGCGCGACATGGTGGGCGTGCGGCGCGTCTCGCTCGACGCCGGGGACCTGCCCGAGCTGCCCGGCGTGCTCAGCACCGAACGCCAGGACGGCCGCGTCAGCCTGCTGACCACCGACCCCGACCGCCTGGTGGTCGAGCTGGTGCGCAGCGGCATCCCGTTCTCGGGGCTGGAGGTCAGGCCGACCACGCTGGAGGAGGCCTTCCTCACCATCACCTCGACCTCGCCCCCCAAGGAGAGCGCGCATGTCTAGCCTGATCGTGGCCCACACCCGGCTGCAGCTCGTCGAGCAGTTCAGGGTGCCCATCGGGATCCTGGCCAGCTCCATGTTCCCGGCCATCTCGATGCTGGCGTTCGTGGTGCCGTTCGCGGGCGGCGACCCTGCGGCGGCGACGTCGGCGACGGGGGCGCTGATGTTCTTCGGCGCCATGTCCTCGGCGGTGATCGGGCTCAGCGCGTCGGTCTCGCAGGATCGCGAGCAGCCCTGGGACCCCTACACCCGCACGCTGCCCGCCGGGCCGTTCCCGCGGCTGGCCGGGCGGATGGTCTCGACGGTGGTCCTCATGCTGCTGTCGGTGGTGCCGGTGCTGGTGGTCGCGGCCCTGCTGACCGAGGCGGTCATCACGCCGGTCCGGCTGGCCCTGGGGCTGGCCGCGCTGGTCGGCGGAGGGGTGCCGTTCATGCTGATCGGCCTGTTCCTCGGCCTGACGCTGCCGTCGAAGGCGGCGCTCGCGGTGGCGCAGATCGTCTTCTTCCCCGTGGCGATCGTGGGCGGGCTGATCCTGCCGCCGCAGATCCTGCCGGACATCGTGGAGGCCGTCTCGCCGTACGTTCCGTCCAGGGGCGCGGCCGAGCTGATCTGGGCGGCCATCGCGGGGGTCCGCCCGGACGGGATCGCGCTGATCATGCTGGGCGTCTGGACGGTGGTCGCGGCGGCCGCCGCCACCTGGGCCTACCGCCGCGACGAGGGCCGGCGTTTCGCCTGATGGGCCGGTGTTTGGCCTGATGGGGGGGTGTGCCGCCGAGTCCGCAGCGATCTCAACGGCACACCCGTCTCCGGGAGGGGGTCCTGGTGTTCACTTCTTCTCTTGGAGGGTGACGGTGGCCTCCGCGGACCGACCGTCCCTCATATATGTGATCTTGACCTGTTGGCCCGGTTTGAAACCTCTGACCTGTCCAACAACCGTATCGCCTGAGTCAACAGATGTGTCCCCAATCTTGGTGATCAGGTCGCCCTCCTGCAGCCCGGCCTTGGCCGCCGGGCTGTCCGCGGTCACCTGCCGGATCAGCGCGCCGGGCACGTCGCCGGTGGCGTCGGTGACGCTCACGCCAAGGAAGGCGTGGCTGACCTTGCCCGTCTTGATGAGCTGCTCGGCGACCTGCTTGGCGGTGTTGACCGGGATCGCGAAGCCGACGCCGCCGCCGGCCGCGTCGGAGGCGATGGCGGTGTTGATGCCGACGAGCGCGCCCGCCGCGTTCACCAGCGCGCCGCCGGAGTTGCCGGGGTTGATCGCGGCGTCGGTCTGGATGACGTCGCCGATGGTGGTGCCCTCCACCTGGCCCTGCTGCTGCTCGCCGCCGAAGCCGGGGGGAAGCTGCTGACGCTGCTCGCCGCCCAGCTTGAGCGTGCGGTTCAGGGCGCTGACGATGCCCCGGCTGACCGACCCGTCCAGGCCGAGGGGGCTGCCGATGGCCAGCACGTCGTCGCCGACCTTGAGCTGGTCGCTGTCGCCCAGCGTGGCCTTGGTCAGCCCCGAGACGTCCTCGGCCTTGATGACCGCGAGGTCGGTGGCCGGGTCGGTGCCCACCACCGTGGCCTTGGCGGTCTTGCCGTCGCTGAACTTGACCGTCATCTGACCCCCGCCCTGCGAGGCGCCGACGACCACGTGGTTGTTGGTGAGGATGAGGCCGTCCTCGGAGAGCACGACCCCCGAACCCTCGCCCGTCTGCCCCTGGATCATGACCACCGACGGCTGCACCCGCTCGGCCACCTCAGCGGTGGAGAGCTGGTTGGAGGCGGACCTGAGCACCGGGCTCGGCGCGCTGACCACCTGCTGCGGCTCGGGCTGGAACGCGGTCGCGACGGCGGCCCCCACGACACCGCCGCCGATGGCCATCGCGGCCAGCGCGAGCCCGGCGACGGCCTTCTGCCCGGCGTTGAGCCGCGCCTTGACGGGGGTGGACGGCGGAGGAGGAGGCGGCTGCTCCATGACGATCGTGTCCCGCCGGGGGAAGCCCCCGGCGGCCGGCGGGGTGGCGCCGAACTGGCTCCACCCGCCGGTGCCCTGCTCGCGAGGCTCGTTCGCGTTCATCTGTCATCTCCCTCAAGTCCCTATGACTCAAGGGTGCCAAGAGGGGCGTAAGAGCTGCTTAAGGCGGTGATCGGAACTCTGTGAGACGACTCACTCACGCTTTATCTGCGCTGCTCACGGGCCAGACATATACACCCAAAAACAGAAAAGAATCTACAAACCACTTTCGTACGGGGGTGCGGACGAGCCCGAACGTGGGCGGCGCCTTGGGGTCACAGTGGCGGGATGACGCCGAGGGCTCGCAGCACTCCTACCACGATGGCGACGGGGATGATCATCACCAGCCCGATGAGGCGGATCTTCCGGTACAGGTGCGCCATCCTGCGCGCCTCACGCCACTCCCGCTCGTGAGCCCGCCGGGCCCGTATCTCCGCGATCTGCCGCCTGCTGGTGACCTTGAGCCTGCTCCGGTCGATCTCCTGGCGCATGACCCCATTCTGGGGCTTCACGCGGTCTCCGTACACCGGCGGGTCCGGTCAGCGGCGGCCACGAATGGCCGCCTCGATGCGCAGGGCGAACCCGCCCAGGGCGATCACCAGGTGGACGAGCAGCCACGCGGTGGGCACGTCCTGCCACGGCACGGCGACGGTGAGCACCGACAGCGCCAGGCCCAGGCAGATGGCGACGGTCCCGACCGTGCGCACCGTCGCGGCGGGGTCGCCGTCACCCCCGCCGGACGCCTTGAGGACGGGGACATGATCGTCGGCGTGCTCGCCTGCTGATGAGGTCATGATCGAGAGGCTGCCATCGCCAGATCAAGATCCGATCGCTGCCGGGTCCCCGATCCGCTAACGAGTGCCACGGCCTGCGGGGGTCAAGGCTGGAGGGAGCGCCAGGACTCCACCGTGGCTTCGGCGATCGTCTCGATGCGTCGGCCGTAGGCCGGGTGACCGTCGGACACGAAGCTGCCGTCCCGGACCGGGAGGTCGCGGAACGTGGCGCGGAAGTGCGGGGGCGGCCCACCCGGCGGGAGCGGCGCGTACGCCGACAACGGCTCCAGGTCGTCGACCGGCCGCGTCCCGCGCCTGTTCCTGGCCACCTGGCGGGCTCCCACGCGAAGCAGCGCGTCCAGGCCCCGGTCCAGGCAGAGCTGCAACTGGCGGAACTGGCCGTCGAGGTACTTCGGGTGCGCCTCGGACGGATGCTGCAGGAAGTACGCGCAGACCACCACCGCGTGCCACCGGTACATCCCGGGGTCGCCCTGCTCTTCGGACAGGACGGCGTGGTAGTAGTTCACGCAGGTGCCCAGCGGTCCGGCGGCCGCGCCGCACTCGCACTGGCCCACGACCGGGCTGTCCGTCATGGCCAGCACCCTAGGCGGCCGGGAGCGGCGCTGTCGAGCAGCCGTCCCGCGGCGGCGGGCCGGTGCTTCCTCTCAGCAGACTCCGGACGCCGGTCGTGTGATCGCGGTCCGGTGGTCAGGTGCGGGCCGGCCAGTATTCGTCCCTCAGGAGGCGTTTGTAGAGTTTGCCGGTCGGGTGGCGCGGGAGCTCGTCGCGGAAGTCGACCGACTTCGGGCACTTGTAGTGGGCCAGGCGCTCCCGGCAGTACGCGATCAGCTCCGCCTCCAGCGCCGGCCCCGCCTCCGCCGCCGTCATCGCCTGGACGACGGCCTTGACCTGCTCCCCCATCTCCTCGTCCGGTACGCCGAACACGGCCACGTCGGCCACCTTGGGATGGACGGCCAGCACGTTCTCGGCCTCCTGCGGGTAGATGTTCACCCCACCCGAGATGATCATGTACGAGCGGCGGTCCGTGAGGTACAGGAAACCGTCGGCGTCCAGGTAGCCGATGTCGCCGAGGGTGGTCCAGCCCCGGCCCTTCGGGTCCTGCGCCGAGCGGGTCTTGTCGGGGTCGCCGTGGTACTCGAAGCGGGCGCCGTTCTCGAAGTAGACCGTGCCGTGCTCGCCCGGCGGCAGGTCCTCGCCGTCCTCGTCGCAGACGTGCACGACGCCGAGCAGCGAGCGGCCGACCGTGCCCTTGTGCTCCAGCCAGTCCTGGGAGCCGACGTAGAGGAAGCCGTTGCCCTCGGTGCCCGCGTAGTACTCGTGGATGACCGGCCCCCACCAGGAGATCATCTGCTCCTTGACCGGCACGGGACACGGCGCGGCGGCGTGGATGGCGCAGACCAGCGACGACAGGGCGTACTTCGTCCGGGTCTCCTCCGGCAGCTTCAGCATCTTGATGAACATCGTCGGGACGAGCTGCGAGTGCGTCACCCCGTACCGCTCGACCAGCCGCAGGTACTCCTCGGGGTCGAAGCGTTCCATCACCACCACCGTGGCGCCGAGCCGCTGGAAGGACAGGCAGTAACGCAGCGGCGCGGCGTGGTACAGCGGCGCGGGCGAGAGGTAGACGCTGTCGGCCGACGGCGCGAACAGCCCCTGAATGAGCCGGACAAGCGTGTTCGACTCGCCCAGCGGGGCCAGCGAGGCGGCCACCTTGACGCCCTTCGGACGGCCGGTCGTGCCGGAGGAGTAGAGCATGTCGGCGCCCTGGCACTCGTCGGCGATCGGGGTGACCGGGCAGCCGGCCACCGTCTCCTCGTAGGAGGCGAAGCCCTCGGCGACGCCGTCGAGCATGAGCCGCAGCTCCACGCGCGGCGTGGCGCCGGTGATCGAGCCGGCCACCTCCGCCAGGTTCGCGCTGGAGATGAAGACCCGGGCGCCGCAGTTGTCCACGATGTAGGCGAGTTCGTCGGTCTGCAGGCGGGAGCTGATCGGCGTGTAGTACAGGCCCGCGCGGTGCGCGGCCCAGGCGACGGCCAGGAAGAGCGGGTGGTTGGCGAGCATGAAGGCGACGTGGTCGCCGGGCTTGAGCCCGGCCGCGCGGAAGGCGTGGGCCAGGCGGTTGGACTCCTCTTCGAGCTCGCGGTAGGTGAGGACCCGCCCGGAGCCCGCCATGATCACAGCGGGCTTGTCGGGGGTGACGGCTGCGATGGCTCCCGGGTACATATTAGAACAGTATTCGGTCGTTCGGCGGCGGCGCTAGGGCGCGCCGAAGCCGCGGCCCTCCACCGGGGAGCCGCGGCTTGGGCGCCGACCGACACGGGGATCAGGCCGACGCCGGGATCACTCGACAGAGGTCACTCGGCGGGGATCACCGAGCCCTCGTACTTCTGCTTGATGAAGTCCTTGACCTTCGGGTCCTGGAGCAGCTTGCCGAGGGTGACGATGTTGGCGTCCTTCTCATGGCCGGCCTGGACGACGAGCCCGTTGACGTACGGGTTGCCCTCGGTCTTCTCCAGCACCAGCGCCTGGCTCGCGGGCTTGAGCCCGGCCTCGATGGCGTAGTTGCCGTTGATCACCGCGGCGTCCACGTCGTCGAGCGAGCGCGGGAGCTGGGCCGCCTCAAGGGGCTTGAACTGCAGCTTCTTGGGGTTGTCCGTGACGTCGCGCTCGGTGGCCGCGGTGCCCGCGCCGTCCTTGAGCTTGACCAGGCCGTTGTCGGCGAGCAGCTTGAGCGAGCGGCCGAGGTTCGTGGCGTCGTTGGGGACGGCCACGGTGGCCCCGTCCGCCAGCGCCGACAGCGAGGTGATCTTCTTGGAGTACAGGCCGAGCGGCTCCAGGTGCACCGGGGTGACGAAGCTCAGCTTGGTGCCCTTGGAGGCGTTGAAGTCGTCCAGGTAGGGCTTGTGCTGGAAGAAGTTGGCGTTCAGCTGGCCCTCGTCGAGCTGCACGTTCGGCTGGACGTAGTCGGTGAACTCGACGATCTCCAGCTTCAGCCCGGCGGCCGGGGCCAGGTTGTCCTTGACGAACTTCAGGATCTCGCCGTGCGGGACGGGGCTCGCGCCCACCTTCAGCACCGTGTCGGCCGACTCGGCGGCAGGGGTGGAGGTCGCGGACTGCGACGTACCGCATGCGGCGAGCAACAGGGACAGCGCAGCAGCACCCAATATCGAGCGAATCTTCATGATTTTTCCCTTACTTATGTGAAATACGCCGAGCGACCCAGTCGCCCAGACTCTGCAGAATTTGCACGATGACGATGAGCAGGACGACGGTCACGATCATCACGAGCGTCTCGAACCGCTGGTAGCCGTAGCGCACGGCCAGGTCGCCGAGCCCGCCGCCGCCGACGGTGCCCGCCATGGCCGAGTACCCGATGAGCGCGACGATCGTGACGGTCAGCCCCGACACCAGGCCCGGCAGCGCCTCGGGCAGCAGGACCTTGCGCACGATGGCGGTCCGGCTCGCCCCCATGGCCTGCGCGGCCTGGACGACGTCGGTGCCGACCTCGCGCAGCGCCGTCTCGACCAGCCGGGCGAAGAACGGCACGGCCCCCACGGTCAGCGGCACCACCACGGCCGCGGTGCCGATCGTGGTCCCGATGACGAGCCGGGTGAACGGGATGATCGCGATCATCAGCACGATGAACGGCAGCGATCGCCCGATGTTGACGACGATCCCCAGCACGGACTTGAGCGCAGGCAGCGGACGCAGCCCGTCCCGGTCGAAGGCCACGAGCGCCACGCCGAGCGGCAGCCCGAACAGCACGGTGAACAGCGTGGCCCACCCCACCATCTGGGCGGTCTCCCACGTCGCCGGCCACAGCAGCGGCGCGATCTCTTCCCAGGTCATGCGGCCTCCCCCGCGACTTCGACGATCAGCCCCGACTCCCGCAGGAACGACAGCGCCGAGGACGACTCGGCGCCGGTCAGCGCCACCCGCAGGCGGCCGACCGAACCGCCGGCCAGGTCCTCGATCGAGCCGCCGAGGATGTTGACGTCCACGTCGAACTTGCGCGCCATCTCCGAGACCAGCGGCCGGCCCGGGTCACCGGTGAAGGTGAGCGTGACGGAACCGGCCGGAGCGGGCTCGGGCAGCGGGAAGATCTCCCTGGTCAGGCGGGAGCCGGGCGTCCTGATGAGGTCGGCGATCGCCCCGGACTCCTCGATGCGTCCCCCGGCCATGATGGCGACCGAGTCGCAGACGCTCTTGACGACGTTCATCTCGTGGGTGATGAGCAGGATCGTCAGGCCCAGCTCGGCGTTGAGCCGCTTGAGCAGGGCGAGGATCGACTGGGTGGTGGCCGGGTCCAGCGCGGAGGTGGCCTCGTCCGACAGCAGCACCGACGGGTTGCCCGCCAGCGCCCTGGCGATGCCCACGCGCTGCTTCTGGCCGCCGGAGAGCTGGTGGGGGCGGTCGCCGCCGCGTCCCTGGAGGCCGACGAGGTCGAGCAGCTCGGCCACGCGCCGCTGCCGTTCGGCCCTGGGCACGCCCATGACCTCCAGCGGGAAGGCGACGTTGCCGGCCACCGTGCGCGAGGACAGCAGCGCGAAGTGCTGGTGGATCATGCCGATGCGCTGCCTGGCGCGGTTGAGCTCGCGGCCGGGCAGGGCGGTCAGGTCCTGCCCGGCGACGGTGACCGTGCCCGCGGTGGGGCGTTCGAGCAGGTTGACGCAGCGCAGCAGCGTGCTCTTGCCGGCGCCGCTCTGGCCGAGCACGCCGTAGATCTCGCCCTCGCGCACATGCAGGTCGACGCCGTCGAGCGCGACGGTCTGGCCGTACTGCTTGCGCAGGCCGGAAGCCTGGATCACGAAAATTCCCCACGAGTGAGAGCGGCCGGGTGGCGGGCCGCTTCCTTGCACGAACAACACACGAACAACACACGGACAACACACGAACGTCGCCGTCGGAGCGGCGGGATCTAGTGGCTGCCGGGAGGGAAGGGCAGGTGGCTCAGCCTGCGCAGCACGAAGCAAAAGGTGTGGATCATGGTGACCTTCGAGGAGAACGGGCGGGATCTGGTCTCTAACGGGCCGGCATTCGCCCCATACGCATGCGACAACACATGGCGTCCCGGTGGGCGCGGTGGTCGTTCGCGTATGCCTCGTTCACGCCGGTGCTAACGCCGCCTTTACATACTCCTATTCCGGGGAATTGTGGTGATCTGCGTCACTCAGCACCGCGGTGAGGAAACCGCCGCGCGGGGCGGGGCGGCCGTACCGGCCGGCGAGGGCGGAGGCCTCGACCGTACGCGCCCGCCAGCCGCGGGCGGCCAGCCGGGCGACGACGTCCTCGCCCGGACCGCCCTTCCAAAGGGTGGCGATCCGCCGCAGCTCGGGCATCGTGCGCACCCGCTCGGCGAGCACGGCGGCCGCGGCCGGGTCGTACTCGAAGGCGAGCCTGCTGCCCGCCGCCGACAGCGCGCCGACGCCGTCGAGGAGCCGCCCGGCCTCGGCCGGGCTCAGGTAGATCAGCAGGCCCTCGATCAGCCAGGCGGTCGGCCGGGCCGGGTCGAACCCGGCCGCGCGCAGGCGGCCCGGCCAGTCCTCGCGCAGGTCCACCGGCACCGGGACGCGCTCGCAGCGCGCCGTCGCGGCCAGCCCGCGCAGCACGCCCTCCTTGAACGCCAGCAGCTCGGGCAGGTCGAGCTCGAACAGCCGCACGCCCGGCGGCCAGTCGAGCCGGAAGGCGCGGGCGTCGAGCCCGGCGGCCAGCAGGACGACCTGGTCGCAGCCGGAACCGCTCAGGTGGTCGTCGAAGAACCTGGTCCTGAACACCAGGTGGGCGCTGAAGAGATCGCCCGCCCTGCTCCCCCGCCCCGCCTGCGGCGACCGGGCGTCCGCCGCCGCCACGAAGGCGCTCGCGTACGGGTCCTCGAACAGCCGGTCGGGCCGTTCGCTCTCGCGCGCCCGCAACCAGGCCGCGCCCACCGCCGTCCTCGCCACGCCGTTCATATCGCTGACGATACATCTCCAGCGATACAATCGGCCACCATGAACGTGGCACGACTGCGAAGGCTCGGACGGCGGCTGGTGGAGCTGTCGAAGACGGCGGCCGGCGAGACCAAGGGCCCGCCCCTCACCCCCGGCGAGGAGGCCGTCTTCGAGGACGTGCTGCGCCACCCGGGCGGCACCGTCGGCGAGATCCAGGCCAGGACGGGCTTCGTCCAGAGCCACGTGTCGGCCTCGGTGGCCCGGATGCGCGAGCGCGGCCTCGTCCGGACCGAGCCCGACCCCGGCGACGGGCGGCGCACCCTCGTCACGCTGACGGAGCCGGCGCTGGCCGCGGTCCACCGCCGGGCGGCCAGGCCGGTGGAGGAGGCGGTGCGCGCGGCGGTGGGCGACGACCCCGAGCGCGCGGCCCGGGTCGTGGCCCTGCTGGACGAACTGGAGGCGCTGCTCCTCACCGGCTGACCCCGCTTCGCCGGTGTGTTCGGGCCCGCCCCCGTACATGGAGCCGCCCCGCCGCATCCGGGAAGCCGGGTGCGGCGGGGCGGTGCCGGGTGCGGCGTCAGGCCGCGACCGTGGTGGCGACCTCGGCCGGGGTGAGCGCGATGTCGAGGACCTCGCGCACGTCGCTGACCGCGTGGATGGTCAGCTCGTTGCGCACCTCCTCGGGCACGTCGTCCAGGTCGGGCTCGTTGCGGGCCGGGATGAGCACCGTGGTGATGCCCGCCCGGTGGGCGGCCAGCAGCTTCTGCTTGACGCCGCCGATCGGCAGGACCCGCCCGGTCAGCGAGATCTCACCGGTCATGGCGACGTCGGCGCGGACCTGGCGGCCCGACAGGAGCGAGGCCAGCGCGGTCGTCAGCGTCACGCCCGCCGAGGGACCGTCCTTGGGGACGGCGCCCGCGGGGAAGTGCACGTGGACCGAGCGGTCCTTCAGCGCGGTGACCGGCAGCTCCAGCTCCGCGCCGTGCGAGCGCAGGTAGGACAGCGCGATCCGGGCCGACTCCTTCATCACGTCGCCGAGCTGGCCGGTCAGGGTCAGGCCGGTCTCGCCGGTCTCCGGGTCGGCCAGCGACGCCTCCACGTAGAGGACGTCGCCGCCGGCCCCGGTCACCGCCAGGCCCGTGGCCACGCCCGGCACGGAGGTGCGCTGGGTGGACTCGGGCAGCGACGACTCCGGCACGAACCGCGGCCTGCCGATGTAGCCGACCAGGTCGTCCGGGCCGACCGTGACGGGCAGCTCGTCCTTGGCCGCCACCTTGCGCAGGATCCTGGCGACCGCCCGCTCCAGCGAGCGCACGCCGGCCTCGCGGGTGTACTCGCCGGCCAGCCGCCGCAGCGCGCCGTCGTCGACCTTGACCTCCTCGGAGGTCAGCCCCGCGAGCTCCAGCTGCCTGGGCAGCAGGTGGTCGCGGGCGATGGCGACCTTCTCGTCCTCGGTGTAGCCGTCGAGCGTGACGACCTCCATGCGGTCGAGCAGCGGGCCGGGGATGGCCTCCAGCACGTTGGCCGTGGCCAGGAACAGCACGTCGGACAGGTCGAGCTCGACCTCCAGGTAGTGGTCGCGGAAGGTGTGGTTCTGGGCCGGGTCGAGGACCTCCAGCAGCGCCGCCGTCGGGTCGCCGCGGTAGTCGGCGCCGACCTTGTCGACCTCGTCGAGCAGGACGACCGGGTTCATCGAGCCGGCCTCGCGGATGGCCCGGACCACGCGGCCCGGCAGGGCGCCGACGTAGGTGCGCCGGTGCCCGCGGATCTCCGCCTCGTCGCGTACGCCGCCGAGCGCGACCCGGACGAACTTGCGGCCCATCGCGCGCGCCACCGACTCGCCCAGGGACGTCTTGCCGACCCCGGGAGGACCGGCGAGGGCCAGGACGGCGCCGCTGCGCCGGCCGCCCACCACGCCGAGGCCCTTGTCCTGGCGGCGCTTGCGCACGGCCAGGTGCTCGATGATGCGGTCCTTGACGTCGTCGAGGCCCGTGTGGTCGGCGTCGAGCACGGCCCGCGCGCCCGCGATGTCGTAGTTGTCCTCGGTACGCTCGTTCCACGGGATGTCGAGCACCGTGTCGAGCCAGGTGCGGATCCAGCCGCCCTCCGGGGACTGGTCGGAGGTGCGCTCCAGCTTGTCGACCTCCTTGAGCGCGGCCTCGCGCACCTTCTCCGGCAGGTCGGCGGCCTCGACGCGGGCCCGGTAGTCCTCCTCCTCGCTCTCGGCGGTGTCGCCGTTGAGCTCCTTCAGCTCCTTGCGGACCGCGGCGAGCTGCTGGCGCAGCAGGAACTCACGCTGCTGCTTCTCCATGCCCTCCTGGACGTCCTTGCGGATCGTCTCGGCGACGTCGAGCTCGGCGAGGTGCTCGCGCGACCACTCGACGAGCTTGGCCAGGCGGTCGGCGGGGTCGGGAGCCTCGAGCAGCTCGACCTTCTGCGCCGTGGTCAGCCAAGGGGTGTAGCCGGAGCTGTCGGCCAGCACCGAGGGGTCGTCGATCTGGTTGACCTGGTCGACGACCTGCCAGGCGCCGCGCTTCTGCAGGATGGTGGTGGCCAGGGCCTTGTACTCCTTGGCCAGCTCCTGGG
Source organism: Nonomuraea sp. NPDC001831 (assembly GCF_042892035.1). Classification (NCBI taxonomy): domain Bacteria; kingdom Bacillati; phylum Actinomycetota; class Actinomycetes; order Streptosporangiales; family Streptosporangiaceae; genus Nonomuraea; species Nonomuraea sp. NPDC001831. Next base: position 1,024,824 of record NZ_JBIATU010000001.1, on the reverse strand, counting down.
CGCGCTCGCCGGCCGGAACCGTGTCGATCGTGTCGGCCTCGACCCACAGTGCGGCGCCGGGGCCGGTGGTGCCGGTGCCCACGCGCACCCGGTTGACACCGCGGACCACGGCGGCGGGCTCACCGCCGGGCAGCCTCCCGACCTGCTCGATCACCGCCTGGACGCCGACGGCGCCGTAGCGGCCGTCGATCCGGGGAACGAGGAGGACCCGCGGCTTGTTACCACCGGACGCGCGGGCCGCGTCGATCGCAGCACGCACCTCGGAGTCGGACAGGTCCAGCGGAACCACCATGCCCGGCAGGACGACCTCGTCGTCGAGCGGCAGGACCGGGAGGATCAAGCTCTCACTCATGCGAACTCCAAAGGGTTGAGTTATACCGACTCAATTCATTGGAGCGCGCTGTTGTTCCCAACCTTGCCGATGTTCGCTCACGGCGATCGTAATGTTGTAAGCGATACCTGAGGGTGACGTCAGGATCAGACCTTGGTCTGACGCCCGGCCGGCCGCCTTTCCGTATTCTTGACCAGGTGAATCACCGTGCCCGGCGCTCCGCGCCCCTCGCCTTCCGAGGCGACGCGCGCACCGGCCCTCCGGAGTCGCCGGGAGGAGCGGCCGGGCGGTTCGCCGTGGCGTTGTGGCGGGCCTTGCTGGCCGTGCTGCGGCCCTTCACGCTCGCGTTGCTGACGGGCGGCGCCGATCCCCCGTCCCGGCCGCGTTCCCGGTGGCTGCGGCTGCCGGTGCCCCGATGGCTGGCGCCGGTGGTCCCGGTGAAGACGTACAGCGTGGTGCGGATCGCCGAGCTCCTGCTGGGCGTGGAGCTGTTCGGCGTGACGCTGTCCACGACCCAGGAGTGGAACGAGCGGGCCGCCGCCACGCCCGGCGATCCCGCGCCGCTCTGGGGCGGCGTCGTCGTCCTCGCGGCCCTGGCCGCCGGCCTGCCCGTGGTGCTGCGCAACCGGTGGCCGCTGGCGGCCTGGCGGGCGGCGGCCGTGCTGGCCCCCGTCGCCGTCTGCGCCAGCCTCACGATCGGGCAGGACGAGGGCTACGCGCCCTACCCGGTCGCGGTGGGGGTGGCGTACCTGCTGGCGCTGTATTCCGTGGGCGTGCGCTGCGAGCGGCGGATCACGGTGGGGGCCGGGATCCTCACCGTCCTGTTGTGCCTGGCCGTCGACGTCGACTCGACGCCGGTGGTGGCCGGCGTGGCCGTGGTCGTCCTGCTGTTCGGCTACAACGTGCGCGCCCGGCGCAACGCCACGGCCCTGCTCGTCGAGGAGGAGCGGCGCACCCGGCAGGCCGAGGGCGCCCAGGCGGTGCTGGAGGAGCGCGCCCGCATCGCCCGCGAGCTGCACGACGTCGTGGCCCACCACATGTCGGTGATCGCCATCCAGGCCGAGGCGGTGCCCCTCAGGGCCGCGGGCGACGCCTCCCAGCTGGAGGCGGGGCTGGCCGAGATCCGCGCGTTGTCCCTGGAGGCCATCGACGAGCTGCGCCAGGTCCTCGGCGTGCTGCGCGATCCCGAGGGCCGCACCGACACCGCGCCGCAGCCCGGCCTCGACCGGCTGGAGGAGCTGGTGGCCAACGCCCGCAACGCGGGGCTGACCGTGGCGGTCGACCGGCGGCGGCCGATCGGGCCGCTGTCGCCCGCGGTGGGGTTGTCGGCGTACCGGATCGTGCAGGAGTCGCTCAGCAACGCGATGCGGCACGCGCCGGGGTCGAGCGTCACCGTCGAGATCGCCGCCGACGCCGGCACGCTGCGCCTGCGCGTCGCCAACGGCCCCGGCCGCTCCGCCGCGGCGGCGCCCGGCGCGGGCCAGGGGCTGGTGGGCATGCGGGAACGCGCGGCGCTGCTCGGCGGCACGCTCGACGCCGGGCCCACGAGGGGCGGCGGTTACCAGGTGAGCGCCGCGTTGCCGACGGAACCGCCGGTCGGGTCGTCAACCGGGGCGGGCGCGGGGCTGTCGATCGAGGAGAGGGAGGGCGCCGCGTGATCCGCGTGCTGATCGCCGACGACCAGGGGATGGTCCGCACGGGGTTCACCGTGTTCCTGAGCGGCCAGCCGGACATCGAGGTCGTGGGCGAGGCGGCCGACGGCCGCGAGGCGGTGACGCGGGCCGTCGCGCTGAGCCCCGACGTGGTGCTGATGGACGTGCGCATGCCGGTCATGAACGGGCTGGAGGCCACCCGGGAGGTGCTGGCGGTGTGCCCGGCGTCGAAGGTGCTCATCCTGACCACGTTCGACCTCGACGACTACGTCTACGAGGCGCTGCGGGCGGGAGCCAGCGGGTTCCTGCTCAAGGACGCCTCGGCGGCCCAGCTCGCCGAGGCCGTCCGCGTGGTCGCCGCCGGCGACGCGCTCATCGCGCCGGCCGTCACCAAGCGGCTGATCCACGAGTTCGCCCGGCTGGGCGGGCCGCGTCCGCCGTCGGGGAGGCGTCCGGAGGAGCTGACCGAGCGCGAGGCGGAGGTGCTCATCCTGGTCGCGCAGGCCATGTCCAACCAGGAGATCGCCCAGAAGCTGTTCGTGGCCGAGCAGACGGTCAAGACCCATGTGGGCCGCGTGCTGACCAAACTCGGGCTGCGCGACCGCGCCCAGGCCATCGTCTTCGCCTACGAAACCGGCCTCGTCCGCCCCGGCGAGTGACCCGTCCCGCGACCACTCGACGACCCGCCGGGCACGAGGGAGCTCGTCGAGGAGATCCGGCGCGGGTCACCACGCTTCCCCGACCGTCCGGACCTGGCCGGACTGGCGTACCTGTCGGCCTGCTCGACGGATTCCGCCATGTCGCCGGCAGTCTGTGGCCGCTCGCCCCCACGCCGGCAGGCCCTGGCCCGTTCGTGCTGCCGTGGTGTCACCATGGGGCTGGAGACGATCGAATCGTGGAGGGAGGAGGCGTGGGGGCCGGTCCGGGGCGCGGGGTTCCGGGCGGTCGGCCGCGCGTGCCCCATGGATCCCCTTGAGCTCTTTCACCAGGTGGCCGCCACCGTGCCCGCCTACCGTTCGTTCCTGGCCGAGCACGGTGTCGAGCCGGCGGACGTCACCAGCCTGGAGCGCTTCAGCCGGCTGCCGATGACGTCCAAGGACACCTACATCCGCCGCCACCCGCTCCCCGACCTCTGCCGGGACGGCGTGATCGGGGACATGATCGCCGTGTCGTCGGGCTCGACGGGGACGCCGTCGTTCTGGCCGCGTACGGTGGCGGACGAGCGGGTGATCGCCGCCCGCTTCGAGGAGGTCTTCCGTGACTCCTTCGGGGCCCGCGAACGCCGTACGCTGGCCGTGGTCTGCTTCGCCCTGGGCACCTGGGTGGGCGGCCTGTTCACCATCGAGTGCTGTCGTCACCTGGCCGAACGCGGCTACCCGATCACCGTCGTCGCGCCGGGCACCGACCGCAGGGAGATCGCGCGGGTGCTGCCGGAGCTGGCGCCGCACTTCGACCAGGTGGTCCTGCTGGGCTATCCGCCGTTCCTGAAGAACGTGATCGACACCGAGCCGCTCCCCTGGGCCGACTGGAACGTCAAGCTGGTCACGGCGGGCGAGGTGTTCAGCGAGGAGTGGCGCACGCTGGTGGCCGAGCGGGCCGGGATCGCCGACCCGGTGCGCGGCATCGCCTCCCTGTACGGCACCGCGGACGCCGGGGTGCTCGGCAACGAGACGCCGCTCTCGGTCGAGCTGCGCCGTTTCCTGTCCGGCCGTCCGGACACGGCCAGGGAGCTGTTCGGGGAGTCCCGGCTGCCGACGCTGGTGCAGTACGACCCGCGGGTGCGCTTCTTCGAGGAGCACGAGGGCACGCTGCTGTTCTCCGGCGACAACGGCGTGCCGCTGATCCGTTACCACATCGCCGACGAGGGCGGGGTGATCCCGTACGAGCGCATGATGGAGTTCGCCGGGCGGCACGGATTCCGGTCGCAGGTCGCCGGCCCGCGCCATCCGTTCGTCTACGTGTTCGGCCGCAGCCATTTCACGCTGTCGTACTACGGGGCGAACGTCTACCCGGAGAACATCGCGGTGGGGCTGGAGCAGCCGGAGGTCAGCGGGTCGGTGACGGGCAAGTTCGTGATGGAGGCGGCCGAGGACGCCGACCACGACCGGCACCTGACGGTCACGGTGGAGCTGATGCCCGGCGAGAAGCCCGCCGACGAGGTCGCCCAGGCGGTGGGAGCCTCGATCCTGGCCCAGCTCCTGCGGCTGAACAGCGAGTTCGCGAACTACGTGCCGGCGGCGCAGCAGCTGCCGTCCATCCGGTTGCGCGAGGCCGGGGACCCCGAGTACTTCCCGCCCGGGGCCAAGCACCGGTACACCCGCTGAGGCGCCGGCGCAACCGTTCAGGCCCCGCCGGAGTCCGCGTCGAGCGTGCGGCGGACGACGACGAGCGCCACGTCGTCCTCGCGCGCCCCGAACGCCGCCAGCATGCGCTCGGCGAACTCCTCCAGGTCGTCCTCGACGGTCTCGGCGAGCTGCCTGGCCTTCTCCATGCTGTCGTCGAGCAGGATGTGCCGGTCCTCCAGCAGGCCGTCGGTGAACAACATCATCGTGCCGCCGGGCGGCAGCTTGAGCCGGTCGACCTGGTACCGCTCGGGCACCGCGCCGAGCAGCAGGTTGCCCAGCGTGTGGTACGAGCTGCCGGGCCCGGCGAACAGCGGCGGCATGTGCCCGGCGTTGGCCAGCTCGATCTCGCCGGTGGCCGGGTCGATGAGCATCAGGCACACGGTGGCGGTCAGGCCCCGGTGGTAGCGGCGCATCATCTGGTTGAGCAGGTCGAGGGAGGCGCTCAGGTCCACCTGGGCGATGAGCGAGGCGCGCAGGGCGTGGCGCACCTCGGCCATGACGGTCGCGGCGTGCAGGGAGTGGCCCTCCACGTCGCCGACGGCGACCAGCACGCGTCCGTCGACCTGCAGCACCTCGTAGAAGTCGCCGCCGACCTCGACGTTGTCCACGGCGGGCTGGTAGCGCAGCGCGACCTGCAGGCCGGGCACCTCGGGGATCCGGCTGGGCAGCAGGCTGCGCTGCAGGGTCAGCGCGATGTCGTGCTCCTCGGTGTAGGCGCGCAGCGCACCCAGCGCCAGGGCCAGCTCCTGGCCGAGCTGGCGCAGCAGGTTCACCTCGTCGGCGTCGAGCGGCGAGACGGCCTCGACGCCCAGGTAGACCGGCGACGGCGAGTTCTTGGTGCGGCAGAGCACGCCGGTGGTGCAGCCCTCGGCGCGCACGTCGGGCAGCAGGCTCTCCCACTCGCGGGTGGCCAGGGTGAACACCCGGGCCCTGGTGGCGTCCTTCAGCGTCCGCTCGGACAGGCGGTCCAGCACGTCGGAGGCGGCGGGCTGGACACTGGCCGGCTCGCCGGGCCGGGCGCGGAAGCGCCGCACCCGCCCGTCGGGCAGCATGGCGAGCGTGCCGCTGTAGCGGCCGAGCACCTCGGCGGTGCCCTCGACGGCCACGGTCAGCAGCTCGTCGAACGTCTCGGCCTCGTTCATCCGCAACGTCACCTCGGCGAGCTTGGCCAGGCGCTCGGCCATCAGCTCGGCCCGCCAGCGCGCCCGGTAGTAGCGCAGCATGGCCTCGACGGTCGCGGCGAACTCGGTGGGCTCGATGGGCTCGCTCAGGTAGGCGTCGGCGCCGCGTTCCAGCCCCTCGGTGCGGTCGGCGGGGGTGATCGCGTTGGCCGACACCTGGATGACGGGGATGGAGGCGGTGGCCGGGTTGGCCTTGATCAGCTCGCAGACCTCGTAGCCGTTGATGTCGGGCAGGCGCACGTCGAGGACGACCAGGTCGACCTGGTTGGCGGCGAGCAGGCCGAGGGCCTCCTCGCCGCCCCTGGCCTCCAGCACCTGGTGGCCCGACCGTCGTAGCCAGCTCGACAGGATGTAGCGCTTGGTGGGGGTGTCGTCCACCACCAGCACGCGTGCGGACTCAGACATCCTGGTCCTCTCCAGCACCGCCGTTCTCGCCCTGGCGGGCGCTGCGGATGGCCTGCAGGAGTTGTTCCCTGCGCAGCCCGTGCTTGGACAGTACCGGCCGGTTGCCGGGGGCGTGTTGCGGGGCGATGGTCACGATGACGACCGGGATGTCGCTCAGCCGCTCGTCCTCGGCCATCTGGTGCAGCAGCACGTGGCCGTCCACGCGCGGCATGAGCAGGTCGACCAGGATCACGTCGGGCGGGGAGGCGGCCATGACCTCCAGCGCGGCGGCGCCGTCGGCGGCCTCGTCCACGTGCACGGTGAAGCCGTAGAGCATGCGGCGGGCGGTGGCACGGAAGACCTCGTCGTCGTCGGCGATCAGCACGCGCTGGACCTCCGGCGTGCCGCTCTGGTGCGGCAGCCGCAGGGTGGCGGTGGTGCCCTCGCCCGGCGTGCTGGTGAGATCCAGCGTGCCGCCCAGGGCCTCGGCGAGCCTACGCGCGTACGGCAGGCCGAGGCCGGTGCCCTTGGCGCTGACCTGCAGCGAGCCGGGAACCTGGTAGAAGTCCTCGAACACGCGCGTCAAATGTTCCTCCGAGATGCCGATGCCGCTGTCCGTGACCGTGATGACGATCTCGCCCTTGGCTTCGTCGGCATGCGCGGCCAGCACTATCTGCCCGCTCTGAGTAAATTTGAGCGCGTTCGAGAGCAAGTTGCGCAGAATTCTGATCAGCATGCTCTCGTCGGCGTACAGCTCGGTGGCCTCCGGCGCGATCTCCTGGCTCAGCGTCACGCCGGCGCGCTCGCTGGTCGGCCGCATCGTGACGTGCAACTGCCCGGCCATCCGCGCCAGGTTGACCAGCGTGGGCTGCGGATCCAGGCGGCCGGACTCGGCCTTGGCCATGTCGAGCAGCTCGCTGACGAGCTCGAGCAGCGTCTGCGCCGAGTCACCGATGAGCCCGATCTGATGGGCCTGCTCCTCGGTCAGCGGCTCGCCGCCCTGGCCGGTCAGCAGCCGGACCAGGCCGATGACGGAGTTCAGCGGGGTGCGCAGCTCGTGGCTGACGGTGGCCCAGAACCGGTTGCGCGCGTCGATGGTCTCGCGGAGCTGGGCGGACTTCTCGTCCAGCTCGGCGTACAGGGCGACGACTCCCCTGTTGGTCTCCTCCAGCTCAGCCGAGAGCTGGTTGTACATGGCCAGCACGCCGGTGTTGGTCTCCTGCAGCTCGGAGTTGAGCCGCAGCACGTCCTCCAGGGTCTCGGCCAGCTCCCTGTTCTGCTCGCGCAGCTCCTCCATCGCGCTGATCGGCGCCAGCTTGGCCAGGTCGGCGCGGATGGCCGCCAGCGGGGCGGCGGTCGCCCGCGGCCGCAGCCGCTTGGTGATCGTGATGTGGCCGTCGCCGAGGGCGATGTCGTCGACGAGCCGGCCGGCCAGCGTCACGCCTTCGGAGCGGTCCAAGGCGGACGGCCTGGTGTGGCGGATGGTGATCGTGAGCACGTCGCGGCCGAGCGTGATCACGGCGGCGGCGTCCTTGCCGAAGGCCTCCCTGCCCACCTCACTGAGGGCGGTGGCGACCCTGATCTGGTCCTGGGACTCCAGCCCGACCAGCTCGGCCGCGGCCCGGCCGAGGCGGCGCAGGACGAAGACGTCCTGGTCGGTTTCGAGCCTGACCCTGATGAGCTCAGTTTCCGCCATTGCCGGGCCTCACCGTCACCACGCAGGCGTCGTCGCGCCTGCTGCCCGCCTCGCGCAGCAGGCCCGCGGCGATGACCGCGGGGGTGCGCGCGAACAGCCCCGGCACGTTCCCGGGGTCCCATCGGTCGGTCAGGCCGTCGGAGTGCATCACGACGGTGGCGTACGGGGGGATCTTGTACTCGTACTGGCGGAGCGTGCGTCCCTGGTGACCGGCGATGCCGGGCAGCGAGATCATGCCCTGCCGGCCGCCGGCGTCGGCGACCCAGCCGGAGACGTTGCCCAGCCCGGCGTAGGTGACGGTGTCCCGGCCGACCCGGGCGACCGCGACGGCGCCGCCGCGGGTGCCGCTCAGCCCGCGGTGCAGGTGTTCCAGGATCGCCAGCGGCTCCTGGTCCTGGACCTGCGCGAACAGCTCGACGGCGGTCTGCGCGGCGATGGCGGCGATGTGGCCGTGGCCGAGGCCGTCGCACAGCAGCACCGTGGTGCTCTCGTCGTTCTCGGCGATGGCGTAGCCGTCACCGCAGCTGACCTCCTCGCCGATCGGCCGGGTCAGGCCGCTGGCGCGCAGCGGCGGGCCGGGCGTGTCCGCGGCGGTGAAGTGCATGACGAGCACCGTGCCCATGCCGGGCACGGAGTGAACGTCGTATCCGGTGGCGATGCGGGCGATGGCCCCCATCCCGATGCCGAGCGTGCCGGAGGTGGAGTAGCCGTCGCGCAGGGCGCGGGCCACGTCGGCCATGCCGGGCCCCTTGTCCACCGCGACGAGCTCCACGCTGGCCGGGTCCTCGGGGTGCGGCCGCACCAGGACGACGCCCTCCACGGCGTGCTTGACCAGGTTGGAGACGGCCTCGCTGACGGCCACGGCCGTCTGACCGGTGCGGGTGGTGTCGAACCCGGCCGCCTCGGCCAGCTCGACCGCCCGCCGCCGGACGGCGCCGACGGCGCTCGGGTCCTCGGCGCGCACCCAGGCCGGGTTCACCTCGCCCACTTGGTCACCGTCACGGTCGTGCCCTTCCCGGGAGCGGAGACCAGGTCGAACTCGTCGACCAGGCGGCGGGAGCCGCCGAGGCCGAGGCCCATGCCGCCGCCGGTGGTGAATCCGTCGGTGAGCGCCTTGTCCAGGTCGGGGATGCCGGGGCCCTTGTCGCTGAAGACCAGCTTCAGGCCCCGCTTCCTGCCGTTCTCGACGAGGTCGATGCGCACGTCACCGCCGCCGGCGTAGACGAGCGCGTTGCGGGCCAGCTCGCTGGCCGCAGTGACGATCTTGGTCTGGTCCACGAGGGAGAGCCCTGCCTCGATCGCGAGGGTCCGCACGATCTGCCGGACCATCACGACGTCCGCGCTGCCCGCGATCGTCATCGTCTCGGTCACGTGGCGGCGCCCCTGACGTGGTCGAGGAGCGCCACTCCCTTCTCCAGGTTCAGCGCCGTGCGCACGCCACCCAGCGACAGGCCCAGCTCGACCAGGGTGATCGCCACCGCGGGACGCATGCCGACGACCACGGTCTGGGCGTCGAGCATGCGGCACATGGTGGCGATGGTGGCCAGCATGCGGCCGATGAAGGAGTCGACGATCTCGACCGCGGTGATGTCGATGATCACGCCTCTGGCCCCGGTGGCGACGACCCGCTCGGCCAGGTCCTCCTGCAGGGCCAGCACGCTCTGGTCCTCCAGGTCGATCTGGATGGAGACGATCAGGATGTCGCCGAGCTTGAGTACGGGGACCCGGTCCATCAGGCGCCCTCCGCCCGGACGGCGATGCGGGCGTGCTTCGACTGCGTCACCTGCACGCCGCTGCGCTTGAAGGCGTGGGCGAGGGCGTCGGCCAGCGACGCCTTGGTGACGATGTCGCCGAACTCGATGCCGAGCGTGACGATGGTGTGCGCGATCTGCGGGCGGATGCCGGAGATGACGCATTCGGCGCCCATCAGCCTGGCGGCCACCACGGTCTTGAGGAGGTGCTGGGCCACCTGGGTGTCCACGGCGGGCACGCCGGTGATGTCGATCACAGCGTGCTCGGCGCCGGTGTCGACCAGGGTCTGCAGCAGCTTCTCCATCACGACCTGGGTCCTGGCGGAGTCGAGGGTGCCGATCAGCGGCACGGCGACGATGCCCTCCCAGAGCTTGACCACCGGGGTGGACAGTTCGAGCAGCTGCTCGGCCTGGTCCAGGATGATCTTCTCGCGGGCGTCGGCGAAGGTCTCGAAGGTGAGCAGGCCGAGGTCGTCGATGAGCCGGGAGAACCAGATGAAGCCGCGCAGAGCCTCGGGCTCGCCGTCGGCCTCGACGACTTCGTACAGGGCCTCCTTGAGGCCGAAGACCGCGCGGGCGGTGTCGGACGGCGCGTGGCCCGCGCGGGCGCGGGTGCGGGAGAGCTCCGCGAGCAGCCCGCGGACGTCGACGAGGTCTCCCTTGCCCTGATCGAGAGAGGACCGCAGGGCGCGGTAGATGTCGAGAAGCTCGTCCGACGGGGCCTTGGCGAGCTGTACCCAGCGGGCGAGGATCTGCTCCTCGTGCTCACGGAGCAGCTCTTCGATGCGTCGCCTGGCGACGTCGGCTTGGACGGTCAAGGATCACTCCTGGGTTGGCTAGCGAGTGACGGTGTCACCGTATGTTAGAGGGATTTTTCCAGGTAGCGGACCGTTTGACGGCCGCCACTGTGCGCGACGGGCGGCCCCGCCAGGCCCGGCCCCTTGAGCGCCGCCTTCCTGGGTAGATGAACGGCGGAGGCGAGTTTTGCTGACATGCTGTCGCCATCGCCTTGACGGAGCCTCCGAGGGTTGTGACACTGTGTCAGAAACATTCGCGCGAGTTGGGGAAGTGTTGTGACGACGTCGTTCTCCGAGACCTTGAGGGCCGCCACCTGGGGCGACCACGAGTCGGCCGAGTCCGAGGGCTACCTCGCCGAGCTGATGGCCGGCCGGTTGACCGAGCACGAGTACGGCGAGATGGTCGCCCAGCACTACTTCGCCTACCTCGCGCTCGACGGCGTCTCCAAGGAGCTGGCCGCCCACCCGGTCGCCGGCCGCTTCGTCTTCCCCGAGCTGTACCGCGAGCCCGCCCTGGAACGCGACCTGGCCACCATCTACGGCCCCGCCTGGCGCGAGCGCGTCGCCCCCTCCAAGGCCACCCGGACCCTCCAGGCCCGCATCCACCAGATGACCGACTGGCCCGGCGGCTACATCGCCCACCACTACACCCGTTACCTCGGCGACCTGTCGGGCGGCCAGTTCATCCGCATGGAACTGCAGAAGATCTTCGGCTACCAGCCCGGCGGCGGCGTCGACTTCTACATCTTCGACGAGGTGGGCAGCCTGCCGCGGTTCAAGAACGAGTACCGGGCCCGGCTGGACGCGCTCGGCGCGCAGCTCGACGAGCGCGAGCGGCAGCGGATCATCGGCGAGGTGCGGCTGGCCTACCAGCTCAACACCGAGGTCCTGGCCGAGCTCATGCACGTCGTCAGGGCCGCGGCGTAGCCTGCGCCGGGCCGTCGCCGCCGTCCGGCGCCTGGGCCAGGACGGCCAGGCGGGTGGGCAGCCGCGGCGGGCGCTCGGCGCGGCCCTCCCCCGAGGCCAGCCGGTAGGGCACCAGGGTGACCATGACCCCCGGCAGCATCAGCAGCCGGTCCCGCAGCCGGGCGGTCAGCCGGTTGTGCAGGGCCGGCTCCCACCAGCGGCCGGTGACGTAGCTGACGATGTAGACGGTCACGACCTGGTTGGGGTGCAGCGCCAGCCAGTCGCGGACGTGCCGCACGATCGGGCCGACGGCGGTCCGGTAGGGCGCCTCGATCATCCTCAGCGGCACGGAGGAGGGCGCGTAGTGCTCCCAGCCTTCGCGCAGCTCGCGGGTCGCCTCCTCGTCGGTGCACACGTGCACGGCCTCCAGACCGGCCGGACGGGTGGCCGCGGCGTAGGCGACCGCCTGGAGCGCGGGGCTGCCCAGCCGGGAGACCAGCACCATGGCGTGGGCGCCGCCCGGCAGCTCGACCGGCGTGTCCGGCGTGGTGGCCGCCCGTACCTGGTCGTAGTGCCGTCTGATGCCCTTCATGAGCGCGAACAGCCCCGGGATGGCCAGGCAGACCAGCCAGGCGCCGTTCGCGAACTTGGTGATCAGCACGATCACCAGGACGGCGGCGGTGACCGTCGCGCCGGTCGCGTTGACGGCCTGCCGCCGCCGCACGCCGGGCGAGCGCGGGCCGGCGCGCTGCCAGTGCCGCACCATGCCGGCCTGGCTCAGCGTGAAGGAGATGAAGACGCCGATGATGTAGAGCTGGATGAGCCGGGAGCTGTTGGCGTCGAAGACGACGAGCAGCACGGCCGCGGCCGTCGCCAGCAGCAGGATGCCGTTGCTGAAGACCAGCCGGTCGCCGCGCTTGTGGAGCTGGCTGGACAGGTAGGAGTCGGCGGACAGGATCGAGGCCAGCATGGGGAAGCCGTTGTAGGCGGTGTTGGCCGCCATGATCAGGATCGCCGCGGTGCTGGCCTGCAGGAAGGCGTACAGGACGCCGCGGCCGAGCACGGCGTCGCCGATCTGGGCCAGGGCGGTGGGCTCGACGTACCCGGCGGGCATCCCGGCGAGCCGGCCGGGATGGTCGGGGTCGGTCATCCGCACGTGAGTCAGCAGGGCCAGCACGGTGATGCCGGAGAACATGGTGACCGACAGCACGCCCATGATCGCCAGGGTGTTCGCCGCGTTCCTGCTCTTGGGCCGCCGGAAGGCGGGCACGCCGTTGCTGACCGCCTCCACTCCGGTCAGCGCCGTGCAGCCGGAGGCGAACGCGCGCAGCACCAGGAAGACGGCGACGAAGCCGACGGGCTGGTAGAGCGGCTCGATGGTGAAGCCGGCGCTGACGGCGCGGGGATGCTCGCCGGTCAGCAGCCGCCAGGCGGCGACCAGGAACAGCAGGTAGACCGAGGCGATGAAGGCGTAGGTGGGCACCGCGAACCCGCGGCCGGACTCGCGGGTGCCGCGCAGGTTGACCAGGGTGAGCAGCGCGACGCAGGCCACGCTCAGCGGCGCCGACCAGCGGTCCAGGCCGGGCGCGTAGGAGGTGATGGCGTCCACCCCGGCGGCAACGGAGACGGCGACGGTCAGCACGTAGTCGACCAGCAGCGCGCTGGCGGCGACCAGGCTGGCGTTGACGCCCAGGTTCTCCCGGCTGACGACGTACGCGCCGCCGCCGCCCGGGTAGGCGTAGCAGGTCTGCCGGTAGGACACGATGATGATCACCAGCATGGCTGCGATGGCCACGGCGATCCAGCCGGTCAGGTGCAGCAGGGCGAGGCCGCCCAGGGTGAGGGCCATGATGATCTGCTCGGTCGCGTACGCCACCGACGAGATCGGGTCGCTGCAGAAGACCGGCAGCGCCAGCCGCTTGGGCAGGAGCTGCCGTTCCAGGTGCTGGGTCCGCAGCGGCCGGCCGACCAGGGCCCGCTTGGCCCGCTCCCACGGGGAGGCGGTGGTCATGGGCGTTCCCGCCTCCTTCCGGTCAGCCGGCGATCGCCCTGCCGAGCAGGTAGCCGAGGCTGACGACGGCCAGGCCGAGCACCAGGTTCATGGCGATGTTGGCCAGCGCCCGGCCGGTGGACCCGGCGGCCAGCATCTTCCAGGTGTCGGCGCTGAAGGTGCTGAAGGTGGTGAGCGCGCCGCAGAACCCGGTGCCGACCAGCGACAACACGGCCGGCGGCAGGGTCCCGTGGGAGGCGATGCCCATCAGGACGCCGAGCACGGCCGAGCCGATGACGTTGACGGCCAGCGTGCCCCAGGGCATCGCCTTTCCGGCCGCCCTGGTGACGCCGGCGTCCACGAGGTAGCGGGCCGGCGCGCCGATCAGGCCGCCGACGAAGACCACCAGCACCAGGATCATCGACGGCCGCCCAGCCGCAGGCCCGCCCAGACGGCCAGCAGGCCCAGGACGACGCTGAGCACCAGGTAGAGCACCGCCCAGCCGGCCGCGCCGCCGACGGTGAGCTCGCGGACGCCGTCCACCAGGTGCGAGAAGGTGGTGAAGCCGCCCAGGAAGCCGGTGCCGAGCAGCGCCTTGACCGGCATGCGGTGCAGCGGGTGGCGGGTCAGCTCGCCGGTGAGCAGGCCCATCAGCAGGCAGCCGAGGACGTTGACCACCAGCGTGGGCCAGGGCAGCGGGTGGTCGGCGCCCATCAGCGTCTGGGTGAGCAGGTGGCGGGCGACCGCGCCGACGCCGCCGCCCGCCCCGATCAGGACGAGCGCGCGGGCCGGATGGCGGGTGGCGGCCATCAGTCCTCCGTCCCGAGCTGCGCGTCGGTGCCGGCGAGCTGTTCGGCCTCGGTCTCGCGCATCCGGCAGAGCCGGTCCACGACGCGGCCGATGAGGTAGGTGACGACGAAGGAGTAGAGGCCGACCACGACGATCGCGGCGAGCTGCTTGAGCAGCACCTCGATCGGGCCGCCGTACAGCAGGCCCTTGGTCCTGGTGGCGCTGACGCCGGTCGCGAGCAGGCCGATGAGGGCCGTGCCGACGATGCCGCCCGCGCCGTGCACGCCGACGACGTCGAGGGTGTCGTCGTAGCCGAGGACGAGCTTCCAGGTGACCGCGTACGACACCACGACGGCGGCCACGATGCCGATGACCAGGGCGCCCTCGGCGTTGACGAAGGCGCAGGCGGGCGTGATGGCCACCAGCCCGGCCAGCGCGCCGGTGGCCGAGCCGAGCCGGGTGAAGTGCCGGTAGCGCAGCCACTCCAGGACGAGCCAGGTCAGCATCCCGGCGGCCCCGGCGATCATGGTGGTCAGGAAGGCGTTGACCGCGATGCCGCCGTCGGCCATGGCCGAGCCGGCGTTGAAGCCGAACCAGCCGAACCACAGCAGGCCCAGGCCCAGCATGACGAACGGGATGTTGCTCGGCCGAGGCGGCTCCTTCCTGCGGAAACGCACGCCGGGGCCGAGCGCGAGGGCCAGGGCCAGGCCGGCCATGCCGGAGTTCAGCTCGACGACCAGGCCGCCGGCGAAGTCGAGCACGCCCCACCGGCTGATCCAGCCCTGCCGGTCGAACACCCAGTGCGCGACCGGGAAGTACACCAGCGTCACCCAGACGACGGAGAACACGATCCACGGCCCGAGCCGGGTGCGCCCGGCGACCGAGCCGCTGATCAGGGCCACCGTGATGATGGCGAAGGTGAGCTGGAACAGCGCGAAGGCGTAGGTGGGGACGCGGCCGTGCAGCATCGTGGGCGTGATGTCGGCGAAGCGCAGGTCGCCGAAGCCGATCACGCCGGCGCCGCCCACGTCGGGGCCGAAGACCAGCCCGTAGCCGTAGCCGAACCACAGGATCGTGACCAGGGCGATCGAGACGAAGCTCATGAAGAGCATGCTGAGCACGTTCTGGGCGCGGACCATGCCGCCGTAGAAGAAGGCCAGTCCGGGCGTCATGAGCAGCACCATGGCGGCGCTCACGAGCACCCAGGCCGAATCCCCGGTGTTGAGCCCTGGCGGCATCGCTCGGCCTCCCTCCCTGTCCCCTGACAGAGATGATCGGAGGAACCGGAGGCAAAACTCCCTGGTCAAGCGCCTTTGCCGGGCATGTGCATTGTTGAGGCGCTCTTAGTCCTCAACGGCTTTCGCAAAGAATGTCCATCGAACCGCCGCCGCCGCGTGGCCCGCCCGTCGCAGGGGAATGTTGCCGCACGTCAACCCCGGTGCCGGCGAGAGAGGCAGGCGGACATGCGCGCCGAGATGCCCGACCTGCCGCTCGCCACGCTCCGCGGCGTCAGCCAGGTGGACCTGCAGAACAACCTGGGGACCGCGATCTGCTTCGTCGTCGCGCTGCTCGCCGCCGGGTGGCGCTTCGCGCTGTTCGGCCTGGTCGGCGCCGCCGTGAGCACGCTCACCGCCTGGTTCCTCGGCGCGGCCAGGGAGAGCGTGACCGCCGGGCTCGAAGGCTTCAACGGCACGCTGATCGGCGTCGCGCTGGTGCTGTACTTCCAGGCGCGGTGGATCACGCTGCTGCTGGTCGTCGTCGGCGCGATCATGGGCAGCGTCCTGACGTCGGCGCTCAAAGTGCTGCTCGGGCCGCACGACCTGCCGGGGCTCACCGCGCCGTTCTGCGCGGTGGCCACGATCATGGTGGTCGGCGGCCCGGCCTACGAGCGGGTCTGGCGCCGGCACGTCCTGGCGGCGCCGCCGTCGGCGACGTCCCCGGGGACCGCGGTGACGTTCGCCGACCTGTGGCAGGGGCTGCTGAACGGCGTCGGGCAGGTGTTCTTCCAGGGCAAGTGGTACGTCGGCCTGATCTTCCTGATCGGCCTGGCGTTCGCCGGGTGGCGGGTGGCCGGGGCCGCGCTGGCCGCCAGCGCCGTCGGGATCCTGGTGGCCGTGCTGCTCGGCGCGCCCGCGGCCGACATCGGCGCCGGCCTGTACGGCTACAACGCGGTGCTCACCGGCATCGCGCTGTGCTGCGCGTTCGTCGTGCCGACCGTCCTCGGCCTGCTGTACGCCCTGGCCGGCGTGGTGTCGGCGACCGTACTGACGGCGTTCGTCGGCTACCTGTTCGCGCCGGTCGGCGGGCACACCCTGACCTGGCCGTTCGTCCTGGTCACCTGGATCTTCCTGGCGGCGGTCCCGGCGTTCTCCGGCGTCCGGCGCGCTTCCACCTAAGGAGAGCTCATGAACCTCGCACCGCGCGAGATCGACAAGCTGCTGATCTACGTCGTCGCCGACCTGGCCGCCAAGCGCCGCGAGCGCGGCGTGAAGCTGAACTACAGCGAGGCGGTGGCGCTGATCAGCGTCGCGGTCCTGGAGGCCGCCCGCGACGGCAGGACGGTGGCCGAGTGCATGGAGCTCGGCAAGCAGGTGCTCGGCGCCGGGGACGTCATGCCCGGGGTGCGCGAAATGCTCAAGCTGATGCAGGTCGAGGCGTCGTTCAAGGACGGCTCCAAGCTCGTTTCCTGCCACGACCCCATCGGCGGCTGACACCGCCGCGACCAGAAAGGAGCGGTTCGCCATGACGGACACGGACCGGATCATGTACGGGGACGAGCCGATCGAGATCAACGCCGGTCGCGCCACGGTGACGCTGACCGTGCGCAACACCGGCGACCGGGCCATCCAGGTCGGCTCGCACTTCCACTTCTTCGAGGCGAACCGGGCGCTCAGCTTCGACCGCGAGAAGGCGTACGGCATGCATCTCGACATCCCGGCCGGCACCGCCGTACGCATCGAGCCGGGCGACACCCACCAGGTCACGCTGGTGGAGTTCGCCGGCGGCATGCGCGTCGTCGGCTTCGCCGGCCTGGTGGACGGCGGCCTGCGGGCCAGGGACAGCCGCACCCGCGCCCTGCGCCGCCTGGCCGAGCTGGGGTACGCCGACCAGCCGGAGCCGGGGGCCACGGTCCGCACCCCGGCCGAGGAGCCGCCCGCGCGCAAGGCGCCCGCCAGGAAGGCCGCCCCCAAGGAACCCGCCGCCAAGAAGGCCGCCCCCAAGGAACCGGCGGCCAAGGAACCGGCCGCCAAGCAGCCGGCGGCCAAGAAGCCGGCCGCCAGGAAGAAGAAGGCCTGAGCCGATGAGCACCATGAACCGCAAGCAGTACGTCGCCATGTTCGGCCCGACCGTGGGCGACCGGGTGCGGCTGGCCGACACCAACCTGGTGATCGAGATCGAGAAGGACCACACGGCCGGCTTCTACGGCGACGAGGCCGTCTACGGCGGCGGCAAGACCGCCCGCGACGGCATGGCGGCCGACCCGGGCTCGCAGAACGCCACGATCGCGCTCGACCTGGTGATCACCAACGCGGTCGTGCTGGACCCGGTGCTCGGCGTCGTCAAGGGCGACATCGGCATCAAGGACGGGCGGATCGTCGGGATCGGCAAGGCGGGCAACCCGCACACCCAGAACGGCGTGGACCGCCGCCTGGTGATCGGCGCCGGGACCGAGGTGCTGGCGGGCGAGAACATGATCGCCACGCCGGGGGCGATCGACCCGCACGTGCACCTGATCGCGCCGCAGCAGGCCGAGGCCGCGCTCACCAACGGCATCACGACGCTGATCGGCGGCGGCACCGGCCCCACCGACGGCACCCGCGGCACCACCTGCACGCCCGGCCCGTGGAACATCGGCCGCATGTTGCAGGCCGTCGAGGCGCTGCCGGTGAACATCGGCATCATGGCCAAGGGCAACGGCAGCCTGCCGGCCGCGCTGGCCGAGCAGATCGAGGCCGGGGCGTGCGCGCTGAAGGTGCACGAGGACTGGGGCTCCACCCCGGCGGTGGTGGACTGCGCGCTGCGCATCGCCGACGAGTACGACGTCCAGGTGGCGCTGCACGCCGACAGCCTCAACGAGGCCGGCTACCTGGAGGACACGATCAGCGCCATCGACGGCCGGGCGATCCACACCTTCCACACCGAGGGCGCGGGCGGCGGTCACGCGCCGGACATGATCCGCATCGCCGGCGAGCCGAACGCGCTGCCGTCCTCGACGAACCCGACGCTGCCGTACACCATCAACTCGGCCGACGAGCTGCTGGACATGGTGATGGTCTGCCACCACCTCAACCACGACATCCCCGAGGACGTCTCCTTCGCCGACAGCCGGGTGCGGGTGGAGACCATCGCGGCCGAGACCGTGCTGCAGGACATGGGCGTGATCAGCATGTTCTCCTCCGACTCCCAGGCGATGGGCCGGATCGGGGAGACCTTCACCCGCGCCTTCCAGACCGCCCACCACTGCAAGGACCAGCGCGGCCGGCTGCCGGAGGACTCCGAGCGCAACGACAACGCGCGGGTGCTGCGCTACCTGGCCAAGCTGACCATCAACCCGGCCCGGACGACCGGCATCGCCGAGCACGTCGGCTCGCTGGAGGACGGCAAGCTGGCCGACGTCGTGCTGTGGCCGTTCACGTCGTTCGCGGCCAAGCCGGCGCTGGTGGTCAAGGGCGGCCTGATCAACTGGTCGCAGATGGGCGACCCGAACGCCTCGCTGCCCACGCCGCAGCCGGTCTACTACCGGCCGATGTTCGGCGCGATGGGGATGGCACAGCGCAAGAGCAGCGTGACGTTCCTGCCGGACGCCGCCATCGCCGCCGGCGTGCCGGAGCGGCTGGGCCTGCAACGGCTGATCGCCAAGGTGCGCCACACCAGGACGGTGGACAAGCGGCACATGATCCGCAACAACGCGCTGCCGCGGATCACCGTGGACCCCGAGACGTACAAGGTCACGGTGGACGGCGAGCACGCGACCATCGCGCCGGCCCGGGAGCTGCCGCTGAACCACCTGTTCTTCCTGGCATGAGCCTGCTCGCCCAGCTCCAGCTCACCGACTCGGCCTTCCCCGGCGGCCTCTACACGCTCTCGCACGGCCTGGAGGCGTACGCGCAGGCCGGGCCGGTGGACGTCGCCGCGCTGCTGGAGGACCTGCTGCTGCACGCGGCGGGGCCCGGCGACGCCACCGCCCTGGTCCTGACCCACCGGGCGGTGGCGGCCGGCGACTGGGACGCGGTGACCGAGGTGGACCGGCGGCTGCACGCCGTCAAGCTCGGCCGGGAGATCCGGGCCGCCGCCACCAGGACCGGCAACCAGGTCCTGCGCACGGCCGTCCTGGTCTTCGCGACGCCGGCGCTGGCCCGCCTGTCGGAGCTGGTGGAGTCCAGGGTCACGCCCGGCAACCACGCCGTCGTGCTGGGCACGGCCTACGCCGGGCTCGGCGTCCGGGAGGCCGACGCGGTGACCGGCGACCTGTACGCGTTCGCCGCGAGCTGGGTCAGCGCCGCCGTACGGCTGCGCCTGCTGGACTTCCGCCAGGCCCAGGCCACCCTGCACGGCGCGGCCGGCGCGATCGGGCGGGCCGCCGGGCACGCCCTGGCCGCCCGCGGCCCGCTCGACCTGCACGCCGCCACGCCGCTCGCGGACACGATGAGCGCCGCCCACGAACGGGCCGAGGCCCGGCTGTTCACCACCTGACAAGGGAACGGCCGGGGCCCGGCTGTTCACCGCCTGAGAAGGGAAGCGTCCCGATGCATCACCACCACCCGCACCCCGTCGTGAACGTGCCGGCGGGCACCGCCATGGACCGCGTCTTCAAGATCGGCATCGGCGGCCCGGTCGGCTCCGGCAAGACCGCCCTCATCGAGGCGCTGGTGCCGGTGCTGCTCGACCGGGGGCGCAGCGTGGCCGTCGTCACCAACGACATCTACACCCAGGAGGACGCCCAGCACGTCCGGCGCACCCTGGACGGCCTGCTGGCCCCCGAGCGGGTCGTGGGCGTCGAGACCGGCTCCTGCCCGCACACCGCCGTGCGCGACGACCCGACGATGAACCTGGCCGCCGGGGCCGAGCTGCTGGAGCGCTTCCCCGACATCGACACGCTGCTGTTCGAGAGCGGCGGCGACAACCTGACGCTCACCTTCAGCCCCGTCCTGGCCGACGTCTACGTCTTCGTCCTGGACACCGGCGAGGGGGACAAGATGCCGCGCAAGCGGGGCCCCGGCATCACCGACTCGGACCTGCTGGTCATCAACAAGATCGACATCGCGCCGTACGTGCGGGCCGACCTGGAGGTCATGGCGCGCGACGCCGACCGGGTCCGCGACGGGCGGCCGGTCGTGCTCACCGACGCCCTGCGGGGCACCGGCGTGGCCGAGGTGGCCGACTTCGTCCTCAGCGGGGCGCCGGCGTGCTCGCCGGCCCGGTAGACCGGCTGGCCGCCGGCCACTACACGATCGACTCGGTCCCGGCGGACGTGGCCCGGCACGCCGACGTGCCCGACACCCTGCCGGTGGGCAGCCCGGGCAAGGTCGGCGTGCTGGAGCTGGCGTTCGAGCGGCGGGGCGGGCGCACCGAGCTGACCGGCCACTTCCAGAAGGCGCCGCTGCAGATCATGCGGCCGCACTACTACGACCCGGCCCGGCCCGACCTGCCGTACGTGATGGTGATGTCCACCGGCGGCGGCGTGCTCCAGGGCGACCGCCACCGGCTCGACGTCGCCTGCGGCGCGGGCGCGTCCGTGCACGTCACCACGCAGGCGGCCACCAAGCTCTACCGGATGGAGCAGGACTACGCCACCCAGCTCGTCACGCTCACCGCCGGGCCGGACGGCTACCTGGAGTACCTGCCGGACCCGGTGATCCCCTTCGCCGGGTCCCGGTTCTACCAGCGCACCCTGGTGAGCGCCGGGCCCGGGGCCACGGTGATCCTCGGGGAGACCGTGCTGGCCGGGCGGCTGGCCCGGGGCGAGCGGCACGCCTACACCGCGTACTGCACCGACCTGGACGTCCGCGACGCCGGCGGCCGGCTGCTGTTCGCCGACCCGCTCAGGCTCGTGCCGGAGCGGGCCCCGGTCACCGGCCCGGCGATGTTCGGCGAGCACGGCGTCCTGTCCACCCTGTACGTGATCACCTCCGCCGTGCCCGCGGACGAGCTGGCCGGGGCGCTGCACGAGGTGGCGGCGGGCAGCGGGCTGCCCGGCGGGGCCAGCACGCTGCCGAACGGGGCGGGCGCCTGGGTCAGGCTGCTCGGGCCGGAGTCGCCGCCCGTCCTCGCCGCCCTGGAACGCCTGTGGGACGTCGCCCGGCGCGCGGTCATCGGGCAGCCGGCCCCGGACCGGCGCAAACCCTGAGCCCGGCCCGCGGCGGCGCGGGGTCCCGGGGGACGGTCCCGGGTGCGCCGGCGGCGATCCGGCCTACCATGGGCCTATGCCCCGCATCTCGGCCGCCACGATCGGCGAGCATCGCGCCCAGACGCGCGACCGCATCCTGCAGGCCGTCTCGCGCCTGTCCAGGGCCCAGGGCATCGACGCCATCTCCCTGACGGACGTGGCCCACGAGGCCGGCATCACCCGCACGGTCCTGTACAACTACTTCCCCGACAAGGCCGCGCTGCTGCTGGCCTTCACCGAGCGCGTCACCAGCTACTTCATCGAGAGTTACGAGCGGGAGCTGCCCGAGCACGCCTCGCCCGCCGACCGGTTGCGGGCCTTCGTCCGGCTGCAGCTCGCGGGGCTGCTCGCCCACCCCCACCCGGGCGCGGCCGACCTCGGCGCGGCGCTCGGGCCCGACGCCTACCAGCAGCTCGCCGAGCACGTCGCGCCCATGCAGCGGGTGCTGGTGGAGATCCTCGACGACGGCGTGCGGGCGGGCGACTTCCAGGTGCCCGAGGTGGGCGCGACGGCGCGGATGGTGCTGGCCGTCATCGGGGCCGAGCGGGTGCCGCTGATCAGCGGCGAGGTCACGGTCGAGACGGCCGAGCAGGCCGTGTCCGGTTTCGTGCTCCGGGCTCTCGGCGCCCGCCCGTAGGGGCCGAACGCCGGGGTGGCCGCCGGAGCCGGTCCGGGACGGTGACAAGATTGTCGGATGGGACAGAACGGTCACATCCAGGTGAAGTCGGCGCGCGGGCGGTGGATCCTCGGCGCGACCGTGCTCGGCTCCGGGCTGGCCCTGCTCGACAGCACCGTGGTCAACGTCGCGCTGCCGTTCCTCGGCAAGGAGCTGCACGCGGCCATGGACGGCCTGCAGTGGACCGTCAACGCCTACACCCTCACCCTGGCGGGCCTGATCCTGCTGGGCGGCTCGCTCGGCGACCGCTACGGGCGGCGCAAGATCTTCCTGATCGGCACGGTGTGGTTCGCCGTGGCCTCGGCGCTGTGCGGCCTGTCGCCGAACATCGAGTTCCTGGTGGCGGCGCGCGCGTTGCAGGGCGTCGGCGGCGCGCTGCTCACCCCGGGGTCGCTGGCCATCATCCAGGCGTCGTTCGTCAGGCAGGACCGGCCGCGGGCCGTCGGCGTCTGGTCCGGGCTGGGCGGCGTGGCCAGCGCGATCGGGCCGCTGCTGGGCGGCTGGCTGGTGCAGACGGCGGGCTGGCGGTGGGCGTTCCTGATCAACCTGCCGTTCGCGCTGATCGTGGTGCTGGTGACGCTGCGGCACGTGCCGGAGAGCCGCGACGAGCAGGCAGCCGGGCGGTTCGACGTGCTGGGCTCGCTGCTGGCCGCGCTGGCGCTGGCCGGGATCACGTACGGGCTGATCGAGAAGGGCGCCCCGGTGCCGCTGATCGTGGGGGCGCTGCTCGGGGCGGCGTTCGTGGTGACCGAGCGGCGCAGGTCGCCGCAGGCGCTGGTGCCGGTCGCCATCTTCAGGAACCACGTCTTCACGGCGGTCAACGTCGTCACGCTCATCATGTACGCCGCCATGGGCGTGGTGTTCTTCCTGCTGGTGATCCAGCTCCAGGTGGTGTCCGGGTTCTCGCCGATCGCGGCCGGGCTGTCGATGTTGCCGACCACGATCCTGATGATGCTGCTGTCGTCGCGGGCCGGGGAGACGGCCCGGCGGCTCGGGCCGCGCTGGCCGATGACGATCGGGATCCTGCTGGCGGGGGCCGGGTTCGTGCTGATGAGCATGATCGGCCCGCACGCCTCCTACCCGCTGCTGGTGCTGCCCGCGGTGACCGTCTTCGGGCTCGGCCTGTCGGCGGCCGTCGCGCCGCTGACCGCGACGGTGCTGGCCACCGCCGACGAGCGCTACGCCGGCACGGCCAGCGGCGTCAACAACGCCGTGGCCCGCACCGGGAGCCTGCTGGCGGTGGCCGCCGTGCCGCCGCTGGTGGGCCTGGTGGGCGACGCGTTCGAGAACCCGCCGGTGTTCGACGCCGGGTTCCGGGCGGCCATGCTGATCAGCGCCGCCATGATGGCCGTCGCCGCGGCCGTCACGTTCCTCACCATCAGGACGAACGTGCTGGCCGGGGAGCCGGAGACGGCTAGTACGTGAACGCCTGACTGCGCACGCTGTTGTCGAAGTTCGACAGCAGCAGCTCGGGCTCGCCGACCGAGCGCACGCCGGGCAGCCGGGTCAGCAACTCCCGGAACATCGTGCGCATCTCCTGCCTGGCCAGGTTGGCGCCGAGGCAGAAGTGCGGGCCCGGCCCGCCGAACCCGACGTGGGGCTTGGTGTCGCGGGTGATGTCGAAGGTGTCGGGGTCGGGGAAGACCGACTCGTCGCGGTTGGCCGAGCCGTAGAACAGCACGACCTTGTCGCCCTGCTTCAGCTCCAGCCCGCGCAGCGTGTAGTCCTCGGTGACCGTGCGGCGGAACTGCATGATGGGCGAGACGTAGCGGACCATCTCCTCGATCGCGCCGTTGATGTGGGCGTCGAAGTCGGAGGTCAGCAGCTCGCGCTGGGCCGGGTTCTCGGTGAGCAGCCGGATGCCGTGGGCCATGGTGTTGCGGGCGGTCTCGTTGCCGGCCACCAGCAGCAGCGAGAAGAACGAGCCCAGTTCCTTGTCGGTCAGCTTCTCGCCGTCGGGGTTGGCGTTGACCAGGAGCGAGACCAGGTCGCCCTTGGGCTCGGCGACGCGCTCGTGGCCGAGCTTGATGACCATGCGCTGCAGGGCCAGCAGGGCCAGCATGTTCTGGCCGGCCATCTGGACGCTGCGGGCCAGGCTGGGCCGCACGCCGGTGTAGGCGGTGGAGATGTCGACGTGCTGGTGGACCTTGGCGCGCAGCTCCTGCGGGATGTCGAGCATGTCGCAGATGACGTGGATGGGAAGCTTGGCGGCCACCTGCGTGACGAAGTCGCGCGGGCCCTCCTTGACGACGTCGTCGACGATGCGGGCGCAGGCGGCCTCGATGTCGTTCTGGAGCCCGGCCAGCATCTTCGGGCTGAACGAGCGCGTCACGATGCGGCGCAGGCGGGCGTGGCGGGGGTCGTCCATGTTCACCATGGACTCGCCGAACACCTGCTTGACCCAGCCCGGCGGCTCGGGGTTGGTGACGGCGGGCTCGCTGGAGAAGATCTTGGCGTTGCGGCTGGCCTCGACGACGTCCGCGTGCCGGACGAGGGCGTAGAAGCCCTTGCCGGAGCGGAGGAAGGGCACCTTCTTCTCCGGGAAGAACACCGGGTGCTCCAGTTGCCGGAGCCGGGCGAAGGCCTCATTCCGCTCTTTGAGCGGTTTGCGCCAGAAGTCCAGATCAGCGAGGTCGATGTCCACCCGTCTATCCTGGCACGCTCCCACGCCCCGGCGGACGGGCCGAAAGTCCCTTCCGAAGCGGATGTGCATCGTGCCCTCCTGGCCCGTTCTCGTGGCGTTAAGTCCGGGTTCGACCTGGACGGAGATGACTGTCGGTATGAACGCGTTGCTCGCCGTCTGCCTGGTCGCTCCCCTCGTGTCCGGTGCCGCACCCGCCGCCGCACCCGGATGCGGCGGGCACCCTCTCGACTTCGACGGCGACGGCCGCGCCGACATCGCCGTCGCCGCTCCCTACGACGACTCCAGGGCCGGTTCGGTGACCGTCATGTACGGCTCCGGCCGGACCGTCAGGCTCACCCAGCCCGGCGCCGAACCCGGGGACGCCTTCGGCTCGGCGCTGGCCGTCGGCGACTTCGACGGCGACCGCTGCGCCGACCTGGCGGTCGGGGTGTCGGAGGAGTTCGCCGGCAAGCGGGTCCCCGGCGCGGACGGCAACGGGGTCGTGCAGATCTTCGACGGCTCCCCCGCCGGGCTGGTCGCCGGCGAGGAACTGGCCCCGGTCCGGCGGGGCAGCGACCGGTTCGGCGCCGCGCTGGCGGCGGGCGACTTCGACGGCGACGGCCGCGACGAGCTGGCCGTGGGCTCGCCGAGCCACGCCTCCGGCGGCGCGGTCACCGTCTACGGGCTGAAGGGCCGCAAGGCGTACCAGATCACCCAGAAGACGTCGTGGGTGCGGCAGCCGGCGAACGTCACCGACCAGTGGGGCGCGGCGCTGGCGGCCGGCGACTTCGACGGCGACGGCCGCGACGAGCTGGCCGTCGGCGCGCCCGCCGACAGCGTGCGCCTGGACGGCCAGGGGTCAGTGACCGTGCTGGACCCGCGCGCCCGCCGGGCCCGGCTGCTCACGCAGAGCTCGCCGGGGATCGCCGGCGCTGCGGAGAAGTGGGACGCCTTCGGCGCGGCCCTGGCCACCGGCGACTTCAACGGCGACGGCCGCGACGACCTGGCGATCGGCGTCCCCGGCGAGGGCCTCAGCGAGAACCAGCGGGCCATGGACTACGGCGACGGCACCGTGGACGTCCTGTACGGCTCGCGCGCCGGCCTGCGCACCCACGGCAGCGAGGCGTGGTCGCAACGCTCGCTGAAGGGCGAGCCGCGCTACTACGACCGGTTCGGCGCGGCCCTGGCCGCCGGCGACTTCACCGGCGACGGCAACAACGAGCTGGCCATCGGCGTGCCCGGCGAGCACGCCGTCCAGGTGCTCCAGGGGCGCGCGTCGGGCGGCCTGACCCGGAAGGGGAACCTGCTGGTCAAGGGCAGGGGCCGCGACTTCGGCGCCGCGCTGGCCACGCTGCCCGGCGGCGGCGGCCGCTACCGCGCGCTGACCGCCGGCCGCCCCCTGGACGGGCTCCTGGTCGCCGCCCCCGACCAGGGCCTGGTCATGTTCGCCCCCGGCGTCCGCGAGACGGGCCTGCGCCTGGGCCGCCTCCGCCAGGTCTCCCAGGGCACCGGCCTGTACGGCTACACCTTCGGCTGAGCGCCCGCCGGGCTGCCGGCGGGCGGCAGGAGCACGCGGAACAGGGCGCCCCGGCCCGGCTCCCCCTCGGCCATGATGACGCCGCCGTGCGCCTCCACCAGCGTCGCCGCGATCGACAGCCCCAGCCCGGCCCCGCCCACCCCGCGCGCCGGATCGGCCCGGTAGAACCGCTCGAACACCCGCTCGGCCACCGCCGGCGGGAACCCCGGGCCCTCGTCGGCCACCTCCATCACGGCCCGCTCGCCGTCCACCCCGACGCGCACCTCGAACGGCGTCCCGGGCGGCGTGTGCTGCAGCGCGTTGCTCACCAGGTTCCCGACCACCTGGCCGAGCCGCGACTCGTCGCCGGTCACCAGCACCTCGCCCTCGCCGCCGTCCAGGCGGACCAGCTCGATCCGCCGGTCGGGGGCGAGCGTCTGGGCGTCGATCACGGCGGTCGCGGCCAGGCTGAGCAGGTCCACCGGCCGCCGCGCCAGCTCCCGCCGCTGGTCCAGCCTGGCCAGCAGCAGCATGTCCTCCACCAGCAGGCCCATGCGCGCGGCCTGCCCCTCGATCCGGCTCAGCAGCCGCTCGGCCTCGGCCAGGTCCTTCTCCTTCCCCAGCCGGAACAGCTCGGCGAACCCCCTGATCGAGGTGAGCGGCGTGCGCAGCTCGTGCGAGGCGTCGGCCATGAACCGGCGCATGACCTCCTCCGAACGCCGCGCCGCCGTCGCCGACTCGCGCGCCGACTCCGCCGCCGCCTCCCGCTCGCGCACCGCCGACTCGATCTGGGCGAGCATGCCGTTGAGCGAGCGGCCCAGCTTGCCGACCTCGGTGGTGCTCGCCCACATCGGCACCCGGCGCGACAGGTCGCCGCCCGCGATGTCCTTGGCGGTGCGGCCGATCTCGCGCAGCGGGCGCAGGCTCCGCCGTACCAGCCAGTAGCAGGCGACGCCCAGCACGGCCAGCGTGCCGCCGCCGGCGAAGGCCACGATGAGGGCGAGCCGGGCCACCGTGCCCTCGACGTCGCCGAGGCTGATGGCGATCACCCGGCTGACGCCGTCGCGGCCCGGGACGGCGACCACCCGCCAGTCCGGCCCGCCGGCCGCACGGGACTCGACGGTGAACGGCCGCCCGCCGCGCGCGGCGACGTCCGCGCCGGTCAGCCGGGGCAGCCTGGGCGTGTGCTCCTCGGTGGACTCGCTCATCACCCGTACGGTGGCGCCGCCCGCGTCCACCAGCACCGAGTGGAACAGCCCGAAGAACCGCTGCGGCTGCCGCCCGGCCGGCCACGCCTCGGGCGGCGGCGGCAGGTCGCGCGGCGCGGCGGCCGCCACCAGCTGCCGGTCCACCCGCTCGACCAGGTATCCGCGCAGCAGCCGCACGGCGAACAGGCCGGTGACCGTGATGGCGAGCGTGACCAGCAGCAGCGTGGCCGAGACCAGGCGCAGCCAGAGCGGGGCGCGGGCGAGGTGCTTCCTCATAGGCGCGGCGGGCGCAGGATGTAGCCGACCCCGCGCAGCGTGTGCAGGTACTTCCGGTCGCCGGTGTCGATCTTGCGCCGCAGGTACGACACGTACGACTCCACCAGGCCCACGTCGGTGCGCCAGTCGCCGTTCCAGACGTGGTCGAGGATCTGCGTCTTGGACAGCACCCGGCCGACGTTCAGCATGAAGTAGCGCAGCAGCCGGAACTCCGTCGGCGACAGCCGCACCGGGACGCCGTCGCGCCAGACCTCGTGGCTCTCCTCGTCCAGCTCCAGGTCGGCGACGCTCAGCCGGTGGGGCGGCGGCGCGCCCCTGCGGGTCCTGCGCAGCACCGCCCGGATCCGGGCGATGACCTCCTCCAGGCTGAACGGCTTGGTCACGTAGTCCTCGCCGAGCCCGAGGCCGGTGATCCGGTCCTCCGGCGTGTCCTTGGCGGTCACGAACAGCACCGGGACCCGGCGGCCGCGGGACCGCAGCCTTCCCGCGACCGCCAGGCCGTCGATGTCGGGCAGCATCACGTCGAGCATCACCAGGTCGGGCGTGCTCTCCTCAGCCACCCGCAGCGCCTCCCGCCCGTCGGCGGCGGTCAGCACCTCGAACCCGGCCATGCGCAGGCCGGCCGAGAACAGCTCCCTGATGTTGGGCTCGTCGTCGACCACCAGCAGCCTGGCCTCGGGCTGGTTCATCGCGGGCCCCCTCCCGGCATGCCCTGGGCGCCCTGGGTGATCGCGGTCGCGGTGACCGAGCCGTCCCCGGACTGCTGTCCGCGCACCACGACCGTGGTGCCGGCCGCCAGGTCGGCGACCTTGCCGGGCCTGGAGATCTGGACCGTGGTCTGGTCGCTGGTGGTGACCGTCACCGTGGCGCCGTCCATGGTCCTGACGTAGATCTTGTCGCCGTCGACCTTCTCGACGGTGCCGACCGTGCCGCCGCCCATGCGCTGCCCGAACCCGCCGTTCTGGGCGCCGTTCTGGGCGCCGTTCTGGGCGCCGTTCTGGGCGCCGTTGCCGCGCTGGCCGTAGCCGCCGGCGGGGAACTGGCCGTCCGAACGCCGGAGCTGCGCGGCGGACGGCGCGGCGTCGGACGTGCCGAACAGCTTGCCCGCCTGGATCCCGATGAGCACGCCCGCCACCAGCAGCACCCCGGCGGCCAGCCCGAGCGTCAGCTTCGAGACGCCCCCGCGTGGCCGGACGGCGAGCTCCTCCCCCAGGTCGTCGGGGAAGGGCGAGGAGTCGAGCCGGTCCATGTCTGTCTCCTTACTCATGCCGCCTACTCGTGCCGCAGGGCCTGGATCGGCCGGAGCTTGGCCGCCCTGTTGGCGGGATAACTGCCGAAGAACAGCCCGATCCCCACCGACACGCCGAGCGCCAGCGCGACGGACGACGGCACGAGGACCGGCTCGATGCCGGCCACGGTGAACCGGGTGCCGACGAAGGCCACCAGCACCCCGAGCAGCCCGCCGACCAGGCTGAGCAGGGTGGCCTCCATCAGGAACTGGCCCAGGATCGCGCCGCGCGGCGCGCCGATCGCCTTGCGGATGCCGATCTCCCGGGTCCGCTCGGTCACGGTGACCAGCATGATGTTGGTGATGCCGATGCCGCCCACCAGCAGCGAGATCGCCGCCACCGCCCCGAGCAGCACGGTGAACGTGCCGGTGGCCTCGCTCACCGTCTCCTGCAGGGTGGCCTGGTTGAGTATCCGGTAGTCGGGGTTGCCGTCGGTGATGCCGTGCCGCTGGTTGAGGACGGCGGTCACCTCCGACTGCGCCGCCGTGGTGGCCTCGGCCCCGGTGGCCTGCACGACGATCGAGTCCAGCGAGCCGAACCCGCTCAGGCTCTGCTGCACGGCGGGCAGCGGCGCCACGGCCACGTCGTCGGCGTCCTGCATGCCGGTGGAGCCGCTCTCCTTGAGCACCCCGACCACCGTGAACGGCACCCCGGACACGCTGACCTGCCGGCCGATCGGGTCCACCGCGCCGAACAGCTCTTCCACCACCGTCCGGCCGAGCACCACGACCTTCCTGGCGGCCAGCACGTCGTCGTTGAAGAAGTACGTGCCCTCGGCCACCGGCTTGTTCATGGCCTCGAAGTAGCTGGGGTAGGTGCCGACGAACTGCGCGATCGTGTGGCTGGCGGCGCCGTACGCGGCGGTGGCGGAGTTCGCGCCGACCACCGGCGAGACGGACCTGACCGACGGCGCGAGCGTCCGGTCGGTGAGCGCCTTGGCGTCGGCCAGGCTGAGCTGCCTGGCCTGCGTGCGCGGCCCGGTGTTGCCGCCGCCACCGCCCGGGGCGCGCCCGCCGAAGCCGCCCCCGCCGCCACCGCCCGAGAAGGACGAGGAGATCGTCAGCGTGTTGGCGCCGAGGCGCTGGATGTTCTTCTGGATGCTCTGCGAGGAGCCCTCGCCGACCGCCACCAGCAGGATGACCGCGGCGACGCCGATGAGGATGCCCAGCGTGGTCAGGGCGCTGCGCATCTTGTTGGCCAGCAGGCCGCGCAGCGCGAAGCGGAGGATCTCAAGCTGGTTCACTGGCCGCCGTCCTCGGGGGTGGTCCGTCGACCGGCGCCTGGCGGCGGTCCTCCACGATCTCGCCGTCCACCAGCCGGATCACCCGTTTGGCGTGCGCGGCCACGTCGTCCTCGTGGGTGATGAGCACGATCGTGCGCCCGGACGCGCTGAGCCGGTCGAGGATCTGCAGCACGTCGCGGGTGGAGGCGGTGTCCAGGTTGCCGGTGGGCTCGTCGGCCAGCAGCAGCGCGGGCGCGGTGACCAGCGCCCTGGCCACGGCCACGCGCTGCTGCTGGCCGCCGGACAGCTGGTTCGGCTCGTGCCGCACCCGGTCGGTCAGCCCCACCTGCTCCAGCGCGGCCAGGGCGCGCGAGCGCCGCTCGGCCGGGCCGACGCCGCCGTACACCAGCGGCAGCTCGACGTTGGCCAGCGCGCTCATGCGCGGGATCAGGTTGAAGGACTGGAAGACGAACCCCACCCTGCGGTTGCGCAGGACCGCGAGCTGGTGCTCGGCCAGCCGTCCCACGTCCGCGCCGTCGATCTGGTACGTGCCGGAGGTGGGGACGTCGAGGCAGCCGAGGATGTTCATCAGGGTGGACTTGCCGGAGCCGGAGGCGCCCATGATGGCGACGTAGTCGCCGCGCTCGACGTCCAGGCTGACGCCGCGCAGGGCGTGGACCTTGGCGTCGCCCTCGCCGTACTCCTTGACCAGGTCCCTCACCCGCAGGACGGGGGCCGCCGTCGCGGTGGCGGGGGCCGTCATCGCCCGCCGCCCGGCATGCCGCCGCCGCCCGGGAAGCCGCCGCCGAACCCGCCGCGCTGGCTGGTGCCCTGCGTGCCGGTCGCGGGCGGCACGAGCTGGTCGCCCTCGGACACCCCCGACCTGATCTCGGTGAGCGCCGTGCCCCGGACGCCGACCTCGACCTGGGTCCTGACCTGGCGGCCGTCCCTGAGCAGGGTGACCGTGGTCTGGCCGCCGCTGGTGGAGACCGCCGTGGAGGGGACGGTGACGACGTTCTCCGCCCGGCCGACGACGACCTCGACGGTGGCGGTCTGGCCCAGCCTGACCTTGGCGGGCACCTTGGTGAAGGTGACCGTGACCGGGTACTGGACGACGTTGTTGCTGGTGGAGGCGACCGGCTGGATCTGGGTGACCTTGCCGTCGGCGGTCACCCCCGGCAGGGCGTCGAAGGTGACGGTGGCCTTCTGGCCCTGTTCGAGCTTGCCGACGTCGGACTCGGTGAAGGTGCCCACGAGCTGGAGCCGTCCGGTGTCGGCCAGGTCGACGAACCCGCCCGTGTTGTTGCCGTTGCCGCTGCTCTGGGTCTGGCCCTGGGACTGGGACTGGCTCTGGTTTCCGCCCGAGCCGGAGGCGGTGCCGCCGACGGATCCGTTCACCGCCGTGACCGTGCCCTTGAACGGGGCCCGCAGGACGGTGGCCGCGACCGTGCGCTCGGCCTCGCGGTAGGCGTTGCGCGCCTTGACGTAGGAGGCGTAGAGCGCGGCCGTGCCGGTGCCCTCGTCGATCGCGCTCTGGTACGTGGCCTTGGCCGCCGACAGGCTCTCCTGCGCGGCGGAGTCGTCCAGCCTGGCCAGGATGTCGCCCTTGTCGACCTTGTCCCCTGCCTTGACGTAGATGCGCTCGACCGTGCCGCTCGTGCCGAACGACAGGGACCTGGTCCTGGAGCTGGCCACCGCGCCCGACGCCGACACCGACGCGGACACCGAGCCGCGGCTCGCCGTCACCGTGCGCACGGCCGTCTCGCCGGCCGCGCGGTCCGTGCCGAGCTGGACGTAGGCGAGCGTGGCCCCGCCCAGCAGGAGCACGCCCAGCGCTCCGTTGGTCATCAGCGCTCTGCGCCTTGTCGACACCTTCACAGCCGGTGACACTTGCACACCAGCCTGCGCCGCAGCCGTGACGGAGCTGAACGTTCGCTGACAACCCGGGCCAGGGCGGGGTCACACAGCGAACTCTCAGGCTGCTCGCAGGCTGCCGTGAAGCTGGTCGGCCAGGATGGGCCGCCATGAGACCGACTTTCGCGCTGGGCGGGCTCGCCCTGGCCGTGCTCGTCGCCGGGTCGGGCCTGGCGCTGGCACTCCGCGACGACGACCCGCCCGCCGTCCGGGTACGGCTCGCCGCCGCCCAGCGGGGCCCGGTCACGGCCCTGGTCAGCGCCGCCGGGAACACCGTGGACGGGGCCCGCCGTGACCTGGCGTTCGGCTCGTCCGGCCCGGTGACCAAGGTGTACGTCAAGGTCGGGACCAAGGTGACCAAGGGCCAGGTGCTGGCCAGGATCGACGGGCGGGCCGCCCGCGAGGCGTACGCAGCCGCCAAGGCCGACCTCTCCGCCGCCCAAGAAGCCCTCACCACCGCCACCACCACCCCAACCGAACCCACCGGCACCGGAACCACGGGGAGCACCGCCGACCAGGACACGCCGAACGCCGCCGCCTGCCGCACCCCGTCGGCCTCTTCGAAGCCCACGCCGCCGGTCACTGCGAGGCCCACCTCGACCACCGGCGGCACGGGCCCCGCCACCTCTCCGGCCCCGGACACCACCGCCGCCACTCCCGGCGCCACTCCCGGTGCCGCCGTTCCGGGTGCGGCGGGCGGCCCTGGCGCGGCCGTCGGGGGAGGTTCGGCGGGCGAAGGCGTCGTCGGCCCGGCCGGCCCGCCCGCGACCACTCCCCCCGCCACCGCCACGCCTACCGACGCCCCCGCCGCCAAGGCGAGCAAGGCCGTCACCCCCGCCTCCACGCGGCCCTCGGACGCCTCCCCGGCCCACAGCAGGCCCCCGACCGCGCGCCCCACCCCCACTCACGAGCCCTCCGAGCCCCAGCCCACCGTGACGGTCACCGCGACCGCCACAGTGACGGCCACGGTGACCGTGACGGCGACCCCGCCCGGCGGCGGCACTCCCGGCGGAGGCACTCCTGGAGGCGGCCACACCTCCACTCCCGGCACACCGTCGAACCCCGGCGAAACCTCCGCGCCGGGCGGCCCGTCCACCCCCGAGCCGTCCGCCACGGCCAGGCCCTCGACCACCGCGCCCCCGTCCCCAACCGCCAGGACCACCGCCAGGCCGCACGCCACGGCCTCCGCCCGTCCCACCGGCTCCTGCTCCCCCGGCACGACCTCGCGAGGCACCACCAGGACCGCCACCACCCCCAAGGACGGCGCCGCCAGGGGCGGGATCACCGAGGACCAGGCCGCCGCGAACGTGGACCGCGCCGAAGCCGCCCTGGAGGAGGCCGCCGACGCCGTGCGCGCCACCCGCATCGTGGCCCCCACCTCCGGCACCGTCCTGTCGGTGGCGGGCCGGGTCGGCGACACGGCCGGCACCGGCACCTTCATCAGCCTCGGCAACCTGAACGAGCTCCAGGTCCAGGCCATGGTCACCGAGTCCGATGTCAACCGGCTGAAACTCGGCCAGCAGGCCGCCATCACCCTCGCCACCCGCCCTGGCGAGCGCCACGGCGGCACGGTCACCGCGATCGCCCCGACCGCCACCGTCGAGGACCGGCTGGTCCGCTACTCCGTCACCCTGGCCTTCGACGAGCCGCCCGCCGGGCTCATGCTCGGCCAGACCGCCACGGTGTCGGTGACGACCGCCGAGGCCAAGGACGCGATCTACGTCCCGGCCGCCGCCGTCCGCAGCCGTTCCGACGGCGCCCAGGTGGTCACCGTGCGCGCGGGCGGGCACGACGCCGCCAAGGTGGTCGGCACCGGCGTCCGCGGCGACCAGTACGTCCAGATCACCTCAGGTCTGGACGAACGCGACCAGGTCGTCATGTCCGGCACCACCACCGGCGAGTTCCCCGACGGGACCTGGCCCGGCGCCTGACCACCCGCCCGCGCCTCCCAGCCGGCCCTCAGCCCGCTCCCAGCGAACCTTCAGCGAACGAGGACCGCGCTCCCGCAGGTCCCCGGCCGACGAGGACCGCGCTCCCGCAGGTCCCCGG
This sequence comes from Nonomuraea sp. NPDC001831, assembly GCF_042892035.1. Taxonomy (NCBI): domain Bacteria; kingdom Bacillati; phylum Actinomycetota; class Actinomycetes; order Streptosporangiales; family Streptosporangiaceae; genus Nonomuraea; species Nonomuraea sp. NPDC001831. Next base: position 990,842 of record NZ_JBIATU010000001.1, on the reverse strand, counting down.
TCGACGAAGACTGCGCACCCCGCCGTCCCTCAACCATGGCGGGGTGCGGCCCGGCCGGCGGCCGAGCGGGGCGGTTCGGCCGGGATCGTGAGCCGGTGGGCGGTGCGGGCCCGCGCGCCGCGCCGGGAGATGTAGTCGAGCGTGCGGAAGTCCACCGACAGCTCGTCCCGGGTCAGCCGCGCCATGAGGTAGCCGCGCCGCTGGTCGATGTAGGAGATGTGCGGGTTCTCCTGCAGGGCCTCGGCGATCCAGGTGCGGTCCCGATAGCCGTCGCCGTCGCTGGCGATCGACGACGTCACCAGCTCCCTGGCCACCACCGGCGAGTCCGGGTCGTCGAAGTCGGTCTTGAGGTCGGCCAGGTGGTGCATGTGCGCGTCCCCGGTCAGGACGACGGGGTTCAAGGTGCCCGACAGCGACCCGAGCAGGCGGGTGCGCTCGGCGGCGTAGCCGTCCCAGGAGTCGAGGTTCACCTCGCGGCCGGGCCCGGTCTTGTAGTCGCGCTGGGCCATCAGGATCTGCTGGCCCAGCAGGTTCCACCGGGCGCCGGACCCGCTCAGCCCCTCCTCCAGCCACCGCCACTGGGCGGACCCGAGCAGCGTGCGCCCGTCGGACAGCCGTTCGTCGCAGCCGGCCCGCACCCCGTCCAGGCAGGCCTGGTCGTCGCGGAACTGGCGGGTGTCCAGCAGGTGGAAGCGGGCCAGCGTCCCCCAGGAGACGCGCCGGTTGATGCGCAGCACCGCCCCCTGGAGGCTGGCGCGGCGCAGCGGCATGTTCTCGTAGTACGCGCGGAAGGCGTCGGCGCGGCGGCGGGCGAAACCGGGCGCGCCGGTGCTGGAGACGGGGCCGGCCCAGTTGTTCTCCACCTCGTGGTCGTCGAAGGCCACCAGCCAGGGCGCGACCGCGTGCGCGGCCTGCAGGTCGTGGTCGCTCTTGTACTGGGCGTGCCGCAGCCGGTAGTCGGCGAGGGTGGCGCACTTGCCCGGCGTGTGCGTGCGCACCCGTCCGGCCAGGGCAGTGTAGCCGCTGGGGCCGTACTCGTACATGTAGTCGCCGAGGAAGACGACCAGGTCGGGCTCCTGCTCGGCCAGGCGGCGGTAGGCGGTGTAGTAGCCGTGCTCGTAGTGGGCACAGGCGGCCACGGCGAAGGTGAGCGGGCTCTCCCCGGCGGGCGTCGTCCGGGTGCGGGCGGCGGGCGAGAGCCTGCCCTGGCTCCTGAACCGGTAGAAGTAGTCGCGGCCGGGCTCCAGCCCGTCCAGCTCGACGTGCACGCTGTGGGCGTCGCGCGGCCGGGCGGTCACGGTGCCCGACCGGACGACCGAGGAGAACCGCTCGTCGGTGGCGACCTGCCAGTCGACCTCGACGTCGCGGGCGGGCATGCCGCCGCGGCCGTCGCCGCCGAGCGGGTCGACGGCCAGCCGGGTCCACAGGACGAAGCCGTCGGCGGAGGGGTCGCCGGAGGCCACGCCGAGGGTGAACGGGTCGGATCTCAGTGTCGTGGCGGAGGCGGGCGGGGTGACGGCGCGGGGCGCGACGAGGCCGGCTGCCGCCGCTGTCAGGAACGTTCTGCGGTCCACGCTCCAGGTATGTCCGCCCGCGCTGACCCCGTCGTGGCCCCGTCATGACAGCGGAGTCAAGCGTGGGTGAACAGCGCCGGTCGCCCGGCGGGAGGCCGGCGGGGAGCCGGCGGGCGGTCAGCGGGGCAGCTCGCGCAGGGACTTGCGGAGCGCGGCGGCGCTGGTGAACAGCACGCCGGTCATGCCCGCGCGCTCGGCCCCCTCGACGTTCTCGGCCCGGTCGTCGATGAAGACGATCTCGGACGGGTCGGCGGCCAGCTCGCGGGCGACCTCGTCGAAGATCTCCCGGTCGGGTTTGACCAGGCCCATCCTGCCGCTGTAGAAGCGGTGGCCGATGGCGGCGATCCAGGGCAACTCGTCGAGGCCGTCGGCGATGCAGACGGGCGCGTTGGACAGCAGCGCCACGCCGTCGCCCGCGTCGAGGATCTCACCGAGGACGGCGACCGTGCCCTCGTCGGGGTAGGCCCAGCTCGCGACGTCCATGGCCACCAGGCGGGCGACCTCGGACGGGGTGGCGGCCCGGCCCAGCACGGCCGACCAGTAGGCGACGGGGCTCAGGCTGGCCCGGTCGAACTCCAGGCGGTGCTCCCAGTAGCGGCGCAGGAACGCCTCGGGCTCCACGCCGACGGCCAGCGCCATGGCCTCGGCGTCGGCCGCGGGCTGCGGCAGGGACAGGACGTTGCCGTAGTCGAACACAATCCACGTCATGCAAGGAATGGTCGCAGATGCGGGTCGAGCGCCGGGCAGCCCAGGTATTTCTCGGCCGTGTGGAAGTCGATCCAGTCGAGGTTGACCAGTTCCTCGACGTCCACGCCGGTGAAGCTGGCGCGCAGGGCGGGCGGGATGGCGGCGATGTCGTCCTTGTCGGCGATGTTCACCCAGCGGGCGACGTTCTTGGGGCGTTCGCCGAGGCCGTTGACGGGGGCGGGCAGGAGGCGCTCGAAGACGACGTTGCGCATGCCGAGCGGGCTGCCGAGCGTCAGGAGCAGGTCCACGGGCAGGTCGGGGTTGGCCCACAGGGCCTCGTAGGCCACGACGCTGCCGAGCGAGTGGGCGATCACCACCCGCGGCCGGTTCCTGCGGATGGCGTCGGCCACGGCCTGCCGGCACCGCTCGCGCCGCTCCTGGTCGGTCAGGTAGACCGCGACCTCGGGCGCGAACAGCTTGGCGAACGCCGCCGACCTGCTGTCGAGCTTGCCGAGCAGCCATCCGGTGAACGACTTGAGCGCGCCGGTGACGTGCTCGCCGAGCCCGAGGTCCTTGGCCCATTCGACGAGCACCTGCTGGGTGGCGGCCTCGACGCGCGCCGCCGCCTGCTTGGAGCTCTCCCCGGGCTTGGGGTCGCGCAGCAGGTGGGAGAAGTAGGCGACCTCGCTGAAGTAGGCGGCCGTCTCACCGCCGAGCGCCGCGTGCAGGTAGCGGTCCCACTTGAGCCGCATGGCCGTGGCGGCCCCGGCGGCCGACCCGCCGGCCTCCAGGTAGTAGTTGTACTTGCCGATCCCGTGCACGCCCACGATGGCCGTCACAGCGCCTCCCCCTGACCGCTCGGTCTTCCCGCGGATATTGGCATACGCCGCCGGTCCCCGCCCGTCAAGAGCCGCCCGAGTTTAGTCTTGCCTAAAGGTTTAGGTAGAGCTAAAGTGGAGTCACGAGGACGGACAGCGTCGAGAGCGAGACCGACATGGCCTTTCGCCGGAACCCCCGTGACGAGGTGGGCGGTCTCGCCCAAGAGGTCGTCGACGAGATCACGTGGTACATGCGGGAACACAAGATCACCCGCGCCGATCTGGCCGCGTCGCTGGGCGTCTCGCCCGGCCGGGTGAGCCAGATACTCTCCGGCGACGAGAACCTGACGCTGCGCACGCTCGGCGCGGTCGTCGACGCGCTGGGCGCCCGCCTGGAGCTCACGCTCGGCGACGCCGAGGGCTCCCCCACCGCCCTGACCTGAGCGCCGGCCGTCATTCCCGGTCAGCGGGCGCGGGCGATGTGCTCGCCGTGCTCGCCGCCGCAGGCCCGTGACGGCGGCACGTACGCCGGCAGCGAGCGGTAGCCGGCCCGGTAGGCCGCGGCCAGCAGGCGCAGCACGTCGTTCTCCGCGTCGTGCCGCAGCACGCCGTGCAGCCGGTTGAGGTTGCCGAGGTAGCGCTCGTACCTGGGGATCCTGGTGTGGCGGGAGAGGGTGAGCGCGGTGGCCACCTTCGAGCGGGCGGCGCCGTCCTCGATCAGGGCGGCCACGTCCAGCCGGCGTTCGACGGCGTCCAGGCGGGCGTGCACCCGTTCGCGCCGCCGGTCGTCGGCCGACAGCCGCTCGCGGATGCGCTCGTGGTAGCGGGCCGCGGCCAGGCTCAGCTCGTAGACGTTCCAGGACGGGTCCACCCGCTTCTCGCACCAGACGCGCTCGTCCTCGGCCATCGCCTGATCGAGCCGGGCCAGCAGCGACACCAGCCAGAACGTGGCCGCCTCCCGGGCCAGCGAGCGCCGCTCGTCCTGCCTGGCGCGCATCTGGCCGAGCCACAGTCCGCTCGGCGCGGCCGCGCCCAGGACGGTGGCCAGCGAGTCGCTCAGCAGCGCGTGCCCGGCCAGCGCGGCGCCGGCGGACAGGCCGCCGGTGAGCAGGCTGACGGCGACCGCGAGCCGCCGCCCGGCGGGTCCGAAGGGCCGCCCCTTCCCCTGGCACCTCAGCAGCAGGAAGACGACGGCGGAGACCACGGCGAGCCCAACGGTCAGCGCCGCCTGCGCGACCCACTTCGGGTCCATGGAATGTGCCCTTCCCGCGAAATGTTCTCTCCATATTCGCAGCGAGGGCAGTGATTGAAAATGCCGTTGCGGACGGCATATGTCGCTCATATACGGTGACACTCATCTGAGCAAGACGCATTCCCCCGGAACAGGAGCTCCCGCCATGCCCGGCCCGCTGGTCGTGAACGACTCGATCGTCATCCCCGACGCCGAGCTCGTCTGGCGTTTCTCCCGTTCCTCAGGTCCGGGCGGCCAGGGCGTCAACACCACCGACAGCCGAGTGGAGCTGATCTTCGACGTGGCCGCGAGCACGGCGATCCCGCCCGCGCTCAAGGCCCGCGCGCTCGACCGGCTGGGCGCCGCCACGATCACCGTCGTGGCCTCGGAGTACCGGTCCCAGCTGCGCAACAGGGAGGCCGCCGGTCACCGGCTGGCCCAGCGCGTCCGGGAGGCCGTCGCGCCGCCGCCCAAGCGCCGCCGCCCGACCAAGCCCAGCCGGGGCGCCGTCGAGCGGCGCATCGCGGGCAAGAAGCACCGTTCCGACGTCAAGCGCCTGCGCCGCGACCCCCACTGAGCCGGCTCAGGATCACAGCGAGAACGCCGGTTCCCTGACGCCCGCCGGGCAGAGCTGCCCGATCACCGCGCGCACCTGGCCGCGCAGCACGGGGTCGGTGAGGTGGCCGTCGTCGTCGAAGTGCGGGCAGGCCGGCGAGATGACCAGCTCGGCGCCCATCACGACCGCGTCCGCGCCCTGGAGCTGCTTGTAGAGCTCCGCCTGCGCCCACATCGCGCCGCACGCCCGCGCGCTGGCGCTCATCACCGCCACGTGCTTGCCGGACAGCACGTCGCCGGCCGAGAGCCATTCCAGCGTGTACGTCAGCTCCGGCGGCAGCAGGCTGTGCTCGGGAGCCGTCAGCAGCACCGCGTCGGCCCCGGCGACCAGCCCGAGCAGTTCCCTGGCCGCCACCGGCACCTTGCCCGGCTGGTACGGCGGGACGTCGCCCATCCCCGTCCAGATCTCGAACCGTACGCCTTCCGGCAGTTCGCCGCCCGCTGCGTCCAGCAATCTGTTGATGAAAGACCCCGCGTGGAGACTGGCGGCGATCCCGATGATTTTCACCTACTGCTCCCCAGGCGTTCCGGTGTCACCTGGAAACTTCCCGATGCCTCGGATGTCCAAGACCAGCCCGAGGTCAAAAGCAGCTCAGTCTTCGCCTCAGCGCCGGTGACGCTCCTGGTCAGGCGGGCGGCGGAAGATCAGCGCGAGCACCCGGAGCACCATGATGGAGGCGATCACCAGCAGGTTGTAGCCGAGGAGCTGGTACAGGCTCGTCGTGCCGACCACGACGGGCCCGCCCTCGATGCCGAGCAGCAGCACGGCCATGAGCCCGGCCGTGGCGCCGAGCACGGTGAGCAGCACCTGGTGGACCAGCCCGGTGACGTAGCGGCGGTCGCGGTCGTCGGCCAGCAGCCGGACGTTCAGGCTGAACCTGCCGTGCTCGGCGGCGCTGGCGATGCGCTCGACCCGGCGCGGCAGGCGGCGCAGCATCGGCAGCAGCGCGGCCAGCTCCTGCCCCACGGCCTCCTTGACGGACTCCGGCCCGGCCCGCTCGGCCAGGTAGCGCCCGGCGAAAGCGCGGGCCTCGCCGATCAGGTTGAATCCGGGCGACAGGCGCACCAGCGTGCCCTCCAGCGTGGCCAGGGCCCGGAACACGGCGGCCACCTCGGGCGGCACGGACAGCCCGTACGTCGAGACGATCTTGAACAGGTCGGTGAACATCTGCACGCTGTCCATGCCGGGCCCGAGGTGCCTGGCCATGAACTGGCCGAGCGCCCGCTCCAGCGCCGCCTCGTCGATCTCCTCCGGCCGCGGGACGACCTCCAGCAGCGCGTCGGTGACGCCGAGCGGGTCCTGCCGGTTCATCGCGAGCAGGAAACGCTGCAGGGCCGAGCGGACGGAGCCGTCCAGGCGGCCGACCGAGCCGAAGTCGAGCAGGCCGAGCGTGCCGTCGTCGAGCAGCATGAGGTTGCCCGGGTGGGGGTCGGCGTGGAAGACGCCCTCGACGAGGATCTGCCGGAGCAGGCAGTCGAGCAGGTCGCGGGCCAGCGCGGGCCCCTGCCCGGGGGCGGCCGCGGTGACCGGCCCGCCCGACAGGCGCCGCATGACCAGCACCTGCTCGGTGCAGAGGGCGGGGAACGGCTCGGGGTAGGTGACGCCGCCGCTGCCGGAGGCGGCCACGGCGGCCATGTTGGCGGCCTCGACGCGGAAGTCCAGCTCCTCGCGGATGGCGACGGCGAACCCCTCGGCCAGGTCGCGCAGCCCCAGCGAACGCCCCCACCGGGTCCTGGACTCCAGCGTGGCGGCCAGCCGGCGGACGATGTCGAGGTCCTGGGCCACCACGCCCTCGATGCCCGGCCTGCGCACCTTGACCACGACGTCCTCGCCGGTGTGCAGGCGGGCGGTGTGGGCCTGGCCGATGGAGGCGGCGGCCAGCGGCGTCCGGTCGAAGGCGGCGAACACCTCCTCGACCGGCCCGCCCAACTCGGCGGCGAGCACCGGCTCGATGCGCTCCCACGGCGCGGGGGCGACGTGGTCCTGCAGGCGGCCCAGCTCGTCGATGAACTCGGCCGGCAGCAGGTCGCGCCGGGTGGACAGCACCTGACCGAGCTTGACGAAGGTGACGCCGCCGTCGTCGAGCGCCTGGCGCAGCGACCTGGCCAGGCGCACCTTGCCCGACCTGTCCTCCAGGCTCTCGCCGCGGCCCCGCAGGTAGGGGCCGAGGCCGTGCCGGAACGCGATCCTGGTGATCTGCGAGTAGCGCCGGGCCCGGCGGATCCGGCCGCGCAGCGAGCGCAGCACCTCCAGCGGCCCCGGCACCGAGCCCGGCGGGACCAGCGCCTCGGCCAGCACCAGGATCACCATGGGGATGAGCACCATGCACATGGCGATCAGGAGCAGCAGCCCGAGCGCGCCCGCGTCGGGCGTGGTCTGCGGGTCGACCGGCCCGAACGAGGCGATCACCGGCGTCAGCATCGGCTGGGCCAGGCCCCAGGCCACCATCGCGGCCAGGAAGGTGCGTAACGCGCCGAACCTGACCCCGAGCAGGCGTTGGGCCGCCGTCGCCAGCAGCAGGATCATCACCAGGATGGCGAGCGAGACGAACAGCGTGCCCAGGAGCTCCATGAGGAGGGATCATGCCACGGCCGCGCGGACGGCCGTGCGGACGGCAGTGCGGACGGCGGCGGCCCGGCGTCAGCCCCTGGCGGCGGCGCGGGCGCGGCGCTCGTCGCGGCGCTCGACGAACCGGGCGGCCGTGACCTCGGTCTTGGCCAGGAACGCCGACAGCTCCTCGCGAGCCTGCTCGCCCTCGGCGTCGAGCCCGGTCTTGTCGAAGACCGCCCACTGGCGCAGCACCGGCATGAGCACGTCGTCGAGGTGCAGGCGAAGGTCGTAGATGCCCTCGTGGGCGATGATCATGGCCTTGCGGGCGAAGCCCTCCATGCCCGTGCCGGGCATCTGGAAGGTGGTGACGACGTCGGTCACCGCGCGCATGGTCTGGTTGGGGTCGAGCTCGAAGGCCGCCTTGAGCAGGTTGCGGTAGAAGAGCATGTGCAGGTTCTCGTCGGCGGCGATGCGGGCGAGCAGGCGCTCGCAGCCCTCGTCGCCGGAGGCCCGGCCGGTGTTGCGGTGGGAGATGCGGGTGGCCAGCTCCTGGAAGGAGACGTAGGCGAGCTGCTGGAGCATGGTGTTGTACTCGGTGACGAAGCCCTGCTCCATGTGGTGCATGCGGGCCCGCTCCAGCGCGACCGGGTCGACCGCGCGGGTGACGGTGAGGTAGTCGCGCAGGGCGGTGCCGTGGCGGTCCTCCTCGGCGGTCCAGCGGTGGACCCAGGTGCCCCACGCGCCGTCACGGCCGAACGTGGTGGCGATCTCGTGGTGGTAGCTGGGCAGGTTGTCCTCGGTGAGCAGGTTGACGATCAGCGAGATGCGGGCGGCCTCGGGGATCTTGGAGTCGCCCTCCTGCCAGGCCTGGCCGCCGTAGATGCCGTCGAAGTCACGTCCTTCGCTCCACGGGATGTACTCGTGCGGGAACCACTCCTTGGCCGTCGCGTTGTGGCGATCGAGCTCCACGCCCACGACGGGTTCGAGCTCGTGCAGCAGTTCCGTCTGAGACATCGCCATAAAGATCTTCTCCTTCAGGTTACGGGACCGTAGGTTAGGCTACCCGAAGGCCATGTGATGCGGTGTCGACCTCGTTGTCCTAAATGCCGGCGCGTTGCAGCAGCCGGTCCAGTTTGATGTTGAGGTCGAGGATCTCCGAGCGCAGCGAGTTGAACTCCTCGGCCATCGCCGTCCTGACGAACCGCAGCTCCTCGGTCACCTCGACGCGCAGCGTCGCCAGCTCCGCCGCCGGCCCCTGCTCCCCCGGATCCTCACGCCACACGGCCGCCTCCTCGCATTCGGCAAGTCACCTTCCGCGACCAAGGATCGCAGCCGGACGCGGCCCGCGCCGCCGGACGGCGGCCGCCGGGAGTGGTTTTCTTCTCCCGGGCCACGATCCTTCGCGCCCCGGAAGAAGACTTGTCATCCCGGGCGGGTCGCCGGGCTCAGATCAGGTCGACGAGGTCGGCGACCGACTCGACGACCAGCGAGGGACGGTAGGGGAAGCGGTCGATCTGGTCGCGCTGGGTGACGCCGGTCAGCACCAGGATGGTGAACAGCCCCGCCTCCATGCCGGAGACGATGTCGGTGTCCATGCGGTCGCCGATCATGGCGGTGGTCTCGCTGTGGCCCTCGATGGCGTTGAGCGCGCTGCGCATCATGCGGGGGTTGGGCTTGCCCACGAAGTACGGCTCGACGCCGGTGGCCTTGGTGATCATCGCGGCCACCGCGCCGCAGGCCGGCAGCGAGCCCTCGGTGGAGGGGCCGATCGGGTCGGGGTTGGTGGCGATGAAGCGGGCGCCGGCCTCGATGAGCCGGATCGCGCGGGTGATCTGGGTGAAGCTGTAGGTGCGGGTCTCGCCGAGCACGACGTAGTCGGGGTCGAGGTCGGTCAGGACGTAGCCGACCTCGTGCAGGGCCGTGGTCAGGCCGGCCTCGCCGATCACGTACGCCGAGCCGCCGGGGCGCTGGTCCTCGAGGAACTGGGCGGTGGCCAGGGCGGAGGTCCAGATGGACTCGGCGGGCACGTCGAGCCCGGCGCCGGCCAGGCGCACCGACAGGTCGCGCTGGGTGTAGATGGAATTGTTGGTCAGGACCCGGAACTTCTTGTCGGACTCCTTGAGCCGCTTGATGAATTCGTCCGCACCGGGGATCGGCCGCCCCTCGTGGACGAGGACGCCGTCCATGTCGGACAACCAGGAGTCGATCCGCTTACGCTGAGTCACCCGTTCATGGTATCGAGCGTGCCTTGTCGACTTCTCGCCGCACACGTGAACAATGTTCATCATGTCGTTCACCGAATCCGCCCTGGACATGCGGGACGAGCTCGTCCAGCTCCGCCGCTCCCTGCACACCACCCCCGAGCTCGGCCTGCAACTGCCGAGGACGCAGGAGAAGGTGCTGGCCGCGCTCGACGGGCTCCCCCTGGAGATCACCACCGGCAAGACGCTCAGCTCGGTCACCGCGGTGCTGCGCGGCGGCCGTCCCGGCCCCGCGGTGCTGCTGCGCGGCGACATGGACGCCCTGCCGGTGAGCGAGCGCAACGACCTGCCCTACATCTCCCAGCACCCCGGCCAGATGCACGCCTGCGGCCACGACCTGCACACCGCCATGCTGGCCGGCGCGGCCCACCTGCTCAGCGCGCGGCGCGCGGACGTCGCCGGTGACGTGATCTTCATGTTCCAGCCGGGCGAGGAGGGGCACGACGGCGCCAAGCACATGATCGGCGAGGGCGTGCTCGACGCGGCCGGCGCCCGGCCGGTGGCGGCGTACGGGATGCACGTGGTGTCGGCGATGCTGCCGCCGGGGTTGTTCGCCTCCCGGGGCGGCCCGATGATGGCCGCGGCCGACGTGTTCTGCGTGACGGTCAAGGGCACCGGCGGGCACGGGTCGAGCCCCCACCGCGCCAAGGACCCGATCGCGGCCGGCTGCGAGATGGTGACGGCGTTGCAGACGATGGTGACCCGCACGTTCGACGTGTTCGACCCCGTGGTGATCACCGTGGGCACCTTCCACGGCGGCTCGGCCGACAACGTGATCCCCGACGAGGCGCGTTTCGAGGCGACCGTGCGCACGTTCAGCAAGGAGCACCGGACGCTGGTCAAGCGGCGTCTGGTGGAGGTGGTCGAGGGCATCGCGGCCGCGCACGGGCTCTCGGTCGAGACGTCGTTCGGCATGGGCTACCCGGTGACGGTCAACGACCAGGGCGAGGCGGGGTTCGTCTCGGCGACCGCCGACGAGCTGTTCGGGCCGGGCCGCTACTTCGTGGCGCCGCAGCCGGTCATGGGGTCGGAGGACTTCTCGTACGTGCTGGAGGAGGTGCCGGGCGCGTTCGTCTTCCTGGGGGCCTGCCCGCCCGACCGCGACCCGGCCACGGCGCCCTACAACCACTCGCCGGACGCCGTCTTCGACGACTCCGTGCTGCCCGACGGCGCCGCGCTGTACGCCTCGCTGGCCTACGAGCGCCTGTCGAGGGCGTGATGCGCGCCTGGGTGGTGGACCGGCCGGGGCCGATGGCGACCGGCCCGCTCGTGCGGGTGGAGCGGGACGTCCCCGAGCCGGGCCCCGGCGAGGTGCTGGTCCGGGTGGAGGCGTGCGGCGTGTGCCGGACCGACCTGCACCTGGCCGAGGGCGACCTCGCGCCGCGGCGGCCGCGGACCACCCCCGGGCACCAGGTGGTGGGCCGGGTCGAGGGCTCCGGCGAGCGGGTGGGGGTGGCCTGGCTGCGCTCGACGTGCGGCCGGTGCCGCTACTGCCTGCGCGGCACGGAGAACCTCTGCCCGGACTCCGCCTACACCGGCTGGGACGCCGACGGCGGCTACGCCGAGTACGTCGTGGCCCCCGCCGACTATGTCTATCCCCTGCCGGCCGACGTGCCGGCCGAGCGGCTGGCGCCGCTGCTGTGCGCGGGCATCATCGGCTACCGGGCGCTGGCCCGCTGCGACCTGCCGCCGGGCGGCCGGCTCGGCATCTACGGCTTCGGCTCCTCGGCCCATCTCACTGCGCAGGCGGCCGTCGCGCAGGGCGCCACGGTGCACGCGGTGACCAGGTCGGACGCCTCCAGGCGGCTGGCGCTGGAGCTGGGCGCGGCCTCGGCGGGCGACCGGCCGCCCGAGCCGCTGGACGCGGCGATCCTGTTCGCGCCGGTCGGCGACCTGGTGCCGCCCGCGCTGGAGGCGCTCGACCGCGGCGGGACGCTGGCGATCGCCGGCATCCACCTGACCGACGTGCCCGCGCTGAACTACGAGCGGCACCTGTTCCAGGAGCGCACGCTGCGCAGCGTGACCGCCAACACCAGGGCCGACGGCCGGGCCTATCTGGAGCTGGCGCTGGCCCATCCGCCCCGGGTGGCGACCACGCTCTACCCGCTGGAGGAGGCCGGCCGGGCGCTGGCCGATCTGGCCGCCGACCGCGTCAGCGGCGCCGCCGTGCTGGTCGTGGACTGAAGCCCCGCTCCGTCGCACGATGGAGATTGGCGCCACGGCGGACCTCTATGAAGGAAAGTTACATTACACTCACAACATCTGGAGATTATTGACGCTGCCTGCTGGCGACCGTAGGGTCCGGTCAATTCCCTACAGATCCTCAACAGGTCCGACATCCCCCGGAGCGGCAGATGAAGCGACTGGCAGCGGTAGTGGCGTTGCTGGGCCTCGCCACCGCCACAGCGGCGTGCAGCGGTGGTACTAACAACAAGTCCGGCGGCTCGAGCGGTGGTGGTGGCGGGCTCTTCACCACGATCGACGTCAACAGGCCGGGCCTGGAGGCCACGGCCCCGGCCAACCCGTACAACCCGAAGGGCAACTCCTTCCCCGGCTACACGGCGATGAAGCTGGGCTGGGTCAAGAACCACCTGACCGACCCCAACCAGGCCCTCCCCGGCATCGCGGCGAGCTGGGAGATCGCGCCGGACAACTCGGCGATCACCCTGAAGCTCCAGCCGAACGCCAAGTGGTCCGACGGCAAGCCGGTCACCGCCGAGGACGTCAAGATGTCCATCGGCATCGCCTACACCCAGGGCAGCACGGCGTTCTCCATCACGCCGGGCGCCGCGGGCGCGGCGGCGGACGTGACCGTGGTCGACGACCACACCCTCAAGATCACCCAGGACATGGCGAACCCGAGCCCCAAGTTCGCCCGCGGCGTGCTCGACACGTTCGTCCTGCCCTCCCACGTGTGGAGCAGCGTGCTCCCCGCGGACTTCTGGGACCAGCTCAAGGCCTCCAGGGGCGAGGGCGCCGCGGCCGACAAGGCCCGTGAGACCATCACCGGCCTGGGCGAGAAGGTGCTCACCTTCGCCCCGCCGAAGGACACCTCGGCCGGCCCGTTCGTGCTGGAGCGGGTGAACCCGTCCGAGGCGCTGCTGGTCAAGAACAAGTACTTCTACAACGCCGCGAACGTGGCGCCGGCGCAGGTGAAGTTCCTCAACTACACCGGCAACGAGCAGATCTGGAACTACCTCACCGCGGGCAAGCTCGACCACGCCGGCTTCACCGCCGCGCCGTCCGACGTGATGAACCGGATCAAGGCGGCCGCCGGCAACGAGGTCATCAAGGGCTACTCGCCGGTCGCGGTGAGCATGGCCTTCAACCAGTCCAAGAAGCCGTACGACGACGTGCACGTGCGCCGCGGCCTGGCCTACCTGATCAACCGCGAGGAGGTCACCAAGGTCGCCTCGCCCGAGGGCGGCACGGCGGCGGTCACCACCAGCGGCATCCACCAGAAGGCCGCGCAGGCGTGGATCCCCGACGAGCTGCCCAAGCTGGAGCCGTACGCGCCCGACGTGGCCAAGGCCGAGGCGGAGTTCAAGGAGGCCGGCCTCACCAAGAAGGACGGCAAGTGGACGCTGGCCGACGGCTCGGCGTGGAAGGTCTCCATGCACGCGCCCTCCGGCTTCTCCGACTGGCTGTCGGCGCAGGAGAACATCAAGAGCCAGCTCGTCAAGGCCGGCGTCGACGCCGAGGTCGTCACGACCGCCGACTACCCCCTCTACCTGGAGGAGCTGGCGGCCGGCAAGTACGACGTGGGCTTCTGGCTGATGGCGCTCGGCCCCGCGCCGTACGACATCTACCAGCGCCTGTACGGCGCCTCCAACGGCTGGACCAACGTCGCGGGCAAGGTCAAGCACTCCGAGCCCGGCAAGGCCGGCAACTGGATGGGCGGCCCCGAGGAGATCGAGGTCGACGGCGCCAAGATCAACCCCGGTGAGCTGACCGGCAAGCTGAACTCGGCCACCGAGGAGCAGGCCAAGCCGATCATGGCCCAGCTCGCCAAGGCCGCCAACCAGGACCTCCCGGTCATCCAGCTCTGGGACTACGTCAACACCCAGTTCGTCAACAACAGCCGCTTCACCGGCTGGCCGCACGACGACGAGATCCTGCGCATGGGCGCCGGCGTCCTGCCCTCGGGCGTCTGGATCCAGCTCGGCATGATCAAGGCGAAGTCGTAGTTCATGGCGCTCATCGCACGACGACTCGCGGGCCACCTGGCCCGCGGGTTCGTCATGATCCTCGTAGTCGCGACGATCAGCTTCTTCATCATCAACAACATCCCCGGCGACCCGATGGCCGCCCGCTACGAGAAGCTGGTCGAGCAGGGCATGTCGCCCGAGGCCGCCGCGCAGGCCGTCAAGGTCCTGTACGGCTTCCTGCCCGACGGCACGCTGTGGCAGCAGTACACCGACTACATGTCCGGCCTGCTCCACCTCGACCTCGGCATGTCGGTCAGCCGGCCCGGCACCTCCGTGGTGGACGTGCTCACCGACGCGGCCAAGTGGACCGTTCTACCGGTGCTGGCCGGCACGCTGCTGAGCTTCCTCGTCGGGATCCTGCTCGGCGTGTACGCCGCCATCAAGCGCACCGGCAAGCTGGGCGACGCCCTGGCCATCTCCGGCTCGCTGCTGCACGGCATCCCGCAGTACGTGCTGGCGATGCTGCTCGTGGTGATCTTCGCGACGCTGCTCCCGATCCTGCCGGCCGACGGCTCGGTGGACATCCTGTTCGAGCCCGGCTTCAACGCCGGCTACATCGGCTCGCTGGTCGAGCACGCGGTGCTGCCGGTGGCCACGTACGCGCTGTCGGCCTACGGCGGCTGGATCCTGGCGATGAAGTCGAGCGTGGTCACCGTGCTGGGCGACGACTTCATCCTGGCCGCCGAGCTGCGCGGCATGAAGCGCTCGATCGTGTTCCGCTACATCGCGCGCAACGCGATCCTGCCGCTGTTCACCATGCTCGCCCTGTCGCTGGGCCTGCTGCTGGGCGGCGCGGTGTTCATCGAGAAGATCTTCAACTACCCGGGGCTCGGCTGGCTGCTGATCAGCGGCGTCCAGGACCGCGACTACGGCCTGATGGGCGGGGCGTTCCTGCTGATCACGGTCGGCACGATCATCGCCAACATCGTCGCGGACCTGTTCTACACGGTCATCGACCCGCGGGTGCGCAGCGGAGAGGAGGGCTCGTGAGCGCCACGCTCATCCCTGAGGCCGCGCCGGCCGCCTCGGCCATGCGCCGCAACTTCTGGAACGGCGTCTGGCGGGTGATGAAGCGCAAGCCCAGCCGCATGGCCGGGGTCGTCATCATCGCCGGCTTCATCGTCATGGCGGTGCTCGGGCCGATGCTGCTGCCCGAGCACCTGCCGGGCAACGCGGGCGCGATCACCCAGCCGCCGAGCTGGGACCACTGGTTCGGCACCGACCCGCAGGGCCGGGACGTGACCGCGCTGGTCATCAAGGGCTCGCGTTACGTCCTGCTCACCGCCCTGGTCACCGCGATCATCACGGTCGTCGCCGGCACCGCGATCGGCCTGTTCTCCGGCTTCAAGCGGGGCCGCTGGGACACCGTGCTCATGCGGCTGACCGACATGAAGCTCACCATCCCCGGCCTGCCGCTGCTGCTGGTGCTGGCGACCGTGTGGAAGTTCGGCAACCCCTTCCAGATGGGCCTGGTGCTCGGCCTGCTCGGCTGGGGCGGCGTGGCGCGGGCGGTGCGCGCGCAGACGCTGTCGCTGCGCGAGCGCGGGTTCATCGAGGCCGCCCGCGGGCTCGGGCTGTCCACCACGCACATCATCGGCAAGGAGCTGCTGCCGAGCATGGCGCCCTACATCGCGATGAACATGCTCATCGCGGTCACCGGCGCGGTCTACTCGCAGGTGGGCCTGTTCTTCCTGGGCGTTCTGCCGTACGAGTCGGACAACTGGGGTGTGATGCTCAACCTCGCCGTGTTCCAGGCGGGCGCGATGATCACGCCGAACGCGCTGGGCTACCTGCTGGCGCCGCTGCTGGCGATCCTGCTGCTCACGCTCGGCATCGTGCTCGTGGTGGACGCCATGGACGAGATCTTCAACCCCCGGCTGCGCGAGGAGTAGCAAGTGGCCGAACAAGCGCCGGGAGTGCGCATCGACGGCCTGACGGTCGTCTACAAGACCCCCGCGGGCGAACTGCCCGCCGTCCGGGACGTCACGCTGACGCTGGAGCCGGGCACCATCACCGGCATCGTCGGCGAGTCCGGCTCGGGCAAGTCCACGCTGGCGCTGTCGCTGCTCAACGCGGTGCAGCCGCCGGGCAGGATCGCCGCGGGCAGCGTCGAGATCGACGGTCTCGGCGACGTGACCGGTTTCGCCGGCGAGGAGCTGCGCAAGGCCCGCGGCCGGCACATCGGGTACGTCTTCCAGGCCGCCCAGAACTCGCTCAACCCGCTCAAGACGGTCGGCAAGCAGCTCCTCGACCTGGGCCGCTCGCACGGCGTGGAGGACCTGCGCGGCCTGGTCCGCGAGGCCAAGGAGCTGCTGGGCCGGATGGGCCTGGACGGCGCGCGCGTGCTCGACTCGCACCAGCACGAGCTGTCCGGCGGCATGCGCCAGCGGGTCGGCATCATGCTGGCGCTGGTGCTCAACGCCCACCTGGTGGTGCTCGACGAGCCGACGACCGCCCTGGACATGATCACGCAGGCGAACATCCTGAAGATCGTCCGCGAGGTGCACGCCGAGCGCGGCCTGACCACGCTGGTCATCACGCACGACATCGGCGTCGTGGCCGAGGTCGCCGACCGCCTGGTCGTCATGTACGGCGGCCGCCTGGTCGAGCAGGGCCCCACCCGCGAGGTGCTCGGCTCCCCCAGCCACCCCTACACCCGGGGCCTGATCAGGGCCATCCCCCGGCTCGTGGGCGACATCGCCGAGGCCCAGGCGCTGCCCGGCCGGCCGCCGACGCTGGCCACGGTGCCGAAGGAGGGCTGCGTGTTCAGGGAGCGCTGCGCGCTGCGCATGGACGTGTGCGACACCGTCGACCCGCTGGCCGTGGCGCATGGATCGAGGATCGTGGCCTGCCACGCCGTGACCGTGAAGGAGCACGCGTGATCACCGGGACCGGCATCGTCAAGACGTACAAGCAGCGCGGCAACGTGCTGGCCGGGCGGGAGGTGCGGGCGCTGCGCGGGGTGGACTTCGCCATCCCCAAGGGCGGCGCGGCCTCCTTCATCGGCGAGTCCGGCTGCGGCAAGACCACGCTGGGCCGGATCATCGCCGGGCTGGAGACCTACGACGAGGGCGAGATCGTCATCGGCGACGTGTCCATGTCGGGGCTCAAGCAGAAGAAGCGCCAGCCGTACTTCCGCAAGATCCAGATGATCCACCAGGACCCGTACTCGGCGCTCAACCCCACCCGGACCATCCACCAGACGCTGTACGCGCCGCTCAGCCTGCGGGCCGGGCAGACCGGGCGGTCGAAGGAGTGGATCGAGGAGCGGGCCGCCGAGGTGCTGTCGATGGTGGGCCTCGACCCGGGCTCGGTGCTGGGGCGCTACCCGCACCAGCTCTCGGGCGGCATGCGGCAGCGGGTGGTCATCGCCCGCGCGCTGACCGTCGACCCGGAGATGCTGGTCGCCGACGAGGCCGTCTCGATGATCGACGTCTCGCTCCGGCTGGGCATCCTCGCGCTGCTGAAGGACCTGCGCGAGCGGCTGGGGGTGAGCGTGCTGTTCATCACCCACGACGTGGCCACCGCCCGCTACATCGGCGACGACGGCGAGCTCTACGTCATCTACCGCGGCCAGGTCGTCGAGCGCGGCCCGGTGGACACGGTCATCGCCGACCCGGTGCACCCGTACACGCAGTCGCTGCTGTCGGCCATCCCCGTGCTGCACGGCCTGGAGGAGCCCGGCGCGCAGCCGGTGACGCCGCTGGAGTCGCTGGACGAGAGCAAGGCCGACGAGGGCTGCCTGTTCGCCCGCCGCTGCCCCTTCCGCGGCGAGCGGTGCGCGAGCGAGCGGCCGTTGCTGCAGATCACCGAGGGCGTGCCGCAGCAGCACGCGTGCTTCTACCCCGAGCGGCGCGACGTGATCGCGCGCCCGATGAGCGAGGTGTGATGTCGCCCACCGTCCGCGGCGCGGACCTGGCCGAGGCCGCCCGGGTGGCCGCCGCCGCGCTGACGCTGGACGCGCCCGAGGCCCCCGACCTGGTCCGGCGCCTGGCCGAGCCGCCCGCCGAGCGCCGCTGGACGGCCCTGGCGACCGACGGCGGGGTGGTGATGACGTCGGTCTCCTCCAAGGACCCCGAGGTCGGGCACCTGGACCTGCTGGCCGTGCACCCCTCGGTCCAGGGCCGCGGGCACGGGCGGGCGCTGGTGCGGGCGGCCGAGGAGTGGCTGCGGGGGCACGGCGTGCGGCAGGCGCGCTTCGCCGGGAACCCGCCTTGCTACGCCTGGCCCGGCATCGACGTGCGGTACACCGCCGCCGCCTGCCTGGCCGAGAGCCTGGGCTACGAGCGCTACCACGTCGCCTGGAACATGACCGCCGACCTGCGGGCCGACCTGTCCGTCGAGGACGACCTGGCGCGGCTGGAGCAGGCGGGGGTCACGGTGCGGGCGGCGGGCGCCGACCGCTCGGCCGTGGCCGCGTTCGTCGAGGAGCACTGGAACGAGCGGTGGGCCTGGGAGGCGGCCAACGCGACCGGCCTGCACTACGCCGAGCGCGACGGGCAGGTCCTGGCCTTCGCCGCCTGGGGGGCGCGGCCGGCCTGGTTCGGCCCGATGGGCACCGCGCCGGACGCCCGCGGGCTCGGCCTCGGCGGGGTGCTGCTGCGCCGCTGCCTGGCCGAGCAGCGGGCCGCCGGTCAGGAGAGCGCCGAGATCGGATGGGTGGGGCCGTTGCGGTTCTACTCGCGCGCCGTGGGCGCGCGAGCCGAACGCGTCTTCTGGCTCTACCGGCGCGATCTGGCCTGATGTCAGCTGTAGAGCAGATGTCCTTCCGGACGGCCGGGCGGCGGGCACAGCTCGCGCGGGTCGTCCCCGGCCTCCAGGCAGCGCGTGAGCGTGTCGGAGCCCCACAGCAGGTCGAGGAACAGGTCATCGCCCTTCCAGACCAGGTCGTCCGGGTAGAGGACGCGGGCCGTGTGCAGCATCGACAACCCGGTCAGCACCGGCCGGAAGGCCCGCGGGTCGTGCACGTGCAGCTGCACCCCGCGGACGGGGACGCCCGCGTGCTTGTGGAACGTCGGGGTGAACCAGGTGTCCCTGAACCGCACGCCGGGCAGCTCCAGCCCGTTCAGGGCGGCCGCGTAACGCTCGTCCGCGTACGGCGCCCCGACCAGCTCGAACGGCCGGGTGGTGCCGCGGCCCTCGGAGAAGTTGGTGCCCTCGAACAGCCCGGTGCCCGGGTAGACCAGCGCGGTGTCGGGGGTCGGCATGTTGACCGAGGGCATCACCCAGGGCAGGCCGGTCTCCGCCCAGCTCATGTCCCGCCGCCAGCCCTCCATCGTCACCACCCGCAGGTCGGCGTCGAAGCCGAACAGCGCCGCCAGCTCCCCCGCGGTCCTGCCGTGGCGCACGGGCAGCGGGAAGCGGCCCACGAAGCTGGCGAACGCCGGGTCCAGCAGGGGGCCCTCCTCGACGGTCCCGCCCAGCGGGTTGGGCCGGTCCAGCACCACGAACGACAGGCCCAGGCGGGCGGCCGAGGCCAGCAGGTCGTACATGGTCCACACGAAGGTGTAGAAGCGGGCGCCCACGTCGGCGATGTCGAAGACCAGCGTGTCCACGCCGGAGGCGGCGACCACGCGGTCGAGGTCGTCGCCCGACAGCTCGTGGGTGTCGAAGACCGGCAGTCCCGTCGCGGGGTCCACCGCGTCGCGCTCGCTCGATCCCGCCTGGGCCGTGCCGCGCAGGCCGTGCTCGGGGCCGAACAGCGCGGTCAGGGGCAGGCCCGCGGCCAGCAGGGCGTCGGTCGTGGGGGTCAGGTCGGGCAGGACGCCGGTGGGATTGGTGATCAGGCCGAGACGGGCGCCGCCGGCCAGCGCGGGGTCCGCGGCCAGCCGTTCGGCTCCGGTGCGTACGTGTGACATGGATCCATTCTCTGAAAGATATTTACAACTGAGAAGTAAAGGGTGGAAATTAGCGTCATGATTGATCCGCTGCCCGAGCTGTCCACCGAGCAGAGCGATCCCCGCTACAGCCAGATCGACCGGCTGCCGACGGAGCAGATCGCCCGACTGATGAACCAGGCCGACGCCGAGGTGCCCGTGGCCGTGGCCGCGGCCGTGCCGGCGATCTCGGCGGCCATCGACG
This sequence comes from Nonomuraea sp. NPDC001831, assembly GCF_042892035.1. NCBI lineage: Bacteria > Bacillati > Actinomycetota > Actinomycetes > Streptosporangiales > Streptosporangiaceae > Nonomuraea > Nonomuraea sp. NPDC001831. The sequence goes on along the minus strand of NZ_JBIATU010000001.1, from coordinate 970,816 downwards.
CGATCGCCGCCCGGATGGCCGAGGGAGGCAGGCTGCTGTACGTCGGCGCCGGCACCTCGGGACGGCTGGCCGTGCTCGACGCCAGCGAGTGCCCGCCGACGTTCGGCACCGACCCCTCGCTGGTGCAGGGCGTCATCGCGGGCGGGCCGGAGGCGCTGACCCGGTCCATCGAGGGCGCGGAGGACGACGCCGAGGCGGGCGCGGCGGCCATGAAGGACCTGCAGGTGGGCGCGCTCGACTCGGTGGTGGGCGTGTCGGCCAGCGGGCGGGCCCCGTTCGTGCTGGGCGCGCTGGCCGAGGCCGCCGGCCGGGGGGCGCTGACCGCGGCGCTGTCGTGCAACACGGGCGCGCCGCTGTCGGCCGCCGCCGAGCACGCGATCGAGGTCGTGGTGGGGCCCGAGGTGGTGGCGGGCTCGACCAGGCTGAAGGCGGGCACGGCGCAGAAGCTCGTGCTGAACATGATCTCGACGATCTCCATGGTCCGGCTGGGCCGGACCTACGGCAACAAGATGATCGAGATGTCGGCCATGAACAGCAAGCTCGCCTCCCGCGCGCTGCGCATGGTGAGCGAGATCACCGGGGCCGACGCCGCGACGGCGGGCGCGGCGCTGGAGGCGGCCGGCGGGCAGGCGAAGACGGCCGTGGTGATGATCCAGCACGGCCTGGACCCGGACGCGGCCCGCGCGCTGCTGGAGTCGCACGGAGAGCGGCTCAGCGACGCGCTCAGCGGCTGACGTACCGGACGGGACGCCCCGGGGACTGTCGGGGGCTTGACGAGGGGGGAACGGGGATGTCGGACCGGCTGGAGCGCCTGCTGGCCGCCGCGGTGCCCGAGGTGTGCCCGGCGGCGGTCGCGCTGATCGCCGCGCACGGCACGGTGACCGCCGCCGCGGCGGTGGGCGAACTGGTCAGGTACACCGACGCCGTGCCGACCACCGGATCGCACGCCGGGCCGGGGGCCCCCGGGACGCTCGCCGCCGAGCGGCCCCCCGCGCGCCGGGACTCGGTGTTCGACCTGGCCTCGGTCAGCAAGCTGTGCACCACGTCGGTGGTGCTCTCGCTCACCGAGGAGGGCCTGCTGGACCTGGACGAGCCGGTCCGGGCGTGGATCCCCGGGGCCGACCCGCGGATCACGCTGCGCCGCCTGCTCACCCACACGGCGGGCCTGACGCCGACCCGCCGGATCGACCTGGAGCTCCCGCAGGCCGGGCCGGAGGAGCGCATGGCCGCGATGCTCACCACGCCGGTCACCGGCCCGGTCGGCGGCCCCTACCTCTACAGCGACGTCGGCATGGTGATGGCCGGCCGGATCGCCGAGCTGGCCGGGTCCGCCCCGCTCGACGTCCTGGTCCGCGCCCGGATCACGGACGTGCTCGGCCTCGCCGGCACCGGCTACCGCCCGGTCGGCGGCGGCGGACGGGCCGAGCGCGTCGCCGCGACCGAGTTCAAGCCGGAACGCCCCGGCCCCGGCTGCGTGCGCGGCGAGGTGCACGACGAGACGGCCCACGCCCTGGGCGGGGTGGCCGGGCACGCGGGCCTGTTCGCCCCGGCGGACGACCTGCTGGCCTTCGGGGAGGCCCTGCGGCTGGGCGGGGGCGCGATGCTGAGCCCGTCGAGCGTGGCCGAGATGACCCGCGACCAGGGGGTGGAGGGGGCGGCGTTCCGGCACGGGCTCGGCGTGCGGATCGGCGACCCCGGCATCGTGGGCCCGCTGAGCGGCGCCTACGGCCACTCCGGGTTCACCGGGACGTCGCTGGTGGTCGATCCGGCGCGCGGGCTGACCGTGGTGCTGCTGACCAACGCCGTCCATCCGGTGCGCGGGCGGCCGGGGATGCGCGAGCTGCGGTGCGCGGTGGCCGCCGAGGCGCTGCGGCACGTAGCGTGAACGCATGCCCGTGCAGCTGAACCACACCATCGTCGCCGCCACCGACCGGGACGCCACGGCCGCCTTCCTGGTCGACGTCCTCGGCCTGGAGCCCGCGCCGGTCTACGGCCCGTTCCGGGTCGTGACGCTGGCCAACGACGTCTCGCTCGACGTGATGCAGGCCGACGGCGAGGTGACGCCGCAGCACTACGCCTTCCTCGTCGGCGAGGAGGAGTTCGACCAGATCTGGGGGCGGATCAGGAGCCGCGGCCTGACGTTCTGGGCCGATCCGGGGCACACCAGGCCCGGCGCGATCAACACCCACGACGGCGGCCGCGGCCTCTACTGGTCGGGCCCCGACGGGCACAACCTGGAGATCATCACGGTGCCCTACGGCGGTTAGGGCGCCAGCGCCTCCAGGGCCTCCTCGGCCCGGCGCATCGCCTCCCCCGCGTCGGCGGTGACGATCTCCTTGTCGAAGTTGAGGTCGTGGAAGACGTCCGTGACGCCCGCGGCGGCCAGGGCGGCGACGTCCTGCCTGATCTGCTCGTACGTGCCGGTCAGCGGCCGGCGGGCGTCCTCGGCGCCGGCCGGCCGCACCTGCGTGACGCCGCGGCAGACGTAGCGGAACGAGGCCGCGTCGCGCCCGGCGGCGGCGATCGCCTCCTTGATCAGAGCGATCCGGCCCTCGACCGCCGACAGGTCCTCCCTGCTGGAGCTGATCCAGCCGTCGGCCAGCCGGCCGGCCCGGCGCAGCGCGACCTCGGCGGTGCCGCCCAGCAGGATCTGCGGCGGCGCCGGCGCCGGCTTGGGGTCGATGTGGGCGGCCGGCACCCGGTAGAACTCGCCGTCGTGCTCGACGACGTCGTCCGTCCACGCCTTGCGCAGCAGCTCGACGAACTCCTCGCCCCTGCGCCCGCGCCGCTCCATGCCGACGCCGGCGGCCTCGAACTCCTCCGGCACCCAGCCGAGCCCGATGCCGGCGCTGACCCGGCCGCCGGAGAGGGTCTGCAGGGTGGCGAGCTGCTTGGCCAGCACGACGGGCTGCACGTACGCGTTGACCACGGCCACGCCCAGCCGGATCGTCCCGGTGATGCCGGACAGGTGCGCCAGCGTGACCAGCGGGTCGTGGACGCCGCGGTAGGTCGGCCCCATGGGATGCCCGACGGGGTACAGCAGCCGCTGGAACGTCCACAACTCGTGGTAGCCGAGCTCCTCGGCCCGCGCGGCGACGCGGCGCATGTTCTCGGGGGTGGCCCAGGGCCCTGACTGGGGTACGGCGAAACCGATTCTCATGCTCCCAGTCTGGCCGACCGGGGTTCGCGATCTCCAACCACACGAAAGGTGCAAGATCGACAAAAAGGGCATCTTTATGATCAAGAAGCGCTACCGTGGAAATGATCAACACGGCGCGTCCGCGCCGCCCACGAGGAAGGACGATGCATGCGACAGATGTCCGCACGGCTCGGCGTGGCCCTGGCCATGGCCGGGGCCCTCGCCGTCGGCACCCTCTCCGTCGCCGCCCCGGCCGGCGCCTCGGCCACGAGCTGGACCCCGTACCAGGCGTACCGCACCCTGCAGAACTGCGTGTCGGCGGGCACCACCCTGCTGGTCACGAAGGGATACAAGGAGTACGAGTGCCGCTGGGACAGCCCGTACTACATGCTCTGGCTGCGGAAGTAGCGGCGGCGGGCGCGGTCAGGCTCGGCAGCGCCTGACGGCGGCCCTCATCGAGGGGCCGGGTGGCTTCATCGTCAGGTCACCCGTGTCCACGCTCCCGCCGCGCACGGGCCCGCGCCCGCTCCAGCGAGGTCGCCCGCGCCAGCGCCGCCCGCGCCCGCTCGATCTCCTCCTGGCCCGGACCGTCCGCCGCCTCGGGCTCGACCGCCCACCGCGCCGGCTCCCGGGCGGCCTCCTGGTCCACGGGCCTCCCCCGGCGCGCCGCCGGACGCCGCTCCCGGCGGCGCCGGGCGGCCTCCTGATCATGCTCGCGCAGCGCCTGGGCGGCCCGCGGCGAGCTCGCCCTCAGCCACTCGCGCGCCAGCGCCGCCCACTCCTTCGCTTCCGCCATCACGACGGCATTTACCCCCAACACTGCCCAATACTCTGTACGAGTGGGTCTAGAGGAGGAGCTTGCGGGCATCGCCGCAGCGTACGGCGGCACGGGCGAACCCGTGCGACACCAGACACGCACCGACGTGGTCGTGTTACGGATGGGCGAGGTGGTGGTCAAGGCCCACTCCGCCCGCGACGAGGTGGAGCCGCTGCGCGCCCGCCTCAGGGCCGCCGCCGCGGCCGCGGTCAACGGCGTGCTGCTGGCCCCGCTGGAGGCCGAGGTGCTGACGGCGGCGGGCCGCGCGGTCAGCGTCTGGCCGGCCGGCCGCCCGGTCCCCCACGACGATCCGGGGTCGGCTCCCTGGGAGGAGGGCGCGCGGCTGCTGGCCCGGCTGCACGCTGTCCCCCTGACGGTGGTGCCGCCGATGCCGCCCGCCGGAGGCCCGGCGCGGGCCGCCCGCGCGGTGTCCAGGATGAGCGGCGACGGCCCGGTCGAGCAGCTCGTCCGGCACGCGTTCAAGGAGCTGCCCGAGCCGGCCCCGGTGCCGGGCCTGCTCACCCACGGCGACTGGCACCTGGGCCAGCTGGTCTGCCGCGACCGGTGGCTGCTCATCGACGTCGACGACCTGGGCGTCGGCGACCCGGCCTGGGACCTGGCGCGACCGGCCGCCTGGTACGCGGCGGGCCTGCTGGAGCCGGCCGTCTGGGAGCGGTTCCTCGGCGCCTACCTGGCCTCCGGCGGCCCCGCGCTCGGCCAGGGCGACGATCCCTGGCAGCGGCTCGACCTGCCGGCCCGGGCGCTGACCGTGCAACTGGCCGCAGTGGCCGTGCTCAACGCCGAGCGCGAGAACCGGGAACTCGACGAGGTGGAGCACGCGTTAATCGAATCGTGCAGCAGAATCGTCCGAGCGTGACGGGGGCCGCACGCGGTAGGTTTCAGCCTGAGACCCCGGATCCAAGGAGAGCGACTTAGATGCAGTGCCCGAAGTGCCGCGGCAACATGCGGACATATGAGCGCAACGGCGTCCACATCGAGCAGTGCGACAACTGCCGTGGGATCTTCCTCGACTATGGCGAGCTGGAGACCCTGACCCGCATGGAGTCGCAGTACCACGCCGCTCCGCCGCCGCCCCCCGCCCCTGGGCCGGCCTGGGGCGCTCCCCACCACGGCGGTCACCACTACGGCCACCACCGCCAGCGCAGCTGGGTGGGCATGCTGTTCTCGACCTGATCGCCCCGGCAGCCGGAAAAGGGCCGCGCGTCCGCGCGGCCCTTTCGCGTGTGCGGGCCCGGCTCCGGCGGGTCAGCTCGGGAAGTCGTCGGGGTTGACGGGCGCGGTGCGGGCGTTGCCGCCGGAGATGGCGTGCAGGGTGACCCGCCAGTCGTGCCAGAGGATCTGGGTGGCGGTGACCGTGGTCTTGAACTTCACCGACTTCTGGAACCGCTCGAAGCTGCACTGGCGGCTGAAGGACCGGCTCTTGCCGTCCCAGTCCACGCCGTGGGTGAAGTAGATCTTGTACGTGCCGTCGGGCACGCCCCTGACCTTGAACTTGGCCCTCTTGCGCACGTACACGCTGAACGTCTTGCCGCCGCCCCTGATCGCCGTGACGACGGCGTCGCGGCTGCCGCCGTTGTCGACCTCCAGGGAGCTGCGGCCGCCGAGGGAGGTCCGGCGGATGAACGCGCCGTTCTTCAGCCGCCTGTTCTGCTTGCCGCCGGCCTTGACCGTGACGACGTCGGCCGGGTAGTCGCCGGCGCTCTGCAGGGCCTCGCCCGCCTTGTTCAGGGCGGTGAGCTTGGTGTTCAGGTCGCTCAGCACGGCCGAGGAGGTGCACAGCTCGCGGCTGCCGACCTTGCCCGCCGTGGAGCCGAGCTCGGCGGCGACGTCGCGCAGGCTGGTGACGTACGCGTCGTGCTGGGCGCGGATCTCGGCGGGCGGGGCGATCGCGGACAGGGCGTCGGCGGCGCCGCTCAGCGCCTGCTCGGCCTTGTCCACGCGCTGGTTGAGCGCCTGGACCCCGCGCGCGCCGGCCAGCCCGCTGATCGCGCCGGTCATCGCCTTGTGCCTGCTGTCGAGCTCGCCCTTGTACGCCTCCGGTGTCAGGGCGCTGACGGCGGGGCTGGAGCCGGACGTGGGGTCCCCCCCGGGATCCCCACTGGGATCGCCGCTGAAGGCTCCGCCCTTGCCGTCCGCCACGCCGCTGACCTTCGGCTCACCGCCGGTCAGCGGTGGCGGGGAGGAGCAGGCGGCGAGCGTCACCGTCGCCAGGGCGAGAACGCAGGAGATCAACCGGGGTGAAGCCACCTGCCCCACTATTGCCCGGTTGATCCCCAGACGTCAATTACGATTCGGCCAGTCCCTCGTCGCGATCCTGTCGCAGCCACCGGGTGATGCCCAGCGTCTCCAGGAACGGCACGTCGTGGCTGGCCACGACGAGCGCGCCCCGGTAGGCCGCCAGCGCCTGGGAGAGCTGGCGGACGCTGGACAGGTCCAGGTTGTTCGTCGGCTCGTCCAGCAGGAGCAGCTGCGGCGGCGGATCGGCCGACAGCAGCGCGGCCAGGGCCGCGCGGAACCGCTCGCCGCCCGACAGCGTGCCCACGGGCTGGTCGGCCCGCGCGCCGCGGAACAGGAAGCGGGCCAGCCGCGCCCGCACCTCGTTGACCGAGGCGGCCGGCGCCACGGCCCGGACGTTGTCCACGACGCTCAGCGCGTCGTCGAGCACGTCCAGCCGCTGTGGCAGGTACCCCACCGGGACGTGCGCGCCGTGCTCGACGATCCTGCGCAGCAGGGTCGTCTTGCCCGACCCGTTGGGCCCGAGCAGCGCGATGCGTTCCGGGCCCCGGACGACCAGCCGGTCGAGCGCCTTGAGCCCGTCCCGGCCGGCCGCGCCATCAGGCCGCTCTGGACGGTCGGGGCGGTCGAGGGGCAGCGTCAGCAGGGTCCGGCCGGCCGGGACGGCGGTGCCGGGCAGCTCGACGCGGATCTCGGCGTCGTCGCGCACCGCCAGCTCGGCCTCGGTCAGCCTGTCCCTGGCCTCGGCCAGGCGCTCCTCGTGCAGCGCGCGGTGCTTGCCCGCCGACACCTGGGCCTTCATCTTCAGCCCGCCGGCGACGATCTTGGGCACCTTCTTGTTCTCGAACGCCTTCCGCGCGTTGCGGCCGCGCCGGTCGAGCTTGGTCCTGGCCTCGATCAGCTCGCGCCGCTGCCGACGCACCTCGCCCTCGGCGGTCCTGACCGTGCGCTCGGCCGCCTCCTGCTCGGCGGCGGCCTGCCGCTCGTAGTCGCTCAGGTTGCCGCCGTACAGGCGCACGGCGGCGTCGCGGAGCTCGGCGACCTGGTCCACGAGGCCGAGCAGCGCCCGGTCGTGGCTGACCACGACCAGCACACCCGGGTACGCCGAGACCGCGGCGTGGAGCCGCCGCCGGGCGTCCAGGTCGAGGTTGTTGGTGGGCTCGTCGAGCAGCAGCACGGCGGGGCGCTTGAGGAGCTGCGCGGCCAGCGCGACCATGACGGCCTCGCCGCCCGACAGCGTCGCGACCGTGCGGTCGAGCCCGACGTGGCCGAGCCCGAGCCGGTCGAGCTCGGCCCGCGCGCGTTCCTCGACGTCCCAGTCGTCCCCGATGGCGGTGAAGTGCTCCTCGGCGACGTCGCCGTTCTCGACGGCGTTCAGCGCGGCCCGCTTCCCGCTGATCTCCAGCAGGTCGGACACCGTGCGGCTGCCCGCCAGCGGCACGTTCTGCGGCAGGTACCCCACCTCGCCGGTGACCGAGACCGAGCCCGAGCCCGGGGTCAGCTCCCCGGCGATGATCCTGAGCAGGGTGGACTTGCCCGACCCGTTCGCCCCGATGAGCCCGGTACGCCCGGCGGGGAAGGCGGCGTCGAGACCGTCGAGCACCATGGTCCCGTCGGGCCAGGCGAAGGACACGTGATCGACGACAATGGAAAAAGACATCAGGCGGCTCCCATCACAAAAATCGAAATTTCGTGACTTGGCGGGAACACCGCTGCGCGCGCGACAACCGGACAGCCCGAGCTGGGAAGAACCGGGGCGAAGAGGTCGCCATCGGGGCGAAGAGGTCGCCGAGGTCGAGGTGCGCGCGCGACAGAGCCCGTGACCGGGCGGTAGGCGCGGTGCCCGCGGCCTCAGATCCTCACGTCAACTGCCCCCAGGGGTCGGCGATACGACCCGGACACATTACCCGAAAGACGACCGACGGGCAACGTCCCGGGCTCGATGGGCGGCCACGTTGACCCGGTTCGCGCAGGTCAGCGAGCAGAACCGGCGCCGCCCGTTACGCGAGGTGTCCACATAGACGGTCTCGCACCCCGTCCGGTCGCACCGCCCGAGCCGCCGTCCGTCGGAGAAGCACACGGCCATGGCCAGCCCGCCCGCGGTGGTGTCCTTGGCCCTGGAGACGATGTCGGCCTCGGCGGAGAAGAAGTGCAGGTGGGGTTCGAGGCCGTCGTGGGTGCTGATGTGCGGCCTGGACGCGGTGATCTCCAGCAGCTCGTTGATCAGCCGCACCTGCACGTCGAGGTCGGGCTCCCCGAAGACGGGGGCCAGCCGGCGCGCCCAGGCCGCCAGCTCCGCCGCCTGGGCCGGCGTGACGTCCGTGCGCCGCATGGCGTTGGCCGTGAGCGTCTCCCGCACCGCGGCCGGGCTGAAGTCCCTCGCGTTGACGAGGGCCGCGGCGAGTTCGGCGCCGTTGCCGCCGTAAGTGTTGAAATGCACAAGGTCATTACATCAGGTTGGAGTCATGCATCCCGGAGAGCCGCACGACCCCTTCGCCTTGACCCTCGTCTCCTCCCACCGCACCTCCGAGGGCGTGGTCTCCTACCTGCGCTGCGCCTGCGGCGCGTGGGAGGTGCGCACGTCCAGGACGGTCGCGTGCGCCGGACCGCCCCCGGCCGGCGGCAGGTCGATCACGGCCATCGACTGATCCGGCGCACTCGTCCTAGAGTCGGCGGCACACCCCTCAGGAGGTCAGGCATGTCCAGCATTCCCTCCCTGCTGCGCGACCGGATCGCGGCCACCCCCGACGCCGAGGCGTACCGGGTGCCGTCGGGCGAGGCGTGGACCTCCCTGTCGTGGAGCGAGGTCGGCCGGCGCGTCCGCGGACTGGCGCTGGGGCTGTCCGGGCTCGGCGCGGGGCCCGGCAGGCGCGTGTCGATCCTCTGCTCGACCAGGCTCGAATGGATCCTCGCCGACCTGGCCGTGCTCTCCACGGGCGCGGCCACCACCACCATCTACCCGTCGAACACGGCCGCCGAGTGCGCCTTCGTCATCACCGACTCCGGCAGCACGATCGTCATCGCCGAGGACGACGAGCAGGTGGCCAAGCTCAGGTCCGTGCAGAAGGAGCTGCCCGACGTCACGCGCGTGGTGGTCGTCGACGGCTCGGCGAGCGACGACGGCTGGGTGGTCACCCTCGACTCGCTCAGCCACGGCGAGGGCGACGCGCCGGACGACGCGCCGGACGGCTACGACGCCATGGTGGACGCCATCGCCCAGGACGACCTGGCCACGCTCATCTACACCTCCGGCACCACCGGACGTCCCAAGGGCGTCGAGCTCACCCACGACAACTGGCTGTTCGCGGCCGGCTCGGTCCGCGAGATCGGCCTGCTGTCCCCCGACGACCTGCACTTCCTGTGGCTGCCGCTGTCCCACTCGTTCGGCAAGCTGCTGGAGGTCGTGATGATCGACATCGGCGTGCCGACCGCGATCGACGGCCGCCTCGACCGCATCGCCGACAACCTGGGGGCGCTGCGCCCCACCGTGATGGCCGCCGCGCCGCGCATCTTCGAGAAGATCCACAACACCGTCGTCGCCACCGTGCGCCGCGAGGGCGGGGTCAAGCTGCGCATCTTCGAGTGGGCGCGGGAGACCGGCCTGCGGGTCAGCAGGGCGCGGCAGCGCGAGGCGGCCGTCCCGCTCACCACCCGGGTCGAGCACGCGCTGGCCGACCGGCTGGTCTTCGCCAAGCTGCGGGCGCGCTTCGGCGGCCGGATCCGCTTCTTCATCTCCGGGGCCGCGCCGCTGTCGCGGGACGTGGCCGAGTTCTTCGACGGCGCCGGCCTGACGATCCTGGAGGGGTACGGCCTGACCGAGTCGTCGGCGGGCAGCTTCCTCAACCGTCCCGAGTCGGTGCGGTTCGGCACGGTCGGCCCGCCGCTGCCGGGCACCGAGGTCCGCATCGCCGACGACGGCGAGATCCTCATCGGCGGGCGCGGCGTCATGCGCGGCTACCACGGCCTGCCCGAGGAGACGGCCGAGGCGCTGGCGGACGGCTGGCTGCACACCGGCGACATCGGCGAGCTGGACCAGGCCGGCCGGCTGCTGATCACCGACCGTAAGAAGGAGCTGATCAAGACCTCGGGCGGCAAGTACGTCGCCCCGACCTACCTGGAGGGCCGGATCAAGGCCGCCTGCCCGTTCGCCTCGCACGTGTTCGTGCACGGCGACCGCCGCAACTACGTGACGGCGCTGGTCACCCTCGACATGGACGTCGTGCGCCCGTGGGCCGAGGCCGAGTCGCTGCCGGCCGACCCCGAGGCGCTGTGCGGGCACCCGCGCATGCGCGAGGAGGTCGACAAGGCGATCCGGCAGGTCAACGCCGACCAGGCCAGTTACGCCACGGTCAAGAAGTTCGCGATCCTGGCCGGTGACTTCACCGTGGAGACCGGCGAGCTGACGCCCAGTCTGAAGATCAGGCGCAAGGCCGTCGAGGAACGCCACGCCGACGTCCTCGACGGCTTCTACGCCGACTGACGGCGGTGACCGACGACGCCGGCCGACGGCGGGGGCGCGAGGACCCGCCGCCGGCCGGCGGGCCTGGCGCGCGGGCCCGCCGTCGTCAGTCCCGGACGGAGGGCTTGCGGAACTGCTCGATCAGCGCCGTGTAGCCCTCGCCGCCGTGGCCCGCCGCGACGGCCCGGCCGGCCAGCTCTCTGATGAAGCGCGGCAGCGTGGCGTCGACGCCGTGCGACTCGCTCTCGTGCACGAGGTGGTCCATGGCCGCCACGTGCGTGTCGAGGGTCGAGTCGGTGGCCGGGTGCGCGCCCTCGTCGATCTGCCGCGCGTAGTCGGCCAGCCAGCCGGCCACGGTCTCGACGCCGTTCCGCGCGACCGGGGCGAACGCCGCGGCCTCCACCCCGGCGGCCCCGAGCAGCGCGGCGCCCTGGAGGAAGCCGTTGAGGATGTTCCACATCAGGCTCAGCACCCCGACGTCGTAGAGCGCCGACAGGCCGTGGTCCGCGCCGAGGTACGTCGTCGCGCCGCCGAGGCTGCGCAGGGCCGGTTCGTGCAGGTCGAAGGCCGATCGCGGGCCGCTGTAGAGCAGGGCGGCCGCAGGGGTGCCGATGGCGGCGGGGGTGGTCATGATGGCGCCGTCGAGGTAGGCGCCGCCGTGCCGGGCCACCCGCGCGGCGGTGTCGCGGGCCTCGGCGGAGGTGCCGGAGGTGAGGTTGACCAGCACCCGGCCGTCCAGGGCGGCGCCCAGCGGGTCGAGCACCTCGCGCACGGCGTCGTACCCGGTCAGGCAGACGACCACGAGCGGCGCGGCGGCCACGGCCTCCAGCGCCGACCCGGCCGGTACGGCGCCCTGCCCGGCCAGCCGCTCGGCCTTGGCCGCCGTGCGGTTCCAGACGGTCGTCGGCCGGCCGTCCCGCAGGAACGCCCCGGCCAGCGCCTCCCCCATCAGCCCCAGGCCCAGGACGGTCACGGGGGTACGGCTTTCCTTCGTCATCACAGTCGCTCTCCCAAAGAGGTGATTCAGCAGCTATGGGAGAATCGTCAACGTTCAGACCGGTATGAAGGTCAAGGGGGACGTCCGTGCTGATCGGTGACCTGAGCCGGCGGACCGGGGTCCGCCCGCACCAGCTGCGCTACTACGAGGCCCAGGGCCTGCTGGAGCCCAGCCGCCGCGCCAGCGGCTACCGCGAGTACGACGACGGGGCCGTGCTGACGGTGGCCCAGATCAGGAAGCTGCTCGACGCCGGGCTGTCGACCGACGAGATCGCGTACCTGCTGCCCTGCGTCACCGGCCCCGACCCCGATCTGGTGCCCTGCCCGGAGCTGCTGGACACGCTCCGTGCCCGGCTGCGCGGCCTCGACGAGCAGATCGACACGCTCACCCGCTCCCGGCACGCCCTGCGCGGCTACCTGGAGACCACCGAGCGGCGCGCGCCGGCCGATCAGGCCGGCCGGGCCCCCATGGGAGCGCGGCCGGCCTGACCGGGCGCCGGGAGGCGGTCAGCAGGACAGGTTGCCGCCGGGGGCGACGCCGAGGATCTGGGTGAACCGCTGGTAGGCGTTGACCCGGCTCTGCACCTGGCCCGGGTTGCCGCCGTTGCACTCCAGGCTGCCGTTGATGCTGCGGATGGTCTCGCCGAAGCCGCGGCTGTTGACCATGGCGTCGTGCGGGGTCATGGTGCCGGGGCCGTTCTGGGTCATCCAGTACCACAGCGCGGTCTTCCAGGCCACGGACGCGTTCCGTTCCACCTGCCAGGGGTCGTTCAGCAGGTTGATGCCGAGGGCGTCGCCGGCGGCCTTGTAGTTGAAGTTCCAGCTCAGCTGGATGGGCCCGCGGCCGTAGTAGGCGGCCTGCCCGGCCGGGCAGCCGTAGGGCTGGGTCGCGTCGCAGTAGTGCGGGTAGTTCGCGGTGTTCTGCTCGACGATGTAGACCAGCCCGCCGGTCTCGTGGCTGACGTTGGCCAGGAAGGCGGCGGCCTCCTGCTTCCTGACGGTGGCCGAGCCGGTCCCGGCGAAGGCGGGGAAGGCGGCAACCGCCGTGGTCAGGCCGCTGTAGCTGTAGAAGGAGTTGCGGCCGGGGAACATCTGGTCGAACTGCGCCTGACTCACCACGAAGCCTCCCGGGTCCGGCGGGTCGGTGGGCGTGCCGCCGCCGTCGCACGCGTACGGGTCCCAGTACCAGGTGCTGATCACGGGGTCGTAGCCGGGGTTGTCGTGGACAGCGACGTAGTAGTTGCCGTCGGTGTACCGCACGATGCTGCCGGTGGCGTAGTACCGGCCGGCCACCCAGTTCGGGTGGTCGCCGCAGCCGGGCGTCGGGGTCCCGCCGCCGCCGCAGGCGCCCTGGTCGGCCCAGACGGCGGCGGTGCCGGGGGTCTCGTTCTGCGTCCACCACCTGGCCGACCAGTTGTGCCCGCCGCGGGACACCACCGCGCCGCCGTTGTAGGCCGTCGTGGCGTTCCACGGCGTCGCGCACGTGGCCGCCCCGGCCGGCGGGGCCGGCACGACGGCCGACAGGACGCCCGCCACCAGCAGCGCGGCGGCGAACAGCGTCAGGATCCGGCGCACCCCGATCACTTCCCTTCACAGTATCTCTTAAGAAAGTTTCCTAAGAGTTAGCGCGATGGTGGCACGCGGCCGAAGGCCCGGCAAGACCCAAAGTCAAGCCCGCGGTCAAAGGACGCGCCTGGCCCCCGGCAACGACCTGACCGCGTACGCCAGCCCCCAGCACAACGGCAGCGACACCGCCAGCACGAGGGCGAACTTGACGACCGCCGCCGCGTGCAGCCCCCGCACCGCCCAGGCCACGGCGACCAGCACCAGCGGGTGGATGACGTAGACCGCGTAGGCGTTGGCGGACAGGAACCCGCCGCGCGGCCCCTGCCGGGCGAACCGCTCCCTGAACAGCACCACCAGTCCGACGATCATGCCGACGGCGAACACGGACTCCCACAGCGCGTTGACCGCGACCGCGACCAGGCCCGTGGTCAGCGCCGCGAGCGGCAGCAACAACACGGTCGCCACGCCCGCGACGACGAACCCGGCCCGCCCGGCCCGCCTGGGCAGCGCCTCGAACCAGCCGCGCCGGAAGGCGACCACGCCGGCCGCGAACATCGCCGCGTACTGCGGCAGGAAGTAGGGCGTGGGCAGCCCGAGCACCGGCACGTACGTGCCCTGGGGCACCGGGATCCGCCACAGGAGCGTGGCCGCCGCCAGCCCGAGGGTGAACAGCACGACCCCCTTGAGACTCGGCGCCCCGGCCTGCTCCGCCTCGGCCCGCTGTCCACCGGCACGCCGCCACCACGCGTAGAGCAGGGTGAAGACGATCAGCACCTCGACGAACCACATCGGCCCCGGGTCCCACGAGACGATGTACCACTTCCAGAACGGCATGCCGTGCTCGCCGATCGTCAGCAGCGGCCGCAGCAGCAGGAGGAAGACCAGCAGCGGCACCCCGAGCCTGACCAGCCGGTCGCGGACGAACGCGCGCCCGCCCTTGCGGTCGTGGGAGCCGGGGGTGAAGAAGCCGGAGATGAGGAAGAAGAACCCCATGAAGAACGCCTGGTTGAGGACCACCAGGATGTCCAGCGCCACCCCGGAGGGGTCGGCGGCCGGCTCGGTGTAGTACCACATCGGGATGTTGCCGTAGGTGACGGCGACGTGATGGGCGACGACCAGCACGGTCAGCAGCACGCGCAGGTTGTCGACGGCTAAAAGTCTGGCGCCGGTCTCGGTCTTCATCGTCTGCATGCCCTCTCGAACAGGTCGGCCAGCTCCGCGGCGTGCGCGTCGAGGTCGTGGTCGGGGTTCGCCACCCAGTAGGCGAACATGTCGTCGATGGCGGAGAAGTGGGTGATGGCCATGACGCGGCGGTCGAAGTCGCGGAACTCGCCGGTGGACTGGCCGTAGGCGTAGATCTGCTCCATCGCCTGGTAGAGCTCGTCGTTGGCGTTGACGCCGTAGCGCGGCTCGCCGTCGGCGGTGCGCAGGTTGTAGAAGATCTCGCCGAGGGCCTTGAGCCGGGTGCGGTGCTCGCGCATGTGCTCGGCGACGGCGAGGATGTGCGTGCGCACCATCGCGGTGGGGCCTTCGACGCCCTCGATCCGCGCCATGACATGTGCGGCGATCTCGCCGTAGACGCTGTTGACCACCTCCTCCATCAGCTCTTCCTTGCCGGCGAAGTGGTAGGAGATGACGCCCTTGCTGATGCCCGCGTGCTGGGCGATGCGCGCCAGCGACGCCTGACCGAACCCGAGCTCGGCGATCACCTCCACGGCCGAGGCGATGATCTGCGCCCGCCTGGCCTCCTCGATGAACGAGCGCGCCTTCTGGCCGCCCGACTGATTTTCTGACCGCATGGCCAAAATCTAGCACAGGCGGCCAGAATCGTAAGAGGGCTGGGATCGTACGGAGGGTCAGGGGCCGTGGGAGTTCAGGGGCCGTGGGAAGGCAAGGGACGTGGGAAGGCAAGGGGCGCGGGGAGGAGCCAGGGACGCGGGGAGGAGCCAGGGGCCGCCGGAGGTCGGGAACCGTCAGGACAGGCGGCCGCGGTAGACCTCTCTGGCCTGGTCCAGCAGGGCGACGTGGTCGGCGAGCTGGCCGGGGCTGGTCAGGCGGGCGTGCGTCCTGATCAGCTCCTCCAGCAGGTCCAGCCACTCCAGGCACCAGCGCACGTCCTCGCGCCTGGCCACCCGGCGGCCGGCCAGGTCCACGTGGACGGGGCTGGTCAGGGCGTAGCCGGTGCCGGTCATGGTGCGCGGGTGCGGATCGCACACGACCTCGGCCAGCACGTACGTCGGCTCGTCCACGCGCAGGTCGGCCGTCACGGTCAGCCGCTCCTCGCCGCCGGGGCGCCGCTCGCCGGCCGGGAGCCGCTCCGCGCCCGCGCGCACGCCCTCGGCCGTACGGACGCGCACGGCGGCCACCTCCGGGCCGATCGCGGTGGCGGTGACGCGGACGTGGTCGCCGGGACGGGCGTCGATGACGTGGCCGGGGCCGTGCCCGTCCACCGTCAGCTCCAGCCAGGGGCCGGTGGTGGCGAACGTGCGGCCCGCCCGTATCGCGTCGGCGAACGCGCGGGCGGTCAGCTCGCCCTCCACCCGGGCGTAGACGCGGGCCCAGCCGGGCGGGCTGGACTGGTTGTCCGCCCGCGTGAAGGAGATCATCGAGTCGGTCCCCGCCGTGACGGCGAGCCGGTTGCCGGCGCCGATCAGCCGCCGGTAGACGGCCGCCGTGGACGGGATCGAGGCGTGGGTGAGCACGTCGAGGCTGTCCACCAGGCCGAGCGCGGCGTCGGCGACCAGCTCGCGGGCGGCGCAGTTGCGCGGCGCCGGGGAGACGACGGCCCTGGGCGGGTCGCCGTCGGCCAGCGGCGTGGCGAAGGGGTGGCTGTAGCCGAGGACCGCGCCGAGGCCGCGCAGCTCGCGCAGCCCCTCGGCGTTCGGCGGCCAGTCGGCGTCGCCGGCGAACCCGGTGTGGAACCGCCCCGGCGCGCGTTCGGGGGCGAAGGCGTAGACGTGGCCGAGCAGGTCGTTGCGGTACTCGACGCCCATGCGGGCCAGGTGGGTGGCGTCGGACCAGGGCAGGTCCTCCCCCGCCCAGTGGTCGAGGGCCTCCCGGTCGTAGACGCGCGGCCCGGAGACGTTCCCGGCGAGCAGGTTGAGCACGTGCAGGTCCTCGCCGAGCTGGGCGGCGGCCGCGTCGGCGGGCAGGCCCACCGTGTCGCCGGCCCAGTTGAGGTGGACGTGCAGGTCGCCGCCGTACCAGCCGCGGGCGGCGGCGTCGTAGAGGCGTTCCGGGGTGAGCCGGACCACGCGTTCCTCGCCCGGGGCCAGGGTGACGTCCAGGGCGGACTCGGCGTACTCCATGCCCCTGGTGACGGTGATCGTCAGCGGTCCGGCCGGGACGTCGAGGGTGCGGCCGTCACCGTGGAAGTAGGGCCTGCCGTGGTAGTCGTGGCGGGCCGGGACGCCGGGCGGGTACCAGCCGCGGCCGTCCCGGGAGGCGACGCTCCACCGGCACGGCTGCCCCGCCACCAGGGTGAGCCGGGCGGCGGGGACCGGGCGCAGCAGGGAATCGAGCCGGACGCGCTGCCCGTCGGCCACGATCACGCTGCCGGCCTCGGCCTCGACCAGCCAGGCGCCGCGGGGGGCCAGCTCGCGGCGGGCGTCGTCCACGCTGACCGGGCAGGGGGTGTCGCGGGAGGAGTCGACGAGCAGGAAGATCTTCTCCGCGCCGCGCCCGGAGGGCGGCTCTCCCGGGGCCAGGACGGTGACCGGCGCTCCCCGCAGCTCGATCCCGTCCGGGCCGACGCGCAGCGCGGCCAGGTGCGGCGGCAGCTCGCCGGCCAGGGTGTCGCGCAGCACCCGGTCGTAGTCGGGCTCGGCGAGGTGGGCGGCCAGCCGGTCGATCGGCTGCCCCGGGTGCAGCCGCGCGGCCTCCTCGAAGGCCAGCCGCCAGAACGTGCCGAACAGCGAGGGCGGCAGCACCCTGCGCCGGGCGAAGAACTTCACGTAGTGGATCTCCGGCTCGCCCCACGTGATGCCGTGCCCGGCCAGCAGGCGGCCGTACTCCTCCAGGGCCGCCGCGACCGTTCCGGGCAGCATCGGTTCCGCACCCATCTGCGCTTCTCCCCACGTCGGTTGCGCGACATCGTGACATGTCCCGCTCAAGCCGTCGGATCGGAGATGACGCTGCGGATACGGATATTTCTCCCCCGGGCGCAAGTCTGTTCCTCCGGGGAGTGGAGAGCCCCCGGCCGCCGGACGTCAGGGCCGTTTGAACACCGACAGCAGGCGGTCGGCGGCGAGCGCCGGGGTCAGCTCCCCCGCCAGCACCTCCCGCTCGACCTCCGCCGTGATCGCCGCCACCTCGGGGTCGTGACGCAGCTCGGCGAGCAGGCGGTCGCGGACCAGCGTCCAGGTCCACTGGACCTGCTGGCGGCGGCGCTTGGCGGCCAGGTCCAGCGAGCCCTGATGGGCCAGGATGCGCCGCCACAACTCCTCCAGGCCGTCCCCGGTGAGCCCGCTGCAGGTCAGGACGGGCGGCGGCCCGGCGTCCGACCGCAGCATGCGCAGCGCTCCGGCCAGTTCCCTGGCCGCCTTCCTGGCCGCGAGCTCGTACTCGCCGTCGGCCTTGTTGACCGCGATCACGTCGGCCAGCTCCAGCACGCCCTTCTTGATCCCCTGGAGCTGGTCGCCGGTACGGGCCAGGGTGAGCAGCAGGAACGTGTCCACCATGTCGGCCACGGCGGTCTCCGACTGCCCGACCCCGACGGTCTCGACCAGCACCACGTCGAACCCGGCGGCCTCCACCACGACCATGGCCTCCCTGGTCGCCTTCGTGACGCCGCCGAGCGTGCCGGAGGTCGGCGACGGGCGGATGAACGCCGCCGGATCGGTCGACAACCGTGCCATCCGGGTCTTGTCGCCGAGGATGCTGCCGCCCGTCCTCGTCGAGGAGGGGTCGACGGCCAGCACGGCCACCTGGTGCCCCTGGCCGGTGAGGTACGTGCCGAGCGCGTCGATGAACGTGGACTTGCCCACGCCGGGCACTCCCGAGACGCCGACCCGGCGGGCCCGGCCGGACAGCGGGGTGAGCTCGACGAGCAGCCGCTGGGCCAGCGCCATGTGGTCCGGTCTGGTCGACTCGACCAGGGTGATCGCGCGGGCGATCCACGTACGGGAGCCTGCCCGTACGCCTTGGGCGTAGTCCTCCAGCGAGCGCACCCGGTTCACCTCTTTCTTCTCATTGATCAGCCTAACTTCTGACAAGTCCGGTTATTTGCCAGTAAGGTGCTGGAGTTCTGATTACAGCCGTCACAGGAGTCACTCCCCTCATGCCCAACGTCGAACCCCTCCGCGAGGGCGACCCGGCGGCGGTGGGACCCTACCGGCTGGCCGGGCGGCTCGGCGCGGGCGGCCACGGTGTCGTCTACCTCGCACGCGGGCGCGACGGCGGTCCGGTGGCCGTCAAGGTGCTCGCCGAGGGCGTCACCGCCGGTGAGCCGTTCGCCAGGGAGCTCGCCGCCGCGCGTGCCGTGGAGCCGTCCTGCGTCGCGCGGGTGCTGGACGCCTCGGTCAGGGGCCGCCCGTACGTCGTGACCGAGTACGTGGACGGGCCCTCCCTCCAGGAGGCCGGCGCCCTGCGCGGCGCGGACGAGCTGCGGCGGCTGGCGGTGACGACCGCGACGGCGCTGGCCGAGGCGCACCGGGCGGGCGTCGCGCACCGCGACTTCAAGCCGTCCAACGTGCTGCTCGCGCCGGACGGTCCGCGGGTGACCGACCTCGGCGTCTCGGCGGCGTTCGGGACGGGGGTGAGCCCGACCGGCGCCATCACGGGCACGCCCGCGTACATGGCGCCCGAGCAGCTCTCGGGACAGCAGGCGGGCGCGCCCGCGGACGTGTTCGCGTGGGCGTCGGTGATCGTGTTCGCGGCGACGGGGATGCCGCCGTTCGGCGAGGACTCGCTGCCGGCGGTGATCAACCGCATCCTGCACGACGAACCCCGCACCGGCGACCTGCCGCAACCGCTGCTCGGCGTGGTCCTCGCCTGCCTGGCCAAGGACCCCACCCGCCGCCCGCCCATGGCCGACGTCCTCCGCCACCTGCTCACCACCCCCGCCCCCGGCCCGCCCCCGTCGGCAACCGCGCCCCACCCCGCACCCTCTGGAACGCCGGGCCCACCGTCTGGAACGCCGGCTCGTCCGGCGCCCGCCGCGGCGGCGGCCCGTTCGGCCCCCTCGGGGGCGTCGGAGGCCGCGTCCGGGACGACCGGGCTGCGCCTGGTGGCGGGCACGCCGCCCTTTCCCCAAGGGGGGCCGCCCGGACCGCAGACCCCCACCCCGGCCCCCACCCCGGCCATGGCAGCGCAGGCCGCCAAGCCGGGGGCAGCGCCCAAGGTGCGGGTGCGGCGGCGGGTGAAGACGGCGGTAGTCGCCGGGGTGTCCGGGGTGTCCGTGCTGGTGTTGTCGGGCGCGATCGTGTGGCTCACCCCCTCGACGCCCACGCCCAAGGCCACCCACGTGGCCGACGTGACCACCGCCCCCACCCCCGGCACCGCGACCTCCCCCACGCGACGTCCCCGGCACACCCGCACTCCGGTCCCCGGCCCGCAGGACGAGAGCACCTCCGGCACGACCCCGTCCCCCGACCGCCTCACCCTGGCCCCCCTGCGCCCGTCCGGCGGCACCAGGAACGGCGACTGCTGGGACGGCGCGGTACGGCTCCAGGCGGCGGTGACCAGGACCGGTGCCCCGGTCACCCTCCGCTACACCTGGATCGTCGACGGCACGGTCACCGCCCGCGCCTCGGCCACGGTCGCCGAGGACGCCCCCCGGCACCTGACCTCGCCGACCGCGCTGACGGACGCCGGCCCCCACAGCGTCACGCTCCAGATCACTGCGCCGGTCGCCCGCCGGCGCACCGTCGCCGTCACCGTCTGCGACGACACCCTCTGACCCGGGCAAGCCGCCCGGCGGGTCACGAGCGGCCGGCGACCTTCCGGGCGAGCCGCCCGGCGGGTCACAGGCGGCCGGTGACCTTCCGGGCAAGCCGCCCGGCGGGTCAACGACCGACCGGTGACCCGCCGGCTACGGGCGGCCGGTGAGCGTCCGGAGCAGGTCGAGGGCGGCGTCGGCGATCACCGTGCCCGGCGGGAAGATGGCGGCGGCGCCGGCGGCGCGCAGCTCGTCGTGGTCGCCCGGCGGGATGACGCCGCCCACCACGATCATGATGTCCGCGGCGTCGAGGTCGGCCAGGGCGCGCCGCAGCGCGGGCACCAGCGTGAGGTGCCCGGCCGCCAGCGACGAGACGCCCACGATGTGCACGTCGGCCTCGACCGCCTGCCTGGCCACCTCTTCCGGCGTCTGGAACAGCGGGCCGACGTCGACGTCGAAGCCCAGGTCGGCGAAGGCGGTGGCGATCACCTTCTGGCCCCGGTCGTGGCCGTCCTGGCCCATCTTGGCGACCAGGATGCGCGGGCGGCGGCCCTCGTCCCGCTCGAAGTCGGCGCAGGCCTCGCGGACGCGCTCGATGGCCTCGGCCGGCCCGGACTCGTCACGGTACACACCGGAGATGGTACGCACCTGCTCGGCGTGCCGGCCGAACACCCGCTCCAGGGCGTCGGAGATCTCGCCGACGGTGGCCTTGGCGCGGGCGGCGTCCACGGAGAGCTTGAGCAGGTTGGCGTCGAGGCCCGGCGCGGGGTTCTCGGCGGCCTTGGTGAGCGCGTCGAGGGCGCGCTGCACGGCCTCGCCGTCGCGTTCGGCCCTGAGGCGGGCCAGCTTGTCGAGCTGCTGGGCGCGTACGGCGCTGTTGTCGACCTTGAGCACCTCGATGGGCTCGTCGTCGGCGGCGCGGTACTTGTTGACCCCGATGACCGGCTGGCGGCCGGAGTCGATGCGGGCCTGGGTACGGGCCGCGGCCTCCTCGATGCGCAGCTTGGGCAGGCCCGCCTCGATGGCCCTGGCCATGCCGCCGGCCGCCTCGACCTCCTCGATGTGGGCCCAGGCGCGCTCGGCGAGGTCGTGGGTGAGCCGCTCGACGTAGTAGGAGCCGCCCCAGGGGTCGATGACCTGGGTGGTGCCCGACTCCTGCTGCAGGAGGAGCTGGGTGTTGCGGGCGATGCGGGCCGAGAAGTCGGTGGGCAGCGCTAGCGCCTCGTCGAGGGCGTTGGTGTGCAGCGACTGGGTGTGGCCCTGGGTGGCGGCCATGGCCTCGACGCAGGTGCGGGCGACGTTGTTGAAGACGTCCTGGGCGGTGAGCGACCAGCCGGAGGTCTGGCTGTGCGTGCGCAGGCTCAGCGACTTGGGGTTGGCCGCCCCGAACCGCGACACCAGCTTGGCCCACAACAGCCGGGCGGCGCGCAGCTTGGCGACCTCCATGAAGAAGTTCATGCCGATGCACCAGAAGAACGACAACCGGGGGGCGAACCGGTCGACGTCCATGCCGGCGGCGATCCCGGCGCGCAGGTACTCGACGCCGTCGGCGAGGGTGTAGGCGAGTTCGAGGTCGCAGGTCGCCCCGGCTTCCTGGATGTGATAGCCAGAAATGCTGATCGAGTTGAACTTCGGCATCTTCTCGCTCGTATAAGCGAAAATATCCGAGATTATGCGCATCGAAGGGGCCGGCGGATAGATGTAGGTGTTGCGGACCATGAACTCCTTGAGGATGTCGTTCTGGATGGTCCCGGCCAGCTCCTCCGGCGCGACGCCCTGCTCCTCGGCCGCCACGATGTACATCGCGAGCACGGGCAGCACCGCGCCGTTCATGGTCATCGACACCGACATGCGGTCGAGCGGGATGCCGTCGAAGAGCTGCCGCATGTCGTAGATGGAGTCGATCGCCACCCCGGCCATGCCTACGTCGCCGGCCACGCGCGGGTGGTCGGAGTCGTAACCCCGGTGCGTGGCCAGGTCGAAGGCGACCGACAGGCCCTTCTGCCCGGCCGCCAGGTTCCGCCGGTAGAAGGCGTTGGAGTCCTCCGCCGTGGAGAAGCCCGCGTACTGGCGGATCGTCCAGGGCTGGTTGACGTACATGGTGGGGTAGGGCCCGCGCAGGTACGGGGCCGCGCCGGGATAGGTGTGCAGGAAGTCGAGCCCGTCGAGGTCGGCGGCCGTGTAGAGCGGCTTGACCCCGATGCCCTCCGGCGTCTCCCACACCTCGCCCCCGGGGACGGCCGCCGCGCCGGAGCCGGCCCCCGGCCCGAGCGGGACGCCCGAGAAGTCGGGGATCATCGCAGCACCTCCAGGTCCTCGAACGTCTGACGGAGCACGGCGAGCGCGTCGCACCCCGCGTAGAGGCAGGCGTCCACGCCCTCGTAGTCTCCCTTCCCCGCCAGCCAGACGCGTCTCGCCCCCGCGTGCCGCAGGGCGGCGGCCACGGCGCGGGCGTGCTGGGCGTAGAGCTTGTCGGTGGAGCACAGGCAGGCGACGGCGGCGCCGCTCACGGCGAAGGCGGTGGCGATCTGCTCGGGGTCGGCGCCCGGCCCGGCGGTCTCGGTGGCCAGGCCGCCGGCGTGGAACAGGTTGGCGGCGAAGGTGGCCCGCGCGGTGTGCGCGGCGACCGGCCCGATGGTGGCCAGGAACACCTTGGGACGCTCGGGCAGGGCGTCGGCCACGTCGCGCAGCGCCTCGAACTCCTGGGCGTAGCGGGCCACGGGCCGCCCGGCGGGGGCGGGTGGCCGACGCAGCGGCTTCTCGCCGGGATCGGGGAACTCGCTGACGCCGGTGATCGGGAAGCGGCGATGGGCGATGTCGTCGGCACGGCGGGCCCGGGTGGCGGCGACGCGCCGCTCGATCAGCTCGCCGGCGGCCGCCACGCCCCCGGCGGCCTCGATCTCCTGGAACCACGCCCAGGCGCTCTCGGCCAGGTCGGCGGTGCGCCGCTCGACGTACCAGGAGCCGCCGGCGGGGTCGGCCACCCGCCCGATCCCCGACTCCTCCAGCAGCAGCGACTGCGTGTTGCGGGCGATGCGCCGGGAGAAGGCGTCGGGCAGGCCGAGCGCGGCGTCGAAGGGCTGCACGGTGACCGCCTCCGCCCCGCCGACGCCCGCCGCGAAGCAGGCCAGCGTGGTGCGCAGCATGTTCACCCAGGGGTCGCGGGCGGTCATCATGGCCGCGCTGGTGACGGCGTGCTGGCGCTGGCCGCCGCGCTCGGCGGCGCCGCACACCTCGGCCACCCTGGCCCACAACCGGCGCGCCGCGCGCAGCTTGGCGATGGTGGCGAACTGGTCGGCCGTGGCGGCGTACCGGAAGTCGATCTGGCCTAGCGCTTGCTCAACAGTGAGGCCGGCGCCGGTGAGCGTGCGCAGCTCGGCCACGCCCCGCGCGATCGAGCAGCCCAGTTCCTCGGCGTCGGCGGCGCCCGCGTCGTGGTACGGCGTGGCGTCGACCATGACCGCGCGCAGCCCCGGGACCGCGACGCACCGCCCGGCCAGCTCCGCCCCCTCGACGCCGCTCGCGCCCAGGTTGCCGCTGGGCGTGACGCCCTGCGCGGCGGCCAGGCCGAACAGCGCCTCGGCGGCCTCCCGCGTGTGCTCCCCCGCCTCCAGCACGATCGGGGCCAGATCGAGGTAGACGTCCTTCAGCACGGCGGGCAGCGCGCCCACCGGGATCGCGCCGTCGCCGACGACCAGCCAGAGCGAGGTGACGCCGTTCTCCAGGTCGGCCAGCACCGCCTCGGGGTCGGCCACGGCGTGCCGCTGCCGGACGTCCCAGCCGGGCCGCGCCCGCGCCCCCCGCGTGAACGGCGGCGCGCCCGGCAGCCCGGGATCGCCCGGCAGGTCGTCCGCGTCGTAGAGCGGCGCGACCGGCACGCCGTCGTAGGTCGGGCTGGACAGCGCCTCCTCGGGCGAGCCCGCCTCGACCCCCGACTTGCGCAGGACCTCGACCGCCAGCCTCCGCCAGTCGTCGCGAGTGGTGGGAGGAAAGCCCGCTGCCAGTTCCATGCAACGGATAGTAGGCGCTGCCCGGCCGCCGCAGTAATCCGGGGGTTACCCGTCGGCGAGCGGCGCCTCCCACGCCAGCCTCCACGTGAGCGGGCCCACGATCCCGTCGTCCTCGACGCCCTGCTCGCGCTGGAACGTGCGGCACACGTCGCGTGAGCGGGCGCCGTACGCGCCGTCGACGGTCAGGTCGTAGCCGCGCTTGTGCATCTGCCGCTGCCAGGTGCGCACGTCCTCGCCCTCCATGACCGGCGGGTACTTGAGCAGCCGGCCGGGGAAGGGCGGCGCGCCCTTGGGCGGGGGCGGGGTGGTGCCGCCGCCGGGGCGGGGCGCGCCGCGCCTGATCCAGGCGTACAGGGGGTCGCCGGGGCAGTCGGTGGAGTAGCCGTCGCGGTGGCCCTTGATCTCCTTGCCCGCGCCGCCCCGGTCGCGGACGTACTGGACGGCGTCGAGGACGGCGTCGAGCATCGCGTCGGGCGGCTGGACGAGCCCGGCGTTGCCGACCAGCCCGAGCACGGCGTAGTGACCGCTGTTGAGCCCGGGACCGTTGGCCGCCGGCAGATGGTGCAGCCCCCGCCCCTCGAAGACCTTCCGGTGCGGGCAGGCGACGAAGGAGTTCCCCGTGAAGTAGACGGTGCCGTCGCGCCTGGCCAGCCAGGTCTGGTTCGCGGTCCTGGGACACCAGATCTCACCGTGGTAGATCTCCCGGCTGATCCTGAAGCTGGCGCTCTTGCGAGCCGCCCGCGGCGCGAAGTACTGCTGCCGCCGAATGGTGACCGCCCACATGTCGCTCGCACACGTCGAGGTCGGCGGCCTGCGGCGCAAGGACGCGGCACTGCCCGTCAGAAGCACGGCGAACATGAACGCCTCCGCCCCCGCGCGATTCTTCTGCGCCAGTTTGTCCT
The DNA here is from genome assembly GCF_042892035.1 of Nonomuraea sp. NPDC001831. Classification (NCBI taxonomy): domain Bacteria; kingdom Bacillati; phylum Actinomycetota; class Actinomycetes; order Streptosporangiales; family Streptosporangiaceae; genus Nonomuraea; species Nonomuraea sp. NPDC001831. The sequence goes on along the minus strand of NZ_JBIATU010000001.1, from coordinate 945,794 downwards.
TTCCGTTGTTGTCGGCGGCGAGCGAGGTCTCGATGAACAGGGACAGCTGTGCCCGGGTGAGGGAGAGCAGGAACTCGAAGGTCGGCACCCTGTCCGGCGCCATCTCCAGCAGCCGCCGCCCGGCGTCGGAGGACAGGTGGAACTCGGTGAGCTGCCGGTTGACGGTCTCCCGCCATCGAGGCACCCCGTCGGTGCTCCGGCCGGTGCGCGGGGAGCCCGGGACGGGAGGGCCGAAGACCGACATGAGTGCCTCGCGGATCCTGGCCACGTACACCGGGTTCTTCTGCGACTGGTAGATGGCGACACTCGTGGTCGGGCGGCCCCGAAGCGGCTTGACATGCCCTTCCGTCCAGAACCAGGCAACGAGCTCCACGAGGGCGTCCGACCATTTCGCCTCGGTGGGAAGATCGGCACAGGGCGCCGCCAACGGCACTCTGTCCCAGTACCCCATCGTCTCCGTGGTCACCCACAGCCGCTCGTGCTCGGTAACCGCCCGGGGCATTCGGCCGGCGGGCGGCCCACCGTCACGGCCCTTACGCCGGTCGGTTCCGGTACGCCGTCTACGGCGCTCGACGGGCCAGCGGTGTTGCGGCGTGGTCAGGGAGGAGTGTGACGCGCCTTCCATGCGCACCATCTCCCTGGCGCCGGCCGGAAAGACGTACACGTCGAGCAACCCCTGCCATTCGGACGCGCCCGTCTCGTGGTTGAGGGTGAGCACGCTCTCCCCCGGCTCCAGCTCGCGATACCGTTTCCAGCCCTGCCGCGTCAGGATCTCCGTCTCCTCGTCGACGCAGTAGCCGATGTCGATCCAGCCGTTGCCGTCCATGTGATAGCCCTGGATGGATCTCACCAGCTCGACGCAGCCGGCGTGGTCGGACAGGATGGCGGGTTCGACCCGGCCGCCGGTGTAGTGGACCTTGACGCCCTTGGTCGAGTCAAGCTGGGTGTAGGCGCCGCGGGGCGCGCGTGCCTGCCAGTCGCGGCGTAACACCAGATCGATGTCCACGAGTGCTCTCCGAGAGTAGATATCGGGACGACCGAGCGTAACGCCAGCGAGGTGAGCAGGTCCGGGGATCGCGTTATTTCACGGTCTGATCACCCGCCGTTCGGTCACGATCGCGGTGATCAGATCGTGCGGCGTCACGTCGAACGCGGGGTTCAGCGCCTGTGTGCCCTCGGGCGCCAGGCGTACACCTCCGACGGTGAGGATCTCCTCGGGGTCGCGGTCCTCGATCACGATGTGGTCGCCGGTCGGGGTGGCGGGGTCGATGGTGGACTCGGGCGCGACCACGATGAACGGCACGCCGGCCCGTTCGGCGCCGAGCGCGAGCGCGTACGAGCCGATCTTGTTGGCGGTGTCGCCGTTGGCGGCGATGCGGTCGGCGCCGATGAGCACCGCGTCCACCTCGCCCTTGGCCAGCAGGTACGGCCCCGCCGAGTCGGCGACCAGCCGGTGCGGCGCGCCCATCCTGGCCAGTTCCCAGGTGGTGAGCCGGGCGCCCTGGAGCAGCGGGCGGGTCTCCAGGGCGAGCACCTCGGCCAGGCGGCCGCGTTCGTGCAGGGTCTGGACGACGCCGAGCGCGGTGCCGCGTTCGACGGCGGCCAGGCCGCCGGTGTTGCACACGGTCATGATCCGCAGCCGGTCGCCCTCCAGCAGGGCGGCGCCGCGCTCGCCCATGGCCAGGCAGGCGGCGATGTCGTCGTCGCGGATCCGCAGCGCCGCCGCCAGTACCGCCTGCCTGCCCTCGTCCAGGTGGGCGGCGGCCTGGTCGACGCCCCAGGCCAGGTTGGCGGCGGTCGGGCGGGCCGCGCGCAGCTCGGCGATCTGGCCGAGGTCGCCGTCGGCGAGCACGACGCCGAGCGCGCCCGCCACGCCGAGCGCGGGGGCGCCGCGCACGGCCAGCCGCCTGATCGCCGCGACGAGCTCGGCCACGGTCTCCACGCGCAGCCGCACGCACCGGCCGGGCAGCAGGGTCTGGTCCACGAGCTCGACGGCGTCGCCGGCCCAGTCGATGGTCCTCACGCCGCACACGGTAGCCCACGGCTCCCGGGCCGGGCCGCGGGGTCAGCGTTCGGCCAGGACGATCACCGAGTCCTGCCGGCCGAGGACGACGGTGTCGCTCTTGGCGGGGTTGAGCACGATGCCGTAGTGCGGCGGGACGTTCCTGGAGACGTTGTCGCGGTAGCCGATCGCGGTCTCGCCCCTGCGCCGGGCCGCCTCGACGATGGTGGCGAAGGTGACCTCGGTGCCGGTCTCGACGTAGGAGGCGGCGGGCCGGGGGTAGATCTCCGAGCCGTGCGAGTCGAACAGGTAGCCGAACACGTCGGCGAGGTGCCGGTTCTCGGCGAGCTGGGCCAGCAGCAGGCCGATGACGGTGTCGCTGATGACGATGTCGTCGGCCTCGGTGACCTCGGCCAGCGCCCGGTTGCCCTCGTCGTGCATCTCGCTGACGATCGAGTAGTGCTCGCCGAGCGTGCTCTGCATGTCGCGGAGCTGGAGCAGGGTCATGAGCGTGCGGGTGTCGGCGTGGTGGGGGTCGAAGCGGTCGTCGGACAGGACGATGACGTGCTGGTAGAGGCCGACGCCGAGGGATTCCAGCGCGTACCGGTCGGTGGTGTCGCAGTCCTTGACGTTGACGGTGAGGGTGCGCAGCCCGGTCAGGCCGGCGCCGGCCTTGGGGTGGTCGGCGGCGATGTCCAGGACCGAGCCCGTGGAGACGTAGCCGTCCAGGTAGCGCACGATCTGCTCGGCGCGGCCGTTCCAGTTGAGCAGGAGGGTGCGTTCGGGCTCGGGCTTCGGGGCGGCGGCGGTGATGACGGCCTGTTCGTCGATCGGGGGCTCGCCGGTGGCGAGCCGGATGTGGGAGTCGTCGTGGGCGATGACGACGATCTGGTCCTTGGCCGTGATGACGGTGTCCATGGGCGGGTTGAGCACGACGCCGGCCGGGCCGCGTAAGCCGATGACGGCGGCGGTCTCGTAGGCGTGCAGGGCCTGGCTGTAGGTGGCGCCGACCAGTTCCTCGTCGGCGCGCAGGTAGATCTCGCCGCCGTCGAAGTTGAGCAGGTCCATGCAGACGACGGACATGCCGGACTGGCGGGAGGACTGCACGATCAGCCGGGAGGCGGTGTCGTCGGAGTCCACGAGGTGCACGTCCGCGCCGCCGGCCAGCCGGGCGGCGGCCAGGTTGCGGGCGGAGGCCAGGGCGGCGACCACGGGCGGGTGGGAGCCGTGCCGCTTGGCCAGGGCGAGCAGGATCTTGATGACGTGCGCGTCGGGGTCCTCGCCCTCGGGTGAGAGCACGACGACGGACCTGGCGGCGGTGAGGTTCATCAGGCCGAGGTCGCGCGGCTCGGTGGGACGTCCGGTGCGGCAGACCAGGCGGGTCCTGCCGAGGTCGCCGACGTGCTCGCGGATGTCCTCCTCCATGGCGAGCTTGTCGCGGTCGGCCAGGACGGCGATGACCGAGTTCTTCTGGCTGGCGTGCGCCTTGACGAGCTCGGTGACGATCGTGAACACCTGGTCGGACCAGCCGAGCACCACGGTGTGGCCGGACTCGACGATGCGCGAGCGGCCCCTGCGCAGGCGGTCCACCTTCTGCTTGAGGCCGTTGGACAGCAGGCCGACGAGCATGCTGACGATGAAGATGCCGCCCAGCGACCCGGCGAACATGACGGTCATGTAGCCGAACGAGCCCTTGTCGCTGGCGACCTTGCTGGGGGTGAGGGCGTGCATGAGGGCGATCCACAACACCTGCCCGGGGCCGCTGACGCCGTCGGGCTCGTCGGGCGCGAGCCAGAGCGTGAGCGCGGCCACCACGAGGATGAGCGCGACCGACACCACCGCGAGCCAGCCGATGAGCGAGGCCGTCCCCCTGGACATGGTGTTGTCGAACCAGTACCGCGCCCGTTCGCGGACCGTGATCCTCGACACTTCCCCGATACCTCCGTGTAAGGAGTGATTTAACCGACGTCACAAGGTACCGGGCGATCTTGGCTTCCGCATGGCGAGCGGTAACGTAGCCGCCATGGTGATCCCCCTCACACCGGACGATCCGGCGTTCCTGGGCGATTTCCGGCTGGCCGGGCGTCTGGGCGAGGGCGGGCAGGGCGTGGTCTACCTGGCCCACTCCGCCTCCGGGGAGCCGGTCGCGGTCAAGCTGCTCAACGCCGGTGACCAGGAGACCCGGGCCAGGCTGGCGCGCGAGCTCGACGCGCTGGAGTCGATCGCCTCCTTCTGCACGGCCCGCGTGCTCGACGTCTCGACGCGGGGCTCGCGGCCGTACGTGGTGAGCGAGTTCGTGGACGGGCCCTCGCTGGCCGACCGGGTGGCCGGGCGGTCGGCCGCCGGCACCGCCGGGGGCACGACCGGGAGCACCGCCGGGAGCACCGCCGGGAGCACCGCCGGGCGCGGCCCGCTGCGCGGCGGTGAGCTGGAACGCCTGGCGGTCGGCACGGCCACCGCGCTGGCGGCCATCCACGCGGCCGGGGTCGTCCACCGTGACTTCAAGCCGTCCAACGTGCTGCTCGGGCCGGACGGGCCGCGGGTGGTGGACTTCGGCATCGCCAGGGCCGAGGGGGCGGCGACGCACACCTCGGGGCTGGTCGGCACGCCCGCGTACCTGTCGCCGGAGCAGATCGCGGGCTCGCCCGCGTCGGGGGCCTCCGACGTGTTCGCGTGGGGGGCGACCATGGTCTACGCGGCCACGGGGGTCAGCCCGTTCGGGGCGGACACCGTGCCGGCGGTGCTGCACCGGGTGCTGCACGCCGAGCCCGACCTGTCGGCGCTGCCGCCCCGGCTGCGCGGGCCGGTCGCCGGCGCCCTGGCCAAGGACCCCGCCCACCGCCCGACGGCCGCCGCCCTCCTGATGACCCTGGTCTCCCCCAGCCCGGCCACGGGGCCGGGCGCGGTACCTGGATCGGCGCCGGGAGCCGGGCCAGGACCGGGACCGGGAACGGGAGCTGGACCGGGAACGGGGCCGGGAACGGGGCCGGGGCCGGAGATGGGGCCGGGAGCAGTGCGGCGAACGGGGTCTCCGAGGCTCGATCCGGGGGCGGCCGACACGCGCGAGAGCCGCGCGGCCCGAAATCGGGGACGCCGCGCCCTCGTCGGCGTCGGAGCGGCCCTGCTGGCCCTGGCCGTGGCGGGCGGCGTGGTGCTGCTGACCACCCGCACCCCCGGCTCGACCGCCACCCGGTCCACCCCGCCGCCGTCCACGGCCGCCGCCCTGTCCAGCCCGCCGTCCGCACCTCCGTCCGTGCCGCCGTCCACGGCCACCGGCCCGGCCACGCCCGCCGCCACCTCCCCGGCCGCTACGGCGCCGGCCACCGGCGGCACCGGCGATCTGAAGATCCCGGCGGCCTTCGCCGGCACCTGGTCGGGCCACACCGACACCACCAATCCGCTCGACCCCGACGGCGCCGAGAACACGGTCGAACTGAAGGCCGGCCAGTCACGGGCGGCCTGGAAGGAGAAGGACTCCCAGGTCGACTGCGCCGCCACGATCACCCTGACCGAGGTGCGCCCGGACCGGCTGACTTTCTCCCTCGGGACGTCCACGGGCGGCTGCATCCCGGGTACTGTCTGGCTGGAGCTGGAAGGCGACACTCTCACCTACACCTGGCGGGACGTGCCCGGCCTGGGCATGGTCACCCAGACCGGCAATCTCACCAAGAAGTGACCGAACCACCCGCATAACCCTTCGACATCCGAGCCCACGAAGGAGATCCTTTACCTATGTCTGTGATCAGGGAGGTGCCGTTCCCCAGTGCGGACTCCTCGTCCGAACTGCCGATGAACATCTGGATCGACGACGCCGACTCAGCGATCGACGTCATCGACGCGCTGGCGTTGTCGCCGTTCGCGACCGGCGTCCAGCCCTGGTCCAAGCTGGCCAATCTGGAGCGCGTACGTCCGGACGCCCGGTTGCAGCCGGCCGAGGGCCGGGTGCTGCGCACCGCGCAGGTGGAGGACGGTTCGGAGTCGCGGCTCATCTGCGGCGAGGGCTGGACGCTGCGGGTCGTGCGGCACCGCAACCGCACCGCCACGGTGAGCGTGACGGCGGCCAGCGAGGAGCTGGCCGCCTCGGTGCTGAAGGAGAGCATCGACGGCGCCGAGGAGCCGATGCCCGACGCCGACCACGTCGAGATGGGCTTCTGGTGGCGCGGCTCCCACGGCGGCAACCGGTCGGAGAAGCCGATCACCGCCCAGCCGTGGGACGAGATCGGCACGAACTACTCGGCGCAGGTGCGCCCGGCGCTCGGCCGCCTGATGGCGACCACGCCCGCCGACGTCAACGGCCGGCTCATCCTGCTGCACGGCCAGCCGGGCACCGGCAAGACCACGCTGCTGCGCACGCTGGCCAAGCAGTGGCACGACTGGTGCCAGGTCGACTGCGTGCTCGACCCCGAGCGGCTGTTCAACGACCCGGGCTACCTGATGGAGGTGGCGGTCGGCTACGACACCGACGACGACACGCAGCGGTGGCGGCTGCTGGTGCTGGAGGACTGCGACGAGCTGATCAGCTCGGGCGCCAAGGCCCAGGCGGGGCAGGGGCTGTCGCGGCTGCTCAACCTCACCGACGGCCTGCTCGGCCAGGGCCGCGACGTGCTGGTGGCCATCACCACGAACGAAGACCTGACCCGTCTGCACCCGGCCGTGATCCGTCCGGGACGGTGCCTGGCGCAGATCGAGGTGGGCCCGCTGACCAGGGACGAGGCCGTCGCCTGGCTGGGGTCGTCGCAGGGCGTGGGCGCCTCGGGGGCGACCCTCGCCGAGCTGTACGCCCTGCGCGCCGGGCGCGCGATCGCCCCGGCGGGCACCGACGAGTCCACCGGCCTCTACCTCTGATCCGGCCCCGCCGGGGGCGCCGCGCGCGTCCCCGGCGTCCCGCGCGCTGAGGGGGCACGTCCGGGCTGGTACGTAAACCAACCGATGTGCGACACCGGGTGTGAAACCACAATATGGCTGGTGCTCACCGTCGATCTGGCGCGCGTCGCCTTCACCCGTCTCACCGTGCCCGGAGGCACGTGGACCAGCGAGGAACACCGGGTCGGCTTCGCGGCCACCCAGCTCGTGCCCTCGTGGACCGCGCGCACCCCGCCCGGCGGCGGGGTCGAGGTGGAGCTGCGGGCCAGGACCGGGGCGGGCACGCTGACCAAGTGGTACGTCATGGGCCGGTGGTCCGAGCACGGGCCGCGCACCTCGGTGCCCGGCCAGGGCGACGAGGACGGCGACGTGGCCGTGGACACGTTCGTGGCCAGGCGGCCGGTCGTGGCGTTCCAGCTGAGGGTCACCGCGCGCGGCGAGGGCGCGCGGATGACCTCTCTCGGCGTGCTGGCCTCGGCCCTGCCGCAGCGTCCGGTCACGGTGAGCACGCCAGGGGTGGCCGGGCACGTCGAGCTGGACGTGCCCGGCCACTCCCAGTACGCGCACGCCGGGCACCACCCGCACTGGGACGGCGGCGGCGCGAACTGGTGCAGCCCCGCCTCGGTGGCGATGGTGCTGGCCTTCTGGGGCCGCGGCCCCGGGCCCGGCGAGCTGGCCTGGGTGGGCGCGGACGACCCCGCCCCGGCGGTGGACCACGCGGCCATGGGCACCTACGACGACGGCTACCAGGGCACCGGGAACTGGCCGTTCAACGTGGCCTACGCCGGGCGTTACGGGCTGACCGGCTTCGTGACCAGGCTGCTGTCGGCGGCCGAGCTGGAGGCGTTCGTGCTGGCGGGGATCCCGGTGATCGCCTCGCTGTCGTTCCGGGCCCACGAGCTGCCCGGCGCCGGCTACTCCACGAACGGGCACATCCTTGTCGTCACCGGCTTCACCGCCGGGGGCGACGTCGTCGTCAACGACCCCGCCGCGCCCGCGGACGGCGAGGTTCGGCGGATCTACCCGCGGGCAGCGTTCGAGAACGTGTGGCTGAGGAGCTCGGGCAGCGGCGGCATCGTGTACGTCCTCCACCCGCCCGGGCACCCGCTGCCTCCCTGTACCAACGGCAATTGGTGATCTTTCATGAGTATTCGACCGATCGATGTGGCGCGTACCGACGGCGGCCCCCAGTGGGTGGAGGCCGTCGCCACGCCCGAGGGCGTGGAGGTGTGGTGGGACGAGCCGCGCCCGCACGAGGGCGGCAGGCGCTGCGTGGTGCGCCGACTGCCCGACGGCTCGCGCGCCGACGCGCTGCCTCCGGGCTGGAACGCCCGCAACCGCCTGGTCGAGTACGGCGGCCGCTCCTGGCGCCCGCTGCCGGGCGGCGGCCTGGTCTTCACCCATTGGGCCGACCAGCGGCTCTACCGCCTGGACGGCGCTTCGGGGACGGCCGCCGGGCCGGTCGCCCTGACCCCCGAGGGCCCGGCCCGGTACGGCGACCTCTACCTGCCGCCCGGCCGCGACGAGGTGTGGGCGGTCCGCGAGATCGACGACGCGCGTGACCTGGTCGCGGTGCCCCTGGACGGCGGCCCGCTCAGGGTCGTCGCCCGCGCCCACCATTTCCTGATGAACCCCCGCCTGTCCCCCGGCGGCACCCGGATCGCCTGGATCGGCTGGAACCACCCCGACATGCCCTGGGACGGCACCGAGCTGTGCGTGGCCCCCCTGTCCCCGGACGGCGTCGCGGGCCCCCACCGGGTCGTGGCCGGCGGCCGCGAGGAGTCGGTGACGCAGGCCGAGTGGCGCGACGAGGAGTCCCTGTACGCCGTCACCGACCCGACCGGCTGGTGGAACGTGCACCTCGTGCATCTCGACGGCTCCCCCTCGCGCAACCTCACCCCCGTGGAACTGGAGTTCGGCGCGGCGGCCTGGAAGCCGGGCCTGGCCTGCCTGGCCCCGGCGGGCGAGCGGCTGGTCGTCGTGTACGGCACCGCCGACCACCGCCGCCTGGGCGTGCTCGACCCGGCGACGGGCGACCTGCGGGAGATCGGCGGGGCGGAGCACACGTACTGGGCCTCGACGGTGTCGGCGGCCGGGGGCATGGCGGCGGCGGTGGGGGCGACGCCGTACACGCCGCTGGAGGTGACGCTGGTCGATCTCGCCACCGGCGGGCACGAGGTCGTCTCGGCCCCCAAGCCGCTGCCCGACCGGGCGCTGCTGCCCACGCCGGAGGCGGTGACGATCGAGGGCGTGCACGCCCATCTCCACCCGCCGGCCGGGGTCGCCGGGCCGGCGCCGTACGTGATCTTCGTGCACGGCGGCCCGACCGGCAACACGCCGGTCGTGCTGGACCTGGAGGTCGCCTACTTCACCAGCCGTGGGATCGGCGTGGCCGTGGTGAACTACGGCGGCTCGACCGGCTACGGCCGGGCCTACCGCGAGCGGCTGCGGCACCAGTGGGGCGTGGTGGACGTCCAGGACTGCGCGAAGGTGGCGCGCGGGCTGGTGCAGCTCGGCCTGGCGGACGCGGCCAGGATCGCGATCCGGGGCGGCAGCGCCGGCGGCTGGACCACGGTGGCCGCGCTGGTGCACAGCGACGTGTTCGCGGGCGGCGTCGCGCACTACGCGATCACCGACCCGGAGAGCTGGGCGGCCGAGACGCACGACTTCGAGTCGCGCTACCTCGACGGCCTGGTGGGCCCGTTGCCCGAGACGCGGCAGCGGTACACCGACCGCTCGCCGCTCCTGAACGCGGCCCGGGCATCGGGCCCATGCCTCATGTTGCACGGTCTGGAGGACGCGATCGTGGACGTGAGCCAGGCCGAGCGATTCACCGCCGAACTGGACAAGCACGGCAAACAGTGGGCTCTGCTCACCTTCGCCGGCGAGCAGCACGGCTGGCGCAGGGAAGAGACCATCGTGGCGGTGCTGGAGGCCGAGCTGGCCTTCTACGGGCTGATCTTCGGCCTGGAGACGCCCGGCGTCCCGCCGCTGACGCTGAAGGGGAGAGCGTGAAGAGCGTCGCCGAGATCTGCTCGGACCTGATCAGGTTCGACACCACCAACCCGGGCTCGGGCGAGCGCCCGGCGGCCGAGTACGTGGCCACGCTGCTGGCCGACGCGGGGCTGGAGCCGGTGGTGTTCGAGTCGGAACCCCGGCGCACGACCGTCGTGGCCAGGATCGACGGCGACTCCTCCGACGCGCTGCTCGTCCACGGCCACCTGGACGTGGTGCCGGCCGACCCCGCCGAGTGGCGGATGCACCCGTTCTCCGGCGAGATCACCGACGGCTGCGTGTACGGCCGGGGCGCGGTGGACATGAAGGGCTCGTGCGCGATGACGCTCGCGGCCGTGCTGGACATGACGGCGCGCGGGGTGCGGCCGAAGCGGGACCTGGTGCTGGCCTTCCTGGCCGACGAGGAGGCGACCGGCGACCACGGCTCCCGGTACGCGGTGACCGAGCACCGGCACCTGTTCGACGGCGTCACCGAGGCCATCAGCGAGTCGGGCGGCTTCAGCGTCGAGTCCGGCGGGCGGCGGGTCTACCCGATCGCCGTCGGCGAGCGCGGCACGGCCTGGATGAAGGTGACCGCCCACGGCGTGGCGGGCCACGGCTCGCGGCCCGCCGTGGACAACCCCGTCGCCACGCTGGCCCACGCCCTGTCGCGGGTCGCCGCCCACCAGTGGCCGGTACGCCTGACGCCGTCGGTCGCCGCGCTCCTGGAGAGCCTGTCGGAGATCACCGGCCGGCCGATCGACCTGGACCGGCTGGACGCCGAGGCCGACCGGCTGGGCCCGCTCGGCGAGCTGTTCCACGGCCAGATCCGCAACTCGGCGAACCCGACGATGCTGGACGCCGGGTACAAGGTGAACGTGGTGCCCTCGACGGCCTCGGCGCACGTGGACGGCCGGTACCTGCCGGGCCTGCAGGAGGAGTTCCTCGCGACGATCGACGAGCTGCTCGGGCCGAAGATCACCCGCGAGTTCGTGAACCTGGAGGAGGCGCCGGCCGCGCCGTACCCGTCGGCGTTCTTCGACGAGCTGGCGGGGGCGCTGGTGGCCGAGGACCCGCAGGCGCGGCCGGTCCCGTACGTGATGAGCGGCGGCACCGACGCCAAGTCCTTCGCCACCCTCGGCATCCAGGGGTACGGCTTCGCCCCGCTCATGCTCCGGCCCGACCTGGACTACTTCGGCATGTTCCACGGCAAGGACGAGCGGGTGCCGGTGGAGGGCCTGGAGTTCGGCACCCGCGTGCTGACCCGCCTGCTCACCTGAGCGTCCCGGCCCGGCGACGCCCTCCTGCCGCCGGGCCGAACCAGGCGGTCAGCGCCTCCTCCAGGCCGCTCCCGCGAACTAGTGGAACAAAGCATTCCGTTCTGCTATTATGGAGTCATCTCGAAAGGAGCTCCACATGGGCGACATCATCAGCGGCTGGGACGTTCTGGACGCCTCGCACGAGGCGCTGCGCAAGGCCGTCAGCGGCATCCCGGCGGGCGGCTGGGACCTGCCGACCCCCTGCTCCGAGTGGAGCGTCACCAAGGTCTTCAAGCACGCGGTGGGCGACCAGATCGGCTTCGCCGCCACGCTCACGGGTGAGCCCGGGCCGGCGTTCAACCCGTTCGACCCGCCCGCCGAGCCGGGCGCCGACCCGGCGGCCGAGCTCGACGACGCGCTGACCCGCTCGGCCAGGGCGTGGGCCGCGGTCGACCGCGACGCCGCCGAGGTGCCCACCCCGGTGCCGCCGAACAAGATGTCGCCGTGGGCGGGCTCGACGGCGTGCGCGCTCGACGCGGCCGTGCACGCCTGGGACATCGCCGTGGCCACCGGTCAGCCCTCGCCGCTGACGCCGGAGATGGCCGGGCCGCTGCTGGAGGTCGCCCAGCAGATCGCCGACCCGCTGCGCCCGTGGGGCGCCTACGCCGAGGCGCTCCCGGACGACCCCTCCGGCGACGAGGTCGCCGCCCTGCTGCGCTACCTCGGCCGCGACCCGCACTGGGCGCCGGCCGCCTGAGGCCCGCGTGCGCCCCGCCCGAGCGGCGGGGCGCAGGGCCCGGCTCAGGAGAACTTGGTCTGCGGACGCTCCTCGCGCTCGCCGTCGACGAAGATGTCCAGCTTCTCGTTGTAGAAGGCGATCAGCCCCGCCACGCGCTCGCTCTCGGGCAGCGGCGTGCGGTAGGACCAGGCCAGGTCTTTCTTCCCGTTGACCGACCAGTACTCCGCGGTGCCCTTGTAGGGGCAGTGCGTGGCGGTGTCGGTGTGCTCCAGCAGGTCGAGCCGTACGTCGGTCTTCGGCAGGTAGTAGCGGGCCGGCAGGCCGGTCTCGAACAGGATGCGGGCGTTGCGCGAGTCGGCCACGGTGACCCCGTCGACCTCCACCCGGATGTGCCGCGAGCTCGGCAGGATGTCCACCCGCGTGTACGGGTCGCGGGCGTGCACGTAGACCTCCTCGTCCTCCTCGAACCAGGCGTCCATGGCGTCCCAGTCGAAGCGCACGTGCCCGCGGATCTCCTCCAGCGGCGAGTCGTCGTAGACCAGCGCCGCCTCCGGGGCCTGCGCGGCGCCCGAGGTGACCGTGTGGACGGCGGCGTCGCCCCTGCTCGGGGAGTGCCTGGACGCGCCGGTCGGCTTGAGCGCCGCCTGCTCGACGTCCTGGAGGGGGAAGTAGTAGGTGGGGTAGAAGGGGCCTTCCCACACCAGCAGGGCCCGGGTCGTGTCGGCGATCGGCCGGCCGCCCAGGTAGGTCCGCACGCGCTTGGCCGACCGCTCGACGCGGACCCGGCCCCGGTTCGTGGCATCCATGTCCCCGCCAACCCGCGTGGCGGCGGTGCTATTCCGGCACTCAGACCCCGAACAGCGCCAGTGTCACCCACGTGGTGACCGTGCCGGTGAGCGCACCCGCCGCGACCTGCGCCCACGTGTGATGGGCGAGACGGACCCTGGCCCAGCACACCAGCGCCACCACGGCCGCGCCGGCGATCGCCACCGGCACGGCGGGCAGCACGTGCGCCAGCACCACCACCGTGCCCGCCGAGACGGCGGCGTGGAAGGAGATCTTCCAGCGGGTGGTGATCGGCACGGTCACCGCCAGGGCGACCAGCATCGCGGTCACCGTGGCCACCAGCAGCCGCGGCGCGCCCAGCAGGACCAGCAGCGCGAGCGCGGCCAGCACGGCGGCCACGGCGGCCAGCAGCGGACCGGTGCGGCGGGCCCGGTCGACGATGTGGTGGGAGTCGAGCCGCCCCGAGCGCACGCCGAGCGCGATCACCGCCGCCGGCACGCCGCCGCAGAACGCCGAGGCCACCAGCCCCCAGGCCGCGCCGGTCCATCCCTGGGCGAGCAGGCCCACGGCGGGCGGCATGACGATCACCAGCACTTGCGGTGCCAGCAGGTTCGTCACCCGCTTCGCCACCAGGTCGGCCATCATGGCATGAAAGATTACGCGATCATGGCCGCTGCCCGTTTCAGCGACGCCCCGGCCGCTCCGGGGCGCCGGCTCGTCAGCCCTTGCCGGCGGCGTTCACGATGCGGGTCGTGGAGCGGTCGGGGATGGCCGCCATCTCCCAGCACTCCGCGCCCAGGATGGCCGCCGCCGTGGCGCGCGCGCCCGCGTGCGGGTCGCCGGCGGTGTGGGCCAGCGCACCGGGCCGCATCGGCGCGAGCAGGTCGATGTAGTCCTCGGGGCCGTGGGCCTCGGGCGGGCCGGCGACCACGAAGACGCCGGACACGCAGCGCAGCGCGGCCAGCACCTCGGCCCGCTCCGCCGCCGGGTTGAACGGCCGGCTGGGCCCCTTCCACGCCCGCACGCGCGGGTCGTCCTCCACGCCGACCACCAGGGGCAGCCCGCGGGCGGCCACGGCGCCCAGGTAGCGCACGTGGCCGACGTGCAGGATGTCGAAGACGCCGGTCACGACGGCCGCCCCGGGCCGGTCGTACGGCTCCACCCAGACGGCCTCCAGGCTGCTCACGCGACCTCCTCCGACGGCCGGGCGAGTAGGCTGCTGTGCACGCTTTGCTCCCCCACGGGCCTAGACGACTCGTCGATCGCAGCGTACTCGGTCGCCGCGGCAGGTCGTGCAGGCGACCTTGGAAAGAGCATTCCTACCTTTTCGCGATAATCTCTCGCCCCCTGCCCGCGCGTCTCATGACGTCACCTGATTCGGGGGAGGTCGCCGTGGCGCCGAGGGACTCAGACCATGCCGACGGGGGTGAGACGCCCGGGTTCCGCGACCTCGCGGTGCGGCTTCCCGGGGTTCCGTCCCAGGTCTCGCGGGCCAGGGGGCTCGTGACGGCCGCGCTCGGCCGCGATCATCCGTTCCATGACGACGTGGTGCTGCTCACCAGCGAGCTGGCCACGAACGCGATCCTGCACACCAGGTCCGGGGACGGCGGCTCGTTCACGGTGTCGGTGCTCAGCTCGGACACCACGGTCCGGGTGTGCGTGGCCGACGGCGGCGCGGACGGCCCGCCGTGCGTGTGCCGGACCGCTCCGCAGGCCACCAGCGGCCGGGGGCTGCCGCTGATCGAGGCGCTCAGCCACCGCTGGGGGTTCGTCCGCGAAGGGGGCTCGACGACCGTCTGGTTCGAGCTGACGCAGGCCCGCGTGCCCGGCGGGCAGGAGCCGTGCGTCACAGGTCGAGCCGGCACAACCCTTCGGCCAGCGCCTTCGTGGTGAGCCTGGTCCGGCTGTCGCAGCCCAGCTTGGCGAAGATGTGCTCCAGATGGGTGGTCACCGTCCGGACGCTCAGCACCAGGCAGGCCGCGATCTGCGGGTTGGAGTCGCCGGCCGCGACCCGGGTGAGCACGTCGACCTCGCGGCCGGTCAGGTCGTAGGGCAGCGGGCAGGGCCGTTCGGCGGCGACCGCGCCCTGCAGCGAGCCCTGGTAGCCGACGCCGGCCCGCAGCAGCCGCACCTCGTGCCAGCGGCCGCCGCCGTCGAGCCACAGGCCGCGCCGGCTCAGCTCGCGCGAGTCGATGAACGCGCGCGCGAAGGCCGCCATGGCGGGGTCGTCCCACAACTCGCGGGAGACCTCGTGGCCGGGCACCGCGCGGCGCTCGCCGAGCCGGTCGAAGGCGACCGCGCGGAAGTCGGGCGGCAGCCCGGCGGGGTCGATCACGCACCGGGTCAGGTCGGTGACGTGCGCGAGCATCGGGCTCACGGCGGCGATCAGGGCGCCGGCCAGCAGCGGGAAGGCGTCCTTGGCGGCCAGGTGCAGCAGGCCGGTGTAGCGGCCGCCGTCGGCGAGGAACAGCGGCGCGGTCAGGCCGGCCCGCCATCCGTAGGGGGCCAGGTGGCGGCGGAAGTACCGTTCGGTGCCCGGCTGCGGCATGGGCACCGGCCGCCGCCCGGCGATGGCCTCGCGGCAGGCGTCGAGCGCGGCGTACTCCTCGGCGGCGTCGCGGTCGATGCGGCGGTGGCCGTCGGAGACGACGCTGTGGTGCCGGCCGGTGGCGGGGTCGAAGGCGACGAACTCGTAGGCGTCGAGCGGGACCACCTGGCGCAGCGCCGCCATCGCCGCGTGCGCGCCGCCACCGCCCGCGACCTGGTAGCCGACCTCGGCGAACGCCTGCAACTGGCGGACGCTCAAGGTGATCTCAGCCACGGCTCTTTTATATCATTTGCCATTCCTTGACCGGTTGTTGAAGATTTTCTTCACGGCCGCCGCGGTGCTACGGTGGCGGCATGCAGCGCGCTCTCGTCACCACGACGCCGGACACGGTCCCGGCGCGCTGATTCCATGCATCCCGGGCGGGCGCCCGGGAGCTGGTCGTTCGCCCTTTCACCGCAAAGGACGATCATGAACGACCACCGCAGGCTCGGCCGCGAACTGGAGATCTTCGGCACCGACCCGCTGATCGGCTCCGGGCTGCCCTACTGGCTGCCCGCCGGGGCCGCCGTGCGCAAGGCCGTGGAGGACTACGTCCACGAGCTCGAACGCCGCCACGGCTACGTGCACGTCAACTCCCCCGTGCTCGGCAAACGCGAGCTGTACGAACGCTCGGGCCACTGGGCGCACTACGCCGAGGACATGTTCCCGCCCATGAACGTGGGCGGCGAGGAGTTCGTGCTGCGGCCCAGCCTGTGCCCGCACCACGCGCTGATCTACCGCTCGCGCGGGCGCAGCCACCGGGAGCTGCCGCTGCGCGTGGCCGAGCTCGGCGGCATGTACCGCTCGGAGCTGTCGGGCGTGCTCGGCGGCCTGACCAGGGTGCGGGCCATCCAGCTCAACGACGGGCACGTGTTCTGCGCGCCGGAGCGGGCGGCGGCCGAGGTGTCGGCCGCGCTCGACCTGATCGAGGCCGCGCACGCCCAGCTCGGCATCCGGGCCGCCCGCTACCGGCTCTCGCTGCGCGGCGAGGGCGGCAAGTTCGTGGACGACCCCGCGATGTGGGCGCGCTCGGAGGCCGTGCTGCGTGAGGTGCTTCAGGAACGCGGCCGCGCCTACGACGAGGAACGCGGCGAGGGCGCCTTCTACGGCCCGAAGATCGACATCCAGATCGCCGACCCGGCGGGCCGCGAGAGCACCCTGTCGACCGTCCAGGTGGACCTGTACCAGCCCGAGCGCTTCGACCTGTCGTACGCGGGCGGCCGGCGTCCCGTCATGGTGCACCGCAGCGTGGTCGGCGGGATCGAGCGCCTGGTCGCGCACCTGATCGAGGTGCACGGCGGCGCGTTCCCCGCGTGGCTGGCGCCCGTGCAGGCGGTCGTGCTGCCGCTGTCGGACGCCGAGCTCCCGGCGGCGGAGGACGTGCTGCGGCGGGCAGTGGCCGCCGGGCTGCGGGCCGAGCTGGCGCCCGCGGACCGGGGCAGCCTCGGGGCCAGGATCCGGGCGCACCGGCTGGTGCCGTACCAGCTCGTGGTGGGGCCGCGCGAGGTCTCGGACGGCGTGCCGGCCGTCCGGCTGCGGGACGGCCGCCAGGCGGGCCCGGTGCCGGTCGAGCGGCTGGCCGAGGACTGCCGGCCGCGCTTCTGACGGCCTGTCGCCAGGGTTCAGAGCCAGTCCTTCTTCTTGAAGACCGCGTACAGCACCACGGACGCCACCGCCACCAGCACCGACGACACCCAGAAGCCCGAGATCTGCCCGGAGCCGGGATAGGGCACGTTCTGGCCGTAGAAGCCGGTGATGGCGGTGGGCACCGCGATGATGGCGGCCCAGCTCGTCACCCGCTTCATGATCTCGTTGAGGCGGAAGCCCTGCTGGGCCAGGCGGGTCTCGCGGACGTTGGCGAGCATGTCGCGGATCGCCTCCACCCACTCGGCGACGCGCTGGACGTGGTCGTAGACGTCCTCGTAGTAGGGGGCCATCACCGGGTCGGCGACGATCTCCTGGTCGCGGCGGAGCAGCGTGCCGAGCACCTCCCGCATCGGCATCGAGATCTTGCGGAGCCTGGCGGTGTCCTTGCGCAGCACGTACATGGCGCGCTGGAGCTGCCTGCCGTCGCGGGGCGCGTCGTCGAACAGCGACTCCTCCATGGCCTCGGCCCGCGCGTCGAGGTCCTGGACCAGGTCGAACTGGCTGTCCACGACGTAGTCGAGCAGGCCGTGCAGCAGGAAGGCGACGCCGTGCGCGGCCAGGCGGGAGGTCGCGTCCCAGCGCCTGACCACCTCGTCGATGTCGAAGCAGGCGTTCTCCCGCACGGTCACCAGGGCGTTGCGGGTGACGAAGGCGTTCACCTCGACCGGGACGAGGCGGCCCTCGTCGAGGTGGATGCCGTACACGGTGATGAACAGGTGGTTGTCGTAGACGTCCACCTTGGGGCGCTGGTGGTCGCTGAGGACGTCCTCGACGGCCAGTTCGTGCAGGCCGAGCTCCTCGCCGACCTGGTTGAGCTGCTCGGGGGTGGGCGAGCACAGATCGAACCAGACGACGGCCTCGGGGTCGCCGACGTGGTCGGAGACCTCCTCGACGGGGAAGCCCTCCTTCTCGAGGACGCCGTTCCTGTACAGACGCGTGCGCATCAGGCGAGTCTGGCAAATCGCCGGGCATCGCGCACGGCCGCTCCCCCCGGATCGTTGTTGAAGTAGACGTGGACGTCCCGCCACCCGGCCTGCTCCACCCTCCGCGCCCAGCTCTTCAGCGCCGCCGCGCCGTAGGAGGGCCGGGGGGCGGCCAGGCCCTCGTGCAGGCGCACGTACCCCCAGTCGGCGGTGCGCCACAGCGGCGTCAGCGGCCGGCCGAGGCGGTCGGCCCAGCACAGCGCGGCACCCCGCGCGAGCAGCACCTCGCGCACCTCGGCGGTCCACCAGGAGTCGTGCCGCGGCTCCACCGCCACCCGCACGCCGCCGGGGAAGCAGCCCAGGCAGCGGTCGAGCAGGGCGGGGTCGGCGCGCAGCGTGGGCGGCAGTTGCAGCAGGATCGGGCCCAGCTTCTCCTTGAGCGCCCCGGCGGCCGCCATCAGCCGGGCGACCGGCTCCTCGGGCCCGGTCAGCCGCTTGATGTGGGTGAGGTAGCGGCTGGCCTTGACCGCCATCACGAACCCGTCGGGGGTGCGCTCCCGCCAGGCGGCGAACGTCTCCGGCGACGGCAGGCGGTAGAAGGCGTTGTTGCTCTCGACCGTGGGGAACTCGGCCGCGTACGTCTCCAGCCACAACCGCTGCGGGACCCCCTCGGGGTACAGCACGCCGCGCCAGTCCTTGTACTGCCATCCGGAGGTGCCCACCAGCGTCGCCACACCCGGCTCCTACCCCGCGCCGGGTGCGTTACTGTCGCAGTCCAGGAAGCCGAGGAGGATCTTTCACGCGATGGGCGCCGATCAGTTCCACGGCCATGCCGCCGGCCCCTCCCCCGGCCACTCCCACGGTCACGGTCACGGTCATGGTCACGGCCACGGTCACGGTCACGGCCATTCCCACGGCGGGCCCGCCGCGCCGCCGTCGCGCGGCGCGGTCGTGGCGAGCCTGGCCGTGCTGGTGCCGCTGGCCCTGGCGACGCTGGCCTGCCTGGTGTGGCTCTGGCCCGCGGCGCAGCCGGCGCCGGACGGCCAGGACGGGCGGGAGGGGCCCGCGGTCGAACGGGTCGAGGGCACGGTCACCTCGATCACGCTCAGGCGCTGCCCGGCCGTCCAGGAGGGCATGCCGGCGCCCGACCCGGCCACCTGCGGCAACGCCACCGTACGGGTCGGCTCGGGGCCCGACACCGGCCGCGACGTCACGCTGCGGCTGCCGGGCGGGCCGGGGGCGCAGCGGTTCACGGCGGGCGACGACGTGCTGCTGCTGCGGGCCGCCGACGGGGCCTACCAGCTCTCCGACCACGACCGGTCGACGACGTTGTGGCTGCTGGGCGGCGCGTTCGCGCTGGCGGTCATCGCGTTCGGGCGGTGGCGCGGGGTGACGGCGCTGGTGGGGCTGGCGGTGACGTTCGGGTTGTTGCTGACGTTCGTCATCCCGGCCGTCCTGGCGGGCGAGCCGCCGATGCTGGTTGCCGTCGTCGGCTCGGCCGCGATCATGCTGACGGTGCTCTACCTCACCCACGGCTTCTCCCTGACCACCTCGATGGCCGTGCTGGGCACGCTGGCCAGCCTCGCGCTCACCGGGCTGCTGTCGTACGGGGCGATCGGCCTGGCCCGGCTCAACGGCGTCACCGACGACACCGCCCTGACCCTGGGCATGAGCCTGTCCATCGACACCGAGGGGCTGCTGCTGGCCAGCATCATCATCGGGGCGCTCGGCGTGCTCGACGACGTCACCGTCACCCAGGCGGTGACAGTGGGCGAGCTGGCCGCGGCCAACCCCTCCTACGGCTTCGCCCGCCTGTACCGGGCCGCGGGGCGGGTCGGGCGGGCCCACATCGCCTCCGTGATCAACACGATCATCCTGGCGTACGCGGGGGCGTCGCTGCCGCTGCTGCTGCTGTTCAGCATCGGCGCGCAGCCGCTCGGCGACGTGCTGACCACGCCGGTCGTGACCCAGGAGATCGTCCGCAGCGTCGTGGGCACGCTCGGGCTGATCGCCGCCGTGCCGATCACGACCGCGCTGTCGGCGCTGGTCGCCGCCCGCGGCGCGCGGCCCGCGCAGGCGCCGGAGGGCGAGCCGTCCACCAGGCCCGTGCGGGCCAGCGGGCCGCTCACCAGGCCCGCGCGGCACCGCCGCTGAGCGGGGTCAGCCGACCTCGGCGCTGCCGTCCACCCGCAGCTTGCGGCGGGCGCGCTCGTAGAAGGTGGTGCCGACGCGGACCACCTTGGCCGCCCCCGGCCAGGCGGTGACCGTGACGGTGTCGCCGGGGCACAGGTGGCCGACCACCCGTCCGTCCACCTCGACGGCGAGCCTGCCGCTCGCGGGCAGCACCTCCAGCGTCACCTCCTCGTCGGCGGGCAGCACGAGGGCCCGGTTGAAGGAGGAGTGGGCGGCCGCGGGCACCACCAGGACGGCCTCCACGCGGGGCGAGACGATCGGCCCGCCGGCCGAGAAGCTGTAGGCGGTGGAGCCGGTGGAGGTGGCCACGATCACCGCGTCCGCGGACAGGCTCACGAACGGGCTGCCCGACGGGGTGACCGACACCCCGGCCAGCCCCTCGCCGGGGATGCGGACCAGCGCGATGTCGTTGAACGCCGTCACCGGGACCCCGGCGACCACGCTCCTGATGGCCATCCGCGGCTCGATCGTGTATTCGTGGCGGTCGATGGCCGACAGCGTGCCGGCCAGCTCGTCCACGTCGATCTCGGCCAGGAAGCCGAGCTTGCCCAGGTTCACCCCCAGGATGGGCGTGGGCCGGCCGGCCAGCAGCCGCATGGTCCGCAACATCGTGCCGTCGCCGCCGAGCCCCACCAGCAGATCGGCCCGCTCGACCAGGGCGACCGCGTCGACCGGCACCGCGCTGCAGTCGATGCGCCCGACCTCCTCGGGCAGCCCGAGGACGGTCGCCCCCTTGTCCGCGGCCCAGCGCAGGATGGTGTCGATCGCCTTCTTGGAGTCGCGCTGGGGATGCAGTACCAGCCCGACCGTCCCGACCATGCCCATGCGACCAGCCTAAACGGTGGCGTTCCCGGACATCCGCGGCGGCCCCGGGCGTCCGGCGGCTCCGCTAACGTCGGAGGCATGCGGCTTCATGTGGGATGCGCGATGTGGACGCACACACCGTGGAACGGACGTTTCCTGCCCCATCCGCTCCCGCCGGGAGAGCGCCTGCGCGCCTACGCCACCTGGTGCGACGCGGTCGAGGGCAACACCACGTTCTACGCCACCCCCGCCCGCGCCACGGTGGAGTCGTGGGCCCGGCAGCTCGACCCCGACTTCCGGTTCGTCGTCAAGCTGCCCAAGGCCATCACCCACCACCACCGCCTGACCGGCGCCGAGCAGGAGCTGCACGCCTTCCTCGACGCCGTCGAGCCGCTCGGGCCGCGCGCGCACGCCCTGTGGGTGCAGTTGCCGCCCGGTTTCGGCCCCGCCGACCTGGGCACGCTGGCGGCCTTCCTGCGCCGCCTGCCCCGCTCCCACCGCTACGCCGTGGAGGTCCGCCACCGCGCCTTCTTCGACGACGCCCGCCAGGCCGGCCAGCTCGAACGGGTGCTGGCCGCCGCCGGCGCCGAATGGGTGCCCTTCGACACGGTGACGCTGTTCCGCACCCCGCCGACCAGCGACGCCGAACGCGACGCGTGGACGAAGAAACCGCGCGTGCCGCGCCGCACCCGAGCGCTCACCGGCCATCCGATCGTCCGCTACCTGGGCCGCGACTCCGTCGAGGCCACGGTCGAGGGCTGGCGGGAGTGGGTGGACACGGTCGCCGGGTGGCTGCGCGAGGGCCGCTCCCCCACCGTGTTCGTCCACACGCCCGACAACGCCGACGCGCCGATGCTCGCCCGCCGCTTCCACGACGAGGTGCGCGCCCGGGTGCCGGAGCTGCGCCCGCTGCCCGAGCCGATGCCGGCCGAGCCCCCCACGCTGTTCTGACCGGCCGCCGGGCGCGCGGGCGGGCTCACGCCCCGGCCGGCCGGTCGCGCAGCGTGTAGCGGATCGGCAGGTGCTTGATGCCGCCCACGAACGTGGTGGCCACCCAGGCGGGCTCGCCGTCGAACTCCACGCTCTCCAGCCGGGGCAGCAGCTCGGCGAACAGCGCCCGGATCTCCATGCGGGCCAGCGCGGCCCCGAGGCAGAAGTGCACGCCGGAGCCGAAGGCCAGGTGCCGGTTGGGGTCGCGGCCGGCGTCGAAGCGGAACGGCTCGGCGAACACCTCCTCGTCCCGGTTGGCCGACGGGTACGACAGCAGCACCGACTCCCCCCGCCTGACCGGCGTGCCGCGTACGGCGGTGTCGGCGGCCGCGGTGCGCATGAACTCCTTCACCGGGCTCACCCACCGGATCATCTCCTCGGCCGCCAGCGGCAGCAGCCCGGGGTCCCGGCGCAGCCGCCGCAGCTCGCCGGGGTGCCGGATGAGCGCCTCCAGGCCGCCGGCGATGGTGGAGCTGGTGGTGTCATGCCCGGCGGTGGCGATGATGACGTAGTAGGAGGCGGCGTCCAGGTCGCTCAGCGGGCGGCCGTCCACGCGGGCGTTGGCGATCTCCGAGGCGAGGTCGCCGGTGGGCCTGGCCCGGCGCGCGGCGGTCAGCTCGCGGAAGTAGCCCAGCAGGTCGGCCAGCACGGCGGTGTGGTCCTGGGCGGTGCCGCCGCGCCGGTTGTCGTTGTCGTCCTGGCCGAACAGCTCCTGGGTGAGCCGCAACATGCGTGGGAAGTCCGACTCGGGCAGGCCCAGCAGCGACAGGATGACGTAGAGCGGGTAGTGCACGGCGACCTGGCGGGCGAAGTCGCAGGAGCCGCCGTGGGCGGTCATGCGGTCGACGTAGCGGCGGGCCAGGTCGCGGACGCGCACCTCCAGGGCGCGCATGGCCCTGGGCCGGAACCAGTCGGCGGCGACCGCGCGCACCACGCGGTGCTCGGGGTCGTCCATGTGGACGAGCGTCTTCAGGCCGGTGCCGCGCGCCCGCTGCTCGGCCAGCCGGGCGTCGATCTCCGCGCTGCGCAGCACCGGGCGCGGCGCGCTCAGCCACAGGGCGTTGTTCCGCTCGATCTCCAGCAGGTCGGCGTGCCGGGTGACGGCCCAGAAGGGGTTGTAGCCGGGCACCTCCACGCGGTGCACCGGGGACTCGCGGCGCAGCAGCGCCAGGGCCTCGTGCAGCCGGGTCTCGTCGGCGTACGCGGCGGGCGTGGCGAACACGTGCCCGGCCTCCTCCACGGACATGGTCGCGGTCACGGGCGGGCCCTCCTCTGTATGCGGGGGTGATGCGGCCAGAAGAGCCATTCCCCCGGGGCGAGTGCGCCATTCGGCCCTGCGGCGGCCCCCGGCAGGGCAAGATCGGATGGCAGCGTCCCCGCGGTGTCCCCGTAGTGTCCCCGCGGTGTGCCCGCGGTGTCCCCGCAGTCGAGTCGAGCAGTGGAGTGGAGCGCACATGACGGCTACCGCCGAGTCGTTACGGCAGTCCTCCGGCGGCGTGACCGCCCGCCTGATGGGCGTCGAGGAGGAGTACCTGGTGGTCGATCCGGTCACCCGCGCCGTGGCCCCCGGGGCGGCGGCCGTCGTCGGGCGCGCCGCGGCCGGGCTGGGCGACCGGGTCTGCACGGAGATCACGCAGTTCCAGGTGGAGGCCAAGACGACGCCCTGCGCGAGCCGGGCCGAGCTGGCGGCGGAGCTGCGGCGGATGCGCGAGGTCGTGGCCGCCGCCGCGCGCGCCGAGGGGCTGGCCGTGGTCGCCTCCGGCACGCCGGTGATCGGCGACGTCGTCCCGCCGCCCATCACCGAGCACCCCCGGTACGGCGTCGGCATCGACAACTACCGCGCGCTGCACGACGAGCAGGCCATCTGCGCCGGTCACGTGCACATCCACGTGCCCGACCGGGAGCAGGCCGTGCTGGTCTGCAACCACGTGCGCCCCTGGCTGCCGGTGCTGCTCGCGCTCATGGCCAACTCGCCGTTCTGGGCCGGCCGCGACACCGGTTACGCGGGCTGGCGGGTGCTGGCCTGGGGCAAGTGGCCGGTGGCCGGGCCGCCGCCGTACTTCGGGTCGCTGGAGCACTTCGAGCGCACGGTCGCGGCGCTGACCGGCAGCGGCGCGCTGGTCGACCCGGGGACGCTGTTCTGGGACGTGCGCCCGTCGGCCCGGCTGCCCACGGTGGAGGTGCGGGTGGCCGACGTGCCCGCCTCCACGCGCGAGTCGGTGTTCCTCGCGCTGGTGGTCCGGGCGCTGGTCACCACGTCGCTGCACCGGGTGCTGGACGGCGATCCCGGCCCCGAGGTGCCCGCCGAGCTGCTGCGGGTGGCCTACTGGCGGGCCGCCAGGGACGGGCTGGACGGGTCCGGCGTCGATCCGTTCACGGGGGCGGCGCGGCCGGTCGCCGAGCTGGTGGCGCGGCTGCTGGAGCACGTCGGGCCCGCGCTGGCCGCGGCCGGCGACCTGGAGGCGGCCGCGGAGGGGTGGCGGCTGCTGCGCGAGAACGGCGGGGGCGCCGAGCGCCAGCGGGCCGCGCACGCCCGGCGCGGGGCGCTCGCCGACGTGGTCGACGATCTCGTGGCCCGCTTCTCCTCCCACGACTGAAGCCGGTCGGCTCCTACCGCTGAAGCCGACCGGTTCCTACGGCTGAAGCCCGTCGGCTCCTACGGCTGAAGCCGGCCGGTTCCTACGGCTGAAGCCGGCCGGCCAGGAACGCGCGCAGCGGCTCGACGTGGCGTACGGGGTCGCGCCAGCGGGCCTGGAGGTCCTCCAGGAGGTGCTGCTCGGCGACCGGCTCGCCGTGCCGCCAGGCCCGGACGACGGGGTGCAGGAAGGCGCACTCGTCGGCCCGCTCGGGGGTGGGGTGGCGCTGGATGGCGAACACGTCGGCGCGGTCGCGCGGCCCCCACCGCAGGGTCAGCGTGAGGCACAGCCCGGCGGCGGCGAAGCGCTCGCGGGCGTAGTCCTCCGGCAGGTCCTCGTAGTGGCGCACGACGCCGTCCGGGCCCAGCACGTACGCGTCGGACAGGTACTCGAACTGGGTCCACAGCGCCGAGCTGTGGTTGACCCGGTCGAGCATCGACCCGGTGAGCACGTCGGCGTCGGCGGGCAGCTCGCGGACCGGCAGCGGCCGGCCCTCGTAGCGTTCGAGCAGCAGGGCGGTCAGGGAGCGCAGGTTGTAGCGGAAGCCGTCGATGAACGCCGAGGAGGCCCGTTTGAAGTCGCGGGCCTGCATGAGGGTGCCGGCGAAGTACAGGCCGTCGACGTCGGCCGACTGGAAGTCGGGGCGGATCGCCGGCATCCGTCCGCCGGGGGTCAGCGCCGGCCGGCAGGAGTCGCCGAACAGGCCGGTGTCCATGGTGAAGCCGGTGCAGCGCAGGACGGCGTCGTAGTCGAGCAGCGCCTGCTCGCCGTCGGCGAGCGTGTAGGTGATCGCGGCTTTGATCCCGCCGCCCTCGCGCCAGAGGCGGTCGACGGTGCACTCCAGGACGCCGTGCAGGGTCTTGAACCAGTAGCTGTCCAGGAAGGCGCCGTACTGGCCGCGGACGTGGCCGGGGTGCTTGCTCGTCCAGGCCAGGCGGACGGGGCTGGGGCTGGCCAGGTGGATGACCGCGGCGTACGGGAGCAGCGCCTGCGCGGTCTCGAACGCCGAGTTGCCCTTGCCGATGACCAGGACGCGCTGGTCGGCGAAGTCCTCGCCGTTGACGGGGACGTCCTCGTAGCCGGTGGCCAGCTCGATGCCCGGGATGTCGGGGACGTGCGGGCCGCCCCAGCCGGTGGCGACGATCAGGCAGTCGGCGCGGAGGACCCGGTCACCGGCGTGGACGACGAAGCCCGCGCCGTCCTTCTCGACGCGCTCGACGGCCGTCGAGTACCGCACCCGCAGCCCGTGGACGCGCTGGAAGTCGGCCAGGTAGCGGACCAGGTCGTCGGCGTGCGGGAAGTACTCCCGCGAGTAGTTCGGGAACATCAGGTCGGGCTCGTCGTTGAGCAGGGAGTTCCAGTCCCAGCGGAGCTGGATCTCGCGCTCCTTCTCGCCGGTGTGCACCTTGTTCAGCGAGATGAGCCGGCGGTGGCGCGGGTAGGCGCGGAAGAAGCCGCCGGGCGCGTCCTCGCGTTCCAGGGTGACGTAGTCGGCCCCGGCGCGCTGCAGGAAGTAGCTGAGCTGCAGCCCGCCGGGTCCCGCACCGATGATCACGAACCGGTGGTGTTCCGCGTCCATCAGTCCTGCTGTCCCGCCGCCGGTGGGACGGTCGTGTAGCCGTGCGTCAGGATGCGCTGCGCGGCCAGTTCGTACCCGGCGGGGTCGTCGGGGGCGTGGGTGCCCAGGCCGTCGACGTACCGGTTGAACATGCAGAACGCAGCCGCGATCAGCACGGTGTGGTGCAGCTCCTTGTCGGTGGCCCCCTCCGCCCTGGCCGCGGCCACCAGCTTGTCGGTGACGTCCCTGCCGCTGCGCTGCACGGCGGCGGCGATGGCGAGCAGGGCGCGGAGTTTGGGCGTGACGGGCGCCGTGCCGGGGTCGGCGCGGACCTGGTCCACCAGCGTCATGCCCTCGGGGAGCTGGGCGGCGGCGAACGCGGCGTGCGAGGCCGTGCAGAACCGGCACTCGTTGAGCCCCGACACGTAGGCCGCGATCAGCTCCCGCTCGCCGCGGCTCAGTGTGCTGTCGCCACGCAGGAGAACCTCGGCCAGCGCGTTCATCGGGGCGGCTGTCTCAGGGCTGAACTGGAAAAGTCCGCGGATTCCTGGTTCATCGGAATCGAGGGCAATATGGGGCACGCAAGCTCCCATCGATGCGGTTTTCTCCTAGTCTGCACACTCTCGCCAATTGCGCAAGATCTCGTTAAATGCGCCTCCTTCTTGTCTCCTGCAACTGACGCGCGTAATGTCACGGACGCCACCTAAACCCCGTTTGTGACTGGCGGTCGTCATGGATGAGCATCCCCACATCACCGTTGCCGGCAACACCTACGACGCCATTGCCAAGGGCGACCTGGAGGACCTTCGCCGGCTGCTCGCCGACGACGTGATCTTCCACGTCCCCGGTCGCGGACCGATGGCCCGCGACTACTCCGGCAAGGAAGCCGTGCTCGGCTACCTGGCCGAGCTGCTGAAGTCCACCACCGGCACGCTGCGCCTGGAGCCGGAGTCCTACCTCGTCGGCGGCGACCAGGTCGCCGCCGTCCTGCGCATCCGCGGTGAGCGCGACGGCCGTTCGCTCGACGACCGCGGCATGCAGCTGTTCCGGATCACCGACGGGAAGATCAGCGAGCGCTGGAGCTTCCCGCTCGACCCCTATTCGGTGGACGAGTTCTTCGGCTGATCACGCCCCGCCGGACGGGGCCGCTCAGCCGGCCTCGTCCAGCGCCTCGTCGTTCCACACCTTCACGTAACCGCTGGTCAGGCGGGCCCTGTCGGCGTAGTGGGCGGGGTCGTCGGTGGCCAGCGTGGCCAGGCCGTCCACGTACCGGTTGTACATGCAGAAGGCCGCCGCGATCAGCACCGTGTCGTGGATCTCCAGGTCCGTGGCGCCCTCGGCCCTGGCCGCGCGCACGTGCTCGTCGGTGACCTCCCGTCCGCCGCGCTGCACCGCCCCGGCGATGGCCAGCAGGGCCTTGAGCTTGCCGGACAGCGGGGCCGCCGCCGGGTCGGCGCAGGTCTCGTCGACCAGCGTCATGCCGTCCGGCACGCGGACGGCGGCGAAGGCCGCGTGGGTGTGGAAGCAGAAGCGGCACCGGTTGAGCGACGACACGTACGCGGCGATCAGCTCGCGCTCGCCCCGGGTCAGCGGGCTGTCCCCGCACAGCAGCACTTCGGAGAGCAGGGTCAGCGGTTCGGCCGCCTCGGGACGATATCGGAACAACCCCCGAATCCCCGGCTCGTCGGACACCAGCTGGATATGCGGACGCGTCCCGCCCGCGTGATTGACGAATTCACGCCGCTCAGCGTCGCGTGAGACGGAACGTAATGCTGAATTTCCCATTCGGCCCTCCAACGTCCGTTTGCCTGCCTATGGCATCCAGTGTGCGGGTTCGTCGCGCGGAGATTCCGCCGGAGAACGGCCAGGAAGTTGCGTGCCGGTGGCCACTTGATGCCAGCTGCGCCGCCGGAACCCTCCGCCCGGAATCCGGTTCGGCCCTGCTCCGGCGCGCCGACCTGGCCTCCGACCAGCGATAACACATGGTAACGATATCCTGGCGAGCAGTAGCTGAGGCGCACAACCGGGGGCGGAGCATGAAGATCGGCATCATCGGCGCGGGGAACATCGGCGGCACGCTCACCCGGCGCCTGACCGAGCTGGGCCACGAGGTGGCGGTGGCCAACTCCCGGGGCCCCCAGACGCTCACCGACCTGGCCGGCGAGACCGGCGCGACCCCGGTGACCGTCGAGGAGGCGCCCCAGGGAGCCGACCTGGTCGTGGTCACGATCCCCCAGGGCAAGGTGCCCGAGCTGCCCGACGACCTGTTCGACGACGTCACCGGCGGCCTGACCGTCGTGGACACCGGCAACTACTACCCCCAGCGCGACGGCCGGATCGACGAGATCGAGGCCGGCATGCCGGAGAGCCGGTGGGTCGAGCAGCAGCTCGGCCATCCGGTGGTGAAGGCGTTCAACAACATCTTCGCCGACCACCTCGCCCACGGCGGCCGCCCCTCCGGCACCCCCGGGCGCATCGCCCTGCCCGTGGCCGCCGACGACGAACGCGGCAAGAAGATCGTGATGGGCCTGGTGGACGCGCTCGGCTTCGACCCCGTGGACGCCGGCGGCCTCGACGAGTCGTGGCGGCAGCAGCCCGGCAGCCCCGTCTACACCACCGACAAGGACGCCGCGGGCGTCAGGGAGGCCCTGGCCCAGGCCCGCCAGGAACGCACCCCCGAGTGGCGCGCCTGACCGCCACCGGCATGTCTGACCGCGACCGGCGCAGCTCAGGCCCGGTCGGCGCAGCTCTCGGGCCCGGTCGACGCTCCTCAAGCCCGGTCGGCGCTCCTCAAGCCCGGTCGGCGCTCCTCAGGCCCGGTCGGCGCAGCTCAGGCTGGGCCGGTGCGCAGGAGGAGCATGGCGATGTCGTCGGCGCGGTGCTCGACGGCTGCCGCGGCCGCGATCATGTCCTCGGCCACGTCGGCGAGCGGCCGGTCCGGCGCCGGGGCGAACCCGGCGGCCAGGCGGCCGATGGCCTCGCCGAGGTCCTGCCCGGGGACCTCGATGAGCCCGTCGGTGTAGAGGGCCAGCACCGAGCCGGGCGGCAGGGCGAGCTGGGTGGTGGCGTACTCGGTGCCGGGTTCGATGCCGAGCAGCAGGCCGGGGGCGGGCTCCACCACCTGGGCGGGCTCGCCGGGCCGGCGCAGCAGCGCCGGCAGGTGGCCCGCGCTGGCCACGCACGCCGTGCTCCGCCCCAGGTCGACGCTGATGTACAGGCAGCTCGTGAACCGGTCCGGGGCCAGCTCGTTGAGCAGGCGGTTGGTGTGCGCGAGCACCTCGCCGGGGTTGGCGCCCGCGCTCGCGTGGGCGTGAATGGCCGTACGCACCTGGCCCATCAGCGCGGCGGCGGTGACGTCATGCCCCTGGACGTCGCCGATCACGGCGGCGGCCACCTTCTCCTCCAGCCGGATCAGGTCGTAGAAGTCGCCGCCGATGTCCATGCCGGGCGTGGCGGGCAGGTAGCGGGCGACCACCTCCAGCCCGGGGACGCCGGGCAGGGTGCGCGGCAGCAGGCTCGACTGCAGCGACTGGGCGAACTGGTGCTTGACGTCGTAGAGCCGGGCGCGCTCGAACGCCTGGGCGATGAGCCCGCTGAGGGCCGTCAGGCTGGCCCGCTCGTCGGTGGTGAAGCGATGGGGACGGTCGTAGGCCAGGATGCACATGCCCGCCGTCCGCCCGCCGGCCGTCAGCGGCAGGAACGCCCAGGCCGACATGTCGTCCGACCTGATCGCCTCCGGGTACGTCGCGCGCAGCTCGGCCCAGGTGCCGAAGAACGCCGGCGCTCCGGCGGCCAGGGGGTGTCCGGGCGGCAGGTGCAGCAGGGGCTGGCCGTCGTACTCCTCGATCGCCTTCTCGCTGTACCCGCGCGAGGCGGCCACCTGCATGCGCCCGCCCCTGGAGGTGAGGATGGCCAGGGCCTGCACGTGGTAGGCGGGCATCACGTGGTCGGCGACCAGGTTGATCACTTCCTGGGCCGTGACGGCCCGCGCCAGGGTGGTGGCCAGGTGCAGCATCTCGTGCAACGCGACCAGGCGCGGCGGCCGGTCGGCGGCGACGAGCTGGTCGGGCATGACCGGACGCGGGTCGCGGGCCATCGTGCTCGGCGTGACCCGCATGGTGACGCCGGCCAGGCCCGGATAGAGGTGGAAGGCCAGCCACTGGCCGCCCGGGTTGCGGGTGGTGAAGTAGGTGACCTCCTGGCTGACGACCGCGGCGCGGTAGCGGTCCTCGTAGGCGGGCTCGCCCAGCCAGGGCAGGGCGTCCCAGGGACGCTTGCCGGTCAGCTCGTCCGCCTCGGCGTGCAGCAGTTCCTCGGCGGGCGCGGTGACCAGGGTGAGCCGCCCCTCGACGTCGAGCATGCAGTAGCCCTCGGGCAGCCGGTTGAGGCAGGTCAGCAGGAGGTCGTCGTCGCCGGGCGGCTGCCTGGTCAGCACCCGCGGCTGGTGCCCCGGCGGCACCGGCCGGTTCCCCTTCGGCACGATCTCCGCCAGGTCGGCGCAGGTGGCGGTCAGAACGTCGAGCTGGTGCCGGGTCGGACGGCGGGCCGGGGCGGGCGGCCAGAGCAGCATCATGGCCCCGCGCACCTCGCCGTCGCGGTCGACCAGGGGCGCGACGGCCAGCGCGAACCCGTACGGGAAGGCGAGCGCCACGAGCGGGAACTCGCGGGCCATGGCCTCCCGGTCGGGCACCCACACCAGCCGCCGCTGCCGCACCGCCACCGCGACCGGCGACTGGTCGGTGGACCTGATCAGGACCCATGAGCGCGAGAAGGGCTCGGGAAGCCCTGACTCGGCGTCCATCATCAGCACGCGCCCGTCCTCGGCCAGGACGAAGAGCACGCACACGTGCGCCCGCGTGCTGGTGGCCGCGCCGAGCAGCAGCCTGTCGACGTGCGCGTCGCCCGCCGAGCCGCCGTCGCTCGTCGGGCCGCCGTCGCTCGTCGGGCCGCCGTCGCTCGTCGGGCCGCCGTCGTGGGCCCGGCCGTCGTCGCCGTCGGCCGGGCCGGGAGGTGGTGGTGGCGCGTGGGGGATATCACCCATGAAATCAGGCTATGCAAGCTCCTTGTACGGGAATATGCACTGTCCGTAATGGATGGGCAAAGTGTTCCAAGGCTCCGTCAGGCGAGCGGCCCGAGGTACGTGCCACCGGAGACGTCGATGGTCTGGCCGGTCACCCACCGACCCGCCGGACCAGCCAGGAAACCGACCACGTCGGCGACGTCCTCGGGCTCGCCGAGCCGGCCGAGCGCGGTGATCGACTCCAGCGCGGCCACCACCTCGGGGATCGAGGTGTAACCCGCGGTCATGTCGGTCCGTACGGCTCCGGGCGCGACCGTGTTCACGGTGATGCCGCGCCGTCCCAGCTCGTTGGCGAGCGTCGGGGCCATCGCCGCCAGCGCCGCCTTGCTGATCGTGTAGCCGATCTGCGTGGTGACGGCGAACCGGCTGGCCGTCGAGCCCATGTTGATGATGCGACCGCCGTCGTTCAGCAGCGGCAGCGCGCGCCGGATCACGAAGAACGGGGTGGTGACGTTGATCGTCATCACCCGCTCGAACTCCGCCGGGGTCAGGTGCGCGATCGGGGCGGTCGAGGCGATGCCGGCGTTGTTGACCAGAATGTCCAGGCCACGCCCGGCCAACCCGTCGGCCAGCCCCTCGAACAACCGCTCCACCGCCCCCTCGACGCCCCCGTCGTCTCCCTCCGCCCCCTTGACGCCCACCGCCACCTTGGCGCCCTCCGCGCCCTCAGCGCCCTCAGCGCTTTTCTGGGACTTCGCGCCGAAGCGGGCCCGCACGGCGAACGCCCGGCCGCCGGCCTCCTCGATCAGGGTGACGGTCTGCTTGGCCGCCTCGTCGTCGCCGCCGTAGTGCACGGCCACCAGCGCGCCCTCGGCGGCCAGCCGCAGCGACACCGCCCGGCCGATGCCCCGGGAACCGCCCGTCACCAGCGCCGTCTTGCCGGTCAGCATGCCCATTGTCCGCTCCCCACGTGTGTGGCCTCTGCTCCGCGGTCGCGGAGACAGGTCAACAGTGGCGGGGGCGGCTCACCGCGCCCTCACCGGCGGCTCACCGCTCATCAGGACGGCTCACCAACCTCCTGAGAGCAGAGACGGGCGGGCGGAGCACCGTGGCTAGCTGGCCGCGGGCGAGGAGTCGCCGCCCTGCCAGGGACGCAGGTGGGTGGCGAGGGGCAGACGCATGCGCAGCCGCAGCCTGCTGCCTCCTTGCGGATGGTCGATGCCGACCTCGTCGCACAGACGGTGGATCAGCCACAGGCCGAGGCGCCGCCCCGACGGCGAGGGACGCGTGAGCCGGGCGTCGGCCAGATGCTCGGCCCGCAGGCGTCCGGCCGTGTCGCAGACGTCGACCGTGAGGACGGCGGCGTCGGTGTAGGCCGTCACCGTGCCGCGACCGCCACCGTGCTCCAGGACGTTCGCGGCGGCCTCGTTGACGGCGAGCACCAGGTGGTCGAGCCGCGCGCCGGACAGCCCCGCGTGGGTGGCGTAGACGCGCACCAGATCGCGGGTGAGCGCGAGATTGTTGGTGATGGTGCACCGCAGGTGGAAGGGTGCTTGCATGGCTTGCCCCTACCGGGTACGGGGGTTACGGCGGCGTAAAGCGCTCGATCGAGGGCAGGGAGAAAGGCGACCGAGTAAACGAGCCGAGCCGGGCGCGCCACGGGCGCACCTGTCCAGTTCACCGGCGGCCGAAGCCGTGGTGACCTGGGCAATGCCTGGCGGAAAGGGTTGATCGCCCGACATCTGCCTCTCCCTCTGCCCGATGTGCCGACGCTGTATGGACGCGCGGCGCGCCGGGCCCTCTTGTTTTCGGCGATCTGTCAGGGGCGCCCGCACCTTCCCTCGCTAGGGAACGTGGCGCGGCTCGGCTCTGCCCTGGACGACCGCATTGGTGTGATTTCAAATGACCGACCAGACCGGCGACCCTGCCGATGTGCTGCCCATGGTGCACCCCTTCGGCCTGCGCGTACGCGGCGAGATCGACCACCATGGACGGCCCGCGCTGGCCCGAGCGCTGGCGTGGGCGTTACGCATCGGCGAGACCGACGTCCATCTGGACCTGTCCGAGCTTACCTTCATCGACGCCGGCGGGCTGCGGCTGATCATCAGCACGGCCGCCGACCTGCCGCCGCCCCGCAGGCTGGTGCTCCAGAACGCCTCGCCGACGGTACGCGAGCTGCTGGAACTGCTCGGCTGGCGGCTGGGGCCGGAGGATCAGCTGTACCGGGTGATCAACGCGTCCCATCCGCACGGCCCGGACCCGGCCCCCTCCCCACCGTCCTGACCTGACCCCCTGGCCCTGAGGGGCGGCGCCGCCGCCCTCACCGTCCGTCCGGGGTCAGGACGGCCAGCCGCGCGGCCTGGCCCAGCTCGCGGCCTCGGCCGGACCGTCGTCCGAGGGGAACAGGCGCGACAGACGGGTGATGTCCAGCAGACGGGCCAGCGGCCCGTGCACCCCGACCAGCCGGACGGTGCCGCCGCGCTGCTCGGCCTGCCGCTGGCCGACGATGAGGGCCCAGAGGCCGCACGAGTCGCAGAAGGTCAGGTCGGTGACATCGATCACGATCTTCGGACGCTCGGCCTCCAGAAGCTCCGCGAGCGTACGGGCCAGCGGCATGCGGGTCAGGCGGTCGAGCTCGCCGTCGAGGTGCACCACATGGCAGCCCGGCAGACGCTGGACGTTGATCGCTAACTCTGTCATGAAGGGATCCCGAGCTCAGCGCCACCCCTGTCCACATCCGGCACATCGGCGGCGACATCGGACATCGCCCGCCCCTACCCCTCAGCGGCAGGCTTGCTCTTCCCCGCGCCCCGGGTAAGCACGATGTGGCTCACCCGCCACCATCCGGGTGGCCGCCTTCCAGCATGCCGCCTCAGGTCGTGCGCCTTCGCCGCGTCCTCACACCACCCGCCCGCGCCGCGCGGCGGCGATCGGTGCGTGGAAGCGCTGTCTCCGACGTATAGTCAGTTGGGTGACTGACTCAACGAGGACACGGGCCCGGGGGGCCGACAAGCGGCGCAGGCTGATGGCCGCCGCCGCCCGCGTCCTGCACGAGCAGGGCGTCGAGCGGACGACCATCGCCGACATCGCCGAGGCCGCCGACGTGCCCGTGGGAAACGTGTACTACTACTTCAAGACCAAGGACGAACTCGTCCTGGCCGCGCTGTCCGAGCACGCCGGACACCTGGCCGAGCTCACCGCCGAACTCGACCGGCTCCCCGACCCGCGCGCCCGCCTCAAGGCCATGGTGGACGCCTGGATGAGCCAGCGGGACAGCGCCGCCCGCTACGGCTGCCCCACCGGCACGCTCGCCGTCGAGCTGGACAAACGTGCGGAGGGCGGGCTCGACGTCGAGGCGGGCCGGGTCATACGGCTGCTCCTCGACTGGTCGGAACGCCAGTTCCGCGACCTCGGCCGGCCGGACGCCGACGATCTCGCGCTCACCTTCGTCGGCGCGTACCAGGGGATGTCGCTGCTGGCCAACGCCTTGCGCGACCCCGAGATCATGACCCGCCAGGGCACCCGCCTGACCGACTGGCTCGACTCCCTCCCACCCAACCCCCCTCCCCCCACGACCTGACCTCACCCTCCGCCGTCCACGAAGCCCCCCGCCGTCCAGCCCCCATCTGGACGGCCCAACCTCCTCCCAAAGCCCCGCCCCGGCGCGGGAAGCTGCACCATCGATGCGTCGAGTCGCGCACACCCCCATCCCCGGCCGACCTCTGCCCTCCGATCGCGCACAAAGCCCTGCCCTAAGGCCCACCCCCTCCTCCGAAGCCCCGCCCCTTACCCTTCCAATCGCGCACGGCCTCCCGCCCGACATACGCGCCCGTCCAACGACACACGGCCTCCCGCTCCCCGTCTGGTCGCGTGGCTCTAACGCAAAGCCCGCTCCCCTCCCCGCTCGAGTCCCTGTGTGGTGGCCTGGCAAAGAGGCGGGCTGGGGCGACGTGTCGGGGCGGTCTGCGGGGGCTGGGACCGCCCCCGCTCAAAGCCCCCCTCCCCACACGAGGCCCCATGCGGTGGCCCGGCAAAGAGGCGGGCTGGAGCGGCATGTCGGGACGGCCTGCGAGACGCGGGACCGCCCCCCACTCAAAGCCCCCACCCCCTCCCCACACGAGGCCCCATGCGGTGGCCTGGCAAAGAGGGGGGCTGGGGCGGCATGTCGGGGCGGTTTGCGGGGCGCGGGGCGCCGATCCTTGCTGAAGGCGGGACAAAGAGGGTGGTCATGGACTTCGCGCGGATCGTGGAGGCGATCGGCCAGGCTGTCGACCTCGCAGGCGTGGCGATCATCGTGCTGGGCGCCCTGACGGCCACCGTGTCCTTCGTGCTGCGGCTACGCGAGCGACAGGCCCCGCACGACGTCTACCGCGCCTACCGCCAGGGCCTCGGACGGGCCATCCTGCTCGGCCTGGAATTCCTGGTCGCGGGAGACATCATCCGTACGGTCGCGGTGGCGCCGACGTTCGTGAGCGTCGGCGTGCTCGCGCTCATCGTGCTCGTACGGACCTTCCTCAGCTTCTCGCTGGAGGTCGAGCTGGAGAACCGCCTGCCCTGGCAGCCACGGCGCAGCACCGACACCCCCGGCTGAACCCGCCCGACCGGCCCGCCCCCCCGACCCGCCCGACCCGCCGGACCCGCCGGACCCGCCGGACCCGCCCAGCCGGCCGACCCCCGACCCGCCTGAACGCGACAAGTCCTACGAAGTCGGCCGCCTCGCTCGAAGTCGCCAGCCTCGGAAGAACGCCCGATCCGGAGCGAAGCGGCCGTCCGCTGCAAAGGCGTCCGGCCGCCCGAGGAGGCGAGATCGCCCCGGGCGGCCGGACCGCCGCTGTCATCTGAAGATGCAGGGCCGCCCGTTGCGGTCCACCCCGCTGGACTCGGTGAGGTTCACCGCCGAACCGCGCGGCACGGTCGCCCCCGCACCCGGGCTGCTGAACAACACGGTCCCGCGAACGTCGACGCAGGTGTTGTCGAACGTGACCCCGCCGACCGTGAGGCCCGCCCCGGTGATGGAGTTCCGCGCGCTGCCGTCGTCGAAGCCCTGCACGTTGGGCACGGTGGTGAGGTTGCACTGCACCCGGAACAGCTCCCACGACCGCACCTGGGTCGCGTCGCTGTGCACCACGTCGGTGGTGCGGTTGCCGCCGCCCACGGCGGTCAGGAAGTGGCCGTCGACCGTCTGGATGGCGAAGCCGTCGCCGCCCTGGCGGACCAGCGCGAACTTCTCCCACGCCTGCAGGAGCGTGGCGTTGGAGTGGATGACGTCCGTCTGCAGGCCGCCGCCGTTCACGGCGGTGAGGTAGTTGCCGGTCAGCGTCCTGATGCCGACGTGCACGCCGTCGCCGGCGTCCACGAGGGTGAAGCGTTCCCACGAGCGGGGCACGGTCGCGTCGCTGTGGATCACATCGGTCGTACGGCCCCCGCCGCCCACCGCCGTCAGGTAGTTCCCGGTGTTGAACGTCTGGAACGTACAGGTGGTCGGGGTGACGAAGGGCAGCGCCGCCCACGCAGGCCCGCTCAGCCCCACCATCCCCGCGGCGGCCAGCGCCAGCCCCGCCACCGTGCCGAACGCGCGTCTCAGGTTCATGCGTCTCTCCCTGCTCCCGGCTCCTCGGTCGGAGCCCTCGCCCTGAGGGCGTTCCAGACCGTTCCGCCCCCGTTCCACCGGCAGGCGGGACGGGAGCCCTTCCACCGGCATCGAGGACGGGGGCGGCGCTGGAGCGGGAGTGACGCCTACTTCCGGCAGACCCGGGCGTCGCGGATGTCGACCGGCAGGACGGGCTTGCCGTCCACGGGCGGCGTGGGACCGTCGGGCTCCGGCTGGATGCCGCCGGCGGCGATACGGTCGAGCGCGGCGAGCCCGGCGGCGTCGACCGTGCCGAAGACCGTGTAGTTGGGCGCCAGGCCAGAGTCGCCGTAGACCAGGAAGAACTGGCTGCCGTTGGTGGCGGGCCCGGCGTTGGCCATGGCCAGCACGCCCCGCGCGTACGTCTTGCGCACTCCGGTCGGGTCGCCGGGCCACGGCGGCAGGTCGGTGGGCAGTTCGTCCT
Source organism: Nonomuraea sp. NPDC001831 (assembly GCF_042892035.1). Taxonomy (NCBI): domain Bacteria; kingdom Bacillati; phylum Actinomycetota; class Actinomycetes; order Streptosporangiales; family Streptosporangiaceae; genus Nonomuraea; species Nonomuraea sp. NPDC001831. The sequence goes on along the minus strand of NZ_JBIATU010000001.1, from coordinate 908,740 downwards.
TGTACCGGTAGCCGGGGCCGCCCTCGCCGGTGAAGCTGGGGTCGCCGCACTGCAGCACCTTCAGCCGGTCGTACGCGGTGAGCCGGTGGCAGGAGGTGACGTCGTAGAAACGATGACGGATCAGGTGCACGAAGCTCTGCACGGTGCACGGCGCCTTGGCCGGGTCGAGGGTGAGCCCGATGTCGCCGTGGTTGGTCCTGAGCACCGCCGAGACCGGGCGGGTGGGGGTGTGCCGCGGGTCCGGCGGCAGCGGCACCTTGCGCACGGCCGGGTCGTCGGGGGTCTCGGTGTACGCGCACGGCCCCTTGGTCGTCCGCGGCGGCCGGTCCAGGACCGTCGCGGAGGCCGGCATCGCGGCGGCCGCGACCAGCGCGCCCGTCGTGACTGCGGATAACGCGGCGCGGGCCGCGAGTCGTACCAACGCTCTGCCGGACATCGTGTCCTCCACTGCGTGATGATCGCCGGGCTTCCTGTGGTCTAGTCGATCTGACCCGCCCAGTCAAGACCGTGGCCGCACGTGGTCGGCGCCCTCTTGCGCGACGTCCGCGGCAGCCGAGGTCCACCCCTGGTCGGCGCGTGGAGGGCAGTGCCGAGGCCGGCGTGACAGCTCCCCCTCACCGCCCCTTCGCCGTCGTTGCTCGGACGGGCACGGCTACGCTGTGGCCTGCGGCCGCCACATGATCGTTGATCGTCACCACACCGCTAGCGTGATCCGGTGGCCGTACGCGTCTCTGCCCTTGCCCACCGGAACACCGTTGCAGGAGGACGCCAAGTGCGCTGGCTCGACGTGCGCCGACACAGCCTGACCAAGAAGGGCGCGGCACGTGGCCGCGGGTCACACCTGTCGGCCGACGGCATCGCCCTCGCCCGCTTCATCGGCTCCGGGGTCGGCCCCTACGAGCGCGTGGTCACCAGTTCGTCTCCCCGGGCCGTCGAGACCGCTGTTGCGATGGGTTTCGCCGTCGACTACACCGTGGAGATGCCGTCGGGTTATGTGCCGGGAGAAATCGCTCGGCACGCGCAGTGGGGCTGGACCGAGCCCTACCGGCGGCTCGCGGAGATCATCCGGGAGGGCCAGGACACGGCGACCGTGGCCGCAACCCACCGAGCGATCTGGGTGGACACGGTCCGCGACGTCGCGGAGGGCTGCTCGGCGCTCCTGGTCGGGCACGGAGGGGCGATCGAGCTGGCGTTGGCGGCGTGCTTTCCGGACGCTTCGCACGACTCCTGGGGGACGCCGTTCGCGCACTGCGACGGTGCGCGCCTGGGCTTCGCCGACGGTCGGTTCGTGAGTGTCGAGTTCCACCGGGCGCCGCAGAGCCCCATCCGGCCGAGTTGAGGATCGCCGACTGCGGCTGACGTACTGGCCCAGCAAGGCCCGGTCCTTCCTTACGCCCGCGGGCTTCTCGCGCTCTGACTTCTCGCGCTCTGACTTCTCGTGCTCTGGCTTCTCGTGCTCTGGCTTCTCGTGCTCTGGCTTCTCGTGCTCGGGCTCTTCGTGCTCGGAAGCCGAAATCGGGTCGATTGAAGCGTGGGACGAAGACGTTCTCGTCCGCCCGGATGGCTGCCCGTCGGCCGGGTCGGGGTGGTCAGCACTGGGTGTTCGGCGGCGGCAGGGTCAGGTCGGTGAAGTAGCGGTTCATCAGGTCGCGGGCACAAGGGTTGAAGCCGTAGAGGGTGTGACCGGGGCCGTCGTGGCGGATGGTGACGCTGCCGGGGACGGCGGCCAGGGCACGTTCGACCGCGTCCGACTCGCCCCAGGCGCCTGCTCCCAGGACGGGAGGCACGCCCTTCGGGAGGGGAGCGGGTGGGTTGGTGACCGGGGCGGGCCAGCCGATGCAGGTGAGGGTCGCCGAGGCCAGCGTGTTGGCGGTGCCGGTGAGAGGGGCGATCTTGCGGAGGCGGGCGTCGGTGCTGGCCAGTTCCTTGATGGTCGTGGGACGCGGCCAGTCGAGGCATTCGGTGACGGGGGTGGTCTGGTCGGGGTAGCGGGCTCCACGCGCCGGGACGAAGTCGGAGGCGTCGCCCTGGCCGGCCGCCTTGCGGATCGCGCGTGCCAGGGCGGGCCAGGCGGGGGCTCCTTGGCGGGCCATGAAGAGGGCGAGGGACTGCAGGTCGCGGGCGTTGTAGGCCATGTTGGCCGTCGTGGTGGGGATGGGCTTGCGGCGGGCTCGTTCGGTCAGCTTGTGCCAGAGGCCGGGTACGTCTTGGCAGTCGTGGGTGGCACACCAGGTGAAGAAGCGCCGCATGGACTGCTCGTTGGACTTCGCCATCTCCTCCAGTTCGCGCGACCAGTCGGCGGGGCTGTGGTTCCAGGTGCCGTCGAGGACCATCGTGCGGATCTGGTCGGGAAAGAGGCGGGCATAGTCTTGGCCGTAGAAGCCCGCGTAGGAGGCGCCGTAGTAGTTGAGCTTCGCGCCGCCCAGGGCCTTTCTGATCGCCTCCATGTCTTTGGCCTGGTCGGCCGAGCTCATGTTGGCGAACAGCTGGGGGTCTTGGTGGCGGCATGCCTCGGCGAAGCCGCGGTTGGTGTCGGACAGGCGGCCGAAGCCGGCGTCGTCACGCGGGGCTTCCGGGATGGGGATGCGGGTCCAGACGCACGCGAGGCCGGTGCTCAGGCCGCCGAACTGCTCGCCGTAGCCGCGGGTGTCCCAGGTGACGATGTCCATGCGCTCGCGCAGCCGGGCCCACCAGTCGGGGACGGCTGCGGTGGTGGCGATGCCGGGGCCTCCTGGGCCACCGTAGGCGACCAGGACCGACCCTTCGGAGGCGCCGGTCGCTTTCAGCCTGCCCAGCTTCAGTGTGATCTTGCGGTCGTCGGGCTTGTGCCAGTCGACCGGGACCTGGAGGTCGGCGCACTCCATGCCGATCTTGTCGTTGGGGCAGGGCTGCCAGGTCAGTGAGGATCCGGCTGTCACGACGGACGGAGTGACCGAGGAGGGACGGACTGTGCTCTCGCTGCCGGGTCGGGTCTCGGCGCTGGGGGTGGCGGTGGCGGTGGCTATGGCGGGTTGGCCCGTGATCGCCAGCAGGGCGGCCAGGATCGTGGCGAGAGGTTTCAGCATGCGGTCATGATTGCGGCGCGGGGGTCGGGAGCGCGTCGGACCAGGGGCTGGTCTTGGAGCGGGGAAGTCCTACCACGGGTTGTCAGACCGTGGTCTGACGGGTGTCCCGCACGATCTGAAGCCCATGCCACTGCACGAGCTGGAGCCCGTGTCACTGCACGATCTGAAGCCCGTGTCACTGCACGATCTGAAGCCCGTTCGCGGCTCGTGAGGGCTGTCTCGTCGCCTCTCCGCCGAGGGGTTGGTTCGGTCAGGGCGCTCGGTGAGGGGCGAGTCGGGGCTGTGCGCGCGCGGCCGTCGCCCGGCCCCAGAAGAGACCGGTCCTGCTCGGAGGGCTCCGGGTTGGTCGCTCGGCAGGGGCGTGGGGAAGGCGTCGTACGCGTTCGCATGGGCCGGCAGCACCGCGGGCTCGGTGGGTACGGCTGCGCTAGCCTGCCGGGATGCGGCGGATTCTGGTGGCGGGCATCAGCGGGGCGGGCAAGTCGACGCTGGCGCACGCATTGAGCAGCCGGATCGCCGTGCCCTGTCACGAGATGGACGGCCTGTACTTCGCCGGGCCCGGTTGGGCCGTGGACGAGTCGTTCCAGGAGCGGGTCGCCGAGATCGCCGGGACCCCGGCGTGGATCTTCGACTCCTTCGGCTACCCGGAGGTGCGCGACCTGCTGTGGGAACGCGCCGACACCATCGTCTGGCTGGACTATCCGCGCAGGGTCGTCATGCCGCGGGTGCTGCGGCGTTCGCTGCGCAGGACGGTTCTGCGCGAATCCGTCTTCAACGGCAATCGGGAGACGGTCGCCGGGTGGTTCCAGAGTGATCATCCGGCGTGGTGGGCCTGGTCGCAGCACGCGGCGCGACGGGCGGAGATCCGGCGGCGCACCCGTGATCCGCGTTTCGCTCCCCTGCGGGTGCTCCGCTTCACCAGCCCGTACTCGGCGGCGGTCTGGCTGCGGTCGGTCGGCCCGGCCTGACGTCGGACAGCCTGCCCCACACAGGCGGTCGGCCCGGCCTGACGTCGGACCGCCTCCCCCACACAGACGGTCCGCCCGGCTTGACGTCGGACAGCTCCTCTTCGTGGGCGGCCGGCGGGGTGAATGTGTGATAGCTGGACAGGAATCGCAGGATTTCGGACGTCCGGGGTGTTCGGTCGCAAGGTGGGCGGAGGTGGCGCGGGAGAGTCGGGGCATGGTTGAGATGTCGTCCGCGCAAGGCGGCTCGCAGAGGCGCTCCCCCACCGGCCGGGTGCTCATGGCCGTCGCACGTCGCTGGCCCACGGGGCTGGGCCTGGCTTTCATGGTCTTCAATGTCCTGGGGCTGGAGGACGGGCGGGACGCCGCCCTTGTGGTGTTCCTCGCCGCGCTCATCTACCTCGCCACGGCGGTGACCGGCAGGCCGGAGGTGGTCTGGCCGTTGTTCGGGGCGTCCGTGGTGGCGGTGGCGGTGCTGCGGGTGCTCGGGCTGGCGCCGTGGCCGGGGCTGGTCGGGGGTGCGGTGTGCGTCGCCGTCGTCGGCCTGGCGGCCGGGCTGGCTAAGAAGCCGGCGCTCGTCGCGGCGCAGGTTCCCGCGATGCTGGTCTTCGGGGCGGCGTCGGTGGCCGCGCTGTCCCTGTCGCCTGCGGCCGGGGGCTGGCTGGTCGCCGCGGGCCTGGTCGGGCATGCCGTTCTGGACGTGGTCCTCTGGCTCAGGAACAAGGTGGTGGCCCGGTCGATGGCCGAGTTCTGCGCCGCGCTGGACCTGACGCTCGGGGTGGCGATCGTGGTGCTGACGGTCTCGACCTAGACGGCGGGCGTCGAGAGCCGCAGGGGAAACCCAGCACCACCGGTGGGATTACCTTCATCGGACGCCGAGAATTCCGACCTCGTGACCCGCGACAGCCGCCTCGCATCCGGGTGGCGGCACGAGGAGAGGAACTCGACGATGCCCAAGTATCTGATTCAGTCCACGTACACCGCAGACGGCATCCGCGGGGTGCTCCGAGACGGCGGCACCGGACGCCGGCAAGCGGTGGATCGCCTGGTGGAGAGCCTGGGCGGGCGGGTCGAGCAGATGTACTTCGCGTTCGGCGAGACGGACACGTTCGTGGTCGTCGACCTGCCGAGCAATGCGGCGTCGGCTGCGCTGGGGATGGCGGTGTCGGCGTCCGGGGCGGTGCGGACGACGACGGTCGCCCTGCTGACGGCGGAGGAGGTCGACGAAGCCACGCGGATGGAGGTGGCCTACCGGGCTCCTGGCGCGTGACGACCAGGCGCGGACGCAGGCCCGACGCCTCGGCTCGCGGGATCTCGGCGAAGGCGGCCGGACTCCGCTCCGTCGGGTACGGAGGTGAGGAGCGATCCGCTGCGCAGTGCGCGGCGAGCGCCGCAGCGGCGGCTCGTACGGATTGCCCGGAAAGGTCAGGCGCCCTTGGCCTCCAGCGCTGAGACGCGGTCGGCGATCTTCCTCAGCTTGGCCTCGAACACAGCCCGCGGGTCGTCGGCGACGGAGGCGAGCGCCACCATTGCCGTCACGATCACGTCGCACAACTCGTCGGCGAGGTCCTGGCGGGTGTGGGAGGCGGGCTTGCGGGGGTTCTGGCCGAGTTCGCCGATGCGGGCCTCGACCGCCTCGCCGAACTCCTCGCCGATCTTCATGACGCGCAGGGTGAGTTCGTGCGGGTCCCGGCCGTTGTTGCGGTCCAGCCACGCCACCAGCTCGCTGATCGTGGACCACACGTCTGTCGAGGTGGGATCGGGCATCGGGGTCCTCCTCCATGCCGGTGTCGGGCGTCGACGCCGGGTGTCCGCCTCACGGACGGGCAGCGTTCGATGGATTCAGGGTGTTGCGCTCAGGCCGTCCAGCGCAATGACCGACAGGCCCGTCGCGGGCAACGAGGGTGAGCCCGAGGGGCGCGGCCCTCGGGCTCACCGGGTGACGTTCGCCGGCGTGGGGAGCGTGCTGCTAGACGTGGGCGAGCAGCACGGCGGGGTTCTCCACGCAGTCGGCGACGAAGCGGAGGAAGCCGCCCGCGGCGCCGCCGTCGCAGACGCGATGGTCGAAGCTGAAGGACAGCTGGGTGATCTTGCGGGGCACCACCGCGCCGTCGTGCACCCAAGGACGGTCGATGACGCGGCCGACCCCCAGGAGCGCCGCCTCCGGGTGGTTGATGATGGGGGTGGAGCCGTCCACGCCGAAGACGCCGTAGTTGTTGAGGGTGAACGTGCCGCCCGTCAGCGCGGACGGGGGCAGGCTGCCCGAGCGGGCCAGCGCGGTCAGGCGGGTCAGCTCGGCGGCCAGGCCGGCGGTGGTCATGAGGTGCGCGTCGCGGACCACCGGCACGACGAGGCCGCGTTCGGTCTGGGCGGCGAAGCCCAGGTTGATGTGGCCGTGGCGGACGATCTCGGCCCGGTCGGTGTCGACCGAGGAGTTCAGCTCGGGGAAACGGAGCAGGCCGGCCACGCAGGCGCGGGCCAGGAGCGCCAGCAGGCCGATGCCCAGGTCCGGGCTGGTCCGCCGGAGGGTGTCGCGGACGGCGAGCAGGTCGGTGGCGTCCACGTCCACCCAGGTGGTGGCGTCGGGGATCTCGGTGCGGCTGCGGGTCAGCTTGTCGGCCACCGTGCGGCGCAGACCGCGCAGGGGGATGCGCTCCGCCACCAGGGTCACCGGAGACACCGGGGCCGCCAGAGGCTCGGGGGCCGCCAGAGGCTCGGGGGCCGCCGGGGCCGCGGCCTTGTCCGCGGAGGGGGCGTCAAGGCTCGCGCCGGCGTTGGCGATGGCGTGTTCGACGTCCCGGCGGAGGATGACCCCGTGCGGTCCGCTGGGGAGGACGGCGGCGAGGTCGACGCCGTGCTCGCGCGCCATCCGCCGCACCAGCGGCGAGATCACGCGAGGCGCGCGCTCCGGCCCGCCGGGGGACGAAGGAGCAGGCTCAGACCCGGACGCGCGCCCAGGCGCGATCGCGGCCCCCGACGCCGATCCCCGCGCGGGTGCCGGCCCAGGTCCCGCTGCCACCCCCGAAGCAGGTGCCGGAACGGAACCGGGTGCCGGCGCAGGTCCCGAAGCAGATGCCGGAACAGAACCCGGTGCCGGCGCAGGTCCCGGTCCCGCAGCGGGGGTCGCGGGGGAAACGGTGGGCTTGGGGGTGCGGGGGCGGCGGCGGCTCTTGTGGGGGACGCCGGTGGTGCCGTAGCCGATCAGGACGTTGCCCGAGCCCGCGCGTTCCTCCTCCCGGTACCGCGCCGCCGCCGGGTCCTCCTGCGAGCCCCCGACCTCGATGAGCGGCTCCCCCACCGCCACGACCGCGCCCGCCTCGGCGTGCAGCCGCAGCACGGTCCCCGCGTACGGCACGGGCACCTCCACCGCCGCCTTCGCGGTCTCCACCTCCACCACGATCTGGTCGATCTCCACCGTGTCCCCCACGGCCACCTTCCACTCGACGATCTCGGCCTCGGTCAGGCCCTCGCCGAGGTCCGGCAGCCGGAACACCTGCCGCGCGGCGGTCGCCGTCATGACGCCTCCCGGGTGAGGTGCAGCACGTCGGGCCGGTCGTCGAACTGGAGGCGGTCCACGGCGTCGAGGACGCGGTCGACGTCCGGGAGGTGGGAGTGCTCGAGTATGGGCGGCGGGTACGGGATGTCGAACCCGGTGACGCGCAGCACCGGCGCGGCCAGCGAGTGGAAGCACCGCTCCTGCACGCGGGCGGCGATCTCGGCCCCCACCCCGGCGAACCCCTGGGCCTCCTGGATCACCACGCAGCGCCCCGTTTTGCGCACCGACGCCACCACGGTCTCGTCGTCGAACGGGACGATCGTCCGCAGGTCGACCACCTCCAGCGAGAGCCCGTCGCGGGCGGCGGCCTCGGCGGCCTGGAGCGCGACGGGCACGCTGGGCCCGTAGGCGACGAGCGTGGCGTCGCGGCCCTCCCGGCGGACGGCGGCCCGGCCGAACCCGGCGGCGCCGCGGTCGGCGACGGAGGTCTCCTCCTTCGACCAGTACAGCCGCTTGGGCTCCATGAAGATCACCGGGTCGGGGTCGGCGACGGCGTCGCGCAGCAGCCAGTAGGCGTCGTCGGCCGTCGCGGGCGTCACGACCTTGAGCCCCGGCGTGTGGGCGTAGTACGCCTCGCTGGAGTCGCAGTGGTGCTCGACGCCGCCGATGCCGCCCGCGTACGGGATCCGGATCACGATCGGCAGCGACAGCCGCCCGCGGGTGCGGTTGCGCAGCTTGGCCACGTGTGAGGCGATCTGCTCGAAGGCCGGGTAGGCGAAGGCGTCGAACTGCATCTCGATCACCGGGCGGAAGCCGCCCATGGCCAGGCCCACGGCCAGGCCCACGATCCCCGCCTCGGCCAGCGGCGTGTCGAAGCAGCGCTCCTCGCCGAACTCCTTGGTGAGCCCGTCGGTGACGCGGAAGACGCCGCCGAGCGGGCCGACGTCCTCGCCGAAGACGAGGACGCGCTCGTCCTCGCGCAGCGCGTCCCGCAGCGCCGCGTTCAACGCCTGGGCCATGGTCATCTTCGCGGTCATGTCAGTCCTCCCGCGCGGTCAGCTCGGACGCCAGCAGGGCCCGCTGCTCGTGCAGCTGGGGCGTCGGCTCGGCGAAGACGTGGTCGAACAGCTCGAAGGGGTCGGCCTCGGGGTCGGCGTTCATCGCCTCGCGCAGGCGCGCGGCGTACTCCTCGGCGGCCTGGTGTGCGGCGGCGGCGTCCTCGTCGCCGAGCAGGCCGCGCCCGCGCAGGTAGGCCTCCAGCCGGGCCAGCGGGTCGGCCGACTCCCACTGCTCGACCTCCTGGCTCTCCCGGTAGCGGGTGGGGTCGTCGGCGTTGGTGTGGGGGTCCATGCGGTAGGTGTGCGCCTCGACGAGGAACGGGCCGCCGCCGGTCCTGGCGTGCGTCACGGCGGCGGTCAGGACCGACAGGACGGCGACGAGGTCGTTGCCGTCCACCTGCTCGGAGGGGATGCCGTAGCCGATGCCCTTGTAGGCCAGCGCCGGGGCCGCGCTCTGCTTGGCCAGCGGCACGGAGATGGCGTACTTGTTGTTCTGGACGAGGAACACGACGGGTGCGCGCAGCACCGCGGCGTAGTTGAGCGCCTCGTGGAAGTCGCCCTCGCTGGTGCCGCCGTCGCCGATGAAGGCCATGACGACGCCGTCCTCGCCCTTGCGGCGCATGGCCTCGGCCATGCCGACGGCGTGGATCGTCTGGGTGGCCAGCGGCGTGCACTGGGGGGCGACGCGCGTGGCGGCGGGGTCGTAACCGCAGTGCCAGCCGCCGCGCAGCAGGGTGAGCACCTCGACCGGGTCGAGGCCGCGGGAGACGAGCGCGACCGAGTCGCGGTAGGTGGGGAACAGCCAGTCGTCCTCGCGCAGCGCGAGCACGCCGGCGATCTGGCAGGCCTCCTGGCCGCGGCTGGAGGGGTAGACGGCCAGCCGGCCCTGCTTGGTCAGCGCGGTCGCCTGGCGGTCGAAGCGGCGGCCCAGGACCATCCGCCGGTACGCCTCCACCAGGTGCTCCCCTGCGGGCTCTGCGTACCCGGCGGGCGGCTCGACGGCGGTGCCGTCCTCGGCGACGAAGCGCACCGGCTCTGGTGAGGGCAGCAGGCCGTCGACCGTCTGGGGACTCCTCCTCACGGACATGGCGGACGCTCACTTTCTCTGGACGTTTGTGAGGGAAAGCGTCCGCTTCCGGGGCCATCCGTTCAAGACATCAGGCATGATGAGCGACAAACGGCTTCATATGGGACTAATGGAGGGCCAATTGTCAGCCAACGAGGGCGTCGAAGGCGGCTGGCCGGGACGTTCGGCCGCAAACCTGGACGGAGTGGACCGGGCGATCATCGCCGAGCTGCTGCGCGACGGCCGCATGTCGATGCGCACCCTGGCCGAACGCGTGCACGTCTCACGCGCCAACGTCTACGCCCGGCTCACCCGGCTGATGGACGACGGCGTGATCACCGGCTTCACCGCCGAGCTGGCGCCGCACCGGGCGGGCCTGGGCACCAGCGCGTACGTGTCGGTGACGATCGAGCAGAACTCCTGGCGCCAGGTCACGGCACGGCTGCGCGAGACGCCGTACGTCGAGCACTTCGCCATGGTCGGCGGCGACTACGACGTCCTGGTGCTGGTCAGGACGCCGGACAACGCCGCGCTGCGGCACGTCGTGCTGGAACGCATCCAGGACATCCCCGGGGTGCGGGCCACCCGGACCTGGCTGGTGTTCGAGGAGGCCCGCGGCCGGGGCGCGGACTGGGGGGCCCACGAGAGCTGAGCCCCCTCAGGTCTTCGTTCAGCGCCCTCCGAAGGTCGGTCTGCGCTTGGCGAGGAACGCCTCCACCGCGCCCGCGTGGTCGGCGGTCAGGCCGAGGCGGGCCTGCGCACGGGCCTCCTCGGCGAGCACCGCACCGAGGCCCTGCTCCCACCCCTGCGCGATGAGCCGCTTGGACTCGGCGTAGGCCGCGGTCGGCCCGGCCGCCAGCCGGGCGGCCAGCTCGCGTCCGGCCATGCACACCTCGGCCCCGGGCACCACCCGTCCCGACACGCCCCACGCGACCGCCTGCGCGGCGCCGAACGGCTCGCCGAGCAGCACCAGCTCCTTGGCCCTGGCCTCGCCGACCGCCCGCGTCAGGGTCGCCGACAGGCCGGAGTCGCAGGTGAGCCCGATCCCCGTGAACGCCGTGGCCAGCTTGGCGTCCTCGGCCAGGACGCGCAGGTCGCAGGCGAGCGCGAAAGCCAGCCCCGCGCCGACGCAGGCGCCGTTGACGGCGGCCACGACCGGCTTGGGCATCGTGGCCAGGAGCCGGACGACCGGCGCGTAGTCCGCCTCGACCGTGTCGAAGGCGTGGCCGGGGTCGGCGCGCAGGGCCTCGGCGTGCTCGGCGAGGTCCTGGCCGACGCAGAACGCGCGGCCCGCGCCGGTCAGCAGCACGGCCCTGACCGAGTCGTCGGCGGCGGCCTCCTCCAGCGCCCGGCGCAGCGCCTGCTTGAGCCCGTCGTTCAGCGCGTTGCGGTGGTCGGGACGGTTGAGCGTCACGACGGCCACGGCGCCGTCGCGTTCGAGCAGAACGGGAGTGTCGTCCACGTCAGCCCTCCGGCCAGGTCTTGGCCACGAGGGTCAGCACGTCGTACGTGGCGACCGGGACGCCGTCCTGGTTGGTCACGGTGGCGTCCCAGCGCACCTCGCCGTAGTCGGCGCCGCTGCGCGGCGTGATCTGCTTGACGGTCAGCGCGACGGCGATGGCGTCGCCGGCCTTGACCGGGGTGAGGAAGCGCAGCCCGTCGACGCCGAAGTTGGCCAGCACCGGGCCGGGCGCCGGGTCCACGAACAGCCCGGCGGCCAGGGAGACCACCAGGTAGCCGTGCGCGACGATGCCGCCGAACAGCGGGTTGCGGGCGGCGGCCGCGGGGTCGGTGTGGGCGTAGAAGGTGTCGCCGGTGAACTCGGCGAAGTGCTCGATGTCGGCGAGCGAGACCGTGCGCGGCGCGGAGGCGATCGTGTCGCCCACCCGCAGCTCGGCCAGCGACTTGCGGAAGGGGTGGACGCCGGACTCGGCGCGCGCCGAGCCGGTCGTCCAGCGGCCGGTGATCGCGGTGAGCTGGTCCGGCGAGCCCTGGACGGCGGTGCGCTGCATGTGGTGCAGGACGCCGCGCACGCCGCCCAGCTCCTCGCCGCCGCCGGCCCGCCCGGGGCCGCCGTGGACGAGGACCGGCAGCGGCGAGCCGTGCCCGGTGGACTCCTTGGCGTCGTCGCGGTCGAGGACCAGGACCCGGCCGTGCCAGGGCGCGAGCCCGAGCACGACGGACCGCGCGACCTGCGGGTCGTGGGTGGCGACGGAGGCGACCAGGCTGCCCTTGCCGCGCGCGGCCAGGGCGACCGCCTCCTCGACGCCGTCGTAGGCGAGCACGGTCGCGACCGGCCCGAACGGCTCCACGTCGTGCGGCTCGGCGGCGCCGGGGCGGGCGCGCAGCAGCAGCGGGGTCATGAACGCGCCGAGCTCGGGGTCGCCCTCCAGCAGGGACGCGCCGCGCGGGTCGCCGTGGACGATCTCCGCGCCGGCCAGCAGCGCCTCGACCGCCTTGCGCACCTCGTCCCGCTGGCCCAGGCTGGCCAGCGGGCCCATGCGCACGTCGGGGTTGCGCGGGTCGCCGACGGTGATCGACGACAGGCGCGCGGCCAGCGCCTCGGTCACCTGGTCCGCCAGGTTCGCCGGCACGAGCACGCGGCGGATGGCCGTGCACTTCTGGCCCGCCTTGACCGTCATCTCGGTGACGACGCCCTTGACGAACAGGTCGAACTCCGGATCGTCCGGGCGCACGTCGGGGCCGAGGATCGAGCAGTTGAGCGAGTCGGCCTCGACGCCGAGGACGACGCCGCCGTCGAGCACGTTCGGGTGGCGGCGCAGGATGCCCGCGGTGTGGGCCGAGCCGGTGAAGGCGACGGAGTCCTGGACGGTCAGCTCGTCGAGCAGCCCGGCGGGGCTGCCGGCCAGGAGCTGGAGCGTCCCCTCCGGCAGGATGCCGGACTCGATGATCTGCCGGACGGCCAGCTCGGTGAGGTAGGCGGTCTGGGCGGCGGGCTTGACGATCGAGGGCAGCCCGGCGAGGAAGGCCGGGGCCAGCTTCTCCAGCATGCCCCAGACGGGGAAGTTGAAGGCGTTGATCTGCACCGCGACGCCCGGCCGCGAGGTGTAGAGGTGCTGACCGGCGAAGGTGCCGCCCTTGCCCAGGCGCTCCAGGCCGCCGTCGAGGAAGACGGTGTCGTTGGGCAGCTCGCGCACGCCCTTGCTCGCGTAGCTGAACAGGGTGCCGATGCCGCCGTCGACGTCGACCATGGTGTCGCGGGCGGTGGCGCCGGTGCGCGTGGACAGGGCGTACAGCGCGTCCTTGCGTTCGATCAGGTGCTTGGCCAGCGCCTTGAGCAGGGCGGCCCGCTCGTGGAAGGTCAGGGCCCGCAGCGCCGGGCCGCCGGTGTCCCTGGCGTGCCTGACCATGGCGGCGACGTCCAGCCCCCGGCTGGAGATCCGCGCGACCTCCTCGCCGGTCGCGGCGTCGAGCAAGGGTTCCCCGTCGTCCGACGCGCGGAACCATCGTCCGGCGGCGTAGCTCTCCAGCAGCGCGCTCACGCTGTCTCCTCTCTTGCGCGGAAGCCCCGACTCATGCAACCGTATTACTGACCGAGCGATAAGTAAATAAGACCGATGTCTCGGAGGGACGATGACCACCACGCCGGCGGAGCCGGACCTGGAGGAGCGGCTGCAGTCCGCCTTCGACGCGACCATCGCGGGTCACGACCGGATCGAGCCCCGCGACTGGATGCCGGAGGCGTACCGCAGGACGCTCGTCCGCCAGATCGCCCAGCACGCGCACTCCGAGATCATCGGCATGCAGCCGGAGGGCGAGTGGATCGGGCGTGCCCCGTCGCTGCGCCGCAAGGCGATCCTGCTGGCCAAGGTGCAGGACGAAGCCGGGCACGGCCTCTATTTGTACTCCGCGTGCGAGACGTTGGGCGTCTCCCGCGCCGAGCTGACCGAACTCCTTCTGGCCGGGAAGCAGAAATACTCCTCGATCTTCAACTACCCGACGCTGTCCTACGCCGACGTCGGCACCATCGGCTGGCTCGTGGACGGCGCCGCGATCTGCAACCAGGTGCCGCTGTGCCGCACCTCCTACGGCCCGTACGGCCGCGCCATGATCCGCATCTGCAAGGAGGAGTCCTTCCACCAGCGGCAGGGCTACGAGCTGCTGATGACGATGATGCGCGGCACGCAGGCCCAGCGGGAGATGGTCCAGGACTCGGTCAACCGGTTCTGGTGGCCCTCCCTCATGATGTTCGGCCCGCCCGACGACCGCTCCCCCAACAGCGAGCGCTCGATGGCCTGGGGCATCAAGCGCAACTCCAACGACGAGCTGCGCCAGAAGTTCGTCGACATGACGGTCCCGCAGGCCAAGGCGCTCGGCGTCACGCTGCCCGACCCCGACCTGCGCTGGAACGAGGAGCGCGGGCACCACGACTTCGGGCAGCCGGACTGGTCGGAGCTGGCCGCGGTCATCCGCGGCGACGGGCCGTGCAACGCCCAGCGGATGCGCCACCGCCGCGCCGCCCACGAGGACGGCGCCTGGGTGCGCGAGGCCGCGTCGGCGTTCGCGAGCCGTACCGCGGCCGGGGCGGGCGCCCGATGAGCGCCGACCGGCGGGAGTGGCCGCTGTACGAGGTGTTCGTCCGGGTCAAGCGCGGGCTCAACCACGTGCACGTCGGCTCGCTGCACGCCCCCGACGACGCGATGGCCCTGCGGCACGCCCGCGACGTCTACACCCGGCGCAACGAGGGCGTGAGCATCTGGGTCGTGCGCTCCGACGCCATCACGGCCTCCAGCCCGGACGAGAAGGACCCGCTGTTCGCGCCGAGCGGCGACAAGGTCTACCGGCACCCGACGTTCTACGACATCCCGGGCGACGTCCCGCACATGTGAGAGGGGGTCCAGCGTGAGCGATGACCACGAGAGCATCTTCGACGGCCTGACCGGCGGGGACTCCGCGCAGTGGGCGTTCGGCACGGACTTCGAGGACCCGCTGGCGGGCGTGGACACCACCGTGCCCGACGGGGTCGGCCACGCCGAGCTGGCCGCGTACTGCCTCATGCTCGGCGACGACGCGCTGGTCATGTCGCAGCGGCTCACGGAGTGGTGCAGCCGCGCCCCCGACCTGGAGGAGGACATCGCGCTCGCCAACGTGGCCCTCGACCTGCTCGGGCAGGCCCGCCTGCTGCTGGCGCGGGCGGCGGCGGCCGATCCCGGCGTGGTGCCCGCGCTGCCCGAGGGCTCGCCGGTGCCGCCGGAGGACGCGCTGGCGTTCTTCCGCGACGCCGGGCAGTTCAGGAACGTGTGGCTGGCCGAGGTCGCGAACGGCGACTTCGCGCACGTCGTCGTGCGCCTGCTGCTGTTCTCCACGGCCCGGCTGGCGCTGCTGGAGCGGCTGTCGGCGAGCGCGGACACGGTGCTGGCCGCCGTCGCCGCCAAGGGCGTCAAGGAGGTCGCCTACCACCGCGACTGGGCCGGCCGCTGGTTCCTCACCCTGGCCCAGGGCACCGAGGAGTCGCGCCGCCGGCTCGACGCCGCGCTCGGCGAGCTGTGGCCGCTGCTGGCCGAGCTGGTCACCGCGCACCCCGTCGAGCGCGCGCTCGCCCGTTCGGGCGCCGCCGTCGAGGCCGACGCGCTGCGCGCCGACGTGGACGCCGTGCTCGACCAGGTGCTGACGGTGAGCGACGTCCCCCGCCCGCCCCTCGAAGGCAGGCTAGGCGGCGGCCGGGACGGCGTCCACACCCCGGCGCTGGCCGACCTGCTGGCCGACATGCAGTCGGTCGCCCGCGCCCACCCGGCAGGCCGCTGGTGAGCGCCGCCGAGCACGCCGGACCCGCGCCCGGGGACGCCCGTGAGCGCGCCATCCGGGCCGCGGAACGGGTGCGGGACCCGGAGATGCCGATGCTCACCCTGGCCGACCTCGGCGTGCTGCGCGGCGTCGAGCTGCGGCCCGGCCCGGACGGCGAGGTCGTGGTCGCCTCGATCACCCCGACGTACACCGGCTGCCCGGCCATGGCGACCATGCGCGACGACCTCGTCCACCGGCTGCGGGAGGCGGGTTTCCCGCGCGTCGAGGTGCGGGTCGTGCTCGACCCGCCGTGGTCGAGCGACTGGATCTCCGCGCGCGGCCGGGACGCCCTGCGGGCCGCCGGGCTGTCGGCGCCAGGACCGGCCCGGCGCACGTCCGGGCCGGTGCCGCTGACGCTCGGCCCGGCCAGGACCGCCCCGGCCTGCCCGCGCTGCGGCTCCCGGGCCACCCGGCTGACCTCCGAGTTCGGCGCCACCGCCTGCAAGGCGCTCTACGCCTGCGCCGACTGCCTGGAACCGTTCGAGCATGTCAAGGAGATATGAGATGACCACGCTCGCGCCCGCGCCGGCCCGGGCGCACGCCGCCTTCCACGAGCTGACCGTGGCGGCGGTCGACCACCTGTGCGAGGACGCCGCCGCGATCACCTTCGCCGTGCCCGGCGAGCTGCGCGAGGCGTACGCCTTCCGCGCGGGCCAGTCGCTCACCCTGCGCCGCTTCGTGGACGGGCGGGAGGAGCGGCGGTCGTACTCGATCTGCGCCCCGGCCGGGGACGCGCCGCGCATCGGCGTCCGCGAGATCCCGGACGGGCTCTTCTCCTCCTGGCTCGTCCGCGAGGTGCGGCCGGGCACGCGGATCGAGGTGCAGACCCCCACCGGCTCCTGGCAGGCCGACCCCGCCTCGGGCGAGCGGCATCTGTGCGTGGCCGCCGGGTCGGGCATCACCCCGATGATGTCGGTCGCCTCGACGGTGCTCACCCATCCCGGCGCGCGGGTGTCGCTGCTGTACGGCAACCGCAGCAGCCGCACCGTGATGTTCGCCGAGGAGCTCGGCGACCTGAAGAACCGGTACGGCCCGCGCTTCCAGCTGGTCCACGTGCTCTCCCGGGAGCCGCGCGACGTCGAGCTGTTCTCCGGCCGGCTGGACGGCGACCGGCTGCGGCGGCTGTTCACCGAGCTGGTGCCGATCGAGACGTTCGACCACGTCTGGCTGTGCGGGCCGCTGCGCATGGTCGAGGACGCCCGCCAGGTGCTCGCCGAGCTCGGCGTCCCGGCCGCGAAGGTGCACGTCGAGCTCTTCTACGTCGACGCTCCCCCGCCTCGGCCGAGGCGGCCCGAGGGCGTGCCGGCCGGCGCGACGACGGTGCTGACGACGGTGCTCGACGGAAGGCGCACGACCGCCACCGTCTCGCGCGAGTCCACCCTGCTCGACGGCGCCCAGCAGACCCGCTCGGACCTGCCGTTCGCCTGCCGGGGCGGGGTCTGCGGCACGTGCCGGGCGGTGGTCCGCGAGGGCGCGGCGGACATGCGCCGCAACTACGCGCTGGAACCGGCCGAGGTGGACGCCGGTTTCGTGCTCACCTGCCAGACGTTCCCGGCCGGCGACCGTGTCACCGTGGACTACGACGCCTGACCCCGACGCAGAGGAGTTTTCCGTGACGAAAGCCCGCGCTCCCCAGGCGGAGCGCCCATGACCCTCATCGTCGAGGAGGGCGCCGACCGGGTGGTGTGGCGGCTCAACCGGCCGCAGGTGCGCAACGCGATCGACCGGGAGCTGGTCGCCGCGCTGCACGAGGCGTGCGCCGCCGTCGAGGACGAGCCGCGCGTCGTGCTGCTCACCGGCGAGGGCACGACCTTCGCCGCCGGGGCGGACATCGCCCAGCTCCGCGACCGGGACCGGGGCGACGCGCTGCGCGGCATCAACTCCAGGATCTTCGATCGTATCCACCGGCTGCCGATGCCGACCATCGCCCTCGTGGACGGTTACGCCCTGGGCGGCGGGGCCGAGCTGGCCTACGCCTGCGACTTCCGGATCGGCACGCCGCGCACCCGGATCGGCAACCCGGAGACCGACCTCGGCATCCTGGCCGCCGCCGGAGCCGCCTGGCGGCTGGCCGAGCTGGTCGGGGAGCCGCTGGCCAAGGAGATCCTGCTCGCCGGCCGGGTGCTGACGGCCGAGGAGGCGCGGGCGGTGCACCTGCTCAACGACGTCGTCGAGCCGGAGGACCTGCTCGCCGCCGGTCACCGGCTCGCCGACCGCATCGCGGCGCGGGCGCCGCTGGCCACCCGGCTGACCAAGGCCGTCTTCCACGCCCCGCGCGCCGCGCACCCGTTCGTGGACGACCTGGCCCAGGCGGTCCTGTTCGAGACCGAGGAGAAGCACGCGCGCATGACGGCGTTCCTCGACCGGCGGAAGGAGCGGCGCTCATGACGTCGCCATCGACACTGCCCCAGATCGTCGGCGTCTTCGGCGGCGGGCGGATGGGATCGGGCATCGCGCACGCCTTCCTCGCCGCCGGCAGCCGGGTCGTCGTCGTGGAGAGCGACCCGCGGGCCGCCGCCCAGGCCCTGGAGCGGGTGACCGGCAGCCTGGCCAAGGCCGAGGAGAAGGGCAAGCTGGGCAGCCCGCTCAAGGACGTCCTGTCCCGGCTGCGCACGACTGCCGACCCCGCCGAGCTGGCCCCGTGCGAGCTGGTCGTGGAGGCGGTGCCGGAGGACGCGGCGCTCAAGGCCCAGGTGTTCGCCCTGGTCGAGCGGCAGGCGCCGGGCGCGGTGCTGGCCACGAACACCAGCAGCCTGTCGATCGGCGGGCTCGCGGCCGGCCTGGCCGCGCCGGAGCGCTTCATCGGGCTGCACTTCTTCAACCCCGTCCCGGTCAGCGACCTCATCGAGGTCGTCGTCGGCCCGCGGACGGACCCCGAGCTGGTCGAGCGGGCCCAGGAGTGGACGCGGGCGCTGGGCAGGACGCCGGTCACGGTGGCCGACTCGCCGGGCTTCGCCAGCAGCCGGCTCGGCGTCTGCCTGGCCCTGGAGGCGATGCGGATGCTGGAGGAGGGCGTGGCGAGCGCGGCCGACATCGACACGGCCATGACCCTCGGCTACCGCCACCCGACGGGCCCGCTGCGCACCACCGACGTGGTGGGCCTGGACGTGCGGCTCGCCATCGCCGAGCACCTGGCCCGCGAGCTCGGCCCCCGGTTCGAGCCGCCGCGGATCCTGCGCGACCTGGTGGCCGCCGGGCATCTCGGCCGCAAGACGGGCCAGGGCTTCTACACCTGGTGAGCGCCGGGCGCGTGCCCGGCCAGGCCGTCGAAGGCGATCGCGGTGACGGCGTCGGCGACCATGGCCCGGTCGTAGGCGCCGTCCGGGCGATACCACTCCACCAGCGAGTTGACCATGCCGAACAGCAGCCGGCTGACCAGCGCGGGCGGCACGTCGTCGCGCAGCGCGCCCTCGGCGACGGCGTCGGCGACCAGCGCGGCGAGGCGGTCGTCGAGCCAGCGGCGGCGTTCGAGCGCGGCCAGCTCGACCGGGCTGTTGCCGCGCACCCGCAGCAGGAGCGTGACGCTCGGCTGGTGGGCGACCAGCACCTCGACGCTGCGCCGCACGACCTCGCGCAGGCGTTCGTAGGCCGTGCGGCCGGCGGCGTCGCGGGTGGCGGCGGTCACGGCGGCGGTGAGCTCGTCGAGGGCGTCGTCGAGGGCCTGGCCGAGCAGCTGCTCCTTGCTCGTGACGTGGTGGTAGATGGCCGGCTTGGTCAGGCCGAGCTCCTTGGCCAGGTCGCCCATGCTGGTGGCGTCGTAGCCCCTGCGGTTGAACAGCTCCACCGCGGCGCGCAGGATCGCGGCCTGGTCGTAGCCGGGCCGGCCGCGCCCGCGGCGCGGGGCGGGCCCGGCGGGCTCGGTCGTCGTCACGGAAGCCAGCATCTCACGGCAGATCAGACCTCCTCCCCGGGGCGGCCGCACCCCCGGGACGCCGGGACGCTCGCGAGGTACAGTCGTGACGATCTTCTCCTACCCTCCGAGGAGTGAGCCCCGTGACGTTACCCGCCGACAGCCATGTGCACAGCGAATGGTCCTGGGACGCCCCGAAGGGCGACATGGAGCGTTCCTGCGCGCGGGCGGTGGAGCTCGGCCTGCCCGCCATCGCCTTCACCGAGCACGTCGACCACACGGTCTGGACGGTCGACCCCGGCGCCCTCGACGGCCACGACCACCTGCTCGCGCTGACGACGCCGGACGGCCACCTCCCTCCCCCGGCCTTCGACGCCGCCGGCTACCTGGAGGCGGTCGAGCGGTGCCGCGAACGGTTCCCGGAGCTGCGCATCCTGAGCGGCCTGGAGCTGGGCGAGCCCCACCGGCACGCCGGGGAGGTCGCCGGCGTGCTCGCCGCGGGGCGCTTCGACCGGGTGCTCGGCTCCCTGCACAGCCTGCCCGCCGGCGACGGGTTCTGCGAGCCGCCCGGCCTGTACGCCCGCCGCGCCGCCGCCGACGTCCTCCGGGACTACCTGGCCGAGATCCCCGAGCTGGTCGCGGGCAGCGACGTGTTCGCCGTGCTGGCCCACGTCGACTACCCGGTGCGTTACTGGCCGCGGGCGGCCGGGCCGTTCGACCCGGCCGACTTCGAGGAGGAGTTCCGGCACGCGCTGCGGGTGACCGCCGGGTCGGGCCGGGCGCTGGAGATCAACACGGTCCTGCCGCTGCACGCGACGCTGCTCGGGTGGTGGCGGGAGGAGGGCGGGCAGGCCGTGACGTTCGGCAGCGACGCCCACGAGCCGTCCGTCGTCGCGCGCCGGTTCCGGGAGGCGGCGGAGCTGGCCCGGGCGCACGGCTTCCGCCCGGGCCGGGACCCGTACGACTTCTGGGGCCGTACGGGTTGATCCCCCTCGCGTCCCCCTAGCGGTCCACCAGGCGGGCCCGGAGCAGGGCCAGGTCGTCCGGGGGCAGGCCGCCGGCCAGCAGGTACGCCTGCGCGCCGCCGTGCCGGTCGTCCAGGTGGGCCAGGGCGGCCAGCATGGTGTCCGCGGTGACCTCGGCGAACAGGCGCAGCGCCCTGGCCCGCCCCGCGTCGCCGTCCAGGGCGGCCAGGTGGTCGTCGAGGCGCAGGCAGACGGCCGTCATGGCGTAGTCGGCGGCGATCTCCTGCCGGGAGACGCCGGCCAGCGAGAGGGCCAGCGCGACCGCCAGCCCGGTCCTGTCCTTGCCGGAGTGGCAGTGCAGCAGGACGCCCCCGTCCGGCGCGTGGGCGACGGCCGACAGGACGGCGGCGAACCTGGCGGCGCCCCGGTCGAGGATGACCCGGTAGATGCCGGGCAGGGTGTCGTCCAGCGCCTCCAGGACGGTGTCCTCGTCCCGCAGCACGGGCAGGTGGCGGCGGCCCGGCACGTCGGGACCGGGGTCGGCCCGGCACTCGGCGGCCAGCCGGAGGTCGGCGACGAGCCGGATCCCGTGCGCCCGCAGCGCCGGGACGGCCGTGCTCCTCGGACGGTCGCCCCGCACCAGCGCGCCCCACCGGATGCGCCCGCCGTCCTCGGTGGGCAGCCCGCCGAGGTCGCGCACGTTCTCGCAGCCCGGCCAGCTCAGCACCCGGCCGCCCGACGGCGGCTCCAGGGGCCTCACGCGAGGTCCCGCAGGTTGCTGGTCCAGGCGTCGATGGTGGCCTGCCACTCCTTCGGGTCCTCCGGCCGCCCTGGCACGCCGGGCCTGGTCTGCCAGGGCAGCGGCCCCGACTCCGGCCGGTACTCCACCCCGATCGCCGCCAGCCGCGGCAGGTGACCCGCCAGCCGCGCGCGGAAGTCCGCCAGGTCGCGCCCGGGCGGCCCCCAGACGGTTTCGGCGAAGGCCGCCAGCCGGGGGAAGACCATGTAGTCCACCCGCCGGTTGGAGTCGATCAGCTCCGTCCAGACCCCGCACTGCGCGCCGAGCACCCGTTCCGCCGCCGGGTCGTCGCGCAGCTGCGCGGGCACGGGCTCGAAGGCGTAGACGTCCTCCAGGGCGAGCACGGTCCCGAACGGCACCGGCTCGTCCTCGCCGGGCCCCTGGCGGTAGTCGAAGTAGACCTGGGTGTTGGAGCAGTTGATGACGTCGTGCCCGCGCCGGGCGGCGGCCACCGCCCCGAGGTCGCCGCGCCAGGAGGCCACCACCGCCCCGGGGGCGAGGCCGCCTTCCAGGATCTCGTCCCAGCCGACCAGGCGGCGTCCCCGGGCGGTCAGGTAGTCGTCGAACTGGTGGATGAACCAGCTCTGCAGCTCCTCCTCGTCGCGCAGGCCCAGTTCCCTGATCCGGCGCTGCGCGGACGGGCTCTCCCGCCACTGCTCCTTGCGGCACTCGTCGCCGCCGACGCACACGTACGGGCTGGGGAACAGCTCCAGCACCTCGTCGAGCACGTTCTTGAAGAAGGCGATGGTGGCGTCCTCGGCGTTGAGCACGTTCCGGCCGACGCCCCAGGTCGTGCGGACCTCCAGCGGCGTGCCGAGGTTGCCCAGCTCCGGGTAGGCGGCGATGGCGGCCTGGGTGTGGCCGGGCAGGTCGATCTCGGGCACGACGGTGACGTGCCGGGCGGCGGCGTAGGCGACGATCTCCCTGAGGTCGTCCTGGGTGTAGTAGCCGCCGTGGGGGCGGCCGTCCATGGCGCCGTTCCAGCCGGTCTGGCTCTCCCGCCGCCACGCGCCGACCTCGGTCAGGCGGGGGTAGCGCCGGATCTCGACGCGCCAGCCCTGGTCGTCGGTCAGGTGCAGGTGCAGGACGTTGAGCTTGTGCAGGGCCATCAGGTCGATGAACCGCAGCAGGTCATGCTTGGTCATGAAATGCCGGGCGACGTCGAGGAGGCAGCCGCGCCAGCCGAAGCGCGGCTCGTCCTCGATGTGCGCGCCCGCCGCGACCAGGGGTTCGGCGGCCGGCGACCGGCGGTAGGCGGCGGCGGGCAGGAGCTGGCGGAAGGTCTGCGCGCCGTAGAAGGCCCCGGCGGGCCCGCCCGCGTCGATGGCGACGCCGTCGTCGCCCACGCTCAGCCGGTACGCCTCCGGGCCGAGGCCGTCGCCCAGCCCCAGGGTGATCGTCCCCGGGCCCGGCGTGCCGGGCAGCAGCTCACCTCCGGTGACCTGGCTGAGCTCGGCGCGCAGCCAGGCGGCCACCCCGGCGAGCGCCGGGTCGGCGGTGAGCGCCGTGCGCCCGTCGAGGACGAACCTCCCGCGCCTGGTCCCGTGGCTGACGGGCCTGGGAACGATCTTCAAGTGCATCTCCTCACTGACAGGTGACGGTGGCGTCGGCGAAGTCGGCGTGGTCGGAGGTGGCGTTGTCGCCGCCGTTGGTCGCGACCAGCCGGACGAACCGGGCGCCCGCGACGGACGCCGTGACCTTCCTGGCGGGCATGGCGCCGGTCAGGACGCCGGAGTGCGCGACCCGGCCGCCGTCGGCCCACACCTCGAAGTCGGCCGATCCGGCCTGGCCGACCTCGTCGTCGATGCCGGCCTGGAACTCGACCGTCGTGCACCGGCCGGCGGTGTGGAACTCGATGTCGGCGGGGGCGTGCGTGCCCAGGCCCTTGGCGTACCGGACGCCCTCGACGGTGATCGGGCGGCCGTCGCCGGCGGCCCGCTCGCCGTTACTGGTGTCCTTCTCGACCGGGCCGAAGTAGTTCGTGGCCCTGGTCCAGGCCAGGTCGCTCAGGTAGGTGCGGCCCGAGCCGGGCGCCCTGGCCACGATGACGACGGCGACGGCGCGCCGGTCGCCCTGGGTGAAGGCGACCTCGTAGGTGCCGGGGGCGGCGCCCGCGGGCGGGGTGACCGTCCAGGTGACGGTGAACGTCTCGGCGGCGCCGAGCCGGGCGGTCCTGGCCGGTGTGCGGGCCTCGGCGCGCCAGCCGTCCGGCACGGACGCCTTGACCTCGACGTCCCGCAGCGGGGCGGTGGCCCCGGTGTTCGTGACGCGGGTGACCAGCTCGCCGGGCACGCCGGGCTCCAGCACCGACGGGCGGTCCTCGCCGAGGAAGCGCGGCGGGTCGGCCTCGAACGTCACCAGCGGCGGCGCCTGCTCCCGGCTCTCCGAGACCCGGTAGAGCACCGCCGCGTGCGCCGGGACCTGCGCCGACAGCACGTCCTTCGTCGAGCTGACCGCGCCGGACCACAGCTCCTCGACCCGGTGGCGGGAGCCCGCGCCGAGCTTGGTGGAGATCACCGCCGCCCGGTCGCTCTCGTTGAACAGCGCGATCGCCCGGTCGCCGCCGTCCAGGGGCTTGGCCAGGACGTGGTACCAGCCGTCGGAGGAGACGAGCCGGCCGTGCGCGCCCAGCCGGTCCTGGTCCACCGCGATCACCTTGGGGTTGGCGACGACGGCGGCCGGCGCCTTGGCCGGGTCTGCCTGCAGGACGAGCGGCGCGGCCCCCATGGCCCACAGGGTGAACTGGGCGCGGTACTCGGTCTCGGTCATCCCGCCGCGCCCGGCCTGGATCAGGTCGGGGTCGGCCCAGCTGCCCGGCCCGGCGTACTCGGCTCTGAGCTGGTTGGTCTCCCAGATGTCGACCATGCTGGGGTAGCTGTCGGGGATGGGCTTGTTGTAGACGTTCGTCCGCCAGGTGGTGGCGCCGGCGTCCTTGCCCCACAACCAGGGCACGGTGCTGCCGTCCTCGTTGTTCATGGCGAACACCACGCCGTCGCCGAGGGCCTGGCGCATGCGCGGGTAGAGGGTCTGGGCGATCTGCTGCACGTTCTGGCCCGGGAAGTCGGCCGTCGGGACGTTGCACCAGTCGTACTTGACGTAGTCGGCGCCCCAGGCCCTGAGCTGGGCGGCGTCGGCGGCCTCCTGCTTGTAGGAGCCGGGGCCGCCGCCGGAGCACGCCTTGGCGCCGGCCGACAGGCTCAGGCCGAGCTTGAGGCCCTTGGCGTGCAGGTCGTCGGCCAGCGCCTTGACGCCACCCGGGAAGCGGGCCGGGTCGGCGGCCAGGGCGCCGCCGCTGCGCTGGGCGGCCAGCCAGCAGTCGTCCAGGACGACGTACCGGTAGCCGAGCGGCGCGAGCGGGGCGAGGGCGTCGGCGGCCTGGCGGACGGCCGCCTCGGAGACCGAGCAGCCCAGGGAGCGGCTGCTCCAGCCCATCGGGGGCGCCGCGACCGCCGCCGCGGTCGCCGCGGAACCGGGTAAGGGCGCGGGGGGCAGGGTGAGGAGGGCCGCCGCGGCGGCGGCCGTGATCGTGCGCATGGGGATCCCGTCAGGCTGGGTGGAGGCTCGGGTCGCCCGGCTCGACGACGAACGAGCCGGAGGTGTAGGCGGGCGCGTACGGCTCGGTCACCCGGGACAGCGAGCGGAAGTCGACCTTCATCTCCTGCTGGGTGAGCTTGGCGCGGACGTAGCCGCGGCGGCCGTTGAAGAACTTCACGTGCGGGTTCTCGGCGAGCAGGGTCTGGGTGTTGGGGTACTCGTCGAGGCCGTTGCCGGCGCTGGTGACCGACGTGGTGACCAGCTCGACTGCGACGGACTTCGACTCGGGGTCCTGGAAGTCGCGCTTGACCTCCCCGGCCCAGTGGGAGTGCACGTCGCCGGTGAGGACGACCGCGTTGCGCCGGTAGTCGTCGATGGCGGCGGTCAGCCGGTTGCGGGAGGCGACGTAGCCGTCCCAGCCCTCGTTGGAGTAGCCCTTGCCCTCGCCGTTGGTCCAGTCCTCCTCCATGAGGAAGACCTGCTGGCCGAGCAGGTCCCAGGTGGCCTGGGAGTCCTTGAGCTGCCCGTCGAGCCAGGACTCCTGCTCGCCGCCGAGCATCGTGCGGTTGGGGGCCAGCCGCTCTGCGCAGTCGGCGCCGACCGTGCCGCTCCTGCCGGTGCAGGCGTACAGGTCGCGGTACTGGCGGGTGTCGAGCATGTGCAGGTTGGCGACCGCGCCCCAGCGGATCGTGCGGTAGAGCCGCAGGGCCGGGCCGTCGGGGCGCTGGGCGCGGCGCAGCGGCATGTTCTCGTAGTACGCCTGGAAGGCCGCCGCCCGGCGGGCGAGGAAGGGCGGGTCGGGCTGCTCGGGCACGTCGCCGGCCCAGGCGTTCTCGATGTCGTGGTCGTCCCACACGACCACCCAGGGGGCGATCGCGTGGGCCAGCCGCGACTCCGGGTCGGCCTTGTGCTGGGCGTGCCGCAGCCGGTATCCGGCCAGGTCGAGGCATTCGCCGCCGGCCTGGTCGCGGACGGGGTACTTGTAGTCGCCGTACTCGTAGATGTAGTCGCCGAGGAAGGCGATGAGGTCGGGGTGGTCCTCGGCCATCCGGCGGTAGGGGGTGAACCAGCCGGTCTGGTAGTCGGCGCAGGAGGTGAAGGACAGGTTCAGGGGCCGGGAGCGGGCGCCGGGGGCGGGGGCGGTCAGGGTGCGGCCGACCTCGCTGATCTCGCCCTCGGCGCGGAAGCGGTAGAAGTACTCCGCGCCCGGCCGCAGGCCGTCCAGCTCGACGTGCACGCTGTGGGCCGACTCGCGGCGGGCCTGCTCGACGCCCTGGCGCACGACGTGGCGGAAGTTCTCGTCGGAGGCGAGCTGCCAGTGCACCGGCACGACGCGGTCCGGCATGCCGCCGAGCCCGTCGAGCGCGACCGGGTCCATGGCCAGCCGGGTCCAGAGGACGACGCCGTCCGGCGTGGGCTCGCCGGAGGCGACGCCGAGCTGGAACGGGTCGGACAGGGGGGCACGGCGGGCCGCCGCGCGCACGGGTGAGGCACCCAGTGCGGCGGCGAGGCCCAGGCTCGCGCCCCCGGCGAACAACGATCGCCGGGTGATCAATGGAGCTCCTACTGAACGGAGGCGTTGCCGGCGGCCACGGCCTGGTCGGCGGCCTGCTGGGGGGTGAGCTTGCCGAGGTACATCTCGTTGAAGATCTGGTTGAGCTTGTTCTCGAAGCCGGTGAAGCCGGTGGTGACCGGCAGCGGGAAGGTCTGGCCCTCCGACTCCTTCTGGAACGGCGAGACGTCGAGCTTCTTGGACTTCCAGTAGTCGACGTAGCCCTGCGACAGGCCGTTGAGCGCGGGGAAGACGTAGCCGCCGTCGGCCATCATCTTCTGCGGCTCCTCGGTGCCGAGCCAGGTGGCCAGCTTCATCGCCTCCGCCGGGTGCGCGCTCTTGGCGGAGACGGCCTCGGACAGGCCGTTGAGGTTCACCGAACGGCCCTGCGGGCCCTCGGGCATGGCGGCGACGCCGATCTCGAAGTTGGCCTCCGGCGCGACGAACGGCAGCAGCGCGTTGTTCGCCGGGAACATGGCGACCTTCCCGGCCTTGAACATGTCGGTGACCTTGCCGGTGGGCGGGTTGGTCTGGGTGGCCGGCGGCGAGACGTGGTGCTTGTTGACCAGGTCCACGCCGAACTGCAGCCCCTGGACGGAGGCGGCGTCGTTGAAGGTGTAGGTGCCGAACGGCTTGTCCAGCAGCTTGCCGCCGTTGGAGCTGACCCAGTTCATCCACTGCGTCTGGTAGTGGTTCCAGGAGGCGAAGCCGTACGTGGTGACCTTGGCGGGGTCGAAGCCGGGCTCGCCGGGGTGCTTGCCGGCCTCGTCCACGGTGAGCTTGCGGGCCGTGTCGAGCAGGGTGCCGGAGCCGTCGGCCGCCCAGGTGAGCTGGTCCGGCATGGTCACGCCGGCCTTGGCGAACAGGTCCTTGTTGTAGAGCAGGCCGACGATCCCCCAGTCCTTCGGCACGCCGTACAGCTTGCCCTGGTAGGTGAAC
This sequence comes from Nonomuraea sp. NPDC001831, assembly GCF_042892035.1. Lineage (NCBI taxonomy): Bacteria > Bacillati > Actinomycetota > Actinomycetes > Streptosporangiales > Streptosporangiaceae > Nonomuraea > Nonomuraea sp. NPDC001831. Next base: position 881,646 of record NZ_JBIATU010000001.1, on the reverse strand, counting down.
GAGCCGACCACGGTCTGGTGGTACTTGGAGCCGTCCACCTGGACGGGCGCCAGCACGCCCTTGGTGACGAACTCGGGGAACTGGGTGGGGCTCATCCAGAAGACGTCCGGCGCGGTCCCGGCGACGGCGTCGGCGGTGAGCTTGGTCCAGTACTGGTCGTAGGGCAGCAGTTCTATCTTGACGTCGATGCCCGGGTTGGCCTTCTCGAAGGCGGCCATCACCTTCTCGTAGCCGACCTTCTGCTGGTCGTCCCAGAGCCGGTAGGTGAGCGTCACCTTGCCGGAGTCTCCGGAGCCCGACCCGCAGCCGGACAGGATGAGCGTGGCGGCGCAGAGCAGCGCCCCGGCCCAGCGAATCGGGGGGGATTGCAACATTCGCTGACCTCTTGTTCGTGTGCTACTTGAGGCCGGTGAGGACCACCGACCGGACGATGTGCCTTTGGAAGAAGACGAAGACGGCCACCATCGGCACGAGCGCGATCAGCCCGCCGGCCATCATCAGGTTGTAGTCGACGCCGATGCCGACCTTGAGGGTGGCGAGCGCCACCGTCATCACCCTGGTCTCGTCGCCGCTGGTGATGATCAGCGGCCAGATGAAGCTGTTCCACGACGAGATCACGGTGATGATCGTCAGGGTGCCGAGCGCCGGGCGGCACAGCGGCAGCAGGATGCGCAGCAGGACGGTCATCGGCCCGGCCCCGTCGATGCGGGCGGCCTCCTCCAGCCCGGCGGGCAGGGACTTGAAGAACTGGCGCATCAGGAAGATGCCGTACGGGGTGCCCAGCACGTACGGGATGAGCAGGCCGTACCAGGTGTTGACCAGGCCGAGCTCGCGCATGATGAGGAACAGGGGGATCATCGTGACCGCGCCCGGCACCATCATGGTGGCGACGTACAGCCAGAACAGGGCCTCCCTGCCCCGGAAGCGCAGCCGCGCGAAGGCGTAGGCGGCGAAGGTGGTGAAGACGAGCTGCCCGAGGGTGAGCACGACCGTCATCAGCAGCGTGTTGAGCACGTACCGGGGGAAGTCGCCGCTCAGCAGCCGGGTCAGGTTGGCGGTGGTCGGCGGCAGGCCGGGCAGCCACGGCTCGGTGGAGCTGAGCTGCGACTGCGTCTTGAAGGCGGTCAGCACGACCAGCAGGTACGGGAAGACGGAGACGAACGCGCCGGCCGCGAGCACGACGTGGAGCAGGGTGCGCTTGATCATGGGGGGCCTCAGCTCAGGTCGTAGGTGGTGCGCTTGCCGAAGAACCTGACCTGCGCCAGCGTCACCAGCAGGATGACCCCGAACAGCACCATCGACAGGGTCGAGGCGTAGCCGAAGTCGAACTGCTTGAACGCCGTCTCGTAGATGCGGAAGTTGAGCACTTCGGTGCTCTGGCTGGGGCCGCCGTTGGTCATGACGTAGACGGTGTCGAACACCTGGAAGGCGCCGATCAGGTTGGTCACCATGACGAAGAACATCGTGGGGTTGAGCAGCGGCAGCGTGATGCGCCAGAACCGCTGGGCGGGGGTGGCGCCGTCGGTGGCGGCGGCGTCGTACAGCTCCTTCGGGATGCCCTGGAGGCCGGCCAGGAAGAACAGCATGGTGTAGCCGGTGTGCTGCCAGACGTTGACCAGCGCGATCGCGGGCAGCGCCCAGGCGGGGTCGGACAGCCAGTCGGGGCCGGTGACGCCGGCCAGGCCGAGCAGGCTGTTGAGCGCGCCGTCGCGCGGGTCGAAGATCCAGTTCCAGACCAGGCCGAGGACGATCGGGGTGGCCATCCACGGGATCAGGTACAACGAGCGGTACAGCCGCAGGCCCTTGACCTTGCGGTCCAGCAGCAGCGCCAGCACCAGGGCCAGCACGGTCTGCAGCGGGATGCACAGGACGACGTACAAGAGGGTGACGCCCAGGGCGTGCCAGCTCTCGCCGTCGGCGGCCAGCCGGCGGTAGTTGTCCAGCCCGGCGAAGGAAGGCTCCGACAGCAGCTCCCAGTCGAAGAAGCTGAGCACCAGGACGATGACGACCGGCAGCAGCAGGAACGCCACCACCCCGAACAGGCTGGGCCCGACGAACAGGTAGGCGTGCCAGTCACGGGTGCGCCTGCGCGGCGGCCGCCGCGGGGCCCGCTCGGCGGCCGCCCGGACGGTCTCGGTGATCACGACGGGTCCGTGGCGGTGGGGACCAGCAGGCGGCGGGTGGTCGCCAGCCCCCAGTCGTCCAGGGCGGCGATCGGGTCGCTGGAGCCGCGCAGGCCGCCGGTGCCCTCGATGTGCGCCGCCCACTCCTGCCGGGCCTCCACCTCGGGCCGCACGATGAGGCAGTCGGGGTCGTTGACCCACCAGCGGGCGTGCAGGAACTCGCGGGCCGCGCCGGTCAGCCGGGCGCCGAGCTGGGAGGGCTGGCTGATGTCGCCCGACCGGGGGTGCAGGGTGGGCGCGATGTCGGGGCTGACCCGCATGATGTCGACCAGCCCGATGCTGGGCAGCATGGGCGCGCCGCAGCCGTGCAGGGTGGCCTCGGGGCCCGCGCCGCGCCGCACGAGCTCCAGCCCGCGCCGGTAGGCCGCGATCGGGTCGAGGTCCTCGTGGCGGCGGCCGGCCAGGGCGCCGGCGTAGAGGTAGTCGAGCTTGAAGTGGGTGACGCCCATGGCGGCGAAGGTGGCGAACACGTGGACCAGGTGCTCGGCCGCGCCGGGGTGGGTGACGTCGAGGACGGCCAGCTCCTGGTTCCACATGCGGCCCGCGTACGCGCCGTCCACCAGCCAGTCGGGGTGCTCGTGGAACAGGCGGCTGTCGTGGCCGACGAGGAAGGGGGCGGTCCAGATGCCGGCGCGGCGGCCGGAGCCGGTGACGGCGTCCAGGGCGCGGGCGAGGGAGCCGAAGCCGGGCCTGGGGTCCAGCCAGTCGCCGATGCCGGCCTCGTAGCCGTCGTCGAGGAGGAACATGTCGGCGGTCAGGCCGTGCCGGTCGGCCAGCGCCAGGTTCTCCAGGACGTCGTTGTCGGTGACCTTGTCCCAGTAGCCGTACCAGGTGCACCACATCGGCGGGACGGCGGGGAACGTCCTGGGTTCTGCCATGCCGTCCGCCCAGGTGCGCAGGGCCCGGCCGAGGTCGCCCTCGACGCGGTGGTGGCGTACCGGGCCGTCGGCGGAGATCACCAGGCGGTCGCCCTCCCGGCGGGCCCGCACGGAGGGCACCTGGAGCGGTCCGGGCGCGCTCCACAGCTCGACCCCACCGTCCCCGGTCTCGACGGCCAGCAGCCCCTCGCCCTGGAACACGCCGTCGGGGACGGGCGTCTCGGGCCGGTAGCAGAGGATCTGGATCGTCTCGTCGGCGGGTCTGGGCGGAAGGTCGCCGAGCCCGTAGGCGCCGGTGGGGCTCCACGACTGCCAGCCGTGCTCGAACACCCGGGTCCGGGCCTGGTCGCACCTGATCTCGCCGACGTCAACGAATGACATCAGACCTCATCTCTCTCAACTTACGAAGGAGCGCTTCATTAGTAGCACCGTGGGTTTCCGAGGGTCAACGCCCAATTTGGAGGGGTTCGTGGGTGGTGCGCCGTCGAGCTGGGCCCTGGCATAATCTCTGCTTACAGAGGAGACCTACGTTAAGGACGGCGATGGCGGATCTACGCGGCGGCGACCTGTCACGGCTGCGACAGCTCAACTCGCTGACCGCCATCCGGGCGTTGCGCCGGGCCGGCCCGCTCACCCTGTCGGCGCTGGCCGAGCGCACCGGGTTGTCCCGGCCGTCCATGAAGGAGGTCGCCGGCGAGCTGATGGACCTCGGCTGGGTCGAGGAGGTGCCGCCGAGCCCCGGCTCGATGGGCCGGCCGGCCCGCCGCTACCGCTTCCGCGCCGACAGCGGCTACCTGGTCGGCGTCGACGTGGGCGGCCACAACATCCGCGCCGCCCTGTCCGACCTCGACGGCGAGATCCTGGCCGAGACCCGCCAGCCGGTGCTGCCGGACGCGCCGCTGGAGGAGCGCCTGGCCGCGATCGAGCGGGCCGTCTCCGGCTGCCTGGCCCTCGGCCGCGTCACGGTGTCCGACCTGTGGACGATCGCCGTCGGCACCATCGGCATCATCGACATCGACGGGCGGGTCATCTACTCGGCCGCCGTCCCGTCCTGGCGCGACCTCGACCTGGCGGGCCGGATGCGCGAGATGTTCCCCTGCCAGGTGCTGATCGAGAACGACAGCCGCCTGGCCGCCATGGCCGAGGCCCGGCGCGGCGTCGCCCAGGGCGCCAAGGACGTGGTGTTCCTGCACGTCGGCAGGCGCATGGGCGCCGGGCTGATCATCGGCGGCCGGGTCCACCGGGGGTTCGGGGCGGCGGCCGGGGAGATCTCCATGCTGCCCGAGGCCCGCTGGTTCGACGCGCCCGAGCACCTCAACTCGTGCGCGGCCGTCCCCGAGGGCACGCCGCCGGAGGACGCGGCGGGCTACACGCTGGCCGCCGCCAGGAACGGCGACCCGGTGGCGCTGGAGGCGGTCGGGCGCTATCTCGACGACCTGGCCGTGGGCGCGGCCGCCATGGTGCTCGTCCTGGATCCGCAGGTCGTGGTGCTGGGCGGCGGGTTCTCCAGGTCGGCGGACGTGCTGCTCGGGCCGCTGCGCGAACGGCTGGAGCGGCGGTGCATGCGCATGCCGGAGGTGCGGGCGTCCACGCTGGGCGACGAGTGCGTGGTGGCGGGCGCGATCGACTACGCCGTCGACCATCTCGACGAGCAGCTCTTCACCCCCGAGAGCGGCCCGCTGCCCCTCACCCGCTGACCGCTGTTCGCAACTTTCCTGCAATCGGTTGTTGCAGAAATAACCACGCCACCAGGCAGAACGCTCGAAGCGTTTGCAGTTTTACCTGGACGTCTTGACCTTTCCTCGACACGAAGCCACTGTTACTGCAACCGGTTGGCAAGGCTCGCGCGGCACCCCCTTCCACTCCTCCATCGAAACGGAGCTGGACGTGCGTAAGAACCAATGCTTGGCGACGAGACTGGCGGTCGTGCTGACCACCGGCCTGCTCACCGCCGGCGGCCTGGTCGCCGGGCTGAACACGCCCGCCTCGGCGGCCCCGGCCGGCGGGAACTACACGCTGGTCAACGGCGGCAGCGGCCTGTGCGCCACCGTGCCGGGGCAGAGCACCGGCGACGGCGTGCAACTCGCGCAGAACGCCTGCGCCGAGGCCGCCGGGCAGGTCTTCACCCTCACCGCCGCCGGGAGCGGCTTCCAGGTCAAGGCGGCGCACAGCGGCAAGTGCGCCGGCGTCCGGGACGCCTCCACCAGCGCGGGCAAGCCCGTGCAGCAGGAGACCTGTACGGGCGCCGCCTCCCAGACCTGGCAGCTCACCGCCGCCGGCGACGCGTACCGGATCGTCAACGCGGGCGGCGGCAAGTGCCTCAACGTCAAGGACGACTCCACCGCGCCGGGCGCCCTCCTGCAGCAGAACTCCTGCGACTCGGCCGCCACCAAGCAGTGGACCCTCAAGCCCGCCGGCGGCGGACCGACCACCAGTCCCACGCCGACCCCCACCGTCACGCCCACCGTCACCCCCACCGTCCCGCCGCCCACCGGCGCGCTGTACGTCTCCCCGACCGGCAGGGACGGCGCGACCGGCACCCTGTCGGACCCGACGACGCTCACCTCCGCCATCACCCGCGTCGCGGCGGGCGGCACGATCTACCTGCGCGGCGGCACGTACGCCTTCAGCCAGACGGTCACCATCGCCCCCGGCAACGACGGCACCGCCGCGGCCCGCAAGAAGTTGTCGGCCTACCCCGGCGAGACGCCGGTGCTGAACTTCGCGGCCCAGAGCGAGGACCCGGCCAACCGCGGGCTCGCCGTCAACGGCTCGTACTGGCACCTGTACGGCATCACCGTCGAGCGCGCCGGCGACAACGGCATCTTCGTCGGCGGCAGCGGCAACATCATCGAACGGTCGGTGACCCGGTACAACCGCGACACCGGGCTGCAGCTCTCCCGCATCGCCTCCGACACGCCGCAGAGCCGGTGGCCGTCCGGCAACCTCGTGCTGAGCACGGTCTCGCACGACAACGCCGACTCCGACGGCGAGGACGCCGACGGCTTCGCCGCCAAGCTGACCGTCGGGCCCGGCAACGTCTTCCGGTACGCGGTGTCCCGCAACAACATCGACGACGGCTGGGACCTCTACACCAAGACCGAGACCGGCCCGATCGGCCCGGTCACCGTCGAGGACTCCCTGGCCTACGGCAACGGCACGCTCAGCGACGGCAGCCAGGCCGGGAACGGCGACCGCAACGGCTACAAACTGGGCGGCGAGGACATCAAGGTCGACCACGTCGTGCGGCGCAACATCGCCTACCGCAACGGCAAGCACGGCTTCACCTACAACCGCAACCTCGGCACGATGTCGATCAGCGGCAACGTCGCCATCGACAACGCCGAGCGCAACTTCTCCTTCGACGGCGGCACCTCGGTGTTCCGCGACAACACCTCGTGCCGCTCCGGCAGCGGCGCCAACGACAAGATCGTCGGCTCCGCGGACGCCTCCAACCAGTTCTGGTCCGGCTCGAACGGCTCCCGCTGCTCGGCCTACGGCGGCGCCCTGAACTGGTCCTTCGCCGCGGACGGCCGCCTGGTGGTGACCTTCGGCGGCGTCCCGGTCGTCCCCGCGGGCTGACCGGCGGCTCCTGCGGCCCGGGACCCGCGTCAGGGTCCCGGGCCTTCGCGCGCCGGTGGGGTAAACGAGGCGGAAGTGGAAAAGCTGCCCTTGTGAGGGCCTCCCGTCGAGGCCGCTGCTTCCCGTACGTAGAAAGAGCGGACGCCATGCCGTCTTCTGCCCTGCACCGTTCCATCCAGGTCGCCGAACCCGGCGGCGCCATGGCCCAGGCCCCGGCGCAGACCCGCGAACCGGGCCCCGGCCAGGTGCGGATCACCGTCGAGGCGTGCGGGGTGTGCCACTCCGACGCGCTGATCCTCGGCGGCGCGCTGCCGGGCACCGCCTTCCCCGTCACGCCGGGGCACGAGATCGCCGGACGCGTCGACGCGATCGGCGACGGCGTCGCGGGCTGGTCCGTGGGCGACCGGGTGGCGGTCGGCTGGTACGGCGGGAGCTGCGGCCACTGCGACGCCTGCCGGGAGGGCGACGGCGTGCTCTGCCCGGAGCTCCAGGTGCCGGGCGCCGCCTACCCGGGCGGGTTCGCCGACTCCGTCGTGGCGCCGGCCGTCGCCCTGGCCGCGATCCCCGACGAGCTGACCGCGGTGCAGGCGGCGCCCCTGGCCTGCGCGGGCGTGACCGTGTTCAACGCGCTGCGGCGCAGCTCGGCGCGGCCCGGCGACACCGTGGCGATCCTCGGGCTGGGCGGCCTCGGCCACCTGGGCGTGCAGTTCGCCGCGCGGATGGGCTTCGACACGGTGGCGATCGCGCGCGGGAGGGACAAGGAGCCGCTGGCCCGCGAGCTCGGCGCCGCCCACTACATCGACGGCGCCGCCGAACAGGTCGCCGACGCGCTGCTGGCGCGGGGCGGGGCCAAGGTGGTGCTGGCGACGGTGACCAGCTCGGCGGCGATGTCCGGCACGATCGACGGGCTGGGCCGGCGCGGCGAGCTCATCACCGTCGGCATCGACACCGACCCGCTGGCCGTCACTCCGCTGCAGCTCGTCGGCGGCGCCCGCCGGGTCTACGGGCACGCCTCCGGCATCGCCGTGGACACCCAGGACACCATGCGGTTCGCCGCGCAGAGCGGCGTGCGGGCCTGGACGGAGGAGGCGCCGCTGGAGGAGGCCGCGACGGCGTACCAGCGGATGATGTCCGGGCAGGCCCGCTTCCGCATGGTCCTGACCACCGGCAACTGAGGGGGCGGCCATGACCGAGTCCTACGACCCGCGCCGCACGGCGGTGCTGCTGGTCGATCCGTACAACGACTTCATCTCCGAGGGCGGCAAGGTGTGGCCGCGGCTCGGGCCGGTGGCGCAGGCGATCGGCCTGCTGGACAACCTGCGGGCGGTGATCGGCGCGGCGCGTGCGGCCGGCGTGCGGGTGGTGTTCGTCCCGCACCGCCGCTGGGCGCCGGGCGACTACGAGAGCTGGGCCCATCCGAACCCGACGCAGCACGGCATCCAGGAACGGCACACCTTCGCGCGCGGCTCGTGGGGCGGGGAGTTCCATCCCGACCTCCAGCCGGAGGAGGACGACGTCGTCGCCGCCGAGCACTGGGCGCAGAGCGGGTTCGCCAACACCGACCTGGACCTCCAGCTGCGGCAGCGCGGCGTCACGCACGTGGTGGCCGTGGGCGTGCTGGCCAACACGTGCGTCGAGTCCACCGGGCGGTTCGCCATGGAGCTGGGCTACCACGTGACGCTGGTGCGCGACGCGACGGCCGCGTACCTGCCGGAGATGTTGCACGCCGCGCACGAGCTCAACGGCCCCACCTTCGCCCACGCCATCCTGACCACGGAGCAACTGGTCGCGGCCTTCTCACGGGGCTGACCGGGCCGGGCCGGGGCTCGGGCGGACCGGGCGGGTGGCCGTCCAATAGGACCGGGCCGTCCCGGCGGCCAGGGCGGCCACGACGAGCCCGACGATCCCGTGGTACCAGCGCCAGCCGACGCCGAGGCCGACGAACCCGTCGAGGATCATGATGCCCGCGCCCCCGCCGAGCGCCGCCAGCATCACCGCCAGCACGGCGAGCATCGCGGCGCGCGGCAGCCGGCGGCCCGCGGCGGTGACGGTGGCCACGGCGACACAGGCCCCCAGCACCCCGGAGGCCGCCGCGACCCCCTGCGCGAGTGAGGGGCCCAGGAAGTAGCCCGCGGCCTCGGCCGCCGGCACGGGCGGCCCGCCGGGGAAACCGAGCCTGCCCTGGACGGCGAAGGCGGCCTTGCCCGCCGCGTACCCGAGCATCAGCGCCGCCAGCCCGTACGCCGGCCAGCGCCGCGGGCGATGAGAGTCGACCATGCCCGCAACGCTAGGGACCGCCCGGCGCCCGCCCCTCCCCACCGCGCGCGAACCCCCTCCCCCGTCAGAGGGATCCCGCCCGCCTTCCGCGTCGGCGCGGGGCCCGTCTCGGGTCCGAGAGCACCTCGCCCATTCGGTGGCCGGAATTCATGCCATTCTTCTTCCGGAAATTCGGGGCTATCGTTTCGCCATCTCATGGATTCAATGTCCGGACATATCCGTTTCCGGCGTTAATTCATTCCTATGGAGGTGGCTTCATGCCCGAAAGGCTGTGGAGAATCGCGGGCGCGCTCGCGCTCGCCGTGCCGCTCGCCGTGCCGCTCGCCGTGCCGCTCGCCGTGGCCGCACCGGCCGTGGCGAGCGCGGCCGACCCGCCGTCGGTGGTGATCGACGCCGCCGAGCTCGCCCCCGGCCTGATCCGGCTGACCGGCCGCTTCACCGCCGCCTACGACGTGTCCGTCGTGGTGGACGGCGAGCGCGTGGAACGGGCCCAGGTCACCGACCCCGACGCCGACGACAGCGGAACCTGGTCCTACGACCTCGACACCCGCGCCCTGGACGGCGAGATCGAGGTCTACGCCAAGGCCACGGCCGCCGACACCCGCTACGGCGCCTGGTCGCCGCCGCTGACCCTGCGCGTGGACAACCCGCGGGCCAGGGCCCCGCGCGTGGCGATCGCCGAGCCCGCCGACGGGGCCCGGCTCACCCGTCCCACGCCGGTCCGGGTGCACGTGGCCGGCGCGGACGTGCGCTCGGTGCGGGTCCGCGTCAACGGCGGCCCCTGGCAGCCCGCCGCCGGCGCGCGAGGACGCTACGTCGCGCTGCTGAACCCGGCCCGGTACGGCGACGTGATGGCGAGCCTGGAGGCCGAGGCGGTGGACGCGCGCGGCCACGTGTCCCGGTCGTCCACCACGTACGTGGCGCTCGGCGCGGCGCGCGGGCAGGCCCCGGTGCCGCACCGGCAGGACCGGGCGATGTGGATCTGGGAGAAGGCGTCCTACAACCTGGTGCTGAACCCCGGTTCGCGCCGCCTGCTGGAGACCGTCCTGCCCGCCGGATCGACGCTCTACCTGGGCGTGGACACCTACGCCGGGCGCGACATGATCGAGGACGCGCGTCCCGGGCTGCGTGACCTGGTGGCCTGGGCGCACGGCCGGGGCATGAAGGTGCACGCCACCGTGGCCGGCGGGACGCGGCCGCCGTACCTGGGGGCGCTGTCCCGCTACCGCGAGCGGGCCGTCGGGGAGATGGAACGGGTGCTCGACTACAACCTGTCCTCGAAGCCGGCGGAGCGGTTCGACGGGATCAACGTCGACATCGAGCCGTACAGCCTGCCCTGGTTCACCAGCGGCAAGCCCGACGTGCAGATCCAGTGGCTGGACACGCTGCGCGCGATGATCGCCCGCCGGGACGCCTCCGGGCAGCCGCTGCTGTTCGGCCCGGCCGTGCCGCGCTGGCTGGACACCTCCGCCTGCTGCACCGGCATCACCTACGGCGGGACCACCCGCACCTTGGCCGAGCACGTCCAGGACCTCAGCGACTACATCGCGATCATGGACTACCGCGACCAGGCGGACGGCGGCCCCGGCATCATCGCGCAGGCGGCCGGCGAGCTGGCCTACGCCGAGCGCATCGGCAGGCCGCTGTCGGTGGTGGTCGGCGTGGAGACGCTGGACATCGCGACCAGCGGCGACCCGTCCAGCATCACCTTCCGCGAGGAGGGCAGGGACGTGCTGGAGGCCGAGCTGGCCAAGGTCTCCCAGGCGTTCGCGGGCAGCCCGGCCTTCGCCGGGATCGCGCTGCACCACTACGACTCCTACCGGGAGCTGCCCACGGTCTGGGGGCCCTCGGCCAGGTGGCCGGAGCCGCCCGCCGACTCCGGGCCGCCCACGGGCGTGGCCTCGCCGCCGCGGGCCGTGGCGTTCGGCCATGCCACGGTGGACCTGACGTACGGGCGGGCGCGCGACGACACCGAGGTCGCCCACTACGAGGTGCACCGCTCGACCGAGGCGGGTTTCACCCCGGGCCCCGGCACGCTCGCCGGGAAGGCCCGCGGCCTCACCCACACCGACACCGGCCTGCTGCCCGCCACCGCCTACCACTACCGCGTCGTGCCGGTGGACGTGGCCGGTCACCGCGGCCCGCCCTCGGCCCCGGTCACCGTGACGACCGGCGCGAGCGGCCTGCGGCCCATGGTCGTGCAGTCGATGGCGGTGACGGTGGAGGGCGGCGCGGCCCGCGTCCGGCTGCGGGTGGTGGACAAGGAGAGCGGGCAGCCGGTGGCCGCCACGATCCGCGGGCGCTTCACCTTCTCCGCCGGCCGCTACGTGACGGTGACCGCGGGCGCCGACGGCTGGGCCACCGCGACGTCGGAGGCGCTGAAGCAGCCGACCGGCGAGGTGGGCTTCGCCGGTCACCGCCTGACCGCCGCGGGCCGCTACTGGGCCGCCGCCTACGACCGCGACAAGGACGTCACGGCCCGCTGGTGAGCTCCAAAGGGGCGGAATTCATTCCTAATATGTCGCGAATAACGGAGTGAATTTAGGGTTGACATTACTTTGGAATGACGAGAAGAATCTCGTTATGGAGCCACCTGAAGGAATGAATTCCCTCCCCAGGGGAAGGCGATTCCGCACCCTCGCGGCGCGCCTGCGGCAGGAGATCGTGCAGGGCCGCTGGCCGGTCGGCGGCCGGCTGCCGACCGAGTCCGAGCTGGCGCAGACCTACTCGGTCGGGGTCAACACCGTGCGCCGCGCGGTCGACCTCCTCGTCGAGGAGGGGCTCGTCCGGCGCCGGCAGGGGTCGGGCACCTTCGTGACCAGCTCCGTCAGCCCGGGGGCCAGGCCGCGTCTCATCGGCGCGCTCGTCCCGTCGACCACCTACTACTTCCCGCAGGTCGTCCAGGGCATCGAGCGGGCGGCCACCGCCGCCGGCGTGCAGCTCGTGCTGGCCTGCTCCAACTACGACCCCGACGTCGAGGCCGGGCAGATCCAGCAGCTCGTCGACGTCGGCGTGGCCGGTCTGCTGCTGGTGCCCAACCTGCACCTCGCCGCCGACCCCGACGCCCACCTGGCCCGCCTGCGCGGGCTGCCCGTGCCGTACGTCCTGGTGGAACGCCGCCCGGCCGACCCCCGCCCGGCCGACCCGACCTCCTACGTCTGCACCGACGTGCACGGCGGCGGCTACGCGGCGGTGCAGCACCTGAGCGGGCTCGGCCGCGGCCGGATCGGCTACCTCGGCCGGATCGGCACCGCCAGCTCCGAGCAGGTCTTCGCGGGATACCGCCAGGCCGTCGCCGACCTCGGGCTTCCGGAGATCCCGGAGGCCGTGGCCAGGCAGCCCGTCTGGACCGGCCCCGACATGCTGGCCTACGCCAACGCGCTGGTCGCCGAGAAGGTGCGCGCGGTGGTGTGCCTCGGCGACCGCGAGGCCACCGCGCTGCTGCCCTACCTGCGCCGGGTCGGCCTGACCGTGCCCGACGACATCGCCGTCGTCGCCTACGACGACGAGGTCGCCGACCTGTCGGAGGTGCCGCTCACCGCGGTCTCGCCGCCCAAGGCCGAGGTCGGCCGCATGGCGACCGAACTGCTGCTGCGGCGGATCGAGCTCGGCCCCGCCGCCCCGGTCTGCCGGGTCGTGCTGCAGCCCCGCCTGGCCGTCCGCGCCTCCTGCGGAGCCGCCTCCGGCAGCCTGGTCGAGGTCCGCGTCCCGACGTGACGGCGGCGTCCCCCTCACCCCCCTTCCCCCTCTTCGTTCCTGTTGGAGGACCCAATGAGAGTGCGCGTGCTCGCCGCTGCCGCGGCGGCCGTCCTCACCGTGGCCGGCACGGCGTCGTGCGGCGGCCCGGCCGACGACTCCGGGGCGGTCACCCTGAAGCTCGGCTTCTACGCCGCCGCGGGCGACCCGGCCGACACGACCATGCGGGAGCTCGTCAAGGAGTTCACGGCCGCCAACCCGTCGATCAAGGTGCAGCTGGAGGTCGCGCCGTACGTCAAGTTCTTCGAGCGGCTCAGGACGCAGATCGCCGGCGGCCAGGCGCCCCAGGTGTGGCTGTCGGACGGCGTGCTCGTGCAGGAGTTCGCCGCCCGCGGCGCGCTCGCCGACCTGAGCGACCGGGTCAAGACCGTCAACGCCGCCGACTTCTCCGGCATCGAGCTGAACCGCGACGCCCAGGGCCGGGTCTTCGGCTTCCCCCAGGGCGCCCAGACCCCGGTGCTCTTCTACAACAAGAAGCTGTTCGCCGAGGCCAAGGTCGCCGAGCCCACGGCCGAATGGACGTACGACGACCTGGCCGCCGCGGCCAGGAAGCTCACCAAGGACGCCAACGGCGACGGCAAGCCCGACACCTACGGATTCCGCGCGTACTCGCCGGGGTTCACCGAGAGCTGGTGGCCCATCGTCAAGGCCTTCGGCGGCGACGTCGTCACCGACGGGGGCCGCAAGGTCGTCGTCGACAGCCCGCAGTCCACGGCCGCGCTCGACTGGATGTTGCGCGCCATGGGCAAGGACGGCTTCGCCCCCGACTACGTGACCACCGAGGCCATGGGCAAGGGCGTCGTGCACACGCTGTTCGCGACCGGCCGGGTCGCCATGTCGTACGGCATCTACGCCCGGACGCTGCCCGCGGTGAGCGCGGGCGTCGACTTCGGCGTGGCGCCGCTGCCGAAGGGCCCGGCCGGGCGCGGCAACGTCGCGATCGTCAACTCGTGGGTGGTCGGCAAGGGCGCCTCCCCCGCCCAGGCCGACGCGGCGTGGAAGTGGATCACGTTCTTCTCCGGCGAGGGCCCGCAGCGCAAGTGGGCCGAGCTGGGCGAGGCGATCCCGATCAACAAGAAGGTCGCCGCCACGGCCCTGCCCGCCGACCGCGGCCCGGTCTTCCTGGAGTCGCTCGACGCGGCCACCGACCTCGGCACCAACGCCGTGTGGTCGGAGTACACCGAGGCCCTGGCCAAGCGCATGAACGAGGCCCTGTCGGGCGCCACGCCGGTCGCCACCGCGCTGCAGACCGGGCAGAAGGAGGCCCAGGAGGTCATCGACCGCTTCTACGCCGGGAAGACGCAGTGACGGTGCTCACCAGGCGCTCCGGGCAGGTGGCCGCCGAGCCGCGGCCGCCCGCCCGGCGGCGGCGCACCGGCGAGCGGGCCTGGGCCTTCGCGTTCGCCTCGCCCTACCTCCTGCACCTGGTCGCGCTGGCCGCCTGGCCGCTGCTGGCCTCCCTGTTCTTCAGCATGACCGAGTACGACCTGATGTCCGCGCCGCGGTTCGTCGGGTTCGGCAACTTCACCCGCCTCTTCGAGGACCCGACGTTCTGGCGCACGCTCGGCAACACGGCGTACTTCGCGGTGCTGTTCGTGCCCACCCAGACGGCCCTGGCGCTGGCCCTGGCGGTCGCGCTCAACCAGCGGCTGCGCGGCATGGCGCTGTTCCGCGCGGCCTACTTCGTGCCGGTCGTCTCCTCATGGGTGGTCGTCGCCTACGTGGCCGACGCCGTCTTCAACCCGCAAACCGGCATCGCCAACCAGGTGCTCGGCTTCCTCGGGCTGTCGGCCGAGAACTGGTTGCAGGATCCCGCGCTGGTGATCCCCACGCTGGCGGCGGTCGCGGTCTGGAAGGGCGTCGGCTACATGACGGTGCTCTTCCTGGCGGGCCTGCAGGCCATCCCCGAGGAGCGCTACGAGGCCGCCAGGATCGACGGCGCGTCGGCCTGGAACCGGTTCCGCTACATCACCCTGCCGGGCATCTCCGGCACCACGTTCCTGGTGCTGGTGCTCACCTCCATCGAGACGCTGCAGTCGTTCGAGCAGGTCTTCGTGATGACCGACGGCGGGCCGCACGGCGCGAGCGAGCTGACCGTGCTCTACCTCTACCGGCAGGGTTTCCAGTTCTTCCAGATGGGCTACGCCTCGGCCGTGGCGTGGGTGCTGTTCGTGCTGGTGCTCGCGCTGACCCTGGTGCAGTTCCGGCTCCAGCGCAGGTGGGTGCACTATGCGTAAGACCGTCTCGTACGTGCTGGTGCTGGCGGGGGCGGCGGTCATGTTGCTGCCGTTCGCCGCGGCGCTGGGCAACTCGCTCAAGAGCTTCGCCCAGTACATCCAGGTGCCGCCCGCGTGGATCCCCGACCCGGTCCAGTGGGACAACTACGCCGAGGTGTGGCGGCGCACGCCGTTCGGGCTCTACCTGGCCAACAGCCTGGTGATCGCGGTGCTCGCGGTGGCCGGGAACGTGCTGACCAGCGCCATGGTCGGGCACTCCCTGGCCAGGATGCGGCTGCCGGGCAAACAGGCGCTGCTGACGATGGCGCTGGGCACGATGATGTTGCCGACCGTCATCACGATCGTCCCGAACTTCCTGCTGTTCCGCTCGCTGGGCTGGCTGGACTCGATGCTGCCGCTCATCGTGCCGTACTGGCTGGCCACGCCGATCGGGATCTTCCTGATGCGGCAGACGTTCCTCGGCATCCCCAAGGACTTCGAGGAGGCGGCCGGCCTCGACGGCGCCAATCCCTGGCAGGTGTTCTGGCGCATCCACCTGCCGCTGGCCAAGCCCGCCCTGGCCACGCTCGCGGTCTTCACCTTCACCACCTCCTGGAAGGCCGTGCTGGAGCCCACGATCTACCTCACCTCGCCGGAGAACTACACGCTGCCGGTCGGCGTGCTGAGCCTGAAGGGGCAGTTCGTCGGCAACGACCAGCTCGTGACGGCCGCGGCGATGATGAGCCTGCTGCCGATGCTGGTGGTGTTCGTGCTGGCCCAGCGTTACTTCGTCCGCGGAACCATGTCCGCGGGTCTCAAGGGCTGACCAGAGCCCATGTCCGATCCGGAAAGGAAAACGTGACCACAACATCCGGGCTGCGCCTGGGCGTCATCGGCGCGGGCACCATCGCGGAGTTCCACGTGGCCGCCGCCCGCCAGAGCGCCGGGCAGGTGAAGGTCGCCGCGGTGTGCGACGTCCGGGCCGAGGCGGCCGAGAAGCTGGCCGCCGAGGCCGGCGCGCGGGTCTTCACCGACCACCGGGCGATGCTCGACGCCGGCGGCCTCGACGCGGTCGTGATCACCGTGCCGCACGCGCTGCACGCCCCGATCACCCTCGACGCCGCCGCGGCCGGGCTGCACGTGCTCGTGGAGAAGCCGATCGCCACCACCCGCGAGGACGCCGTCCGCATGATCGAGGCGTGCCGGGCGGCCGGCGTCGTGTTCGCCGTCGGGCACGTGCTGCGCTTCGTCCCGATGCTGCGCGCGGCGGCCGGGTTCCTCGCCTCGGGCGAGCTCGGCCAGGTCGTGGTGGCCGCCGAGCGGCGCACCGCCGACTACGCCGACCCCACGCGTCCCCGCTGGTTCCTCGACGCCGACATGGCCGGCGGCGGCATCGTGCTCAACGTCGGCACGCACAGCATCGACAAGCTCCAGATGCTGGTCGGCTCGCCGATCGCGGAGGTCACCGCGCACGTCGCCGGGCCCGCCGGCGGGTCGGTGGAGACCGAGGCGGTCGCCCTGGCCCGGCACGCCGACGGCACCCGGTCGACGCTCTCGGTCACCGGCACCGGCCTGCCGTTCACCGACGAGGCCGAGATCGTGTGCGGCGAAGGCGCGCTGCGCATCAGCCGCGGCGAGGGCGTCTGGTCCTTCCGCGGCGGCGTCGCCACGCAGGTCGCCGCGCCCGGCATCGGCGAGATGGCCACCGCGTTCGCCGCGCAGCTCACCGACTTCGCGCGCGCCTGCGCCGGCCGCACCGCCCCCGAGGTCACCGCCGAGTACGCCCTGTCGGTCCTCGACGTCGCCCTGGCCGTCTACGAGTCCGCCCGCCGGGGTTCCACCGTCACAGTGAAGGGACAGTCATGAACCCGCTCGCGTTCAGCACGCTCGGCATGCCGGGCGCACCGGCCGCGGAGGTCGTCGCCACCGCCGCCCGGTACGGCTGCGCCGCCGTCGAGCTGCGCTGCGCCGAAGGTGAGCTCGTCGCGCCGGACACCCCCGACGCCGAGCTGCGCTCGATCGCCCGGACGTTCGCCGCCGCCGGGATCGGCATCGTCGCCGTG
Source organism: Nonomuraea sp. NPDC001831 (assembly GCF_042892035.1). Taxonomy (NCBI): domain Bacteria; kingdom Bacillati; phylum Actinomycetota; class Actinomycetes; order Streptosporangiales; family Streptosporangiaceae; genus Nonomuraea; species Nonomuraea sp. NPDC001831. The sequence goes on along the minus strand of NZ_JBIATU010000001.1, from coordinate 864,691 downwards.
TGCTCCTACACCCGCGTGGCCCGGCCGGACGGCGACCCGGTGGCCGAGGTGCTGCGCCACGTCGAGATCGCCGAAGCGCTCGGCTCGCCGTACGTGCGGGTCTTCGGCGGCGTCGAAGGGCAGGACGACCCGGCCGCCGCCGCGACTCGGAGGCTCGCGGACGTGGCCGGCCGGCTGCCGGACAACGGCGTGGACGTGCTGCTGGAGACGCACGACGTGTTCCTGACCGGCCAGGCGGTGGCCGGCGTGCTGGCCGGGGTCGGCTCGCCGCGCGTCGGCGCGCTGTGGGACGTGGTCAACCCGTGGCGGGCCGGTGAGAGCGCCGCGGCCACCGCGGACGCGCTGGCCCCCTACCTGCGGCACGTGCAGATCAAGGACGCCGCCTCGCCCGCCGACCTCGCGCCGGTGCTGCCGGGCAAGGGCGCGGTGGGCGTGCCGGACGTGCTGGCCGAGCTGGACCGGATCGGCTACGCGGGCTTCCTGGCGCTGGAGTGGGAGCGCGCCTGGTACCCCGACGCGGCGCCCGTCGGCGAGGCCCTGGCCGCCTTCCGAACGGTGCTGGGACGGTGACCCCCCTGACCGCCCCGGTGCGTCGGGACGACTTGCTCGGCTTCACCCGGCGGCCGGCCGATCACCTCCCCCTGCCGGACCGGATGGGCATGGCCTTCCGGCGACCCGAAGGAGCCGCACATGTTCACCTCTGAGCAGGAGCTGGAGGACCGGCTGGCCACCCCGTCGGCCGCGCTGGCCGCCGACGTCGCCGGGCTCGACGGCGACCTCGTCGTGCTCGGCGCGGGCGGCAAGATGGGGCCGAGCCTGGTCCGGCTGGCCCGGCGGGCCCTGGAGGCGGCGGGCCGCGGCTCGGCCCGCGTGTACGCCGTGTCCCGCTGGTCGGACGGCCGGGCCGCGCGGGCGCTGGCCGACGAGGGCGTCGAGGTGGTCGCCGCCGATCTGATGTCCGGCGGCGACCTGGCCGGGCTGCCCGACGCGGCCAACGTCGTGTTCATGGCGGGCGCCAAGTTCGGCACGTCGGCGGCGCCGTACCAGGCGTGGGCGGTCAACGCGGCGCTGCCGGCCGCCGTGGCCAGGCGCTACCGCGACTCCGCGATCGCGGTGTTCTCCACCGGCAACGTGTACCCGCTGGTGGACGTGGCCGGCGGCGGCAGCGCCGAGGAGGACCGGCCGGACCCGGTGGGCGAGTACGCGATGAGCTGCCTGGGCCGGGAACGCGTCTTCGAGCACGCCGCCGCGGCGTACGGCACCAGGGTCGCGATCCTGCGCCTGAACTACGCGGTGGACCTGCGCTACGGCGTGCTGGCCGACCTCGCGGCCACCGTGGCGGCGGGCGAGCCGGTCGACCTCACCACCGGGCACGTCAACGTCGTCTGGCAGGGGTACGCCAACGAGGTCGCGCTGCGGTCGTTGCGCCACGCGCGCGCCCCGGAGGCGTTCACCCTGAACCTGACCGGCCCGGAGACCGCCTCGGTGCGGCGCACGGCGGCCCGGCTGGCCGCCGCGATGGGGACGAAGGCGTCCTTCACCGGCGCCGAGAGCGGCACCGCGCTGCTCAGCGACGCCTCGCGCTGCCACGGCCTGTTCGGCTACCCGGACGTGCCGCTGGACACCCTGATCGCCTGGCAGGCCGGCTGGCTGTCGCGCGGGCTGCCCCTGTCGGGCAGGCCGACCAAGTTCGCGGTACGCGACGGGAGGTTCTGAGATGTCGATCGACCTGCTGCGGGAGGGGACGGTCATCCCCGCCCACCCGCTGGCGCTGACCGCCGGGCGCACTCTGGACGAGCGCCGCCAGCGCGCGCTCACCCGCTACTACCTGGCCTCGGGGGCGGGCGGCGCGGCCGTGGCGGTGCACACGACGCAGTTCGAGATCCGCCGGGCGGGCCTGCTGCGGCCGGTGCTGGAGCTGGCCGCCGAGGTCGTGGCGAAGGAGGCGGAGCGGCCGTTCGTCATGGTCGCGGGCGCGTGCGGCGACACCGCCCAGGCCGTGGCGGAGGCGGAGCTGGCCGCGTCGCTGGGCTACCACGCGGTGCTGCTGTCGCCCCAGGTGCCCGGCGCGGGCGAGCCGGAGCTGCTGGCGCGGGCCTCGGCGGTGGGCGAGGTGCTGCCGGTGATCGGCTTCTACCTCCAGGAGGCGGTGGGCGGACGCCGGCTCGGCCCGTCGTTCTGGCGGTCGCTGAGCGAGCAGGAGTCGGTGGTGGCGATCAAGATGGCGCCCTTCGACCGGTATCGCACGCTCGACGTGGTCAGGGCGGTGGCGGCGTCCGGGCGCGGCGACGACCTCGCGCTCTACACCGGCAACGACGACAACATCCTGGCCGACCTGCTCTCCCCCGTCGCGGGCCGCCGGATCGTCGGCGGGCTGCTCGGCCAGTGGGCGGTGTGGACGCGGGCGGCGGTGCTCATGTTCGACGAGGTGCGCCGGGCCTGGGCGGGCGACGACGAGGTCCTGCGTTCCCTGCTGGCCCGCGCCGGCGACCTCACCGACGCCAACGGCGCGGTGTTCGACGTGGCGGGCGGGTTCCGCGGCTGCATCGCCGGGGTGCACGAGGTGCTGCGCCGCCAGGGCCTGCTGGCCGGGACGTGGTGCCTGGACCCGGACGAGGGCCTGTCGCCCGGGCAGGCCGCGGAGATCGCGCGGGTGAGCGCGGCCTATCCGTGGCTGGTGGACGACGAGTTCGTGGCCGCCCACCTGGACGACTGGCTGCGCTAGCTCCTGGACGCCCGAAGGTTATTACGGCGCCTTGTAATATTGATAATTTTGGCCCTGTTTTCCCTGCGGGAGCCGGCACGCGCCGGTGGTGACGATGAAGCTGTTGTCGAGCCGCTTTGTGCGCAGCGGCCGGGACGCGCGTCCCGGCCCCCGGTTTTCGTTCGTCAGACGGTCCAGTGGGCCGTGGACAGGGCGCGGACGGCGTTCTCGTCCACCTCGACGCCGAGGCCGGGGCCGGTGGGCACCAGGGCCGTCCCGTCCGAGACCTCCACCGTCGGGCCGCCGACGTACGCCGAGCGCACGAACTGGCGGCCGTTGAGGTCGACCGGGGTGTCCACGCCGAACGCCGCGAACAGGTGCAGCGAGGCGGCGAACCCCAGGTCGGTGTCCGTCAGCCCCGAGCCCATGATACGCAGCCCGGCGTCCTCGGCGAGCTGGCACAGCCGGCGCGACAAGGTCAGCCCGCCCGACCGCTGCACCTTGGCGATGGCGATGTCGACGGCGTCGAGCTTGACGAACGTGGCCAGGTCGGAGGGGTGGCGCAGGCTCTCGTCGAGCGCGACCGGGAGCGGGCTGTGGTCGCGCAGGCGGCGCAGCCCGGTGACGTCGTTGGCGGGCAGCGGCTGCTCGAACGCCGTGACGTCCAGGTCGGCCAGCCGGCGGGCCATGCGCAGCGCGCCGTCCACGGTGTAGGCCTGGTTGGCGTCGACCCACAGCGGGGCGCCGGGGGCCGCCTCCCTGACGGCCGCGACGACGGACAGGTCCGTCGCCTCGTCGTGCAGGCCGACCTTGACCTTGAACGCGCGGTAGCCCTCCGCCCGCCCCTCCTCGACCGCCTGCCGCACCTCGCCGGGCGTCTGACCGGCCACGATCCAGCCGAGCGTGATCCGGTCGAGGCGGCGCTGGCCCCACAGCACGCCGACGGGCACCCCGAGGGCCCGGCCGAGCAGGTCGTGCAGGGCGATGTCGAGCGCGGACTTGGCGATGGGCGACCCGATCGTCAGCCCGCGGTTGATCACCTTCTCGTAGGCCGCGCAGGCGCCGTCCAGGTCCCAGGCGGGGCGGCCGAGGAGGGCGGGGGCCAGGTAGCCGGCGATCGTCGTCGAGATCGACTCCACGGTCTCGTACGTCCAGGCGGGCGTCGGCGTGGCCTCGCCCCAGCCGGTCACCCCGCCGGCCGTCACCTTGACGAGAACCCGCTCGGCGGGCTTCCCCTCGGTGGTGACGTTTCCCCCTGAAATGCTGAACGAACGGATGGACGGCAATTCCACGACGAATATCTCAATACGCTCGACGACCAGCGATCTCATCATTCTCCAATGAGCAGGAATTCATGCTTACCCGAGCATTTAATCCTCCCGAATCTAGCACGCCGGAATTGATTTCAGAATCAACGGCAGGAATTCATCCGGCCCTTTCGCCGGCGCCCGCTGGCCGCATCCGGACGTTGACCGGCGACCCACCCGGGCGCAGGCTTCGGTGGTCCCCACTTCTCCCGTTCACGACGAGGTGATCGAGATGGCCGGAACCCGTCCCGCCCTTCCGGACGCGACCAGCGACAGCTTCCTGGCCGAAGCACTGAACGAGGCCAACGCCTACCGCGCCAAGCACCACGCGCCCCCCATGGAGATGGACGCCAGGCTCGTCGAGTACGCCAAGGAGCGCGCGTCCTCGCGCTCGGAGTACGCCAAGCTGTCGGCCGGCCACGACGGCCTGCGCGACACCACCGGCGAGAACATCTTCTGGGGCATGTCCTCCGGCTCCACGCCGAAGACCGCCGGCGACGCCGTGACCGCCTGGTACAACGAGATCGCCGATTACAACTGGGCGAACCCGCCGGGCGACCCGGCCAGGACCGGGCACTTCAGCCAGCTCGTCTGGAAGGACACCAGGAGGGTCGGCGCGGCCCGCGTCGCCGGCCAGGGCCCCGACGGGTTCGAGACCTACATCGTGTTCGTCTTCGAGAACCCGGGCAACTACGAGGGCGAGTACCCCCAGAACGTCCTGCCCGCCTGACGACGGGCCGGTCAGGGGGCGGCGAGGGCCCCCTGACCACCGGCCCCCTGACCACCGGCCGGCCGACCACCGGCGGCCGGCCGGCGCCGGACGGTCACGGGTCGGCGCCCTGGGAGGCGACGTGGTCCTCGTCGAAGATGTCCCCCGCCGAGATCACGATCCGCGGGTCGGGCACGCCGACGACCTCGTCGTCCTTGTCGTCGTAGTCGAAGAGGCTGAGCACGTGGCGCATGGCCTCCAGCCGGGCGCGTTTCTTGTCGTTGCTCTTGATGACGGTCCAGGGCGCCGACTCGGTGTCGGTGTGCAGGAACATGTCCTCCTTGGCCTGGGTGTAGTCGTCCCATTTGCGGAGGGACGCCAGGTCCATCGACGACAACTTCCACTGCCGCACCGGGTCCACCTGGCGGATGATGAACCGGGTGCGCTGCTCGGCCCGCGAGACCGAGAACCAGAGCTTGACCAGGTGCAGCCCCGAGTCCACCAGCAGGTCCTCCAGGCGCGGCACCTGCTCCATGAACTCCAGGTACTCGTGCACGTCGCAGAAGCCCATGACCCGCTCGACCCCCGCCCGGTTGTACCAGGAGCGGTCGAACAGCACGATCTCCCCGTTGGCCGGCAGGTGGGCGATGTAGCGCTGGAAGTACCACTGGCCGCGCTCGCGCTCGCTCGGCTTCTCCAGCGCGACCACCGTGGCCCCGCGCGGGTTGAGGTGCTCCATGAAGCGCTTGATCGTGCCGCCCTTGCCGGCCGCGTCGCGCCCCTCGAACAACACCACCAGCCGGCGGCCGGTGGCCTTGATCCAGTACTGCAGCTTGAGCAGCTCGATCTGCAGCAGCCGCTTGTCCCGCTCGTAGATCTCCCTGGACAGGCGCTCGTCGTAGGGGTAGTGCTGCCGCCAGGTGTCCACCGGCCGGCCGTCGGCGCGCATCAGCACCGGATCGTCGTCGTCGCCGTCGTCCACCCACAACCCGGGAGTGGTGTCGAGCAGTTCGCTGTGCTCCGCGGCCGCCAGGGGGGCGAGGACCACGGGCTGCTCGTCGCCTGGACCGGTCATGCGGCCCGCGACCGGATGTTCGCGTTCATGGCGTCCTCTCTTCACCGGATGCGGCCGGCTAATCCTGCCGGCGGCCGCTGTTCCGGGAAATCCGGCGGGCCGTTCAGCTCGTGGCTCCCAGGCGGCCGCGTACCTGGGCGAGCAGGTCGTGCGGCAGGGGGGCGTAGCCGTACAGGGCCAGGTAGGACTGGCCGGCGTCGCCGGCGGCGTAGCCGAGGAAGGCGCGCACCAGCGGATCCGCCCGGCCCGCGCAGATGATCTCGTACGTGACCTGCACGATCGGGTAGGCGCCGGGGACCGGCCGCCGGTGGTCGAACGTCAGCACCAGCCCGCGCTCGCCGCTCTCGACCGTGGCGCCCTGCAGGGCCCTGCCGGCGCTCTCCGGCGACAGCGCCACGAACTCCCCGGCGGGGTTGCGCACGTCCGCGGTGCTCAGGCGGGCGCTGCCGGCGAAGCCGTACTCGACGTAGCCGATGGAGTCCCTGGTGTGCTGGAGGACCTGGGTCATGCCGCTGGAACTGGTGACGCCCTGGCCGGCGCCGGTCCACGTCCTGGACGGCTGGTGCGGCCAGCCGCCGGTCGCCCGCAGGAACTCGGTGAGGTTCTGGGTGGTGCCGGACTGGCCGGAGCGGTGGAAGACGTGGATGCGGGTGGCCGGCAGGCGGTGGCCGGGGTTGTCGGCGGCGATCTCGCGGGCGTCCCACCTGGTGAGACGCCCGGTGAAGATGCCGGTCAGGGTCGCCGGGGAGAGCCGCAGGCCGGGCACGGAGGTCAGGTTGTAGGCCACCGCGACCGGGGAGACGACCATCGGCAGGTGCTCGGCCCGGCCGCCGCAGCGCCGGTCGGCCCGCGTCTGCTCCTCGGGGGTCATCGGCACGTCCGAGCCGACGAACGCGCTGCGTGCGGCGATGAAGTCCTCGATGCCGCGGTCTGAGCCGTTGGCCTCGTAGACGACGCGCAGTTCGGGGTGGACGCGCTCGAACTCGCCGGTCCAGGCGTCCATGGCGCCCTTCTGCGCGGTCGAGCCCGAGGCGTGCAGCCACGCGACGACCGGCTCGGGGGCGGCGCCGTCCTCGCTGCTCATGCTCAGGAACACGGCCCCGGCCGCGGCGGCGGCCCCGCCGGCCAGAACGAGCGCGGTGACCAGGACCGACTTGGCCGTCCATGTCAGCCTTGCCATTGCACAAGGCTACGAACCGGACGCGTCCGGACCCGTCATCCCGGGGTCAAGCTCTCGGACACGAAGGGTTACCTTGTCGCCAAGCCGTCCGGCGTCCCGTCGGCCGCGGCGGCCAGGAGGCGGGCCAGCTCGACCGGCTCGGTGAACATGGGCCAGTGCCCGGAGTCGAGGTCGACGAGGTCGAGGTGCTCGACCCGGGCCAGCTCCTTGACGTCGCCGCCGTCGATCCACTCCCGGGCCTGCGCGGGGCTGAACTCGGGGCACACGACGACGGCCGGCACCCCGAACCGCCGCTCGTCCGTCAGCCGCACCACGCCCTTGGCCACCCCCTCGGGGACGGGGACCGCGGCGGCGGCGAACCTCCGCCTGGCCTCCTCGTCGAGGTCGGCCGAGTCCGGCCCCTCGAACGGCTCCCATCCCGGGAACGGCACGACGCCGTCCGCGGCCTCGAAGAAATCGGCGTAGAGGGCGCCGTCGGCGGCGGGGAAACCGCCGATGAAGGCGACCTTGGCCACCTTGTCCGGCCGCGCGTCGGCGGCCAGCCAGGCCAGCGTGCAGGCCGCGGAATGGCCGGCCACCAGGGGCCTGCCGTCGGCCGCGTCCACGGCGGCCAGCACCGCCGCCACCTGGTCGGCGAGCGTGGCGGCGGTGTTCCCGTCCCCCTGGCCGGGCAGGGCGACCGGCACGGGACGGTGGCCGAGCGCCTCGATCGCGGGCGTCACCTCGTCCCAGGCGGACGGGTCGAGCCACAGGCCGCCGATGAGCAGGATGTCCATGTCAGTCTTCTTTCTCCAGTGCGTTCAGGTCGCGTTCCGCGTAGAGCCGGTGTTCCCATTCCTCGTGCAGGACGATGTGCAGGCACTCGTTGAGGGGGAAGCCGGCCAGCCGCGGCCAGCCGGGCTCCTCACGGGTGACGTGTGAGGCGAGCAGTTCGGGGGTGAGCGAGGCGACGACCCGGCCGACCATCGCCCGGCGGTCGCGGCGGACGGCGAGCACCTCCGCCAGCGGCGGCCGGGCCGCGCGGTCCCACGGGATGCCGTCCCAGCCGGGCGCCTCGTCCCACGGCAGGTCGAGCGGGTGCCATGGCAAGGGGTCGCCCAGGATCATCCGGCCGACCCAGGCGGCCGAGGCGAAGTTGAGGTGCCGCAACGTCTGGACGAAGGGACCATTCGCCGTCGACGTTCTGGTGCAGCGCCGCCTCGGGGAACGTCGCGGCGCGGGCGAGGGTGCCCGCCCACAGGCGGTCGAGGATCGCCCACGCCTCGCCGAACCCCTCGGGGTCGTCGGGGCGCATCCGGGCGCGTTCGGGCATGCGGCGGTTCAGCTCGGCCTCGACGAGGGGCGCGATGTCCACGCCGTTCACCACGACGTTCCGCAGCTCGCCGCTGATCTCGACGTCGACGAGCTCGGCGCCGCGCAGCCGCACGCCGGACAGGTCGGCCGCGCGCACGCGGACGTCGAACAGGCGTACCCGGGTGAACGTGCCCCGCCGCACGCTCACGTCCTGGACCTGGAGGTCTTCCCGGTAGTCGGTCATGACGCCACACGGTAGGGCGTATTCCGGACGTTCTACTTCCGGTTCCCGCCGTGACGGCCCTAATCTGCTCGGGTGCCCACCGAACTCAGCCCCACCGCGCGGGCCCTGCGCGCCATGGAGGTCCTCCGGCAGCGTCCCGGCGTGACGGCCGGGGAGCTGGCCGCGGCCCTGGGCGTGACCGAGCGCGCCGCCCGCCGGTACGTCGGGATCCTGCGCGAGGCGGGCATCCCCGTCGAGTCGGCCAGAGGCCCCTACGGCGGCTACCGGCTCGGCCGCGGCACCAGGCTGCCGCCGGTCGCCTTCACCGAGCCCGAGGCGCTGGCCCTGGTCATGGCGGTGTTCGACGGCCAGCCGGCCGCCACCGATCCCGACGACCTGGTGGGCGCCGCCCTGTCCAAGGTCATCCGGGCCCTGCCGGAAGGCGTCGGACGCCAGGCCGCCGCGCTGCGCGAGCACGCCTCCGCCGCGCCCGACCGGTACGCGGCCCGTCCCGGCGTCGCCGTGACCAGCGCGCTGGTCGCCGCGTCCGCGGCCCGGCGGCGGGTCCGCATCGCCTACCGGAGCGGCTCGGGCACGGAGTGGGAGGCCGAGGTCGACCCCTGGGCGGTCGTCGTCCGGTACGGGCGCTGGTACCTGCTGTGCCACTCCCACCGGGCCGGCGCGATCCGCACCTACCGGGTCGACCGCGTCCGGGCCGTCCACGAGACCGTCCACGGCTTCCGGCCGCCCGACGGGCTGGACCCGGTGGCGGCGCTGGAGGAGAACCTGGGCACCGGGTGGGCGTACGCGGCCCGCGTGGTCTTCGACGCGCCCCTGGCCGAGGTGGCGCCCTGGGTGCACCCGCCCATGGGACGGCTCGAACCGCACGGCGAGGGCTGCGTGCTGGTCGGCAGCACGGGCAACCCTGCCATGTACGCCCAGGAGTGGCTGCCGGCCGTGCCGTTCGCCTTCCGCGTCGAGGGCGGCCCCGAGCTGCGCGCGGCGGTCGCGCGCCTAGCCGCCCGCCTGGCCGCCGCGCTGCCCGGCTAGGCCGCCGGCGGCCCGGCCGCGCGGTGCCGGCGGACGCGCGCGCCGAGGATCAGGGCGGCCAGCACGGACGCCGCCGCCGAGGCCAGCAGGATCGCGCCCTTGGCCTGCGTCAGGTAGGCCGGCCCGGGGTAGGAGAGCTCGGCGATCAGCAGCGAGACGGTGAAGCCGATGCCGCCCAGCACGCCCACGCCGGCGATGTCGCTCCAGCCCAGCCGCGGGTTGAGGTGGGCGCTGCTGAGGCGGGCGGTGAGCCAGGCGGCGCCGACGATGCCGAGCGGCTTGCCGATCAGCAGCCCGGCCAGCACGCCCCAGGTCACGGTCCCCGTCCAGAAGCCGCCCGCCCCCGACAGGGAGATCCCGGCCGACAGCAGCGCGAACACCGGCAGCACCACCCCGGCGCAGAACGGCCGCAGCGCGTGCTCGGCGCGCTGCGAGGGCGGCACCTGCTCGCCGTCCCACGGCCGGGTGCGCATGAGCAGGCCCATCGCGACGCCGGCGATGGTCGCGTGCACCCCGCAGGCGTGCACCAGCGCCCAGATCAGCACGGCGAGCGGCCCGTACAGCAGCCACGCGGGCAGCGCGCGGCGCACGGCGGTGACCGCGCGGCCCCGCCCGTGCTGCAGGTACGCCCACACGCCCAGCGCGGCGGCGGCCCCCGCCAGGGCGGCGAGGTTCAGCCCCGAGGTGTAGCCGACGGCGATCACGACGACCGCGCACACGTCGTCCACGGTCGCCAGCGTCAGCAGGAACGTGCGCAGCGGGGCCGGCAGGCCGCGGCCCACGACGGCCAGGACGGCGAGCGCGAAGGCGATGTCGGTGGCCATCGGCACGCCCCAGCCGCGCGCCGCCTGGCCCGGCGCGGCGGCGTTCACCGCCAGGAACAGCAGCGCCGGGACCACCACGCCGCCGAGCGCGGCCACCACGGGCAGCGCGGCGCGGCGCGGGTCGCGCAGCTCGCCGTGCACGAGTTCCTGCTTGAGCTCGTTGCCGACGATGAAGAAGAACACCGCCAGCAGCCCGTCGGCGGCCCACGCCTGCGCGCTCAGGCGCAGGCCCAGCCACTGCGGGCCGAAGGACCACGTGCGCAGGGCCTCGTAGGAGCCGGCGAGGGAGGAGTTGGCCCAGGCCAGCGCGGTCAGGGCGGCGAGGATGAGCAGGACGCCGCCGACCGCGTCCGAGCGCAGGGCAGTGATGATCCGCGAGGCAGACATGAGGGGAGAACTCCAGGACGGTACGGAAACGAACGGGCCGCCCGATGCGCGGCCCCGGCCTCATGGCGACGCGCGCACCCGGATCACGTCCGGGCGCGGGCGTTCAGCGGCCCTGCGGCGGGCGGATGCCCGCGATCACGCCCCACGTGCTGACGTAGCCGTTCGTGCCGACCGGACGGAACTCCAGCGGGCGCAGCGGGCGGGCGTGCCGCTCGCGCGCGAGGTGAAGGCAGGAGCGGAATTCGCGCACCTCGCCCCCCTTTTGTCCGATCGTGTCCCCCTCCTACCCTACCTTCACCCTGACATCGGGAGCGGCGGACTGACGCTGGCGGCGACCGTGCCGCCGCGGCACACCGGCGTCCTGGACGCCCTCCAGGCCAGAGCCGGGGGACGGCCCGCGTGAGCCCCGAGGAGCCGTGCCTGCGCAGCGGGCAGGTGGCCGAGCGGGCCGGGGTCAACCTCCAGACCCTGCGGTACTACGAGCGCCGCGGCCTGATCGCCGACCTGGCCACCGTCCGGGAGTCGCTGGGCCAGGTGGTCGCCGCCGGCTGCGACAGCCTGACCGGCTGCACCGGCCCCGGCTGCCCCCTCCCCGCCGCCGCCCTGGCGGATGCGATGTACTGACCGTCATGACGATGATCCGCTCACTGCTGCTGTTCGCCCTGGCCGCGCTCGCCGAGATCGGCGGCGCGTGGCTGATCTGGCAGGGCGTGCGCGAGCAGCGCGGCCTGCTGTGGATCGGCGGCGGCGTCGTCGCCCTCGGCCTGTACGGCTTCGTCGCCACCCTCCAGCCGGATGCCAACTTCGGCCGCATCCTGGCCGCCTACGGGGGCGTCTTCGTCGCCGGGTCCCTGGTGTGGGGCATGGTCGCCGACGGTTTCCGCCCCGACCGCTGGGACGTCGTCGGCGCCCTGATCTGCCTGGCCGGCGTCCTGGTCATCATGTACGCCCCGCGCGCCTGACCCCGGGCCCCGGGCGCGCGTCCGCCATGACGCGGCGCATGTCGGCGACGGCCCGCAGCGTCCCGCGCAGGGTGCCGGTCACCTTCGAGCGGCCCGCGCGGGGCAGGTAGTCCACGTCCGTCTCGCCGATCCGCCACCCGGCCGCCGCGGCGCGCAGCACCGTCTCCAGCGGGTAGCCGAAGCGGCGGTCGGCCGTCCCGAGCGACAGCAGCGGCACGCGGGCGGCCGCCCGCATCGGCCCGAGGTCGCGCAGCGCCACGCCGGTGCGCCGGCGCAGGCCCCGGGCCAGGACGGCGTTGCCCAGCCGGGCGTGCCCGGGCCAGACGCCGGCGCCGCTCGGCCGCCGGCGCCCGAGCACCAGGTCGAGCTCCCCGTCGAGGACGGGCCCAGCCACCCGGGGAAGCTGGGCCGGATCGAGCGAGGCGTCGGCGTCCATGAAGCAGACCAGGTCGGCGGAGGAGGCCAGCAGCCCGGCATGGCAGGCGGCCCCGAACCCGCGCACGGGCTCGGCGACCACCCGCGCCCCGAGCTCGCGGGCGACCCGCGCCGAGCCGTCGGTGGAGCCGTTGTCGACGACGATCGGGCGGTAGCCGGCGGGCATGCGCCCGAGCACCCAGGCGAGCGCGGCCTCCTCGTCGAGGCAGGGCAGGATCACGTCGATCGTCATGACCGGGCGAACTCCGCCATCCCGGACTCGAACCCGATCGCGGCGCGGAAGCCGAGCTCGGCCTCCGCCCGCCGGGGCGAGGCGACGACGTGGCGGACGTCGCCCAGCCGGTAGCCGCCGGTGACCCGCGGGACGGGGCCGCCGCACCCGGCGGCGAGCACGCGGGCCATCTCCCCCACGGTGCGCGGCGTGCCGGAGGCGATGTTCCAGGCCCGCAGCCCGCCCGGCGGCAAGGACACGGTCAGGGCCGCGAGGTTCGCCCTGGCCACGTCGCGCACGTGCACGAAGTCGCGCAGCTGGCGGCCGTCCTCGAACACCAGCGGCGCCCGGCCGGCCCGCAGCGCCGAGCGGAAGATCGCGGCGACCCCGGCGTACGGGGTGTCGCGCGGCATGCGGGGCCCGTAGACGTTGTGGTACCGCAGGGCCGCGACGGTCCCGCCGGTCTCCCTCGCCCAGTTGGCGGCCAGGTGTTCCTGGGCGAGTTTGCTGGTGGCGTAGGCGTTGCGCGGGTCGGGCGGGGCGTCCTCCTCGATCGGCGCCCAGCGCAGGGGCTCGCCGCAGCGCGGGCAGGGCGGCTCGAACCGGCCGCCGTCCAGGTCGTCCGCGGTCCGGGGGCCGGGCCGGACGTCGCCGTGCGCGGCGCAGGCGTAACGTCCCTCGCCGTAGACGACCATCGAGGAGGCCAGCACCAGCCGGGTGATCCCGTGCCTGGCCATGGCGGCCAGCAGCACGGCGGTGCCGAAGACGTTGACGCAGGCGTAGGCGGGCAGGTCGGAGACGTCCACGCCCAGGCCCACCTTGGCCGCCTGGTGCACGACGGCCTCGACGCCGGGCAGCAGCGCGTCCAGGGCCGTGGCGTCGCGCACGTCCGCGCCGGTCCGCGTGTCGAGGCCGACGACGTCGTGACCCGCCGCCTCCAGGGCCTCGGCGACGTGGCCGCCGATGAAGCCGGCCGAGCCGGTGACCATCACTCTCACGCCGCCGACGGTAGCCGCCGGGACGGGCGGGCCGAAGCCGCGTTCGCGGTTCGTAAGGGTTCTTACGAACAACGAACGTGAACCGCCGCGGCGGCCCCGGACCGGCCTCCGGATGCGAGGCTGCCGCCGTGAACCGGAACACGACGGCGGCCGCCGGGACGCTCGCCGCCCTGGCGGCCGTGGTGCTGCGGCTGGCGACGGGGCCGCCCCATCTGGGCTGGTACCTGGCGGCCTGGGCGCTGTTCGCGGCCGCGCTGTGGCAGGCCGCCCGGCTGCCGGAGCGGCGGACGGCCGTCCTGGTCCTGGCCGGCGGGATCACGCTCGCCGCGACCGGCCTGGCGGCCCCGCCGAGCAGCAGCACCGACTCCTTCCGGTACGCCTGGGACGGCCGCGTGCAGGCCGCCGGCATCTCGCCCTACGACCACCCGCCGGCCGACCCGGCGCTCGCCGGGCTGCGCGACGACTGGCTCTTCCCGGCCGCCTGCGACGCCCCCGCCCTGTGGCCCCTGCCCGGCGGCGGCTGCACCCGGATCAACCGCCCCACCGAGCCGACGATCTACCCGCCGGTCGCGCAGGGCTACTTCCTGCTGGTCCACTGGTTGTCGCCGGACGGGGTGCGGCACAAGGCGCTCCAGCTCGGCGGCTTCGCGGCGGCCGTGGCCGTGCTGGCGATCCTGTGCCGTGCGGCGGGGGCCCGGCGGGCGGCGTACTGGGCGTGGTGCCCGGCCGTGCCGGTGGAGGCGGTGAACAACGCGCACGTCGACATGCTGGGCGTGCTGCTGTTGGTGCTGGCCTTCACCGCCGTGCGGGGGCGCGGGGCGCTGCTCGGCGCGGCCGTGGCGGCCAAGCTGCTGCCCGTGACCGCGCTGCCCGGCGCGCTGTCCGGCGTGTTGTCCGGGGGCCCGGGTGGGGGTGTGGCCTGGCGGCGGGTGCTCGGCGTCGTCGTGCCCGCCGGGCTCGTGATCGCGCTGTCCTACCTGCCGTACGTGCTGGTCTCGGGCGCCTCGGTGGCGGGCTACCTGCCGGGTTATCTCAAGGAGGAGCGCTACGACGGGCCCGGCGGCGGGAACCGTTATGCCGTCCTGCGGCTGCTCGTGCCGGACGGGTGGGCGCCCTGGGCCGCGGTCGCGCTGCTCGTCCTGGTCGTCCTGGCCGTCCTGCGGTACGGCGACGCAGGACGGCCCTGGCGCGGCGCGCTGCTGGTCAGCGGCTCTCTCCTGCTGTTGTTCACCCCCGGCTACTCCTGGTACGCGCTGCTTGTCGTCGCCCTGGCCGCGCTGGACGGCCGGTGGGAATGGCTGGGCGTCGCCCTGGCCGGCGCGGTCGCCTACACCGCCGGCCCGGCGGCCCCGGGCACCCCCGGCACCCCCGCGTACGCCGTGGCCGCCCTGGCCGTGCTGGCCGGCTGGGCCGTACGGCGGTCCCGCGGCGATCACCTGCTGTCGTCGGCACGGAAGGACTGAGGAAGCTGAGTCGTCCCACGTTCGAGCACCCGCCGCAGATCGTGCTCATCGCCAAGGAACCCGTGGCCGGGCGGGTCAAGACCCGGCTGACGCCCCCGTACAGCCCGGCCGAGGCCGCCGCGCTGGCCGAGGCCGCGCTCCGCGACAGCCTGCGCGCCGTCGCCGCGACCCCCGCCGCCCAGCGGATCCTCGCTCTGGACGGCCTGCCGGGCCGCTGGCTGCCCCCCGGTTTCGTGGTGATCCCGCAACGCGGCGCCGGGCTGGACGAACGCCTCGCGGCGGCCTTCGCCGACGCCCACCGGCTGCGGCCCGGGCCCGTCGTGCTCATCGGCATGGACACCCCGCAGGTCACGCCCGAGCTGCTGGGCGAGGCCGGGGCGGCGCTGGCGGACCACGACGCGGTGTACGGCCCGGCGGCCGACGGCGGTTTCTGGCTCCTGGGGCTCCGGCGGCCGGACCCGGCGCTGCTGCTCGGGGTGCCCATGTCGCACCCGGAGACCGGCAAGGTGCAGCTCGACCGGCTCGTCCGCGCCGGGCTGGCCGTCCACCACCTGCCCGAGCTGGTCGACGTGGACACCGCTGCAGCCGCGACCGAGGTGGCCCGCCAGGCTCCCGCCTCCTGCTTCGCCACCACCCTCCGAACACTGCACCGACGACCGGACCGGGAAGAGCCATGCCGGTGACCGAGCACGACCGCGCCACCGGCGAGCCGACCCGGGTGATCGGGCACGACCGCGCCGCCGGAAGGCCGGGACGGTGATCGGGGAGATCTATGCGGCCGCGCTCGCGGGTGAGCGCGCCGAGATCGAGTACCTGGACGGCAGCCGCGCCGAGCTGGCGGCCGCGCGCTGGTCCGCGCCGATCGACGGCGACGAGGAGATCCTGAGCCACTGCCGCAGCCCCACGCTGGACATCGGCTCCGGCCCCGGCCGCCTCACGGCGGCGCTGACCCGGCGCGGCGTGGCCTCGCTCGGCATCGACGTCACGCCGCACGCCGTCGCCCTGACCCGCCGGGCGGGCGGGTTCGCCCTCCTGCGGGACGTCTTCGACGACGTCCCCGGCACCGGTCAGTGGGCTACGGCGTTGCTCGCCGACGGCAACATCGGCATCGGCGGCGACCCGGCCGCCCTGCTACGCCGGGTCCGGCAGCTCGTACGGCCGGGCGGCACCGTCCTGGCCGAGCTCGCGCCGCCCTGGACGCGCAGCCGCGTCGACCGGGTACGGCTGCGCCGGGGAGCGCGTGCCGGGGAGTGGTTCGGCTGGGCGACCGTCTCGGCGGCCGACATCGCCCGCCTGGCCGCGAACGCGGGATTCACGACCGCCCACTGCCGCCCAACCCACGGCCGCTGGCTGGCCCACCTGCACTAGCATCCAACCCCGCCATTCACGGCCCACGGCCCACCGCACTGGCGTTCAGGGCGCGCCTGGACCAGCGTCCGGTCGGGTCGGTCGATCGGCGTCGGTCAGTCGTCGTCGGCGTCGTCGCTGCCGGTCTTGCCGTGGTCGTCGTCGGCGTCGTCGTCGCTCTTGGCGGTCTGGTCGTTGTTCTGGTCGGACTTCTGGGCGTCCGTGCGGTCGCCCGAGCGGTCGTCGGC
Source organism: Nonomuraea sp. NPDC001831 (assembly GCF_042892035.1). Taxonomy (NCBI): domain Bacteria; kingdom Bacillati; phylum Actinomycetota; class Actinomycetes; order Streptosporangiales; family Streptosporangiaceae; genus Nonomuraea; species Nonomuraea sp. NPDC001831. The sequence goes on along the minus strand of NZ_JBIATU010000001.1, from coordinate 848,275 downwards.
CTGGTCGTCACCGTGGTCGTCGGACTCGTCGTCGGTCTCCTCGGCGAGGACGGTGCCCTTGGCGGCGTCCACGGTGATCTCGCGCTCGGTGCCGTCGGCGGCGTCGATGTCGATCTCCCAGACCTGGCCGGCGTCCTCGTTCTCCAGCTCGGCCGAGGTGACCTTGCCGCCCGGCACCTTCTCCAGCGCCGTCTTCTCGGCCTGCTCCTGCGAGACCGCCGGGGCCGGCGCGGACGTGGGGGTGGAGGTGGTGGCGAAGGCGGTGCCGACGCCGGCGGCGAGCACACCGGCCGTGGCCAGTCCAGCGATGATCATAGGCTTACGCATGCGGAATCACTCCGTAGGTTCGGTCGTCGTCCTGACGCCTCCCAGAGTGGCCGCCGGGACGATAGCGACGAACTGCGGGAACCCTAACGTCCGGTTAAGACGCCGAACGGCCCCCGCACCCCCTGACGGACCTACTCGTAACGGGCACGACGGGCGATCTTCTCGAACCCGAGACCGCCGAAGAGCGCGGCCGAGGCCGGGTTGTTGACGTTGACGTCCAGGAAGACCTGGCCGGCGCCGCCCTCGCGCATCCGGCCGAGCGCCGCGACGGCGAGCGCCCGCGCCAGCCCGCGCCGCCGCCACCCCGGCACGGCCCCGACCTGGATCAGGAACTCCTCCGCGCACGTCACGAAGCCGACGGCGACGTCCCCTTCGAACGCCACCAGCGAGCACGCCGGCAGGAACTCGTCGTCGACCAGCCAGTCCACCCACTGCTCCCGCGTCCACCCGGGAAAGCCGGGACGGTCCGCGAAGGACGCGGAGTACGCCTGGTGGAACGCCCCTTCGGTAAGGGGCGACCATTCCTCGACCGTCACCTGCGCCGGCATCGGGACGTCCGGCAGCGGCCGGGTCAGGTCGCGCCGGAAGACGTCCTCGGCGAACGTCTGGCGGAAGCCGCGCGCGAGGAACAGCTCGTGCGCCTGCGGGGTCAGCGACTCGGTCTCCAGCCGCGCCTTGCCGGGCTCGGCGGCCAGCCGGTCGAGCAGGCCCGACCCCAGGCCCCGTCCGCGGTGGTCGGGGTCGACCAGGCCGGTCGCCGCCGACGTCTCGCCCACCGGCCGCACGGCGCCGCAGGCCACCAGCAGCCCCTGCGTGAACGCGCCCACCGCGGCGTCCGTGACGTACCGGCGTTCCAGGAAGGAGGGCGACGCGGTGGCCGGGAGCCCGCCGTCGCGCGCCGCGCACCTGCCGGCCAGCCCGGCGATCGCCGGCAGGTCCGTGGCGGACAGCGCGGCCCATTCGATGGTCACCATGGTCTCCCTCGCGTGCAGATGATCAAGTATGTCACCACGCGCGACCGCGCCGGAGGAGAGCCCGCTCAGCCGCCTCGGGGGACCGCGCCAAAAAAGGGCCCGCTCAGCCGCTTCGGGGGACGCAGTCGAGGACGACGTTGCCCAGCGGGGTGTGCCGCACCCCGGCCACGTCGAGCCCGGCCGCGTCGGCGAGCGCGGTGTGGTCGGCGACGCTGCGCTCCCGGCCGCCGCTGATCACGAGCATGCGCAGGTCCATCTCGGCGAACATGGCCGGGTCGTCGCCGGCGCCGCCCCGGGACTCGATCACCACGACCCGTCCCCGCGGCCCGGCCGCGTCGGCGCAGCGCCGCAGGACGCGCTCGGCGTCGGCGTCGTCCCAGTCGTGGATCACGCGTCTGAGCACGTAGACGTCGCCGCCCGAGGGCAGCGGCTCGAAGAAGCTCTGGCCGGCGAACGTGCACCGCCCGTCCAGCCCGAGCCCGGCCAGGTACCGCCGGCCCCGCTCCAGCGTGTCCGGCAGGTCGACGAGTGTAGCCCGCAGCTCCGGGTGGGCCCTCAGCAGCTCGGCGATCAGCGCGCCGGTACCGCCGCCGACGTCGACCACGTGCCGTACGCCGGACCAGTCGTACCCCTCTGCCGCGTCGGTGAGGTCGTCGGCGCCCGCGGCCATCAGGGCGTCGAACGACTCGCCGACCTGCCGGTGAGCGGCGAGATGGTGCCAGATCGGGGCGCCGTGGACGCTCTCCCACGCGGGCCGCCCGGTGCGGACGGTGTGCAGCAGGCCGGTGAGCGCGACGTCCATCTGCCCGCCGAAGCCGTCGAGGTCGAGCCGGTCGCGCATCATGGAGGGGTGGCCGGAGGCCAGCAGCGCGGCGGGCTCGTTGACCGCGAACACGCCGGGCTCCCGTTCGGCGTAGACGCCGTGGCAGGCGAGGTGGCGCAGCAGCCGGCCCAGGGCGTCGGCGTCGGCGCCCGACCTGCGGGCCAGCTCCTCGACGGACAGTTCGGCGCCGCCCATCAGATCGGTCAGGCGCAGGGTGGCCGCGACGCGTACGGCCATCGGGGTGACCATGTCCGTGACGGGGGCCAGCACCTCCCACGCCGCCTGCCACGCCGTCGGGTGGACGGTCTCGTCGCCGGTGCCTGTCACGGCCGCACGCCCCCTTCTCCCAAAGGATCAAGGCTCGCCCGCAACCTACCACGCGACCCCCGCCCCGTCCCGCGCGCGAACCACAGCCGGTCCCGCGCGCGAACCTCAGCCGGTCCCGCGTGCGAACCCCGGCGCGGGGCCGCCTCCGGGGTGCGTCAGCCCAGGAGCCTGGAGAACAGGGCTCCCAGACCGAGACCGTCCAGGAGCGACGTCGGCCGGTCCCGCTCGGTGGCCGCCGCCGACAGGGGCACGTCGGCAGCGGGGCAGGCCGCAGAGGGCCGGCCGGTCAGGAAGTCCAGCGTCCTTCTGACGCCGAGCGCGTCGAGCAGCGACATCCGGGACGAGGCGGTCGTGACCGACATGCCGTCGTCGCCGGTGCGGATGGTCGAGGTGCCATCGGTGAGGCACGTCTCGGGCCGGTTGACCAGCGCTTCGAGCACCGCCGTGGCTCCCGCGGCGTCCAGCAGGGACGACGGCTCCGCCGCGGCCGACGAGCCGGCCTCCGGCCGCCCGGTCTCCCACCAGCCGGTCTCGGCCGCGCCGCTGTCCGACGTGACGATGTCCGACGTACCGGGGGCCGACGCACCGGGGGCCGACGCACCGGGGGCCGACGTGACGATGTCCGATGTGCCGGGGGCCGACGTGCCAGTGGCCGGGGCGCAGTCCAGGGCGGCGGCGACGAGCGGCTCCAGGATCCGCCGGGCCAGGGTGTCGCCGTCCGCCGCGGTCGGCCGGGCCTCCTCCGTGCCGCTGTCCGGCCTGCTCACCCCGATCTCCTGCTCGACGTCGAGCAGGAAGGCGTCGAGCACGCCTGGGAACTCGGCGGCCTCGGCGAATGACGCATCCGCCGTACGCGGGAGCGCCCCCGGCCGGTCCGCCGGCCGGTCTGCCGGCCGGTCTGCCGGGCGGACGAGACCCTGCAGGAACGTCCGCACGGCCGAGGTGTCGAGCAGCGTGCTCGCCCTGACCGAGGGCCCGCCGGTGATCTCGAGCCGGGCGGCGACGCACGGAGCGGCGGCTCTGCTGCCGTCCTCGGCCGCCGCCGGGCCCGCCGCCGTCAGCAGGCCCGTCGCGGCCAGGCCGAGGACGGCGATCGTTCTCTTGCACATGGGTGTCTCCCTGCGACGTTACGTGATCATCCGCAGCGATCATTACCCATTGCAGTGGATCAACTACTCTATGAATGTTTCTAGCCCTCTTTACCCGCCGAAACCGGGTCACCGCGCATGCTCTACCGTCTGCTGAGCGAGCAACGTCGAGCGGAAGGACCCCCATGAGCCCCCTGAACGGCACCGGCCCGAGCGCCGAGGAGCTGACCGAGCGGGTGCACGCCCTGCTCGCCTCCCCCAGGCCCTGGTCGATCACCCAGATCGGCGACCCCGTGCTGCGCCGGACCGCCGAGCCGTACGACGGCCAGCTCTCCGACGCCCTCCTGCGCGAGCTGCTCGACGCGATGTTCCGGCACCTGCCGGGCGTGGGGGTGGGCCTGGCCGCGCCGCAGGTCGGCATCCCGCTGGCGCTGGCGGTCATCGAGGACCCGGCCGAGCTGCCGCCCGACCTGGCCGCCGAGCGCGAACGTGTTCCGCAGCCGCCGCTGGAGCTGGTCAACCCCGTCGTGACGCCCGTCGGCCCCGGCTTCCGGGCGTTCCACGAGGGATGCCTCAGCGTGGAGGGGCTGACCGCCGTCGTCCCGAGGCACGCGCGGGTGCGGCTGTCGGCCCTCGACGGGGACGGCCGCCCGTACGAGAAGGAGCTGTCCGGCTGGCCGGCCCGCATCGCCCAGCACGAGACCGACCACCTGAACGGCACGATCTACCTCGACCGCGCCGACCTCCGCTCGTTGTCGACCACCGCCAACCACGAACGTCTCCTGACCCCCCGCCCCTGACGCCGCCGGTCACACGCTGCCGGTCACACGCTGCCGGTCACACGCTGCCGGTCACACGCTGCGGATCACCGAGACCACGATCCCCAGCACCACGGCGCGGTCGCCGTCGATGACGTCGTAGCGGGGGTTGCGCGGTTCGAGCAGGACGTGCCCGTCGCGCCGCCGGTAGACCTTCACGGTGGCCTCGCCGTCGATCATGGCGGCGACGATCTGCCCCGAGTGCGCCTCCGGCTGCTGCCGCACCACCACGATGTCGCCGTCGCAGATGGCCGCGTCGACCATCGAGTCGCCGCGTACCCGCAGGCCGAACACGGTGCCGCGGCCGGTGAGGTCGCGGGGCAGGGTCAGGGTGTCGTCGAGGTGCTCGTCGGCCAGGATGGGCGTGCCCGCGGCGATGTCGCCGACCACGGGGACGCTCACCAGCTCGGCGGGCGGCTCGGCCGACGGCGGCCGCAGGAACAGGCGCACGTCGATCGGGCGGGTCATCGCCGCGCCGCGGTTGAGGAAGCCCTGCTCCTCCAGGCTCCTCAGGTGCTTCGAGACCGACGAGGGCGAGCGCAGCCCCACCGCCTGGGCCAGCTCGCGGGTGCTCGGCGGGTATCCGTGTCTGACCACCCAGTCGCGGATCGCGGCCAGGATCCGCTGCTGTCGTTGCGGCAGGGCCGAGACGTTCAGGTGCTCGAACGTGTCATGGTCGTCGTAGGCGGTCACAGAGGAATGCTAGAGGCCGGGCGGCCGGAGCGGTGGCGGCCGCCGGCGGAACGGGCGATCCCGGCCGCGAGGGCGCAGGCCGCCGTGCCCGCCAGGACGAACAGCCCGGTGTCGCCGGCCAGGTACTCGGCCACCACCACAGGCCGGTCGGTGATGACGGCGTGCTCCAGCAGCAGGGCGAACGTCGCGTTGTGCGCGAAGTGGGCCAGCACGGCCGGCCACACGCTGCCGGACATGACCCGCAGGTAGCCGAAGAGGAACGAGAACGCGATGACCGACGCGCCGAACAGCGGCAGCACGACGGCCCGCGACCCCTCGGCGTGGTAATACGGCGTGAACAGGACGTACGGCAGATGCCAGGCGATCCACACCACCCCGACGACGAGCATGGACGTGCGCTCCCCCAGCCGGGCGAGCCGGGGCTGCAGGTAGCCCCGCCAGCCGATCTCCTCGGCGAAGGCCAGGATCGGCCCGGTGACGAGCACGGCCGCCACCGACTGCGCCCAGTCGCCCCGCGGCGCGGTGAACCGTCCGAACCCCAGGACGACCGCGCCCGCCGTGGCCAGCAGGCACACCCCGGCGGTGGCGGCGACGGCGGCCGGCCAGGCGCGCAGCCCGGCCCGGCCCAGGCCGAGGCGGCGCAGCCCGTCCCTGGAGTATCCCTCCCGGGTGACGACGAACAGCAGCACCAGCACGGTGAGCAGCGGCGACAGGGCCAGGACGAGCCCCTCGGCGACGCGTGCGGTGCCCGCCGAGACGGCGAGCACGAGGACGATGTAGACGATCGACGTGACGCGGTCGTCGAGCTGTCGGAACACGGGCGGACCTTCCTCTGGGGGGCGGGCCCCGCCAAGTGTTCAGGACCCCGTTCCCGCCGCCCATCGGCCGAAGATCCGAATCGCCGCCCCGCCTCTGCCACCTGGGGACTACGACCACGGGCTGAGGGCCGATAATCGCGTTGCGGCCGTGCCGGGGCGCGTGTCAGGGTCGTGACTTTCCTGACAACGGCAACGGCTCTGGTGGTGCGGTATGAGGTATGCGGGGCTCGCGCTCGCGTTCGGGTCCTCGGCGTGTTTCGCGTTCTCGGGGCCGATGGCCAGGTACCTCGTCGCGGCCGGGCTGACGCCGATCGAGGCCGTGTGGGCGCGGATGGCGGCGGCCGGGCTGCTGCTGCTGGGCGTGCTGGCCGCGGTCAGGCCCGCGGCGTTGCGCATCCCGCGGGCCAGGTGGCCGTTCTTCGCGCTGTACGCGGTCGTCGCGGTGGCCGGGGTGCAGTCGCTGTACTTCGCGGCGATCACGCGCCTGCCCGTGGGGGTCGCCCTGCTGCTGGTCTACATGGCCCCGGTCATGGTGGCGGCCTGGGTGCGGCTGGTCCGCAAGGTCCGGCTCCCCCGGGCGGCCTACGCCGGGGCGCTCGTCGCCCTGGCCGGCCTCGGGATCGTCGCCGAGGTCTGGCACGACCTGCGGCTGGACGCGCTGGGCCTGGCCCTCGGCCTGCTGGCCGCGGCCTGCTCCGCCGGGTACTTCCTGATGAACGACAGCTTCGGGGACGACGTCGACCCGCTCGGGCTGGTCGCCTGGGGCATGGCGGGCGCGGCCGTGGCGCTGGTCCCGCTCGCCCGCCCGTGGGCCCTGCGGTGGGAGGCGTTCACGACGTCCGCCACTCCCGCGCCCGGCGCCCTGACGCTGCCCGTGCCGGTGGCCTTCGCGTGGATGGTGGCGGTCGCCAGCGTGGTGGCCTACATCCTCGGGGTGAACGCGGTGCGGCGGTTGTCGGCCGCCGTGGGCGCCACGGTGGCGTCACTGGAGGTCATCGGCGGGGCGCTGGCGGCCTGGGGGGTGCTCGGCGAGGGCCTGGGCGGGCCGCAGATCGCGGGCGGCGTGATCGTGTTGTCCGGCGCGCTCCTCGCCCAGACCGCGACCCGCCGCACACGACCATCCCAAGCGACGGGGCTGGACGGCGACAAAGAGGTGACCTCGGGAGCAATGAAGTGCTGACACTACTGTAAGTAGTTAATTCACTACAACGGGTATTTACAAGGGGAAGCAACGACTGTCCCATCCCCGTCCCGAGGAAGGAGGTGGAGCCTTGCGTGTCCTGATCCAGCTCCGCCCCGCCCGTGAAACCGTCGAAGCCGTCCTCGACCCCGGCGTGACCGCCACGGTCGCCGACGTGGCAGGAGACCTGCCGGGAATCGTCCTGGACCAGGCGTTCGCCCCGCTGGCCCTGCCGCGCGCCCTGCCCGCCTCGCCTTCGGGCGGCCTGCTGTCGTCGATCAACCGGCCGCTGGGCTTCTCCCTGTCGGCCGAGCACGCCAGCGTGCTCGTGCGCGGCGAGCTCTCCGACGACGACCTGCCGTCCAGGCTGGCGTTGTTGTCGTCGTCCGTGCGCGAGGTCGTCGGCGTGTTCGCCGACCCGTCCATCCATCCCCACCTGACCTGCGCCGACTCCGGCCCGGTCGGCGACTGGCACGACGTCGAACGGCTGCTGCGCACCTCCGACCTGCGCGCGGCCGGCTACGACGGCCACGGCGTCAACCTGGCGGTCGTGGACGGCGGCGTCAACGCCGACCACGTGAGCACCAAGCTCGGCCGCCAGGTCACCCTCGACGCCGGGCACAGCTGGGCCCCGCCCGGCGTCACGCCCACGCCGGGGCGCTACCCGGTGGAGCACGGCAGCCTGTGCGCCTTCAACACCCAGCTCGCCGCCCCGCGCTCGACGCTGCTCGACATCGCCGTCCTGCAGAGCAGGAAGGGCACGACCGAGGGCCTGCTGTCGGACGCTGTGGCCGCCTACACCCACCTGCGCGGACTCCTGGAGGCCATGCCGGCCGAGTCCCGCTCGCTGGTCGTCAGCAACAGCTGGGGCCTGTACAACCCGCAGCAGGACTTCCCGCCCGGCCACCCCGGCAACTACTCCGACAACCCGATGCACCCGTTCAACGTCATGATCTCGAACCTGGAGCACGCCGGGGCCGACATCGTGTTCGCGGCGGGCAACTGCGGACGCGACTGCCCGGCGGCGAGCTGCGGGTTCACCGACATCGTGGGCGGCAACGGCCATCCGAAGGTGGTCACGGTGGCCGGGGTCGACACCCGCGGCGAGCGCGTCGGCTACTCCTCGCAGGGGCCGGCCCGGCTGGGCGACCACAAGCCCGACCTGGCCGCCTACACCCACTACGCCGGCTCCGAGGCGAGCGGCCCCGGCACGCCCGACACCGGCACCTCCACCTCCTGCCCCGTGGTGGCCGGCGTCATCGCCGCGCTGCGCACCCGCCACCCGTCCACCAAGTTGTCGCCCGCGCAGCTTCGCACGCTGCTCAACCGCACCGCCGAGGACCGCAGCACGGTCGGCTTCGACCACGACTACGGGTACGGCATCGTCAACCCCGCCGGCGTCCTGGCCGCGCTCCGCTCGCACCGCACCCGGGCCGCCTGAACCGCGACGGCGCCGCGCACCCGTGGGTACGCGGCGCCGCCGTCCGCCGGGGAGGGCCGGTGGACGAAGGGTCAGCCGTGGTTCCAGACCGAGGAGATCCGGTCGTTCCACCCGCTGGGGACGAGGTTCGGGATGTCGGAGAAGGGCGGCACGATCAGCGAGCTGCCGCCGAAGTTGATGTGCTCGTAGTAGCGGACCGTGCAGTTCGTGCCGCCCATGGAGCTGATGACGTCGTTCCAGTCGTGCAGGTGCAGCGGGCCGTGGTGGACGTCGGTCAGGTCGTTGTAGGCCTGGCGGGCCGGGCACCAGAACCAGTCGCCGGCGTACTCGACGTGCTCGAACATCTGCACCTCGCCCCGCGTGGCCGGGCGCGGGTCGCGCAGCAGCGCCGCGGCCCACAGCGCGCCGTTGACCGCGGTGTCGTCGGTGACCGCCGTCAGGCGCTCGGGGTGGTAGAGGTAGGTCAGCGGGCGGCCGTCGAACCGGGTCAGGTCCGCCGGGTCGTGCTCGACGCCGTCCACGACCACCGCCATGGCGGGCGCGGGGTGGGTGATCGGTGCGTTGGCGAGCGCCGCGGCGGCCCGGGGCCGGGCCAGGGCGCGCGCGGGGTCCGCCGGCACGGGCTTGGCCGAGCGCGGCGCCCTGACCGCCTTGGCGACGAGCTGCTCCAGCGTGATGATGTCGTGGTCGCGCAGGAGGGCCAGCACGTCGGCCTCCTCCAGGCCCCCGACGTGGTCGGAGAAGTCCAGGAAGCGCTCGACCTGGCGGCGGGCGGGGGTTGAGATCTGGGTCACGGGTGCCTCCCCTGGTAGTGCTGCGTACTCCCTCATGGTCGGGCGGGGCGGCGGCGCGGGCAGCCCCCCAGTGTTGGGGATGGCGTTCAGGCGGTGAAGGCGGCCATGAGCTCGTCCCGGCCGCTCGCGCCGGTCTTGCGGAAGACCGCTTTGAGGTGGTCGTGCACGGTGTGTCCGGACAGGTCGAGCAGCCGGGCGATCTGCTTCGGCGCGGCTCCGGCGCACAGCAGGTCGAGGACGCCGCGTTCGCGCGGGGTGAGGGCGTACCAGTCGCAGAACGAGGGCAGCAGCAGGCCGCCGGTCGCCGCCTGGATCACCACGGCCACCTCGCCCGTGCCGTCCTCGTCCAATGCCTGGCCCTCGACGGCGAGCCAGCGGCCGTACCGGGCCGCCGGGGCGCAGATGATCGGCCGGCCGGCGTCCGCGCCGCCCGCGTGCTCGGCGGCGTCGGCGGCCAGGGCCGTGACGAACGTGTCGGCCAGCCAGGCGTGCACGCCGTGCCGGTCGGGGTGGCGCAGCCGGTCGAGCCACGCCCGGGCCTGCGGCGTCACGGCGCGGACGCCGCGGTCGGGGCCGACGACGATCACCCCGGCGGGCAGGGCGGGCGCGGTGGGGGCGAGCGGGGCGGCGGTGACGTACCTGCGCAGCGCGGCCATCAGGGCGGGGCCGAGCAGCGTGGCCCTGCGCAGGTCGTCCCCGGTGAACGGCGCGGCGTCGCAGGCGCGGACCAGCCCGAGCAGGCCCCACACGCCGCCGCGCCCGTCCCGCAGCAGCAGCCGCAGCTCGCAGGAGGCGCCGCAGGCCGCGAACGCCCGCCGCGCCCCCTCCTCGGCGCCGGCCACCGCGACCGGCACCCGCAGCCGGGCCAGCGACGCGGGCCGGCACGGGTCGCCGTGGGCGCGGCGGTGGGCGAGCAGGGAGAGGGCCAGCTCGCGTTCGTAGCGGTGCCAGAAGCTGAACGAGCCCTGCCCGAGCCCGGTCGCCGGGCTGGTGCCGACCAGCCGCAGCGCGTCGTGCGGCAGCAGCGGGGCGATGGCGGCGGACACGGCCGCGCCGACGTGTTCGGCCGCGACGCCCCGGTCCATCAGGGTGCGCACCTCGTGGACCACGCGGTCCTGGCATGAGCTCACGCGGCCAGGTCAGCACGCCGCGGGCCCGTCCGGCAAGCACAGGGTAGTCGTTCAGATACGTCAGGTCACATTCAGCCGCCGCAGCTCGCCCTCGGTGAGCTGCAGGGCCGTCGCCGCCGCCGACGCGCGCACCGACTCCGGCCGGGTGGCGCCCGGGATGGGGACGACGTGCTCGGAGTGGGCCAGGTGCCAGGCCAGGCAGACCTGCTGCGGGGTGACGCCGCGCTCCTCGGCCACCTCGTGGAAGGGGGTGCGGGGCGGGGCGGCGCCGGGGCCGTCCAGGGCGCTGCGGGCGATGCCGCCGAGGGGGCTCCACGGCAGGAAGGCGATGCCCAGGCGGTCGCACAGCCGCAGCTCGGGCAGGCTGTCGCGGTGCCGGGGGCTGTAGCGGTTCTGCACCGAGACCAGGGAGTCGCCCAGGACGGCCCTGGCCTCGTGGATCTGCTCGCAGGTCACGTTGGAGACGCCGGCCGCGCGGACGAGGCCGGCGTCCAGGAGGTCGCGCAGCGCGCCCACCGACTCCGCCCACGGGACGTCCGGGTCGGGCTTGTGCAGCTGGTAGAGGCCGATCGCCTCGACGCGCAGGCGGCGCAGGGAGCCCTCGCAGGCGGCCCGGAGGTGAGCGGGACGGCCGTCGACCGTCCAGGAGCCGTCGCCGGGACGGCCGCGCCCGCCCTTCGTGGCGACCAGCACGCCGGAGGCGTCGCCGGACCAGGTGGCCAGGGCCTCGGCGACGAGCTCCTCGTTGTGGCCGCGCTCGCCGGCGTGCCAGTGGTAGGAGTCGGCCGTGTCGATCAGGGTGAGGCCGGCGTCGAGGGCGGCGTGCACGGTGGCGATCGCGCGGGCACGGTCCGGACGGCCCTCGATGGACAGCGGCATGGCGCCCAGGCCGACGGCGCCGACCTCGGCGGTTCCGATGCGGCGGGTGATCATGGTCGGTCAGCCTTCCGGGAGGAGGTCGGCGACGGCTCGCGGCAGCCAGGCCGCGACGTCGGTGAACGTGAAGCCGAGCGCGGCGGCCCGGCCGGCGTCGACGGCGTAGGAGCGGTCGAAGGAGAACGGCGAGGCGGGCTCGCCGCCGGTCACCACGCGGTGGACGGGGGCCGGCGAGCCGGTCGCGGCGGCGATGGCCGCGCACAGGCCGGTGACGGTCAGCGTGTCGCGGGAGGCGGCGTTGAGCGCGCCGGTGACGTCGGTGCCCGTCGCCGTCCAGTGCAGGAACGCGGCGATCTCCGCGTGGTGGACGAACGACGTGGGGGCCGGGTCGCGGTGCACGGCGACCGGCAGCCCGGCGCGTACGCGGTCCACGTAGTGGCGCAGCCGTCCGGTGAAGTCGGCGTCCCCGCCGCCCAGCACGTGGGCGCTGCGCACGGCGAGGAACGGGAAGGCCGGGTCCCTGGCGAACACGGCCTCGGCCTGGCGTTTGCCCTCCGCGTACGCGGCCGCCTCGCCGAGCAGCCGGGACAGGGCGTCCGGCGATCCCCACGGCAGGCCGCGGTCCACCGGCCAGGACGCGGCCTCGACCGTCTCCTCGCGGACCGGGGCCGCGGCCGGGGGTTGCAGGGAGGGCGAGGTGGCCGGGTCGTAGACCTCCATGGTGGAGGTCATCACGTAGCGGGCGGTGCGGCCGGCGAAGACCCGGCGGGCGGCGTCGGCGTGCGAGGGCGTGTAGCAGACCTGGTCCACGACGGCGTCGAAGGTCCGGCCGCCCAGGGCGCGGGCGAGCGCCGCCGCGTCCGCCCGGTCGGCGACCACGTGCTCGGCCCCGGGCGGCGGCGCGGCCGAGCCCCGGTTGACCACGGTCACGCGGTCCCCGCCGGCCAGCAGCAGGCGGATCAGGCGGCGGCCGAAGTAGCGGTTTCCGCCGATGACGCAGATGTGTCGCATGCGGCCAAGACTGGCCGGACGGGGTCAGCAGTGGTAGTGGTGACTTGCTGGCCTCGTGTTAAGGAGAACTGTTGATCGATGCCCACCGGCTCAGGGTGCTGCGGGAGGTGGCCGCGCACGGCAGCTTCAACCGGGCGGCGGCCGCGATGCTGCTCACGCCGTCCGCCGTCTCGCAGCAGATCGCCGCGCTGGAACGGCAGCTCGGCACCCCGGTCGTCACCCGCAGCACCCGCGGCGTGGTCCTCACCGAGCCGGGCCGGCTGCTGGTGGAGACGGCCGAGACGATCGCGGCGGAGCTGCGGCACGCCCGGGAGCGGATCGACGAGCTGGCCTCGGGGCGCCGGCGGCTGACCGTGGCCACCTTCACCAGCGGCGGCCGCGCGCTGCTGCCCGGCGTGCTGGCGCGGTTCGTCGCCGCCCATCCCGAGGTCGCGACGAACGTGGTCGAGCGGGAGCCGGAGGACAGCCTGCCGCTGGTCCGGCGCGGCGAGGCGGACCTGGCGATCGCCTACCACTTCGACGGGCCGCTGCCGGTGCTGCCCGGCGACCGTACGGGGCTGGCCTGGACGCCGCTGGCCGAGGACCCGCTGTCGGTGACGCTGCCGGCCGCCCATCCGCTGGCCGGCCGGGCGTCGCTGGACCTGACCGAGCTGGCCGAGCAGCCATGGGTGATCGGCTGCTCCAAGACGGAGGCGTTCCTGCGCGGGTACGCCGCCGCGGCCGGGTTCGAGCTGCGGGTCACCGGCTCCACCACCGACTACCACCTGGCGCAGGCGCTCACCGCGGCCGGGCTGGGCGTCAGCCTGGTGCCGTCCATCTGCCTGGCGCGCGACACGCCCGGCCTGGCCGTCGTGCCGCTGAACCCGCCGCGCCCGGCCCGCTACCTCGGGATCGCCACCGCCCCGCGGCGCGACCACCCGCTGGTGCCGACGCTGGTGGAGTGGCTGCGCGAGGAGGCGGCGGCACTGGGACAGCAGCGGACCGATCCTGTCCGCCGGTGATGTCACAGTGTTCCCGGTAACCTCTTCCGCCACCGAACGGAGTCATTCCTATGAGCCGCCAGGTCCAGATCACCTTCGACGCCCACGACCCCAAGGCCCTGTCGACGTTCTGGCGTGACGCGCTGGGCTACGTCCATCCCGGCCCGCCCGGGGTGGAGCTGCCGCAGGGCGCCGACCCGCTGGCCGCCTGGGACGACTTCCTGGCCAGGGTGGGCGTCCCCGAGGAGGAGCGCGACGCCCGGTCGGCCATCGAGGACCCCGACGGCCGGGGGCCCCGGGTGTTCTTCCAGCGGGTGCCGGAGGGCCGGACCGCCAAGAACCGGGTGCACCTCGACGTCCGGGCGGCTCCCGGGCTGCGCGGCGAGGAGCGCATGGCGGCGCTGGAGGCCGAGTGCGAGCGGCTGGCCGGGCTGGGCGCGACGCGGGTGCGGCGGCACGAGCCCGAGCCGCCGTTCGCCGCCGGCCACATCGTGATGACCGACCCCGAGGGCAACGAGTTCTGCCTCGACTAGCGTCAGTCGTCGGCACACCTGCACGGCACGATGACCAGCGTGCCCGCTTCGATGTGGGTCACCTTCTTCGAGCCGAGGCAGAAGCGGCAGCCGAGCATCTGGGCGATCCACGGGTCCGACCACACCTGGTGCCGCCAGGCCGGCGGCGGCCCGTCCGGGGGCGGTTCCGCGCCGCGCTCGGCGGGCTCGTCGTCGCCCCCCACCCGGCCGAGGCCGCCACAGAACGTGCAGGTGAGAAACAGCTCGCCGAGCTGCACGCCGCGGCGGCCCTGGCATTCGGGGCAGGTGATCGGGTCCGTCACCTGCGGCCGGTCCCGCTGCAGGACCTGCACGACACCCAGGTGGACTGCTTCCTCGAGTCGCCGTTCTGGTTGATCCACTCCCCGCCGGCGCCCGTGCAGATGCCGCACACCGGACGCTCTTCCTGCTCGTCGTCGTTCGCCATACTGCGCACGGTAGCCGAGCGTGCGCGGACTGTCTGGCGCCTGCCGGATCAGGTCGGACTCGGCCGGGTGCTGCGAGAATGGCCGCATGGCCAAGCTGACCGGACCGCAGATCGCACAGGAAGGGCCGGCGGGGTGGGCGTACCTGCTCGGCAGCCTGCACACCCGCCTCCACACCGGCACGTTCGCGGCCGGGCTCGCGCTCGTCGACGCCATCGGGGCGGTGGCCGAGGAGATGGACCACCATCCCGACCTCGACCTGCGCTACACCCATGTCGACGTGCGGCTGTCCAGCCACGACGCGGGCGGCGTCACCGAGCGCGACGTGCGGCTGGCGCGCGCGGTCTCGACGCTCGCCGCCGACGCCGGGGTGCGCCTCGACCCGGCGTCGGTCTCCGTGCTCGAACTCGGCCTCGACACCCCGGCGCGGGACACGGTCCGGCCGTTCTGGGCGGCGGTGCTGGCGATGCCCGCCGACGACCGGGGCGACCTGCAGGACCCGGCCGGCGCGCTGCCCGGCGTGTGGTTCCAGCCGTCCGGCGACGAGGAGCCCCGCCAGCGCTGGCACCTCGACGTGTGGGTGGAGCCCGCGCAGGTCCAGCCCCGGATCGACGCGGCGCTGGCGGCGGGCGGGCGGCTGGTGCACACCGACGAGGCGCCGCGGTTCTGGGTGCTGGCCGACCCCGAGGGCAACCACGTCTGCCTGTGCACCTGGCAGGAGCGCGACTGAGCCGCGGCGGCGGTCAGCGGGGGCGCCCGTCGGGCAGCCCGGCCCGTGGTCAGCGGGGCCCGTCGGGCAGCCCGGCCCGTGCCTGGGCCAGCAGCTCGCGGGTGCGCGGCAGGCCGGCCAGGCGGGCGGCCAGCGCGTCCAGCGTGACGGCCAGCACCCGGGCCGGCACGCCGCGCGCCGTCAGCACGTGCGCCATCCAGCTGACGAAGGACGTGAACAGGCCGGGGTCGTCCACGTAGGCGGCGGCCTTGAGGTAGTCGACGACGTAGGCGACGTCCTCGGCGGTGTGGCCGGTCGGCTCCTCGCCCTCGGTGACCGGCACGTGCTCGTCCAGCTCCTGCATGACGCCTCTGACCAGCTCGGGGGCCCGATCGGTGAGCGCCGTGTACTCGGGGCCGGCCAGATGCGGCGGCCGTCCCGGGCTCAGCCCGGTCGCGGCCCGGCGCGGCGGCCCGGCGTCGAGCAGGTCGGCGGCGGCCCGCGCGTCGGGCGCCCAGGCGTCGGCCCCGAGCAGGCGGGCGTAGCGGCCGTCGGGCCCGAAGGCGGCCCCGCCGACGAGCACGGGCGCGCCCGCCGCCTGGCAGGCGCTGATGGCCGCGTGCGCGGCGGGCAGCCGGGTGGCGATCGACCCGGACAGCGCGACCGCGGCGGGCGCGGTCCTGTGCACGTGCACGACCAGGTGCGCGGTCGGCACGTGCGCCCCCAGGTAGTCCACCTGCCAGCCGCGCAGCCGGAGCACCTCGGCCAGCAGCCGGGCCGGGAAGGTGTGCCACTCGCCGTCCACGCACGCCACGCTCACCCGCCCCCTGGCCGGCCCGGTACGGTGACCGCGCGCGGCCGGCTCGTGGGCCAGCACGGCCAGCACCCGCTCGTGGACGGCGGTCGCCGTGTGCTCCTGGGCCACGGTGAGCCGGTTGGCCGCCCAGTCCAGGCCCACGCGGGCCTGCGCGACGGCGACGACGTCCAGGAGCATGGTCTCCAGGGGCACGCCGGCGTCGAGACCGGCCCGTGCGGCGTCGATCGCGGCGTACTCGTCGCCGGACGTCGCCGCCGTCCGCAGCGCCTCGACGCAGCGCTCGATCTCGTCCCGCGGGCCGGAGGCGCTCACGCCGGAAGACCTCCGTCCGGGCCGTCGGGGCCGTCGGGGACGTCGGGGGCCTCGCGCGGCGCGCCGATGGCGACGATGGCGATGTCGTCGCGCTCCCGTTCGCCCGCCCACTGGGAGGCGAGCATCTGGACGCGTTCGGCCAGCGCCGCGGCCGGCATGCCGACGCACTGCCGCAGCTCCTCGCGCAGCCGGTCGTCGCCGAACATCTCGTCGCCCAGCGGGCCGCCCCTGGCCTCGATGACGCCGTCGCTGTAGAGCAGGCACGTCTCGCCGGGGGCCAGGAGCACCGTCTCGGTGACGCTGGTGATCTGGTCGAGCAGGCCGATCAGGGTGCCGCGGGTGCGGGCGACCTCCACCCGGCCGTCGTTGCGGACGATCATCGGCGGCGGATGGCCGGCGCTGGTCAGCCGCAGCTCCAGCCGGTGGCCGCGGCGCTCGACCCCGGCCAGCACCAGCGTGACGTAACGCGGGCTGGACCCGGCGAGCAGCACCTCGTTGAGCCGTTCCAGCACGCGCTGGTGGTCGTCGGCCAGCGGCAGCAGCGCACGCAGCGTGTTGCGGATCTTGCCGGTCAGCACGGCGGCCTCCAGCCCCTTGCCGGAGACGTCGCCGAGCACCACCAGGGCCGCCCCGCCCGATCCGGCGACCGGGTGCACGTCGTAGAAGTCCCCGCCGACCAGCGCGCCGTGGCCCGCCGCCCGGTAGCGGGCCGCCACATCGGCGACGTCGAGGTACGGCGTCATCGGCGGCAGCAGGTCGGCCATCAGCGTCTCGGCGATGGCCCCCTGCTCGGCGTACACGCGGGCGATGGAGATCGCGGTGCCGGCCCGGGCCACGAACAGCCGGGCGAACACCTCTTCCGCCGCGGAGAAGCCCTCCGTGGAGCGCAGCAGGATCAGCGCGCCCGCGGGCAGGCCGTAGCCGGGCAGCGAGATCACCGCCACGGACCGCGTGTCGTCCCGCCCCTCGCCCAGCACCCAGCCGGGCGCCCGCCCGGGGTCCACCCAGCGGGCGGGCACCGGCGGGAAGGCCCGCAGCGCCGCGGCCAGCCCCGGCATGGAGCGCGGATCGATGTCCAGGTTCCGGCGCACGGCCTGGCCGCCGGCCTCGTGGTAGGCGACCTCGAAGCGGCGCGGGCCCAGCGGCACGACGACCCGGGCGGCCTGGGCGAGGTGCTTCACGGCCAGGCGGGCGACCGCCTCCAGGCAGCGGTCGAGGTTGAGCGAGGACAGCAGCTCGGTGGCCGCCGCCACCATGGACGCGGCCGAGTCCCGCTCGGCCCGCAGCACCTCCATGGCCTGCTCCCGCGCGCTGACGTCGACCAGCCACCAGGTGACCCGGTCGCGCCCGGCGCGCACGGGATGAGCCTCGAAGACCCGCTCCCCGACCGGCCCCCGCGCGGGCTCGGGCATGCTTTCGGCGGCGGGCGACGCGGCCAGGCGGGCGCACAGGTCGTGGTGGGCGCGGGCCAGCCAGCCCGGCGCGAGCCGCCGCGCGTCGCCCAGCAACGACCGGGCGGCGGCGTTCGCCCGCTCGACGGCGCCCGACGCGTCGGCGACCAGCATCGGGTACGGCGTGTCCTCCCCCAGCATGCCGATCGCGCCCCGTTCGTGAACACCTACGAGATTTTCACTCTACTGACGTGACCTGCACGGCTTTCCCGACGCCGAATCGTCTTTGTCGCATTTTTAGCCGCGCGACCTTCGCGGCCCGCCCCCGGCCCCCCGGCCGCGGACGCGTGTGCCGGAGCGGTGGCCGGGTGGTCTACCGTCTGATCGTGCTCGCCTCACACCATGTCCCCCGCCCGGCCGCGCACGGCGGGGGCACGCCATGAGAAACCTGCGGCTGACGGGCGCCTTCCTGTCCCGGTTCCACCATCCGGCGCAGGTCATCGCGACCGGGTTCGCGGCCCTCATCCTGACCGGCACGGCCCTGCTGACCTCGCCCATGGCCACGGCCACGGGCGAGTCGGCCGGCTGGCTGACCGCGCTGTTCACCGCGACGTCCGCGGCCTGCGTGACCGGCCTGGTCGTGGTGGACACCGCCACCCACTGGTCGGTGGCCGGGGAGGTGGTGATCGCCATGCTGGCCCAGGTGGGCGGGCTGGGCATCATGACGATGGCGACGCTGTTCACCGTCCTGGTCGCGGGCCGGCTGGGGCTGCGCGCCCGCATGTTCGCCCAGGCCGAGACCAAGACGCTGAGCATGTCCGACGTCCGGCGCGTGGTGCGCAACGTGGTCATCTTCAGCCTGGTCTCCGAGCTGGTCGTCGGCGCCGTGCTCACGGTGCGCTTCGTCACGGGCTACGGCGAGCCGCTGGGCCGGGCGATGTACCTGGGCTGGTTCCACGCGGTGTCGGCGTTCAACAACGCCGGGTTCGCGCTGTGGCCGGACAACCTGATGCGCTTCGTCACCGACGCGTGGATCTGCCTGCCGATCGCGATCGCGGTCATCGTGGGCGGGCTGGGCTTCCCGGTGGTGTTCGAGCTGGCCCGCGCCTGGCGCCGGCCCAGCCGCTGGTCGGTGCTCACCCGGGTCACCGTCGGGGTGACGCTGGTCCTGCTCGCGGTGGGGACGCTGGTCTTCCTGGTGACCGAGTGGCGCAACCCCAGGACGCTCGGCGGGCTCGACGACTCCGGCAAGCTGCTGGCCGCGTTCTTCACCGGGGTCATGCCGCGGTCGGGCGGGTTCAACAGCCTCGACATCGGCCAGCTCTACCCGAGCAGCCTGCTCGCCACCGACCTGCTGATGTTCATCGGCGGCGGCAGCGCCGGCACGGCGGGCGGCATCAAGGTCACCACGTTCGGGCTGCTGGCGTTCATCATCTGGGCCGAGCTGCGGGGCGAGCCGCGGGTGAACATCGGCCACCGGCGCCTGGCCGAGTCCGCGCAGCGCCAGGTCATCTCGATCACCATGATCGGCGTCGTGCTGGTCGCCGTCTCCACCTACCTGCTGCTCGCCATCACGCCCCACAGCCTGGACCAGGTGCTGTTCGAGGTGGTCTCGGCGTTCGGCACGAACGGGCTGTCCACCGGCATCACCGCCGACGCCACGCCCGCCGGGCACCTGCTGCTGGCGGCGCTGATGTTCATCGGGCGCATCGGCCCGCTCACGCTGGGTTCCGCGCTCGCCCTGAAGGAGCGCACCCGTCGCTACGAACTACCCGAGGAACGTGTCATCGTTGGCTGACAAGAAGACAGACCCCGTCGTGGTCATCGGCCTGGGCCGGTTCGGCACCTCGCTCGCCCTGGAGCTCACCCGGCGCGGCACCGAGGTCCTGGCCATCGACAACCGGCCGAAGGTCGCCCAGAGCCTGGCCGGGCAGATCACGCACATCGCCACCGCCGACTCCACCGACCTGGAGACGCTGCGCCAGCTCGGCGTGCCCGACTTCTACCGGGCGGTCGTGGCCATCGGCGGCGACCTGGAGGCCAGCATCCTGACCACGTCGCTGCTGATCGAGCTGGAGATCGACGACATCTGGGCCAAGGCCGTCAGCCGCCAGCACGGCCGGATCCTCGGGCGCATCGGCGCCCATCACGTCGTCTTCCCCGAGCACGACATGGGCGAGCGGGTGGCCCACATGGTGACCGGCCGGATGCTGGACTTCATGCAGGTGGACGAGAACTTCGCGATGGCCAAGACCCGGCCGCCCAAGGAGTACATCGGGGTGCCGCTCGGCCGGTCCAACCTGCGCCGCAAGCACGGCGTCACCGTGGTGGCGGTCAAGAGCGCGGAGGAGGAGTTCACCTACGCCGGCTCCGACACCGAGCTGGGGTACGGCGACGTGATCATCGTCTCCGGCCGCACCGAGGACGTCGAACGCTTCGCCGACCTCACCTAGTCCGGCGGTCGTCGGCGGGGCCCAACGGGGCGGGCCGATGTTGGCCGGGGCGACAGGCCCGTCCGCGTCGTGGTTGACGAGGATGGGCGGTCCGTCCGACCGGAGGCAGCCACCATGACACCACGCCGTACCCTGTCCGACCTGGCCCGTGAGGCCGCGATGAGCGCCGACATCGAGCGGCTCGTACGCTGCGAGTCGCCGTCCGGCGACCTGGCCGCGGTCGCCCGCAGCGCCACGGCCGTCGCCGAGCTGGGCGCCGCCCACCTGGGGGCCGCGGCCGAGCGGATCGTCATCGACGGGCGCACCCACCTGCGGTGGCGGTTCGGCGGCGAGCCGCGCGTGCTGCTGCTCGGCCACCACGACACGGTGTGGCCGGTCGGCTCGCTGGAGCGGCACCCGTTCGAGGTGCGCGACGGGGTGCTGCGCGGGCCGGGCTGCTTCGACATGAAGGCCGGGCTGGTGATGGCCTTCCACGCGCTGGCGGCGCTGGACGACCTGGACGGCGTGACCGTCCTGGTCACCGGCGACGAGGAGCCCGGGTCGCCCACCTCGCGGCGGCTGGTCGAGGACGAGGCGCGCGGCTGCGCGGCGGCGCTGGTCCTGGAGGCCGCCGGTCCCGGCGGGGCGCTCAAGACCGAGCGCAAGGGCGTCTCCCGGTACGAGGTGCTGGTGCGGGGCCGGGCCGCGCACGCCGGGCTGGAGCCCGAACGCGGCGTGAACGCGACGGTCGAGGTGACCCACCAGGTCGCGGCCGTGGCGGCGCTGGCCGATCCCGTGCTGGGCACCACCGTCACCCCGACCCGCCTGGAGTCGGGCACCACGGTCAACACGGTGCCCGCGCGGGCCCGCTTCGACGTGGACGTCCGGGTCAGGGACGCCCGCGAGCAGGACCGGGTGGACGCGGCGATGCGCGGGCTGCGGCCGGTGCTGCCCGGCGCGGGCGTCACGGTCGGCGGCGGGCCGAACCGGCCGCCGCTCCCGGCCTCGGCGTCGAAGGAGCTGTTCGAGCGGGCGTGCCGGCTCGCCGACGCCCTCGGGATCGGGCCGCTCACCTCGGTCGCCGTGGGCGGGGCCTCCGACGGCAACTTCACCGCGGGGACGGGCACCCCCACCCTGGACGGCCTGGGCGCGGTCGGCGGCGGCGCGCACGCCGACGACGAGCACGTGCTGGTCGCGCAGCTGCCGGGCCGCACCCGGCTGCTGACAGCCCTGGTCGCCGACCTGCTGGCCACGACGCGGTGACCGCCGCTCGCAGGGACGCTGTTGTCCGGGCGGACGAACGGGACGCCGCCGCCCGGTGCTCGCCGACCAGCTACGGGACGGAGGCGGCTGCGACCATGACCGGCGTGACCGATCTCATCCGTGACCGTCGCGACTCCCGGCCCGTCGAGGCCGCGTGCGCCGCGGCGCAGGCCGCCGCCGACGACGCGGGCATCGACATCCGCCCCCTGGACAGCGTCGGCGAGCTGGAAGCCGTGCGCCGCCTGTACGAGCACATCTGGCGCACCGGCGAGAACAACCCTCCGGTGACGGCCGACATGTTGCGCGCGTTGTCGAAGGCGGGCAGTTACGTGAGCGGCGCCTTCGACGGCGACCGGATGGTGGGCGCCTGTTTCGGCTTCTTCTCCCCGCCGGCGCGCGCCGCCCTGCACAGTCACATCGCCGGCGTGCTGGCGGGCATGCAGGGCCGCAACGTCGGGTTCGCCATGAAGCTGCACCAGCGGGCCTGGGCGATGCTGCGCGGCGTCGGCGAGATCTGCTGGACCTACGACCCGCTGGTCCGCCGCAACGCCTACTTCAACCTGGCCAAGCTGGGCGCCGACCCGGCCGAGTACCTGCCGGACTTCTACGGCCCCATGGACGACGACATCAACCGCGCCGACGCCACCGACCGCGTCCTGGTCCGCTGGCGGCTGGAGACGCCCGCCGTCGAGGCGGCCTGCGCGGGCCGCCCGGCCGTGGCGGACGCGGCGGCGGCCAGGGCGGCGGGCGCGGCCGTGGCGCTGGAGGCGTCGGCGGCGGGCGGGCCGCTGGTCCGGTACGCCGGCGCGGACACCGTCCTGGTCGGCGTGCCGGGCGACGTCGAGGCGATGCGCGAGAGCGACCCGGCCCGCGCCGCCGACTGGCGCAGGGCGCTGCGGGACGTGCTGGGCGAGCTGCTCGGACAGGGCGGCCGGGTACGCGGCTTCGACCGGACAGGCTGGTACATCGTGGACAGAGTGGACAGACAGGAGACGGAGTGAAGATCACCGGGGTGGAGGTCCGCACGGTCGAGATGCCGCTCGTGACGCCGTTCCGCACGTCGTTCGGCACCGAGACGGTACGGCGGGCGGTGCTGGTGCGGGTCGTCACCGGCGAGGCCGAGGGCTGGGGCGAGTGCGGCGCGGGCACGGCGCCCCTGTACTCCTCGGAGTACACCGACGCCGCCGCCGACGTGCTGGCCCGGTTCCTGGTCCCGGCGCTGGCCGGCGTGGCCGACCTGGACGCGCACAAGGTCGCCCCGGCGCTGGCGGCGTTCAAGGGGCACCGGATGGCCAAGGCCGCGCTGGAGACGGCCGTCCTGGACGCGGACCTGCGCGCCCGCGGCGTCCCGCTGGCCCACGCGCTCGGGGCGGTGCGCGACAGCGTGCCGTGCGGGGTGTCGGTGGGCATCACCGGGTCGATCCCCGCGCTGCTCGACGCCGTCGCCGAGTACCTGGACGCGGGCTACCTGCGGATCAAGCTGAAGATCGAGCCCGGCTGGGACGTCGAGCCGGTCCGGGCCGTGCGCGAGCGGTTCGGCGACGTCCCGCTGCAGGTGGACGCCAACACCGCCTACGGGCGCGGCGACGCCCGGCACCTGGCGGAGCTGGACCCGTTCGGCCTGCTGCTGATCGAGCAGCCGTTCGCGCAGGACGACCTGCTCGCGCACGCCCGGCTGGCCGAGCGGATCACGACGCCGATCTGCCTGGACGAGTCGATCGTCTCGGCCCGCGCCGCCGCCGACGCGATCGCGCTCGGGGCCTGCCAGGTGGTCAACATCAAGCCGGGCCGGGTCGGCGGCCATCTGGAGGCGCGGCGCATCCACGACGTGTGCGCCGCGCACGACGTCCCGGTGTGGTGCGGCGGCATGCTGGAGACGGGCGTGGGCCGGGCCGCCAACGTGGCGCTCGCCGCGCTGCCCGGGTTCCTGCTGCCCGGCGACACCTCGGCCTCCGACCGCTACTACCGGACCGACCTGACGCCGCCGTTCCGCCTGGTGGAGGGCCATCTCGCCGTGCCGACCGGCCCGGGGATCGGCCTCGCCCCGATCCCGGAGGTGCTGGAGGAGGTCACCGTCGCCAGCACGTGGGTGCCGATGCCGTCCTGAGCCGTTGGTCCGTTCCGACAGATCACCCGGTGGCATTTCGTCGTCCGGGACGAACGACGTGCCACCGGGGCGGCGCTAGCTTCGGAAGCGTGCTTGTCCCCATGACCGGCCTCCCGCGTGCCAGCCTGGGCCGCGTCCTGGAGGAACTCGGAACCACCCTGCTCCAGGTCGTCTGCGGCGACGCCGGGCTGGCCCGCGACATCGGCGGCGTCGTCATCCACGACCCGCTCGACGAGCCCGAGCTGCCCGCCGACGCGCTGGTCCTCGGCGTCGGCCTGCACGACCCGGCCGAGATCGCGCAGGTCGTGACCCGGCTCGGGCGGCACGGCGCCGCCGCGCTGGTCGTCCGGGCGCCCGTCGTCGCCGACGAGGGGCTGGTCGCGGCGGCGGGCCGGGCGGGCGTGGCGGTGCTGGCCTTCGCCCGCGGCGCGTCCTGGACGCACCTGGCCGGCATGCTGCGCGAGCTGACCTCCGACGGCGGCCGGCTCGGCCCCGCCGACGCCCACGCCTCGGGCCGGATCGGGTCCGGCGACCTGTTCGCCGTGGCCAACGCCATCGCCGCGCTGCTGGACGCGCCCGTCACCATCGAGGACCGCCACTCGCGGCTGCTGGCCTTCTCCAGCCGCCAGGAGGACACCGACACCTCCCGCGTGCGGACGATCCTGGGCCGCCAGGTCCCGGAGCAGTACACCCGCATCCTGGAGGAACGCGGCGTCTTCCAGGCGATCTACCGCAGCGACCGGCCCGTCTTCGTGGCGCCCCTGCCCGACCCCGAGGGCCGGCAGCCGCCCGCGCTGCCCCGGGTGGCGATCGCGGTGCGGGCCGGCGACGAGATCCTCGGCACGATCTGGGTCGTCGTCCCCGAGCCGCTGGGCGAGGAGCGCAGCCAGGCGCTGTACGAGGCGTCCAAGCTGGTCGCGATGCACATGGTGTGGCAGCGCGCGGACGCCGACATGGAACGGCGGCTGCGGGCCGAGCTGCTGGGCACCGCGCTGGAGAGCGGGCCCGGCTCCCTGGAGGCCGCCCGCCGTCTGGGGCTGAAGGACGAGCCCGCGGTCGTGCTCGCGCTGACCGTCGTCGGCCCGGCGGGCGAGAGCCCGCTGCCCGCCCAGCTCGCGGCCGAGCGCAAACGGCTCGCCGACGCCTTCGCCATGCACCTGTCGGCCGTGCATCCGCGGGCCGCCGCCGCGCTGGTCGGCGACGTCGCCTACGGCATCCTGCCGCTGCCGCAGAACCGGCAGGACGCCGACGAGCGCGCGGTCCTGGTGGCCACCGAGTTCCTGGCTCGGGTCGGCTCCCGCCTGCGCCCGCTGGTCGGGGTGGGCCGGCCGGCCGGGGACAACTCTGCCCTGTCCCGCTCGCGTTCCGGCGCCGACCGGGCGCTGCGCGTGCTGCGGTCGGGGTCCGCCGGACGGCAGGTGGCCCGCCTGGACGACGTGCACGTGGACGCGCTGCTGCTGGAGCTGGCCGACCTCGTGCCGCGCGGCGACGTCCCCAGCGGGCCGATCGCCCGGGTCGTCGCCTACGACAGGGAGCACCAGACGAGCCTGGTCGAGACGCTGGACGCCTGGCTCGACGCCTTCGGCGACGTCTCGGTGGCCGCCGCCGCGATGTTCGTGCACCCCAACACGTTCCGCTACCGGCTGCGGCGCGCGGCCGAGGTGGGCGGGATCGACCTCGGCTCCCCGGACGCGCGCCTGTCGGCCATGTTGCAGCTGCGCCTGATGTCGATCAGGTCCGCTCCGGACGACTGACCGGGCCGCGCAGGCCGAGCGTGCCGATGAGGAAGGCCAGCCATTCGGCGTCCTGGGCGACCGCCACGTCATGGGGGGTGGCCGCGCCGTGCCCGGCGTCGTCGAAGACGTGCAGCAGGACGGGCTCGTCCCCCTGCTGGGCCGCCTGGAGGCGGGCGGCGAACTTGCGCGCGTGCCAGGGGCGGCAGCGCGGGTCCGTCGCCCCGGCCTGGAGGTAGACCGCGGGGAAGACGCCGGGGCGCACCAGCTCGTACGGCGACATCCGCAGCAGCCGCCGGACCTGCTCGGGGTCGTCCGGGTCGGCCCACGCTTTGCGGATGACGAAGTCGAGGTACGGGTCGCGGGTGCCGCCGATCAGGTCCAGCAGCGGCGCCCGCGGCAGGACGGCCCGCCACAGCTCGGGCCGGGTGGTGACGGCGATCCCGCACATGAGCCCGCCGTCGGAGCCGCCGGTCAGCGCGAGCCGGTCGGCGGCCGTGACGCCTTCGGCGATCAGGTGCTCGGCGACGGCCACCAGGTCGGAGTCGCGGACGTGCCGCCGCTCCCGGTGCGCGGCCCGGTACCAGTCCCCGCCGAACTCGCCGCCCCCGCGCAGGTAGGCCTGCACCAGCACGCCCCCGGCGGCGACGAAGGCGGCCAGGTCCGGCTGGTACTGGGGAAGCAGGGGCACGTTGGCCGCGCCGTACGCCGAGACGAGCACCGGCGCGGGCCGCGCCGGGTCCAGACCGGCCGGGCGCACCACGTGGTAGGGCACCGCGACGCCGTCGGCCGCCACCGCCCGCCCCTCGGCCACCTCGGCGTCGAGCGTGACCGCCGGGGCCGACAGGGTGTGCGGCGCGCCCTGGCCGGGCCGGTGCCGGTAGACGCCCCAGGAACTGGTCAGCGTGGAGAAGGCGAAGACGAAGTCGGCCGCGGGCACGCCGGTGGCCAGGGCGGTCAGGGCGAAGAACGGGGCGGCGAGCGCGCCCCGGCCGGGCAGCGGCATCTCCCCGGCGACGGCGCCCGCGCGGTCGAGGATCCGGACCCGGGCGAACGTGCGGTCGAACTCGCTGAGGTAAAGGTGCTCGCCGACCGGGGTGAGCGAGCGCAGCACGGTCTCGCCCTCGGGCACCAGCTCGGCCCATCCGGCCGGGTCGTCCGGGTCGGCGGCGTCGAGCGGGATGGCGACCACCCGGCCGCGCGGCGCGCCGACGTCGGTCACCGCCACGTAGCGGTCGCCGACGACGTGGCCGGCGACCGTGCCGGCGCAGCGGGTGACGAAGGGCCGCCACGCGGACCCGGGCACGGACAGGTCGCGGACGGCGCACGGGATGGGGCTGCCCACCCGGTGCGCGGCCACGGCCCAGCGGCCGTCCGGGGAGAACTGGACGAGCGTGTACTCCCGCGAGCCCGCCGGGACCGGGATCGGCTCCACGACGGTCTCCCCCGGCGTCCCGAGGCGGTGGCTGAACACCGCCTGCCGGAACTCCTCCGGCGGGCCGGTGAGCGCGAGGAAGGAGAAGCCGCCGCTGTCGGGCGTCCAGGAGACGCCGCCGGCCCACGCGCTGTGCAGGACGTGGCCGGGGGCGTCGAGCGTGCGGCCGGTGTGCACCTCGACGAGCCGGATGGTGTTGTGCTCGCTGCCGTCGGTGCACACGCCGAGGGCCAGGACGCGGCCGTCCGGGGAGGGCGCGAGCCAGGACAGCACCGCGTCCTGGCTGCCGCCGAACTGCGCCAGGTCGGCCACCGTCCTGCCGGGGCCGTAGGGCTCGTCGGCGACGACCACGATGGACGCCGTCCCGCCGCGCGGGGTGACCGGGCGGAACCAGCGGCCGGCCGCGTACCTGGGCAGGGCCGGGCGGGACCCGGTGTCGAAGGCCAGGACCAGGTCCCGGACGGCCGCCGGGTCCTGCCCCTCGTAGGCGACGGCGGCGGCCAGCTCGGCCTGCCGCCGCTGCCACCGCCGCACCTCGCGCGTCTCCTCCTCCAGCCACCGGTACGGATCGGGCACGCGGACGCCCGCGACGTCCTGGACGACCTCGACGGTGCGCGCGGGCGGATAGGAAAGGGTCACGACGACTCCGGCGATTCAGGATGGGCAGGACGGGCGGCGGCGAACTCGGCCTGGAGCCGTTCGAACGCGCCGGGGACCCGGCTGACCCGGCGGACGTGGATCAGGGCGTCGTAGGCGGCCGGGAAGTCGTCCACCGGGTCGAGGCCGCCGCTCGCGAGCGTGCCGTCGATCCCGTCGAACAGCTCGCCCGTCGCGCGGCGCAGGTCGACGACGGTCACGGGCGGGCCGAGCCGGTCGAGCGGCGCCTCCACGCAGTTCGGCGGCAGGGTGCGCGCCTCCAGCGAGACGTCGCAGTCGAACGGGCGCGGGGAGCGCTGCGTGAAGCGCACCTCCGGGCCGGAGCCGTAGGTCGTGCCGACGACGACCAGGCCGTCCCCCAGGGACGCGGCGAGCAGGCCGCCCAGCGTCGGCCGGCCGTGGAAGGGCGAGCGCCGGACGTGGGAGTTGTGGGCGCTGATGACGATCCGCTGCTCCCGTTCGAGCACCCATTCCACGGTCTCGGCCATGAACCGGTCCCGGGGGTAGGGCATGCCCATCGGCACGGCCTCCCCCGCCTCGGCCTCGTCGGCGAACGCCTGGAGGGAGGCCGCGCACCGGCGCAGCACCGGGTCCGCCGTCCGCAGCGCGCGCCCGGCCAGCTCGCGCAGCCCCGCGAGCAGGCGGGCCCGGCCGGCCGCGGGCATGGCCGCGTACCGGACCGCCGCCTCGGTACGGCCGCCCAGGTCGCTCAGGATCAGCAGCTCCTCGTCGCCCGGCCCGGCCGGCATGCGGTCCAGGCACGCGCGCACCGCCGGGCCGGGCGAGGTGGACGAGCCGGGCAGGTCCATGCCGTAGAAGGAGACCTGCGCCGGGCCCGCCGAGTTGCGGCGGCGCATCCAGCGCAGTTGCCGCCGCATCGGCTCGCACTCGCCGAACCGGTAGGTGATGCCGTCACGGGCGACCGTCGCGGCCGCGCCGGGCCCGCCGTGGACCCAGGCGTCCACGGCCAGCCCCTCGGCGAAGCCCGACTCCATCACGAACGCCGAGAACCCCAGCTCGCGCACGAGGATGCGGAACAGCCGGTCCTTGAGCCGGTAGAACTCGGTGACGTTGTGCGCCCCCTCGCCGACGGCCACCACGCGGGCGTCGCCGACCAGCTCGCGCAGCGTCCGGGCGTCCGCGACGGCGGCGGCGGCCGGGTCGAGGTGGCGCAGCGGCCGGGCGAAGGCGTCGCGCGTCATGCGTGGAAGTACCAGAGCTCGGGCGTGTACAGGTAGCTGAGCAGGGCCCGGAACGACGACTGCGGGCCGGACAGCGTGTCCTTCCACACGACCAGGGTGTGCGGGGTCGGGAAGAACAGCACGGGCAGCTCCTGGGCGATCTTGGTCACCTCGGCCGACAGGGCCCCGGCGTCGGCGCCGAAGGTGGAGGCGTCGATGAGCCGGTCCACCTCGTCGTCGTGGTAGCCGCCCAGGTTGAAGCTGCCCTTGGCGTTGAACACCGTGTTGCTGCTGGGGTAGCCGGCCGCCAGGTAGAGCGGCCCGTAGTCCTGCATCGCCCACTCGTTCTTGTTCGCGGGCGCGAAGGTGTTGCCGTAGTTGGCGTACATGTAGGTGAGGGACTTGGTGACGATCTTGACCTCGACGCCGAGCTTCTTGGCCGCCGAGGCGAAGGCGACGTCCCGGGCGCCGACGTAGGCGGGGGTGTTCGCGGAGGCCAGGGTGAAGCTGATCTTCTGGCCGCGCGGGATGCCGGCGCCGCACTCGCCCGGCCCTGTGCCGGGTCGCACGCAGGCGGTGGCGCCGTTCGGGACCACCTCCCAGCCGTTGTCGGTGAGCAGCTTGGCCGCCGCCGCCGGGTCGTGCGGGTACGGCGGCGCGTCCCCGAACGCCGGCGGGTACGGCGAGCCGCTGCCCGCGGTGCTGTAGTTGGGCGAGCCGGCGCCGTTGTAGATGCCGCGGCCGGCGATGTAGCCCGGCTGGTCGATCAGGCGCTGGAGGGCCTGCCGCACGTACGGCTGGGCGATGATCTTGTCGAAGCCGTTCACGGTGTTGCCGAAGTTGATGGTCAGCGAGTCGAAGCGGGCGGGCGCGGGCGCGCCGTAGACGTTGAACCCCTTGGCCTTCAGCGCGCCGATCTGCGTGATGAAGCTGGAGTCGAGCGTGCCGACGGTCAGGTTCCCCGCCTTGAACTGGTTGAGCACCGCGGCGGCCGAGGTGAACGCCTTGAAGTCGACCTGGTCCAGCCGTGAGTCGCCGGGCCCGCTGTAGGACTCGTTGGGGGCCAGCGAGAACGAGCCGGTCGTCGGGTCGAAGCTCTTGAGCCGGTACGGGCCGTTGACCACCTGCCACAGCGGGTTGGTGGCGAACGTGGACTGCGACTCCGACTCCTTGGTGAGGTACCTGTAGATCGCCGTGGCGTTCTTCGGCTTGGTGTAGTCGAGGTGCGGGCCGCCCGCGCGGTCGATGTCCCACGCCTTGGACGGCATCACGTACAGCAGCGTCAGCATCGACATCAGGTACGACGGGTTGTACGCCGTCTCCAGTTCGAGGGTCAGCGTGTCGGGCGCGGCGGCCTTGGCGGTGACCCCGTCGGGGAACTGGCCCGGGGTGTAGAAGCTCCAGTTGGCCGGGCTCTCCGCGAGCGCCGCCTTGAGCAGCGTCAGGGAGAAGACGACGTCACCGGCGGTGACCGGGTTGCCGTCGGACCACTTGTAGTCCTTCATCTTGATGGTCACGGTCTTGCGGTCGGCGCTGTAGGCGGGCGGCTCGGCCAGGCTCAGCTCGGCGTCGGCCACCTGGTCGCCCTCGCCGCTGGGCCGGTAGAGGGAGCGCCACATCAGGCCGCGGGCGATGACGGTCCCGTTGGCGGCGGCCGGCGGGTAGGGGTAGATGTAGTTCGGGCTGAGGCCGGGGGTCAGCGCGACGGTGACCGTGCCGCCGTCCTTGGGCTTGCCCGACTGCGCCGGCTGGCTGGCGTACCCCGCGGCGGGGTCCTTGGCGGCGCCCCCGCCGCCGGTGCACGCTGTGGCGAGCACCGCCACCGCGGCGGCGAGCGCCACCGCCAGGCGTGCTCGCTGCTTTCCGGACACGTGCGTCATTGCAGGCTCCCTACATGTGGGGGTGGAAATGTCAGTCGGCGTGCGTCAGTCGGCCCGGCGCCCGACGGCGTCGCGCAGGGCGTCGGCGAGCAGGTTGAGCGCCAGCACCGTCAGGACGATGCAGCCTCCTACCGGGTAGATCAGCCACCAGTAGTCGGCCGAGATGTAGGCGACGCCGCCGGCGAGCTGGCTGCCCCAGTCCTCGGTCGGGTACGTCAGCCCGAACCCGAGGAAGCCCAGCGCCGCCACGACCAGGATCGCGTCGGCGACCTGGAACGTGATGTTGACGATGATCACGCCGAGCGCGTTCGGGATCAGGTGGGTGAGGATGAGCCGCCGGCGCGAGGCGCCCATCACCCGCGCGGCCAGCACGAACTCCCGCACCCGCAGCGTCAGCACCTCGCCGCGGACCAGCCGGGCGGAGACCAGCCAGGAGAACCCGCCGATGACCAGGCTCAGCGACAGCGCGTCGGCGTGGAAGCGGGCCGACAGGATCAGCACGAAGAACAGGAACGGCACCGAGAGCATGACGTCGACCAGCCGCATGAGGAACCCGTCCACGACGCCGCCGGCCAGGCCGGCGACCGCGCCGTACAGGGTGCCGATCGCGGTGGCGAACAGCGCGGCGAGCAGGCCGATCTGCAACGACAGGCGGCCGCCGGCCATCAGCCGGCCGAGCACGTCGAAGCCGTTGGCGTCCGTGCCGAGCGGATGGCCGGGGCCGGGCGGCAGGGCCGCGTTGACCAGGTCCACGTCGATCTGGTTGGTGCGGTGCAGCAGCGGCCCGAGGAAGCAGAAGCCGGCGATCAGCAGCAGGAGCAGGCCGCCGGTCAGGCCGAGCGGGCTGCGCCGCAGCCCGCGCAGCACCGAGCGCCGGTTGCGCGCCGGGACGGCCTCGGCCTCGGGCCCGGCCTGCACGTTCTGTGTGGTCATTTCGTCAGCTCGATTCGGCGGTCGGCGGCGGCGACCACGAGGTCGGCGACGAAGTTGCCGGCCACGGTCAGGACGCCCCCGACGAGGGTGTAGGCGAGCAGCACCGGATAGTCCTCGCGTTGCAGGCTGTTGAGGAACAGCAGGCCGAGGCCGGGATAGTTGAACAGCGACTCGACGATCAGGTTGCCCGCCAGGAGTGTGGGGATGAGCGTGCCGACCAGGGTGACCAGCGGCAGGCAGGCGTTGCGCAGCAGGTGGCGCAGCAGGATCAGCCGCTCGGGCAGCCCCTTGGCCCGCGCCACCCGGATGTAGTCCTGGCCGAGCTGGTCCAGGGCCGCCGAGCGCTGGTACTGCGCGAAGACCGCGACGCTCGCCGCGGCCAGCGTGATGACCGGCAGCGCCATCGCCCGCGGATCGGTGAGGACGACCCAGGGCGAGTGCGACTGGGACGCCTCGGCCGGGAAGATCGGCAGCGCCTGGCTGAAGACGGCGATCAGGATCAGCCCGAGCAGGAACGACGGCGTCGCGTACAGCACGTACGAGACCGCCGTGAGCAGCCGGTCGGCGACGCTGTTGCGCCGGACCGCCTGCAGCACGCCGAGCGGCACGGCGATCACCAGCGCCACCGCCAGGCCGGCCGCCGAGAGCATCGCGCTGCGGCCGGCGTTCTGCCCGAGCAGGGTGGCCACGTTCTCGTTCAGCTTGTACGACCTGCCCAGGTCGCCCCGGGCGAGCTGGCCCAGGTAGCCGACGTACTGGGCGAGGACCGGGCGGTCGTACCCGTGCTGCCGGTTGAAGTCGGCGACCGCCTCGGGCGAGGCGCGCTGCCCCAGGACCACCCGCCCCGGGCTGTCCGAGACGAGGTGCAGCAGCAGGAACACCACCGCGGAGATGCCGAGCAGGACGACGACCGAGATCGCCAGGCGCCGGACGACGTACCAGGTCATGACCGGGAGGCTCCCTTCAGCGGGGTGGCCGCGGGTTCGAGCGGCTGGAGCGGGTGGTGGCAGGCGACCTGGTGGCTGCCGGTGACCGGCCGCGGGAGGGGTTCGGCCTGGGCGCACAGGTCGTCGGCCAGGGCGCAGCGGGTGCGGAAGCGGCAGCCGCTGGGCGGGTCGATCGGGCTCGGCAGCTCGCCGCGTACGCGTTCGCCGCGCGGCTGCCGGGCCTGCGGGTCCGCGTCGGGGACGGCGGCCAGCAGGCCGGCGGTGTAGGGGTGGGCGGGGGCGCCGTACACCTCTTCGGTGGTGCCGGTCTCGACCAGCTTGCCCAGGTACATGACGCCGACCCGGTCGGCCAGGTACCGGACGACGGCGAGGTCGTGCGAGATCACCACGCTGCTGAGGCCGCGTTCGAGCTGGACGGCGCGCATGAGGTTGAGCACCTGGGAGCGGATGGAGACGTCCAGGGCGCTGACCGGCTCGTCGGCGACCAGCACCGCCGGGTCCAGGGCCAGGGCGCGGGCCAGGTTCACCCGCTGCCGCTGCCCGCCGGACAGCTCGTGGGGGTAGCGCTCCATGACGCCCGCGGGAAGGCCGACGTCCCGCAGCAGCTCGCGGGCGCGGGCCGTGCGGTGGGCGCGGTCGCCCGCGCCCTGGATCGCCAGGGGCTCGCGCAGGATCGTGCCGATGCGCATGCGGGGGTCGAGGGCGGCGCCGGAGTCCTGGAACATCATCTGCAGCTGGCTCCGGCGCGGTCCGAGCGCCCGCGCGCCCATCCGGCTGACCGGCTCGCCGTCGAAGATCACCTCGCCGGAGGTGGGCCGGTCGAGGGCGACGAGCATCCTGCCCAGCGTGGACTTCCCGCACCCCGACTCGCCGACCAGCCCGAACGTCTCCCCCGCCGCCACCTCGAAGCTCACGCCGGAGACCGCCTTGAGGGTGCGGCGGGCGCCGAACAGGCCCCTGCCGCCGACCGGGTACTCGCGCCTGAGGTCGACGACGCGCAGCCGCGGCGCGGGCTCAGGGGACGCCGCGGGCTCCACCGGACGGGTGCGGAAGCGGCTGCGGACCCGATCGGCCGGTCCGGTGGCCGGGTGGTGGCAGGCGTGGACGTGCCCGCCGTCCTCGGCCACGGGGGGCGGACGCTCCTCGCGGCACCGGTCGGTGGCGGCGTCGCAGCGCGGCGCGAACGGGCAGCCGGGCCCGGCCGCGGTCAGGTCGGGCGGCGCGCCGGGGATGCTGAACAGCCGCTCGTCCCGGTCGTGGGTGAGCGAGGGGATCGAGGCCAGCAGCGCGTGCGTGTAGCGGTGCCGGGTCCGGGCGAAGAGCACGGGGGTGGGGGCGGTCTCGGCCAGGCGGCCGGCGTACATGACGCCGACGCGGTCGGCGTGCCGGGCGATGACGCCCATGTCGTGGGTGATGAGGATCATCGACATGCCGAGCCGGGACCGCAGGCCGTCCAGGAGGTCGAGGATCTCGGCCTGGATGGTGACGTCGAGCGCGGTGGTGGGCTCGTCGGCGATGACCACCCGCGGCTCGCAGGCCAGCGCCATCGCGATCATCACGCGCTGCCGCATGCCGCCGGAGAGCTGGTGGGGGTAGTCGTCCATGCGCTCGGCCGGGCGGGGCAGGCCGACCAGGGCGAGCACCTCGGCGGCGCGTTCGCGGGCGGCCCGCCTGGAGGCGCCGTGGTGCAGCCGGACCGGCTCGGCGACCTGCTCGCCGATGCGCCGGGTCGGGTTCAGCGCCGTCAGCGAGTCCTGGAACACCATCGCGATCTCGTTGCCGCGCAGGGCCCGGTAGCGCGCGGCGGGCAGGCCGACCAGCTCCTGGCCGCCGAAGTCGATCGAGCCGCCGGTCACCCGGCCGCCGGCCGGCAGCATGCCCATGATCGCGAGACCGGTCATGGACTTGCCGGACCCGGTCTCGCCGACGATCCCCAGGGTCTCGCCGCGGTTCAGCACCAGACTGACGTCCGAGACCGGCCGGACGACCCTGTCACCGCGCCGGATCTCGACCGACAGATCCCGGATCGCCAGCACGCGATCGCTCTCCAAATCCATCCGACGATAGTGGGACCCGCGTCCCCGGCGGTGTTCGTCGCGGACATCGAACGTTGGGACCGGGGTTCGTCCGGGCGTACCAACTGATCAGCCAGGTGCGGCGGCGGTTTCGGCGGACATGGCGACGGCCCGCCCGGCGCTCGGCGCGGGCGGGCCGTTCTCGGCGGGGTCAGCCGGACGTGCGGCGGTCGGCGCGGCCGTCGTGCAGGTAGAGGGCGCGGCCGGTCCCGTTGTCGCCCAGGAAGGCGATCGGGGCGTGCGCGCCGCGCTCGGGTTCGAGGGGGATCAGCACGTCGTCGCGCCAGGCGGCCAGCTCGGTGCGGTACGGCACCTCGTCCAGGTCTGCGGTGATGCCCACGGGTGTCCGGCTCAGCCACAGCCGTCCTGCGCCGTCCACGGTCACCTCCGTCTCGCAGGTGCTCGACGTGTAGGTGCCGGCGTACCGGGCGGCGTTCGCCGGCGGGACGGGGGCCGGGCCGGGCGCCGGGGGCGCGGGCAGCTCGACCCCGCCCAGCTCGTCCAGCACGCGGCCGGTGATCTCGGCGAACACGGGCCGCGTCCGGCCGCCGTTGGCGACGACGACCACGGCCACGTCGCGCTCCGGCGCCACGCGCAGGCACGCCGCCTGGCCGACGGTGCTGCCGTCGTGGCCGAAGACCGCGGCGCCGGGCCGGTCGAAGAGCTCCCAGCCCAGGCCCCAGGCCGTGCCCTGGTCGAAGTCGGGCAGCCTGACCTGCGGCCGCCGCATCTCCGCGACGCTCCGCGCGCTCAGCACGCGGGCGCCGTCCGGGCCGGTGCCGCCGGCGAGGTGCATGCGGGCGAAGGCCAGCAGGTCACGCGGCGGCATCGCCAGCATCGAGCCGGCGGGGGCGTTCGAGCGGGCCAGCGCCCACACCGGGGTCGGCTCGTAGGGGCCGCCCGGGGTGCGCTGGACGTGGCCGACCGCCGTGCGGTGCACGATCGCCTCGTACGGGTCGCAGGCGGCGTGGGTCATGCCGAGCGGCGTGAGCAGGTGGTCGCGCAGGCACGCGTCGAACGGCTTGCCCCGCACGACCTCGATGATCCGGCCCAGCACGCAGTAGCCGGCGTTGTTGTAGGAGAACATCTCGCCGGGCTCGAACAGCTGCGGCACCTCGTGCAGGACGTCCAGGAAGCGTTCGACGCAGTCGTCGCCCTTGCCGGTGTCGGTGAAGACGTCCCCTTCGAAGCCCGCGACGTGGCACATGAGCTGGCGCGGGGTGATCCGCCGGGCGGCCCGCTCGTCGCCGATCCGGAACGCCGGGAGGCGGTCGCGCACGGGCGCGTCGAGGTCGAGCAGGCCCTCGTCGGCCAGTTGCATGGCCAGCGTCGCGGTCAGCACCTTGGTGATCGAGCCGATCTGGAACAGGGAGCCGGGGGTCGCCTCGACGCCCGTCGCCGTGCTCAGCGTGCCGGCCGCGACCTCGATCGTCCGGCCGCCCGCGTGGACCGCCACGGCGGCCCCGGGCACCTGGTTCTCGGCGAGCAGTCCCGCCAGCCGGTGACGCAGCCACGCATCGATCTCCTCCAGCTCCGGCACCGGTGTCCCCCCTGGTCGACTCCGCCCGACCCTAGAGCCGGCGGGGACCGTCCGGTTCGTCCACCGCCACTATGACGGCCTCGCTTCTTCGTCGGAACGACCCAGACCGATGTGATCTATGACAGATATTTCAGTATTGCCTGACTGGCTGTCATATGCGATGTTCCGCTCACAAGCCGCATGAGCACAGCTCATGTCACCCCCGGAGAAAGGCGTTTCCATGCGTCGAATCTCAACCCTGTTAGCCCTGGCCTCCGGCGTCTGCCTGGCACTGTCCGGCTGGGCCACCGCCGCCGAGGCCAACTCCCCGGCCGCCGCCGACCAGCAGCGCTACATCGTCCAGCTCTCTGGCGTGTCGCGGGCGCAGGTGGCGAACGAGGCGCAGCAGCAGGTCACGGCGCACAAGGGCGTACTGGTGGGAACCTACCGGTACGCCTTCAACGGCTACTCGGCCCTCCTCACCCCCGAGGAGGCCGCCAAGCTGAAGGGCGAGCCCGGTGTGCTCACCGTCGAGCCCGACCACGAGGTGCACGCCTTCGCGCAGACCGTACCGAGCGGCATCAAGCGCATCTTCGCCGACCAGAACATCAACCTCGACATCGACGGCACCGACGACGTCCGCGTCGACGTGGACGCGGCGGTCGTGGACACCGGCGTCGACCTCGACCACCCCGACCTGAACGTGGTGGCCAGCACCAACTGCACCAGCGGCGTCTGCTCGGGCACCGGCGACGACGACAACGGGCACGGCAGCCACGTGGCCGGCACGATCGGCGCCATCGACAACTCCGTCGGCGCGGTCGGCGTCGCCCCCGGCGCCCGCATCCACGCCGTCAAGGTGCTCAACTCGGCGGGCTCGGGCACGCTGGCCGGCATCGCCGCCGGTCTCGACTGGGTCGTGGCCAGGGCGAGCACCATCGAGGTCATCAACCTGAGCCTCGGCTGCCAGGGCTGCAGCAGCTCCGCGATCAGCAACGCGATCACGAACGCCACCAACGCGGGCATCGTCGTCGTCGTGGCCGCCGGCAACAGCTCGGCCGACGCCTCCGGCTTCTTCCCCGCCAACCACCCCGACGTCGTCACCGTCTCGGCCGTGACCGACTTCGACGGCCAGCCCGGCGGCCTGGCCGGCACGATCACCGTGCCGTGCCGCACCGACGGCGCGACCGACACCGACGACACGCTCGCCTGGTTCTCCAACTACGGCACCACGGTCGAGGTCGCCGCCCCCGGCACCTGCATCTACTCCACGTGGATGAACGGCGGCTACAACACCATCAGCGGCACCTCCATGGCCAGCCCGCACGTCGCGGGCGCCGCGGCCGTGCTGACCAGCGGCTCGAACAAGCCCACCACCCGGGCGGGGGCGCTGGCCGTACGGGACAAGCTCAAGGCCACGGGCAACCTCAACTGGACCGACGACGCCAGTGACGGGGTCAAGGAGCCGCTGCTCGACGTGCACGACGCCACGCAGTACCCGCCGACGACCGGTGGCAACCAGTCGCCGGTGGCGAGCTTCACCCAGTCGTGCGACAACACCACGCGGGCGTGCTCGTTCAACGGCTCCGGCTCCAGCGACCCGGACGGGACCATCGCCTCGTACGCGTGGACCTTCGGCGACGGCTCCACCGGCAGCGGCGCGACCGTGTCGCACACCTACGCCGCCGCGGGCACGTACACCGTGGCCCTCACCGTGACCGACAACGGCGGGGCCACGAACACCACCAGCAAGAGCATCACGGTCGGGACCACCCCCGGCAACTGCACCGGCTACCAGACGCCGTTCTCCGGCAACCTGACCAGCGGGCAGAACGTGTACTACCCGAACAGCTCCGGCTACACGGCCGCCGCCGGGACGCACCGGGCGTGCCTCGACGGGCCCTCCGGCGTGGACTTCGACCTGTACCTGCAGAAGCAGGGCATCCTCGGCTGGACCACGGTGGCCAGCAGCGCGGGCAGCGGGCCTGACGAGTCGCTGACCTACAACGGCACGGCCGGCACCTACCGCATCCGCGTGTACGCGTACAGCGGGTCCGGCGCCTACACGGGCGGCTACACCAAGCCGTAACCACCCACCCCCGCGACCCCGTGCCCCACACGGGGTCGCCCCCCGTTTCCGCCCTCCCACGCTCTTCCACGCGGCGCACGAGACTGGCGCGCCGGATCGTCAGGGTCGCCGGACCGCGTCCACCCTCGCCGTCAGCCTGGGTTCGAGCTCGGGGAAGGAACCGTCGCCGAACAGGATCCGCGCCGCCAGCGCCCGGCCGGCACGGGTGCGCAGGACGGTCACCGCGGCCTCCGCGGCGACCGGCGACCGGATCCCCGCCAACAGCCGCCGCAACAACAACCGGCCCCGGAACCGGGCCCGCAACGAGGCCCCGTCGTACCGCTTCAGCACCTCCCGGTCGCCGGTACGCAGATAGTCGGCGATCACCGCCGCGGCCAGCTCGGACATCCGCAGGCAAGGGTCCAGCCCACCGGCCGTCAGGGGCGACACCGCGCCCGCCGCGTCCCCGACCAGCAGCCCGTCCGGGCACGCCAGCCGCCGCAGCACGCCCCCGACCGGGATCGGGCCTCCCCGGCGCTCGACCGGCCCGGCGGGCGCCGCGCGACCGGGCGCGTCGGCGGCGAAGGCGTCCAGCAGACGGCGGACGCCGCCCTGCATCGCCCCCGGCTCCCCCGCGACACCCACGTGGGCGTGCCGCCCATCGTCCACCACCCACCCGAGGTATCCCGGAGCCACCCGGGGATCCAGCACGCAGTGGAACGCCGGAACGCCCGCCCCGGACGCGACCGCATGGACGATCTCGGCGCCCACGAGAAAGCGCCGGTTGACGTCGAGACCGAGATCACGCGCCACCCGCGACCGCGCCCCATCCGCCCCCACGACAAACCTGACCCCCACCACCTCCACCCCCGCAACGCCGTGCACGCCGTCCGCACTCTCCGCACCCTCCGCGCCGTCCCCGCTCTCAGCGCCGCTTGTGCGCTCCAGCCGGACGAGGCCCGATGAGCTGCCCGTGTACCGGACGCCCAGCAGGACGCGGGCGCCGGCCGACTCCGCCGCGCGGCGGGCGTGCTCGTAGACGGCGGCCATGTCGGCCACCCGGAACTCGTCCCGGTCGCTGGTGAGCCGGATCGGCGAGCGCCGCGACGGCGGATACAGCAGGACGTCCCGGACACCGGGCCCGAGCAGGTGGCCAGGCAGGTCGAAGTCGTCCAGCGTGCGGCGTACGAAGATCCCGGTGGTCCGCACGCCGGCCGACAACGACCTGCGGCGGTCGACGACCATGACGTTCAGCCCGCGCCGGGCGAGCAGCTGGGCCGTGCTCAACCCGGCCAGCCCCGCCCCCACCACCAGGACATCCACTGTCTGCATATTCCAGGACGTTAGGCCCGAACCCCCGCCCAAGGGCCGGTCTGCACGGCACCCGCCCCCAACCTTCACACCCCCACCACACCCCCGGCGGCACCTGCACTCAGGACCCGAGACCGACAGTAGGTCCGCACACCGCGCACAGCAGGCCAGGGCCGTCAGCACATTGGGCGAGCGGGCGTGGGCCGTCACCACACCGCGCACAGCAGACGAAGACCGTCAACGCACCGCGCACAGCAGGCCAAGGCCGTCAGCACACCCCGCACAGCAGGCCAAGGCCGTCAACGCACCGCGCCTACGACCGCCTTGCCCTCGCTGGCCGCCGCCGCGTAGAACGGCGCCAGCGCCTCCAGCCCTTCGTACGCCCCGCCCGCGTGACCGGCGCCGAACCCCCACCCCTCCTCGCCCAGGCCCCGCGCGACCGCCGCCACCTGAGCGGGATCCGGCACGAACGGCGGGCCGTAGCCGACCTCGCACCCGGCCACGTCGTTCGCGCCGTCCTCGCCGGTGGCCGCCGCCAGCCAGGGGAAGCACCGCCTCCATCGCGCGGTGCCGTGCTCGGCCTCGGCCCGCCCCTCGGCGATGGCGGTGCGCGAGCGGTGGTCGTCCGCGAACACGTCCGTCTCCAGAGGGAGACCACCCGACCGGCCCTCCAGGACGGCCCCGATGAGGCCGGGGTCGGCCCGTACGGACTCCAGCAGCGCGGCCTCGATCTTCGCGAGGCTCAACCTCATCGACATGATCAGGAATCGTAAGCGGCGCCCGGCCCGTCCGGACGTTCCTGGAACGCGGCGAACCGCCCCCGATCCACCACGATCACCTTGTCGCCCGCGTACCCGTCCAGGTCCGCGGCGTTCCAGCTCTCACCTGGCCTGATCCGGTGGAACCGGAACGTCGCGCTGGTCTCGTTCGCGCTCACGACGCAGCGCACCGGGACGGGCGGGTGCAGGGCGCGGGCGAGCCGACCCACCTCCAGGGCGAGCGCCACGCCGTGCAGCAGCAACACGCGCTGGCCCTCGTCGCCGATCACGGGCACGTGGCCGACGGTGACGACCTGGACCGGGACGAAGTCCTCCAGGTGCAGGGAACTCCGGTCGCACTCCCAGCCGGTGAGGTCGTGGAAGGGCGCGGGGGCACGTTCGGCGCCGTCCGTCGAGGCGGCCCAGCCGAGCACCGCACCCCGCCGGACGAGCCCCTGGGCCACCCGTTCCCGCAGGCCGGGAGCGAGGCCGCCCGGCGGCGCCGGCAGGCCCGGGCCGCCCGGCATGCCGAGCAGACCGGCCGCGGAATCGTTCATCGTCACGCGCAGCACGCCATCCATGATCCCGCTCACGGCGCCCACGCGAGCGGCCGGGGGCCCGAAGGGCCGAGGGCCCGGTAGGGGCCGACGGCGGCCGAGGGCCCCAGGTCAGGGAGCCGGGGGCCGGGGGACCGAGGTCAGGGAAGCAGGTGGAGGAGTTCTGTCTCTTCGTCGGGGGTGAGGCCGGCGCGGGTCACCTCGTGGCCGGAGTCGCGCAGCCAGGCCAGCGTGTCGCGGGCCGTGTCGGCGACCGGGCGGATGCGCAGACCGGCGGCCAGCGTGGCGGAGGTGTCCCGGGCCATGAACCCGGCGTACTCCGGCAACGGCAACCACAGCGGCAGCGAACGCGGCCCGGCCCACGGCTCGACCTTGTGCCCGGTGAGGAACTCCTGACCCGCCCAGACGAGCTCCGGCGCCACCGCCAGCCCCTCGGCGATGCCCGCCAGCAGCTCGCCCCTGGTGAAGGGCATGGAGATGCCGTCGTAGGGGCCGGTCAGGCCGGCCTGCGCCGCGTCGAGCGTCCAGGCCGCGAGATCGCGTACGTCGACGAGCTGCACCAGATCGCCGGGCGAGCCGGGAGCCAGCACGCGGCCGCCGCGCGCCAGCCGCTCGACCCAGTAGGTGAACCGGTCGGACTGGTCCTCGGGGCCGACGATCAGCCCGGCCCGTACGTGCAGCGCGCCGTCGCCGAGGATCTGCTCGCACGCCACCTTGGCCGGCCCGTAGTTCGCTGGGTCGCTCTCGTCGGCGCCGGCGGGCAGCGGGTCGTGCAGGACCTGGCTGACCCGGGTCGCGTCGGAGTAGACGCTGCACGACGACACGAACGTGTAGTGACCGGCCCGGCCCGCCAGCTCGGTGACGGCACGCCGCACCTGGCTGGGCAGCCTGGCGACGTCGACGACCAGGTCGAACGCCCCCTTCAGCGGCGCGAGCCCGCCGTCTTCGGCCCGGTCGACCCGGACGAACTCCACGCCCGGGGGCGGCTGGCCGGCCATGCCGCGCGCCGCGCACACCACCTCGTGCCCGCGATCGCGGGCCTGCCGCGCGATCTCCCTGGACAGAAATCTCGTGCCGCCAAGAACAAGTGTCCGCATGCCTGCCATCCTGGCCCACCCGGCCCGTCCGGACCCCCGCCCTTCACTTCCAGCGCAACACTCCCCCGGCGGCGGGGCGGCCGGGCCGCAAAGGGGATGGATCACATCGAACGGTCATGTATCCACGTAGCGGCGGACATGCTCGTGCAGACGTACGCTTCCTGCCGCCGGCCGGCGCGGACTTCTTCGGCAACCCGGCCGCCAGGACGGTTCTTCGCGCTCGGGTGCACCGGGCTGATCGTCACGGGCGCCGCCGCCGCGTGGCTGGGCGCTGCCCAGCCACGGGCCCCGGCTCTGGGGAGCACACGCGCGACCCGGCCCTCCAGGCCATGGGACGGGAGACCGCGGCCGCCCTGCTGGCCGGGGACTCCGCACGGGCGATCCGCGACCATGGCGTTCTGCGCGACCTGTGCGCCGTCACGGGCAGGCTGCCCTCCTGATCACTCCTCCTCCGCGGGCGGCAGCCGCAGGGCGATGACGGCGATGTCGTCGAGGCCGGTGCTGGGCAGGCCGCTGAGCACCTGGTCGCAGAAGCTGTCCAGCGGCTCGGCGGCCAGCGACTCCGCCACCCGGCGCAGCCGGCCGAGACCGAGGTCCAGGTGCTCGCCCGACCGTTCGATGAGCCCGTCGGTGTAGAGCAGCAGCGTGCTGCCCGGCGGCAGCGGCTCGGTCCAGGAGGCGCGGGTCTCGCCGTCGGAGAAGCCGAGCAGCGGGCTGACGGCTTCCTCCAGGAAACGTCCGTGGCCCTGGGCGGTGACCAGCAGGGGCGGCGGATGCCCGGCCACCGCGAACCGCAGCCGGTGGCCGCCGCCGTCCTCCTCGACGCGGGCGAACACGCACGTGGCCGTGACCTCGGAGGACAACGACTCCATCGCGACGTTGAGCCGGGTCAGGATCTCGCCGGGCGGTTCGCAGCGGTCCATCGCCAGCGCCCGCAGCATGTTGCGCAACTGGCTCATCAGGACGGCCGCCGACAGGTCGTGCCCCGCCACGTCGCCGATGACCAGCGCCGGGACGCCGTCGGGCAGGACGAAGGAGTCGTACCAGTCGCCGCCCACCTCGGCGGCGCTGGGGCTGGCCCGGTAGCGGGCCACGATCCGCAGGCCGGGCAGGCGCGGCGGCTCGGCGAGCAGGCTGTACTGCAGGGCCAGCGCGACCTGCTGGGTGCGCTGGAAGCGGATGGCCCGGCTCAGGGCGTCGTGGGCGTGGCCGAACATGTTGCCCAGCAGCGTGATGTCGGCCCGGTTGATCGCCGGACGGTCCCCGCACGTCACCACCCCGACCACGGCGGGCACCGCGCCGTCGACCACGACCGGCAGGACCAGCATGCTGTTGGCGCCGCTGGCGGCCAGCCACGCGCGGGTGCCGGCCGGCGCCAGGTCGGGCGGCGGGCACCCGGCGGGGAACGTCTGCAGCACGGGCCGCCGCCGGCGGACGACCGCCACGAAGGCGTTGCCGTCGTCGAGCTGCTCCTCGCTGTACGGCGACAGCGGCACCAGGCCGCGACGTGCCGCGGTGACCAGCCGCTCGACGACGAACGGCGCCTCGCCGCGCCGATCGCCGGTCAGGTCGGTGATGAGGTAGACGCTGCAGCCGTCGGCCAGCTCGGGCACGATGACGTGGGACAGCGCGCCGAGCATCTCCTCCAGGCTGCTGAGCTGGGCCGTGGCCGCCGCGGCGCGGTCGAGCAGGCGCTGCCGCCGCTGCTCCTGCCACTGCTCCTCGATGTCGGTGCACGACCCCACCCACTCCACGACCTCGCCGTGCTCGCAGATGGGCACGGCGCGCAGCTGGAAGTGCCGGTAGGAGCCGTCGGCGGTGTGCAGCCGGTAGACGTGCTCCCAGGTCTCGGTGGCCCTGCTGACCGCCCGGGACCACGATCGGATCGTGTCCTGGCGGTCGTC
The DNA here is from genome assembly GCF_042892035.1 of Nonomuraea sp. NPDC001831. NCBI lineage: Bacteria > Bacillati > Actinomycetota > Actinomycetes > Streptosporangiales > Streptosporangiaceae > Nonomuraea > Nonomuraea sp. NPDC001831. Next base: position 804,933 of record NZ_JBIATU010000001.1, on the reverse strand, counting down.
GGGATGGACCATCTTCAGCCAGCCCTGGCCGCGGTGCCCCTCCCACGGCTGGCCGGTGACCCGCTCCCAGCTCGGGCTGGGCTCCTTCACGTAACCGTCGCGGGTGGTCACCCAGACGATCTCCGCGCTGACCTTGATCAGGCTCTCGTAGCGGCGCAGGATGCGGCGGCGCTCCTCGGCCAGCGCCTCGATCCGGCGGGCCGCGGTGACCTGCTCGGTCACGTCCATCACCACTTCGAGCACGCCGTAGTCGCCCGGCCCGAAGACCACGCGCGACAGGCTGGAGGTGAAGAACCGCCGTTCCTCGCACTGCGGCCCGACGACGTACTCCGGCTCCGCCGTGGTGACGAACGGCTCGCCGGTGGCGTAGACGTGGTCGAACTGCGCGCGGAAGTGCACCTGGACGAACTCCGCGAACGCCTCCTCGATCGGCAGCCCGGTGCGGCTGTCGGCGAACAGGGAGCGGTAGGCGGCGTTGGTGTAGACCAGGCGATGGTCGGGGCCGCGCGCGACCGCCACGCCGACCGGCGCCGGTTCCAGCACCTCGAACGCCAGCCCGCTGCCCGCGGGCTCGCCCTCAGCCCCCATCGTGACCTCCCCCGACGGCCACAGCCTCCCTCCCCCCTACCCGCGCTCCCTCCGCCCCGAACGCGCGCCGCGGGGGCCGGTCAGCCGCCGGCGCCCGGCGGGACCAGGCCCGACTGCTCCTCCAGGTAGGCGATCGCCCCGACGCCCTCCTCGGCGAAGAACACCAGCTCGGTGAGGGGCAACGGCAGGAAGCCCTCCGCCTCCATGCGCTGGAACTGCTGCTTCAGCCCGTCGTAGAAGCCCGCGGTGTTCAGCAGCACGACCGGCTTGCTGTGCAGGCCGTGCTTGCGCAGCTCCAGGATCTCGGTGGCCTCGTCGAGCGTGCCGCTGCCGCCCACCATGATGACGAAGCCGTCGGCGCGGGACAGGAGCTGCGCCTTGCGCTCGGCCAGGTCGCGGGTGATCAGCATCTCGTCGGCGCCCGGCCGGGCCTTGTGCGCCAGGAACTCGACCGAGACGCCCACCAGGCGGCCGCCGGCCTGCTGCACGCCGTCGGCCATGACCTTCATCAGGCCGCTGTCGGAGCCGCCCCACACCAGGGTGTGCCCGCCCTTGCCGATGAGCTCGGCGAACTCGCGGGCGGGGCGGGTGTAGCGCTCGTCGAGGTCGGCGGCGGAGCAGAAGACGCAGATGTTCACGCCGCAACTGTAGGCGAACCTGCCCAGGCCAGGGCACCTGGGAAGGATCTACCCAAGATCCGTCGAGCCCGGTGCCCGTCCGTCGCGGCGGGGGTACGTCCTGGTCCATGAAGAAAGCCATCATCGTCTGCTTCGGCGTGGACGTGGACGCCGTGGCGGGCTGGATCGGCTCGTACGGCGGCCAGGACTCGCCCAACGACATCCAGCGGGGCGTCTTCGCCGCCGAGGTCGGGACCCCGAGGCTGCTGCGCCTGTTCGCCCGCGAGGGGATCAGGACGAGCTGGTTCGTCCCCGGACATTCGGCGGAGTCGTTCCCCGACCAGATGCGGCGGATCGTCGAGGCCGGGCACGACGTCGGCGCGCACGGCTACCTGCACGAGAACCCGGTCGCGATGTCCGCCCAGCAGGAGGAGGACGTCCTGGCGCGCAGCCTGGAGGTGCTGGACAAGGTGCTCGGCGTCCGGCCGCGGGGCTATGTGGCGCCGTGGTGGGAGATGTCCGCGCGGACCGTCGAGCTGCTGCTGCGCTACGGCTTCGGCTACGACCACTCGCAGTCCTACCGCGACTTCCAGCCCTTCTACGCCCGCAAGGGCGAGCAGTGGACGCACATCGACTACGAGCAGGCCGCCTCCACCTGGATGAAGCCGCTCGTGCCCGGCCAGGAGGTGGACCTGGTGGAGTTCTCGGCCAACTGGTACCTCGACGACCTGCCGCCGATGATGTTCATCAAGAGCTCGCCGAACAGCCACGGCTTCGTCAATCCGCGCGACCTCGAACAGCAGTGGCGCGACCAGTTCGACTGGGTCTACCGCGAGCTGGACTACGCGGTCTTCCCCGTCACGCTGCATCCCGACGTCAGCGGGCGTCCCCAGGTGCTGCTGATGCTGGAGCGGCTCATCGCGTACATGCGCGGGCACAAGGGGGTCACGTTCATGTCGATGGCCGAGGCCGAGATCGACTTCCGCGCCCGCTTCCCCTTCGACGGGCGGGCGCGCCCGGCCGACATGCACTGAGCCGTCCCCGGCCAGGGGCCGGGGACGGCTCGGGCCCCCGTCTATGCCAGGGGCGGCACGACGGCCCAGCTCACGTCCGCCGCCCAGGAGGCGGTGTTGTCGAAGGCGTGCGAGCCGCCGTTGCTCGCGAGGTAGACGGTGTTGTCGTAGTGGCGCAGGAACCGGTCGGGGAAGTTCGCGGCGGCGAACGACGTGCCCTGGCCGCTCCTGCCGGCCTGCGGGCAGAAGGTGGCGTCGGCGGCGAACAGCGCGCTGCCGTCGTCGTGCTGCCGGTAGAGCTGGTAGTTGCGGTGCCGCAGGTAGTCACCGGGGTAGTTCCGCGACTCGAACGACACGCACGAGCCGCCGGCCAGCCCGCTGCGGACGATCCACGTGGCGTCGCTCCTGTCCAGCGACGAGCTGCCGGAACCGATCACCGACGTGACGACCTGGTCGTTCTGGTGGCGCAGGTAGCGGGTGGTGCAGCAGGCCGTGGTCGCGCGCAGCGAGACGGACGCGCCGGGGGTGAGCGTCCCGTCCGCGCCGCCGCCCGTGGTGGTGTAGCCGGCGGCGACGATGTTCGCCTGCACGGCGTTCTCCGTGGCGTTCGAGGGGTAGCCGGCGGTCATCACGCCCTCGTAGAAGGTGCCCGCGGAGCCGTTGCTGTTGTCGCCGCCGATCCCCAGGATGATCGCGCCCTCCTTCTTCATGGGGTTGTAGCCGGGGGCGTTGGGACGGGGACCGTCGTAGTAGGTGGACAGGCCGCCGGACTGGGCGTTGCCGGCGCGGATCGCCCAGTGGTTCGGCTCGCCCTTGACGACGGCGGTCAGGTAGCGGTGGCTGACGCTGGGGTCGCCCGGGTTGTAGCCCGGGTTCACGCCGGAGAACAGGCCGTTCTCCAGGTCGGCCATGACCCAGGGGCCATTGCCGGTGCCGTAGCCCCAGACCTTGATGTCGCCGAAGTAGATGGCCTCCATGGTGCCGTTGCCGTTGTCGCGGCTGTTGGTCTCGGCGTTGCCGTAGTCGAAGCAGCAGCCGCCGTTGTGGTGGGTGCCGTCGAAGACGGCGTACATGCCTTCGGGCTGGTCGCCCTTGGCGATGCCGTTGGTGGAGTTGTCGCGGTAGCCGGTGCCGGGGGTGACGCGCACGCCGTACGCCTTGTGGCCGTTGACCATAGTCGGGGCCGCGGGCGCGATCGCCAGGTTGTCGTACCCGCCGGGCGCCGGGCCGGGGAAGCCGCCGGGGGGCGCCTGGGTGAGGTGGTTGCCCCGTCCGGACTGGTCGTAGAGGACCGTGATGAGGCAGGTCGTGCCGGCGCAGAACGTGTCCTGGGCGGCGGCGTCGGCGTAACCGCCCGCGGCGAGCAGGCCGACGTCGCGGGTGGCGTTGTCGGAGGAGCGGCGGACCTGGTAGAGCGGGCCGTTGTAGGCGGCGTACAGGGCGCGGGTCGTGCTGTGGGCCGCCACGCAGGGGGTGCCGCCGGCGGCGTAGATGTCGCACGCCTGCTGGGCGGCGGCCCGGGCCGCCGAGGGGGCGCCGGCGAGCAGCCCGACGACGAGCACGACGGCGGCTCCCGCCTTTTCGAGAATGCTTGATGCGGACCGGGACCTCATCACTCGACCTCCGCTTCTCCAGGAAATTCCAGGCACGGGAACGCGCACTCACGCGCACGCCACAAATGCCCTCCGACCTGCCGCGTCACCGGGATTGTCGCGGCGATGTTATCGCTAACATAATTACCGGCGAGAACCTCCGGACAGGGAGAAGAGACTTGACCGGCCCACTATGAAACGAAATCCCGCAACCCGTCAAGCGCACCTCACCACGGGGCTGGGACGACCACTGTCACGTCACGGGACGACCTCGATCTGGAATCGGCGTACGAGGCTCCGCGCACCGACATCGAACAGCGGCCGGCCGGTGCGGCTGTCGGGCGTGGAGCTCGCGGCGGGCGAGCCGGTGGTCGCGTGGATCGGCTCGGCCAACCGCGCCCCGGCCGTCTTCACCGACCCCGACACGTTCGACCCGGCCCGCACGCCCAACCGCCACCTCGCCTTCGGCAGCGGACACCACTACTGCATCGGATCCCACCTGGCCCGGCTCACGCTGCGGCTGTTCTTCGCGACGCTCTTCGCGACCTTCGCCGACGTCGAGGTGGCCGGCGAGCCGGTCCGGGTGCGATCGACCTTCCTCATCGGTTTCAAGAAGCTGATCATCGCGAGGACGCCCAGGAGAGGCCGATGACGACAGAGATCCCGTTCACCCACGCCCAGGAACTACTGCTCTGGCCGAGCAGGCCGTCCTGGTACTGACGCGGGTGGCCCCGCCGACCACCGCGGAGGCCGCCGGTCCCCACACCTCCGACCTCGCCTCAGGGGCGACCGCACACGGAAGCCCCTGAGGACGAGCGCCCGCAGCGTGTGAGCCCGAACGCCACAGAATCGAGGTCAGCAGATCTCGAGGGAGTCGCCGTTGCTCCTCGTCGCATGTTCGTCCCAAGCCTTCGGGTCGCCGTAACGGTTCCATTCGTCTCGACTCAGCCGGTATCCGTCGTCCACCAAGGAGCAGACATACTTCTTCGGATCCGTTCTGATGCTCGCCAGGTCCCGAAAGTCCCATATCGACGCCCCGGCATCGAGTGAGGTCAGGGCGACGGCCCCGTCTGCGCTGATCGCGGATTGCGTGCCCACGGTCGACTCATTGAACAGGCCGGCTATCTGCACCGGATGCGACTTCTCCCGCAGATCCCACACCGACAGATGTCCGACCATCGAATACTGCGAACTCGAGCGATATCCGGAGACAAGGCCTGTGCTTCCGTCAGCGCTCAACGAGACGGACGCAACGTCGCTGATCGGGACGGGCACGTCGGCTTCGAGCCTGGGATGAGCCCGGTCAGCCAGATCCCAGACCCGGTACCCGCGTGGCTGACCGGCGAGCAGCACCGTTCCGCCGGCATTGAGACTGACCGATTCCACGAAGACGTCCGAGCCTCCCACCACGGCGAGCCGCTGCGGATTTGACGGCTTGCTCAGGTCCCAGACGTGGGTCTCGCGACGTCTCGAAGGCCCGCTGACGGTGACAAGCGTCCTCCCGTCACCGCTCAGGGCCATGGCGTGCAGCGCGCCGGGTAGGGGGACGGTCGACACCTCCCGAGGACGGGCGCGATCGACGAGCCGCCAAACGCCCAGACGTCCGTCCGCAGCGGCGATCACGGCGAGGTTGCCGTCCCCGGCAAGCTCGACCTGCTCGACACCCCGGCCATTACCGGATGCTCCGGAGCGACGACCGCTGAGGACCGCCAGTTGTTTCGGTCTGGCCGGGTCGGACAGGTTCCACAGGCGGGACTCGCCATCGTCGGAACCAGTCAGCGCGAGTCTTCCGTCGGAACTCAGCGCCAAGGCGCCGACCCGGGAGGCATGACCTTCGAGCTTCCCGGCCTTCTTCACCATGGAGAAATCCGCGTAGGACTTGTCTCGCCGATCGGACTTCCGGTCGATCCTCCAGACGGTGACGTTCTTCGATCCCGCCGTCAGCCCCACGACGCCGTCGGCGCTTATTTCCACGTCGTCGCTCCGGCCGTCCGCGACGAACTCCTCACCGAGCTCAGGGAAGATCGTGTTGAGCAGCGCGGACCTGGTGATGTCATCCGCGTGGATCCCTACCGCGAGTGCGCCGAGTCGCTTCGCCAGATCTGGCGAACCGTCCCGCACCTCCGCCCCACGGTAGGCGAACTCCCGAGCGAGGGTCACAGCCTGCTGCGAGTCGGCGGCGGCGCTGGGACGCCCCCCGAAGCCGTAAACGGCGTAGGAGAGAATCCCGAGCGATAACACGACAGCGATCACCAGGAACACTCTCGATCTACCGAACAGCAGATGATTCATCCCAGCGCCCTCCGGCCTGATGTCCGTCTCAACCTATCTGGTTCCAGCTCCAGGGCACAAAACTCTTGGAGAGCTCTTTCCGCTGGTCGGTCGTGCAGTGGTCGTCCATCCCGGCCAGACAACTCCACCAGATATGGGTGTCCGTGATGACCTTGACTCCCTTGGTTCCTGCCTTTATGGCATCCTGGAGATCTTCGTCATTCGCGTCGATGATGCCGATCACCAGTTCCAGGACGGCCTTCACCCCTGCACAACCGGCGGCGATGGGGACAGTTTTAGCGGGAATGGAGAACCCTACCGCACAGGCGTCCAGGCCCGCCTTGAAGATGGTTATCCACAAATCGCTGGTCTCGCCGCTGCGCAGGGCTTCCGCGGCCGACTTCGACAGATATGTGACACAGTGCGCATCATACTCTCCGATGCGGCCGCTCGGCTCCGACTTCGTCCGGCCATTAACGACGTTGCGTGATTCACAGATCGAGAAGGAGACGTCCTGCCACTTGTGGTAACCCACGCAGTTGTTTCCGGAGCTGTCACCGTTTCCGTGCGCCCGCGCGCTGCCCTTGCAGTTGGTTATCACATTCGACCATATCCCCTCGCACGTCTGCCGGTCCTTGAACTCACCCCTTCGCAGACTGTCCCTGCAGGCCGTGGTGGCGACGACGCCAAGGGCGCACTCGTTCCGCGACAAGCCCTTGTCGATGCAGTTCAGGAAGTTCCCCTGCATGTCCGCGCAGTTCACCAGCGGGGTCGACCGGCACCGGTGGTTCGCCTCGGCGAAGTCGTTGCACGCCTTGCTGTCGGCTGCGGATCTCAGATCCTCCCGGCAGCTCCGATAGTCGCCTCGGACGCTGTCGCAATTCTTCTCGTTTCCGTAGTCGTATTTCTGGTAGCACCGCCGGACCTCTTTCTCCTGACCGGCGCAGACGCTGTTGGAGTGGACCGATTTCGGCTTCGAGCTGCCTCCGGTGCGGCAATCCAGATAACTGCTGGCATGCGACCCGCAGATGTCGGCGTCGTTCTGCCCGTGCCCCTCTCTCCGGCAGTTGTAGTAGTCGGTCTTCATGTCCCCGCACAGTTTCTTGGCGGCTTTCGACTTGCCGTACTCGTCCCGGCAGTCGTTGTACTGGGCGGTCGCTTCCTTGCAAATGGCGGTCTTCTTCTTCTTGCCGGTGCAGGGGTCCTTCACCGCCTTGTGGCCGTCGAGGTCGACGTGCGTGAGGGGATTGTCGTTGGCGTAGGCGTAGCGGTTGAGCTGGATCGAGGGGTCGGGGTTCTGGGTGAGGGTGTCCCTGGAGATGAAGCTGCCGGTGGACGGCTGATACCAGCGGGCCGCCATGTTGACCTTGCCGGTGGACGGATCCGTGTAGCCGCCCTGGTAACCCAGGGTGTGCTTGGCGCCGGCCTGGGCGGTGACCTCGCCGAAGGGGTTGTAGGCGATCGAGTCGATCAGCGAGGTTCCGTTGGCCGTGAAGGTGGCGAGCAGATCGCCGCGGAGGGAGTCGCAGAAGGCCAGCTGCGCCGACCCGGTGTCCGCCAGGCTCAGAGTTCGGCCGAGCGCGTCTCGCCCGAAGGACGCCCTCTGCACCCCGTTGCCGTCGGACACCGCGACCAGGTTGTTGGTGGTGCCGTCATAGACCATGCGTGCGACCTGGCCGCTCTCGGTGCGGGTGGAGACCCGATCGAGTGCGTCGTAATCGTAGGTGACGCCGGTGTCGTTGATCAGCCGGCCGAAGGCGTCGAACTTGGTCATCCGCACCATCCCGTCGGAGGACTCCTTCAACGTGCCCCGGGCGGAGTACGTGTAGGTGGTCCCGTCCCCCGACGTGAGCCGGTTCCGCTCGTCGTAGGTGAACGCCTTCGACCCGGCGCGCACCCGGTTCCCCGCCGCATCCCACGCGTACGTGGTCGTGACCGCGTCAGGCCCGGTCCACGAGGTGAGCCGGTTGGCCCAGTCGTACTCGTAGGTGTTGGTCCCGGCGCCGGCCGTACCCGACACCTTCTTGGACGTCATGTTGTCGTCCACGTCGTATCCGTAGGTGATCGACACCATGGATGCCGCAGCCGAAGTGGTCAGGTCGTCCTTGATCAACCGGTTGAGGTCGTCATAGCCGTAAGCCCGCCGGGCGCCCGATGCCCCGTAGGTCATCGACGTGAGCCGGTCGCCCTTGTCGTAGCCGTAGCTGATCGTCGTGCCGCTGACCGGGTCGATCGTCTGACTCAACCGGTCGGCGTTGTCCCAGGCGAACGAGGCGGTGCCCGTGGCGTCGACCCGCTGCACCAACCGGTTGTCGGCGTCATAACCGTAGGCGGAGATGTCCCCGCCGGCGCCTGTGGTCTTGAGCAGCAGACCCCGGTCGTTGAACACGAATCCGAGCTCGTCAGCCGACGTGATCCGCCCGACCAGGTCGTAGCCGAAGTTCTTGGTCTCGGTCGAGACCTCAGCACCGCTACCCGTCTGCTTGACCAGCCGGTTCAGCTCGTCGAAGGTCCGGTCGATCCGTACTCCGCCCGGCTCCAGGCTGGAGACCGCGTTCCCCGCCGCGTCATACACGTTGGTCCACGTTCGATCGGCCAGATCCGGGTGCGCCGCGGTAGCCGGTTCGATCATGGATTCGACCAGGCCGAGGCCGTTGTAGGTGGTGTAGGTCGAGTTGCCTCGGCCGTCGGTCGAGCGGGTGATCGCACCGGCCGCGTTGTAGCCGAAACTGCTCGTGATGGTCTCTGTCGCCGAGACCGGCTCCTTCAGCTCGATCAGCCGGTTACCGGCGTCGAAGGTCCGGTTGACGGTGTGCCCGGAGGCCGTGGTGCTGCTGACCGGGTTTCCAGCCAGGTCATAGCCGATCTTCCGGGTCCTCAGCACCGCTCCGGAGGCGTCCAACTCCCGCGTCTCGGTCTGACGCCCGGCGAGGTCGAAGACCGACGACGAGCCCAGCCCGAGCGCGTTCTTGGTCGATGTCGTCCGACCCGCCAGGTCGTAACCGAAGCTGGTGGTGTTGCCCTCGCCGTCGGTCACCGAGGTGAGTCCGCCTGCGGCGTCGTAGGTCCGGGTGGAGCTGTCCCCCGTCGGCCGGATGCTCTTCGTCAACCGCCCGGCGTCGTCGTACTCCAGCTTGGTCACGTACGTGGCCACGGCCGGCCTGCGCTCGATCGTCGTCAGGGTGATCTGACGGCCCAGGTCGTCATAGGTGGACTCCGAACGAGCACCGGTCGCGTCCGTCGTGGACAACGCCTCACCCAGCAGGTCGTAGGTGAAGACGGAGACGCCCGCTTCCGCGGCGCCGGCCTTGGGGTTGGTCACCTGCACCTTGCGGCCCAGCCCGTCATAGACGGCCGTGGTGGTCTGCCCCCGCGGGTCGGTCGCGCTGATCAACTGGCCGGCCGCGTCGTACGTGGCGGTCTGAGTCGGCGTGATCGGCTGCCCGCCGGGCGGGGTGTAGCCCGGGAGCGTCTGAGCGATCACCCGCCCGGCCCGGTCCAGCGTGCTGGAGGTCGTCCGTCCCTCGGCGTCGATCTGCTGGGTCTGTTCACCGAAGGTGTTGTAGCCGAGCCGAGCCGTGGGCCGCTCCACCACTGGGGCTTTGCCGTACCGCTCGACCGTGACGGCGGGAAGCTGCACCTGGACCGGCTTGCCCAGCGGGTTGTAGCTGATCGAGGTCGTGTAGGCCGCCGGATCCGCCCCGCCGGCGTTGCCGCGGGGGTCGACCAGCGCCGTCACCAGGCCTCGGTCGTCCACCGTCAACGTGGTCACCAGGTCGGCGCCGTCGTTCTTCACCGTCTGCCGGACCGGCTGGTCCCCTGCGTCGTAGGCGAATTCGACCACTTCGGTACGGTTCGTACCAGCAGCGCCGCGACTCATCTTGGTCACGTTGCCGTTGGCGTCGTATTCATAGGCGGTCACCCTGGCCAGCTTGGCCGGGTCGGTCGTGTGCGAGGTGACCCGGCCGGCCGCGTCATAGACGGCCTCCACCGTGAGGGTTCCGCCGCCGGTGATCTGCCGCGTCAGCTGGCCGGCCGCGTCGAACACGTTCTCCGACAGCACCACGTCGCGCCCGGTGTCCGAGCCGTTCAGCTTGGCGGCCTTGGCGATGCTCTTCTGCGGGAGATTGTCTCCATAGTAGGTGTAGCTCGTGGTCCTGCCCATGGCATCGGTCTGAGCGGCCAGCCGTCCAGCCGGGTCGTAGGCCATCGAGCTCATCACCACATCGGTGGCCTGCTGCGGGCTGAGCGGGCTGCCCGTCCACCCCTTGAGCACCGTCGTGGCCAGTTCCCCCCGCGGGGTGTAGGTGTAGGCCGTCGTGGTGCCGCGCGGGTCAACGGTGGTGACCTTCTGTCCCATTTTGTCGTAAGTGGTACGGCTCGTGCCCCCCTCGGGCGCGGTAACCGTCTCCACCCTGCCGTAGGCGTCATAGGTGTAGGCCGTCGTCCGGGTCGCATCCCCGCCCGTCAGGTCCGCGACCTGCTCCGTGAGGACGAGCCCGTCGGCGTTGTAGGTGGCGCTCCACTGCTCGGTGTGGGTCTTGCCGGTGATGTCGTTCTTCACCCCTGGCTCCGTGCGCGTCAGCGCCTTGCCCATGCCGTCCAGGGTGATCGTGGTGGTCAGGCCGTCGGGGTGAGCGTCCGAGACCTCGGTGGTGCCCACTACCCGGCCCAGCGCGTCGTGCCGGTAGGTCTTGATCAGACCGGTCGGGCCGGTCTCGGACGCGAGGTCTCCGGCGGCGGTGTAGGTGAAGCGGGTCTCGTTGCCCTTGAAGTCCTTGCTGGTCTCGACCAGGCCTGCCGGCGTCGAACCGCCGCCCTCGGCCGCCTCGGTGCCGTCGGTGTAGGTGATGGAGGTACTGCGCCCCGCCGGGAAGTCGGACGTGGCCGGGGTGGTCTGCTTGACCGGCTCGCCGAAGGCGTTGAACGACCAGCTCGTCATATAGCTCTCGTCCGTGGCCGCGGCAGAACGAGCGTCGCGCTGGGAGATCTTCTGGTCGTTGCGCGGGTCGAAGACGTTCTCGGTGTTGACGAAGTAGGAGAAGTACTGGGTCTGGCAGTTGCCTGGCGTCCGGCAGCTCCAGCGCGACAGCACGTTGCCGCGCGCGTCCTGCGCCACCTCGACCACGTTGTTGTTGGGGTCGTACACCTTGGCGGTGTAGCCGCCGACGTCGTAAGCCCACTTCGTGGTGGCGCCGACCTGGTCTGTCTGTGACACGTCCCGGTAGCCACGCTGCGCATCGGCGACGTAGGTGACCACACCGTTGAGCGGATCGGTCACCGTCACCGTGGCGAACGTCGACACCGTCGTCTGCTTGGCGTAGGCCACGTCCGACAACCGCCACTCACCGCCGTTGGCATCGGTATGCGAGACCAGCCGCCCACCGTCAGGCGCGTAGGCGTTGACCGCCCACGCGCGGCCCGACGGCTGGGTGACCTTGGTCAGCTGCGGCTGCGCCTCGTGGGCCGCGTGGTGACGGTGGACGGCCTGAGCTGACAGCGGCTTGCCGTACACCGCGACCTCGTCGATGTCGCCGCTGAACGGGAAGATCGTGGTCGAGCTGGTCGTCGCCGGCCACGCAGTGGAGCCGAAGCCGCTTCCGATCCGGGTCTCCACCAGCTCCCCGTGGTTGATGCCGCCCGTCAGCGTGCCGACGGCGACCCCGTCCAGGTACAGCGTCTGCTTGTGTTCGGCCGGTGTCGTACTCGTAGCGGGCCTGCTCTGTTCCGCGGACAGCACCACGTGGTGCCAGGCGCCGTCGTTCACCACTGCCGTGGAGGTTATGGGGGTCTGGGCGATGGTGGACGGTCGGGTGTAGAACTGGCCGCGCAGCTTGCCGTCGGTGCCCACATAGACCGCAGGCACGGACGTTGACGGGTTTCCGTCGACGTCCCCGTTCCCTGGCCGAGGGAACTCCGCCGACGTGTCGGCAGCGCTCTGCATGCCGATGATGGTCCCGGCGGCGGTGGTCCTGAACCATGCCTCAACCGCCAGCTCGCCGCCCTGGCCGCTCACGGCGGCGCGCGGCAACTGCACGAAGGTCGAGGTCGCGGCACCCTTGAAGCGCATCGCGGTGTCCGGCGAGCCGGCCAGCGCGCCAGGGACGCGGGGGCCGAGGTCGGCCGGGGTGCTTCCGTTCAGCTTGGCCTGTTCCTCGGTGGTGTTCCAGCCCGCCGCGCTCGCGACGGTGGTGCCGGTGCGCGTGTCGGCCTCGTTGAGCCGGTAGTAGTACTCCGGCCGCGAATCGGTGATCACGCTCTTGTACCGCGAGCTCGTGTCGTAGACGTAGCCGTGGCAGGCGGTCGCCGACGTAGGCGGGCACACCTTGACCAGCAGATCGCCTTCGTAGGTGTAGGTCCAGGACAGTGGCTCGCCGTCCACCGGGGCGGTGGAGACGTTCGCCACGTGGTCACCCGCCCAGGTGAAGGTCAGCGACCTTCCGCCGGTGGCCGTCACCTTGATCAGCCTGCCGTCGCCGTCGCGGGTCAGCTCCTGCACCCTTCCCCGCCGATCCGTGATCTTGGTGAGGCGGCCGGACGCGTCGAACCAGTAGGAGGTGGCCGACTTGTCCATCAGCCGCCAGCCGCCCGCCTGGTCCACGGCGAGCGTCGCGAACGTGCCCTGCGGTGGCGCGTAGTTGCCGTTGCCGGTGGGCCCGAACCGCATCTGCTCGCCGCTCGGGTAGGTCACCAGCAGGCTGCCGGTCGGCTCGGCCTCGATGCGCATGTCCCAGCGGGTCGTCCAGCCGGCGCCGAAGATGCCGTCGGTGCGCGGGTCGAGACTGTTGTAGGTGCGGCTCACCGACAGCGGTGGCCCGATCGTCGCCACTTCGGCGTCGGTCGCGGTGTGCGCGAAGTTGCCCGAGGTGTGGTTGAACTCGCGGCCCTGCGTGCCCCCCGCCAGCAGCCCGTTGATGTTGCCCTGCTCGGGCGTCGGGGTGAAGGTCCGCCACGACGAGGTGACCGTGGTGTACGTGGTGGCGGCCTTCGCCATCCACGAGTACGTCTCGCCCCACTTCAGCCGAGCGTCGACCACCTGCCAGACGCCTTCCTTGGTCCAGTCCTCGGTCTTCTCCGCCGAGTCCTTGCACCAGCGCCAGTTGGGCGCGCTGCCGGCGCAGAGCTGGAACCAGTACTTGACCTCGCCCTTGTTGTAGGGGCGGGCGTTGGCCGACAGCACCGGCGTCAGGGTGCCGACCTGGCTGTTGTGGGCCGGGGAGAACGACTCGAACGGCAGGGCCGTCACGGTCGCGTACACCCAGTCCGACCACGGCCCGGAGACGCCGGAGGCGGTGGTGGCGCGGGCGCGCCAGCGGATCTGCCAGCCGTCGGTCAGCTTGTCAGCCGGGACGGCCGCCCAGGCGCTGGTGCCGGAGGCGTACTCCTTGTCCGAGGTGCCGGTCCAGATCAGGCCGGTGCCCTGCTCGTTCTTGGCCGGGTCGTGCTCGACCTCGACGTTCAGCCTGCTGGGCCGGTTGTCCGGGTCGGTCACCCTGGCGTACATCGACGGGGTGAGCGACTCGGCGGTCCAGGAGGTGGTGCCGCGGATGGCCGGGTCCATGCCCAGGCCGTCCACGCTGGGCTTGCGCAGGTCCACGGTGGCGGCCTGCCACGCCGACCACTCGCCTTCTGCGCCCGCGGTGGTGACGCCGCGGACCCGCCAGCGGATCTTCATGCCGTCGGTCAGCTTGCCGGCCGGCACCTGCACCCAGGCGTTGCCGCCGGAGGCGTAGCTCGTGGCGCCCTTGCCGGACCAGATCACGCCGGTGCCCTGGCCGGTCGCGGGGTTGTGCTCGATCTCCGCGCCGAGCACCAGCTTCGAGCCGCCGGCGTCGGTCACCTTCGCGTATAGCCATGGGGTGGCCGAGGAGAGCGTCCACGTGTCGCTGCCGCGCGTGGCCGGGACGGCGCCCAGGCCGTTCCCCGCGGTGCCGCTCACCTGGACCGTCGCCGTCTGCCACTCCGACCACGGACTGGCCACGCCGGACGAGGTCGACGCCCGGACGCGCCAGCGGACCAGCCAGCCGTCCTTGAGTTTCCCGGACGTCACGGTGGGGGTCTGCAGGGAACACCTGCTCCAGGTCGAGCACGAACCGCTCGACACCTGACCGCTGTCGGACCAGATCAGCCCCGAACCCTGAGCGGGAACCGACGGGTCGTGCTCGATCTCGGCGTCCAGCTTCAACGACCGCGTCTCGGGGTCGGCGCCGTAGGCCGAGAAATAGGGGGTCGTGGACGACAACGTCCACAACCCGGAGGCCAGCTGCCCCGTCGAGACGGACAGGTCCGACACGACCGGCTTGGAGGTGTCCACCCGCGCCATCTGCCACTCCGACCACGGTCCCGCCACGTTGGCCGAGGTGGAGACGCGGACGCGCCAGCGGACCAGCCACCCGTCCTTGAGTTTCCCGGCCGGGATGGCGGGGGTCTGCAACGAGCAGCGGCTCCAGGTCGAGCAGGAACCGCTCGACACCTGCCCGCTGTCGCTCCAGATCAGGCCGCTGCGCTGCCCGGCGGCGGACGGGTCATGCTCGACCTGCGCCTCCAGCTTCAACGACCGCGACTCCGGGTCGGCGCCGTAGGCCGAGAAATACGGGGTCGTGGACGACAACGTCCACAACCCGGAGGCCAGCTGCCCCGTCGAGACGGACAGGTCCGACACCACCGGCTTGGAGATGTCCACCCGGGCGGCCTGCCACTCCGACCACGGTCCCGCCACACCGGCCGAGGTGGAGACGCGGACGCGCCAGCGAATCAACCAGCCGTCCTTCAGCTTCGCGGCCGTGACGGCGGGGGTCTGCAACGAGCAGCGGCTCCAGGTCGAGCAGGAACCGCTCGACACCTGCCCGCTGTCGCTCCAGATCAGGCCGGTGCCCTGCCCGGCGGCGGACGGGTCATGCTCGACCTGCGCCTCCAGCTTCAACGACCGCGACTCCGGATCGGCGCCGTAGGCCGAGAAGCTCGGGGTCGTGGACGACAACGTCCACAACCCGGAGGCCAGCTGCCCCGTCGAGACGGACAGGTCCGACACCACCGGCTTCGAGGTGTCCACCCGCGCCATCTGCCACTCCGACCACGGTCCCGCCACGTTGGCCGAGGTGGAGACGCGGACGCGCCAGCGGACCAGCCACCCGTCCTTGAGCTTGCCCGCGGTCACGGCAGGGGTCTGCAGCGAGCAGGCGCTCCAGGTCGGGCACGATCCGCTCGACATCGAGCCGTTTCCGGACCAGATCAGCCCGCTCCCCTGGGCGGTGGCCGACGGGTCGTGCTCGACCTGCGCCTCCAGCTTCAACGACCGCGTCTGAGGGTCGGTGCCGTAGGCGGAGAAGTACGGGGTGGTGGACGACAACGTCCACAACCCGGAGGTGAGCTGGCCCGTCGAGGCCGACATCCCCGTCACGAGCGGCTTGGCGGTGTCCACCCGCGCCAGTTGCCAGCCCGACCACGGCCCGGCCACCACCGCGCCGGGAGAAGCGGTGGACTGCACCACGGCCCGCACGCGCCAGCGGATCGACCAGCCGTTCCGGACGCCTTCCACCGACGGGGAGGTGTGCGAGGCGGAGCAGGCCTGGCCGGTGAAGCAGGTCTCCCCGAACGTGGTGCTCTGCCCCGACCAGATCAGCCCGCTGCCCTGACCCGGCACAGCCGGATCGTGCTCGACCTCGGCCTCCAGCACACCAGGCCGACGATCAACATCCGAGATCGCCGCCGTGAACACCGGAGACTCACTCGGCAACGTCCACACACCCGACACCGACTGACCCAGCGAAGGCGCCATCTGGCTCACCACCGGACCGGGCGGGACCGTCCGGAACACCGTCGTGTCCACCCGCGCCGACACCCACGCCGACCACGGACCCGACACCCCCGACACCGTCGTCGCCCGCGCCCGCCACCGAACCTGCCAGCCATCGGACAACTTCCCCGACGGCACCGCCACCCAGGCGATCGTCCCCGTCGCATAATCCTTGGACGACGAACCCGCCCAGATCAGCCCCGTCCCCTGAGCCGCGGCCGCCGGATCATGCTCCACCTCCACGCTCAGCTTGCTCGACCGGTTGTCCGGATCGCTCACCTTCGCGAACAGCCACGGCGTCACCGACCCCGCCGTCCACGACGCCGAACCCGGCAGCGCCGGATCCATGCCCAGCGATTCGACCACCGGCTTGCCGAGGTCGATGCGTGCCTGCACCCAGTCGGTCCAGGCTCCCGTGATGCCCTTGGCGGTTTCGCCGCGGGCGCGCCAGCGGATCTTCATGCCGTCGGTCAGCTTCGCCGCCGGCACCTGCACCCAGGCGTTCTCGCCGGAGTGGGACGGCTGCGCGCTCGTGCCGGACCAGATCAGGCCGGCCCCTTGACCGGTGGCGGCCGGATCGTGCTCGATCTCGACCGCGAGCCGGGAGTCGCCGTTCTCCGGGTCGGTGACCTTGGCGTAGAGCCAGGGCGTCGCCGCGGCCGCGGTCCATGCTCCGGAGTCCCAGGTCGCCGGGGTCATCGACAAGCCCGCCACGGACGGCTTGCGCAGGTCGATGACCGTGGCGGACCAGTCCGACCACGGGCCGACCACGCCCGTGGCGGTCTCGCCGCGCACCCGCCAGCGCACCTTCATGCCGTCGGCCAGCTTGCCCGCCGGGACCTGCACCCAGGCGTTGCCGCCGGAGGCGTAGGTCGTGGCGCCCTTGCCGGACCAGATGACGCCCGTGCCCTGCCCGGTCGCGGTGGGATCGTGCTCGATCTCCGCCTCCAGCTTCGAGGCGCGCGAGTCCGGATCGGTGACCTTCGCATAGACCCACGGCGTGGTCGAGGACGCCGTCCACGACAACGCACCCCTGGTCGCCGGCGTCCACCCGCCGTCCGACACCGCAGGCTTGCCCACATCGACCGTCGCCGACTGCCACGCCGACCACTCACCCTCGACGCCCGCAGTCGTGACACCCCGAACCCGCCAGCGCACCCTCATACCGTCGGTCAGCTTCGCCGCCGGCACCTGCACCCAGGCGAGGCCGCCCGAGGCGTAGCTCGTGGCGCCCTTGCCCGCCCAGATCACGCCCGTGCCCTGAGCCGGCACGGCCGGATCGTGCTCGACCTCCGCGCCCAGCACCAGCCTCGCCCCACCGGCGTCGGACACCTTCCCGAACAACCACGGCGTGACCGACGCCAACGTCCACGCATCAGTGCCCCGCGTCGCCGGAACGGCGCCCAGACCGTTGCCCGCCGTGCCGCTGACCTGAACCGTGGCCGTCTGCCACTCGGACCACGGGCCTGACACCTGGCCAGAGGTGGACGCCCGGACGCGCCACCGGACCAGCCAGCCGTCCTTCAACTTCCCTGCCGTCACGGTGGGGGTCTGCAGGGAACACCTGCTCCACGTCGAGCACGAACTGCTCGACACCTGACCGCTGTCGGACCAGATCAGCCCCGACCCCTGAACGGGAACCGACGGATCGTGCTCGACCTCGGCGTCCAGCTTCAACGACCGCGACTCCGGATCAGCACCGTAGGCCGAGAAGGACGGCGTCGTGGACGACAACCTCCACAACCCCGACGACAACTGCCCCACCGACACCGACAGATCCGACACCACCGGCTTGGAGATGTCGATCCGCGCCGACTGCCACTCCGACCACGGGCTCGACACCTGCCCCGAGGTGGACGCCCGGACCCGCCAGCGAACCAGCCAGCCGTCCTTCAACTTCCCTGCCGTCACGGTGGGGGTCTGCAGGGAACACCTGCTCCACGTCGAGCACGAACTGCTCGACACCTGACCGCTGTCGGACCAGATCAGCCCCGCCCCCTGGGCGGGAACCGACGGATCGTGCTCGACCTCGGCGTCCAGCTTCAACGACCGCGACTCCGGATCAGCGCCGTAGGCCGAGAAGGACGGCGTCGTGGACGACAACCTCCACAACCCCGACGACAACTGACCCGTCGACACCGACAGATCCGACACCACCGGCTTGGAGGCGTCGATCCGCGCCGACTGCCACTCCGACCACGGGCTCGACACCTGCCCCGAGGTGGACGCCCGGACCCGCCAGCGAACCAGCCAGCCGTCCTTCAACTCGCCCGCCGCCACTGTCGGCGTCTGCAACGAGCAGGGGCTCCAGGTGGAGCACGATCCGCTCGACACCCCACCGGCGGCCCACCAGATCAGCCCGCTGCCCTGCACGGCGGCCGACGGGTCGTGCTCGATCTGCGCCTCCAGCCGCAGCGACCGCGACTCCGGGTCCGCGCCGTAGGCGGAGAAGGACGGCTGCGTCGACGACAGCGTCCACAGCCCCGACACCGACTGGCCCGGAGAGACCGATGCCCCGGACACGATCGGCTTGGAGGTGTCCACCTGCGCGGACTGCCACTCCGACCACGGTCCCGCCACCTGCCCAGAGGTGGACGCCCGGACCCGCCAGCGGACCAGCCAGCCGTCCTTCAGCTTGCCCGCGGTCACGGCAGGAGTCTGCAACGAGCAGCGGCTCCAGGTCGAGCACGATCCGCTCGACACCTGGCCGCTGTCCGACCAGATCAGGCCGCTGCCCTGCCCGGCGGCCGACGGGTCGTGCTCGACCTGCGCCTCCAGCTTCAACGACCGCGACTCCGGATCGGCGCCGTAGGCGGAGAACGACGGCTGCGTGGACGGCAGCGTCCACAGTTTCGACGCGAGCTGGCCCGCCGACACCGACAGATCCGACACCACCGGCTTGGAGGTGTCCACCCGCGCGAGCTGCCAGCCCGACCACGGCCCCGCGACCAGCGCACCGGAGGCATCCGTCGACTGCACCACGGCCCGCACGCGCCAGCGGATCGACCAGCCGTTCTGGATCCCCTCCGCCGCGGGTGCCGTGTGCGAGGCCGCACACGGCTGGCCCGTGAAGCAGGTCTCCTCGAACGTCGTGCTCTGCCCCGACCAGATCAGCCCACTGCCCTGACCCGGCACAGCCGGATCATGCTCGACCTCGGCCTCCAGCACACCCGGCCGACGATCAGCATCGGAGATCGCCGCCGTGAACACCGGAGACTCACTCGGCAACGTCCACACACCCGACACCGACTGCCCCACCGAAGGCGCCACTTGACTCACCACCGGACCGGGCGGAACCGTCCGGAACACCGTCGTGTCCACCCGCGCCGACACCCACGCCGACCACGGACCCGACACCCCCGACACCGTCGTCGCCCGCGCCCGCCACCGAACCTGCCAACCATCGGACAACTTCCCCGACGGCACCCCCACCCAGGCGATCGTCCCCGTCGCATAATCCTTCGACGACGAACCCGCCCAGATCAGCCCCGTCCCCTGAGCCGCGGCCGCCGGATCATGCTCCACCTCCACGCTCAGCTTGCTCGACCGGTTGTCCGGATCACTCACCTTCGCATACAGCCACGGCGTCACCGACCCCGCCGTCCACGACGCCGAACCCGGCAGCGCCGGATCCATGCCCAGCGACTCCACGGACGGCTTGCGCAGGTCGATGACGGTGGCGGACCAGTCCGACCACGGGCCGACCACGTTCGTGGTGGTCTCGCCGCGCACCCGCCAGCGGATCTTCATGCCGTCGGTCAGCTTCGCGGCCGGCACCTGCACCCAGGCGTTCGCCCCTGACTGGGCGGCGGCGGCGCCCTTGCCCTCCCAGATCACCCCGGAGCCCTGTTCGGCCGCGTCGTGCTCGATCTGCACCCACAACCGCGAGGCGCGCGAGTCCGGATCGGTGACCTTCGCGTAGACCCACGGCGTGGTCGAGGACGCCGTCCACGACAACGCGCCCCTGGTCGCCGGCGTCCACCCGCCGTCCGACACCGCGGGCTTGCCCACATCGACCGTCGCCGACTGCCACGCCGACCACTCACCCTCGACGCCCGCAGTCGTGACACCCCGAACCCGCCAGCGCACCCTCATGCCGTCGGTCAGCTTCGCCGCCGGCACCTGCACCCAGGCGTTGCCACCGGAGGCGTAGCTCGTGGCGCCCTTGCCCGCCCAGATCACGCCCGTGCCCTGAGCCGGCACGGCCGGATCGTGCTCGACCTCCGCGCCCAGCACCAGCCTCGCCCCACCGGCGTCGGACACCTTCCCGAACAACCACGGCGTGACCGACGCCAACGTCCACGCATCAGTGCCCCGCGTCGCCGGAACGGCGCCCAGACCGTTGCCCGCCGTGCCGCTGACCTGAACCGTGGCCGTCTGCCACTCGGACCACGGGCCTGACACCTGGCCCGAGGTGGACGCCCGGACGCGCCACCGGACCAGCCAGCCGTCCTTGAGCATGCCGGCCGTCACGGTCGGGGTCTGCAGGGAACACTTGCTCCGTGTCGAGCACGAACCGCTCGACACCTGGCCGCTGTCGGACCAGATCAGCCCCGCGCCCTGAGCGGGAACCGACGGATCGTGCTCGACCTCGGCGTCCAGCTTCAACGACCGCGACTCCGGATCAGCACCCGACGCGGCGAAATACGGCGTCGTCGACGTCAACGTCCACAACCCCGACGACAACTGACCCACCGACACCGACAGATCCGACACCACCGGCTTGGAGATGTCGATCCGCGCCGACTGCCACTCCGACCACGGGCTCGACACCTGCCCCGAGGTGGACGCGCGCACCCGCCAGCGGACCAGCCAGCCGTCCTTGAGCTTGCCGGCCGTCACGGTGGGTGTCTGCAGGGAGCACTTGCTCCAGGTCGAGCACGAACCGCTCGACACCTGACCGCTGTCGGACCAGATCAGCCCCGACCCCTGAGCGGGAACCGACGGATCGTGCTCGACCTCGGCGTCCAGCTTCAACGACCGCGACTCCGGATCAGCACCCGACGCGGCGAAATACGGCGTCGTGGACGACAACGTCCACAAGCCCGACGACAACTGACCCGTCGACACCGACAGGTCGGACAGCACCGGCTTGGCGAGATCCACCCGCGCGGCCTGCCACTGCGTCCATGCCCCCACCACGCCGGACGAGGTGGACGCGCGCACGCGCCAGCGCACCAGCCAGCCGTCCTTCAACTCGCCCGCCCCCACGGTGGGGCTCTGCAGGGAGCACTTGCTCCAGGTCGAGCACGAACCGCTCGACACCTGACCGCTGTCGGACCAGATCAGCCCCGACCCCTGAGCGGGAACCGACGGATCATGCTCGACCTGCGCCTCCAGCTTCAACGACCGCGACTCCGGATCAGCACCCGACGCGGCGAAATACGGCGTCGTCGACGACAACGTCCACAACCCCGATGACAACTGACCCGCCGACACCGACAGGTCCGACACCACGGGAAGTGCGGCGGCGGCGGCGACGGCCGACACGGTCCGCGCCCTGGGGACAGCCGTCTCGGCGGCCTTCGCCCCGCTCCCCTGACGTCCGTCGAGCGCCGTCGGGGATGCCTTGCCGACGCCCGCGCCCTCGGCGCTTCCGCGGGAGGGGCGGCCGTCGTTCGTCGCCGGCTGCGACGGGGTGTCGGCGGGAGCCGGTTCCCACTTCAGCGGCGGCGGGCTGTTCAGCCCGTCCGTGGCCGGCTCGTCCGGCAGCTCGCGCGGCTTCTCCACCGGCAGCGAGCCCTTGGGGCGCTTGACGTCGTCCGTGGCCTTGCCCTTGCTCCGCGGCTGAGTGGCGGCCGGATCGACGAGGTGCGGCAGGTTCTCCGCCGATCCGGCGCGCTGCACGGGGGCCTTGCCGGCGTTGCCGGAGGAGGGAGAGCCGGGAATGTCCAGCCGCGTGGGAGAGGGTGCGACAACGGCCGCCTGCGCCTCCAGGGTGAGAATCCCCGGCAGGAGAGCCACGGTCGCGGCCAGCGCCAGGCGGCTGACCCACTTCGACGGCGCACCCCGTCCGAGCCATAACCCGCTCTGCCCCAGCACTTTCGCACTTTTCTGAGCACGCCGCACAGTCACGCCCACACTCCCCGTGGAAACAGAAAACACAAGGGCATCCGGGCGCACCCCTGTAAGCTCCCCATAAATAACGCCTCAGATATACACAGCCAGCGCGACCAGGAATAGATCTTGACAAGGCGGCCCACGATGGAGCAGGAGGCATGAAATTGAGCCGACTTCAGAGGTCGGGGCAGCTCACTCGCTTTCCGCGCAAGCGACCGGCCGCGGCGGTGTGACGTGATTCACACAGGAAGACTTTATTACCAGAATTGCGGCGCGGACTTCGCCGTAGCGCAGCCGACCGGGCTCACCACAGGCGTTTCGGCGCGTTCCGTAGTCGGCTGCTCACCGGCGCCGCAAACGTTTATCGGGCTGTTATTGAAATATGGGCCGACAGGTTCTTCGAAGGTGTAATCATTATCCGGCGTCCCGGACGTTGTTCTCGGATTTCCCGATGTTCGCGCCGGCCAGTTATTCGACGGCTGCCTGCGCGGGCAGCTCGACGGCTCATCGATCCGGTACCGCGCCGGGATCGCGGCTCCCGCTCGGGGTGAGGAGGATGCCGACGGCCGCGCCGAGGATGAGGATGGCCAAATCCGCGATCCGGTCCATCCAGAAGGCGACCGTGTTGTCGACGGCCAGGAACTGGACCGAGATGCCGCCGTTGTCGCGCACCCACCGCATGGACCGCAGAGACGCCGACTCGACGTCCGGGGCGGGGTCGGAGAGCGTGATGCCGTCGTTGTACTCGCGGTACCGGATCTCGCCGGCGACGGGGGTGGCGCCTTTCGCCGGGTCGACGAAGTCCAGGTCCGGATACTCCTCCCGGAACCCGTACAGCGAGTCCTCGATCTCCAGGAAGATCTTGTTCTCGCCCCAGTGCTGGTGATACCGGACGGTGCTCACCGGGAAGTCGAAGGCGACCGTCAGCATGTACTCGCCGGCCCGCTGGTGGACCGGCACGACGACCGTGGAGAAGTCGTCGACGCCGGCGGGTCTGCTGGGCTCCGTCCAGGCGGCGGACCTCCGCCCGTCGGCGGTCCTCGGCACGGCGGCCGAGATGGGCTTGAACGCCGACTCGCTCCTGCCTTCACGTGACGGTTCGCCGATGCTGAACCGGGTCGGCGTCAACCGTGCGTCCAGCGCGAACCGGAAGGTCTGCGCGATGGGCCGGGAGCTCTTGAAGGAGACGGTGAAGAAGCCGGAGGCCGGATCGTCGTCGAAGAAGGGCTGGGTCTGGCCGGTGCGGGTGCGCTGCTCGACGAGGAGGGTCCGGGCGGTCAGCGTGGCCGGGGGGCCGTCGGCCGGTTTCTCGGCGGCGACCTGGAACGGCATCAGGCCGTCATAGGATGGCGACTGCGGATGCTCGCCCGACCAGTAGAGCGCGTAGACGGCGCCCGACAGCAGCAGAAGAGGGATCGGGGACAGCAACACCGACCGGACGCGACGTAAGCGCGAACGCATGTGACGCCCTCCTGCACTTCGGCGGAATCGGCGATGGAACCAGCCTATTCGGCTCTCCGCTCGGGGTCCGCTGTTCCGTGGCGCCGGTCGATGCGGCCGTCCTCCTCACGGGGACGCCGGCCGCGCCCCGGCTCGCCTTGTTCCAGGGCGCGGGGAACCGCTCGCGGCCGGTCAGGCAACAACGGTTGTCCTGATTCATCGCCGAAAGGCCGCTAAGTGAGCACCCCGAACCCTACGGAAGGTGATGACGCCTCCCATGTGCAACGCTCCCTCCACGACCCGGAAGCCTTCGCCGAGCTGTTCCGCCGGCACGCCTCCGGCATCACCCGGTACGTCACCAGGAGGCTAGGGGCGGACGCCGCGGACGACGTGGTGGCGGAGACGTTCCTGACGGCGTTCCGGCAGCGCGGCCGCTACGACCTGTCCCGCCCGCACGCCCGTCCCTGGTTGTACGGCATCGCCACCAACCTGATGGGCCGCCACGTGCGCACGGAGGTGCACCAGCTGCGCGTGCTCGAACGCACCGGCGCCGACCCGGTCACGGCCTCCTTCACCGACCGCAGCGACGACCGGGTCAGCGCCGCCGCGGCCCGCCGCCGCCTGGCCGGGGCGCTGGCGACGCTGCCCCGTGGGCACCGGGACGCGCTGCTCCTGGTCGCGTGGGCCGGGCTGACGTACCCCGAGGTCGCCGAGGCGCTGGACGTACGGGTCGGAACCGTGCGGTCGCGGATCAACCGGGCCCGGCAGAGGTTGCGCGGAGAGCTCGGCGGAGTCAACCCCTTGGCCATCGTCAGCGAGGAGCCCGTCCATGAATGAGATGACCGAGCTCGAACGCCTCCGGTCCGAGGTGCCCGCGCCCGCCGCGGACGCGCTGGCGGCGCAGGAGGGCCGGTTCCTGGCCGCGCTGGCCGCGGAGGGTGGCCGCCTTCCGGCCGCCCCGCGGGTTCCCCGGCGCGCCCGGTTCCTGCTCGCGGGGCTGCTGGTCGCCGGCGCGCTCGCCGCCGTGGCCGTCCTGGGGCCGGTGGTGGTCGGCCGCGACGCCCGCCCGGCCGCGTACGCCAACTCCGCGATCGACATCGAACTGCGCGGCGACGAGTACGTCGCCACGATCAAGGACCCGTTCGCCGACCACGCCCTCTACAGCGAGGCGTTCCGGGCGATGGGCCTGGACGTCGCCCTCGACCTGCGGCCCGCGTCCCCGACGGGGGTCGGCCGGGTCTTCCGGCTCGGCTTCGCCGGCACGACCGAGCGCGACCGCATCGGCGGCACCCTCCGGCCGGAGGGCTGCACCCCCGGGCGGCCGGGCTGCGCGCTCACCGTCACCGTCTCCAAGGGGTTCGGCGGCAAGGGGACGCTCTACCTCGGCCGCCCGGCCAGACCCGGCGAGCTGTACCAGAACAACACCGACGCCGGCCGGAAGGGCGAGGCCCTGGAGGGGTACGCCGCGGACGGCCGGACGGTCGCCGAGGTCCTGGCCGAGACGCGCAGGCGGGGCCTGGAGGTGACGTTCCAGATCATCCGCCCCGCGCCGGACGGGGACGGCTTCTCGGTGAACCCGCACGAGCAGTCGGCGAAGGTGGGCGGCCACTGGGTGGTGTGGGCCGCCGAGCCGCACCGGCAGGGCGCGGTGCGGCTCCTGGTGTCGGAGAAGCGCGTGCCGAAGAACCCGGTGAGCGGCGAGTGACCTCGCACCTGGCCCCTGTTTCCGGCGAAATGATGGCCCATGAGCGCACATAGGCAGGGGTGTCCGTACAAATGATTCGATGAGGAGATCCACCATGGGAACCGCCCGTGGATGACGAGCGGTCGGCCAAGTTCGAGGCCGCCTACAACCGGGCCTACGGCCAGATCACCGCCTACGCCGTACGCCGGTGCGACTCGCCTCAGGACGCCGCCGACGTGGTGGCCGAGACCTTCACCGTCGCCTGGCGGCGGGTGGACGAGCTGCCGGAGGGCCCGGAGGCCACCCTCTGGCTGTACGGCGTGGCGCGCAAGGTCCTGGCCAACCACTTCCGGGGCGACAACCGGCGCAGGGAGCGCACGGCCGAGCTCGACGCCGAACTGGCCGACCGGTACGGCCACTCGCCCGACACCCAGGTCGAGCTGGACGCGATCGGCCGGGCGTTCCGGAGCCTGTCCGACGACGACCGGGAGCTGCTGTCCCTGGTCGCCTGGGAGGGGCTGGAGCGCGACGAGATCGCGAAGGCGCTGGGGCTGTCCCGCAACGCCGTACGCATCAGGCTGCACCGCGCCCGCAGACGCCTGTCGCGCGCTTTGGCGTCGGCGGGCGTGCACGTCACCGCAGAGAGCCGGCTGGTCCCGGCGGAGAGGCCGTTGGGGGGAGCGCTGTGAAGCACACCGCGAAGGACACTGCGAACGACACCGCGAACGACACTGTGAAGCACACTGTGAAGCACACTGCGAAGAGCGTCGACGAGATCGCGGCGATCAGGGCGCTGGCCCGGGTCGCGCCGGGCGAGCGGGCAGGTGAGCCGTCCGGCGCGGGGGCGCGGGCGCTGCTGACCGCGATCACCGCCGAAGAGCCGGGCACGGATCCGGGCACGGAGCCCGGCACGGCATCGGGCACGGCTCGGCGGACGCGGCGCGGCGTCAGGTCGAGGCGGTTGGCGTTCGGGCTGGCCGCCGCGGTCGCGCTGGCCGCGGGTGTGGTGACGGTCCCGATCGCGCTGAAGGACGGCACACCGGCCTCGTGGGCCGTCAACCTGGACGACGGGATGGTGACGATCCAGATCCGCGACTTCGACGACGCCCCGGAGCTGGAGCGGCGGCTGAAGGAGCTGGGCGTGCCCGCGACGGTGGACTACGTGCCCAAGGACATGACGTGCCGCGAACCGCGCGGGAAGGTCGTGGAGAACATCCCGCGCGGCATCTACAGCCTGCCGGAGAACATCCCGGGCGAGTCGCAGGGCGTGCAGATGCGCATCAACACCAAGCTGTTCGGCCCGGGTCAGACGTTCGTCTGGATCCTCAGAGGCAAGGGCGGCCTGACCACCACGCGGCTGATGGAAGGCCCGGTGGCGCCCTGCGAGCCCGTGCCCATGCCCACGGTCGAGCAGGAGGAACCGGAGTTCCGCGGTATGAGCACCCGCGAGCTGGGAGGTCTGCGGGTGGACGAGAAGACCGTCGGCGAGGTGCTGCCCGAGCTGAGGAAGCTCGGACGGAAGGTGATCTTCGCGGTCATCACCGTCCCGCCCGGCAACCCGGGAGGGTTCGCCATCGACCGCACCCAGAGCACGCCCGTCGGCGACGACTGGGTGGTCTGGGAGGCGGAGCAGAACGCCAAGGGCGTGATCCAGCTGCTCGTCACGGAGGAGCGCCTGGACAAGAACCCGGTCTACGGCGGCCCCCGCGACGCGGTCATCAAGGACTGACCGGCGGGCCCCCGCGCCCCCCCCCGGGGGGGCGCGGGGCCGGGCCCCCCCCCGGGGGCCCCCCCGCCCCCGGAATTCCCCCCGGGGGGGCGGGCCGGCCCCCCGGGCGCAGGGGCCCCAGA
>NZ_JBIATU010000001.1:0-778011 GCF_042892035.1 Nonomuraea sp. NPDC001831 | reverse complement strand
CCGCCGCCCCCCCCCCCGCGGCGCACCTCCCGGCGGCCGGGGGGGCCCGGCGCCCCCCCGGGGGGCGCCCCGCGGGCCGGTCACCAGGCGAGGGGCCCCTCGGCGTCGAAGTAGCCGCCGGTGGGGCCGTCCGGTCCCACCTGGGCCATGCGCACGATGATCTCGGCGCCCTGCTCGACGGTCTGCAGGCCGGTGTTGCCGTTCAGGTCGGTACGGGTGAAGCCGGGTTCGACCGCGTTGATCCG
Source organism: Nonomuraea sp. NPDC001831 (assembly GCF_042892035.1). Classification (NCBI taxonomy): domain Bacteria; kingdom Bacillati; phylum Actinomycetota; class Actinomycetes; order Streptosporangiales; family Streptosporangiaceae; genus Nonomuraea; species Nonomuraea sp. NPDC001831. The sequence goes on along the minus strand of NZ_JBIATU010000001.1, from coordinate 777,766 downwards.
CATCTGCGGGAACGCCTTCGCGTACTGGACGGTGACCATGTTGACGGCCGCCTTCGAGGCCGGGTAGGCGACGCCCGGGTACGCATGGCCGACCATGCCGGGGTCGGTCATCCGGGACAGCGAGGCCAGGCCGCTGCTCACGTTGACGACGACCGGCGCGCCGGATCTCCGCAGCAGCGGCAGGAACGCGTGGAGCACGCGAACCATGCCGACCACGTTCGTCTCGAACGTGCGCCGCATCATCTCGGCGGTCAGCTCCGCCGCCCCGGCCACCCGGCCGTCCTCCATCTCCACCTGGATGCCGGCGTTGTTGACCAGGACGTCCAGCCCTCCGTCCGCCTCGACGGCCCGCGCCGCCGCCGCCACGGACGCGTCGTCGGTGACGTCCAGCGCCACCGCCCGCGCGCCCAGCCGCTCGGCGGCCAGCCGTCCACGTCCGGCGTCCCGGCTCGCGACGTAGACGGTGTGCCCCGCGCCGACGAGCTGCCGGGCGGTCTCGAACCCGAGGCCCTTGTTGGCCCCTGTGATCAGTGTTGTCGTCATGGGCGGGACGTTAGGAATTCGAGCGCGCTCGAAGTCAATTCGTCCCGGCGTTCCCGGCATCGGCGCACCAGCGGCCCTCAACCCGCGCCGAACCCGATGACCTTCCAGGGGGCGTCGTCCGACTGCCGGCCCGTGAGGAACATGTGCGGCCAGTGCCTGTCGTCGTTCGGCGGGTCCTCATCGCACCGGCGCACCTCGATGACGACGGCGACGCTTCGCACCTGCCGATGGCCGCCGGGGCCGTACTCGTCGGGTGTCGGCTCGCCGACCTCGGAGACCTGCACGTCGGCCCAGGTGTCCAGCGGGTCGTCGGGCCAGCTGTGGACGCGCCGGTAATGAGCCGGCGCCGACAGAAGACGAACCGCTTCGTCGTCACGGGCGGCGACGGCCGCCAGATAGGCACGCACCACCACATCGGCGGCCGCGTCCGGCTTCGGCAGGGTGACCGGCGGCCCCTGCGTGACGGAGCAGGTGGAACAGCCCGTACCGACGCACACCACGAGCAGGGTGACCAGCGTCGCGAGCAGCTTTCTCGTCGTCAACCCGTCATCCTTCACGCTGGTACGGCCGAATACGGAAAGAGGGCGTCAAGGTGGGATTCCCGGCGCCAGGGTAGCGGACGTCGGCGTTCGGGGGAGGCCAGGACGCGGCGGTTGTCGTCGGCAGCCGTGCTCGCGCAGGGTCCTGGTCAGCCCGTCCCTCAGCAGGAACCCCTCCCCGGCCCGGGCCGGAGCCGGGCGCGGTTGGCCCTGGCCGGACATCTCTGCCAAGATCACCGTGTTTCGCCCCGCCTTGCACCGAGGAGCCCTGTGGACAGGAGACGTTTTCTCACCCTGACCGGTGTCGCCGGACTGGCGGCCGCCGCAGTGCCCGCCACGGTGCCCGCCGGGCCCGCCTTCGCGGCGGCCTACCCGTCCGCGGACGCCGGGCTGACCGCCGAGGCGCACGCCAAGCTGGCCGAGCTGGCTCCCTACGGCGTCACGGCGCTCGCCTTCACGCCGTCCGGCGGCTGGGTCATGGTCACGCAGGACGGGCGGTACTTCGCCCGGGGCATCCCCGACGCCTGCTTCACGGAGCTGGGGGCGCTGGTCAAGGCCGGCCGGAAGGTCAACGCCGTCGCCTTCCCGCCGGAGGGCGGCGACCGGTGGGTGATCACCACCGACAAGGGCGTGTCGTCCCGCGGCCTGCCCGCGGCGTGCCTCAGCCGGATCAAGGCGTACTACACCGCCGGGCAGCAGGTCGTGGACGTGGCCTTCCCGCCCGCCGGGGGCGACCGCTGGGCGGTCGTCTCGTCCGCCGCCTTCCAGGCCAACGGCGTGGACGACGAGTGCTACCAGATGATGCGCAATCTGACCCAGGGCGGCCGCCGGCTGACCCGCGTCGCCTTCCCCAAGGCCGGCGGCTGGGCCCTGGTCGCCCAGGACGAGTTCCACGCCCGCGGCATCGACGACGCCTGCTTCGCGAAGATGAAGAGCCTGGCCGGCGGCGGCTGGCAGCTGCACAACGTGGCCTTCCGGCCGGGCGGCGGCTGGGCGCTGTGCTCCCGGGGCAAGGCGCCCGCGCTGCCCGCCGACCGGGTGCGCCAGTTCGAGAACGCGGTCGGCGGCTCGACCATCTGGCAGCGGATGAGCGCGTACAAGACGCCGGGCGTGGCGGTCGCGGTGGTCGTCGGCAACAAGATCGCCTGGTCCACCGGCTACGGGCGGCTCGCCGCCGGCGGCGCCCCCGCCGCGCATCCGGAGAGCGCGTTCCAGGCCGCCTCCATCAGCAAGGCCGTGGCCGCGGTGGGCGTGCTGCGGCTGCTCCAGACGCGCAAGATCGCGCTCACCGCCGACGTGCGCCCGCATCTCGGCTGGACGCTGCCGGCCCGTCCGTGCGTGTCGCCGACGGCGGCGCCGACCGTCGAGCAGCTGCTGACACACCGGGCCGGGGTCGTCGGGCGCGGCTCCACCTCGCCCGCCGGGGCCTGCTCCGGCTTCGATGCCGGCGGCGGCGGCTTCGCCGGGTACGGCGCCGCGGCCACGGTCCCGTCCCTGCTGCAGATCATGAACGGCGAGGGCAACTCCCCCAGGATCGAGCTGTCCACCGAGCCGGGCGCCGAGTACCACTACTCCGGCGCCGGGTACGTGCTGCTGCAGCGCATGGTGGAGGAGCTGACCGGCAGGTCGCTGGCCGACTACATGGGCCAGGAGGTGTTCGCCCCGCTGGGCATGGCGGGCAGCTCGTACGCGCTCTCCCCCGCCTTCGAGCTCGCCTCCGGCCACACCTCGACCGGGACGGTGATCCCGGGCGGCCACAACCGGTATCCCGAGTCGGCCGCCGCCGGCCTCTACACGAACGTGCTCGACCTGTGCCGCCTGGTGTCGTACCTCAACCGGGCCTGGACCGCCACCGGCGACATCGCCGGGCCGCTCACGCGCGCGTCGGTGCGCTCGCTGCTCACCGAGGGCCCGCAGCCCGGGATGGGCCGCGGCCTGTTCGTCGCCGGCTCCGGCACCCGGAACTTCTCCTACACCCACGACGGCTCCAACTACGGCTTCAGGTCGGTGTTCAAGGGCTATCCGGAGCTCGGCGCGGGCTACGCCGTGCTGGCCAACGGCAACGACACGGCGCTGGTCAACGAGGTCGCCGCGGCCGTCAGGTCGGTCTACGGCTGGGCGTAGGGCCCGGCGGGGTCAGGCCGGGCCCTTCTCCAGCTCGGCCAGGCGGCCGACCAGCTGGGCGGCGGTCGGCCGCAGGGCGGGGTCCTTGGCGAGGGCGTCGGTCAGCAGCGGGCGCAGCAACAGGGGGGCCGACTCCACGTCGGCGTTGCCCTCCACGATGTTGAAGAACACCTTCTCCAACGAGCCCTCGCCGAAGGGCTGCCGGCCGATGGCCGCGAAGAGCAGCGTGGCCCCCCAGGCGTGCACGTCGGCCGGCGGCCCCACTTTCTGCCCCGAGATGATCTCGGGAGAGAGGTAGCCGGGGGTGCCGACGAACATGCCCGTCATGGTGAGCCTGGTGGAGTCGACGGCCTGGGCGATGCCCAGGTCGATCACGACGGGGTCGCCGTCCGCCAGCAGCACGTTGCTCGGCTTCAGGTCGCGGTGGACGACCCCCGCCGCGTGCATGGCGGCCAGCGCCTTCGCCATGCCCCTCCCCACGCGGATCAGGGCGGCGACCTCCAGCGGCCCGTGGCGGCCGACCAGCTCGTTCAGGGGCACGCCGGGCACGTACCGGGTCACGATGTAGGGCGGGTCGCCGGTCACGTCCGCGTCGACGACCTCGGCCACGTGGTCGTCGCGGACCAGCCGCATCGCCTCGACCTCCCGGGCCAGGCGCCGCCGGGCGAGGGCGTCGCCGGCCACTTCGGGACGCAGCACCTTGATCGCCACCTGCCCGCCGCCCGGCTCGACGGCCAGGTGCACCACGCCGGTGCCGCCCTCGCCCAGCCTGCGAAGCAGCCGGTAGGGGCCGAGACGTTCACCGTGCGGACCGTCGTGGAGGCCGAGACGTTCACCGTGCGGACCGTCGTGGAGGCCGAGGCGTTCACCGCGCGGGCCGTCGGCGGGCGCGCCCGGCTGCTCGTCCTCCAGGCGCATCCAGCGCGACCGGCCGAGGGTGACGGTGGTGCCGGGCCGGATCGTCACCGGCTCGTCCGGCGGAAGGTCGTGGGCGGCGGCCTCGCCGGGGATCCGCAGGCGGGTGCCGTGGGCCGAGCCCAGGTCGATCACGTTGACGTCCCAGCCGTCGGGCTTGACCCGCAGGTGGTGGCGGGAGACCGTGCTCTCGGGGTCGGCCAGCTTGACCGGGCGGGCCCGGCCCGCGACCACCTCGGGGGCCGTCTCCGGGGAGCGGCCGAGCAGGTAGGTGGCGTCGAGCCGGAGCCTCGTCCCGTCGTCGAGGACGAGCGTCCCGAGCGGCGGCCGGCGGCCCTTGTGCGGCACCAGCGTGGGCTTGAGCGCGCGGCCGCACACCGCGCAGGCGGCCGCGCGGGGATCGTTGAAGTGCCCCTTCTTGCAGTCGACGCCGTACACCTGCACGTCGTCCTGGGCGACGTCCGGCAGCGGGACAGTCCACTCCTCCGGCCGCCGGACGGGGCCGGGCGTGTCCGGCAGATGGAGCGCCCGGCCCTCGGGGGTGCCGGCCAGGGCGGCCAGCAGGTCGGCGGGGTGCTGGAAGCGGTCCTCCGGCCGGCTCGCCGTCGCCCTGGCGATGATCTCCCGCAGGTGCGGCAGGCCGGTCAGCGCCGACAGGTCGACCCGTCCGCCCAGGATCGCCGCGATGACCGCGGGGATGCTGCTCTCGCCCGGGTACGGCGACTGCCCGGTCAGCGAGAAGTACAGGAGCACGCCGAGCGAGTAGAGGTCGGACCTGACGTCCACCACCTCGTTCCGCACGGCCTCGGGCGACATGTACGCGGGCGTCCCGACGATGGCGTCGCCGGGGCTGGTGATCTCGGCCGCCCCCCTGCTCTTGGCGATGCCGAAGTCGACGATGACGGCGTCCTTCGACGGTTTCATCATGATGTTCGACGGCTTGAGGTCGATGCGGGTGACCCGGCGGCCGTCCAGGTAGGTGAGCGCCTCGGCGATCTGGACGCCCAGGCGGACCGCGTCGGCGGGGCTCAGCGGGCCCTGCTGGCGCACGATCTCGCTGAGCGTGCGCCCTTCGACCAGCTCCATCACCAGGATCGGCCGGCCTTCGTCGTCGAGGGCGACGTCGTAGGTGCGGACGATCCTGGGGTGGTCGAGCTGGATGGCGATGGCGGCCTCCCTGCGCAGTCGCGCCTCCCCGTCGGGGTTGCCGGACGGGAAGCGCCGCGGCACCTTCACCGCCACGTCCCGGGCCAGCACGATGTCCCGGCCCCGGTAGACGGTGCTCTGGCCGCCCTCGCCGATGAACTCGACCAGCTCGTACCGGGCGCCGACCGTGCGCAGCACCGACTCGACCCCGGCCGGCTCCGGGCTCGCCTGCTGCGTGGGGACCACCGTGACGTCGCGGGCCGGGACGCGCAGGAACAGGTCGAGCGCGGCCCGTTCGCCCTCGTTGCCGAGGGCGATGCCGAGCAGGGTGTGCTTCAGCCCGTCGGCGAGCTTGTACGACACCAGCCGCGCGTCGGCGTCGCCGCCGTAGTTCGTCGCGTCCGGCCTGCCGGGGTCGCGGACCACGGTCAGCACGCCGTGCACCTCCAGGTGCAGCAGCAGCCGGTCGACGCCGGCCCGGCCGACGTGCAGCAGCGGGTCGAGCTCGGGCTGCTCGGCCGAGCCGACGATGTCGAGTGCGGTGAACGTGTCGCCCTGCCTGCGCAGGATCCAGTCCACGATGTAGTAGCCGGTGAGCCGCCACCGGTCCTCGTCGATCGGCACCCGGAAGAGCCGGTCCTGGCCGCTCTCCCGGAAGAAGAGCTCCAGCAGCTCCTCCAGCCGGGCGTAGAACGCGACGCGCTGCTCGTCCTGGTCGCCGATGACCAGGAACGGCCGCTCGCCCTCCCACCTGACCAGCTCGCCGAACTCCTGGAGCAGCCGGCGGGGGATGCCGCGCGCCTTGAAGCGGAGGTAGCGGGCCAGTTGCTCGAACTCGGCCGGCCGCTCGTCGAGCATCGCCTCCAGGAGGCGGCCGGGCGCCTCCCAGGAGCAGGGGACGTAACAGCGCCAGGCGAAGACGCTCTCGTAGACGCTGTTGCCGCGGCCGGTGTCCCTGACGACGTGGTCGTGCAGGTCGGGGCCGGCCACCACGAGGAAGTGCGCGCCCTGCGTGGTGAGCGTGTTCTTCAGGCTGCCCAGCAGCCGTTCGATCTCGTCGAGGCCGGAGGGGCTCGCGGTGAGCTTGTCCACCTCGTCCAGGACGATGATCAGATGGACCCGCCGCGGCCCGCGGGACCACCGGCGCCATCCGCGCCGCCGCGCCGGCTGCCGGGCCAGCAGGTTGATGATGCGCGCCAGGTCGTGCTCGACGTCGGTCTCGGAGTAGGTGAGGTAGGAGGCCTCCAGCCCGAGGGCGTGGGTGCGTTTGCCGGACAGGCTGCCGCTGGGGCTCAGCCAGCCGGCCGGCCCGGTCAGCTTCTTGGCGGCCGGGCCCATGCCGACGTTGAACGTCGCCGTGCGCTCGGAGGAGTCCGACTGCGTCTGCTTGAGCCCGAACGAGGTGCGCACGTGCGCGAGCAGCAACGCGCGCCGCGCCCCCGCGTCGAGGCGTTGCAGCACCCGCCGGTCCTGCAGCGTCTCGTAGGTCCGCCTGACCACGGCGAAGAGCAGCTGGTCGGGCGTCATGGGACGGGCGACGTTCAGCGAGACGGGCACGACGAGCTCGTCTTGGGGACGTCCGGCGGCGATCTCCGCCACCGCGCGCATGACGACCGTGCTCTTGCCCACGCCGCGGAACCCGGTGATGAGGAACGTGCCTCCGCGCGACCAGCGCAGCCGCTGGTTCAGCTCGTCGACGAGCTCGGCGTTCCCCAGCAGCGGCATCGACTGCTCGTCGTGGCGCAGCGGCTCGTGGATGTAGCGGAAGGAGCCCTTGAGAGGAACCCTCAGCATTCTCACCCCTCGTTCGGCGGAGCAGATCCCCTGGGACAAACGAGGACGCCGTAGCCCCGGTTCCCCCGCGAGTACCGTACGCGCCGGTCGCGCCGTCCGCCGCCGGATGCCGCGGTATGCCGCCGCCGGATCATGGTCGCCGCCGGCCCGTCGCACGGTCGTCGCACGGTCGTCGCGTCTGAGCTGCGGGGACGCGGGTAGGGCCCTGGCATGGACAACGAGCGGAGAACGGCGGGGGCCGTCATCGTCGTGGGGGCCGGGATGGCGGGGCTGGCCTGCGCGGTGCGGCTGCACGAGGCCGGCGTGCCGGTACGCGTGCTGGAGGCGTCCGACGGGGTGGGCGGCCGGGTGCGCACCGACGTCGTGGACGGGTTCCGGCTGGACCGCGGCTACCAGGTGTTCAACACCGCCTACCCCGAGGCCCGCCGGATGCTCGACCTGGACGCGCTCGACCTGCGCCCGTTCGCCTCGGGCATGATCGTCCAGGGGAGGCGGGCCAGGGCCAGGGTGATGCTGCCGTGGCGGCATCCCCGGCACGCGCTGAGCGGGCTGCTGACCGGCCTCGGCACGCCGCGCGACGACGCCGTGCTCGCCGCCCTCACGGCACGCGACCTGGTGCTGCCGGCGTCCCGGTTGCGCGGCGGGCCCGACCGGCGCACCGACGACGAGCTGCGCGCCTGGGGCATGTCGGAGAGGATGATCGACTGCCTGATGCGTCCCTTCCTGGCCGGGGTGCTCCTGGAACGCGACCTGGAGACCTCCAGCCGGATCTTCCACCTGTTCTGGCGGTCGTTCGCGCGCGGCACCATCGGGGTGCCCGCCCTCGGCATGGGCGAGATCCCGCGCCGGCTCGCCGACCGGCTGCCGCCGGGCACCGTCACGCTCGGCGCCCAAGTCACCGAGGTGAGCCCCGGCGGCGTGCGGCTCGCCGACGGCGCCACGGTCGGGGGCCGGGCCGTGGTGGTGGCCGCCGACCCGCGGGCCGCGGGCCGCCTGCTGAGCGAGATCGAGACGCCGGAGATGCGCGCGGTGACCACCTTCTACCACGCCGCGCCCCGATCCCCGATGCGCGAGCCGATCCAGATCGTGGACGCCACCGGGGCCGTCACGGACACCCTGGTGCTCACCGACGCGGCCCCCGGGTACTCCGCCGACGGGCGGGCCCTGGTGTCCACGTCGGTCCTGGGCCTGGCCGACGACGAACGCCCGGTGCGCCGCCGCCTGACCGAGATCTACGGCGACACCTCCGGCTGGGAGCACGTGGCGACGTACCAGGTGCCGGCGGCGCTGCCGGCGATGCGGCCGCCGTACCCGCTGCGCAGGCCGGTGCGGCTGCGCGCCGGCCTGTACGTGTGCGGCGACCACCGCGACACCGGCTCCCTGCAGGGGGCGCTGGTGTCCGGCCGGCGCGCGGCCGACGCCGTGCTCGGCGACCTCCCGTCGCTGCGCGCGGCCGACCTGACCGCCATCGACCGGGCGGCCGTCTAGCGGCCCGGCCCGCCCGGCATGCCCGGCCCGCGCTCACAGCGCTCACAGCGCGCGCAGAGCGCTCCGGGGGCCCGCTCATGGCTGGCGCAGGCCGTTGCGGGGCCCGCGGTCACAGTTGGCGCAGCGCCTGCATGGCCTCCCGTTCGATGCGGGCGAGGTCGTGCAGGACGGTTCCGGCCTGCTCCAGGTACGCCGCCTCGCGCCCCTCGCCGGCCTTGGCGATCAGGGCGGCCACGTCCGTCCACAGGGCGGCGGCCTCGGCGTACAGGCGGTGGCCGGCGCGCAGGCGGTCGTCGTCGACGAATGCGGCGCACTCGCCGAGGAAGTCCCGGTAGAGGGCCCGGAACAGGCCGCCGCCGGTGCCGCCCTTCTCCATGAGGAGGGCGGCCAGCGACAGGTCATGCGCGGGCTCCGCCACGCGGTCCAGCCACGTGGGCACCAGGCGGGCGGCTTTGTCGATGCCGCGGTGGCCCAGGTTGGCGATGGGCGCGGCGAGGAACGCCTCGGCGCACGCCCTGATCGCCGGGACGGCCCGCTCCCGCCAGGCGGGCGGACCGGCCGGCAGCGTGAGGGTGAACGAACGGTTCCTGGCGGTCATCGGGCCGCGTTCGGCCCGCGCCGCCGCCAGGCTGTCCCGGCTCGTCCGCACCGCGCCGCCCTGTTGCGCGGTGTCCACCAGGTACGCCTGCCGCTCGTCGTAGCCGTACATCGCGACGACGTGGCCGCCGAAGTGCACCTTCGAGCCGAAGTAGTCCAGGTGGTAGCTGTCGAGCTGGAGGCCGACCGGCAGGCCGCCGTCGAGGCGGGCGGCCACGTTCTCCCAGGCCCTGCGGGCCGAGCCGGTCTCGGCCACGGCCAGGGTCAGCCCGAGCCTTTCGGCCAGGTTCCTGGTGAGCTCGAACGGCTTGACCCGGCCGCCCAGGAACGGGACGTCCATGCCCTTGGCGTCCCAGTAGACGAAGGACAGGCCCGAGCCGAGCCCGAACAGCATGGGCTCGGACAGGTCGAGCCCCTGGTGGCGCAGCAGCACCCCCAGCGCCGTCGTCTCGCAGTGCTCCATGCCGCGAGCCTCGATGCCTTCCACGATGGTCATGCGCCGCTCTCCTCTGGCCGGTTCGATCATCGGACGCGGGGCCGCCGGCCGGTACGGCCCCGTCAGGCAGCCTGCCGCCTCCCACGGGGGGAGAGTCCATCGTCCCGCTCCCGCCGCGCGACGGCGGCGGCGGCCCGGCCGGGCGGCCTTCAACCGCCGGTGCGGCCCCGCCGGTCAGCTGTAGGCGCGGATCGTCCGGTCCAGCCAGTCCGCGTACGCCGGCACGCTGGTGTACAGACCGGGGCCTTCCGCGCAGGACGGGCTCTTGGCGCCGGGCCCCGAGGTGACCCCGATGAGCTCCCACCGGCCGTTCCTGCCCCGCTGCAGCTGCGGGGAGCCGGAGTCGCCGTTGCACGCCATCGCCTTGGGCACCCTGCTGACCGTGCACAGGCGGGTTGCGCTCGCGTATCCGGGCCCGCACTCGGACGGGGCGCCCCGGCGCGTGTCGAGCTGGTTGAGCCGCGGGGACATCTTCCAGTCGGCCGGGTCGGGCTTGGACTCGGTGACGCCGAAGCCGATGATCCGGGTCGGGGTGCCGGGCCGTCCCGGCCGCGCGGCGATCGGGACGGGCGCCTGGGTGACGGGACGGTCCAGGCGGACCAGGGCGATGTCGTTCCTGTTGGGGGTGTTCTGGGAGTAGCGGGGGTGCGGCACGGCCTGGGCGATCTTGCGCACCTCCCCGCCCGACGTGCGCTGGTCGCTGCCGACGCGGACCGTGCCCTGCGGGATCGACCCGATCTCCATGTCCAGGCAGTGGGCGGCGGTCACCACCCACTGCGGCGCGATCAGGGCCGCTCCGCACACGCCGTCCGTGAGCCCCATGGCCGGGGCCGAGATCGGGATCGAGGCCATGAACGGGTACGCCTCCGTGGCCTTCCCGCCGTTGACGATCGCTCCGGCGCCGCCGGCGGTGACGGCGAGACAGGCGGCCCCCGCCACGGCGACGACGGCGGAACGGCCCAGGAGACGACCAAGCGATTGATGACTAAACACCGGATATATCCATTTCAGTGCGTGATTACGATGAAATCACGCTATCTGCGAAGAATTCGCCTCCATCAGTACGCCAGCACGCCAACCCACGGTAGGGACAACCCCACTCCCCACGCGCTGCGGTTTTCCGCAGCAGGACTGGGCGGAGCACCGCATTCCGCCGTCCGGCCGATCTTCCTAACGTTGACCGCATGATGCAGACGATGATGAACGTGCTGGTGGCGGCCACGATGGCGGCGGGCGGCCAGGGCGCCGGAGTAGGGCAGGAGCTGGCCGCGATCGTGGCGGGACAGGGCGCGACGGCGGCCCTCGCCCGGGTCACCGACGAGCGCGGCACCTGGACGGGCTCGGCGGGCGTCCGCGACGTCGAGCGCGGCGGACGCCCCTCGCCGGGCGGCTACTTCCGGATCGGCAGCGTGACCAAGACCTTCGTCGCCACCGTGGTGCTCCAGCTCGTGGACGAGGGAAAGCTGAAGCTGGACGACCCGATCGCCGGCCACCTGCCCGGTCTGGTCCCCGGCGGCGACCGGATCACGGTCCGCGGCCTCCTCGACCACACCAGCCACCTGTACGACTACATGAGCGAGCCCGGCTACTCCACCAACCGCTGGCGCGGCGAGGCCCGCTTCCGCTCCTACCGGCCGGGCGAGCTGCTCAAGGTGGCCTTCGCCAAGAAGCTCCCCGACGACGGCAGATGGCACTACTCCAACACCAACTACGTGGTGCTCGGCCTGCTGGTGGAGAAGCTGACCGGGCACACGTACGGCGAGGAGGTCGCCCGCCGGATCCTGCGCCCGCTGGGCCTGCGCCACACGCTGGTCCCCGGCGACCGGGCGGGCCTGCCGTCCCCCCACGCCAAGGGGTACGAGCCGATGCCCGGCCTCGTGGACGCCACCCGGATGAACCCCTCGCTGGACTGGGCCGCGGGAGAGATGATCTCGACCGCCGCGGACCTGGAGCGGTTCATGTCGGCCCTGCTGGGCGGCAGGCTCACCAGCGCCGCCTCCCTGAAGGCCATGCGCACGACCGTCGAGACCGGCGCCGGGTTCCGCTACGGGCTCGGGCTGCAGGCGTACGCGCTGCCGTGCGGCACGGTGTGGGGGCACAGCGGGGAGCTGATCGGCTACCTGACGTTCGCGTTCCGCTCGGACTCGGGCAAGTCGCTGACCCTGTCGCTCAACCCCTCGACCAGGAACCCGTCCACGGCGGAGATCATGGGCATGGCCGTCAAGGTATTCTGCGGGACCTCGGGCTGAGCCGGCCCCTGACAGCACGAGGAGGTTCCGTGACCATTTCGACGGACGGCGGGACGGGCGAGCCGCCGCTCGCGGGCGCCTTCCGGCTCCCGGACGGCTCCTGGATCCGCGGCCGGGGCCTGCGCCACCCGCTGCCGGACGGCCCGGCACCCGGCTTCGGCCTCTACCTCGGCTCGGCGCGGCTGACCCGCCGTCACGAGGACGCGCTGCGCTGGCCGCACGCGTGGATCGAGTGGCCCGACTTCCTGCTGCCCCGCGACCGTGACGCGGCCGTGGAGGGGATCCGCGACCTGCACCGGCGGGCGCGGGCGGGCGAGGCGGTCGAGGTGGCGTGCGGGGGCGGCGTGGGCCGCACCGGCACGGTCGTCGCCTGCCTCGCCGTCCTGGCCGGCCTCGACCCGGCCGACGCCGTCGCCTGGACGCGCGAGCACCACCACCCCCGGGCGGTCGAGACCCCGTGGCAACGCCGCTGGATCCTGCGCTTCCCTGGCCCGGCCCGGCGCTAGGCCGGTCCGCGCGGCCCTTCGCCGGCTCAGATCTCGGTGAGCAGGCCCTCTTCGAGGACCACGTCGAGCTGGAGCTCGCGGTATCCGGCGTCCTCGAACAGGACCGTCAGGCGGTCCTCGCCGCGCTGGATGACCTGGCCGGGCCCCCACGCGCGGTGTTCCACCCGGGCGTGCAGCGGGAAGGGGCCGCCCTCCCGGGGGGCCTGCTCGGCGGTCCCGGCGCGGCAGGTGTCGCAGTTGCCGCAGTTGTCGGCGAGCTCCTCGCCGAAGTAGCCGAGCAGGAAACGCCGGCGGCAGTCGGTGGTCTCGGCGTAGCGGCGCATCATCTCCAGCCGGCTGCGGTCGACGTCCCGGCGGCGCTCGGCCAGCTCCCTGGCGCGGCTCGCCGCCGCGCGGGGATCGAGGCCGGGCACGGGATCGACCTTGCGGGTGCCGAGCCGTACCGCGCCGGCTCTCTCCAGCAGGTCAAGCAGTGCGGTCAGGCGTCGCGCCGACAGCCCGGCGCGTTCGGCCAGGCCCTTGCGGTCGCTGCCGGGGCCGGACTCGGCGACCGCCTCGGCGACCCGCGCCAGCCGCTCCTCGTCGGGCGTCCCGCCGGTGAAGAAGCGCTGCAGCCCCAGGTCCTCGGGCCGGTAGAAGAGCACGGCTTCGGCCGGGTCGCCGTCCCGGCCCGCCCGGCCGATCTCCTGGTAGTACGCGTCCGGCGAACCGGGGATCTCGGCGTGCAGGACGAAACGCACGTCCGGTTTGTCGATGCCCATGCCGAAGGCGTTGGTCGCGACCACGACGTCCAGGTCACCGGTCATGAACCGGTCGTGCACGGCGTCCCGTTCGGCCCGGCGCAGCCCGGCGTGGTAGGCGGCGGCCCGTACGCCGGCCTCGGCCAGCAGCCCGCTCAGCCGGCCGGTCTGCCGGCGCGAGTTCGTGTAGACGATGCCGGGCTTCTTCGCCGCCGCGACGGTCGTGACGATGTCGTCGGCGGGGTCGTCGAGCGCCCGGCGCACCTCCAGCGAGATGTTCGGCCGGTCGAACCCCTGGACGATCTCCACCGGCTTGCGCATGCCCAGCCGCTCGGCGATCTCCGCCCGTACCGGCGGGGCGGCGGTCGCCGTCAGGGCCGCGACGACCGGACGGCCGAGCGCGTCGGCCACCGCGCCGAGCCGCAGGTAGTCGGGGCGGAAGTCGTGCCCCCAGGCCGAGACGCAGTGGGCCTCGTCCACCACCATGAGCGAGGGGCCCGCGGCGGCCAGCTCGCGCAGGACGTCGGGACGGGCGAGCTGCTCGGGCGCGCAGAACAGGAACTCCGTCTCCCCCGCCCGCAGCGCCTGGAACGTCTCCGCCCGCTCGGCGGCCCGCGTTCCGGCGTCCAGGCTGACGGCCTCCTCGTCGCGGTCGCGCAGGGCCTCGACCTGGTCGCGCTGCAGGGCGATGAGCGGCGAGACCACCAGGGTCGGGCCGCGCAGCAGCAAGGCCGGCACCTGGTAGATCGCCGACTTGCCGCTCCCGGTGGGCATCACCACCAGCGTGTCCCTGCCCTCGGCCAGGGCCGTCATGGCCCGGAGCTGGCCGGGCCGCAGGTCGGTCAGGCCGAGCGCCTGCCTGGCCACCCGCTCGCATTCCGCCGCCGTGTCGCCCATCCGGTCCTCTCTGGTCGGGAAGACCGTTCCTCCTGCCCCGCCGGCCGGCCGGCATGTCAGCCGCCGGCCGTGATCTGGGTCATGGCCCGTTTCCGGCGTTCCGTCCCGGGCACCGGGCTTCACATGCGCAACCTCATGAAGGGCGCCGCGTCCGGCGCCGTGGCGACCGCGGCGATGAGCGTGGTGATGCTCGCCGGCAGCCGGGCGGGCCTGATGGAGGACCAGCCGCCGAAACGCATCGCGCGGGCGGTGCTGCCCGGCCACCGGCACCGGTCCAAACCGGGCGAGGGCGTCGTGGGGGCGCTGGCCCACCTGGGGTTCGGCGTCACCGCCGGAGCCCTGTACGGCCTGCTCACCCGCGGGCGCCGCACCCCGTCCGCGCTGGGCGTCGGGTACGCGCTGACGATCTGGATCGCCAGTTACGAGGGCTGGATCCCGAGCCTGGACATCCTGCCGCCGGTCTCCCGCGACCGGCCCGGCCGCCCCGCGGTGATGGCCCTGGGGCACGTCGTCTACGGATCGGCCCTCGCGGCGACCCTGAACCGGCTCAACGCCCGGACAGACCTCCGATGAGCGGACGCGGACGTCATCGGGGCGGGAGCCGCAGCTCGAAGACGACGCGATCGACGCCGGGGCCGTCGTAGTCCGGGACGGGCCCGGTGACCGTGAAGCCCATCGCGGCGTGGAAGGCGATGGACGCGCTGTTGGCCGGGGAGGTGATCGCCCTGACCCGGTCGCGCCCGTCGGCCGCGGCGAGCGCGAAGAAGCGCCGGTAGAGGCGGCGGGCCAGGCCGCCGCCGCGCAGGCGTGGCGCGACGCCGACGAAGTGCACGTAGGCGAGGCCGGGCGTCGAGGGCGACAGGATCCCGACGAGGAACCCGGCCAGGCCGTCGCCGTCCTCGGCCACCAGGCTGGTGCGGTGGAAGTGGTCGAGGAACAGGCGCGGCAGCCCGGCGCTGATCGGCCGGCCCCACCAGTCGTCCAGCACGGCGACGATGCGGCCGTGGTCGTCGGGCTCGGCCGGTCGCAGGCGCGCCTGTCCGGGGTCGTTCAGGTTCATGATCACGTATCGTCCCCGCGCCACCGCTCGGCTGTCCAGCCGCCGGGGTGAGGGCCGTCCGCACCTCCGATGTCTCTTCCGGGCCGAGTTAGTAAAGTTTCCTAAAGTTGGAGCGTTCCAAGATCTACAACTTGTTGACGGGCGTGACTCGCTGTGGGAACACGATGAAAAGCCGCTCACCCCCCAGGAGCCACCCGATGAACTCGTGGAAGCCCCGGTTATGCGTCCTCGCGCTGGTCGCGGGCGCGCTGGCCGTGCCCGCCGGCCCCGCCGACGCCGCCCCCACCCGGTACGAGGCCGAGAACGCGACGCTCTCGCAGGGAGCCGTCGAGTCCAACCACACCGGCTACTCCGGCAGCGGCTTCGTGAACGGCGACAACGTCGCCGGCTCCTACACGGAGTGGACCGTCAACGCGCCCGGCGCCGGGACCGCCACGCTGGCCCTGCGCTACGCCAACGGCACCACCGGCGACCGGCCCGCCGACCTGGCCGTCAACGGCTCGGTCGTGGCCGCCTCCCGCGCCTTCGCCCCCACCGCGAACTGGGACACCTGGGCCACGGTCACGCTGACCGCCCAGGTCAAGGCGGGCCCCAACACGATCAGGGCCACCGCCGCCACCGCCGGGGGCAACCCCAACTGGGACTACCTCGACGCCGACGTCCAGGTCAGCGGCTTCACCGACTACCAGGCCGAGACCGCCACGATCGCGCGGGGCGTCGTGGAGTCCAACCACGCCGGCTACACCGGCTCCGGCTTCGTCAACTACGACAACGTGACCGGCTCGTACGTCGAGTTCCAGGTCAGCGCGGCGGCCACCGGCCCGCAGAGCCTGACCTTCCGCTACGCCAACGGCACGACGATCGACCGGCCGCTGAGCGTCTCGGTGAACGGCGCCGCGAGCACCCGGTCCTTCCCCGGCACCGGCGCGTGGACCACCTGGAACGAGGTCACGCTCAACGCCACCCTGAACGCGGGCGCCAACACCGTACGTGCCACCGCGACCACCGCGGACGGCGGCCCCAACCTCGACCGGCTGCGCGTCAGCGGACCGGCCGACACCCAGAAGCCGACCGCGCCCGGCCAGCCGGTGTGCGGCGAGATCACCCACAACAGCCTGAAGCTGGACTGGCCGCCCGCCACGGACGACATCGGCGTCGTGGCCTACGACATCTACCAGCAGGGCCAGCTCATCGCCACCGCCCCCGCGCCGCCGGCGACGCTGACCGGGCTGAACCCCGACTTCGGCTACCAGCTGTCGGTGTTCGCCCGGGACGCCTCCGGCAACGTCTCGCTGAGCAGCCCCGAGGCCGCCTGTCACACGCTGCCCGCGCCGCCGGACGACCCGCCCTCGCCGCCCGGCCCGCCCGCGGTCAGCGGCGTGCAGCCCACGTCGGCGACCGTCACCTGGGCCGCCTCCACCGACGACGGCGGCGTGCGCGCCTACCTGGTCCGCGACCACGCCTCCGGCGCCGTGCTGGCCACCGTCACCGGCGCGCCGCCCGCCACCAGCACGAGCGTGCCGCTGGAGTGCGCGCGCACCTACCAGCTCGACGTCGTCGCCCGCGACACCGCCGGCCAGCTCTCCGCGCCGAGCCCGGCGTCGGCCTCGTTCACCACGGGCGGTTGCGGGACCGTGCCGCAGACGCCGACCTCCGTCGCGGGCGGCTGGGACGTGCCCTGGGACGCGTCCTGGACGCCGGACGGCTCGTTCGCGCTGGTCACCGAGCGGGACACGTTCAAGGTGTTCAAGGTGACACCGTCGGGCACGAAGACGCAGGTCGGGACCGTGCCGAACGTGCAGACCACCGACGGCGAGGGCGGCCTGATGGGCCTTGACCTCTCCCCCACCTGGAACGGCACGACCGACCAGGAGGTGTTCTTCATGCACACCGCCGCCGAGGGCAACCGCATCGCGAAGATGAACTTCAACGGCAGCACGCTCAGCGGCTACACCACGATCCTCCAGGGCATCGACAAGAACCGCTACCACAACGGCGGCCGCATCCGCTTCGGCCCCGACGGCTACCTGTACGCCACCACCGGCGACGCCCAGCAGTCGGCCAACGCGCCCAACCTGAACTCGCTCAACGGCAAGATCCTGCGCCTGACCAGGACCGGCGCCGCCGCGCCCGGCAACCCGTTCGGCACCCGCGTCTACAGCTACGGCCACCGCAACCCGCAGGGCCTGGCCTGGGACTCCGCCGGCCGGCTGTGGTCGTCGGAGCTGGGCAACTCCGCGCGCGACGAGCTCAACCTGATCCAGCCCGGCAAGAACTACGGCTGGCCCACCTGCGAGGGCACCTGCACCACCTCCGGCATGACCAACCCCAAGTACACCTGGGGCGTCGCCGAGGCCTCGCCGAGCGGCATCGCGATCGTCGGCAACACGGTCTTCATGGCGGCGCTGCGCGGGCAGCGGCTGTGGCGCATCGTCCTGAACGGCGAGAACGTCTCGACCGTCAACTCCTACTTCAACGGCACGTACGGCAGGCTGCGCCTGGTCGAGAAGGTGCCGGGCGCCGCCGCCATCTGGTTCGGCTCGACCAACTCCGACAACAACGGCGACGGCAGCGCCGACACGATCCGCCGCTCCGCCATCCAGTAGCCCCCCACCCCCCGAGGGAGTGACCGTGCTCGCAACCCGCTTACGCACCCTCGTCCCGGTCGCCGTCGCGTGCCTGGCCGTCTCCGCGCTCGTGGCGCTGCCCGCGCGCGCGGCGACCGTGCGCTACGAGGCCGAGAACGCCACCAACGTCCAGGGCGCCGTCGAGGCGAACCACGCCGGGTTCTCCGGCACCGGCTTCGTCAACAGCGTCAACGCGGCCGGCCCGTACACCGAATGGACCGTCGACGCCCCGGCGGCCGGCACCGCCACCCTGGCCATCAGGTACGCCAACGGCACCGGCTCCGCCCGCGTCGCCGACGTCTCGGTCAACGGCACGGTCGTGTCCGCCGGGCGTTCGTTCGGCGCGACCGCGAACTGGGACACCTGGGCGACCTCCACCCTCACCGCCGCCCTGAACCGGGGCGACAACAAGATCCGCGTCACCGCCGCGTCCGCGGGCGGCAACCCCAACCTCGACTTCCTGGAGGCCACGACCGCCGACGCCCCGGCCACCGAGTACCAGGCCGAGGCGGCGACGCTGACGGGGGCGAGCGTGGCCACCAACCACACCGGCTACACCGGCGCCGGGTTCGTCGACTACGTCAACGCCCCCGGCGGCTCGATCGAGTGGTCGGTCAACGTCGCCGAGGCCGGCAGCCACACGCTGACCTTCCGCTACGCCAACGGCACCGCCGCCGGCCGCCCGATGGACGTCGCCGTCAACGGCGTCACCGCGGTGACCGGCCTGGCCTTCCCCGGCACCGGCAGCTGGGACACCTGGGCCGACGTCCGCGCCACGGTGACGCTGAACGCGGGCGTCAACACCGTCCGCGCGACCGGGACCGGCGCCGAGGGCGGCCCGAACGTGGACAGGCTGTCGGTCAGCGGCGCCGGCGGCGCCGACGGCCAGGCGCCCACGGTGCCGGCGAGCCCGCGGGTGACCGGCGTCTCGGCCACCGGCATCTCCCTGGCCTGGACGGACTCCACCGACAACGTGGGCGTCACCGGCTACCGCGTCTACGAGGGCACGACCGTGGTGGCGACCTCGCCCACCGCGAGCGCCACGGTGGCGGGGCTGGCCGCCGGGTCCACGCACACGTACACGATCACGGCGGTGGACGCGGCGGGCAACGAGTCCGGGCACAGCGCCGCGGTCACCGGCACCACGACCGGCGGCGCCGGCGGGCCCACCGCCGACCAGCTGCTCGCCAAGGTCACCACGTGCGCCCAGATCTCCAACGGCAAGTACAAGACCGACTCCGACGTCTCCTCCGGGACCGTCGCGGTGTGCGGCAAGACCGGCGGCGTGTTCTGGAAGGGCGACCTGGACATCGACTGCGACGGCGTGCGGACCGCTCAGTGCAACGAGAACACCGACTGCTGCTTCCAGGCCGAGACGTTCTGCCACACCACCTCGGACACGCCGCTCAACGCCGCGCAGCTCCCGTACGTGGTGGTGCCGAGCCCCAGCTCGATCTGGGACTACCGGACCAAGGGCATCGGCTGCGGGACGGTGGTGGCGGTCATCTACAACGGCCAGGTCGAGTACGCGGTCACGGGCGACACGGGCCCGTCGGGGATCATCGGTGAGGCCTCCTACCGCACCGCCGCCGACCTGGGCATCAACCCCGACCCGAGCAACGGCGGCGCCGACTCCGGCGTCACGTACATCGTGTTCACCGGCTCCGGGACGAAGGTGGCGGCCATCGAGAACCACGACCAGGCCGTGACGCTGGGCCGGACCCTCGCCCAGCGGTTCATCGACCAGAACTGACCCACCCCGCCATGCCCCGATTCGTCCGCGATAAAACGGCAGCTAGCTGGACAGAACTGGGGTTATGGCAAGATCTGCGCTGGTCGTCATCGACATGCTGAACCCGTACGAGCACCAGGACGCCGAGCGGCTCGCCCGGCAGGTGGAGCCGATCGTCGAGCCGCTCGCGGACCTGGTGGCGCGGGCCCGCGAGCGGGACGACGTCGAGCTGGTGTACGTCAACGACAACTACGGCGACTTCGCCGCCGACCGGCGGGAGATCGAGGAGCGGGCGATGAAGGGCCGGCGGCCCGACCTGGTGCAGCCGGTCCTGCCGCCGTCGGGGTGCGCGTTCCTGCCCAAGGTGCGGCACAGCGCCTTCTTCGGCACGGCGCTGGAGTACCTGCTGTCGCAGAGCGGGGTGGAGCGGGTCGTCCTGGCCGGGCAGGTGACGGAGCAGTGCGTGTTGTACAGCGCGCTGGACGCCTACGTGCGGCACTACGAGCTGACCGTGCCGCCCGACTGCGTGGCGGCCATCCATGACGATCTCGGGCAGGCGGCGCTGAACATGATGGAACGCAACATGTCCGCCCGGCTCACCCCGTCCGGCGAATGCTTCACCCGATGAGCCGGGCCGTGCGGTCGGCGACGAGCTGCGGCTGCTCGGCCTGGACCAGATGGCCCGAGGGGACGTCCTCGTGGCG
This sequence comes from Nonomuraea sp. NPDC001831, assembly GCF_042892035.1. Classification (NCBI taxonomy): domain Bacteria; kingdom Bacillati; phylum Actinomycetota; class Actinomycetes; order Streptosporangiales; family Streptosporangiaceae; genus Nonomuraea; species Nonomuraea sp. NPDC001831. The sequence continues at coordinate 757,609 of NZ_JBIATU010000001.1, read as the reverse complement.
TCCGTCGGGCAGGCTGTCGGCGTAGCGGCGCTGGTGCTCGCGGTTGGCGGCGTGCTGGCGCTCCCGCCCTCGCGCGGCGCGGGTCACCGACAACACGATCGTCGGGCAGCTCGGCGGCCGAGGCGGTCGCGCCCGGAACTCCGGGATCGCGGCGGTCACGGCCCGGATCTCCTGGCGCGTCCGGGCGATGCCGGCGGGGGTGAAGTCCTCGGCGAGCATGGTCCGGTAGGTGTCGGCGGGGAACAGCCGCCGGACGTTCCCGCTGAACAGCCGCGCCGGCAGACGGAACCGGCAGAGCGCCTGCGTCACCGCCATCACGCGGTCGACCTGCGCGGCGGTCCGGTCCCAGGTGTCGTACACCGGCGAGGTCTCCGGCAGGACGTCGGCCAGCAGCAGCCCCCGCAACCGGGGACCCAGCAGCTCGGCGGCACGCCGCGCGACCAGCCCGCCCATGCTGTGCGCGACCAGCACGAACTCCCCCGGCACGACGGCCTCGGTCATCGCGACCAGGTCGGCCGTCAGGTCGTCGATGCCGAGCGGCCCGGCAGCGGGGCCGCTGCGCCCGCGCCCGGCGCGGTCGTAGGTCACCAGCCGCGCCCTGCTCGCCAGCAGCGGCGTCACCGCGTCCCAGCAGGTGCGCCCGCAGCCCCCGCCCGCCTCGAAGACCACCGGTAAGTGCCCGTCACCGGTCTCCTCGACATAGACGTGCCGGCCGTTCACCGGCACCCTCCGCCCCGGCACGTCCCGCATGCCGCCTCCTCCGCTCCGCGAACCGAACGTTTTCATTTTGGATAACGGTATCTCACATGAAATCGTTGGGCCATGGACCCTGTCGAGCAGCTGCTGCACCCCGTACGGCTGCGCATCGTGCACGCCGTGGCCGCCGCGGGCACGATGACGATCGCGCAGTTGTGCGCCCGCATGCCCGAGGTTCCCAAGATCACCGTCTATCGCCAGGTCGCGCACCTGACCGAGGGCGGGTTCCTGGAGGTCGAGGGCGAGCAGCGCGTACGCGGCGCCACCGAGCGCCGCTACCGGCTGCGCCGGGACCGTCCCGCGATCGACGCGGGAGCCGCCGCGTCGATGTCGCTCGACGACCACCGCAGGGGGTTCGCCGCCGCGATGGCCGTCCTGATCGCCGAGTTCGACGCCTACCTGCGCCACGAGGGCGCCGATCCGGTCGCCGACTCGGTCTCCTACCGGCAGGGCACGGTGTGGCTCAGCCCCGGCGAGCTCGCCGCGATGCTGACCGACCTGCTGGCCGTGCTGGGCGAACGGCTGGGCAACACCCCGGCCCCCGACCGCGCCCCCTACCTGCTCAGCGCGATCCTGTTCCCCTCCGGCGAGCCGCCCGCGCACGGAACCGGCCGGTAGGCCGAGGTCGTCCGCATCCCGGGCAGGCGCGGCACGCCTTCCGGAGCGGTTTCACGGAATTTCCGGCCGAATGTCGTATCAGGGTGCTTAGGATTTGCGGCGGGGGGCCGGTACCGGCCAACGGGATGAATCAGGCGGTGACCATGGGCGAGTCCTTCGGGCTGCACGTGCCGATCGGTACGAACCTGGGTCACCTGCGGCGCCTGGTGGGCGAGTTCGCCCTGGAGTCGGGGCTCGACAGGCAGCGGGTGGAACGGCTGGTGCTGGCAGTCAGCGAGGCGGCCGGCAACGTCCTGGAACACGCCCGGGCGCCCGGCACGGTGAGCGCCCGCAGCGACGAGGACGGCGTGACCGTGCACGTGATCGACGAGCGCGGCGCCCTGACGGACGCCCACCTCAACCGCGTCCCGGCCTGGCCGCCGCAGCGCGGCATGGGGTTGTGGATGATACAGCGCGTGTGCGACCGGGTGACGCTCGACCATCCGGACGGCCGGTCCCGGCTGGAGCTGTTCATGCGCCGCGTCCCCGCCGACCAGGACGGGCAGCCGTGAACCCGCGCCCTCGCCCGGCTCCAGCGGCACCGCCGTGCTGCGGAAGCGGTGGCCGCCGGCCTGCGGGGCTGGTCATGCGACCAGGTCGGCACGCGGAAAATCGGGTGCGCCACGGCGGCGGCCGGTGTTGCATGTCCGGATGATCGACGAACCGCTGGACCGCCTCCGCGCCGCCGCACGACGTACCCGCGAACTGGCCCTGGAACGGGGGGCCACCGGTGTCGGCCACGAGGACGCGGACGACGACGCCGGCACCGTCGCCACCGACGGCGCGCTCGGCTTCGACCCGTTCCCCCTGCTCGAAGCCCTGCACCGGCATCGCGTGCGGGCCGTGGTGATCGGGCAGGTCGCCGGCATCATGCACGGCTCGGCCGAGCTGACCGGCGACCTCGACCTGCTCTGGGACGGCCGCCCCGCCCAGGCCCCGGCCCTGGCCGCCGCCTTCGCCTCGGTCGGCGCCCGGCTCGCCGACGAGACGGGCGGCCCGCTGCCCGTGCACCCGGACTCCCTGCTGCGCCCGAAGACGCGATTCACCTCCCCGGGGGCCGGCGGCGACTGCTGCACCCCGGCGCTCCCCTGGGGCGGGCTTCGGGTCGGCGAGTGCCTGGACCGCGCGGTGACCGCGACCGGCCCCGGCGGCCTGGAGGTCCATTACGTCTCGCGGGAGGACCTGATCCGGATGCGCCGCGCCCTGGGCCGGCCCAAAGACCTGCGCCGGGCGGCCGAACTGGAGGCGTGAGCGGCGGCGTCCCGGCCGGAAAACGAGTCGTCGGGCCGGCGGCGGTGGAGTAGGTTCGCCGTTCATGACCCCCACTCTGCGCACCGAGCGGCTGCTGCTGGAGCCGTACGTCCCCGCCGACGAGGACGCGTTCGTCGCCATGTTCCAGGATCCGCGGGTCACGCGCTGGATGGGGGACGGCACCGCCACCGAGGCCGAGGACCGCGCGCTGTTCGGCCGCATCTTCAGCAAGGTCTACGCCCAGGACCTGTTCGCCGTCTGGGCCGTCCGCCGGGACGGCGAGCTGGTCGGGCACGCCGAGATCAAGCCGACCGACACCGTGTCGGGCCACGAGCTCATCTACGCGCTGGTCCCCGCGGTGTGGGGGGCGGGCCTGGGCCGGGAGCTGGCCGAGGCGATCGTCGGCCACGGCTTCGACGCCCTCGGCCTGACCGAGGTGCACGCCACCGTCGCGGCGGACAACCTCGCCTCGCTGGCCGTGCTGCGCAGGCTCGGCTTCGAGCACGTACGCGACATCACCGAGGACGACGGCGGCACCACCCGCGTGCTGACCCGCCGCCGTCCGCCGGTCACTCCACCGCGCCCGCCCGCGTGAGCAGGTCCTGGTACCAGGGGTCGTACGGATGGTTGGTGGCCGGGTAGTTCGCCGGCGGATCGGTCGCCTGGCCCGCCGAGTCGAAGTCCCAGCCGCGGACGAGCCGGCCCGCCCGCCGCGCCTCGGTGATGAACGACGACTGCCCGGCGGGCGCCGCGTAGAACAGCGCGTCCTGCCGCAGCTCCGCGCTGTCGCCCTGCTGGAACTCGGCGAAGGCGACCTGCCGGTGGCGGATGCGGTCGCCGGTGAAGGCGTCGGTGTCCACCCGCAGGGTCCGCGACGGCGTCGGGCCGTCGGCGCCGGTCCACACGTGCACGCGGGGCGCGCCGCCGTAGGAGGTGGTCTTGTCGTGGCGGGCGTCGGAGGTCCTGGCGTTGCCGCTCCACGTGACGCTCGCCGCGCCGGCGTCGAGCGTGCCGGACCACTCCCAGTTCTGGCTGTTGCTCTGGCTTCGGTGGATCTCCCGGAGCCGGGTCCCGTTCGCGTCGGTGAAGCGGATCGTCGGCAGCACGCCGTTGTCGTACTGGCGACTGGCGGACCAGGTGATCTCGCCGGCGGCGTCCAGGCGTCCCACGCGGTACCAGAGCGTGGTGGCGTTCTGCGACTGGTGGACCTCGACCAGGTCGCCGTCGTCGTTGAGGGCGACGGCGGGGGTGACGCCGCTGTCGTACCTGCCGTGGCGCAGCCAGGTCACCCGGCCGTCGGCGCCGTACGCGCCGGTCCAGTACCACAGCGCTCCGGCGCCCGAGTCGTGCACCTCCACGACCTGGCCGCGGGTGTTGGCCGCGACGGCCGGGTTGGCGCCGAGGTCGCGCTTGTACAGCGTGCGGGTCGTGCCGTCGCCGGAGATCACGGCGAGCACGCGGCCGCGCAGCGCGTCCACGGCAGGCGGGCCGGCCGGGTAGTCCTCGGCCCGCAGCAGCCGCGGCCCGAAGGCGGCGACGAGCTCGTCGTTCAGCGCGGCCGGGTTGCCCGCGGCGTAGGACGGGTTGTCGGTCAGATCGTCCTTGAGGTCGAGGGCGACGACGATCGGCGCGGCCGTGGGATGCGCCGCCGACCAGCCGGCGATCACCGCGAGCCAGTCGCGGAGGAGGTTGGAGGCCGGGTTGCCCGCGTGGTCCACCTCGTCGCCGGGGGCGTCGTGGCCGACGGAGTAGTCGCGGGCGGTGGCGTACCCGTTGTCGTGGACGTCCAGCTCGACGAAGCGCACGCCGTGGTCGAGCTGGTAGGCGATCGAGTTCCGGGCGCCGGCGAGGTTGCCCGAGTAGCTGTTGTGCGTGGCGCGGAAGACCGCCGAGGGTAACGGCACGTCCGCCGCCGCCTCGGCCGATCCGCCGGCCGCCAGGACCGAGGCCGCGGCGGCGAGGGCTGACAGGACGGCTCTCGAACGTGGCATGCGCTGATCCTCACGTCGGGGGGCGATTGCTCCCAGACAATACGATCACGGCCCGCCGGCCAACCCCGCCGGACGAACCGGCGGGGCGGCACGGAGTGACCTGGCCTGGCGCGGCGCGTCGGAGGTCAGCGGTCCTCGTGGACGCGGCCGAACTCGACCGCGGGCGCGCTGCCGGCGAAGTTGCGGTCCACCTCGGCCCGCTCGGCCCCGCTGGGGGTGGCGTTCGTGCAGCTCACGGGCGCGCTGGAGCCGGACATCAGGTCGCCGCAGAGCCCGGTGCGCCGGTCCGGCAGGCCGAGGATGTGGCCGATCTCGTGGGTGGCGATCCGCAGCGGGTAGTAGCCCTGGTCGACCGCCTGGCGGCCCATCCAGATCGTGCCACGGCCGAGGCTGGTGGGCAGCGTCCTGGGCCAGTTGTTGTCGGCCAGGACGACGAAGCTCGCGGGCGTGCCCCGCATGAGCCGGACGTTCACCACGTTCGCGTTCCAGACCTGGGCGGCCTGGTCGATCACGGTGACGAACTCCGCCGACCGGGAGGCGTCGTACCGCAGCACCCGGACCAGCACGGCGGCCTGGGCCGGGGAGGTGACCAGCAGGAAGGAGAGGGCGAGGACGACGGAGAGCGTGACACGGAGAGACCTTGACACGGATCCTCCTCCAGAAGTTGGGGGGTCCTGTCACGGTAGGCGCGCGGCGAGGGGTCGGAAAAGTAGCTATTAGTGCATATTGCCGCGATATGCCGACGGCAGCCGAGGCTCGCCGATCCGGGCGATACTGAGCGGTTTGCGAGCATAAAAGGAAGATTGTCCTGAGTTGATCAGGGCAGTGGGGCCGGGATGTCCACCCCCGATCTCGTCCTGGCCCTCGGCGGCGCCGCCGCGCTGCTCGCCGCCGTCCTGCCCGGCCTGCTCGCCCGCCGGGCCTTCTCCCCTCCCCTGGTCTACCTGCTCGGCGGCATGGGGCTGTACCTGCTGCCGATCGGGCTGCCCGAGCCCGATCCCGTCGCCCACCGGGCGGCCGTCGAGCACGTCACCGAGATCTGCGTGCTGGTCTCGCTCATGGGCGCGGGGCTGGCGCTCAACCGGCGGATCGGGTTACGGAGCTGGTCGACGACCTGGCGGCTGCTCGGCTGGGCGATGCCGCTGACCGTCGCCGGGGTCACGGCGGCGGCGACCGGCGTGCTGGGCTGGCCCGTCGCCGCCGCGCTGCTGCTCGGGGCGGTGCTCGCGCCGACCGACCCGGTGCTCGCCTCCGACGTCAGCGTGGGCGAGCCGGCCGACGCCGAGAACGCCGACGACGAGGTCCGCTTCGCCCTCACCTCGGAGGCGGGCCTGAACGACGGCCTGGCCTTCCCCTTCGTGTACGCCGCCATCGCCCTGGCCACCGCCGGCGGCCTGGGCTGGACGGGCGAGTGGGCGATGACGGACGTGCTCTACCGGATCGTCGCCGGGGTCGTCTGCGGCCTGCTGATCGGCCGCCTGCTCGGCCGGCTGTTCTTCCACTCCCCCGCCGAGGAGCTGCGCCTGGCCGAGCGCCGCGACGGCTTCGTGGCCCTGGGCGCCACCCTGCTCGCCTACGGCGTCACCGAGCTGGTCAGCGGCTACGGCTTCATCGCCGTGTTCGTCGCCGCCTGCGCCATCCGCCGGGTCGAGCACGGCCACGGCTACAACAACGTCCTGCACGGCTTCGTCGAGCAGCTCGAACGGCTCTTCACCTCCTGGCTGCTGCTCCTGCTCGGCGGATTCGTCGCCGCCGGCGGCCTGGCCCCGCTCACCTGGCGCGGCGCCCTCGTCGGAGCGCTGCTGATCCTGGTCATCCGCCCGCTGGCGGGCTGGCTCTCCCAGGTCCGGGGCCCGGCCGGCCCCCGCGAGCGCCGGGTCATCTCGCTGTTCGGCATCCGGGGGGTGGGGTCGCTGTTCTACCTGGCGTACGCGCTGGGTCACGCCGACTTCGGCGTGCCGCCCGAGGAGCTGTGGGCGGTGACGGCCTTCACCGTGGTGCTCTCGGTCGTCCTGCACGGCATCACCGCGACCCCGGCCATGACCCGCCTCGACGCCCTCCGCGAGCGCCTGACCTCGGGCGCCCGGGGGTAGGACGCGGCCTCGCGGCGAGGGGGCCGCGAGGCCGCGTCACCATCCGGCTACCGCAGGACGGACGTCCACCCCGGGCGGCCGGGCAGCGGGCTCGGGCTCGGGACCCGCCTGAGCGACAACTCGCCCGGCGGTACGGCCGGGCAGCGGGCGCCCCTGGCGGGCAGCTCACGGGAGACCAGGTAGCGGTCGAAGGCGGCCGTCGTGCACTCGCCGCGCCCGTAGATGCCGTGCCCCCAGCCCTCGTAGGTCAGCAGCCGGGCCTGCCGGCCGGCCTGCAGCGCCGTGGAGGCCGCCCACACGTGCGGCGTGGCCGGGTCGTGCAGGGCGTTGCCGAGCAGGAGCGCCGGCGAGCCGTCCACCCTGAGCCGGTGCTGCCGGTTGGGCGTGGCCGTGCCCTGGCAGGCCAGCGCGAGCGGGTGCGCCGCGGCGCTGACCAGCATGTCCGGCGCGAGGGCCGCCGACCTGCGCAGCAGCCGGTCCCAGTCGCGGTAGCCGCGGACGGGCAGCGCGTAGTCCTGGCAGAAGACGAAGCTCGCGTCGTTGACCGTCTCCCCGGCGGCCCGGACGGGCGGCGCGAGGAGCGGGCTGACCGGGCCTGCGCCGCTCTCCATGGCGGCCAGCAGCTCGGCGAGCTGGCTCCAGGCCGGGCCGTAGAACGCGCCGAAGGCCAGGCCGATGAGGTCGAGCCTGCGCAGCTTGACGTCCGGCTGCCCGGGAAAGGTCAGCTCGCCCCGCTCCGCCCTGGCCAGCAGCTCGTGCCACACCGCGCGGACGTCCCTGCCGTGCAGCGCGCACGAGTCGGTCCGGCCGCACCAGGCCACGAACTCGTCGAAGGAGTCCTGGGAGGTCCAGGCCTCGGTGTCCAGGAACGCCTGGGTGCCCAGGCTGTGGTCCATGTTGCTGTCCAGCGCGAGGGCGCGGACGCGGCGCGGGTAGCGCTCGGCGTAGAGCTGGCCGATCAGGGTGCCGTACGAGACGCCGTAGTAGGTCAGCTTGTCGTCGCCGAGCGCGGCGCGCAGGGCGTCGAGGTCGCGGATCACGTACCCGGTGTGGACGTTGTCGAACAGCGGGCCGGTGCGCCGGCGGCAGTCCTCGCTGTAGCGCTGGTTGAAGGCGAGCAGGGCGTCCCAGCCGGCCTGGTCCTTGATCGACAGCGGGTCGGGCGCCTGCTGGGCCAGCTCCAGCGAGCAGGTGACGGGATGGCTGCGGCCCACGCCGCGCGGGTCGAAGCCGACCACGTCGAAGCGGCTGGTGATCTCGGGGGTGAAGCCGAGCCAGTTGTTCACCACGGCGTCCACGCCGGAGCCGCCGGGGCCGCCGGGGTTGATCACCAGCGACCCGACGCGGGCGGCCGGGTCGCTCGCCCGGCGCCGGGCCAGGGCCAGCTCGAACGTCCCGGCGCGCGGATCGTTCCAGTCGACCGGGACGGTCAGCGTCCCGCAGTCGGCCGCGGGATCCTCCGCGCACGGCGTCCACCGCACGGCCGGGGCGGTGGTGGCGGCCGCTGTCGCGGGGACCGGCGCGAGCGGCGCCGCGAGGGCCGATAAGAGGGTGAGGATCAGGACTGGTCTTCGCATCGCGACTCCAATCGTCGGGGACCTGATCATCGATCAGTTCCTCCGACAAGACCATCCGACTGGAGGAGGAGACCGGAGTCATCCCTGAGTACCTTCCGCCCGGCCGCCGTGAACGGCTTCCTCTTCATGTGCCCCGTACGCGGGCCTGGCGTCAGGTCACCACGACCACATGCCGACGCGTACGTCCACGCCCGGGGAGGCGTGCAGGAGGGGCGGGCCGGCCGGGTCGGGCAGGCCGGCCGCCCGCAGCAGGTCCTGGTCGAGGCCGGTCAGCTCGACGTGCTGCAGCGGCCACGGCGGGTGCTCGACCTCGGCGGCGGCCAGCCGGCCCGCCACTCTGGTGAACAGGCGGTGGCGGGCGGTCAGGAAGTGCGCGAGCTCGTCCTGCTCGTCCTCCCGCAGGACGCCGCCCACCTCCGCCTCGGCGTCGCACCGCACGCCCGGCGTCCCCGGCCACCGCCGGCGGCAGCGGTAGCGGCGGCGCCGCCGGTCGATCCGGACCGACATGTCGGACCAGTGGTAGGGCAGCCCGTAGCCGGAGCGGCCGCCGAGCGCGGCCAGCAGCCGTCCCGCGTCCAGCGACAGGAACCAGACGCCGGAACGGCCGCGCGCGTCCCGCACGTACGTGCGGCAGTTGGTCTCCGGGAAGGCCGACAACCACGGCACGGCGGGCAGGCCGGGCACCCGTACGTCCTCCATGAGGAACGGCGTCACCCCCACCCACGCCGACCCGTCCATGGTCTCGACGGCGAGCTCGTCCGGCACCAGCTCGCGGACCACCTCGACGGGGTAGCGCCAGTGCACGAACGTGATGTGCGCCCACCGGTGGCACATCACCGGCAGCGCCACGCGCGGCGACGGCGGCGCCTTCACGCGGTGCGGCGGTGCTCGGCGAGGACCCGGCCGTCGCGCCGGATCCGGGCGGCCCGGTAGGGCGGGGCCGGGCAGGTGACGCACGCGCGCGCGGCCGACTCGGCCTCCGCCTGGTCGATCCCCCAGCCGATGGTGTGCCAGCGTTCGCCGGACGCGTCCAGGGCGGTGATCTCGTAGAGCTGTCGCGCCGGACGCGGGGTGCAAGAGGTGTGGCGGTGCTCCATCCAAGTCTCCTCACGACGGGGGCGGACCGCCGCCTGCCCTACCCGGGGCGTTCCACCCCAATCCCCGCCTCCGGAACGCGTGACGGGAAGGACACAGGCAAGAGAACCTGGGGACGAGACGCGAGAGGGATCGGTGCACATGCCGGAGTGGCTGGAAGCGGGGACATGGGGGCTGGTCGCCGGAGGCGCGCTGGTCCTCGGCGCGGCCGTGGCGATGCTGGTGCGGGTCCCGGCGCGGGTGATCGCCGCCGTCATGGCCTTCGGCGCCGGGGTGCTGATCTCGGCGCTCTCCTTCGAGCTGCTGGACGAGGCCGAACGGTCGGGCGGCCTGCTGCCCACCGCCGTCGGCTTCCTGGCCGGAGCCTGCGCGTACGTGGCGGCCAACGCGATCCTGGCGCGGCACGGCGCCCGCCACCGCAAGCGCTCCGGCGACCAGCAGCCCAGCGAGGCCGACGCGCAGGGCAGCGGCGCCGCCATCGCCGTCGGCGCGCTGCTCGACGGCATCCCCGAGTCGGTGGTGCTCGGGCTGTCCCTGCTGCACGGCGGCGAGATCGGCCTGGCCGTCGTGGCGGCGGTGTTCGTCTCCAACGTCCCCGAGGGCCTGTCCAGCGCCGCCGGCATGCGACGGGCCGGGCGCAGCCCCGCGTACGTGTTCGGCGTCTGGGGCGGCATCGCCGTGATCAGCGGCGTGGCGGCCCTGGCCGGCTACCTGACCCTCCGGTCGGCCTCCCCCGAGGCGATCGCGCTGATCACGGCGATCGCGGCCGGCGCCATCCTGGCCATGGTGGCCGACACCATGATCCCGGAGGCGTTCGAGCAGGCGCACGTCCTCACCGGGCTGATCACGACCGTGGGCTTCCTGTCCGCCTTCGCCATCGAGCGTCTGGCCTCCTGACGGCGGGCGGAGCTCACGGCGTCCGGGGGCCCGGAGGCAGGTGGACCGTCATGATCATGTCGCAGGCGCCGTCGCCCTCGCCCCGGTAGCCGTGCGGGGCGTCGCCGTCGAAGGTGGCGGTCTGGCCGGCCTCGACGGGGTGCTCGGCGCCGTCGAGGACGAGCGTCATCCGCCCGGACACGACGCTGAGGGTCTCCACCACCCCGGCCTGGTGGGGCTGGCTGGGGTACTCCTCGCCGGGTTCCAGCCGCCAGCGCCAGACCTCGACCGGGGCAGGGCCGGTGGTGGTCAGCATGAGCCGGGCCTGGCCGCCGCGCGGCCCGGTCCACAAGGGGGCCACGGCGTCGGCGGCCACCACGCGCAGGCGGCCCTCCGGCGGCCCCTGCATCAGGTCCGAGACCGGGATGCCCAGGGTGTCGGCCAGCCGGACCAGCGTGGCCAGGTTGGGGTTGCCCTGCGCCTTCTCCAGCGCCACCAGCGCGCCCTTGCTGACCTGGGCCCGCCGGCCCAGCTCCTCCAAGGACAGGCCGGCGCGGGTGCGGGCGGCCTTGACGTTGTGGGCGACCGTGCGCAGGGCGCGGGCCGGCTCGGCCATCTGTTCACCTTCCTCGCGGGACGGACCGGTGCAATGTACTGCGCGGTCGGTCCGTTGTCCTCCAGCGGTCAGTCTAATGTACTCTTTGGTCGTTCCGCTGATTGTCCGGGAGGTGTCGTGATCGCTCTGCTGCTGGCCCTGGGCAGCTCGCTCGCCTACGGCTGCGCCGACTTCCTCGGCGGCCTGGGCGCCCGCAAGGCCCATGTGCTGCGCACCGTGATGGTCGCGGCCCCGGCCAGCCTCGTGGTCGAGCTGCTGCTGTGGCCGATGCTCGGCGCGTCGTTCAGCCCCGCCGCGCTCGGCTGGGGCGCGGCCTCGGGCGTCGCCTCGGCGGCCGTGTTCGCCCTGCTCTACCGCACGCTGGCGATCGGCCCGATGAACGTGCTGTCGCCGGTGACCGCGCTGGTCTCGGCCGCGCTGCCCGTCGCCGTGGGGCTGCTCCAGGGCGAGCACCTGTCGGCCGCCGGGCTGGTGGGGCTGCCGCTCGCGCTGGTGGCGGTCGTCCTGGTCAGCGCGGGGCACGGCGCGGGGTCGGCGCGCCCGTCACGGACGGCGCTGCTGCTGGCCTTCGGCGCCGGGTCGGCGATCGCCCTCCAGCTCGTCTTCCTGCACCAGGCGCCGTCCGACAGCGGGGTGGCGCCGTTGATCGTGGGGCGGGCGGTCTCCTCGGCCGTCACCCTGGCCGCGGCCGGGCTGCTGCGCCGCCGGCTGGGCCCCGAGCGGCCCGCGTACGCGCTGTCGGCCACCGCGGGTGTGCTCGACTCGGTGGCCAACCTGCTGTTCCTGCTCGCGGCCCGCAGCGGCGACCTGGCCGTGGTGGCCGTGGTCACCGCCCTCTACCCGGCCGGCACGGTGCTGCTGGCCCGCGGCGTGCTCGCCGAACGCATCCACCGCGGCCAGCTCGTCGGCCTGGGCGCCGCAGCCCTCGCCGTCAGCCTCCTCGCCCTGCCCTGAGGTCCTGCCCTGAGGTCCTGCCCTGAGCCCTGTTCGGCCGACCTGCGCAGGATCGAGACCGCGCACACCGCCTACACCCCGGCCCTCTACCGGTGAGCCGCCTCCTCCGGGCGGGCGGTGACCGGCTGCCTGAGCAGTGTCTTCGGGTCGGGGTCGGTGAACTCGGTCAGGTAGATCTCGTGGTGCAGCCCGTTGGGCACCAGCCCGTGCTCGGCCATGAACGCCTCCATCACCTCCAGCGACCTCTTCTCCTCGCTGTAGGGCCCCTCGTGCAGCAGCTCCACGCACTCGCCCTCGGTGAAGGTGACGACCTGGACCCGGTCGACGGCGGCCCCCGACGGGCGGGCCCGTTCACGTGCCGCCTCGGCCGCGCCCGGCTCGGGCATCTCGGGCAACGGCAGCAGCAGGTGCCACCGCCACTGGTCACGAGGGGTCTCCAGCGGCGGCAGCGACGTGTCCTCCACCCACCACCGCCCCTCCAGCGGCCCGGCGGCGCCGCCCATCGCGGCGGCCACGGCGTACAGGGCGCCGATGGCCGACAGGTGTTCGGGGCCGCCGGGCTCTCCCATGCCCGTGACGTTGAGACAGGTGACGGGATGGCAATGGACCAGTCGCGGGGTCATGGATCCTCCGGGTAGATCTGGGTGGAATCCCCCATAGCGTGGGGTCTCCCCGTGGGGGAGAGTCCAATCAGCGTCATCCTCACCGACGCCGTCCACGCCGTCCACGCCTTCCGAGCGGTCTCCAGCAGCACAGATCCGGAGGATGTCCCATGACCACGCCGACCCCTCCCGCCGCGCTGCCCGGTTCCGGCCTGCACACGGCCAAGATCCTGGTCGCCGCCTACGCCGCGCTCAGCCTGCTGACCGTCGCGGCGATCGCCGTCCTGTCCGCCGTCGCGCCGTCGCTGGTCACCCCCGAGGCATGGGGGCGCGGCGTCATCGTGGCGGCGACGTCCGTCCTGACGTTCGTGTTCGCCCGGCGCGCCCAGCGGGGCGGCGACCGGGCCCTGCTGCGCCTGCGCATCGTGCTCGTCGTGATCCTGGTCGCGGTCGTGGGGGTGCTGCTGTTCCTGCCGCTGCCGGGCTGGATGGTCGCCGAGCAGGGCGTCTGCGGGGTGCTGCTGCTCTGCGCGGCGGTGCTCGCCTTCCGCTTCCGCGCCGCTCCGCCCGCCGCCCCGCCCGCCGGCTGACCCGCGCGGCGGGGCCTCCTCCCTACGGTGTCCCGCACTCCGCTCCCTTATACACCGCGTATATACTCTCGGAGTATATTGCGGTGCATGATCAAGCACCTCGGAACGAACCGGGCCGGCGGGACCGCGGCCGTCGCCGGGCTCGCCGTCGTCCTGGCCGCCGGGCTGGTGCACGGCTCGCCGGCGGCGGCGTCCGTGGCGTCGGCCCCGTCGGCCGCGTCGGCATCGGCGGCGCCCGCGCCCGCGACGTACCTGCCTGCCCCCACCGGCTCCCGGCCGGTCGGCACCACGTCCCTGTACCTGAAGGACACCTCGCGCCCCGACCCCTGGGTCCCCTCGGTCAAGGCGCGCGAGCTCATGGTCTCCCTCTGGTACCCGGCCAGGTCGCCGGGCCGCCGGCGCGCCCCGTACATGACGGCCAAGGCATCGGAGCTGCTGCTCAAGGACGGCGGGATCACCCACCTCCCGGCCGACACCCTGAGCAGGACCCGGACCAACGCCTTCACCGACGCCCGCCCCGCCGGACGCCCCCGCAGCCTGCCCCTCGTCGTCCTGTCCCCCGGGCACAGCAAGCCCCGCACCGAGCTCACGGCCCTGGCCGAGGAACTGGCGAGCCACGGGTACGTGGTGGCCGCCGTCGACCACACCTACGAGAACGTCGCCACCTCCTTCCCGGACGGCCGGGTCACCACCTGCGTCACCTGCGAGATCGACGACAAGGGCCCGGCCTGGTGGGCGAAGCTGGAGCAGAGCCGGGCGGCCGACGTGTCCTTCGTGCTCGACCGGCTCACGGGCGCGCACGCGCCCTGGAAGGGGTCCCGCCTGATCGACCCGTCCAGGATCGCCATGGCCGGGCACTCGGCGGGCGGCGCCGCCGCCGTCGCGTCGATCGCGGCCGACACCCGGCTGCGCGCCGGCATCGACCTCGACGGCAGCGTGGAGACGACGCTCCCGGAGGCCGGGACGTCCCGGCCGTTCCTGTTCCTGGGCAAGCCCGCCACGTACACGCCGGGCAAGGGCGATCCGGCCGCCACGTGGGAGCGCGTCTGGGCGCGGCTGACCGGGTGGAAGCGCTGGCTGCTGCTGACGGGGGCCGCGCACACGTCCTTCACCGACCTGGGCGTCCTGATGGACCAGCTCGGCATCGAGGACGGCGCCACCGTGCCGGGCGCCCGCGCGCTCGACGTCACCCGCGCCTACGTCACCGCCTTCTTCGACCGGCACCTGCGCGGGCAGCCCCGGCCCCTGCTGGACGAGCCGTCGGCCGACGTCCCCGAGGTGAAGTTCTGCAGTCCTGAGGCCAGGACCTGCGAGTGATTCGGGGCCCTCTGTACGCGGGGCCGTCCCGGCGGGCATGATGAACAACCATCGGTCCGTCTCCTTGGAGCGTCCATGGATCGTCTGTTCGTGCGGCTGGCCCTCTACGTGGTCAGGTTCGCCGGGGCCGTCGCGGGGGTGTGGGGGGTCGCCTACGCCGTCAACGGCGCCACGCAGGCCGGCGGGGAGATCGTCGTCCGCGTCGTCCCCCGCCTGGAGGACGCCGAGCGGCTCGGGCTGAGCGGGGTGAAGCTGCCCCGCGGCCTCTCCCTGGGAGACGGGGAGCTGCCGCTGCGGGTCTGGGACTCGACGGCGGCCGAGCAGGTGCTCTTCCGGGCGGACGTGCTGGTGGGCGGGCTGTGCGCGCTCGTCGCCGCGTTCCTGGTCGGGGGGCTGCTGACGTCGGTGTTCGAGGGCGAGCCGTACCGCCGCGGCAACGCGGCGCGGGTCGCCTGGCTCGCCGTGCTCGCGCTCGTCTCGGGAGCGGCCCAGGCGGTGCCCGCGCTCGCGGTGGCCGCGGTGCTCGACCGTGCCGGGGCGGGCGGGACGTTCGGGCCGCCGTCCGGGTTGTCGTGGTTGCCGTTCACGGGCGCGGCGCTGCTGGCGGCGCTGGCGTTGGCGCTGCGGGCCGGACGCCGGGCCCGCGCCGACGTCGCACCTGTCACATAGTGTCGCGATCATGACGATTGAACTGCGTGCCGTCCGGGAGGACGACCTGGCGTTCCTGACCCGGCTGATCGGCGACCCGGACAGCAGCGGCGAGTACCAGTGGTACGGCTGGCAGGACCCCCACCGCCTGCGCCGCCTCTGGGACGACAACGGCATGCTCGGCGACGACGGCGGCATGCTCGTGATCGCCTCCGGCGAGGAGCGGGCGGGCCTCGTGTCGTGGCGCAGACAACTCACCTCACGGGTGTCGTACTGCTGGGAGATGGGCCTGATCGTGGCGCCCGGCTTCCGCGGCAAGGGGCACGGGACGCGGGCGCAGCGGCTGCTGGCGCGCTACCTGTTCGACCACTCGCCGGTCAACCGGGTGCAGGCGACCACCGAGCTCGGCAACGTGGCCGAGCAGCGGGCGCTGGAGAAGGCCGGGTTCACCCGGGAGGGCGTGCTGCGCGGCGGCGGCTTCCGCGCCGGCGAGTGGCGGGACGGCGTGATGTACGGCATCGTCCGCGCCGACCTGGACGGGACCCGGGAACCTCCAGGCGCCTGACCGGCGGCGGCGCGGACCCCGGCGGAGGTCAACACGGGCTCAACGGATCCTCAACACCGGCCCCCCTAGGTTGCGATCACACGATTCCGCACCAAGGGGGAGCACATGCGTGACCTTCGAGCCCTGGCGGTCGCCGCGGTGGTGGCCGGCGGCCTCCTGACCGTCGCCTCGCCCGCCGGCGCCGCGGCACAGGACGCCCGGCAGGTGTCACGGACGCAGGCCGCCGGGCCGATCAACTACTCGTGCGGCGCGCGGCTGCGGGTGAGCCGGGACGTGCCCAGGAACACCTGGCACCGCATGGCGAAGGCCAAGGGCCGCCGCGGCATGGTCTACCTGTACGAGGCCGGCGGCGTCTACCGCGGCCGGGACGTGTGGTGGGCGTGGGGCACCAGCCTGCGCTCCGGCGACCGGATCTCCATCGACTGGACCGACGACGGGGGCCGCACCTACCACGCCTGCCATGCGGTCGTCAGGGGCGGCGGACGCCGCAGCGTCACGTCGTACGCGGTGGACGCCCCGAACGGCCGCAAGTTCCGGGCGTGCGTGAAGGCCGCGGGCAAGTGGTCGTGCACCCGCGGCTGGTGGGAGATCCGGTATTCCTGACCGGCCGGCGCACCGGGCAGGGGCGTGCGAGCTGCGGCGATACGACCCCGACTGCTTGACATACCGGACAACCGGCACATAGTGTCCCGTCAATCGGCAGGCACAGACGAAGAGATCCCTGTCAGTGGTCTTCGTCTGTGCCTTTGTCGTACCCGGACCGCTGGCAAGGGATCACACCCCCCTGAAAGGCGGCTGGGCATGAGCGACGCCCCCGTGCAGAACACCTCGGTCACGCTGATCCGCAACGCCGGAGACGCGGCCGACGCCATCAACACCCTGACGAGGCTGGCCGGCCGGGCCAACTGGATCTGGTTCCTCGCCCTGGCGGGCCTGTTCCTGGACGCCTACTCCAACGCCGCCCTGGGCGCCGGCCTGTCCCCCATGGTCAAGCAGCTGGGCCTGTCGCCGGGCCAGGTGGGCGTGCTCACCGCCATGGCGCCGGCCATCGCCATCGTCTCCAACCCGTTCGGCGGCTGGCTGGCCGCCCGGATCGGCCGGGTCAAGCCGCTGCTGCTGACCAAGGTGGTGTTCGCGCTCGGCGCGCTGCTGACCGCGGCCGGCTCCGACTTCCAGACCGTCTTCGCCGGCCGCGGCCTGGTCGGCATCGCGTACGGCATCGACTTCGCGGTGGCCATGGCGCTGCTGGCCGAGTACACGCCGTCCGCGCTCAAGGGCAGGCTCAACTTCTGGCAAGGCGTCTGGTACACCGCCACCACCACGAACCTGCTGCTCACGCTGGTGTTCTACCGTTTCGACGTGGGCGCGGACATCTGGCGCTGGTCGGTGGGCTCCTCGGCCGTCTTCGCCGTCGTGCTGCTGGTCCTGCAACTCACGTTCCTGGTGGAAAGCCCGACGTGGCTGGCCGCCAAGGGACGGCTGCGCGAGTCCGCCGCGGCCCTGCGCCGCATGTACGGCTTCGCCGTCCAGGAGGACGCCGGGCGGGACGGCGTCGCGGCCGAGCAGGGCCGGCAGGTGGGCTTCGGTGACGCGGGCGTGCTGTTCCGCCGGCCGTACCTGCCGCGCACGGTGTTGTCCACGGTCATCTCGCTCACCCAGGCCATGCAGTACTTCGCGGTCGGCTGGTACCTGCCGGTGATCAGCCTGGAGCTGTTCGGCAAGGAGTTCGAGAAGGCCACGATCGGGTCGATGGCGTTCAACGCGGTCGGCATCGTCGGCGGCTGCCTGGCGGCCTACACCGGCCGCCGCCTCGGCCTGCGGGTCAGCTCGATGGCGGGGTACGCGGTGGTGTTCGTGGCGCTGCTGGTGATGGGCGCGACGTTCAAGGAACTGCCGGTCGCGCTGGCCGCGCTGCTGCCCGTGCTGTTCATCTTCTTCCACTCCGCCGGGCCCGGCCCGAACGGCAAGTCGATCGCCGCGCTGTCCTACCGCAGCGACATCCGCACCCTGGGCACCGGCGTGACCGGCATGCTCGGCAGCCTTGGCTCGGTCGCCGGCCTGTACCTGTTCCCGCAGTTGCAGGCGGGCATCGGGGTCGGCGCCAGCCTCATGGTGCTGTCGGTGGTGCCGCTGGTCGGCCTGGTCACCTGCCTGCTGATCAAGTGGGACCCCACCCGCGTGGCGGTCAACCTGGAGGAGGAGGAGATCGCGCTGCGGAACAGGGACGAGCGCCGATGACCGGCCGTACCCGGCGCGGGATCCTCAGCGTCGACGAGGGCACCACGGGCACGCGCGCCGCAGTCGTCCTGGACGACGGCTCGGCGGCCCCGCCCGCCTACCGGCCCATCTCGGTCCACTCCCCCGACCACCTGCGGGTCGAGCAGGATGCCATGGAGATCTGGGCGAAGACCGCCAAGGTCTGCGCGCAGGCCCTGGAGTGGGCGCGGGCGCACGACGTCGAGGTCACCGGCGTGTCGATCGCCACCCAGCGCGCCACCGTGCTGCTGTGGGACACCGTCACCGGCGAGCCGCTCACCCCCGCCGTGGTCTGGCAGGACCGCCGCTACGCCGCCCGGCTGCGCGAATGGGAGCCCGGCTGGGACGCCCGCCTGGTCGAGCACACCGGCCGGCCGGTCGGCTCGCGCGCCCCGCTGCTGTGGGCCGCCGACGTGCTGCGCGACGACCCGGCCGTGCGCCGGGCGCACGAGGCGGGACGGGTGGCGTTCGGGTCGGTCGACACCTGGCTGGTGTGGCGGCTCACCGGCGGCGCGCGGCACGTCATGTCCGCCACCAACGCGGTCGCCGCCGGCGCCTACGACCTGCGCACCGGCGACTGGTACGAGCCGTGGCGGGACTTCCTCGGCTGCCCCCGCGACGTGCTGCCGCAGATCCTGGACGAGGACGGCGACTACGGCCACACCGACCCGGACGTGCTCGGCGTGCGGCTGCCGGTGTTGTCGGTGATGGGCGACCAGCACGCCGCGATGATCGCGCTCGGCGCGCACCGGCCGGGCCAGGCGATGTGCGTGCACGGCACGGGAACGTTCCTGGACGCCGTGGCCGGCGACCGGCCGCCCGCGCATCGCCGGGCGGTGCCGGGGGTGCTGACGCTGGTCGGCTGGCGTTCGCGCGGCGCGGCGGTGTTCAGCCTGGAGGGCTACGCCGCCACGACCGGCTCGGCGGTGCGCTGGTTGTGCGAGGAGATCGGGCTGTTCGACTCGCCCGCCCAGCTGACCGCGCTGGCCCGCGAGCATCCCGGGCCGAGCCGGGTGCGTTTCCTGCCCGCGCTGGCCGGGATGCGCACCCCGGTCTGGTCACCCGAGGCCACCGGCGTCCTGACCGGGCTCAGCCTGTCCACCACCCGGGCCGAGCTGGCCCGGGGCGTCCTGGAGGGCATCGCGCACTCGGTGTGCGACCTGCTGGACGGGGTGGAGCAGGCGCTCGGCGCGCCGGTCACCGATCTGTTCTGCGGCGGCGGCCTGGCCAGCAGCGACGTGCTGATGGCGAGCCAGGCCGACCTCGTCGGACGGCCGGTCCGCCGCGCCCGCGCCAACGAGACGGCCAGCCTGCGCGGCGCCGCCTACCTCGGGGGCGTGCGCGCCGGGCTCTGGCCCGACCTGCCCGCCGCCCTCGCCGGGCTCGGGGACGTCCCCGTCTTCGAGCCCACGTTGCCCGACGCCGCCCGCGAGGAGGCCCGCGCCGCCTGGCGTGACCTGCTCACCCGGCACATCTCGTACCAACAGGAGGAATCCCCCTCGTGATCCGGCTTCCAGAACGCAAGCCCAGATCGGAGACCAGGAGCGCCATCCGGCGCACCCCGCTGCGGCTGGACCGTCAGGCGCAGATCGAGCGGCTGGCCGCGCAGCCGGTGGACGTGCTCGTCGTCGGCGGCGGCGTGACCGGCTGCTACGCCGCGCTGGACGCCGCCACCCGCGGCCTGCGCGTGGCGCTGGTGGAACGCGACGACTTCGCCTCGGGCACCTCCTCCAAGTCCTCCAAGATGGTCCACGGCGGCCTGCGCTACATCGAGCAGGGCAACCTGCCGCTGGTGCGCCGCTCGCTGCTGGAGCGCCAGCGCTTCCGCCGCAACGCGCCCCACCTGGTGCGACGGCTGCCGTTCGTGCTGCCGATCCTCGCCGAGGACGGCGTCTTCGACGCCCGCATCGCCAAGGCCTTCGAGGGCCTGCTGTGGACCTACGACCTGGCGGGCGGCTGGCGCATCGGCCGGCTGCACCAGCGGCTCAGCGTGGCCGAGGTGCTGGCCAGGGCGCCGCGGCTGCGCGCCGACCGGCTCAAGGGCGGCCTGCTCTACTACGACAGCCGCACCGACGACGCCCGCCTGACCCTGACCATCGCCAGGACCGCCGCCCACTTCGGCGCGACCGTGCTGAACGGCGCCACCTGCCGCGAGCTGGTCAAGGAGGGCGGCCGGGTGCGCGGCGCCCGCATCGAGGTGGACGGCCGCACGGTCGAGGTGCGCGCCGGGGTCGTCGTCAACGCCACCGGCGTGTGGACCGACACCCTGGACGCGCTGTCGGACCCGGCGCACCGGCCGCGGGTGCGTCCGGCCAAGGGCGTGCACATCGTGGTGCCGTGGACGCGGCTGCCGGTGGACGGCACCGTGACCGTCCCGGTGCCCGGCCGGGCCCGCCGCGCCACCTGCACCCGCTGGGGCGACGTGGTCGTGGTCGGCACCACCGACACCGACTACGACGGCTCGCCCGACGAGGTGCTGTGCACCCGCGAGGAGATGCAGTACCTGCTCGACGGCGCCAACACCGCCTTCGACGCCGACCTCACCCCGGACGACGTGATCGGCTCGATCGCCGGCCTGCGCCCGCTGGTCGGCGAGAAGGAGGGCGCCACGCTCGACATGAGCCGCGACCACCGGATCATCACCGACGGCTTCGGCCTGGTCACGGTCACCGGCGGCAAGCTGACCACCAGCAGGCACATGGGCGAGCTGGCCGTGGACGAGGCGCTGAAGGTGCTCGGCCGCAAGGCCCGCTGCCGCACCGCGCGGCTGCCGCTGCTCGGCGGCGCTGGCTACGACGCCGAGGCGACCACCGCGACCGGCGGGCTCGGCGCCCACCTGGGCGAGCGGTACGGCACCGAGGCCCGGTTCGTCGCCGAGCTGATCACCGAGGACCCGTCGCTGGCCGAACCGGTCGTCGAGGGCAGCGAGTACCTGCGGGCCGAGGTGGTCTACGCGGCCCGCTGCGAGCTGGCCAGGAACGTGGACGACGTGTTGTCGCGGCGCACCCGGATGCGGGTGTTCGCCCGCGACCTGTCGGTCGAGGCGGCCCCCGAGGTGGGCCGGCTGCTCCAGCGCGAGCTCGGCCTCTCCGACGACGAGGTGGCCCGGCAGGTCGAGGACTACGTGCGCGGCGTGGACCGCGAGAAGAGCGTTCTGATGGAGGGACTTTCATGATCAGCAGGCAGACCGTCACGCACCCGTTCAACCGCGGCGACTACGTCGTGGGCGCGCCCACGCCGCCGCGCTGGGCCGCCGACTGCCCGCCGGGCAAGGGCCCGGCCAGCCTGCAGGGCCAGGTCGTGCCGGTCCCCGAGAGCGTGGTGGCGCAGCTGCGCGCGCTCGGCGCCGCCGTGCACACCGACCGGGACGAAGTAATCCTGCGCACCCGCGACTGGTGGGCGGGCACCTCCATCGGCGAGACCGACGGCCGCCCGGCCACGCCGGAGGCGGTCGTCGTCGAGGTGGACGACGAGCAGCAGGTGGCCGCCGTGGTGCGGATCTGCCACGAGCACCGCATCCCGCTGACCGTCTCGGCCGGCCGCAGCAACGTGCTGGGCGCCGCGCTGCCCGTGCACGGCGGCGTCGTGCTGGACGTGTGCCGGCTCAACCGCATCCTGTCCTTCGACGCCGAATCCATGATCGTCGAGGTGCAGGCGGGCATGTTCGGCGACCTGTTCGAGAAGGAGCTGCAGGAGACGCACGGCGCCACCACCGGCCACTGGCCGTCGGCGTTCGCCATCTCCACCGTCGGCGGCTGGGCCGCCTGCCGCGGCGCGGGCCAGCTCTCCACCCGCTACGGCAAGATCGAGGACATGGTGGTCGGGCTGGACGTGGTGCTGCCCGACGGCACCACCGCCAGCTACGGCACCTACCCGCGCGCCGCGGTGGGCCCCGACCTGCGGCAGCTGTTCATCGGCTCGGAGGGCACGCTCGGCGTCATCACCCGGCTGCGGCTGCGTACGCACCGGCTGCCCGACTACGCGGTGGGCATCGCCTACGGCTTCGACACCTTCGCCGCCGGGCTCGACGCGTGCCGGGAGATCCTGCAGCGCGGCGCCACCCCGGCCGCGCTGCGCCTGTACGACGCGCACGAGAGCGGCACCCACTTCGGCGAGCCCGGCACCAACCTGCTGCTGGTCGCCGACGAGGGCGACCCGGTGCTGGTCGACGCCGTCATGAAGATCGCCGACGAGGTCTGCGCCGAACGCGCGTCGGTGAAACTGGACGGCGCGGCCGTCTTCGCCCGCTGGCTGGACGAGCGGATGATCGTCGGCAAGGCCGCCGACGGCTTCGTCCGGGGGCCGGGGTTCGTCTCCGACACCTGCGAGATCGCCGGGCCGTGGGCCGCGCTGCCCGCCCTGTACGACGAGGTCGTGGCCGCCATCGAGGCCGTCCCCGGCACGCTGCGCGCCTCGGCCCACCAGTCGCACGCCTACACCGACGGCGCGTGCCTGTACTTCTCGCTGCGCGGCGACGTCGAACGCGACCAGCGGCGCGCCTGGTACCGGGCCGCCTGGGACGCCGCCGCCGAGGTGCTCGTCAGGCACGGCGCGGCGATCAGCCACCACCACGGCGTCGGCCTGCTGCGCTCGCCGTACATGCGGGACGCGCTGGGCAGCGGCTACCCCACGCTGGTGGCGGTCAAGCAGGCGCTGGACCCGCGGGGCATCATGAACCCCGGCAAGCTGGGGCTGCCCGCGCCCTTCGAAAACACGGCGCACTAAGGTGGATGCGGTGAACTCTCGACACAAGGCCCCGCTGGATCAGCGTCTGCTCGCCGCGCTGGCCGAGCATCCCGTCGCCGCGTCGCTGGTGGGGGTGGAGATGGTCGAGCGGTTCACCTCCTCCCCCACGCCGATCGGCATCCTGGCCTCCATCCCGCTCGGCGACCTGGCTGCCACGGTCAAGCGCACGGTGGACGCCCGGAAGATCGGGTTCGTCAACATCGACTCGACCCCCGGCCTGGGGCACGATCCCGGGGCGCTGGCGTACCTGCAGGGCATCGGCGCGGTCGGGGTCGTCTCCACGCGGCAGGCGATGATCGAGCGGGCCACCGGGCTCGGGCTGCTGACCATGCAGAAGGTGTTCGTCACCGACCGGTCGAACCTGCGGCGCAGCCTGCAGTCCATCACCCGGTCGCGGCCCGACCTGGTGCAGCTCATGCCGGCCATGGTGTTGCGGCACGTCGAGCGGCAGGTGCGGGCGGTCGGCGTGCCGTGCCTGGCCGCGGGGTTCGTGCAGAGCGCGGACGACGTGGTGGAGGCGCTGCGGCACGGGGCCGTCGGCGTGTGCACCTCCGACGAGGAGCTGTGGGGGCTGCGCCGCTCGGCCCTGCGCGCCTCCTGATCCGTCTTCATCCGGAAGGACCTTGCGATGACGCCTGCCCGCGTGCGGGAGACCGCCGCCCCTGCGGCGCCCGTCCGGCGCGCCGGGAGGCGGTGGCCGGTGGCGCCCGAGGTGTTCGTCGTCCTGTGGAGCAGCGCGTTCATCGCGGGCATCCCGGGGGTCAGGGCGGCTCCGCCGTTGTTGCTGATGTTCGGCAGGTTCGCCGTCGCCGGGGTGCTGCTGGGGGCGTACGCGCTGGTCAGGCGGGTGCCGTGGCCCCGGGGGCGGGATCTGGCGCACGTGGCCGTGGCCGGCCTGCTGATCCAGGCCATGCAGTTCGGCGCCTTCTACAGCGCGCTCGGCGAAGGGCTGCCGGCCGCGGTCGTGTCCCTCGTGCAGGGGCTCAACCCGGTGGTCATCCTGCTGGTCGGCCGGGTGCTGGGCGAGCGGGTCGGCGCCGGGCAGTGGGCCGGGTTCGCGCTCGGCCTGGCCGGGGTGGTCCTGGCGGTGGCCGACCGGATCAGCCTGTCCGCCTCCGGGGTGGCGCTGTGCCTGCTCGGGCTGGCCGGGCTCAGCGCGGGCACCCTCTACCAGCAGCGCTACGCCCCCCGCATGGACGCGCTGAGCGGCACCGCGGTGCAGCTGCTGGTCAGCGCCCCCGCCGCCGGGCTGGCCTGCCTGGCGCTCGGCCCGGTCCGGGTGTCGGACTGGACGGCGTTCGGGCTGTCGGTCGGCTGGATGGCGCTGGTCAACTCCATCGCGGCGTTCATCCTGCTCAACCGGATGTTGCTGCGCTCCCCCGCCAGCCGGGTGAGCACGGTGTTCTTCCTGACCCCGGCCGTGACCGCCGTCCTGGCCTGGTCGCTGGCCGGGCAGCCGCTGCCCCCGCTCGCCGTGGCCGGGCTCGTCCTGGGCGGCTGCGGGGTGCTGCTGGCCAACCTCTCGACACGAAGAAGGGCGAACTGATGCGCATTCGCGGCGCGGTCCTGGAGGAGATCGGCCGGTCCCGGCCCTACGCGAAGTCGCGGCCGCTGACGGTCTGCGACCTCGAACTCGATCCGCCGGGGCCGGGCGAGCTGCTGGTGCGGGTGGAGGTGGCCGGCGTGTGCCACTCCGACCTGTCGGTGCTGGACGGCAACCGGGTGCGTCCCGTGCCCATGCTGCTCGGCCACGAGGCGGCGGGCGTGGTGGAGCGGACCGGCCCCGGCGTGGACGACCTCGCCCCCGGGCGGCGCGTCGTGATGACCTTCCTGCCCAGGTGCGGCGGCTGCGCCGGCTGCGCCACCGAGGGCGTGACGCCCTGCGTGCCGGGCAGCGCCGCCAACAACGACGGCACCCTGCTGAGCGGCGCGGTCCGCCAGCACAGGGACGGCGCCCCGGTGCTGCACCACCTCGGGGTGTCGGCGTTCGCCACGCACGTGGTGGTCGACCGGCGCTCGGTCGTCCCGGTCGATCCCGACGTGCCGGCCGAGGTCGCCGCCCTGCTCGGCTGCGCCGTGCTGACCGGCGGCGGCGCCGTGCTCAACGCCGGCCGGCCGCGCCCCGGGCAGACGGTCACGGTCGTCGGGCTGGGCGGCGTCGGCATGGCGGCGCTGCTCACCGCGCTGGCCCTCGACGACGTCCGGGTGATCGGCGTGGACGCCAACCCGGCCAAGCTCGCCACCGCCCGCGAGCTGGGCGCGCACGAGGTGT
This sequence comes from Nonomuraea sp. NPDC001831, assembly GCF_042892035.1. Taxonomy (NCBI): domain Bacteria; kingdom Bacillati; phylum Actinomycetota; class Actinomycetes; order Streptosporangiales; family Streptosporangiaceae; genus Nonomuraea; species Nonomuraea sp. NPDC001831. The sequence goes on along the minus strand of NZ_JBIATU010000001.1, from coordinate 732,747 downwards.
ACGGCCCGGACGACCTGCCCGGCCAGGCGGACGTCGTGGTGGAGGCGGCGGGCAGCGCGCGGGCGTTCGAGACCGCGGTGACCGCGACGGCCCCCGGCGGCCGCACCGTCAGCGTGGGCCTGCCCGCGCCCGGCGCCCGCGCCTCGATCTCGCCGCTCGCCCTGGTGGCCGGCGGGCGCAGCATCATCGGCAGCTACCTGGGCTCGGCGCTGCCCGCCCGCGACATCCCGGTGTTCGCGCGGATGTGGCGCGAGGGCCGGCTGCCGGTGGAGCGGCTGGTCTCGGCCCGGATCGGCCTGGCGGCCGTCAACGAGGCGATGGACCAGCTCGCCGACGGCGCCGCCCTGCGCCAGCTGATCGTCTTCGACGGCTGACCGCCGGGGCGTGCCCCCATCCGCCGGGGCCGCGCAGCAGCTCCTTCGACCGGGCCACGGCACGGCCGCGCACGCCGACGATGCGTCCGTCCTTGACCGCGATGTCCATCGCGTCGCCGTTGGAGTGCAGGACGGAGGCCGACTGGGCCCACGACTCGACGTCCTGCTCGGTCAGCCCCTCCTCCAGGCAGGCGTCCACCCGGACCGGCCAGCTCTCGGCGCTGCCGTCCTCGCGCGGCCCGTACGGCGTGCGCGAACCCCACGGATCGGCGATGCGGTCAGACATTCCGGCGGCTCCTTCCGGGGCGGGAGATCCGCACCGCATACCCGCACCTGGCCGTCCCATGCCTGCGCACCGTGGCGCGGCCGTCGAAAACGGGATGCGGCCGGCCCGCGTCCGGGGTGAGGATGGCCGCGCACGGCCGTCGGAGCCGTCCCCCCCGGGCGAGGAGCATGCCATGAGCACCGCCGGAACCGCTCATCCGCAGGTCACCGTGCGTACGGGCCGGCTGCGCGGCCGGATCGAGGACGGCGTGGCCGTCTTCCGGGGCGTGCCCTACGCGCGCCCGCCGGTGGGCGCCCTGCGGCTGGCCGCCCCGGCGCCGCCCGAGGCGTGGGACGGCGTGCGCGAGGCCGCCGCGTTCGGCCCACCGCCGCCGCAGTCCAGGCTGCTGGGCGCCCCTGGCGGCGCCGGCACGGACGGGAACTGGCTGACGGCCAACGTGTGGACCCCTGACCTGGGCGCGGCCCGGCTGCCGGTGATGGTGTGGATCCACGGCGGCGGCTACATGTACGGCTGGTCCGGCGACCCGCTCTTCGACGGCGGCGTGCTCGCCCGGGACGGCGTCGTCGTGGTCACCGTCAACTACCGGGTCTCCGCCGAGGGCTTCGGGCACTTCCGCGGCGCGCCCGCCAACCGCGGCCTGCTGGACCAGGTGGCCGCCCTGCGCTGGGTGCGCGAGAACGCGGCGGCCTTCGGCGGCGACCCCGACCGGGTCACCGTCTTCGGCGAGTCCGCCGGAGCCGGGAGCATCGCGGCGCTGATGACGATGCCCGCCGCGGCCGGCCTGTTCCACCGGGCGATCGCGCAGAGCGTGCCGGGCCTGTTCTTCACCCCCGAGCTGGCCGCCGATCTAGCCGCCGCGGTGGCCGCCGAGCTGGGGACGGCCCCGCACGCGGGCGAGCTGGCGGGCCTGCCGCCGGAACGGCTGATCGAGGCCGGCGACGCGGTGGCGGCCGGCATGGGCGGCAGCCCGCGCTGGGGCCTGGCCGCGCACGTCCGCACGCCGTTCGCGCCGGTCGTGGACGGCGAGGTGCTGCCCGCGACGCCCTGGCGGTCACCGGCAGGCGGGGTGGACCTGCTCGTGGGGCACAACCGCGACGAGTACCGGCTGTTCATGGCGCTCGGCGGCGAGCTCGGCCAGGTCACCGCCGAGCAGGCGGCCGCCGCGCTGCGGGCGCTGGCCCCCGACCCGGCGGCCTACCGGGCCGCCCATCCGGAGGCCGGCGACGAGCGGCTGTACGAGCTGGTCCACTCCGACTGGCTGTTCCGGATGCCGTCCCTGCGGCTGGCCGAGGCCCACGGCGGGCACGGCCGGGCCCACCTGTACGAGCTGACCTGGCCGGCCCCCGGCATGGGCGGGACGCTCGGCGCCTGCCACGGGCTGGGCCTGCCCCTGACGTTCGGCAACCTGACGGCGGGCGTGGCCGGGCTGCTGCTCGGCCAGGAGCCGCCACCGGAGGCCGCCGAGCTGTCGGCCCGGGTGCGGGCGGCGTGGACCGCCTTCGCCGCGACCGGCGACCCGGGCTGGCCGGCGTACGAGCCGCGCGAGCGGCTGACCTGGATCATCGACGCCGAGCCGGGCACGGCGGCGTACCCGGAGGAGGCGTCGCGCCGGTTGTGGGCCGGGCACGCCTTCGACCCGCTGCCGCCGGCGGGCTGAGCGCCGTCGCCGCGGGCGGGCGGGGGTCAGTCGCAGGTCTGGGTGCTGACGGGGGTCGTGGCCGTGGCCGCCTGGCGGGCGTCGGGCGCGACCTCGCCGGCGGTCAGCGCGTAGCCGGTCTCGACCTGGCCGGCGACGGCGGCGAAGATCACGCCCAGCACGCGGCCGTCCACGGCCAGCAGCGGGCCGCCGGAGTTGCCCTGCTGGATCTTGCCCCGGACCAGGTAGACGTCCCTGGTCACCTGCGAGGCGTGGTAGATGTCGGGGCTGCCGGCCCGCTGCCGCTCGGCGACGCGGGCGGGCTCCGGGGTGAAGCCGCCGCCGTTCGGGTAGCCGGCGACCAGCGCGTCCTGGCCCTCCCTGGCCCGGGTGTCGAAGGAGAGCGCGGGCAGCCCGAGGCCGGGGACGTACAGGACCGCGACGTCCCGGCGGGGGTTGTACCAGACGACCTGCGCCGGGTGCGGCCGCTGCTGGTGGTCGACCACCTGCAGGTCCGTGTCCACCCCGGCCACGACGTGGGCGTTGGTCATGATGTGGTCGGGCGCGTACGTGAAGCCGGTGCCGGTGATGCGCTTGCCGCAGGCGGAGGCCGTCCCCTGGACCTGCAGGATGCCCGCCCTGGCCTGCCGCAGCGCCGGGCTGCGCAGCACGGCCACGTCCGGCGGCGGCACCCGGACGGGGCTCATCCCGGCGATCGTGTCGAGCACCGGCGGGAAGTCGGACCGGTCGATGAACCGCTTGAAGGGCCGCTGCCAGTTCCGCGCCGCCTCGGGCGCCGCCCCGTCGAGCGTGGACAGCAGCGCCGAGCCTCGGATCTGCTCCACCACCAGCGTCCACGGGCCGGACACCAGCAGGCTGCCCAGGAGCCAGGCGACCAGCAGCACGAACGTGGCGTTGACCAGCCCGCCGCCCAGGGAGTCCAGGATCCGGGCCGGTTCGCCGCGCAGGTACGTGCGTAACCGCACCCCCAGCGTGGACGCGGCGAACTGGCCGGCCAGCGCGACCAGGAACACGATGACGACCGCGAGGGCCGTCTGGGCGATGTCGCCGGTCACGAGCGCGTTCGTCACGGCGGGGGCGACGGCGATGCCCAGCACGCATCCGGCGACGAACCCGATCGAGCTCGTCACCCCGACGACGAACCCCTGCCGGAACCCCGCCACGCCGAACCCGACCACCAGAACGACCAGGACGACGTCGAGCAGATCACCGGACACAAGCAAAGACAATCATCTTTTCCCCCACAAGGGAGGATCAAGTCCGGTACGCCGGATTTCCTTGATCGGCGCGGAGCCCCCCGGACGGGCGCCCCGAGCTCAGAGGCCGGCCGTGACGTCGGGGACGTACCCTCCGGGGCGGCGCGGCGGACGCCGGTAGCCGGTGGCGGCCGGTCGCGGCGGGATCTCCAGCGGCGCCCGCTCGACCCGCCGGTAGGGGATCGTGGACAGCAGGTGCGCGATCATGTTGATCCTGGCCCGCCGTTTGTCCTCGCTCTCCACCTCGTACCAGGGCGCCTCGGAGATGTCGGTGTGCACCAGCATCTCGTCCTTGGCCCGGGAGTACTCCTCCCACCTGGTGATCGACTCCAGGTCCATCGCCGACAACTTCCACCGGCGCATCGGGTCCGCCAGCCGGTCGCGGAAGCGCCGCTCCTGCTCGGCGTCGCTCACCGAGAACCAGTACTTGCGCAGCAGGATCCCGTCCTCGACCAGCAGCCTCTCGAAGATCGGGCACTGGTGCAGGAAGCGCGTGTACTCCTCCTGCGTGCAGAACCCCATCACCCGCTCGACCCCGGCCCGGTTGTACCAGCTCCGGTCGAACAGCACGATCTCCCCCGCGGCCGGCAGGTGCTCGACGTACCGCTGGAAGTACCACTGCGACCGCTGCCGGTCGGTCGGGACGGGCAGCGCCGCGATCCTGGCGACGCGCGGGTTCAGGTACTCGGCGACCCGCTTGATCGTGCTGCCCTTGCCCGCGGCGTCGCGCCCCTCGAAGATCACCACGACGCGCCGCCCCTCGGCCCGCACCCACTCCTGCACCTCCACCAGCTCCGCCTGGAGGCGGAGAAGTTCCTTCTCGTACGGTTTGCGGCGCAGCCTGTCAGTCCCCATGCCCGCGGATTCTAGAAGCCGGAAGGCCACGGAGTTCAGGACGTCCGGCGGTGTCGCCCCGGGGTCGCGCGCGTCAGTCTGGGACCAGGATCGTTCACGGGAAAGAGATGATGACCATGGTCCCGATCCGCTCCCTCCTCGCCGTCGCCATGGCGGTGACCGTCACCGGCGTGCCGGCCTCACCCGCGCGGGCCGCGCGACAGGCCGCCGTCCCCGTCCTGGTCGGCATCCGGGCCGCGCACCTGCCCGGCCTGGACCGGCTGGTCTTCGAGTTCCGCGGCCCGGTCCCGGCCCGGCACGACGTGCGCTACGTCTCCCGGCTGATCGCCGACGGCTCCGGACGCACGGTCGGCGCGGTCGGCGACGCCCTCCTCCAGGTCCGCTTCGACCACGCCGACGGCCACGACCGCCGGGGCCGGGTCACCTACGGCCCCACCCGCCGGACCTACGCACTGCCCGGCGTCGTCCAGGTCGTCAACACCGGCGACTTCGAGGCCACGCTCACCTTCGGCGTCGGCCTGGCCAGACGCGTGCCCTACCAGGTGCGCACGCTTACCCGGCCGAGCCGGGTCGTCGTCGACCTCACCACGTCCTACCGGACCGTGCCCGTACGCGACCACTTCCTCGACGCCGGCAGCCGGAGCCCGCGCACGGCGTCGGTGACCCGCCCGGTGGCCGCGCCGGCGACCGCCTACGGCGCGCTGCAACGGCTGTTCGCCGGCCCGACCGAGGCCGAGCGGGCGCGCGGCCTGCGCTTCGTCAGCTCCGGGGCCACCGGCTTCGGCAGGCTGACCATCGCGGACGGGATCGCCAGGGTCCACCTGACCGGCCCGGTCGACGGCGGCGGATCGGCCTTCACCGTCGCCGACCAGATCAGGCCGACGCTCAAGCAGTTCCCGGCCATCCGGTGGGTCAAGATCTATGACGCGGCGGGGCGTACCGGGCATCCCGCCGGGCCGTCGGACTCGATCCCCCGTTCGCTGGAGCCCGGCTGAGGCCGGCCGGGGCGTCTCTTGGCGCGTCTTCCCAGGAGAACGGCCATGTTGATCTCTTGGTTCGTTCATGATGGCGGGGTGACCACGCCTTGTCCTCCGTGAGCCGAACGCGGGGCCGCCCCGTCCGTCCTGACGACCCGGGACGAAGGTCCTCCCGTCAAGAGCCGCCCGCCCCTGCCGCCCCCCGCCGGGGCACCCGCACAGTGCTTCAAGGAGGTGCCCGTTGAAAGCGTTGATCGACCTGCTGGCCCGGCGCGTACGCCTGTACCGTCCCGACGGCAATCCCCTGCGCCGCCGTTCCGACCGGCTGGAGGCGCTCGCCGTGCTGGTGACCGGGCTCGTGGTGCTGGCGGGCGTCTGGCCCGCCGTCCTCGTGGGCCGGCTGGCCTACGAGGGCGCGCTGCACGAGGAGAGCACGCACGCCGTGGGGCGGCACCAGGTCAGAGCGACGCTGCTGGCCGACGCGCCGGCCGCCCGCGTCGCCCTCACCGAGATGCCGGTGGGCGAGCAGCGGGCGATGGCGAGCTGGACCACGTCCTCGGGCGCGGCGCGCAGCGGCCCGGTGCCGGTCCCCGGCGTGGCCAGGGCCGGTTCGACGGTCCCGTTGTGGATCGACGCCGCCGGCCGGCCCGTGCCGCCGCCCACCCCCCGTACGGTCCTGCGGACGAGAGGCGTGGTGACCGGCCTCCTGCTCATGTCGGTGATCTCCCTGGCCGCCGCGGGCGGGTTCGCGGCGTTCCGGTGCTGGACGGATCGGCGACGGTACCGGGAGTGGGAGGTCCAGTGGGCACGGGCCGGCGAGGACTGGGGACGGCGGCGCAGCCCCTGACCACCCCGAGCTCCGTCACCGCGGCTCACGGGCGCTGACCGCACCGGCCGTCCTTCACCACCGCTCGCGGGCCCAGATCGCGCCCGCCATCCCTCACGGCCGCTCGCCGGCCCCGGGGTCGTCGGCGGGGCGGATCACCGCGACCGGGCAGCGGGCGTGGTGCAGCACCCCTCGGCTGACCGAGCCGAGCAGCAGCGAGCCGAACGCGCCCCGGCCGCGGGAGCCGACCACCAGCAGGTCGCAGGGCGCCCCGGTGAGCGCCTCGACCGGGTGCGCGCTCTGCACGTCCTCCACGATCGTCACCTCGGGATGCCGCTCCCGCCATCCGGCCGTCCTGGTCCGGAGCACCTCGCGCTGGGCGGCCCGGACCTCGTCCACGTCGTAGGCGATCTCCGGGGCGAAGGCGTGCACCGGAATCTGCCAGGCGTGGATCAATCGCAGCCGGGCGCCGCGCAGCCTCGCCTGCTCGAAGGCGTAGCCGATGGCCGGCTCGCAGACGTCGGAGTCGTCGATCCCGACGCCGATCTCGCCGACCCGCTCCGGCGGGTCCGCGCGCACCACCACCACGGCGCACCGCACCTGACCGGCCACCTGCATGGTCACCGATCCCAGCAGCGCGCCGGCGAACCCGCCCAGCCCCCGGTTGCCGATGACCAGCTCGTCCGCCCGCCGCGCCTGATCCTGCAGGACGGCCGCGGGCGTCCCCTCCACGATCTCGGCGTGCACCGGCACGGACGGCTGCCGCGCCCGGACGGCCGCCTCGGCCCGCTCCAGCACCCTGGACGCCGCCAGCAGCAGGTTGTTCCACTGCCCGAAGTCGGGGAACCTGCCGACGCTGTACGGCTGGCGGTCCAGGGCGTGCACGATGTGCAACTCCGCCCCCGTACGCGCCGCGTCGTCGGCGGCCCAGCCCAACGCGGCGTCCGACGGCGCGGACCCGTCCACGCCGACCATGATCCGTCCCGGCATGCTGCCTCCCGGCCGTGGATCTTCCTCGGCCCCGGCCTGCCCAAAGTCAGGAGCGGGCGAAGAAAGCCCAAGTTCGCGGGCCGGAAGCCGTGCGGAGCCGTCCTGGATCGCCCTCGCCGCCAGATTTCTCCAAGTTTTGGGGCTGGCGATCCTGTCCGCTCACCTGCCGGACGGCTGAATGAGTAAGGGAGGTAAGAGCGATGTCTGAGCTGGTCGTGGTGGGTGTCGACGGATCGCCGTCCGGGTTCGACGCCGTGGCGTGGGCTGCCGACGACGCCTTCAGGGCGGGGGCCGCGCTGCGGATCGTGTCCGTGGTGGAGACCTGGCCGTACCAGGTGCCGCAGATCGCCGCCGTCGAGTGGGAGAGCTCGATGACCGAACGCGCGCGGGGGATCCTGGCCGAGGCGCAGCAGATCGCCGGCGAACGCCGGCCCACGGTCGAGGTGAGCACCCGGGTCATGGCCGGGAAGGCGTCGGTCGTCCTGCGGGAGCAGGCGGCCGAGGCCGCCGAGCTGGTGGTGGGGCGCAAGGGGGCGGGCGGCTTCGCCGGCGCCGTGCTCGGCTCGGTCAGCATGAGCGTGGCCGGTCAGGCGCCCGGCCCGGTGGTCGTCGTCCGGGACGGGGACGCCGCCTCCCACGACGAGGTCGTCGTCGGCGTGGACGGCTCCCCCGCCTGCGAGCCGGCCCTCGACTACGCCTTCCGGCAGGCCGAGCTGCGCGGCGTCGGTCTGCGGGCGGTGCACGCCTGGCCGCTGCCGTTCGCGCTGGCGCCCGACTTCTCCTGCGACATCGAGGCCCTTCGGGAGAGCCACCTGCGCGTCACCAGGGAGCAGCTCACCCCGTGGCAGGACCGCCATCCCGGCGTCAGGGTGATCGCCGACGTCCAGTGCGGCCACCCCGTCAAGACGCTCGTCGCCGCGGGCGACCGGGCCGGCCTGCTGGTGCTCGGCTCGCAGGGCAGGAGCGGGCTGGGCTCGTTCGTGCTCGGGTCGGTCATGCGCGGCGTCCTGCACCACGCGCGCTGCACCGTCGCGGTGGTGCGCGAGCGCTCCTGAACCGGTGACTCCCGGCGCGTCACGCGGTGCGCGGCGTCACCAGGCCCGACTCGTAGGCCAGGACCACGAGCTGGGCGCGGTCGCGCACGCGCAGCTTGGCCATCGCCCGGTTGACGTGGGTCTTGGCGGTCATCGAGCTGATCGCCATGTGGGCGGCGATCTCGTCGTTGGACAGCCCGCGCGCGACCAGGGCGACGGCCTCGCGCTCGCGGTTGGTCAGCTCCCGCAGCTCCTCGCCGGCGGTGGCGGCGGGCGGGCGGGTGACGTACCGGTCGATCAGCATGCGGGTGATCGACGGCGCGAGCAGCGCGTCACCGCGGGCCGCGACGCGCACGGCGTGCAGGAAGTCCTCCGGCACGACGTCCTTGACGAGGAACCCGGCCGCGCCGGCGCGCAGCGCGTTGAAGACGTACTCGTCCAGGCCGTAGTTGGTCAGGATGACGACGCGCACGCCGGCCAGCGCCGGGTCGGCGGCGATGCGGCGGGTCGCCTCGATGCCGTCCACGACCGGCATCTGGATGTCGATGAGCGCGACGTCCGGCAGGTGCTCCCTGGCCAGGGCCAGGCCCTGCGCCCCGTCGGCGGCCTCGGCGACCACCTCGATATCGTCCTCCAGGTCGAGCAGCGCGCGGAACCCGCCGCGCAGCAGCGGCTGGTCGTCCACCAGCAGGACCCGGATCACGGCGTGCGGTCCATCGGCAGCTCGGCCTGGACGGTGAAGCCGCCCGCGCCGCGCGGCGCCGCCCGCAGGCTGCCGCCGAGCGCGGTGACGCGCTCACGCATCCCGATCAGGCCCACGCCGGGCACGGGGGCGGCGTCCGGCGTGGCCGTGCCGTCGTCGTCCACGCGGATCGCCAGCGCGTCGGGACGGTAGTCGATGCGGACCTGCGCGGTCGCGGCGGCGGCGTGCCGGGCGATGTTGGTCAGGGACTCCTGGACGATCCGGTACGCGGTCCGGTCCACCGCGGCCGGGACGTCCCGCCGTTGTCCCTCGATCGTCAGCGTCGCGTCGAGGCCGGTGGTCCGGGCCCGTTCCAGCAGCTCGGGGACCCGGTCCAGGCCGTGCGGCGCAGTCGTGTCGTCGCGCAGCGCCTCCAGGGTCGCGCGCAGCTCCCTGGTCGCCTCGCGTCCGGCCTCCTGGATCACCAGCAGCGCCTGCGGCACCTGCTCCCCCTTCCTGCGGGCCACGTGCACGGCCACCTCGGCCTGCACCTTGATGACCGAGATCTGGTGGGTGAGCGAATCGTGCAGGTCCCGCGCGATGCGCAGCCGCTCCTCGTCGGCACGCCGCCGCGCGGTCTCCTCCCGGGTACGCTCGGCCTCCTCCGCCCGTCCCTCCGCCTGCCGCAACGCCTCACCGGCGGCGCCGGCCGCGACCAGCCAGGCCAGCTCCAGCGCGCCCCTGGCCTGCGCGAACGCCTCGCCCGTGTCGTGCAGGCCGGAGGCCATCGCGGCCAGGGGCAGCAGGGCCAGCACGATCACACTCGCGGCCACGGTGACCAGCCGTCGCCCGGCCCGCATCGCCGCGTACACCGCGAACAGGTACGCCACCGCCGGCACGTCGAACCCGGCCGCCTGGTACCCCACCGCGCACAACCCCGTCACGGCCAGGACGGGCACCGGCGCCCGGCGGCGTGCGGCCAGCGCCAGTCCGCCCGCCGCCAGCAGCGCGTAGCCGAGCGGCGCGAGAGGGGTGGCGGACGGCTGGCCGGACAACCCGGTGACCACCAGCGCCGCCGCCACGCCGGCCGCGATCAGCCAGTCGATCACCCCGGCCCCGACGCCGAGCCGCCTTGTGCTCATACGCGCACCATAGCCGCATGTCCGGCCGTGCGACTCCGGCCGGAGGATCACCCGCCGCCTACCGCGGACGCGGTACGCCCGTACCCGCCTGCCGCCCGTGCGGTAGCCGGCTGCGGCGCCGGCGGCACCCCGACAAGCCCGCTCCCGCCGGACGACCGGCGGCGGGCCCGGCGGCCATGCTCTTCCACGTTGACGTCCAGCCGAAGGGAACCCCGCCATGTTCATCGACCACCTGCTCGCGGCCCAGGCCGACCCCGTCGCCGCGTACGCCATGACCACCGGCCGGATGTGGTCCCTGATCGCCGCCGGGCTGGGCCTGGCCGGCGTCGCCGCCGGCGGCCTGGCCCTGGCCCGCTCCACCGGCCGCCTCCGCCGCCGCGCCACCCCCGGCACCGGCACCGGCACCGGCACCGGGACCGGGACCGTGGCCGCTACCGGGAAGCGCGGGGCCGTCGTCGCCCTGGTCGCGGGGGTGACCAGCATCGTCATCGGCGGCTGGGTCATCGGCGCCGCCAAGGGCGGTCCGGGCACCGGCTACGGCATCGTCGGCGGCTACCTGGACCTGATCCTCGGCCTGGCCGCCGTCGTCCTCGGCGTCCTCGTGCTGAACCGCGCCCGCCGTCCGGCCTGACCGCCGGACGGCGCAAGTTCCGTGACGCGAAGGCTTCCCCGGCGTTGAGACGTGAGTCACCATGGATTCATGACCTTTGCGACGGAGACCAATGCCTGCTTGGAGTCGCACCTCATCGACCTGACGCAGGTGCCTCTGGACGCCTTGCGAGAGATCAGTGGGCTGGAGGGAGCCATCGCCACCCTGTGCGGCCGGCTGACCGACCACGCGACCCCGTTGTGCGAGAGCGGTATGGCGGCCCTGTGCGGAACCGTGCCCGTGACGGTGCCGAGCACGGCCATCACCGCTCTTGATCAGACCTGAGCCCTACCGGGTTCCGATTCCCACACTCGTGGCCGTGGCCACCGGCGACGTGAGCGCAGCCGATCTGGCCGTGCTCGAATCCGCGCAGCGCAGCCGGCTGCTCACGGCGCTCGCGGCCCTGCTGAAGCTCGGTCATGCCGCCCAGCCCAGGCCGCGGCGTGACGACATTCCGCCCACCCCGCTGACCGTGTCCTGGTCGGTGCTGACGGCAGCGCAACGCAGCTCGCCGGAGGCCGTGGAGGAGGTGCTGCGCGACCCCGCCGTCGGCGCCTGCGCCTTCCACCTGCTGCGGACGGTCGCGCAGGGCGCCGTGCCCGGTCCGGCGGAGACCGTCGCGGGGGCCTGCGCGAGGCTGTTCGGCTCGATGGCCGCCGCCGCGGCCGTTCGCGCGGGCATGCGCTGCTCCTTACGGGTCCCGGCCAGGAGAGGACGGCTCTGGCTGCCCTCCCTGGGCCTCACGGGGGCGGTGGGACGTGGCGAGTGGCCGGTCGTGGGCGTGGAGAGCCGCGCGCACGGCACGGTCGTCTTCGGCGACAGCGGATCGTTGCGGTTGCCCGACGACGTGTCCCGTCCGGTGGAGGGCTGGTCACCGCTGCCGGTGGCCGAACCGGCGGACGGCGGGCGCCGCGTGGCCCTCGACCATCTCTCCCCCCACCGCGACTTCCGGGGCCTGCACGACCCGGCCCCGCTGGCCGCCGAGGACCTCGGCCGCTGGCGCGACCTGCTGGGTGCGGCCGTCGAGCTGCTGAAGGAGCGCCATCCCGGCGCGTACCGGGCGGTGACGGCGACCGTGCGCTCCCTGGTGCCCGTCGACGGGCCCAGCACGCTGCGCGTGGTCAGCGCGACGGTGCCGGACGCCTACGGGGCGGTCACGATGTCGCTGCCGGCCGACGCCGCCTCGCTCGCCGTCACGCTGGTGCACGAGGTGCGGCACCAGCTCCTCAGCACCGTCGACGAGCTGATGCCGCTGCTCGCTCCCGCGCCTGAGGGCCCCGAGCCGACCTATTTCGCCCCCTGGCGAGGGGACCCACGCCCACTGCGGGGCTTGCTCTACGGCGCGCACGCCTTCGCCGGCGTCACCGCCTTCTGGCAGGCCCGGCGGAAGCAGGACGGCGACCGCGCCGACTTCGAGTTCGCCTTCCACCGCTGGCAGCTGCGCACGGCACTGGCCGCGCTGGGCGGGGCCACCGGCCTGACCGAGGCAGGCGGCCGCATCGTCACCGCGCTCGCAGACGCCGCCCACCCGCTGTGGGCCGAGCAGGTGAACGGCCCTGGCGCCCGGCTGGCGGAGCTGTGCTGCCGCGACCTGGTGGCCGGCTGGCGAGCGGCCCACCTCGTGGTGCGGCCGGGCGACGCCGACGAGCTGGCCCGCCGCTGGTCGGCCGGCCTGTCCCCGCCGGCACTGCCCGGTGCGCGCATGGGCGCGAGCCGCCCGAGCCTGCCGGGCAACGCGCGGATCTGGCTGGCCCGGTTGCGGTGCACGGACCAGCAGGCGTTCAAGCAGGCGTGCGCCGCGCTGGAGACGGGCGCGACCAGCCCCTTCGGGATAACCGACGCCACGCCCGCCGACGCGGCGCTGGTGTCACAGGACACCGCCAAGGCCCGGCACCTCTACCGCCGCTCGACGCCGAGCCCGGAAGCCTGGATCGGGCTGGGCCTGGCGGCGGACTCGCGAACGTCGCTCCTGGTGGAACGCCCGGAACTGGTCCTGGCGCTGCACGCCGCGCTGCTGCGCCGCGGCGTGCAGCCGCCCGGGCCCGAGGAACTGGCCGAATGGCTCGGCTCATGAGCCGCGGGCCACGACCGCCTCAGATGCTGAGCAGGTCGATGTCGCAGTTGGCCCTGACGCCGTTCTCCATGTCGACCGTGGCGGGGTGTTCCACGCCGTGGACCTTGTGGAACAACCGCAGCGTCTTGCTCTGCAGTTCCTTGGCCTCGTTGGTCAGGCCAAGGCTCTGCATGTCCAGGCCCAGGTTCGCCATGACGGCCAGGGTCGCGGAGTGCCGCTCCCCCCGCGCGCGGGTGCTCAGCTCCAGGACCTCGGTGTCGATGTCGTAGGCCTCCTGGAAGCGACCCATCGCGAAATGGTCGCTGGCCAGGTTGGTCCGGGCCAGCAAGGTGCGCGGATGGTCGGCCCGCAGGACCTCGCCGAGGCCCTCGACGGCCGTGCTGTCCAGCTCGAACGCCTCGTCGAGCCGGCCGAGCAGCCGCAGCGTCACGGCGAGGTTCGTCTGGGTGGCGAACGTGTGGGGGTGCCGGGGGCCGAGCAGCGCGCCGCACTGCTCCATCGTCTCCCGGCCGAGCTCGGCCGCCCCCGCGAGGTCGCCGGTCTGGCGCAGGTCGGTGGCATGGTTCAGGGCCGCCCGGACCGTGTCGAGCGACCTGCCTCCCTGCACCTGCTGCAGGAGTTCGAGCACCTGGAGCGAGAGCTCGAACGCGCCTTGGTGGTCGCCCGTCTTGCGTCGCGTCACCGAGAGCTCGCGGGCGACCCAGATGGTCAGCGAGTGGTCTTCGCCCAGCAGCCGCACCGCCCGGTCACGCAGCTTCTCCTGTCCTTCCAGCGCCGCCTGGAAGCGGCCGAGCTCCTGCTGGTCGATGTGGAGGGAGTGCAGGCTGTTGAGCGTCTGCCGGTGGTCGTCGCCGAGCACCTCCACCAGCCGCTGGTGGGTGTCCTCGTCCAGCCGGTAGGCCTCCTCGAAGTCACCGGCCAGACGCAGGCTGACGGCGTAGTTGTGGGCCGCCTGCAGGGTGCCGGGATCGTCGGCGTCGAACTCGCGCAGCGTGGTCTCGTAGGCGGCCTGGTCGAGCTCGCGGGCCCGGTAGAAGTCGCCGCGCAGGCGCAGCAGGATCGCCAGCACGCTCAGCGCGCGCTGGGTGTTCTCGTTGCGCTCGCCCAGCACCCGGCGGCAGCGCTCGACCAGTTCCGACTGGAGCTTGTAGGCGTCGCCGTGGCGGCCCTGCCAGCGCAGCGCCTCGGCGCGCACCTGGTCGACCTGGATCACGTGCTCGTGGTCGTCGCCGAGCACTCGTCGCCAGATCCTGGCGGCCTCCTCGGCCAGTTCGAGCGCCTCGGCGTAGTCGCTGCGGGCCAGCAGGAAGCGGGCCTCGTTGAGGACGAGCTGGCGGGTCCAGGGGTCCTCGCACTCCACCATGGTGGTGGCCCGCACGTGCGGCAGCAGCGCGGAGTACCGGGCCCATTCGCTCGGCCGCTGCGGGTTCCTGGGGTCGGCGTTGGCCAGGATCTCGTGGGCGCAGTGCCGCATCTCCGCGCGTTCCTGCGGGTTCATCTGCTCGATGAGCACGCGCTGCACCAGGCGGTGCACCTGGATGGTGGAATTGCGATGGTCGATGCGGGCCAGGGCGTAACGGCCGATCTCGCGGACGGCCTGGGAGAGCTTGATCGGGTCGTCGAGCGCGGCCCGCAGCGCCGGCGGAGCGCTGATCCCGCGGACGGCCGAGAAGAAGTCGCGGTCGATCGGCTCGGGCGCGAAGAACGCGCAGCACTGCAGCAGTTGCAGCGCCGCCGGATAATCCTCCCGCAGCCGGTCGAGGGAGACGTTCCAGGCCGCCGCGACCGGCAGGTCGTAGTCGGCCGGCGGGGCCACTTCCAGCAGCTCGGCGCATTTGGTCTCGAAGAGTTCGAGATATTGGTGCGCGGGCATCCCCGTCTCGGCCAGCCACACCGCGGCCTGTTCGACGGCCAGCGGAAGGTCTCCCAGGGCCTCTGCCAAACTGTCGGCCGCCTCGTGCGGAATCTGCGGGCTGCGCCGCTTGATAAGCGAGATGCTCTCCGACCGGGAGAAAACATCAACCTCAAGAGAGCTGGCCATGGTCGACCATTGAGAGTTACGAGAGGTTACCATCACACGCCCGGGTCCGTCGTTGGGAAAGAATTTCCTGACCTCGCCCGGATTCTCGGCGTTGTCAAAGACCAGAAGCCAGTTGGAGTAGGGCCGACCCACCCGCAAGGCTTCCAGCACCGCCGGAACGGCACTGCGGTCGGCTCCCGCCTGCAGTCCCATTTGCTCACCGAGCTCGATTAGGGACTGTACTATCGAGTTTGTCTGTTCCGCGGGAATCCACCAGATGAGCTGATAATCTTTGCTGTTTCTGTATACGTATTCGATGGCGATCTGAGACTTCCCCACACCGCCCATACCGTGCAGCGCCTCGGGCAGGACCGCGGTGGTCGCCTCACTGGCGAGCCGCCGCCCGAGTTCGGTGAGCAACTCTTCCCGGCCGGTGAAGTTGCGATTGCGCAAGGGCAGATTAGAACCGATCCGCCGCGGCCCTTGTTGGGATTCTTCGTGATGAACCGGCGACGCAATCTTGGATGAACCAGACACAAGACCTCCCAGGGAAGCCGGAGATAGCTCTCCTTGATCAGACGGAGAAGAGCTAGGACTAAGAGTATCTGAACTATTACCTACCGTAGCCATCGCGGGCAGCCCGTCTTCATCCGGTACCGGTTCCGCCCGCGCTCGCTCCTCGGCCAGCAGCCCGCGCAGACGGTTGGCCCGGGCCAGGTAGGGTCCGGACAGCGCCGAAAGAGCCGTCCAGAGCGTCCGGATGAAGGGCTGGGTCCTCCCGGTGACGGGCGGGTCGGGGGCGTCGGTCTGCCAGGCGACCAGGGCGGCCCCGTTGGCGATCAGCGCCTCCAGGCGTGGCCCCAGACATCGCGACACCTCCTTGAGCACGCTGAGCGTCTCCGCCCGCGTGCTCTTCCCGAGCAGTTCCTCGCGGACCCCCTCGGGAAAGTCGAAGGTCACCTGTCCGGCGTCCTCCATGTCCGCGTCCCGGCCGGAACGGCGGAGCAGGCCGAACAGCATGATCTCCGCGAGGTTCCAGAGCTGGGCATGCGGGCTCATGGCCTGGATCACACGGAGGACGAACAGGTTGAGCGGGGCCGCGGCCAGCCTCTTGGCCAGTCCGGCCGCCGCGGGGGTGGCCCGCGACATGAACCGTTCGACCACCTGGCGGGCGTCGCCGTGCACGGGCGCGGCGACCGGATCGTGCGGGCCGGCGCGTCCGTTCAGGTCGCCCTGGGGCGAGGTGAGCAGCACGGCCATGTCATGGCGGCCGCCCTTGCCCACCAGCTTCGACCAGCGGCCGAGCGAGCCGGGCGTCAGCTCCATCAGCGGCACGGGCACGGGGGCGTGCGGCGGCACCCTGGACGGCTCGCTCAGCCACGAGGAGAAGGCCCTGATCTCGCGTATCTTGAGCAGCCGGTTGGGCAGTGCCGGGCCGTGGGCGTCCAGCCCGGCCCCCACGGCGGTGGGGAAGGTGAACTCCCACACCTCCTGCGGCATCAGGCTGAGCGCGGCCGCCGGCGAGGTCACCGCGACGGAGTGGAGGAAGGCCGCGGCGTCCCCGGTGCGCCAGCCTCTGGACAGGCCGTCGGTGAGCACCAGCACGAGCTGGTTCGGCCCGAGCTCGCCGACACCGCGCGGCGGGCCGCCGCGCCGCCGCGCCCAGGCGCCGGCCTCCGCGATGTCGAGGGAGATCGCGGTGATGTGGCGGAAGGCCGCCGTCTGCTCCATCAGCCCGCGGAACTGGCGGACCAGGTCCTCCCAGAGCACCATCGAGGGGTGGGCGTCCACGACGAGCACGAGGGACAGCAGCCGTTCGGCGGCGGGCCGGCACGCCGGCAGCCACAACCGGTCGGCGGCGACGCGTTCCGCCGTCGCCTCCTCGTCGAGCTCCCAGTCGTGGGGAGAGGGGCGCGACAACCTCAACGGCTTGAAGGCCAGCCCCAGCGCGTGGCCCCCCGGCAGCGCGGTCCGGCCGCCCGTGGAGCGCCGCGGCGGCGCGGGCGGCGTCCGGTCAGGCCCGGCGCCCTGTCCGAGCGCGGTTTCGTACGGCGGGTCGTCCGGGCCGGGCTCCCGGGTCTCCTCCTCGGCGTCGTCGCCGGGCGTCGTGGGGGAGGGAACGCGGGGCGGGTCCTCCCCTGCGGCCTCGTCCTGGGGTCTCCCGGCCGGCGGGGTGCTCGCGCCGCCGTCGGGCGCCGGGTCCGGACGGCGGGGCGCCGGGACGTCCCGGCGGCGGCTGGGCGCGGCGGCGTCCTGGTAGGCGGCCAGATACAGCGCGTCCCGGAGCTCCAACCACGACGGTTCGGGTGGTTGATCGGCTGACGGGGTCATCGTGACCTCATTCCCACGCCCGCCCGTCCAGTCGGTGCCACAACGAGTCCGCCATGTGGACGATGTCGTCCTGTTTGCCGTCGCGCCGCGAGGTCGCCAGGAACAGGGCGTTCAGCAACTGGTCGATGGACAGGCCCCCGCGCTCCCTGCTGCGCTCCAGGAAGCGGGAGATCAGCATGCCGCCCAGCTCGTCGGCCGTCTCCGGCCCGAAGTGCGCCGCGAGCATCCCGGCCAGGTCCTCGCGGGTGGGTTCGTGCAGATCGAGCAGCAGGCACCGGCGCAGGAACGCGGGCGGGAACTCGCGTTCGCTGTTGGACGTCATGATGACGATGGGGAACGCCTTGCAGGTGATGCGCCCGCCGGAGATGTCGGCCTCGCCGTCCGGGTCGTCCGTGCGGACGCGCACCGTGGGATGCCTGCGCCGCGCCCGCAGCAGCTCGGGGATCGCGTACGACCCCTCCTCGAAGACGCTGAGCAGGTCGTTGGCGAGATCGAGGTCGCTCTTGTCCAGCTCGTCGATCAGCAGCACGCGCGGCTCGGCGTAGGGCAGCAGGGCGGTCCCCAAGGGGCCGAGCTGGATGTACTCGCCGATCTCCGGTGGCGGCAGCAGGGCCTCGCCGCCGCCGTCGCGGTCGTCGGCCGTCCCGGCCCGCCACGCGGCGGTGTCCTGGACGCGGCCGATCGCGTCGTAGGCGTAGAGCCCGCCCTGCAGGGTCGAGCGGCTGGTGATGTGCCAGCGCAGCACCCGGCCGAGGCGTAACTCGCGGCTGATCCGGTAGGCGAGGCTGGACTTCCCGGTGCCGGGACGCCCGCTGACGAGCAACGGCCGGCGCAGCAGCAGCGCGGCGTTGACCATCTCGGCCTCGTGCCGCACCGCGTCGGACAGGATGCGTTCGGGCCATCGCGTGCCCAGCCGGCGCACGATCTCCGCGTCGTCCTCCGGCGGCGGCTGCAGCACGTCGCCGCCGGCGAAGGTGCGCCAGGGAGGCGGCGGCGGCAGCAGCTCGCCCAGCCGGGTGTCGCGCAGCGGCTCGCCCGTGCCGCGGTAGATCCACCAGCGGGGGCGTACGCCGAGGGCGTCGGCGGCTCCGGACGGGGTGTCGGGGTGGATCATGCGCCCTCCACCTCTGAAGAGTCGGACGGACCCCCCGCTCCGGAGGCGACCGGCATCCGGGTCGGGTCGTCCCACAGCAGAGCGACGTGCCGGCCGATCAGCGCGTCATCGTGCGTTTGCGGCCCATTGGACGCTATCCGTAGCGCCTTGACAAGACTCGGCAGGTCGCGAGTACCCTCACGGTGCTCCAGCAGCGATCTGAGTGCGGCCCGGAACGTCGCGCTGTCGGCCCCGGTCCGCGCCCAGACGATCACGGGGACGCCCACGCGCAGGGCCTCGCCCAGTTCGTCCAGCGCCGGCCCCTCCGCCGCCGGTCTCCCGGTGACCTCGCCGGGCGCGACGCTGAGGACGACGACGGCGGGCGGCGGATCGGAGAGCAGGTGGGGGCGGCCGTCCTCGGGGAACCAGTGGACGCGCCCGGCCCGCTCCTCCGAGAACGCCTTCCACCGCCTCATCCACCGGCCGTGCAGGTCGAGCCGCTCCAGCCGCTCCATGCTGCGCACGACGACCTCGTGATCCTCCCCCAGGACGCCGACGGCTCCCTGGAAGGACTCCTTCCTCCACTGCTCCACCCGCAGATGCAGCAGGTCGCGCGGCAGCACGAACTCCAGTGCCAGGTCGGACGTGGAACGGTGGGCCAGGTCGGACTCGATCTGCCTGATCAGTGTCCGCACCTCCTTCTCGGCGTGCCTCAGCGAGACGCGGCGGTCCGCGCCCCGGATCTGCCCGCCCGGATGGGTACGCTGCCAGTGGGACAGGATCGCGTCGCTGCCCTCGCCTCGTTCCAGCAGCGGACGGACCCTGATGATGAGGTAGTCAGAAGGGCTCCAGACGCTTCCCTTGACCACCGGTTCGTCGCCGGCCACCGGCTCGTCGCCGAGAGGCGCATGGGGGTCGTGCTCCGCGGCCCAGTCGAGGATCTCCAGCTGGCTGTCGGCCTCCGCGCCCATCGCCAGCAGGTCGCGCAGCACGTCGAAGCAGGGCAGGGCCGAACCGGGGCGGGCGTTCAGGGTGGCCGCGTGCAGGAACACCGTCCAGGGCTCGGTGCACCGCACGGGCGGCAGGGGCAGCCCGCACCTCTGGAGGAACAGGCAGTACTGGCGGTGGAGATCGGGGATGCGCACCCGGTCGAGCAGCGTGAAGAGCTGGTCCCACTCCTCGTTCTCCAGCAGCTCGACCTCCCAGGCGGCGGTGGCCACCCTGAGCCGCCGGATGGCCGCGGAACCGCCCTCCCACCGCTCCAGCGCCTCCACCAGCACGGCCAGGCCGGTCGGCTGCTCGGACAGCTCGTTCATCAGCTTGATGATCACGCCGCGCAGGGAGACGCCGCCCGCGACGTCGAAGCTCGCGCGGGTGCGGTCGGCGCCGAGGCTCTCGACGATGTGCCGCAGGGTCTCCGCATCCCGTAGACAGCTGACGTCGGCCACCGCGTCGACCAGGTAGCGCGGGAGGACTCGCGTGGCCACCCTCATGCGTCCTCCTCCGGTCGGGGGCCGCCGGAACAGCACACCTCGTCGAGCACTCCCAGGGACCTCAGCGCCGAGTCCGACTCGCCGCCCACGTGCAGCACCGCCGCGCGCAGCGCCGCGCAGCCGTCCTGGTGGTCGACGCACGCCTGCACGATGGCCTGAACCTGCTGACGCGGCCACGGGTGCCTGCGGACGTCGCGGCGGATGGCCGCGGGCAGCGCCTCCCTGAGCATGTCGCCCGCGTCGTGATCGATCTGCGGCACCTCCAGCAGGGCGTCGGCGAGGCGGTAGCGGTCCTGCGGGGACGGCGGGCGGCACGCGGCGGGAGCGGCGCTGCGGACGGCGGCGGCCAGCGGCGGCCAGAGCCGCACCGCGGCCTCCACGGGCAGCATCCACGCGACCTTGGCCGCCCGGTCGGTGTGCGCGGCGGTGACCAGCCCGATCACCCGCCGGGCCGCGGGATCCCACACCGCGGCGCCGCTGAAGCCGCGCTCGACGGTGGGGCCGGTGGGCCGCAGCCCGTCGAGCTGGACCCAGTCGGGGCAGGGACCGCCGGTGCCGACCAGGACGGCGGTGGCGATCAGGCCGGACATCGTGCCGCGGGGGTAGCCGATGATCGCCACCCTGCGTCCGTCGGGAGGGCCGCAGGGCAGCAGCGGCAGGGGGCCGCATCCGCGTGGCAGCGGCGGGTGCCCCGCGCGCAGGGTCAGCGCGGCGAAGTCGCCGTCGCCGTCCAGGGAGAGGCCGGACGGGGACTCCTGCAGCGGTGGCGGGGCCGACCACGCCTCAGGCGACGACCGGGCCACGGTGGTCCAGCCCCGGCCGTACAGGTCGACGGTCACCTCGCCGGGCGGTTCGCCGCCCGCGGCGGTGACCACATGGGCGCAGGTGACGACGTGCAGACCGGCCGCGCCCACCATGGTGAGCACGCCCGCCCCCCAGAGCGCGCCGTCGGGCGACAACACGCGCACCTGTCCCCGTTCGGGCCCCACGACTCGCCTCCCTGCCCCTCGTCCACACCGTCGGGGCCGCACGGCGCCGCCGCCCCTCGCACCGCCGGTCCGCACGGCGATCCCGCCTGCCGGGTGATCCGCGTCAGGCCGGATCGTCCGGCACCCGCCGCCAGGTCATGGACACCTTGAGATGGCCTTCGCCCTCGCTGTGCGCGATGACGGCGCCCACCTTCGCATTGAGCCGGACGCCGAATTCGACGTTGACTTCGTCAGGAGGGTGAGGCAAAGCTACAAGCCGGTCGAAGGTGGTGCGGGCCAGTCCGCGAATCTGGTCGAGACCGCCTTCCAAGGATCCGGCGGCCGCGGCGATCGACTCGCTCAGCCGGGACGCGGCGACGACTCCCGGTTCGTTGTCGTCGATCTCGACGTAAATATCCGCGCCATCCTCGGACTCGAAGCGGATTAACTGCATCAATGCCATCCTCTGCTGCCGCCCGCCGCCAAGGATGTCAAAGATACTCCTGCCTCAGGCGTGTCCGTAAGGAGGAAATGACACTTACTACTGTTTTGCGCATTTTGTCGGACAGAGTCCCTCGCGGCAGAACCCAAACGTAACTACAGCACCTTTATGTCCGACTCGCACCAGTTTTATCCGCGAATGAGGGTGATCTCGCTTTTGTTGGGTCTCACTCCGAACAACCGGTTCAGTCATCGATAGGCGGTATTGCGGGCGCAGGCGTCATGGCCGGATGGCACGGAGTGTGCCCGGAGAGGCACCCGTGTCGGTTTTCGTTCAAGAGGTCAAGGCCAGGGCAGTTGCGAGTCATGGACGAACAGGACAAGCTGCCCGAGGACATGCCGCCCGCCGTCGGACGGGTCAACGGGGAGAGCGACACCACCGCCGCGCGGGCGGCGGTCGAAGTGCGGGACACTCCCCGGCCGATCCCCGCCGAGCCGGTCGAGCCGCCGCCCGACCCTGAGGAGAAGGTCGCCCAGGAGCGGCGCGAGGTGGCCGAGGAGTCCCGCGAGGACTCCGGCGCGGACTCCGGCGAGGAGGAACCGGGCGCGGAGCCCACCGACTGACTCCCCATCCACCATCCCCCGCCCTGCCGGATCGTCAGGCGGGCAGGTGGGCGCGGGAGAGCTGGTATGCGCTCCAGCTCTCCCACTGCGTGAGGAACGGACCGATGCCCGCACGCCGCACGGAGAGGGCATCGGCCGATCCTGACGGTCGCCGCCGACGGCCGGCTCCGCCGGTGAAGGGCTCCTTGAGCATGGCCGAGGGCCTTCACCGGCGGTTTCCGATCTTCAGGTTCAGACGCGGCGCTCGTCGACGCCCACGGCGCCGACGCCCGTGCCGAGCCGGCCGCAGACGCCCTGGGACTGGCCCGAACGACCCGGCGGGAGGTCGACCCAGTCGCCGACGACGTCGGGCGCCCAGCCGCAGGTGATCACGGCCCGGAACCGCCAGGTCTGGCCCGTCGGGTTGCTGCACATCGCGATGCCGAGGTAGTTGTCGTTGTTGTGGACGAAGGTGTCGCAGTCGAGGACCGTGGCGGCCGACGCCGGCGTGGTGAACCCCAGCGACAGCAGGGCGACGGACCCGGCGACGACCGCCGCGACATGCCTTGTCTTGCGCAATGCCCCTCCTGAACGAATGCTTGCCTGTCACTTACCGTCATGCAGCGTACGCAAGGAGTGGCGGAGGCGGAAGGCGCGGTTTCGTCAGGAGTCGCTTCCCCGGGCGTCGGCGACAGGGAGGCGGGGTGCTCATGCCGTGTTGGTCGGCCAGGGCCACGATCGTCCGTTTCCCTGCCGCTGCTGGTCGCCGAAGGCCGGGGTGAGCTCGTACAGCAGCCGTTGCGGGCCCTGGTAGAAGGCGGCCAGCAGCGGGGGCGCCGCCTCCAGCTCGGCGGCCAGGACGTCCAGCGCGGCGGGCAGGTCGACGTCCGCGGTCGCGACCGCGACGCAGGCACAACCCGCCAGTTCGGCGGCCAGCGGCTGGATCGTCCCCGCGAACAGGCCGGCGATCGGGTGCGGCACCACCTCCTGGCGCAGTG
Organism: Nonomuraea sp. NPDC001831; assembly: GCF_042892035.1. Lineage (NCBI taxonomy): Bacteria > Bacillati > Actinomycetota > Actinomycetes > Streptosporangiales > Streptosporangiaceae > Nonomuraea > Nonomuraea sp. NPDC001831. Next base: position 709,998 of record NZ_JBIATU010000001.1, on the reverse strand, counting down.
CGTCCAGGACGAGGGCGGCGATGCTGTGCAGGTGCGGGAAGCGGGCCGCGGTGGCGAGCATCGCCTCGTGCACCGGTCCGGCGTCGGGGCCGGGCCGGGCGACCACCCGCAGGTGCCGGGGCGTCAGAGGGAGCCAGGTCCAGTCGATGGTGTCGGCGTCGGCCACCACCACGTCGTCACGATCGTCGGTCAGCGCCCGCAACGCCAGGACGTCGGCCCCGCCGCACAGCAGAAGCGTCGCCGGGGGCAACATCCGCTCGACGGACGGGAACAGCGGCGGCGCCAGTGGCGGCGCAGGGGCGAGCCGCGGCCGCACCACCTCCCCGAAATCCGCACCACCGACCATCGACCCGCCCGCCCCCTGACCGAAAGCTGAGACACCGGCCGCCCCCAACCGGCCCGCCTCCTGACCGAGAGCCGTGACGTCGGCCATCGACCGGTCCGCCTCCTGACCGAGAGGCGTGACGTCGGCCGCCCCCGACCGGCTCGGCTCCTGATCGGCGTCCCCCGGCGGGGCCGGGGCGGGCACGAGCCCCGCACCGGCCTGCGGCGACGCGACCCGTTCCGCCGCTTCGCCGCGCTGACCAAACCCTCCAAATCCGTCAGGCGGGGTTGTTTCTGTGGGGTCGTCGCGCTGGGCGGGTTCTGCGGGTTCGTCGTGCCGCGGCGGTCCGATTCGGTCGAGGAGCAGGGCAGGGCCGCCGTGCGGCGCCGGAGCCGAGGCAGGTGCCGAGCCGTTCGGCGCGGGGGTGTTCGGGGGGACGGCGGGGTGGAGCGGCTCGCCCGGCCGCCACGGGCCGCCGGCGGCGAGCGGGGACGCGGCGGTGGCGGCGGGGACGATGGCGCGGACCAGCGCGACCGCCTCCTCGCCCGCCCCGCACTCCAGGAAGACCTCCGCGCCGCGTGCGGCCAGCCCCCGGACGGCCTGGTGGAAGTGCACGGTGACGACCATGGCGTCGGCGGTGACGGCGACGGGGTCGTCGTCGGGGGTGAGCAGGCGTCCCAGCGTCGGGGAGAACACCGGCCAGCGCGCCGGAGCCGTCCTGACGCCGGGCAGGCGGCCTCTCAGCTCGGCGGCCGCGGCGGCGACCGCGGGCGTGTGGGCGGGGTGCGGGACCTGGAGCGGGGCACTCGTCCAGCCCAGATGTCCGGCGATCCGGGCCGCCTGCGGCATCAGCTCGCGCGGCCCCGACAGGACGCACCGCCGCGGCGTGTCGTCGCAGCCGACCACGAGGTGGGGATGATCGAGCAGCGCGACCAGGTGCCGGGCCTGCACGGCGGAGACGTCGAGGGACATCATCGTGCCCGGCCAGTCCAGGCCGGTCAGTGCGCGGCTGCGGGCGCAGGCCAGGCGCGCGCCGTCGCCGGCGCTCAGCACGCCGGCGGCGACCAGGGCCCACAGCTCGCCGAGGCCGTGGCCCACCAGCGCGTACGGCTGAAGCCCCTCCCGTACGAGGGTGTCGAAGGCGGCTAACGACACCGCCATCAGGGCCAGGTAGTGGCTCTCGGGGCCGGGCGGGCGGGGGGCGTCCGAGGTGAGGAGGTAGGCGCTGAGCGGGGGCGAGCCGTACTCGGCGGCGACGGCGTCGATCTCCGGCAGGAGCTCCTGGACGGCCGGCGTACGGGCGGCCAGGGGCGCCAGCACCCCGGCGGCGGGCATGGCTACGCTGCCCGGGAAGACCGCGACGACTTTGCTGCGCATGTAGTCCCTTCCTGAAGGCGGGGCTTTGCGGCACACGGGAAAGGACCGGCGAAGGACGCGTCTTCGCGAACTGTTCGGCGCCCGTCGCCGGTGTCCGTCCGGCCGAACGACTGATACCGCTCGCACACGATAAGTAGTCGTGTCATTGCGACACGTCACCCTATCGACGGAGAAACTCGCCTATAGCCGTCCGCACCTCTTGCGACGCAGGCTCCGAAGTGTGCACTCGCCTCGCACCATCACTGTGTGTGATTGGTTAGTCACTTATGGCGGTCGGGATTCTGGGGAGCGCGTCCGTCCTGGTGATACGAACGGGTGGGTCAGTGCGACCCGGGGGGTGCGCGATGGAATTCTGCCCGGAAGAGCTCGGCGGCCACGGTGCCGACGGACGAGCCGGGCCCGCCGCCGGGCGCGGCGTGCTGCACGGCGCGTTCGCGGTGCTGGAGGAGCTCGCGCGGGTGGAGGAGGCCGGGCTGACGCAGCTCGCCGTGGCCACCGGCCTGCCCAAGGCGACCGCCCACCGGTTGTTGTGCCGGCTCACCGACCTCGGCCTGGTTCACCGCGAGGACGGCCGCTACCGCATCGGCACGCGGATGTTCCGCTGGGGTCAGCGCTGGTCACCGGCCCAGGTGCTGAGCACGGCCGCCGTGCGGCCGCTGCGCCGGCTGGCCGCCGCCGGATGCGCGGTGACCATCGCGGTCAGGGACGGCGACGACGTCATCGTCGTCTCGGGCATCGGCGACCCGGCCGTGGACGAGGTCTTCCGCATGCGTCCCGGCCTGGTGCTGCCGGCGGCCAGCGCCGCGGAGGTCGTGCTGGCGGTGGGCAACCCGGCGTCGGGCCGCCGTCCTGACCCCGGCTGGAGCCTGCCGGAGGGGCACTCCCCCGCCGAGTGGGCGCGGCGGGTCGGCGACGCCCGCGAACGGCGGGTGGCCTTCGACTTCGAGGCGGCCCTGCCGCCCCTGGGATGTGTGGCCGCCCCCGTCCGCGCGCCGACGGGGGCCGTGGTGGCCGCGGCGGCCGTCGTGGTGGTCGGCACGTCCCGGCTGCCCTTGCTGGCCGACGCCGTGCGCGAGACGGCGGCGTGCATCAGCGCCAATCTGGCCCGGGTGCCGGGAGCGGGCCGCGCCCTGAGCCTGCTGGCCGCCCCGGAAGCCCCGCCACGCGACCGCTGAGCCCCGGCCCAAGGCCGTACCCGGCCCAAGGCTGTAGGAGGCCGCCCGCCGTCCCAAGGCCGTCCGAAGGGGAGACCGGCGGCCGTCGCCGCCGGTCAGGGCCGGGCGGTCCGGGGAGGCGTCAGGCGTCGAAGTCGATGACCAGCCGCCCCAGCCGGGCCCGCAGCGGGACGCTGTCGGCGTGCGCGAGCCGCTCGCCCACCGGGATCCGCTGCGGCGCGCCACCCCCGGCCGCGTCGATGACGACCGTCTCGTCGGCGGTGCCGGGGTCGGTGCGGTAGCGTTCGCGCTCCTCCACCAGGAGACGGTACTGCCAGACGATGTCCAGCACCGCCGGCGGGATCACCGCCGACCACTGGTAGCCGGTCTGGGCCGCGCCGCAGGTCAGTTCGGCTCTGATCGGCGTGTCCGTCCAGTCCAGCTCTTCGGCGCTGGTGAAGGGCCGCCGCTGGACGGTCGCGGTCACGCGGTGGCTCGCCGCGACCCCGGGCAGCCCGGCACCGGCCTGCGCGCCGAGCTCGGTGGCGGCGGCGGGCCCGGCGAGGACGACACGCAATCCCCCGCCGGACACCTCCTCGACCGTCAGCGTCCGGCGCGGCACGAGCTGCGCGAACTCCGCCTGCACCACCGGCGACAACTCCAGCCCCGTCAGCGCGTGCGGCTGGTAGCGGGCCAGGGCCAGGCGCAGGTACGGGAAGCAGGCCGACGCCTGCCCGGCCGCGCCCAGGTCCACGTCCACGTCGGCGAACCACAGGCGCTTGGCCGCGTCGTACGACGGCTCGTACGCCACGACCGCCCCCGTCAGCTCGCGGCCCTCCCCGGACTCGGCCAGCCGCAGCCCGACGGCGGTGACGGGGCCGGGGAAGTTGCCGGGTGCGGGCGGGGGCAGCACGGTCGCGTCCGACCAGACGGGATCGGTGCCCCACCGGGTCGCCAGCCGGCCGGGCAGCGCGTCGCCCCCGGGCGGGTCGAGCACGACCGCCAGCAACTCGTCGTCGCCGGAGGAGAACCACGGCCGGTCCAGGTGGACCCGGACGCCGGCCCCGTCGCGCACCGACACGAAACGCCGCTCGCGGCGGTCCTGCTGCCGGGTCCACCGGAAGGTGGGCAGCAGGTACGACGGTTTCGGCGGCTCCGGCCGCCTGCTCGCGGGCACCGGCCAGCCCCGCCCGGACGGCCCGGCGCTCGGCTCGCCGGCGCTGGTGACCAGGCCAGGATCGGCGGTGATCGACGGGTGGAAGTACTCGCGGAACCGGGTGGTGGCGGTCGGCCGGTAGGCGACGTTGCGGTGCAGCGTGTCGCCGAAGTCGTGGCGGAGCGAGGTGGCCGAGTGCGGCAGGCGCACCTCGTCGCGGTCGGCGTAGGCCAGCTCGACCCGGCCGACGTGGGCGTGCTCCCTGATCCGGCGGGGGGCCGGTTCGGTGACGTCGTCGATCCAGCGCGTCCAGGTGGCGTCGATGTCGACGTGCCCGGTGCTGCGCGGGTGCGCGCGCAGGACGCCGCCCAGGTCGGCGAAGGTCTGTTCGGGGTCGCGGGCGAAGTCCAGCCCGGCGAGCGCGGGCGGCGACAGCGGGCGTTCGACGGCGTGCACGAGGCGCAGCTCCGTGTACGGGGTGAGCAGCCAGTTCAGCCCGGCGACGGTCTCCTCGGCGATCAGCTCCCGTTCGGCGTCGGTCAGGTCGCGCCAGAAGTCCGAGACGAGCAGGCGCTGCCAGACGGGCAGCAGGGCGAGGTCGGCCGCGGTGAGCCGGCAGCTGAGCCGTACGGTCGCCGTCTCGGCCTTGGGCAGGTGGACGGTGAGCCGGCGCGGGACGTCCTGCCATCGCGGCGGCCCGTCCCCCTCCTCGATCCGCAGGGTGAACGGCGCCGCGTCCGGCCAGGCGTCGTGGAAGCCGTCGTAGAAGGAGACGGGATGAAGGGGCGGCGCGCCCGGCAGGCCGTACAGCGTGACGCCCCTGGCCAGGACGTCGGGCAGGTACGGCAGGATCAGCTCGGCGGCGGTGTGCACGACGAACTCGCCCCGCTTCAGCCCGGCGCCGCGCGCCACGGGCAGCCGGGTGACCGGCTCGGGGTCGGCGGCGTCGTGCTTGGCGACCGCGATCTCGCCGAAGAACAGCAGGTCGCGGGTGCGGCGCGGGTCGTCGGCGTAGCTCACCACGGTGTCGAGGAACGTGCCGGACTCGCGCGCGGCGGCCGTGAAGAACCTTCTGCGCACCTCCTGCGGCCGGTCGCCGCCGATGGCGTCGTCGAAGCGGCCGTGCCGCTCGGCCATCTGCAGCGACGTCTTGGGCGGGGCGACGAACCGCTCGTCGTAGTAGACGTACCGGCGGCTCAGGCCGTCGGCGGCGGGCGGGTGGTCGGTGTGGCCGGGGACGTCCTGGCGGTCGAGGGCCCACTCCCAGGCGGGCACGTCGCGTCCGTCGGCCGTGACGGTGCTCCGGATGACCAGGCACTGGCTGGACTCGCCCTCGTTGAACGGCTTGCGCTCGACGATCACCGGCGGCGGCACCGGCTCCCACCGCGAGTACGTGATCGCCCGCGACAACGCGGACGCGGGCGCCTGCGCCTCCGGGTCCAGGGCGTTGCCCGCCAGGTCCACGACGCGGGCCCGCAGCCGGTAGGTGCGCCCGTACCGGAGCGCCGGCAGCGAGCCGGGCACCGGCGTGAACTTGGTGTCGAGCGGGAAGTTCGCGTCCACCTCCGGATCGGCGACGACCGGCCGGCCGAACCTGTCCAGCGTGCGGCCGGGCAGCGGGGCGGCCAGGCTCCAGCCGTCCCAGCCGAACAGCGCCTGGTGCACGTACAGCTCGTCGGTCCTGGTCGCGTCGCGGGTGACGGCGCTGGCCCGGACTGCGCCCTCGTCGTCGGCGATCCCCTCGATCCAGTACGGCGGCTGCCCGCCGCGGCGGATGAGGTAGGAGCCCCGGCGGCGGCACAGGGAGAGCCAGCCGGCGACCGCGCCGTCCGGACCGACGACCCCGGCGTCCACCCGGAACCCGCGGACCAGGTGCCCGGCGTGCAGCTCGGGCACCTGGTCGGCCGGTCCCCGCTGGTGGGCGGCGTCGTCGCCGATCTGGGCGGCCAGCCAGGCGTCCCGTCCGCGGTGGAAGACGGTGAGCCCGGCGCCCTGGAGCGCCGTCGTGCCGGTGCCCAGGTGCTGGGCGCTCGGCTGGCCGCTCGGCCCGCTCAGCCCGTGCATGCGCTCGATCAGCGCGGTGAAGTCGGCCGCCTTGATGGCCGAGCCGTCGATGTCGGCGTCGGTGACCGTCCAGTCGTCGCCGCCCAGGCCGAGCCAGCCGCCCTGGACGGGGTGCCCCGGCGGCGACGCGGCGGTGAAGCGCTCCCCCGGCGCGAAGTCGTAGAGCGTCCACGGCCGCAGCCGGTCGGTGTCGAACGGCGGTGGCACGTCCTCGAACGCCACCCGCAGCCGTCCGGCGGCGGCGAGCCCCGGCGGCACGGGGACGACGAGGTCGAGGACGAGCCCGAGCCGGCGGCACAGCTCCGGATAGTCGGCCAGGAAGCCGCAGACGCCGTGGAACTCCACGTCGGGCGGCTCCGGCCGGGCCCCGCCGGCCGCCGCGCCCGCCGGGCCGCCGCCGTCGCCGGGGGGTTTGGGCCGGTCGTAGAACCTGACGGCCTCGGCCAGCGCGAACCTCGTCTCGTCGCTGCGGTAGGCCTCGCTCGTCCGGTCGAGGGTGGCCGGGCCGGAGTCGGCGGCGGCGCGGACGCCCCCGCCGATCATGCCGTCGATGGCCCGGTAGGCGGCCTGGGGGTCGCCGCTGAACCTGCTCATCTCGCCGACCACCGGGAGCTCGCGGACCAGACCGGTGTACGGCTGACGCCAGGGCCGTCGCAGGGGGCCGTCCCCGCGCCGGCCGAGGGCGGCCTCGCCGCTTCCCGGAGGCGTGAGGCGGTCGCTGATCACGGCCTGGCCGATCTGGTCGTACAGCGTGGCGATGCGCTCGTGGACCAGCGCCGCGGGGAACGACCGCAACACCCGCACGCCCGGCGAACCGGCCACGACCGCCGCGCCGAGGGCGCCGGCGGCGGCCAGGGAGCGCGACCGCACCGGCGAGGCGGCCGGGAAGAGTCTGCCCCACAGGTCGGAGTCGGGGGCGGGGGATCGCGGGTCGGGGTGTGGGACGACCGGGGCCGCGTGGCCGTCCCACACGATTCGCAGGGCCGGCAGGACGGTCTCGCGCAACGTCCCCGGCCAGTCGGTGAACTCCGCGACGTCGTCGAGCCGGCCGCGCGGCGCCTCCAGCCGGGGCCCGACGGCCACCGACAACCGGACCTCGCCCGGTCCGGCCACCCCGGCCGGCAACGCCGTCCACAGAACCTTGAACGTGCCCATGCGCTCCCCCGTACTCTGTCCGGTCCGTTCGCTCATGTCAGGCCACCTCCGCGAAGGCGCCGCAGTACTCGGCGACCGGGTCTCGTCGCGCGCCGGTGACCGGATCCCGGTACGGCGCCATCATCTGGGCGAAGGTGGCCGCGGAACCGGCCGTCTCGCCGCCGTCCACGACCGCGCCCGCGGCGAGCTCCGCGGCGGCGGCCAGTGACCGGGCGCCGCCGAACCGCTTCTCGCAGCTGATCTCGACGGACTCCTCGAAGAACCCGATCTCGATGGTGATCGTGATCCGCGCCCGGCCGACCGCGTCGCCGCCCTCGTACCCCAGCTCCAGGTAGAGCTCGATCGAGGCGGAGACCAGGCCGAGGACGTCCACCTCGCCGCGGGCGCGGAAGTAGCCGAACAGGACGGCCTGCCCGGTCGCGGCGTCGAGGTGGAAGTAGATCCCGGCCATCACCGACACGCTGCCGCTGGCCACCCCGAAGTCGACGGACGCCGCGGCCCCGAACTCCAGGCCGGCGTCCAGCGCGCGGACCCCGTCGGGCGACAGCACGATCCCGAACCAGCCGCCGCCGCCGAACAGCGAGACGGTGAGCCGGAACGGCGCGTCCCTGCGGCAGAACGCGAACCCGATCTCCAGCGGCCGGGTGCCCGCGAACGGCAGGTCCAGGTAGGCGTTGAGAGAGATGTTCTCCAGGCTGAAGACGCCGATCGCCAGGTTCGGCAGCGGCATCCCGTACCTGGCCAGCACGCCGCGCGGGGAGACGTCGAGCGTCGGCGGGTCGCTGAACCCGTCGAGCGGGATGATCCGGCGCAGCGTCTCGACGAACGACAGCGCCCCGATGAACTCGACGTCGCGGAACGCCACCTCGACGTCGGGCTTCTCGCCGGCCCGCATGGTGAACCTGATCCGCCGGAAGTCCAGCCGCATCGCCTCCAGCACGCCCGGCAGCAGCACCAGGTCGAACTCCTCCAGCGTGCAGGTCACGTCGGCGGCCGGAGGCGTGTCCGGCCGCAGCCCGGCGCGCAGGTCGACGACCACGGAGAAGCGGCCCTTGCGCGCCGGGTCGCCGTGGCCGTCGTGCGGGACGAAGATCGGCTGGTCGCCCTCGCGCAACGACCAGGGCTGGATGTCGGGCGTCCACTCCAGCCGGGCGGCGACGGACTCCGGCAGCCGCAGGCCGGCTCCGGCGCTCTCGATCGCCCGCCGCAGCGGCAGCACCCCGGCGGGGGCGTCGTCCCAGATGGCGAGGGCCTGTCGCAGGTGGCCGAGCAGCGTGACGACGGCGTGGTCCACGTCGGCGGGAAGGCCGGCGCCGAGCGCGTCGAGGGCGGCGCTGAAGTCGCGGAAGGCCGCGTCCACCCGGCCGAGGTCGGCCGTTCCCGCGATGAACGCCTCGACGGCGGCGGCGAGGGTCAGCGCGGTGGTCCGTACCCGCTCGGCCGCGGCGGCCACCGCCGGGAAGCGGGCGGCCACGTCGGCGAGCCGGCGTTCGGCGCGGCGCAGGTCGGTGAGGAAGGCGGTGGCGGCGTTGAGGGTCTGCGTGACGAACCGCGGCGCCTTCAGCTCCTCGTCCAGGCCGGCGGCCTTGACCAGGGCGGACAGCGGGATGACGCCGAACAGCTTCGCGCCGATCGCGTCGAAGAAGTCCGAGGGCCGGAAGGTGCCGTCGGCGACCGTGCCGAGCGGGTCGGCCGCCGCGGCGGACGTGCCGGCGGGCGTTCCGGCGGCGGGCGTTCGGGCGGCGCTGACCGGGCCGGTCAGCCGGGACAGGCCCGCGACGGTGAACGTGGGCGCGGCCAGGCCGCCGGCGCGGTCCCGCTGGTCGTCGAAGTCCATGACCAGCGGGGACGTGCCGCTGACCAGCTCCAGGAACACCTCGCCGGGGTTGACGGGGTCGCCGGGCCGGTCGGGCGTCCGGTCGAAGGCGGCCAGCCGGTAGCGCCGGGCGTACCGGACCGGGCGGGGCCCGGACGCGCCGGTGAGCCTGCTGACGGCCGGAACCACCGCCGACGCCCAGCGCAGCACCGGCAGGAAGCCGGGGATCCGCTGGTGGAGCTGGTCGTCGCGGTCCGTCGGCAGGGCCGTCCCCCAGACGAGGGTCGCGGCCTCGACGGTGGTGTCGTCGGGCGCGGCGGGCGCGGCGACGGCGACCCGGGCTCCGTGCAGGGCGGCGCTCAGCCGGTCCGGCGGCGCCTCCGCCGGACCGGGGTCCAGGGCGTTGTACGCCGCTGCCGCCGCCACCAGGTCGGCGCCCTTGTTGAAGTTCTCGGTGAGGAACAGCAGCGGGGTGCTGAACTCGGTCACCCGTCCGGCCAGGTCGGTCGCGCGCACCTTGAACAGGAACGGGTCCTGGTCGCGGACGGCGGGGAAGAAGGCGTGCTGCCCTTCGCCCACCGGCAGGACGTCGGCGGGCGGCGAGAGGTCGGGGGTGACCAGGGTCAGCAGTTCGACGCGCCGGAACGGGAACTGGGCGTCGAGCCGTTCGCCGTCGGCGTCGCGGCGGGCCGCGCCGGGCGGGAAGTCCCTGACCGGTTCGCGGCAGGTGATGAAGATGCGCTGGGCCAGGTAGGCGGGATGTTCCGGGCGGTCAGGGTCGAACTTCCGCTCGGTCACCTTCACCAGGTCCGCGCGGTGCCCGAAGGGGCACAGATAGCCCGAGTAGAGCACCCGTACGTAGTGGTCGCGGCCCATGGCCGCGCGGTGCCGCCACTGGCTGACGTTCGTGATCGCCGGGCGGGGGTCCCAGCTGCCGAGGGCGTCGAGCCAGCCGCCGAGGGCGGACAGGATCAGGTGGCCGACCTCGACGGGCACCGGCACGTACGGCTGGTGCCCCGGCTCGGTGAACAGCCCGCGGTCGCTGGTGAGGTGGACGAGCGCGGCCCGGTCGGCGGGCGTCAATGACGTGGGAAGCGGGTCGGGCGGCGGATCGACCGGCGTGTCGCCGGGGAAGTCCCTGGTCCACACGGCCCTGGCCCGTGTGTCGCGCAGCCGCGTGTGCCACAGCTCCACCCGGTCCGCGTCGTCTGCGGGGGCCGTGCGGTGCGTCCAGCGCACGTCGGGGGGCGGGGACAGCAGCAGCCGGTACGGCAGCTCGATCGCGGTCCGCGGATCCCCCTCCGGGTCGCGCAGCGGGTCGGCCTGGCCCTGGTCGCCCACCGTGCGCAGCGGCAGCCGTCTCATGGCCGCCAGCAGGCCCGCGGCGGTGTACGGCACCTCGTCCTCGGGCCCCACGACGAAGACGAGCGTGCTGCGCCCGCTGATCCGGGAGACGACGGGAGGCGCCGGATGGGGCTGCACCGGGACGGGATCGGGCAGCCCGGCCCCGGCCGATTCGAAGAACGCCTGCTCCACGATGTGCTGGGCGGCGAACGTGACGACGATCAGCCCCTCGCGCTCCGGCACGGTCCTGACCAGGATCCGGCCGGCCGCCGGGCGCTTGAACGACAGGCCGGGAAAACCGAAGCGCAGATCCGCCAGGTCGGCGGTGCGGACCAGGCGGACCTGCTCCGGCTCCTCCGCGGGACCGGTCAAGGCTTCACCACCCTTTCCGCTCAGCCGACGAAGGGGGACGCGAAGGCGAACTGTTCCCGGTGGACCAGGTCGGTGACCTGGACGGAGCCCACGGCGCGGTCGAACTGGAAGGGGTTGTTGTCAGGGACGCTCCGCGTGCCGCAGAACGCGGTCTGCCCGTTCTGGAGGTGGATGGCGGTGCACCGGGCGTTGCCGGGGAGCGGGTCGAGCGTGGCGGTCAGGGTCTCGACCTCGACCGCGGAACCCGTGCCGTTGAAGACCTCGGTCTGGGCCTGCTTCCAGGAGGCGCCGGTGCCCCAGATGCAGGCCCGGGCCGACAGGCCGGGGAAGACCGCGCTGGAGACCCAGCTCCCGCAGGTCGGGTCGGCCGCGGCCCGGACGCTGCTCGCGTCGGCCGCACCGGGCGCCGTCACCGCCGCCCCCGCCACCGCCGTCGCGATGAGGGCCCGGGACAGGGCCCTCGCCGTTCTGTCGTTCATGGTGCTCGTCCTTCCGTGGGACGGTATGACCGCCCGAGCCTTCGTCGCCCTGCGTGAGCGATCACTTACGTCGCGTCCATGCTGTTGGGCCGGAAGGGCGGCGGGCAACGTTCGGTCCACTCAGCGGACCGGCCGCCCGCGGCGCGTCGGCGCAGCTCACGGGGTAGGGCCCCGGGCATGCCCGAAGGACACCTCATCCACCGGCACGCCGCCGGGCAGCACGCGGACCTGGCCGGCCGGACGGTGCTCGCCGCGGGACCGCAGGGGCGGTTCGACGCGCGGCCGTGGGACGGACGCGTGCTGACGGAGGTGGAGGCGCTCGGCAAGCACCTGCTGTACCACTTCGCGGACGCGCCGACGGTGCACGTCCACCTGGGCATGCGGGGGATCTTCCTGCGGTACGACGACCCCGGGACGTCGCCGCGGCCCGGCACCCGGTTGCGGCTGGCGACCGGCGAGGTGGCCTACGACCTGATTGCGCCCGCGCGGTGCGAGGCGCTGACCCGCGGGCAGGTGGCGGCGTTGCGTGACTCGCTCGGGCCCGATCCGCTGCGCGCGGACGCCGTGCCGGAGCAGGCCGTGGCACGGCTGACCGCGTTCGGCGGGCCGGTGGGCGCGGCCGTGCTGGACCAGAAGGTGTGGTCGGGCATCGGCAACGCGTGGCGGGCCGAGCTGCTGTTCCTCGTCGGCCTGCATCCGAACGCCCGCGGCGTCCGCGCCGAGACCGCCGGGCGGCTGTGGGACGCGGCGGTCAGGTATCTCGCTCTCGGCCGGGACGCCGGGCAGGTGGTGAGCGACCCGGAGGCCCCTTCCGAGCGCTGGGTGTACCGGCGCGAGCACTGCCGAAGCTGCGGCGCACCCGTGCTGACCTGGCAACTCGCGTCCCGGACCGCATATTCTTGCCCCATGGAACAGCCGGAGCGGCCGTGACCGGCCTCCTCGACGTCCGGCGGATCTACGCCGAGCCCGCGGCCGCCGCGCTGCCGCGCGGGCGGGAGATCCTCGCCAGGTTCCCCGCCGCCGAGATCGTCGAGGTCGAGAGCCACCACCGCATCCCCGAGCTGTACGGCGACGAGGCGAACGTGGCCCGCTGGGTGCGCATCAAGACCGAGGCGCTCGTGCTCGGCGTCAAGAAGTCGCTGACGGCCCGGCCCAACGGCCGCTCGGCCGACTTCATCGCGCCCTCCACGGCCAACGGCTGCGCGATGGCGTGCGCCTACTGCTACGTGCCCCGCCGCAAGGGGTACAGCAACCCGATCACGGTGTTCGCCAACATCGACCAGATCACCGGCTACCTGCGGCGGCACGCCGGCCGCCAGGGCGTCAAGCCCCGGCCCGACCAGGTCGATCCCCGCCTGTGGGTGTACGACATCGGCGAGAACTCCGACTGCTCGCTCGACGCCACGATCTGCGACAACGTCCGGGACCTGGTCGAGCTCTTCCGCGACCTGCCCAACGCCAAGGCCAGCTTCGCCACCAAGTACGTCAACCGCGACCTGCTCGGCTGGGACCCGCGGGGGCGTACGCGGGTGCGGTTCAGCCTCATGCCCGCCGCCGACTCCAAGCTCCTGGACATCCGCACCTCGCCGGTCGCCGAGCGCATCGACGCGATCGACGACTTCGTCGCGGCCGGTTACGAGGTCCACGTCAACCTGAGCCCGGTGGTGGTCCGGGACGGCTGGCTGGAGGACTGGGCCGAGCTGCTGGAGCGGCTCGACGACGCGCTGTCACCGCAGGCCCGCGCCCAGCTCGCCGCCGAGGTGATCTTCCTGACCCACAACGACCGGCTCCACCAGGTCAACCTGGGCTGGCACCCGAAGGCCGAGGAGGTGTTGTGGCGGCCTGAGCTGCAGCAGGCCAAACGGTCGGAGACGGGCGGCTGGAACGTCCGCTACCGCAACGGACACAAGGGCCGCTACGTCGCCGCCCTGACCGGGCTGATCGCCGCCAGGCTCCCCTACTGCCGCATCCGCTACGCCTTCTGACGACTACGCCTTCTGACAGCTACGCCTTCTGACAGCTACGCCTTCTGACGGGCTGGCCTGGCCTCGGGTCCGGGGAACCACGCGCCGTCCGGGACGCCGAGCCAGTCGTGGGCGGCGGCCAGCTCGTCCACGGCCTGGTGGAGGGCTTGCAGGCCGGGATGGTCGTCGTCGGCGCGCCAGATCATCGTCCAGGGGAACATGGCGACCGGGTCCACGAGCGGGCGCAGGACCGCCCCCTGGATGTCGGGTTGCGTGGTGAGCGTGAGGATGGGCGCGTCGCGGTCGCGGAGGTGCTGGGCCAGCTCGTCGCCGCCGCGCACGTGCGGGTGGGCCAGGGCGGCGTCGACGCCGAAGGGGGCCAGCAACTGCAGGACGGCGTGCTCCCAGCCGGGCGTGGCGTGGTCGCCGGCGCGGATGCACGGGCTCGCGCCGCGCAACGACTCCAGGGGGATCACGGGCAGCCGGGCCAGCGGGTGACGCTCGGGCAGCAGCACCGCGATGCGCTCGTGGCGTACCGGCCGCCACCGCACGCGGCCGGACGCTCCCAGGCCCGGCGCTCTGACGCCGGGCGCTCCGAGGCCGGACGCTCCGAGGCCGGACGCTCCGAGGCCGGACGCTCCGAGGCCGGACGCTCCGAGGCCGGACGCTCCTGAGCCGAGTGCTTCGGAGCTGAGCGTTCCGGAGCTGAGCGTTCCGGAGCTGAGCGTTCCGAGGCCGGGCGGTTCGGGGCTGCGGCCGAAGGTGACGTCCAGGCGGCCGTCGGCGAGCAGGGGCGGGGCCGCTTCGGTGCCGCTGTGGAAGCGGGCGAAGAACTCCACCCCCGGCGCGTGGGCGCGGGCCGCGGCCAGCACCAGGGCAGGGGTCAGACCGGCGCCGACGACGTCGACCGTCAGCGACCTGGGCCGGCCGCGCAGGTCCAGCATGGTGGCGTCGTACAGGGCGAGGATCTCCCGTGCCCGGGTCAGCAGCAGGCGTCCCTCCGGGGTGAGGGCGACCTTGCGGGTGGTGCGCTCCAGGAGCCGGCGGCCCACCCGGTCCTCCAGCTTGCGGACGTCGCGGCTGAGCGCCTGCTGCGCCACGTACAGGCGCTGGGCGGCTCTGCTGAAGTGCAACTCCTCGGCGACGGCCACGTAGTGGCGCAGCAGGCGGATCTCGACGTCGTCCGGCATGCCACCTTCCTACCTGATTCACACTGCTGGCGCGTGAATCGCGTTCGAACAGGTGTTGGACCCCGACGCCGCGCCACCGCAAGGATCAGGACATGGCCGGACGAGGAACGATCACCCTCTGCTACGGGCTGACGGGCGTCACGAACGCGGTGTGGGCCGCCACGCTGCCCGCCACCGACGCGCGCCTCGGGCTCGGGCCCGGCGGACTCGGCGCGCTGCTCATGGTGCTGGCCGCCGGCTCCCTCGTGGCCATGCCGGTGGCCGGACGGCTGTGCGACCGGTGGTCCGGAGGCGGGCTGCTGCGGGTCTGCGCACCGGCGGCGGCGCTGGCGCTGGCCGGCCCGGCGCTGGCGGCCGGTCCCGGGCCGCTGATGGTCTCGGCCGCTCTGCTCGGGGTGCTCTTCGGTCTGCTGAACGTGGCCCTGAGCGTCCAGGCGGTGGCCGTCGAGCGAGGGCTCGGGCGGCCGATCATGGCCACGGTGCACGGCACGTGGACGCTCGGCGCGGTGGCGGGCGGCGCGCTCGTCACGGCGGCCCTGCGTGCGGGGGCCGACGTGCGGGTGCTGATGCTGGTGGGCGCGACAGCGCTGACCGCCGCCATGGCCGCCGTCGGGGGCGCCGCCATGGCCACCACCCGGGCCACGGCCGGAACCACCACCGGGACCACCACCGGGACCACGGCCGGAATCACCGTCAGGACCACGGCCGGGACCACGGGCGAGACCGCCACCGGGGGCACGGCCGGGACCACCGTCGAGGCCACCGTCGGGGGCGCTGCCGGGACCACCGTCGGGGTCACCGTCGGGGGCGCTGTCAGGACCACTCTCGGGGCCGTCGGCGGGGGTGCGGGCGGGGTGCGCGGAGCGGAGGGGCGGGGGGCGGAGGGGCGGGGGGTGGCTCGGCTCAGGCCGGGGGTGCTGGCCATGCTGGGCGTGATCGGCGCCGCCGCGTTCGTCGCCGAGGGCGCCGCCACCGACTGGGCCGGGGTGCACGCGACCCGCGTCCTGGGCGCCGACCCGGCCACCGGGTCGCTCGTCTACACCGTCTTCTTCGTGGCGATGACGCTCGTCCGGTTCGCCGGCGACGCCGTCAGGACGCGGCTCGGCGTCCGCGTCACGATCCGGCTGGCCGGCGCGACCGCCACCGCCGGTTACGGGCTCGTCCTGCTCGCGGGCGTCCTGCCCGTGGAGGCGGCCGTCCGGCTGGGCTGCGCCATGGCCGGTTGGGCGCTGTCCGGCGCGGGCGTGGCCGTGGTCTGGCCGGTCGTGGCCAGCCTGCTCGGCACCGTGGGCGGGGCCGCGCGCGGCCTGTCCGCGGTGACCACCGTCAGCTACGGCGGCGGCCTCGTCGGCCCCGCCCTCATCGGGTACGTCGCCACGACGGCGTCGCTGCCCCTCGCCCTGGTGATCCCGGCAGCCCTGGCGCTGCTCGTGGCCGTCGCCGCACCACCGCTGTTGGACGCGGTCGCCACGACCGCGGCCGCGGCCGACCATCCGGCGGCCCACGTCAGGGCCGCCGCTTCCAGGAGGACATCATGACCGCGACTGTCTCCACGACCGTCTCCACGCTCGACGTCCCGGGCGCCCGCCTGCACTTCGAGGTACGCGGCCAGGGCCCGCTCGTCGCACTCGTCGGCGCGCCGATGGACGCCGGCTCCTTCGCCGCGCTGGCCGACCTGATCGCCGGCGACCACACGGTGCTGACCACCGACCCGCGCGGCATCAGGCACAGCCCGCTGGACGACCCCGCCCAGGACTCCACGCCGCGGCTGCGCGCCGACGACCTGTCCCGCCTGCTGGCGCACGTGGACGCCGGTCCGGCCGTCGTCTTCGGCTCCAGCGGCGGGGCCGTCACCGCGCTGGCCCTGGCGCAGGCCCGTCCCGAGCAGGTGCGCGGCGTCGTCGCCCACGAACCGCCGCTGATCGAGCTGCTGCCGGACCGCGACGAGCTGCACCGCCAGACCGACGAGCTCATCGCCGCCTACCTGAGCGGCGACGTCGTCGGAGCCTGGGCAGGGGTCATGGGCCAGGCCGGCATCACGGTGCCGGACGGCGCGCTGGAGATGATGTTCGGCGGCCCGCGCGACCCGCGGGACGTCGCCGACGAGCGCCGCTGGTTCGCCCACGAGCTGCACGCCACCACGCACTGGGCGCCCGACCTGGACCGGCTGCGCGCGACGCCCGGTCTGGTGATCGGCATCGGCGAGGAGTCGGCCGGGCAGCTGTGCGACCGCGCCTCCCGCGCCCTCGGGCAGGCGCTCGGGCTCGACCCCGTCCTGTTCCCCGGCGACCACACGGGCTTCGCCGACGACCCCGACGCGTTCGCCCCCGTGCTGCGAGCGGTGCTGGACCGGCTGCGCTGAATCCCGGCGACGACACAGCAGCCCGACCGCTTCCCGGCTTGCCGCCGTCACGCCGTCACGCCGAACGCCTCCCGGCCCGGCGGCGCCGTCACGCCGGCGAACCGACCTGGGGCGGGGGGGGGGGGGGGGGGGGGCCGCCCCCCCCCCCCCCCCCCCCCCCCCCCCCCCCCCCCCCCCCCCCCCCCCCCCCCCCCCCCGGGGGCCCCGCCCCCCCGGGGCCCCCCCCCGCCCGGGGGGGGGGGGGGCGGGGGGCCCCCCCCCCCCCCCGCGCCTCGCGGACGAAGCACAGCGCCACCGCGCCCGCCACGGGCCCGGCGGCCAGGGTGGCGAACGCGGCGGAGAAGGAGCCGCCGGCCTGGTAGACCGCCCCCACGACGACCGGCACGGTCACGCTGCCCAGCTGCGCCACCGCGTTCGTCGCGCCCGCCGCCGAGCCGGCCAGCGCCGTCCCGGACAGGCCGGGCACCATGGCGATCAGCAACGGCGAGTACAGGTACGCGCCCAGCCCCGCGAACCCGGCCGTCACCAGGAACGCCGTCTCCGTCTCCATGCGGCCGAACAGCAGCAGGCAGCCGGCGAAGGCCACCAGCACGGCGACCGCCGGGCGTTTGCGTCCCCGTCCGGCCAGGTCGGTGGCCAGGCCGATGACCGGTTTGCCCACCGCGCCCGCCGCCGCGAACACCACGACGACCGTCCCGGCCGTCACCGGGTCGAGCCCGTGCCCCTTCACCATGAGGGTGTTGGACCAGGTCACGAAGCCGTACGTGCCCCACAGCCCGCCGAAGCCGGCCAGGCCGATCAGCAGCAGGTCCCGGTCGCGGGCCAGGCCGCGCAGCGACGGGCGCGCGGCCGGCGCGGCCGGCGGCTCGCGCCGGTCGCGCAGCAGTGTCAGGCACACCAGCGCGAGCCCCATCGACACGATCCCGAACAGGTGGTAGGAGGCCCGCCAGTCGTACCACTGGATCAGCCGGGGCACGAGCACGTTGGCGATCATCGTGCCGAGCGACGAGGCCATGGTGAACACGCCCATCGCCAGCCCGCGCTCCCGCTCGCCGAACCAGGACGCGATGAGCTTGACGCCCGCCGCGAAGTCGGCCCCCGCGCAGAGCCCGATCAGCGCCTGCACCGCGATCCCGGCCCCGGCGGACGGCACGGACCCGAACGCGATCATGAAGCCGCCCGCCGTGAACAACGACCCCGACAACACGACCCGGCTGCCGATCCGGTCGCCGAGCAGCCCGCCGCCGATGTTGGACAGCACGTAGCCGACGTAGTACGCCGTCGCGAACGCCCCCAGCCCGGCCAGCGACACCCCCAGCGCCTCGCCCGCCTGCAGCGACGCGGGCCCCCAGGTGGAACGGTCGACGGAGGTCATGGTGAGCGAGGCCCAGCAGAGCAGCAGCACGACCCACCGCCGCGGGGACCGGAGCTCGACCGACGGTGACCCTGTGTAATCGCTCACGTGCGGTCACGCTACTGCTTCACACCACGCCATGTGACTCTCTGTACTTGAGCTATAACAATCTGCTACTGTCGGCGGTCCTTCCAGACCACGTCGAGGGGACCTCGAAATGTTCAAGAGAAGACGCGGATCAGCCGGCCTCGCGATCGCCGCCGCCGTGGCCGGCGTGCTGGCCTCCGCCGCGCTGGCCGGGCCGGCCCGCGCGGCCGCTCCCGCACCGCTGCCCCACCCCTACCCCGGCTTCGGCCCCGCCTGGCCGGCCCCGGCGGGCCCGGCCCACGTCCACGACCAGGCCGCCCGCGGCGACCAGGGCCTGCTGAACAAGATCGCCTCCGGGGTGTCGTGACCCCCGCACCGGCGCAGGCGCCGGGCGTCGGCCTACGGCGACGCCCGGCCCGTCCACTCCGCCGGGAACCCTCCGCCTGACCATCCGCGGAGCCGACGCGGCACGCGGATCAGGCGCCGGGCGCTTCCCCGGGCTCGCCGGCGAAGTGCCGCAGAACCATCTCGGTCAGCGCGTCGACGTCGGCCTCGACCATCGGCTCGCCGGTCATGCCCATCCGGTGCAGCAAGGTGCCGACGACGACGTCGATGTAGAGCAGGACGCGCTGCTCCGGCTCGCCGAGCGCCTCCTGGAGCGCGAGCCGGTACGGGTCCTGGAACCGGGTGGACAGGACCTCACGCAGGGCCGGATCGCTGACGGCGTCGCTGAACACGCCCGCGAACGCGTCGCCCGTGCCCGGCTCGCTGATCTTCCCGGCGATCCACCGGATGATCGACGACATGATCTCGGCCCGGTCGGCGCCCTCCAGCGGCGCCGGACCGAACGCGTCGAGCAGGCAGTCGACGATCAGCTCGCCCTTCGTCGGCCAGCGCCGGTAGACCGTCGTCTTCGCCACACCGGCCGCGGCGGCGATGCGCTCGACGGTGGCCCGCGCGTAGCCGAGCTCGTGGACGGTGCGCAACGTGGCGGCGAACACCTCGGCGTTGACGCCGGAGCGCGGGCGACCGGGCGGTCTGGCGGAAGTGCTCGCTCGGGACATGCCTGAACGATATCCGATTGCGCTACCTTAAGTATCGATACTTCAGGTAGCGGAATTGGAGGACCCATGACCGGCAGCCGCGAAACGAGCCGGGGACACCGGCCGGCCCCCGAGCCGCCCGAGGCCGTCCCCGAGCCGCCCGAGGCCGTCCCGCCGCCGGAAACGGGCGCGGGCGGGCTGCTGCGGCCGCACGTGCCGGCGTTCGTCGCCGTCGTCGTGTCGCAGGTGATCGGCGCGGTCGCGGGCCTGGCGCCGCTGCTGGCGGTCGTCGAGGTGGGCCGCGTCCTGCTGTCGCCGGGCCCGGTGGACGCCGATCGCGTCCGGATCGCGGTGCTCGCGGGCGTGGCCGGGCTGTTCGTGCGGCTGCTGCTGACGGGCGCGTCGTCGGGGCTCGGGCACGTGCTCGACGGCCGGGTGCAGCTGTCGTTACGTCGGCGGCTGGCGGACCGGCTCGGGCGCGTGCCGCTCGGCTGGTTGTCCACCCGCCGCACCGGCGAGCTGGCCAAGGTGGTGGGCGAGGACGTCAGCGCGGTGCATCCGTTCATCGCCCACGCCCCCGGCGACCTGGCCGCGGCGTTCGTGGTGCCGGCGGTGTCGCTGGCCTACCTGCTGACCGTCGACTGGCGGCTCACCCTGATCACGCTGATCCCGGTGGCGCTGGCCCTGGCGCTGGTGCCGCTGATGATGCGGCCCGCGCGGCTGCGCGAGCAGGAGGAGTTCGACGCCGCCATGGGGCGTATCGCCAGTTCCGTCGTGGAGTTCGTGCAGGGCATCGCGGTGGTCAAGGCGTTCGGCGGCGCCGGGCGCGCCCACCAGGCTTTCCTGCGCGCCGCCGACGACTTCGCCGGCACCTTCGGCCGGTGGGCGCGCGGCATGTCCCTGATCGCGGCGGGGATGCAGGTCGCGTTGTCGCCGCCGTTCGTGCTGCTGGTCGTGCTGGCCGGCGGTGCGGCCCTGATCACCGGCGGCGGCCTGGCCCCGGCCGACCTGCTGCCCTTCCTGCTGCTCGGGCTGGGCCTGACGGCCCCGGTCGCGGCGCTCGGCCACGGCTTCGACGATCTCCAGGCCGCCCGGCGCGCGGTTGCCCGGATCAAGGACGTGCTCGCGGTGCCGCCGCTGCCGG
Organism: Nonomuraea sp. NPDC001831; assembly: GCF_042892035.1. Classification (NCBI taxonomy): domain Bacteria; kingdom Bacillati; phylum Actinomycetota; class Actinomycetes; order Streptosporangiales; family Streptosporangiaceae; genus Nonomuraea; species Nonomuraea sp. NPDC001831. Next base: position 689,612 of record NZ_JBIATU010000001.1, on the reverse strand, counting down.
AGCCCGCCCGTCCGGTCGTTCCCCGGGGGCACCGGATCGAGCTGCGGGACGTGCGGTTCGGCTACGACGACGGCCGCGAGGTGCTGCGCGGGATCGACCTGGAGCTGGAGCCGGGCACGGTCACCGCGCTCGTCGGGCCGTCGGGCGGCGGCAAGTCCACGCTGGTGCGGCTGTTGCCGCGGTTCTTCGACCCGACGCACGGCTCGGTCGTCCTGGGTGGGGTCGATCTGCGCGAGATCGGCAGCCGGGAGCTCTACCGGCGGGTCTCCTTCGTCTTCCAGGACGTCCGGCTGCTGCGCGCGTCGGTCGCGGACAACATCGCGCTGGGCGTGCCGGACGCCGGCCGCGAGGAGATCGTGCGGGCCGCCCGGCTCGCGCACATCCACGACCGCGTCCTGGAACTGCCCCGCGGGTACGACACGGTGATCGGCGAGGACACCGGCCTGTCCGGCGGCGAGGCGCAGCGCATCTCGATCGCCCGCGCGCTGCTGGCCGCCACGCCCGTGCTGGTGCTGGACGAGGCCACCGCCTGCGCCGACCCGCAGACCGAGCAGGCGGTGCGCCGCGCCCTGGCGACCTTGGACGGCGAGCGGACGATCCTGGTCATCGCCCACCGCCTGGAGACCGTCATCGACGCCGACACCGTCGCCGTGCTGGAGAACGGGACGATCGTCGAGCGCGGCAGGCCCGCCGACCTGCTGGCGCGGGACGGGCGGTTCGCCGCGTTCTGGCGCTCCCACCGATCGGCGCTCACCGACGAGACCGAGACCGGCGACGCCGTGCCGCAAGGAGGACGATCCCGATGATCCGCATGTTGCTGCGCGTGCTGGGACACCGCTACGCCGGACCGGCGCGCCGCACCGTGGCCCTGATGACGACGACCGCCGCGGCCGAGGGGCTGTCCTACGCGCTGCTGGTGCCCGTGCTGCGGGCGCTGTTCGGGGGCGCGCCCGCGGACGCCTGGCCCTGGCTGGCCGCGTTCGGAGCCGCGGTGGCGGTCTACGCCGTGCTGCGCTACACCAGCGACCTGGCCGGCATGCGGGTGGGGACCTCGATGTTGCGCGGCATGTACCACCGGCTCGGCGAGCACCTGGCCCGGCTCCCCCTCGGCTGGTACGACACCGGCCGGGTGGGCGAGGTGTCCGTGATGGCCAGCCGCGGCCTGTTGCAGGCGATGAGCATCATCGCCCACCTGCTGGCGCCGTTCGTCTCCGCGCTGGTCACGCCGTTGACCATCGTGGCGGTGATGTTCACCGTCGACTGGCGGACGGGGCTGGCCGCGCTGGCCGCGGCGCCCGTCGTGGCGGCGGTCCAGCGCTGGACGGCCCGCTCGACGGCGGCGGCCGACGCCGAGCGCCACGAACGCGACAAGGAGGCCGCGGGACGCGTCGTCGAGTTCCTCCAGACCCAGCCGGTGCTGCGCGCCGCGGGCCGCACCGGCGAACGGTTCGCGCTGCTCGACGACTCGCTGCGCGAGGTGCGGCGCGCCTCCCGCCGTACGGTGGTCTCGACGTTGCCCGGCGTGGTGGGGCTGGCGCTGGTGGTGCAGGCCGCGTTCAGCCTGATCCTGGCGCTGGGCGCCTACCTGGCGCTGGGCGGGGAGCTCGGCGTGGCGGAGGTCCTGGCGGTGCTCGTGCTGACCGCCCGCTGCGCGGACCCGCTGCTGTCGCTGTCGGAGGTCGGGGGCAAGCTGCGTGCCGCGCGGTCCGTGCTGGCCAGGCTGGACGCGGTGCTGCGCACCGAGCCGCTGCCGGAGCCGCGCGAACCGGTCGAGCCGGTACGCCACGACCTGGCGTTCGAGTCCGTCGCCTTCCGGCACGGCGACCGCGCGGTGCTCGGCGACGTGTCGTTCTCCGTGCCCGAGGGGCAGCGGCTCGCCGTGGTCGGGCCGTCGGGGGCGGGCAAGAGCACGCTGCTGCAACTGCTGGCCCGTTTCCACGACGTGGACGCGGGCGCGGTCCGCGTGGGCGGCGTGGACGTGCGCGACATGAGCACCGAGACGCTGATGAGCCGGATCTCCGTCGTCTTCCAGGACGTCTACCTGTTCGACGGCACGATCGAGGACAACGTGCGGCTCGGCCGTCCGGACGCCGGCGAGGCCGAGGTGCGGGCGGCGGCGACGGCGGCCCGGCTGGACGAGGTGGTCGAGCGGCTGCCCGGCGGCTGGGCGGCGAACGTCGGCGAGGGCGGGGCGCTGCTGTCCGGCGGCGAGCGCCAGCGCGTCTCGATCGCGCGGGCGCTGCTGAAGAACGCCCCCGTCGTGCTGCTGGACGAGGTGACCTCGGCGCTGGACCCGGTGAACGAGGCGGCCGTCCACGAGGGCGTCGAGCGGCTGATGGCGGGGCGTACCGTTGTCATGGTCGCCCATCGCATGCGGACCGTCCGGCGCGCCGACCACGTCGTCTTCCTCGACGGCGGCCGGATCGTGGAGGCCGGCTCCCACGACGAGCTGCTGCGCCGCGGCGGCCGGTACGCCGGTTTCTGGAACGCCTCGGCGGCCGTCCCCGGCTCGATAATGGAGTGAACCAGCTGGATCATGTGCGTACTGTGACGAAGGTGGATCCAGCTGACTTCTACACCGGCCTGGTCGCGGAGCTCTACGGGCCGCTGAAATCCGTCTCCCAGGACCCGGAGCCCTATGCCGCCTTCGTCGGGCGTACCGGCGTCCCCGCGCTGGAGCTGGGCTGCGGGGACGGCGATCCCCTGCTGGAGCTGCGCCGGCGCGGCCTGGACGTCGACGGCGTCGACTCCTCGGCGGACATGCTGGCCCGGCTCCGGCACCGGGCCGGCGAGCTGGACGTGTCCGTGACGCTGTTCCACCAGCGCATGGAGAGCCTGAGCCTGCCCCGCCGCTACCGGTCGATCTTCCTGGCCGGGCCGACCTTCACCCTGCTCCCCGACGACGCCACGGCGCTGGCGGCCCTGCGCGGCATCCGCGCCCACCTGGAGGAGGGCGGCGTCGCGCTGGTTCCGCTGTTCACCCCCGACCCGGTCCCGGCCGACCAGCTCGGCCGGGCGCGCACGGCCGTCGCCCCCGACGGCGCCGCCCTGCGGGTGTCCGTCGTCTCCCAGCGACGCGACGAGACCGCCCGGACGCAGACGACCCTCCTGCGCTACGAACGCCACCACGGCCCGGACGTCACCGTCGCCGAACGCCCGTGGGTCCTGCACTGGTATCCCCGCGAGGTGTTCGAGGAGCTGGCCGCGACCGCGGTCTGGCCGTGACCGCCGTCACCGGGCCGGACGGCGACCCCGTCCCCGCCCACGCCACCGACCTGCACGTCCACCTCGAACCCGCCGCCTGACGCGGCGGCGGGCCCGCGCAATATGGTCGTGCGTCTTCGCGCGTTCACGGCGCGGCCGCCGCGCCGCCCGGGGCATCATGCCCCATGCCGAACGCGCAGGCCAGGAGCCTGTTTCCGATCGAAGTTCTGGAACCTGACGCCGCAGGCCGAGCCGCCCCGGACCGCGCCCGCCGACCCGGATCTGCTGCCGGCGCTGGCCCAGCTCACCGCGCCGCTGCTGGCCGCCCGGCGCGGCCTGCTGGCCACGATGCTCCTCCCCCACACCGTGGCCAACCTGCTGCTGGCCTGCATCCCGTTCGCCCCGGACCTGGCCACCGCCGTCGTCCTGCTGCTGCTCCGCCAGACGGTGTCCAAGATCGACGTACCGGCGCGGCAGGCGTTCACGGCCGCGGTCGTCCCGCCGGGGCAGCGTACGGCCGCCGCCGGCATGACCAGCCTGGCCCGCGGCGTCGCCGTCTCGGTCGCGCCGATCGCCGCCACCACCATGCTGACCGGCACGCTGGCCGCGCTGGGCGCTCCCCTGCTGCTGGGCGCGGCCCTGGGCCTGGGCTACGACCTGGCGCTCTGGCGCGCCTACCGCGGCGTGCCCCTGTCCTGAGCGGGACGCGGGTCAGCGCCGCAGCCTCGGGTCGCGGGTGGGGTCGGCGTACATGCGCGGGCAGCCGCGGCCGACGGCCTTCGGACGCAGTTCGTAGTGCCAGGGCTCGTTGCGGTAGATCTGGCACAGCCCGTACGCGGCGCCGTGCGCCGACAACCATCCGGCGGCGGCCGCCCCCAGGTCGACCGCGTCCCCGGACACGTGCAACGACCTGTCCGGGGAGGCGACCCATCGGGCGGCCTCCCGCGCCGAGCCGTACCGGGCGACCGCCTCGAGGCGCAGCCGCTCCTGGTACGCCGGGGAACGCCGGCCGCTGTTGACGACGAACTCGACGCCGTCGCCCGCCGCCTCGGCCGCCGCCCGGCGCAGGGCCCGGAGCAGGTCGGCGTCGAGGCCGGCGACGGCCGGGACCCCGTCGTCGAAGACCGTCGCGCCGTCGGGCACGGCCCCCTCGGCCTCCTCGTACGCCGAGACGGCCGGGGACGTCGCCGCCTGATGGACGACGACGCCGGCGGCGAGCGTCACACCGAGGACGACGAGCGCGGCCACCAGGGCCGGCCGGGCCACGCGGGCTGCCGTTCGTGCTGGTCCGCTGGGTATCATGCCGCCAGTCAAGGCAGCGGGCCGTTGCCGGCCCGTATGGGATTTTTCATATGCCGGCGATAGGCCCCGGGCCGTACGGTCAGGGTATGCGGGTACTGATCGTGGAGGACGAGCCCTATCTGGCGGAAGCCGTCCGCGACGGTCTGCGCCTGGAGGCGATCGCCGCCGACATCGCCGGCGACGGGAACACCGCCCTGGAGCTGCTGAGCGTCAACGCCTACGACATCGCCGTCCTCGACCGCGACATCCCGGGGCCTTCGGGCGACGAGATCGCCGGGCACATCGTCGCCTCCGGCAGCGGCATGCCCATCCTCATGCTCACCGCCGCCGACCGGCTCGACGACAAGGCCAGCGGCTTCGAACTCGGCGCCGACGACTACCTCACCAAGCCCTTCGAGCTGCGCGAACTCGTGCTCCGCCTCAGAGCGCTCGACCGCAGGCGGGCCCACAGCAGGCCGCCGGTGCGCGAGATCGCGGGCCTGCGCCTGGACCCGTTCCGCCGCGAGGTCTTCCGCGACGGCCGCTACGTCGCGCTCACCCGCAAGCAGTTCGCCGTGCTCGAGGTCCTCGTCGCGGCCGAGGGCGGGGTCGTCAGCGCCGAAGAGCTCCTGGAGCGGGCGTGGGACGAGAACGCCGACCCCTTCACCAACGCCGTCCGCATCACGGTCTCGTCCCTGCGCAAGCGCTTGGGCGAGCCCTGGGTGATCGCCACCGTGCCGGGGGTCGGCTACCGCATCGACACGGCGCCCGCGGCCGGGAGCGAGGGGGACGATCGTGGGTAGGGCCCCCGGGCTGAGCGTGCGGCTCAAGCTCACCCTGAGCTACGCCGGGTTCCTCGTGGTCGCGGGCCTCGTGCCGCTCGGCGCCGTCGGGGTGTACTACATGCGCGGTCTGCCCGACGACGCCATCTACTCCACCGGCGACTTCATGGTCAACCGCTCGGCCATCCTGCGGTCGTTCGCCCCGGTCGCGGCTCTCGTGCTGGTGTTCCTGATGGTGTTCGGCCTCGTGGGCGGGTGGCTGCTGGCCGGCCGGATGCTCGCGCCCCTCACCCGCATCACCGACGTCGCCCGCGCAGTCACCGGCGGCTCGCTCTCCCACCGCATCCGGCTGCCGGGCCGCGCGGACGAGCTGCGCGAGCTCGCCGACGCCTTCGACACCATGCTCGTACGGCTCGAGGCGCACGTCGCCGAGCAGCGCAGATTCGCCGCCAACGCCTCCCACGAGCTGCGCACCCCGCTCGCCGTCGCCCGGACGCTGCTCGACGTCGCCCGCACCGACCCCACCCGCGACCCCGCCGAGCTCGTCGACCGCCTCCATCTGGTCAACACCCGGGCGATCGACCTCACCGAGGCGTTGCTCCTGCTCAGCCGTGCCGACCAGCGGTCCTTCCCGCGCGAGCGCGTCGACCTGTCGCTGATCGCCGAGGAGGCCGTCGAGACGCTGCTGCCCCTCGCCGAGCGGCGCGGCCTCGCCGTCGAGACCGCCGGTGACCTGGCCCCCGCCACCGGCTCGCCCGCGCTGCTGCTGCAGATGACGACGAACCTCGTGCACAACGCGATCGTGCACAACCTCGCCGGGCAGGGCACGGTGTGGGTCACGACCGCCGTGCACGCCGGGACGGTGACCCTCACCGTCGAGAACACCGGCGACGAGCTGCACCCGGACGTGGTCCCCACGCTGGTGGAGCCGTTCCGGCGGGGCACCGACCGCGTCCGCGCCGATCACGCGGGGGTCGGGCTGGGCCTGGCGATCGTCGGCAGCATCGTCCGCGCGCACGACGGGACGCTCGACCTCGTCCCGCGCCCGTCCGGGGGCCTGCGCGTCACCGTGCGTTTCCCGGCGGGCGTCACGGAGGGCACCCCCCGTCGGCGCTCGCCCGCCGCCTGAACTCCGTGGGCGTCAGGCCGGTCGATTCGCCGAAGGCCCGGTAGAAGCTCGACCTCGTCCGGAAGCCGCTGGCGTGCGCGACCCTGTCCACGCCCCAGTCGGTGACCAGCAGCAACCGGCAGGCGTGGGCGACCCGCAGCCGGGTGACGTACTGCCAGACGGGCATGCCGAGGGCGCGTTTGAAGGCCAGGGCCGCGTAGGTGGGGTGCACCCCGGCGGCTTCGGCGATCTCCTCGACCGTCAGCCGGTCGGTGTAGCGGCGGGCGACGACGGCCAGCATCCGCTCGGCCGATCCGGCCGCCGCCGCTTCGGCGGGCGCCGTCCCGCGCGGCCCGCCGGTCAGGCGGGCCAGCCGGGCGTGCATCTCCAGCAGGCAGACCTCGGCCACGGCGGGGGCCGGCTCGTGGCGCAGCTCCCGGTCCCAGCGGCTCATGAGGAAGCGGTCGTGCTCGCCCTCGGCGGCGGTGCCGTACAGGAACTCTCCCGACAGCGCCCGCTCGACCGCGCCGCGCAGCGGGTCGTGGCCGATGACGGCGCTCAGCGGGACGGTCGCCCACAGGAAGTCCACGCCCTCGGCCGTGAGCAGCCGGTGCGGGTAGCCGCCCCAGAAGACGGCGAGCCGGCCGGGCGGCAGGTCCACCTCGCCGCCGACGGTCGCGTACCGGGCGGTGCCCGACAGGACGAGGTTGAACTCGACCTCGGGGTGGAGGTGGGAGCGGGGCATGGGACCAGACGTCACGTGGAACGCCTGCAGGCCGATGACCTGGGCGAGAGATCGCACACCTTGAGGATATGCGACATCTCCGATCTTCCGGGTGGATGACCGGAACGACCCCATCACGGCAGAGTGGCGGCATCTCACCACACCCCGGAGGTTCCACCATGTCCGAGCTGGACGACTTCCTGTTCGACCTCAACGGCTACCTGATCCTCAGGAACGCCGTGGACGCGGATCTGCTGCGGCGGCTCAACGAGGAGTTCGACGCCTTCCCCCGCCACCTGGCCAGGGGCGAGTGGTACCGGGGCGCACAGCGCCGCGACTACACCCCCGAGACCGGCTTCGAGCTGCACCAGGCGGTGGCGGCGGGCCGGCCGTTCGAGGAGCTGGTCGACCACCCGAGCTGGTTCGGCCTGGTCAGGCACTACGCGGGCGAGGAGGACAGCTACATCCCGGGCGTCTTCGTCGACGAGACGATCGCCTCCATCCGCGAGTCGGGCGGGCACCACCCCGTGCACTCCGGCGGCTACCGCACCGCGCTGCGCTGCGGCTACCGCTACGACCACGGCGTCTTCCGCTGCGGCCAGGTCAACATCATCCTCGCGCTGACCGACATCGGCGCGGGCGACGGCGCGACGATGGTGGTGCCGGGCTCGCACAAGTCGAACTTCCGGCACCCGCTGGCCGGCGACTACGCCAGGGGCGACCGCATGGACACCCTGCCGGGCGCGATCCCCGTCCACCTGGACAAGGGCGACGCGCTGCTCTTCGTGGACGGGCTCATGCACGGCGGCTCCACCCGCACCAACCCCGGCGAGCGCCGCGTGGTCATCTACCGCTACGGCCCGGTATGGGCGGGCAGCAGGTACGGCTACGTCCACGACGAGTCCTGGCTCGGCGGCCTGACCGAGCAGCGTCGCAAGGTGCTCTGCCCGGTCCCGCCCGTCCGCGTCGGCGACCCCTGCCCCGCGGAGCCCGGCGACAGGTGAGCAACGGTCACGCCCGCTCGCGGATGTGACAGCCTGGAGGCGTGACTGTCGAGTGGTCCCGTGCCGATGCGCTCGCAGCCGTCAGGGCGCGGCTGCTGCGTCCTGGCGCCGTGACGGCGGGCTTCGCAGGGGTCGAGGTCGTGGCGGAGGGCGACGGCCTGCTGGTGGTCTTCCGCTGGCGGCGGGACCCGAACACGTACGCCTTGCGCATCGGGTTCCCGGCGGCGTCGGAGAGCGCGTGGACCGGCCTTCCGGTGTCCTCGGCCGACGCGTGGGCCCACGACGTCGAGTTCCTCCTCATGGAGGAGCTCGACACCGGGCTGGTCCGCCGGAGCCGCCGGACGGTCCGCGACGGCCGGGTCCTGCTGGACACCCGCGACGCTCCGGACGTCTGGCCGGCCGGATACTACGTCGACGCGGTCCCCCTCGACGACGACGCGCCCGCCACCGATGCCGGGTTCTGGCTGGCCAGGGCGGGGCTGGACGTCGGCGTCCCGCGGCGGCTGATCGCCGAGGCGCGGCTGGCCTGCTGGCTCCAGGCCTACCTCGACCACGACCGCGGGGAGCCCTTCGTCGGCCACGCGGCCGCGTCCTGGGAGGACGAGCGGCACACCATGGCCCGCCTCGACGTGGCGTGCGTGCTGCCCGGCGTCCCGGCCGGGGTGCGCCGGGCGCTGGCCCGCCTCGCGGTCCACGAGGTGGCCGAGGCCGGCGCCCTGGGCGTCGTCACCGCGATCGACGTCCCCGAGCTGCGGGAGCTCGGGTTCGGGCCCGCGGACGGCGGCGGCCTCGTCCTGCGCACCAGGAGCGGTGCCTGACCCCGGCGTGACGGGCCCGTGCCCGGGATCAGCGCACGGGCTCAGCGGCGGGGGCAGGCGAACTCGTCGTGCGGACCCCAGGTGGTCTTCACGTCGCCGCCGTCGCGGCGGCCGCACTCCATGGCCACCACCGGCCCTTGGGGGGTGTCGCGGAGGATGAGGAACCTCTTGTCGGACGGCACGACGGTCACCGCGCCCGAGGCGTTGCGGGGATCGCTCGGGTAGACGATCGTGCCCGTGGCGCCGCGCAGGCCGGCGTCGCCGCCGACGCCGAAGGAGGACAGCACCTGCACCGAGCCCCGCCCGCACCCCGCCGCCTTGTTGAGCTGGCAGACGGTGTTGACGGCCGTGGCCATGGTCATGAGGGCGTCGTAGGCGAGCGGCCCGCGCCAGTGGTCGTACCAGGCGTCGTGGCCGTAGGCGGCGGAGTAGCGGTCGAGGTACTCCTTGCCCATCTCGTTCGGCGGCCGGCTGGGCAGCGCGTGCGCCGAGTAGTAGAGCGTGACGCCGTCGAAGGACAGTTGCTGCGCGCGCGCCACCGTGGTGGTGACGTCGGCCCCGGCCAGCACGGTGAGCGCGCTCGGGCAGGCGTTCTTGCCCTTGACGGTCTGCAGGAAGTCGCGCAGCCGCTGGGCCCGTCCCGGCCAGACGACCAGGGTGCGCCGCGGGTCCTTGGCGACGATCGCGCAGGTCTCGTCGGCCAGCGCCGACAGGCTGTAGACCGTCTTGCCGCCGGGCTGGGGGCTCTTGTTCGACGGCGAGAACCACAGCTGGGTGCTCGGCCGGAACGCGGCGGCGAGGTCGTCGCTGAGGGTCTTGCTGTAGTCGTCGTCGGGGTCGCCGAGGATGACGGCCGACGCGGCGGGGGCGCAGGTGCCGTCCTTGGCGGGGATGACGCCGGCGTTCCTGGCGAAGGCCGCGATGAGCCGGGCCTGCTCCGGATTGTCGTAGGAGACCTGGTGATAGAGCGGGTGCGACTGGAAGGTCTCCGAGGTGGCGCCGATGCCCAGCATGGGCAGGCCGCCGTCGCCGAGGATCCGCTGGGCCTCGATCGTCTCCTTCCTGCTCTCGCCCAGCCCGATGACGCCGAGCACCTTGCGGTCCGGCTGGGCCGCGATCCGGCGCGCCATCTCGGGCGCCTTCGCGTACCCGGCGCCGGCCTCCTGGACGTTCACCCGCACGAAGACGTTGCCGTCGTAGTTGCGCCGGCTGTGCGGGGTGGCCTCGGCCATGTCGTTCATCTTCTGCTGGGCCAGCCGGATCCCGCGCAGTTCGGGGAGCACGCCGTTGTACTCGGGGTGCTCGAAGGTCACGACGCCGGAGCCGAGGTACACCACCGTCTTGACGGTGTATCCCTCCTTCTCCTTGGCCGCGACTCTGGCGTTCTCGGCCTCGATCCGCTGTTTGTCCGCGGCGTAGAGGCGCTGCGCCCCGGCGGCGTCCGGGACCGGGGAGGGCGGCCCCGCGGAGCCGGGCGCGGGCCGCGCGAGGCAGGAGGTGTCCGGCGGCCGGATCGGGGGCAGCCAGGGGATCGCGAGCAGGACCGCCAGCCCGGCCACGGCCAGGCCCTGCGCCACGGCCTCCGTCGTGGCGAGCGCGGGGCTGCCGAGCCGTACGGGGATCCTGGTGCGGCCCGCCAGGGCGGCGGCGTCGAGGCCGTCGGTCCCCTGGATGACGCCCTCCGTCGTGGCAAGGGCCGTCGTGGCGAGGGCCGTCCTGCCGTCGAGGGCGCTCGCCGTCCACCTGAGGTCCGGGCCCGGGGCCTCGGCGCCGGACGCCGGGGCGGCGATCACGATCGTGCGGCGTACGCGGGTGTCCCGTACGGCTTCGGCGACGCGGTCGGTGAGCGCGGCGTCGCCGGTGACGAAGAGCACGAACCTGCTGCGGCGACGCCGCCGCCACGGTGACAGCCTGGGGGTGAAGGCCGCCTCCAGGTCGCACAGGAGCGCCCGGAGCAGGGCCCCCTCCTGCTTCTCCCGGTCGGGGCCCCACATGAGCCGGCCGGCTTCGGGGAAGAAGTCGGCCTTGTCGTGCCCGATGTGGCGGGGGAACCAGCCCCGGGTCCGGCGGCGCCACGACCAGCGGAAGACTCCCCGGATCGCCCAGCCCGCCACGATGAACAGCAGAACCTGGAAAAACAACGACAATCCGCCTACTTGGTTGGCGTTCCGGACGAAATAGGCGAGATTTGGGTGGAGGTCGTGAAAAGCCAGCTCTAGTGCACCGGTTGCCTGCTCACCTTCCTTTATCGCCTTCAACACCCGATAACGGGGAAAACGTACTGTGCCCCAGCCGCGTGGCGTCGTGTTCCCCAGCTGGACGACGATCCCGTCCAGGCCGGTGGCTGCGTCGACCTCGGCGTACGGGACGAGCGGCCGGTCGTCGGCCGTGCGCAGGCGGCGGGCGAGCGCCTTGACCACGACGCCGGGGGCGGCCGCCCGGGTGCCCTTATAGATCTTCACGACGAGCGCCGGAGCGGCCCTGCGTGCCGTGACTCTTTCGTCGATCATCGAGGCGAACGCGTCGAAGTCGCCGTTCGAGGGAGCCATGCACCCAGTATTGGGGGCGCGGGTAATTCGGCCCGCCCGCGATACGAAAGTGAAATCGAACGTTCGCGGCTATCGGCTTGCGCGCAGGAGCGACAGCAGCCCGGCGGTGTCGACGACGTGGGCCGTTCTCGGGAACACGCCGCCCACCAGCGTCCGGTGGAGGTGCGGGTCCGGGTCGGCGACCCCGTCCGACAGGACGTGCAGCCGGTAGTCGCGGTCGGCGGCGTCGGCGACGGTGGACAGGACGGCCCCGCCGGTGGTGAGCCCGGCGACGACCAGCGTGGTGATCCCGCGCTCCCGCAACCGCCGGTCGAGGTCCGTCGTGGACAGCGCGCCGACCCGGGTCTTGCGGACGACCAGGTCCCCGGGCTCGGGCGCGACCCGCGGGTGGAAGTCCGTGCCGGGATCCTCGTGGTGCAGCAGGCGTCCGCGCCCGATGAGCGAGAACGTCGGGTTGGCGGCCGGGATCGCCGCCCAGTCCGCCTCGGTGAAGCCGAGCCGCACGTGGACGACGGCGGCGCCGTGCGCGCGCAGGCCGGCGGCGGCGCCGGCCACCCGGGACAGCAGCGCCTCCTGCTCCTCCGGACCGGGCAGCGAGGCGAGCACGCCCTGCTGGAGGTCCAGGACGAGCAGCGCGGTCGTGCGGGGGTCGAGCTCGGGGGACGTGACGGTCATCGTTGTCTCCTTGGTGATGAGGGGGATTCAGGCGTGGGACGCCGGCACCGGCTCGGGACGGGCCGCGGCGGCGCGCCGGGGAAGCAGCAGCGGGGTCGCCAGCAGGAGCACGCCGGCCAGGCCGATGGCCATGCGGGGGCCGAGCAGCGCGCCCAGCACCCCCCACGCGGCCGTCAGCAGCGCGGTCGACGCCTTGGTCGTCACCGACCAGGCCGACAGCGTGCGGGTGATCCGGTCGTTCGCGGTGCGTTCGAGGCGGTAGGTGGCCGAGACGGGGTTGAAGACGCCGCAGCAGAAGATGAGCCCGAGTTCGACGCCCATCACCAGCAGCAGCCCGCCGGTGCCCGGCCCCACGAAGGCCAGCCCGACCGGCCACACCGCGCGCAGCGTCCCGGTCACGACCAGGACGCGGTGCTGCCCGAACCGGGTGACCAGCGGACGGGCCAGCCGCGCCCCGAGCAGCCCGCCGATCGCGGGCACGGCGAAGGCGAGACCGTACTGCCACGAGGCGAACCCCAGCCGGCCGAGCATCAGGACGGCCAGCAGCGCGTCGGCGGCCATCAGCAGCCCGTTGAACAGGGCGGTGTTGAGGAACAGCGGGTGCAGCGCGGCGTCGGCGAGGATGTGCCGCCAGCCGTCGAGCAGGTCGCCGGCGCGCATGCGGGCGGGCTCCCGTCGTCCGGGGAGCGGCTCGCCGCCGCCCGCCGCGCGGACGCCCAGGGCCGACAGCAGGTAGCTGACCGCGTCGGCCACCACCGTCGCGACCGGGCCGAGCAGCGCGATCGCGGCGCCGCCCAGCGGCGGCCCGACGATCGTGGTCGTCCAGGTCGTGGACTCCAGGCGGGCGTTCGCGACGAGCAGGTGCTCGCCCGGCAGCAACGTCTTGAGGTACGCCCCGGAGGCGGCGCGGAAGGTGATGTCGGCCGCCGCCACCACGACCGAGACCAGCAGCAGCTGGACGAAGGTGAGCACGCCGAGCGCGAACGCGGCGGGGATCGTCAGCAGCGCCGCGAACCGCACGAGGTCCGCCGCGATCAGCACGGGCCGCTTGCGGCGGAACTCCACCCACGGGCCGAGCGGCACCGCCACGGCCGCGCCCACGGCCGCGCCCACCGCCGACAACGCCGCGACCTCCGCCGGCCCGGCGTGCAGCACCTGGACGGCGATCAGCGGGAACGCGCCGAAGGCGAGCCACGTGCCGAGCGCGCTGGTGCCGTACGCCGCCCACAACCATCCGAACCGGCGGCCCAGCCGGTGCCCGTCCCTCATGTCCGACGCTCCTCGTCACTCGCCCGTACAACCGATATGCGATCGGGAGCATGCAATCGCGCCGGTGACCAGGAGATCAAACAACCGGATGCCCCGACCTGCACAACCGATGGTTGTGTCCGTAAAGTGTGCGCATGGACCTCGACATCGTCCGGACCTTCGTCGCCGCCGCCGAGGCGGGGCAGTTCCAGGAGGCCGCCGCCGACCTGGCGGTCACCCAGCAGGCCGTCTCCAAGCGCATCGCCGCCCTGGAACGCGACCTCGGGGTGCGGCTGTTCACCCGCACCCCGCGGGGCACGAATCTGACCATCGACGGGCAGGCGTTCCTGCCGCACGCCCGCGAGCTGCTCCGGGTCGCCGAGCGGGCGGTCGCGTCCGTACGGGCGGGCAGCCGTCCGCTGCGGGTCGACGTGCTGGCCTCGCGCGGCGTGGGGTCGAGCCTGATGCGCGGCTTCCATCACGCCTACCCCGGCATCGACCTCGACGTGGTGATGTTGTTCGACATCGACGCGGCCGTCTCCGCCATCCGGTCCGGCACGATCGACGCCTCCTTCCGCGCCGTCGCCATGCCCGGCCGGCCCCTTCCCGACGACGTCGAGTCCGCCTGGGTGGTCGACGAGGCCCTCCAGCTCCTCACCGGACCCGGCCACGCGCTGGCCGACGCCCGCTCGGTGACCCTCGGCCGGCTCGCCGGACACCGGATCTGGATGCCCGGCCTCGCCCCCGGCACGGAGTGGACCGCCTTCTACGACGACCTGGTCGCCGAGTTCGGCCTCACCATCGAGGCGACCGGCCCCAACTTCGGCTCCGACGTGCTCCTCGACACCATCGCCGACACCCCGGCCCTGGCCACGTTCATGGGTGACCGGACCCGGCTCGTCTGGCCCGCCGGTCACGGGCTGCGCCGCATCCCGGTGACCGGCCCCACGCCCGTCTACCCCCACTCGCTCCTGTGGCGCCGCGACAACCCGCACCCGGCGCTGGCCACCCTGCGCGCCCACCTCGCCGCCACGGCGGCCGAGCCCCTGGCCGGGACGTGGGCCCCGGCCTGGGCGCGGCGGAGGCACGGCCTGCCCGCGCCCTCGCCGGTCAGCCCTCCTGCGGGCCTTGGGTGACCCAGTAGTCCTGGAGCAGGGTGTTCTTGGGGCACCACTCCTCCGAGACGGACGTTCCTCCCACCATGGGCCCGGGGCGCTCCGGCTCGATCCCGCAGCGGATGTGCACCTGGTGCCAGTGCTGGTAGGTGCCGGGCGGGCAGACGGACCGCGCCCCGAACTGCTCGTACCTGATGACCGTGCCGCCGACGCGGTGGGTCTGCTCCGCCCGGCAGGGGCCGTCCGCCGCCGCCCGCGGGTGGGCGTCCGGCCCGGCGTGCGCCGGCCCGCCGGGCAGCGTCAGGGCGGCGGCGAGGGCGGCGGTGGTGAGTGCGCTGCGTACGCGCATGGTGGTCTCCTTCGATCGGGGTCGGCGGAAGCGGCCGACGCGCTCCGGGGCGCATCGGGCGTGCCCGCCCGGCCGCGTCCGGTGGACGACAGCGAAGCCGCGCCGGCACGGTGTCCAACAGCATCTCGGCCGAACCCGTCCGGTGTGGGACGCCGCATCGGCGGCTCTCCGGCCCGCCTGCGCCCCGATAGGGTCATCCGGGCATCTCCGGACAGAAGGACCCTCTCTGGTGAATCTGGGCATCGTCGGGCAGGCCGCGGGGCTGTTCGCCGTCACCAACATCGACGACATCCTGATCCTGGCGTTGTTCTTCGCCCAGGGCGCGGGCAGGCGGGGCGTCGCCGTCCGGGTCGTGGCGGGCCAGTACCTGGGCTTCCTCGCCCTCGTGGCGGTGGCCGTGGCGGCGGGCTTCGGGGCGACCTTCCTGCCCGGGTCGCTGATCCCGTACCTCGGGCTGCTTCCCCTCGCCCTGGGCGTCAAGGCCGCCTGGCAGGCGTGGCGGAGCCGCCGCGACGGCGACGACGGCGAACCGGACGCCGACCCGCCCGGCGGCCCGAGGACGCTGGAGGTCGCCGCGGTCACCTTCGCCAACGGCGGCGACAACATCGGCGTGTACGTGCCGGTCTTCGCCACCGCCGGTCCCGGCGCCACCGCCGGGTACGTCGTCGTGTTCCTCGTCCTGGTCGGCGTGTGGTGCGCGGCCGGACGGTTCTTCGCCACCCGCCCCCTGGTCGCCCGCGCCCTGAGCCGGTGGGGGCACGTCCTGCTGCCCGTGGTCCTGATCGGGCTGGGCCTGCTCATCCTCGTCGAGGGCGGCGCCTTCGGGCTTTAGATCCGGGGAACTTCGGCGCGGCCCGAACCAAGGGCCGGGCGGGGGCGTCCAACAAGATCACGGCATCGGAAGGGGGCCCGGATGGTGATCCGCTCAGGCGGCGCCTCGGGGGCGCGGGCATGGTGAGGCGCGCACGCGCCGCCCGTCCGGCGCCGCGGATCGACGTGGCCCGCCTGCCCGAGGACGTCGTGGCGCTCATTGACGCCCTGGAACCCGGCGAGAGCGTGGTCCTCACGCGTGACGGCGCGTCGATCGCGACGATCTCCAGCACCGTCGACGTGGTCCAGGGCGCCGTCGTCGGCCGCGCGGCGCCGGACGAGCCCGCCGATCCGCCGCCGGTCGGCCACGACGGCGTGACGGTCGTGGCCACCGCGATGGAGTTGTCGAACGCCGCCCGGGTCGCCCTGTCCGACCGGCTCGGGGCCGACTACGTGGTGCTCGACATGCACGCCGCCCCGGCGACGGCCGACGTGCTGCTGGTGCCCGCCGGCAGCCCGCAGCTGATCGCCGGGCTCCGGTCGATGTTCCCGAAGGCCCGCGTGGTCGTCACCGAGATCGAGGACCCGGAGCTCGGCGTCCGGTACCACGGCCCGGTCCGGCGGCTGCTCGACGCCGGCGCGGACGCGTACCTGCCGCCGGCGACCGTCCCGCTGCTGGCCAGGCAGCTCGGCCACGTCCTGGGCCCGGGGCGCGAGCTCACCGGCGAGGCCACGGCGCCCCTGCAGATCGCCCCGGCGGAGGATCGCGACCCGGACGAGCCGGCCTAGCCCGGCGGCCCCTGCGACGGCGGGCCGAACACGGTGGCGGTGGCGACGTCACCCGAGCTCGTGCGCTTGGGTCTGCCGTCGCCGCCGAAGAGCTCCCCTGTCAACCGGACGATTGCTTGAAATGGATCATCGGGCGACGATTGGCGCATGCGTCTGAACTTCCAGGTGGGCGACCTCGCGGCCACCCGGTTCGTGGTCTCGCCCCTGACCCACGCGATCTTCGCGGCCTTCAGCGTCCACCATCCCGACCTGACCGAGAAGGGCTCGATCTGGCGGGACATCGCCAGGACCGTGCCGCGCCGGACGTTGCCGCTGCTCGACATCCTCAACCGCGGCGCCTCCCGCGTCACCCTGCACGAGGGGCTGGTCACCTCCGAGGTGGCCCCGCCGATCGAGACCGCGGCGCTCTCCGACGAGCTCGACACGCTCGCCGCCCTGGACACCCCGCCCGAGGAGCGCGAGTTCGGCGGCGACCTGTGGCGCTTCAGCGGGGTGCCGGGACGGCCCGACCTGGACATGGATCCGGCGCGGTTCCGCCGGGCCCTGGCCGACAGCATGTACGTGCTCTTCCACCGTTTCCT
Organism: Nonomuraea sp. NPDC001831; assembly: GCF_042892035.1. Classification (NCBI taxonomy): domain Bacteria; kingdom Bacillati; phylum Actinomycetota; class Actinomycetes; order Streptosporangiales; family Streptosporangiaceae; genus Nonomuraea; species Nonomuraea sp. NPDC001831. The sequence goes on along the minus strand of NZ_JBIATU010000001.1, from coordinate 672,575 downwards.
CGCCCCGGAATGGCCCGGCATGCGCCGCCGGCTCGAAGCCCGGCTGGCCGCCTACCAGGAGACGGTGGCGCGGATCGGGCTCGGCTCCGCGCTCAGCACCCTCAGCCCGCGGCTGTCCTGGGACGGCGGCGGCATGGTCGTCGCGGGCGGGCCGCCGATCACCGTCGATCTCGGCGGACGCGGCCTGCTGCTGCATCCGATCTCCGGCGCCTCCCCCCGCTACCTGGGCATCGCGACCACCCGGGACCGGCGCAGCTCGGTGCTCACCGTCCCGATGCCCGACGGCGGCCGGCAGGTGCTGCCGTCACCGGCCTTCGACACACTCGCCGCGCTGGTCGGGCGGGCGCGGGCGCGGGTGATGCGGGCCGTCGGCGGGCACGGCTGCCGTACGGACGAGCTGGCCGGGCGGCTCAGGATCAGCGCGTCCACCGCCTCCGAGCACGTCACCGTGCTGCGCAACGCCGGGCTGATCGCCACCCGCCGCAACGGCCGGGCCGTCCACCACCACCTGACCTCACTCGGCGCCCGCCTGCTGGAGGCCAACGGCTGACCACGGCCGTTCCTCCGGTCACCGGTCCGGGGCTCAGGTCCGGGAGGCGTCCCCGGACAGGAAGTCGCGGACGAGGCGGTCGTAACGGGCGCGGTCGACGTTCCACGCCTGCGTGTGCCCGCCCCGCTCGAACGGCTCGAACCGGATCTCCCACCCCACCCGCCTGCCCGTGGCCACGAGACCGTACGCCTCCTGGATCGGGTGCTCGGCGTCGGGGACGGTGTGGATCAGCAGCAGCGGCGGCCGGACCCGCGGCGGACGCCGGATCAGGCTGAGCCGGCCGGTGTCGACCCCGGTACGCCACCGGACGACCTGGTTCGACAGACCGGCCAGGAAGCCGGGCAGGTGGTGGTTCCTGACGCCCTGTTCGGCGGTCATGCCGGCGTCGATCATGGGGGCGTCCATGACGACCCGGTCGACCAGGGCCGCCAGCGGCGACCGGTCCAGGAACTGCCCGACGATCTGGCCGCCCATCGAGGTGCCGTAGAGGACGAACCGCCGTGCCCCCATCGTCCGCGCGTGGCGCAGGGCGGCCTCCAGGTCGCGCCACTCCGAGTCGCCCAGGTGCAGCAGCCCGTCGGGCGAGGCGGGCGCGCCCTGGTCGTTGCGGTAGCTGATGTCCAGGAAGGGCAGCCGCAGCCCGTGCACGACGGGCAGCACCTTCAGCTCCGCCTTGCGCCGCCCGTTCTGGCCGTGGACGGCGACCACCCAGGTGTCGCCCTCGCCGGGCACGTACCAGGCCGGCGCGGGCCCCAGCTCGGTGGGCACCATGATCTCGGTGTAGCCGATCCCCCAGGCCACCTCGGGATCGCCGGGCGGCACGTCGCCTAACCAGCCGGGCGTGCCGACCGAGGGGACGTGGCCGCGCAGCACCTTGCGCGTCACCCGGTCGGCGGCGCCGGCGACGACGTCGCCGAGCATGGCGTACGAGCCGGTCCACTCCAGCCAGTACGTGCCCGGCCTGCCGGTCTCCGGCGTGCGCGCGAGCGTGACCAGGTCGCCCCGCACAGCCAGGACCTCGGTGTTGCTCGTGCCGTGACGGACGACGCCGACCGACTGCTCGCTGCCGAACCACGCCCCGGCCACCGTCGCCCCGGCCAGGACGACGACGATCGCCAGACCCGCGATCCATAACCGCCTTTTCCCAATTGCTCGCATGTATACAGAGTAAACTATGGCGGTTTACGCCGTATACATCCTCGGCTCAGGCCGTTCCGGCCAGGAGGTCCGAGAGCCGGTGCAGCCCGCGGGAGATGCGGGCCTTGACGGTGCCGATGGGCACGCGCAGGTGGTCGGCGATCTCCCGCTGGGTCAGGTCGGCGAAGTAGGCCAGCTCGATGGCCTGCCGCTGGGCGTCCGACAGTTCGGCGAGCGCGCGGTCGATCTGGTCGCGGTCGCCGAGCGCGTCGGGCGCCGGCCGGGCGCGTCCGGGCAGATCGCCCGCCTCCTGCAGCGGCACGGTCAGCAACCGCCGCACCCGCAGATGGTCGACGGCGCGGCGGTGGGCGATGGCGAAGACCCACGCGGCCTGGCTGCGCCCGGGATCGTACCGCCCGCGCGAGCGCCAGACGTCGGCGAAGACCACCTGCAGCAGGTCCTCCACCTCCTGGGCGGGCACGAACCGGCGCAGGTAGGCGCGCACGGAGGCAGCGTGCGTGCGGTAGCACTCGCCGAGCGCTTCCTCGTCACTGGTGTCCATGCGCCTGCCCCTCACCGCAAAAACCTATTCAAAACTTATTCATACCGAGGCGCGGCAGGCGGTCACAAGCTCATCGGGGGAAAGGGCGGCTCAAATCAAGGTCGACATGACGCATGCGACGGCGTCGGGCAGCGTCGACACCCTGACGACGCCCGCCGGTGCCCGGCCCTGCCAGCCGCGCCCGCCGATGACGATCCGGCAGGCCGGACGCACCTGGGGCAGGGCGGCGAGCGGAGCGGTGTCGCCGGTCTCCGCCCGCTGCGACCAGACGAACACGGCCGCGGGACCGAGCCGCCGCATCGCGTGCGCCAGCGCCGCGTAGGGGGTGCGGGCGCCGAGCACGCGGGTCTGCACGCCGCGTTCGGCGAGCGCGGCGGCCAGCGCGTGCACCGGAAGGCTGTGCTGCTCCTCCTCGGCACACGCCAGGACCACCGGCCGGTCCGGCCGGTCCGGCCGGTCGGACTGCGGCGGCACGTCGCCGGCGAGCCGGTGCAGTGCCGCCTGGAGGTGGCCGGACAGCAGGTGCTCGGCGTCGATGCCGGACCCGGTCGCGTCCTGGCCCCAGCAGACGGCGTCGAGCGCGGGCAGGAAGAGGTGCTCCCACGTCCACACCACGCCCTGCGCGGCCAGCGTCTCCTCGACCAGGGCGGCGACGGCACGGCCGTCGAGCATGACCGCGGCGCGGGCCAGCGCGGCGACGACCTGCCGCCGCGCGGGCCGCCCGCCGGGAGGCTGCGGCGTCCGCAGGCCGCCGGACGGGACGGGCGTCGTCCGGGCGCCGGACGGCGGCGCGGCGGGGGTGTCGGGCAGGGCGAGGGCGAGCCGGGCCGCCTCGGCCGGCACCAGACCGGTGGCGATCAGGCGTTTCATCTCGGCCAGCCGCCGCACGTCGGCGGCGCCGTAGCGGCGGTGGCCGCCGGGGCTGCGGCGGCTGGGGCCCAGGCCGTAGCGCAGGTTCCAGGTGCGCAGGGTCGGCGCGGGGATGCCGAGACGCCGGGAGACGGCTCCGATGCCGAATCCCGCGTCCTCGCTGACCGGTGTGTCCTCGTCCATGGTGTTCCCGCTGCCGCTCGACGTGTCCGACTATCTTTTCGCGCTTGCGGGGTGCTTGGGCGCATGGCTGGGCGCGTCCGGCTTGATCCCGTTGTCCGGTGTCGTGCAACCGGGCGCGCTCCCGGCACGAAAGCAGTTCATAGCGACAGAAGGAGCTGCGTGCATGGACACGGTGACCTCGCAGGCCGGGCACGGGCGTGGGACGGCCGCCCGATGAGCCCGGTGGTCGTCGTCGGGGCCGGGCTGGGCGGGCTGGCCGCGGCCGTCCACCTGGCGGCCGCCGGACGTCAGGTCACCGTGGTCGAGGCCCTCGACGAGCCCGGGGGCTGCTGCGGCACCGCCCGGCTCGGGCCGTTCCGCTTCGACACCGGCCCCTCGGTGCTGACCATGCCGGGCGTGCTCGCGGAGGTGTTCGGCGCGGCCGGGCAGGAGCTGCGGCACTGGCTGCCGTTGCACCGCCTGGACCCGTCGTACCGGATGGTCTTCGACGACGGGTCGCGGCTGGACGTCCTGCCCGAGCGCGAGGCGATGGCCGAGCAGGTGCGGACGGTGTGCGGGCCCGCCGAGGCGGCGCGCTACGACCGCTACCGGGCGCTGCTCGACGAGCTGTTCCGGGTGGAGTGGCCGACGTTCATCGACGCGGACGTGAGCCGGCTGCGCGCCCTGGCCCGGCCGGCCGCGCTGCTCCGGCTGGCCCGGCTGGGCGGCTTCCGCCGGCTGGACCGCCTGGCCGCCCGCCACCTGCGCGATCCCCGGCTGATCAAGGCGCACACCTTCCAGTCCCTCTACGTGGGGCTCGCGCCGCAGCGCGCGCTCGGCATCTACGCCGTCATCGCCCACATGGACACCGTCGGCGGCGTGTACTTCCCGCGGCGCGGCGGCATGCACGCCATCCCCTCGGCCATGGCGGCCCTGCTGGCGAAGCTGGGCGCCGACCTCCGCTACGGCGTCCGCGCCGCCAAGGTCGAGACGGACTCCGACGGCGTCACCGGGGTGCTGCTGGCGGGCGGCGAGCGGCTCGCGGCGCGGCAGGTGGTCGTGGCCTGCGACCGCCTGGCCGCCCGGCGGCTGCTGCCCGGCCCGGCGGCCGACTGGCGGTTGCGCCGCCCCCACCACTCCCCCTCCTGCCTGGTGCTGCACGTCGGCCTGGACCGTCCCCTCGACGGCCAGGCCCACCACACCCTGCATTTCGGGCGCGTCTGGGAGGAGACCTTCACGGCGCTGGCGGCCGGCCGTCCGCAACCCGATCCCAGCCTGCTGATCACCCATCCCGAACCGGACGGCGAGGCGGCGCCCCCCGGGCAGGCCACGCTCAGCGTCCTGGAACCCGCGCCCAACCTGCGGACCGCCGACTGGGACCGGTTGCGGCCGGAGCTGGAGGAGCGGCTGCTCGGCCGCCTGGCCGCGCTCGGCCACGGCGACCTGTCCGGCGCGCCCCGGCTGGTGCTCGACCCGCCCGCCTGGGCGGCGCGCGGGCACAGCGCGGGCACCCCGTTCGCGCTGGACCACCGCTTCACCCAGACGGCGTGGCTGCGGCCCTCGGCCGTCGCCCGGCGGGTGCCGGGGCTGCACTTCGCCGGCATGTACACCGCGCCCGGCGTCGGCATCCCCCCGGTGCTGATCTCCGGCCGGCTCGCCGCCGAACGCATCTTGAAGGAGGCCCGTTGACGCTCACCGCCAGCTACGAACGCTGCCGACAACTCCACGCCCGCTACGGCCGCTCCTACTACCTGGCCACCCGCCTGCTGCCGCAGTGGAAACGCCGGCACGTGCACGCCCTGTACGGCTTCGCCCGCTACGCCGACGAGATCGTCGACTCCTTCACCATGACCGGCGACCGCGCCCGCGCGCTCGACGACCTGGCCGCCAAGGTCGAGGCCGGGCTGGCCGGGGCGGCGACGGGCGATCCGATGCTGCCCGCGTTCCTGCACACCGTGCACTCCTTCGGCATCGAGCACGGCGACGTCCGCGCCTTCCTCGCCTCGATGCGCGCCGACCTGTCCGTGCGGCGGTACGCGACCTACGACGACCTGCTGGGGTACATGTCGGGATCGGCCGCCGCGATCGGCACGATGATGCTGCCGGTGCTGGAGCCGGCGCCCGGCCACGAGGAGGCGGCCCGCGAGCCGGCCCGCCAGCTCGGGCTGGCCTTCCAGCTCACCAACTTCCTGCGCGACGTCGCCGAGGACTTCGCCCGCGGCCGCGTCTACCTGCCGATGGAGGACCTGGACAAGTTCGGCGTCGTGCCCGGCATGCTGGGCGAGCGGCGGACCCGGCGGGCGGTGCGCGACCTGCTGGCCTTCGAGGCCGGGCGGGCCCGCGAGCACTACCGGGCCGCCGACGAGGGCATCGGCCTGCTCGTCGCCTCCTCGCGGCCGTGCGTGCGCGCCGCCTTCGAGCTGTACGGCGGCATCCTGGCCGAGATCGAGCGGCGCGGCTTCGACGTCCTGGCCGGGCGGGTGCGGGTGCCGCGCCGCCGCAAGGCCGCCGTCTTCGCCCGGCACCTGCTGGCCTCCGCCGAGTCGGGCCGGGCCGAGCGGCGCGTCCGCGTGGAGCTGCCGTGACCGGCGCGGCCCCCGTGGTGCTGGACGCGATGGGCGGCGACCACGGGCCCGCCGAGGTGGTCGCGGGGGCGGTGCTGGCCTGCCGTGAGCACGGCGTGCCCGTCGTCCTGGCCGGACCGGCGCCGCGGCTGGCCGAGGAGCTGCGGCGGCACGGCGCCGCGGACGAGATCGCGGTGGCCCACGCCGAGGACGCCGTGCCCATGACCGAGCGGGGAGCGGGCGCGACCGCGCTGGCCGCCTCCAGCCTGGCGATCGGCTGCGACCTGGTCGGACGGGGCGAGGGCGGGGCGCTGGTGTCGGCCGGGGCCACCGGCGCGGTGGTCGCCTGCGCGGTGCGCGGCATCGGCCGGGCGACCGGCGTGCTGCGGCCCGCGCTGGCCGTGGCGCTCCCGTCGCTGCCGGGCGGGGCGAGCGTGCTGGTGGACGCCGGCGCGATCACCGATCCGCGCCCCGCCATGCTGGCCCAGTTCGCGCTGCTCGGCGTGGGGTACGCGCGGGCCGTGCTGGGCGTGGCCGACCCGGTGGTGGGGCTGCTGTCGATCGCGGCGGAGCCGGGCAAGGGCAACCGGCTGGCCCGGGAGGCCGAAGAGCTGCTGAGCGCGCTGCCGGTGCGCTTCCACGGCCCGATCGAGGGGCACGACGTCCTGGCCGGCACGGTGGACGTGATCGTCACCGACGGCTTCACCGGCAACGTCGTGCTCAAGAACGTCGAGGGCTGCGTGCGCACGGCGCTGACCATGGTGGCCGACGCCGGCATCGCCGCCCCCGACCGGCTCGCCGAGGTGGCGCGCCGCTACGACCCGCAGACGCACGGCGGCGCCGTCCTGCTCGGCCTGCGCGGCACCGTCGTGGTCGCGCACGGCTCCTCGCGGGCGGCCACGATCGCCCGCGCCTGCGTGGTGGCCCACACGCTGGCGGAGCGGGACCCGGCGGCCGGGATCGCGGCGGCAGCCGTCACGGCGGCGGGATGAGGACGTCAGCTCAGCGGGTCGCGCCCGTCCCAGCGGCCCTCGCTGGCATAGGGGACGAAGCGGGCGAACAGCTCTTCGGCGTACCAGTCGCGGGCCCGTACCTGCTCGATGACCCGCCGGTGGGCCTGGCCCCGGTAGGCGAAGTCCCGTACGGCCCGCCGGTCCCGCCACAGCGAGAAGGTGGCCTGCCGGGCGAGCGGCCACTCCCCCATGCCGACCGAGGCCAGGCAGCCGTCCTGCCGCCCCAGCAGCTCCTCGACCGGCGGGACCGACCGGTAGAAGGCGACCAGCCGGCCGGGCCGGACGGAGGCCCTGGTGAGCACCGCCACCGGGCCGGGCCCGCCGTCGTCGCGGGCCGGCACGCCGCCGAACGGGTCACGCCCGCCCCACGCGCCGCGCGAGGCGACCGGGGCGAGCCGGGTCTGCCAGTACTCCGCGGACTCCGTCCGCCACCGGGCGGCGATCGGCGAGTCGCGCAGGAACTCCGCCAGGTCGCTCTCCCGCCGCCAGACGGCGAACAGGGCCCAGCGCCGCAGGTCGGCGCCCAGCGACATCGAGCGTCCCCGGCCGGTGCCGAGCAGCCGCCAGAAGAGCGGGCCGCCGGGGCGGCGCAGCAGCGGCCGGTCGAAGGCCATGTGCTTCATCGCCCCCCTGCCGCCGTACCGGACGAGGTGGAACGACGCGATGGTTGAGGTGCTCGGGTCGGTCGTCATCGGCTACCTGCTGGGGTCGGTGCCGGTCGCGGTCCTGACGGCGCGGGCGCACGGCGTCGATCCGCGCGACGTCGGCGACCGCAACCCGGGGTACTGGAACGTCAAGGAGCAGCTCGGGCGGTGGGCGGGCGTGCCGGTGTTCGCCGGCGACACGCTGAAGGGCGCTCTGGCCGCCCTGGTCGCGCTGGCGATCGGCGGCGGCCACACCGCCGCCTTCGGCGTGGTGTCGGGGGCGAGCGTGGCGCCGGTGTACCTGGCGGTGGCGGCGGCCATGGCGGGGCACGCGTGGCCGCTGTTCGCCGGCTTCCGGGGCGGCCGGTGCGTGCTCACCTTCGCCGGCGGGGTCGCGGTCATCTGCCCGCCGGCGTTCGCGCTGGCCGTGGCGGCGCTGACGCTGGCGGCGCTGGCGACGCGGTCGTTCGCGGCGGGCGCGCGCCTGGCGGTGTTCGGGGTGCCGCTGCTGCAGCTGCTGTTCATGCCGGCCGAGCTGGTGGCGGCCACCGGGGGGCTGATGTGCCTCATCGGGCTGCGTTTCGGGCAGGCCGCGCTGGCCGACCGCCGCCGCTCGTCCCCCCGCTGACGCCGCCGCCGCCCTCGCCGTCGATGGCGAGCCCGGCGTCGCCGTAGGTGCGGCCGCGCCAGCTGCGCACCGGCCGTACGGTGGCCTGCGTCAGGCGGACCGCGGCGGCCGGGTCCAGCAGCGGCGACAGCGGCAGGCTCGCCCCGGGCCGCCGGTAGCTGCCCCGCAACGCCGCCGTCAGGGACACCCGCAGCCCCAGCAGCGCCAGGTCCAGGCCGGTCGGGCGGCCCGCGGCCAGCCGCAGCACGGGCAGCGCCATCGTCAGCCAGATGACCGCCAGGTCGGCCGCCTGCCGGCCGGGGCCGGTCACGTCGGCCAGCGGCAGCGAACGGCCCCACTCCCGCCACAACTCGCCCGCCGAGTCGTGCATGTCGACCTCCAGCAGGCCGCCGGCGTCCAGGAAGCCCACCGACCAGCCCTGTGCGGCCAGGCGGCGGGCCAGCGCCACGTCGTCGGTCATCCGGTCGCGGACGAGCGCGAAGCCGTCCGCCGCGGTCATCCGGGAGCGCCGGAAGGCCATGCACTGGCCGTTGGCGATCACCCGGTGCGGCGGCGGCGGGGTCGGCGGGCCGACGGGGCCGAAGCGGTAGACCAGCGTCGCCAGCATGGAGGCGTGCAGGGCCTGCTCCAGCGGGCCGTCGCAGACGAACCGGGGGCCCGCGCTGACCAGGTCGTAGCGGTCCAGGGCCGCGGCCAGCGCCCCGAACAGGCCGGGCGCGGGCCGGACGTCGGCGTCCAGCGTGACCACCACGCCGGCGCGGGCGGCGGCGACCCCCTGGCGCAGCGCCCACTGCTTGCCGACCCAGCCGGGCGGCAGCGGATCGGCGGTGACGACGGTGGCGCCCAGGGACGCCGCCAGCCTCGCCGTGCCGTCCCGGGAGCCGTCGTCCACGACGATCACCTCGCGGACGCCCGGGGCGGCCAGCGCGGCGCGCAGGCACGGGCCGATCCTGGCCTCCTCGTCGCGGGCGGGGATCACCACGGAGACCGGCTCGCCCGCGACCGGACGGGCCCGCAGCGCGGGCAGCCGCCGCCGCCCCCGCGCGAGCCGGGCCACGACGACGGCCGCCGCCACGCCCTGCGCGACGGTCAGCGCCCTCATCGCGGACCGCCCGCGAGGTCCTGGGACACCAGACCGGCGACGATGCGGGCGCCCAGCGTCACCATCGGCAGGCCCCCGCCGGGGTGGGCCGAGCCGCCCACCAGGTACAGTCCGCGTCTCGGCCCCCGGTTGCCCGGCCGGGCGAAGGACGCCAGCCTGCCCCGGTAGGCGCTGCCGTAGATCGCGCCGCCCCAGGAGCCGTACCGGTCCCGGAGGTCCGCGGGGGTGAGGACGTCGACGAAGCGCAACCGGCCGGCCAGGTCGCAGCCGCGCCCGGCCAGCCGCTCCAGCACCAGGTCCCGGTACGCCTCGACGCCGATCCCCCACCGGGCCGGATCCCGGGCGGGCACGTTGACCAGCATCGTCCAGTTCTCCGACCCGGCAGGGGCCTGGGAGGCGTCGTCCACCGCCGAGCAGCCGACGTAGACCGTCGGGTCGAGCGGCGGACGGCCCCGGTCGAAGATGTCGGCGAACTCGCGCTCGTAGTCGGCCGAGAACAGCACCGAATGGTGCGGCAGCCCCGGCGTGCGGCCCTCCACCCCGGCCAGCAGCAGGAAGGCCGAGGAGGAGGTGCCGAGCCGGGCGATCCGGCGCAGCCGCCGCCGGTCCGGCGACAGGAGGCCGTACAGGGCGGCGGCGTCGGTGCCGGCCACCACGACGTCGGCCCGCACCCTGCGCCCGCTCGCCAGCCGCACCCCGGTGACCTTGGACGCGTCGGCCTCGACGGCGGCGACGGGCTCGGACAGGAAGATCTCCACCCCGGCGGCCTTCAGCAGCAGCGTCAGGTCGTCGGCCAGGCGGGCCAGGCCGCCGGGCGCGTACCAGACGCCCTGCCCGTGCTCCAGCGCCGGGACGCAGCCCAGCGCCGCCGGCGCCCGGTACGGGCTCGATCCGGCGTACGTGGCGTAGCGGCCGACGTACTGGCGGAGGCGGGGGTCACGGAAGTGGCGCCGGGCCAGCCCGGCCAGGGTGCGAGCGGGGGCCACCGCGGTCAGGTCCGACAGCCGCGGCCTTCCCTGGCGCCGGATCGGCGGCCCGGCGAACACGGTCCGCTCCGCCGCCCGCAGGCAGCCCTGCGCCCAGTGGTGGAAGGCCGTCCAGGCCCGGCCCTCGCCCGGCGCCAGCCGCTCGACCTCGGCGGCCATGCGCGCCGGGTCGCGGTGGGCGTCCAGGACGGCGCCGTCGGCGAAGCGGTAGCGGCACAGCAGCTCGGGCTCGACCAGCTCGCGGTCCAGCCCGAGCTCGCGCAGCACGCGCGGCATGGTGAGCAGCGACGGGCCGAGGGAGAAGGTGAAACCGTCACGGCGATGCTCGGCCAGCTTGCCGCCCAGCCGCGGCAACTGCTCGTACAGCCGCACCTCGTGACCCTGGCGGGCCAGCAGCAGCGCGCACGCCATGCCGCCCATGCCGCCGCCGATCACCGTCACCTCGGCCATGACCGCCTCCATGCCGGCGCGGCGAACGCGCCCATCGTGATCCCTCCGGCGGCGGCGACCAGCAGGTCCGGCGGCTGGAACACCGCCGCGAAGCCCACCGTCTCCATCACCGCCATGACCGTGTAGAGCGCCAGCAGCCCGCGCGCCGGGGCGCCGGGGCGGACGATCCGCCCGACGACCACCATGACCAGCGCCGACACCAGCAGCCAGCCGGCGAAGTTGCTCAGCGGCACGCCGCGGTAGAAGCCCTCCCGCGCCCAGGTCCACAGACCGAGCCGGACCATCTGGGGATCGAGGAACAGGTCCCACGCCGTCAGCGCGCCCGCGCCCGCGCACACCCTGGCCACCCCGCCGGACGGCACGACAGCGACCGCCACCGCGTGGGCCGCCAGCCCCATGCCGCCCCACGCCAGCACCACCACCACGGGGACCCCGGCCACCTGCGGCCACAGCGCGTCGCTGTAGCCGTAGGAGCCGAACGGGAACCCGGTCAGCAGCCCCGCCAGCTCGGCCGCGTACCCGGTCAGCGCCGCCCCGGCGAAGGCGGCCGCCGCCCTGGCCGCGCCCCAGGCGTCCGCGGCGAAGGCCACGGCGCACGCCGCCAGCAGCACGACGATCACCCCGGTGAGCCGCTCGGGCCGCGCGGCCAGCCCGGACGCCACCTGGCAGCCCATCATCGCCAGCACCGACAGCACGCCGAGCGCGCGGCCCGGCCGCAGCGCCGAGCTCAGGGCCGATCTCCGGGCCGATCTCAGGGCCGCGCCCGTCGCCTGCCGGTCCGGTGTGCGTTCCACATACCTGTGTTTCGCACGTGCCGCCCGCGGGGTTGCACGGGCCGCGAGCCGGTACGGGATGAAGAGGATCTTTGTCGCGTTCCCCGCACACGACGGGCGCCCGCTTTGAAATGCTGGGACCGTGAGCCGGCGGACGAAGACATGGTGGTTCCGGGCGGGCGTGGCGGCCGGGATGGTCATGCTGGCGGCCGCCGCGCTGCGGCTGTGGACGCTCTATCCCGGCGACGTCGACCCGGTCGGCGCCGGGCTGGGGCTGGCCGGGACGGGCATCGCCGCGATCTCCTGGTGGCAGGCGCAGCGGCTGGCCGACACCGACGTGCAGGCGGCCGCCACGCTGCTGGCCGGGCGGGTGCTGGCCGAGGAGCGGGCCCAGCGGGCACAGCTGCTGGGCGGCAAGGGCAGCGACGCCGTCATCGACGTCGGCTTCTCCTTCCACCCCGCCGGCGGCGCCGTCTCCGCGCCGCCGGCCGGCAACCTGAAGCAGGTGGCCGCCTACTTCCGCGAGCTGGGCGGGCCGGGGCGGCTGGTGATCACCGGGGTGGCGGGCTCGGGCAAGACCGTCCTCGCCATCGAGCTGATCCTCCGGCTGCTCGACGGCCGGCGGCCCGAGGACCGCGTCCCGGTGCGGATCTCCGCGGCGAGCCTGGATCCCGACGTGCCGGTGCGGGACATGCTCGCCCGGCACCTGACCGCCGCGTACGGCCTGAAGCCGGTGACCGCGCGCACGCTCGTGGCGGCGGAGCGCATCCTGCCCGTCGTGGACGGGCTCGACGAGATGGACGACACCGACGAGCCGGGCTACGGGTCGCGGGCCGCGCGGGCGCTGCGCGCCCTGGAGGACTACGAGCACGGGCTGGACCGCTGCAGCATGGTCCTGACCTGCCGCACCGACCAGTACGACGCCCTGGCCGCCGACCGGGCCGTCCCCCGCGGGATCGTCCGGGTCGACGTGGGGAAGGTGGCCGGCGACCAGGCGTGGCGTTTCGTCCAGGCCGTCACCGACCAGGAGGACCCCGACCGCTGGCGGCCGGTCCTCGACGCGCTGACCCGCGACGGCCATGTCCTGGCCGAGGCGCTGAGCACGCCGTGGCGGCTGACCCTGGCGGTCAGCGTCTACGAGCAACGCGACCCGGTCACCGGGCGCTACGTGCGCTCGCCCGAGGCCCTCACGCGCTTCGCCGACCAGCGGTCCGTACGGGAGCATCTCCTCGGCCTGTTCATCCCCGCCCGCCTGGCCGCGGCGGACCCGGCGGGCAAGGGGCCGGACGCCGGGCGCACGCACGCCTACCTGGCCGTCCTGGCCGCTCATCTGCGCGCGAACACCGGCCGGCCGCCGCTCCACGGGCGCGTGTTGTCCGGCACGGACCTGGTGCTGCACCGGTTGTGGCCGCTGGCGGGCGACCGGGCGCGGTTCTTCGGCGCGCTGGTGGCCCTGGCGACCTGCCTTCCCGGGGTCGCCGCCGTCGTCGTCGCCGCCGTCGCGGTGTTCTCGCGGGTGGAGATCGTGGACGGCCGGATCTCGGGCGCGACGGTGATGGCCGTCGCCCTGCTCCTGCTGCCCGGCACGGTGGCGGTGCGCCTGCTGACCGAACCGGTCACGGCCTACCGGCAGGCGTGGTCCGCGGCGGACGAGGACGGCCTGCTCCGGTCCCGCGGCGGGCAGAGCCGCAGGCGGAGCGTCGTGGACGGCGTGCTGGCCGCCCTGTACGGCTGCCTGACGAGCGCGGCCGTCATCATGGAGTTCGGCGCCGCCCTGCCGCTGTGGGCGCCGATCGTCTTCGGCCTCCTGGTCGGCGTGGGGATGGCGAGCGGCAGAGACGTCCAGCGCGGATACGCCGGCTCCTGGGACGGCACCGACCCCAGGACGGTCATCCGCAACGACGTCGTCTCGACGCTGGTGGCCGCGCTCACCTTCGGCCCCGGGTTCGGGTTCATGCTGGGCATCTGGTTCGTGAAGCTGCTGGCGGGGATCCCGGTCGTCGCGGCGGCCGCGGTGGGCGCGGTGTTCGGCATGTCCCTGGTGGCGTCCTGGTCGCCGCTGCTGGCCCGCCGCTACCTGGGGCTCCTGCTGGCCACGCGCGGCCGGCTGCCGTGGCGGCTGGGGCGGTTCCTGCACGGCTGCTACGACGCCGGGCTGCTGCGGATCTCCGGGATCGCCTACCAGTTCCGGCACCGCGAGCTCCAGGACTACCTGGCCACGCACCCCCGTGCCGCCACGGCGTCCCCGGTCCCCTGCCTGCAAGAAGAGCCCTCATGACGACCTGTGCGAGCGCCACACGCCCACGATGAGCGCGAGCGCCGACGTCACGACGATCAGATCGAAGATCACCTGCACGATGACCACGGCCTTGGCCCCCTGGCCGAGGGGGACGACGTCGCCGTAGCCGACCGTGCCCAGGGTGATCACCGAGAAGTAGAGCGCGTCCACCCGGGTGCGCAGGCCGTGGAACTGGGCGGCCATCAGGAAGTACAGCGCCGCGAAGAAGACCACCACGACGGTGACGACGGTCAGCAGCATCGCCAGTTGTTCGGCCAGGGACCGGCCGGGCCGCAGCGCGCGCGCCACCTGCCGCCCCAGGAGCCAGGCCAGCGTGATCACCCCGGCCAGGCAGGCCAGGGCGCGCAGCTCGGGCGAGCCGTCCTGGAGTTTCTCGGTCGGCAGCGGCACGACGAAGTAGACGCCGGTGATCACGGCGGCCGCGGCCGCGCTCCGCACCCATGCCAGCACGCCGGCCGGAGAAGCACACATGACAGGAACGTTCCTCGGACCGGCGGCCGCACCGCCGGAGATGCTCTTTCTTGAGGCTCTCCTTGCCCTCATCGCAGACTGCCGAGGGCAGGACGCTCACATGGCAGACCTTCCCTTCCAGGACCGGACGGACTTCGAGCACGCCGATCGCGGCTTCGTCGCCAGGCTGACCCCCGGCGTGGTCAGGACGTCCGGGGGCGAGGTCGTCTGGGACAACGACGTCTACGACTTCCTGGCCGGCGACTGCCCGCCGACCGCTCATCCGAGCCTGTGGCGGCAGGCGCAACTGTGCGCCCGGCAGGGCCTGTACGAGGTGACCGACGGCATCTACCAGGTGCGCGGCCTGGACCTGTCCAACATGACCCTGGTGGAGGGCGACACCGGCGTCGTCGTCATCGACCCGCTGGTCTCCGCCGAGTGCGCCGCCGCCGCGCTGGGGCTCTACCGCGACCATCGCGGGGACCGGCCGGTCACCGGGGTCGTCTACACCCACAGCCACGTCGACCACTTCGGCGGCGTGCGCGGCGTCACCGACGGCAACGTGCCGATCGTGGCCCCCGCCGGCTTCATGGAGCACGCGGTCGCCGAGAACGTCTACGCCGGCAACGCCATGAACCGCCGCGCCCTCTACATGTACGGCCAGCTCCTCCCCCGGTCCCCCGAGGGCCAGCTCGGCTGCGGGCTGGGCATGGGCACCTCGCAGGGCACCGTCTCCCTGATCCCGCCGACCCTCGACGTCACCCGCACCGGCCAGGAGGAGACGATCGACGGCGTCCGCGTCGTCTTCCAGCTCACGCCGGGCACCGAGGCCCCGGCCGAGATGAACTTCCTCTTCCCCGACCACCGTGCCCTGTGCCTGGCCGAGAACGCCACCCACAACCTGCACAACGTGCTCACCCTGCGCGGCGCGGTGGTCCGCGACGCCCGGATGTGGGCCCGCTACCTGACCGAGGCCGTCGAGCTCTTCGCCGACCGGGCCGACGTCGCCTTCGCCTCCCACCACTGGCCCACCTGGGGCCGGGACGACATCGTCACCTTCCTGTCCCAGCAGCGCGACCTGTACGCCTATCTGCACGACCAGACCCTCCGCCTGCTCAACCAGGGCCTGACCGGCCCCGAGATCGCCGAGGTCATGCAGGTGCCGCCCGCGCTGGAGCAGGTCTGGCACACCCACGGCTACTACGGCTCGGTCAGCCACAACGTCAAGGCCGTCTACCAGCGCTACCTCGGCTGGTTCGACGGCAACCCCGCCCACCTGTGGGAACACCCGCCCGTCGAGCTGGCCCGGCGCTACGTCGAGTCGTTCGGCGGCACCTCGGCCGTGGTGGCCCTGGCCGGCCGCTACGTCGAGGAGGGCGACCTGCGCTTCGCCGCGACCCTGCTCGACCACGCCGTCCACGCCGACGGGAACGACGCCTCGGCGCGCAGGCTGCTGGCCCAGGTCTACACCCGGCTCGGCCAGGGCGCCGAGAACGCGACCTGGCGCAACTTCTACCTCACCGGCGCGGCCGAGCTGAAGGACGGCCCCTCCCCGGGCGCCACCGACACCACCTCGCCGGACGTGCTCGCCGCGCTGTCCAGCGAGCAGATCTTCGACTCCCTGGCCATCCGGGTGAACGGCCCCGGCGCCTGGAACGAGCGCTTCGCCATCGACTGGCACCTCACCGACCGGGACGAACGCCACCGGACCACGATGTCCAACGGCGCCCTCATCCACCAGCGGTCACCGTCGGGCGGCGGGGCCGACCTGACGCTGCGGCTCACCCGGCAGCGCCTGCTCTCCTTGCTCGCCGCCGACGGCGACAGTGACGGTGAGGGCGGCGGGCTCGACCACGACGGCGACCTGACCGTCCTGCGACGCCTGTTCTCCCTGCTGGAGCAGCCCAAGCCGGACTTCGCCATCGTCACCGCCTGAGCTCAGGGCGAACGGATGAGGCCCCGCTTCGAGGCCGCCGCGACGGCCGCGGTGCGGGAGTCCACGTCCAGCTTGGTGTAGATGTGCGCCAGGTGGGTCTTGACCGTGGTCTCGCTGAGGAACATCGCCTTGCTGATCTGCCGGTTCGACAGACCGGCGGCGACGTGCCCGAGCACCTCCAGCTCGCGCGGGCTGAGCGTGGCGTCGGGGGCCCTGACCCGGCCCAGCAGGCGGGCGGCCACGCTCGGCGCCAGGGCGCTGGCTCCCGCGGCGGCCGACCGGACGGCGGCGTGCAGGTCCTCCGACGGGGCGTCCTTGAGCAGGTAGCCGGTCGCGCCGGACTCGATGGCGGCCACGATGTCGGCGTCGGTGTCGAACGTCGTGAGCACCAGGACGCGGGGGCCGTCCAGGGCCACGATCCGGCGGGTCGCCTCGCTGCCGTGCATGCCCGTCCCCAGTTGCAGGTCCATCAGCACGACGTCGGGGGCGAGCGCGGCGGCCAGCCGCACGCCCTCCTGCCCGGTGGCGGCCTCGCCGACCAGGTCGAAGTCGGGCTGCCCGGCGAGCATGGCGCGCAGGCCGGAGCGGACCACGGGATGGTCGTCCACCAGGACGATCCGGATCACGGCCCCTCCAGCGGCGGCAGCGGCAGGGTCGCGACGACGGCCGTGCCCTCGCCGGGGGCCGACTCCACGGTGAGGCTGCCGCCCAGGGCGCTCACCCGTTCGCGCATCGCGCGCAGGCCGAAGCCGGCCGAACGTCCGGGGTCGAACCCCCGGCCGTCGTCGTAGACGTCCAGCATGACCACGTCGTCCAGGTAGGTGAGGGTCACCCCGGCGTGGGCGGCGCCGGAGTGGCGGCTGACGTTGCCCAGGGCGCCCTGGGCGACGCGGAGCAGCGTCGCGTCGTAGTCGGCGGGCAGCGGCGCCGGGGTGCCGGACACCTCGAAGCGCGCCTGGATGGGCGTGCCCGCCACGGCGGAGTCGCCGGCCCTGCGCAGCGCGGCGGCCAGCGACGAGTGCCGCAGCGCCGCGGGGGCCAGGCCGCGGACGAAGTTCCTGGCCTCCTCCAAATTCTCCTTGGCCGCGTCCGCCGCCTCGGCGATGCGGCGCTCGGCGGCCGGGAGGTCGTCGGCCAGGTCCCGCCGGGCCGCCCGCAGGAGCAGGATGATGCTGGACATGCCCTGTGCCAGGGTGTCGTGGATCTCTCTGGCCAGGCGTTCCCGCTCGGCCAGCCGGACGGCGTCGCCCTCCGCCTGGAGCAGTCTCCCCCGCGTGCGGACCAGGTCGTCGATCAGCAGGCGGCGCTGCTCGCTCTCGGCGTGCAGCGCCTTGTAGACCATCGCCATCAGGGTGGCCACCGCCGCGCCGATCGTCGGGCCGATGACCAGGGCGGCGGTCAGCCGGCCCTCGTGCCAGGCGGCGGCCAGCACGGCCGCGACGGTCAGCGCCGCCACGCCCGGCAGCGCGACCGCCAGGGGCAGCAGGTGCAGGTAGGCGAAGAAGAGCGGGAAGGCCAGCCAGACGAACTGCGGCGCGGCCAGGGCGAGCAGCGCCCACCCGGCCGTGGTCAGCACCAGCCAGATCCGACCCAGCAGCAGGTGCGTCGGGCCGCCGAAGTGCGGCAGCCGCGCCTCGATCGTGATGCCCGCCGCGTAGAGGGCGCCGAGGAGCGCTCCGCCCAGCGTCGGCGCGAGCCGTCCGGTCCCGGCGACGCCGGCCAGCGCGATCGCCAGGAGGGTCGCGAACGTGCCGTGCACGGTCCAGCGCAGCAGGCGGAGGGCGGGCGGGAACGGATAGTCAGACATCTCTCACCAAGCGTATGCGACCGCCCTGCGCCACAAATCGTCCGAAAGAAGTATTACGGGCAGACCGCATGCACGATGCCCGGCCGGTCCGGCGGCGCGCACGCTGGAGGACGTCAACGTGACCTTCAACCGCAACGGGGGACGCGCCGTGTTCGTGGCGCTCAGAGACCTGCGCTTCGCGAAGGGACGGTTCGCTCTCATGGGCGCCGTCGTCTTCCTCATCACCCTCCTGGTGACCATGTTGTCCGGCCTGACCGCCGGGCTGGCGCGGGAGAACATCTCGGCCGTGGAGGGCCTGCCCGCCGGGCACCTCGTCTTCGCCGGCGGCGGGAAACCGTCCTTCGCCGACAGCCGCGTCAGCGACCGGACCTGGCAGGAGTGGCGGCGGGCGACCGGCGACGCCGCCGAGCGGCTGGGCGTGTCCATGTCGAGGCTCGGCTACGGCGACGACGGGAGCGCGGGGGTGGCGCTCTTCGGCGTCCAGCCGGGCGGCGTCCTCGCCCAGGGGCGGCCGGTGGACGACGGGAAGGTCGTCCTCTCCTCCGCGCTCGCCGCCGACACCGGGGTGGGCGCCGGGGACACGGTGCGGATCGCGGGCCGGGACTTCACCGTCTCCGGGGTCGGCGGCCAGGCGTCCTACAGCCACACGCCCGTCGTCTGGCTCGGCATCGGCGACTGGGAGCAGATGGGCCGCCAGGCCGGCGCCGACAGCGTGGCGACCGTCCTGGCGCTGCCCGCCGGCGGCGCCGGGCTGCCCTCCGGCGGCACGGCCGGCCTGGCCACGGCCGACGCGCGGCTCGGCACCACGACGGTCCCGCTGTCGCAGGCGCCCGCCGCGATCGGCTCGTTCTCCTCCGAGAACGGATCGCTGCAGCTCATGCGCGGGTTCCTGTTCGCGATCTCGGCCCTGGTCATCGGGGCCTTCTTCACCGTCTGGACGATCCAGCGGCGCGGCGACGTCGCCGTGCTGAAGGCCCTGGGCGCGAGCTCGGGCTACCTGCTGCGGGACGCGCTCGCCCAGGCGGTCATCGTGCTGCTGGGCGGCGCGGGCGCGGGCGGCCTGCTCGGCGCGGCCCTCGGCGCGCTGGCCGAGGGCACGGTGCCGTTCGTGTTGTCGGCGGCCACCACCGTGGCGCCGGTGGCCGTGCTCATCGTCCTCGGAGCCGCCGGGGCCGCGCTGGCCATCCGCAAGATCACCTCTGTCGACCCGCTGACCGCCCTGGGAGCCTCCCGATGACACTCAAGCTGACCGACGTCGTCCTGACCTATCCCGACGGCGACCGCACGCTGACCGCGCTCGACCACGTCAGCCTGGCCGTCGCGGCGGGCGAGTTCGCCGCGGTGGTCGGCCCGTCCGGCTCGGGCAAGTCGAGCCTGCTCGCCGTCGCCGCCACCCTGATCACGCCCGCCGCGGGCAGCGTGATCATCGCCGGGCAGGACGTCTCCGGAGCCGGCCAGGCGGCCCGCACCAGGGTCCGCCGCGACCACGTCGGCATCGTGTTCCAGCAGGCCAACCTGCTGCCCTCGCTCACCGCGCTGGACCAGCTGCTGGTGATGGCGCACCTGGCCGGCGAGTCCCCGCGCGCGGCCGGCCCGCGGGCGCGGGAGCTGCTGCTCGCCGTCGATCTGGGCGGCAAGGAGCACAAACGCCCGCACCAGCTGTCCGGCGGCGAGCGCCAGCGCGTCAACATCGCCCGCGCCCTGATGAACTCCCCCGAGGTGCTGCTGGTGGACGAGCCCACCAGCGCGCTCGACCACCGCCGGGGCGAGCGGATCGTCTCCCTGCTGGCCGACCTCACCAGGAAGAACGACCTGGCCACCGTCATGGTCACGCACGACCTGGCCACCCTGGACCAGGTGGACACCGTCCTGACCATGGACGACGGCAGGCTCACCGACCGCGCCGCCACCCGGGTCGCCTGACCGCGCGCCGCGACCACGGGCCGGGGTCAGCCGCGGGGGGTGAACTGGTCGAGGTCGTAGATGCCGAGCGCCTTCTCGACGTCGGCCACCTGCGCGACCACGCCGGTGAAGCCGGCCGCGCCGAACCGGCGGTGCTCCTCGTCCTCGAACGTCTCGGCCAGGCCGGCGAACTCCTCGGGCGGGATGACGGCCCGCATGGCGGGGAAGACCACGGTGTCCTCGCGGGCCTCGTGCGGCTCGTACATGCGGACGAAGGCGGCCAGATCGGCGGCCAGCCCACGGCGGGCGCCCTGAGGGACGGGCCGCGCGGTGGCGTCCAGGATGCGGCCGGTCAGGACGCGTCCGCGCCGGTGCTGCCGGATCAGCACGGGCACGACGTCGGTGAGCCTGCCCGCCCCGACCAGGCGCGGGAAGACGTACCGCTCTTCGAGCCGCTCGTGGTAGTCCTCGACGAACGTGCGGATGATCCCGGCGCCGGCGTGCAGGGGGCCTGCGGGCACCCGCTCCCCGGCGCCGATCCGCCGGACGCCCTCCCGGTAGACCAGCAGCACGCGCTTGAGGACGCCGTGCTCGCGCATGAGGTCCTCCGGCGGCGTGACCGGCGCCTCCCCGGCCTGTTCCGGGCCGCGGGTGGGGCCGGCCGTCGCGGCGCTGCGGGCCGGCTGCGCGGTGTCGCAGCCGGTCAGCAGCGCCGAGCCGCAGGCCAGGGCGACGGGCATGGCCAGCATCTGGCGACGGCGCACGCCCGCCGGCCCGCTGCCTGCTTCGTCCTTCATCGTCCGTCCCCGTTCCCGAGTCGCCCCTCCCGCGTGCCGCCCGTCGGCCGGCTACCACTCCTCGTTCCATGCCTCGTCAGGGTGGGGCCACTCCGGCGGGCGCGGGCAGGCGAAGGCCGATTTGTGGCAGACGTCGTGCCAGCCCGGGTGCTCCTCGCAGTGGTCCCAGTACGGATGTCCCTCGTGGCAGTGCCCCGGAGGGGTCGGCGTGGGCTTCGGCGTGGGCGTGGGCTTCGGCGTCGGGGTCGGGGTCGGGGTCGGCGTGGGGGTGACGGTCGGCGGGACCGTGGGCGTCGGGGTGACCGTCGGGGTCACCGTCGGTGTCGGAGTAGGCGTCGGAGTAGGCGTCGGGGTCGGTGTGGGCGTCGGAGTGGGCGTCGGGGTCGGCGCGGGCGGGCGGTTGTAGACGGTGCAGCTGACGGCCGCGTCGCTCGGCACCTCGACCGTGAAGCCGAGGCCGCCGCTGTTGCTCACCGGCACCTCGACGCCGGTGTCGATCAGGCGGCAGACGGCGTTGCGCCCGTCCTGGGTGACCAGGGTGTGGCCGGGGTGCTGGGCCTCGGTGACGGTGACGTCGGCCGACGCGGTCTGGCTGAAGGTGAGGTCGAAGTTGACCGATCCCGTGCCGTCGCCGGTCGTCGACTCGGTGGCGGGCAGCCCGCCGATGCCCGGCGTGCCGGTCTCGGCGGTG
The DNA here is from genome assembly GCF_042892035.1 of Nonomuraea sp. NPDC001831. Lineage (NCBI taxonomy): Bacteria > Bacillati > Actinomycetota > Actinomycetes > Streptosporangiales > Streptosporangiaceae > Nonomuraea > Nonomuraea sp. NPDC001831. The sequence goes on along the minus strand of NZ_JBIATU010000001.1, from coordinate 651,252 downwards.
AAGTCCCAGCCGGGGCCGGCCGGGGTGGCGCCGGTGACGTCCTCACCGGTGTTGCCGGACGGGACGAGCTGCTTGATCACCGACAGCGACCCCTCGCACTGGGCGCGGACGATCTCCCGCAGCGCCTGCCCGGCGGCGGCGTAGTCGCTGGTCTGGAAGTAGTCGGCGGCGGCCGCGTTGGAGCCGTCGAAGGCGGTGGTGCCCGAGATGGCGCGCAGGTTGAGCGCGGTCAGGCCGGTCACGCCGTTGCCGACGCCGACGGCCAGCACGCGGGTGCCCTCGGCCTTGACCGCGTTGGCGGAGAAGATCCCGGCCTCCACCTCGGCGATGCGGGTGTTGCTGCCGTCGCCGAGCAGCGTGTCGTAGTAGGTGGGGTTGCCGTCGGTGAGCACCACCAGCAGGTCGTAGCGCGGCGCGGCCTCGGCGACCGCCCACAGGCCGCGGTCCCAGTTGGTGCCGCTGCCGAGCTGCCAGTCGGCGTACTGGCTCTTGAACGCCTCGGCGCCCGCCTCGGTGGACACCGGCATGAGCTCGGGGTTGTTCGTGGTGCCGGCGCTGGGCGAGTTGCGGTCGAAGGTGAACAGCGCCATCCGCGACGGGGTGCCGGTCAGCGCGTCGGTGAAGGTGTCGGCGGCCGCCTTCAGGTCGGGCAGCGCGCTGCCCACCGAGGCCGACAGGTCCAGCAGCAGCGCGACGTCGAGGCCGCAGGTGAGGTCGGGCAGGGGGTTGACCCGTGACTGCTGCCAGATCCCGGTCGAGGCGGTGGCGTCCCCGCGGGTGTTGTTGATCATGAAGTCGCTGGTGGAGGAGTACGTGGTGCCGCTCTCCAGCGCGGGGGTCTGGAAGACGTACGGCGTGGCGACGGAGTTCGACCCGCTGCCGCGGCCGGTGCGCAGCTCGGGGTTGGTGTACCAGCCGGCTGGGGCGGAGAGCTGCTTGACGTAGAAGCGGGCGCCGGCGTTGTCGCCGCCCGGCTCGGTGCCGGGCACGACGAAGCTGCAGTCGCCGTCGCCGTCCGACACGCACACACCCCAGTCGGCGTCGACCGGGAGGGCGGCGTCGGGCGTGGCGAACAGGCCGAGCTCGACCCCGGCCAGCGGCCCCACGGTGGTGTCGCCGGTGCGGTCGCCGCCGGTCCGCACCGTCACGACCGACGTGTCCGGCGACGGATCGGGCACGACCAGCGGGGACGACGGGACCGCGAGCAGCCCGGCGCACAACACTTTCGCCATCCTGCCGGCGACTATGCGAACACTCTTCATCTTCCCCCCTGAACCAGCCGATCACTACGGACTGTAACCAGCAGGGGATCAACGGGGGCTTCCGCCGTCCCCGGCCGCGCGATCAATGCCGACCACACCTTGGAACGCGCTTGACCTGGGACGGGCCGGCCGTCAGCCCTCCGTACGGCCGGTGATCCAGCGGGCGGCGAGCAGGCCGGAGACGGCCGTGAGGACGGCGCCGGCGACGACCGTCGCGCCGAGGCCGAGCACGTCGGCGAGCACCCCGGCGACCAGGGCTCCCGCGGCGTAGCCGACGTCGCGCCAGAAGCGGTAGGCCCCCAGGGCGTTGGCCCGCCAGGAGGGGTGGGCGTGGTCGGAGACCGAGGCGATGAGGGCGGGATAGACCATGGCGGTGCCGAGCCCGAGGACGACGGCGGACAGGACCCCGGCGAGCAGGGCGTCGCCCAGCGGCGCGACGGCCAGGAGGAGACCGCCGGCCTGGACGAGCATGCCGGTGACGATGAGGGGTTTGCGGCCGAGGCGGTCGGCGAGGTGCCCGGCGGGGATCTGGCCGACACCCCACAGCAGCGGGTACAGACCCTTGATCAGGCCGACGGCGGCCAGGCCCAGGCCGTGGTCGGTGAACAGGAGGGGGAAGACACCCCAGGTGAGGCCGTCGTTGAGGTTGTTGACCAGGCCGGCCTGGCTGACGCCGCGCAGCGAGCGGTCGCGCCAGGACGTGCGGGCGAACGCGGCCGCCGGGCCGATGTTCCCGGCGGCGGGCCGGGGGTGCCGGTCGAGTTCGAGGGCCACGTGGGCCGCGGTGTCGCGGACGAGCAGGGCCAGGGCCAGCCCGGCCGCGACGAAGACGACGCCGACGAGCTCGGGGACGGGCCGCAGGCCGTGCCGGGTGGCGAGGTAGCCGGTGAGCAGGGCGGTGGCGCCGACGGCGGTGTACCCGGCGGCCTCGTTGAGGCCGGTGGCCAGCCCCCGCCGGGCGGGCCCGACCAGGTCGATCTTCATGTTGACGGTCATCGACCAGGTCAGCCCCTGGTTGAGGCCGAGCAGGACGTTCGCGGCCACGATCCACCCCCAGGAGGGTGCCCAGGCCAGGACGAACGGGACGGGGATCCCGATCAGCCACCCGGCGACCAGGAGCTGCTTGCGGCGGAACCGGGCCGTCAGGGCTCCGGCGGCCAGGTTGGTGACCGCCTTGGTGAGCCCGAAGGCGACGATGAAGGAGAAGACGGCGAGGTCGCTGGTCAGGCCGAAGACGTGGGTGCCGATGAGCGGCACGGTGGTGCGTTCGAGGCCCACCAGGCCGCCGACGGCGACGTTGACGACGACCAGCAGGGAGAACTGGAGGGCGTTCGCCCGGAGCCCGAGGCGTACGGGCGGCCGGCCGGCCGGGGCGGGCGCGGGGATGTTCTGCACGGCGGAGGGCCCTTCGCGCCTGGGACGACTTGAGGGTGGATATGTCCTGGTCACCATACCCCCCCAGGTATCGTTGGCAATACCACCGGGGGTATTTGACATCCCCTTCGAGGACAACCTACTGTCGGGTAGGTCATACCCCCGGGGGTATTCACAGGAAGGGATCGTCGTGTTCTTCACCCAGTACTACCTGGACTGCCTCTCGCAGGCGTCGTACATGATCGCCGACGAGGGCACCGGCCACGCGGTGGTCGTCGACCCCCGGCGGGACGTCTCCGAGTACCTGGCCGACGCCCGCGCGCACGGCCTCACCGTCGTCGGCGTCGTCAACACCCACTTCCACGCCGACTTCGTCGCCGGCCATCTGGAGCTGGCCGACGACACCGGCGCCTGGATCGGCTACGGCCGGCGCGCCGAGACCGAGTACCCCATCCGCAAGCTCGGCGACGGCGAGCGCATCTCCCTCGGCGACGTCACCCTGGAGATCATGGAGACGCCCGGCCACACCCCGGAGTCGATCAGCGTCCTGGTCTACGAGCACGCCGAGGACCCGGTCCCGTACGGGGTGCTGACCGGCGACGCGCTGTTCATCGGCGACGTCGGCCGCCCCGACCTGCTCGCCTCCGTCGGCGTCACCCCCGGGGAACTGGGCGCGATGTTGTACGACAGCGTGCAGAACAAGCTCATGGGCCTGCCCGACGAGGTGCGGGTCTTCCCCGCGCACGGCGCCGGCTCGGCCTGCGGCAAGAACCTCTCGGCCGAGAAGCGGTCGACCATCGGCGAGCAGCGGGCCACCAACTACGCGTGCGCGCCGATGGACCGTGACACGTTCGTCGCGCTCGTCACCGCCGGGCAGCCCGCCGCGCCCGGCTACTTCGCCTACGACGCCGACCTCAACCGCAGGGACCGCGCCCGCTACGACGCCTCGGCGGCGCCGGTGCCGCTGACCCTCGACGGGTTCACCGACCTGCGGGCCGCCGGCACGGTCGTGGTGGACACCCGCGACCCGCAGGACTTCGCCGCCGGGCACCTGCGCGGCGCGGTGAACGTGCCCGCCGACGGGCGCTTCGCCGAGCAGGCGGGCACCGTGCTCGACCCGGCCGCCGAGCTGGTCGTCATGGCGCCGCAGAACCGCGAGGAGGAGGTCGTCACCCGGCTGGCCCGGATCGGCTTCGACCGCGTCGCGGGTTACCTGCGCAACCCCGACGACGCGCTGGTGGCGCTGGCCGCCGAGGTCGCCCCGGCGAGCCGTCTGACCGCCGCGCAGCTGCGCGCCGCGCTCGCCGGCGACGCCCCGCCCGTCGTCGTGGACGTGCGCACCGCGGGCGAGCGCGAGGCGAACGGCTTCATCGACGCCGCGCTGCACATCCCGCTGAGCGAGCTGCCCGCCCGCAGCGGCGAGCTGCCCGCCGACCGGCCCCTCGTCCTGCACTGCGCGGGCGGTCACCGCTCCTCGGTCGCGGCGAGCCTGCTGCGGCACCGCGGCTTCCAGGACGTCTCCGACGTGCTCGGCGGCTACGCCGCGTGGGCCCTGTCGGCCGAGCCGGCCAGCGTCTGACCGGGCTGTCCCCTTTCCCCGTCCCACACCTATGTCGACTCGATACCCCCAGGGGTATCGGTGAAGGAAGATCCATGAACACCTCCTCCGTCCTCACCCCCACCGTGCTGCAGCGGCTCGTCCAGGAAGGGCGGGCGCCGCGCCTGCTCGACGTGCGCACCCCGGGCGAGTTCCGCACGGCGCACATCCCCGGCTCGTACAACGTGCCGCTGAACACCCTGCGCGAGCACCGGGCCGAGCTGCTGACCCACCTGGACGAGGACGTCGTGCTCGTCTGCCGCTCCGGGGCGCGGGCCGCGCAGGCCGGGCAGGCCCTCGCCGAGGCCGGGCTGCCGAACCTGCGCGTCCTGGAGGGCGGCATCGTCGCGTGGGAGACGGCCGGCGCACCCCTGGAGCGGGGGCCCGAGCGGTGGGACATCGAGCGCCAGGTGCGGCTCGTGGCCGGGTCCGTCGTGCTGGTCACCGGTCTGGCCGGGATCTTCCTGCCCGGCGCGCACCTCATCGGCACCGCGATCGGCGCCGGCCTGACGTACGCGGCCGTCAGCAACTCCTGTGCCATGGGCGTCCTGCTGTCCCGGCTGCCCTACAACCGGGGGCCGCGCACCGACCTCCGCACGGTGCTCGCCGACCTGCGGAGCACCCGGTGACCGTGCTGGTCGTCGCGGCGTCGCTGCTCGTCGGGGTCAGCCTCGGCGTGCTGGGCGGCGGCGGCTCGATCCTGACCGTGCCGATCCTGGTCTACCTGGCCGGCCAGGACACCAAGGAGGCGATCGCCACCTCGCTGTTCGTCGTCGGCGTCACCAGCCTGGCCGCGCTGGTCCCGCACGCGCGGGCCCGGCGGATCCGCTGGCGGACCGGGCTGCTCTTCGGCGCGTTCAGCATGGCCGGCGCGTACGGCGGCGGCCGCCTGGCCGAGTACGTGCCCGGCACGGCGCTGCTCGTCGCCTTCGCCCTGATGATGCTGGCCACGGCGGTCGCGATGCTGCGCAGGCCGCGGCGCCCCAGGAAGCGGGCGCGGCCCGCCCACGGCGACCTGCCGCTGCCGCACATCGCGGCGGAGGGCCTGGTCGTCGGGGCCGTGACGGGGCTGGTCGGCTCCGGCGGCGGCTTCCTCGTCGTCCCGGCCCTGGCCCTGCTGGGCGGGCTGCCGATGGGCGTGGCGGTCGGCACCTCGCTGCTCGTCATCGCGATGAAGTCGTTCGCCGGGCTCGCCGGGCACCTGGCGGGCGTCGCGATCGACTGGCGTCTCGCCCTGATCGTGACGGCGTCCGCGGTGGTCGGCAGCCTGGCCGGCGGCCGGCTCGCGGGCCGCATCCCGCAGGACGCGCTGCGTACGGCGTTCGGCTGGTTCGTCGTCGTCATGGGCGTGTTCGTGCTCGTCCAGCAGGCCGGCGCCGCCGTCTGGAGCCATCCGGTCACGTGGGCGGGGCTGGTGGCCGTACTGGCCGCCGCGCTCGCCGCCCGGCGGTGGCGCGCCTCAGGCGCCGGCTGACGGTCCGGAGGACGCCGGTTCGTCGCGCACCTGGGCGGCCGTGACCGCCACGGTGGTGACGATGTCGGCCACGGTGGCGCCCCGCGACAGGTCGTTGACCGGCCTGCGCAGCCCCTGCAGCACCGGCCCGACCGCGACCGCCCCCGCGCTGCGCTGGACGGCCTTGTACAGGTTGTTGCCGGTGTTCAGGTCGGGCACCACGAAGACGGTGGCGTGCCCGGCCACCTGGCTGCCGGGCATCTTGGCCCGCGCCACGGCCGGGTCCACCGCGGCGTCGTACTGGATCGGCCCTTCCACCTGGAGGTCGGGACGCCGCTCGCGGACCAGCTCGGTGGCGGCGCGCACCTTGTCGACCTCGGCGCCCGCGCCCGAGGTGCCCGTCGAGTACGACAACATCGCGATCCTGGGCTCGACGCCGAACATCGCCGCGGTGCCGGCCGAGGCGATCGCGATGTCGGCGAGCTGCTCGGCGGTGGGATCGGGGTTGACCGCGCAGTCGCCGTAGACCAGGACCCGGTCGGCCAGGCACATGAAGAACACGCTGGAGACCAGCCCCAGCCGCAGGATCTCGAACGCCGGCCTGATCGTGTGCGCGGTGGTGTGCGTCGCGCCGGAGACCATGCCGTCGGCCAGGCCGGCGTGGACCATGAGCGTGCCGAAGTAGGAGACGTCGGTGACCGTGTCGCGGGCCAGCTCGACGGTCATCCCCCGGTGCGCCCGCGCCTCGGCGTAGGCGTGCGCGAACCGCTCGCGCAGCTCCGGGTCGAACGGGCTGAGCACCCTGGCCGCGGCCAGGTCGAGGCCGAGCTGGGCGGCCTGGACCCTGATGCGTTCGGCGTCGCCGAGCAGGGTGAGGTCGGCCACGTCGCGGCGCAGCAGGATGTCGGCCGCGCGCAGGATGCGCGGCTCCTCGCCCTCGGGCAGCACGATGTGCCTGCGCCGGGCGCGGGCCCGGTCCAGCAGCTCGTACTCGAACATCAGCGGCGTGACGACGTCGGTCTTGGCGATGTCCAGCCGTTCCAGCAGCAGCGGGCCGTCGACGTGCGCGGCGAACAGGCGCAGCGCCGTGTCGATCTTGCCGCCCGCCTCGGGCGTGAACCGCCCCTCCACGGCCGACAGCCGGGTCGCGGTGTCGAAGGTGTCGTGACCGGTGGCGATCACCGGCAGCGGGATCTCCATGCCGCGCAGCAGCCGTTCCACCGAGCCGGGCAGCTCCGTGCCGCCCGTGAGCACGACCGCCGACAGGGCCGGGAAGCCCGGCGAGGTGTGCGCGGCGATCAGGCCGGGCAGCAGCGCGGCGGCCCGGTCAGACGGGATGATCACCGCCGCGCCCTCGGTGAGCCGCTCCAGGATGCCGGGCAGCGACATCGCGCCCACCATCAGCGCGCTCGCCTCCCGGCCGAGCCCGTCGCGCTCGCCCAGGAAGAACCGGCCGTCACAGGCGTCGAGCAGGTCGGCGACCGTCGGCGCGCGCAGCGAAGGGGTCTCCGGCAGCACGAACACGGGCGTCGCGTGGCTGAACGTGAGCGGCCCGCCGGTCGACCGGGTGACCACGACCGCGAGCTCCTGGGCGTGATGGTGGGCCAGCTCCCTGGCGGACACCTCGACCGCCGCGGCGGTGCGGGCGGCCGTCCGGCCCCTGCCGCTCACCACGTTGATCACCGGAGTGCCCAGGTCGGCGGCCAGCCGGGCGTTGAACCCGAACTCCGTCGGCGCGCCCACGTCGGTGTAGTCGGTGCCGACCACCACGACCGCGTCACAGCGCCGGGCCAGCGCGCGGAAGCGGGCCACGATGTCGCCGGCCGCCCGCTCGACGTCGGCGTGCACCTCGTCATAGGTGACGCCCGCGCACGCCTCGTAGGGCAGGGCGAGCTGGAACCGGCTGCGGATGGTGTTGACCAGGCCGTCCTCGCGCCCGGCCCGTACCACGGGGCGGAACACGCCCACGCTTCCCACCTGCCGGGACAGCAGCTCGACCAGCCCGAGGGCGACGGTCCCCTTGTTGCTTCCCGCTTCGCCGGCGGCGACATACACAGCTCGTGTCATGCCCCTCATTCTCGACGCCCTCGCCGGGTCCGGAACGCCATCGGGCCCGGATCAGTGTCGTACGCCCCCGGGGGAGGTGACCAACGTCCCTGTCTTGGGGGAAGGGCAGGTGGGTAGCGTCCTCGGCGTGGGGAACCCGTGGACGCTCACCTACGAGGGCTTCGCGCCGAGCTCGGCCGGGCTGCGCGAGGCGCTGTGCACGCTCGGCAACGGCCGCTTCGCCACCCGCGGAGCCACGCCCGAGGGCCGCATCCGCACGCCCGGCACCTACCACGCGGGCTGCTACGACCGTCTGGCCTCGCAGGTGGGCGGCCGGACGGTCGTCAACGAGGACCTGGTCAACCTGCCCGACTGGCTGCCGCTCGGCTTCGCCACGCCCGGCCAGGACTGGTTCAGCCCGGAGCTGGCCGAACTGCTCGGCTACACCCAGGAGCTCGACCTGCGCCACGGGGTGCTGCGGCGGGAGCTGCGCTGGCGCGACGCGCTCGGCCGGGTCACCCGGGTGCGGCAACGCCGCCTGGTCTCCATGGCCGATCCCGCCCTGGCCGCCCTGGAGACGACCTTCACCGCGGAGAACTGGTCGGGCCCGCTGCGCGTCCGCGCCGGGCTGGACGGGCGCGTCACCAACAGCGGCGTCGCACGCTACCGCGACCTGCGCGGCGACCACCTGACGGAGCACGCCACGGGCCACCGCGACGGGCTGACCTGGCTGACCGCGACCACCCGCTCCTCCCGCGTCACCGTCGCGCTGGCCGCCCGCGCCGACGCCCCCTCCCCCGGCTCGCCCGCCCTGGAGCCCGACCACGTCGGCAGCGAGCACGTGCTGGCGCTCGCCGAGGGCGCGCCGGTGACGTTCACCAAGGTCGTCGCGCTGCTGACCTCGCGCGATCCCGCCGTGCACGACCCGCTGTCGGCCGCGCTGCGGCGGGCGGCCACGGCCCCGGCCTTCGCCGAGCTGCTGGAGGCGCACGCCGCGGCCTGGGAGCGGCTGTGGGAGCGGGCCGAGCTGAACGTGGACGGGCCGGAGCTGTCGCAGATCGTCCACCTGCACATCTTCCACCTGCTCCAGACCCTGTCGCCGCACACCGCCGACCTCGACGCCGGGGTGCCGGCGCGGGGCCTGCACGGCGAGGCGTACCGGGGGCACGTGTTCTGGGACGAGCTGTTCGTCCTGCCCTGGCTCAACCTGCGCTTCCCCGAGATCTCCCGCGGCCTGCTGCGCTACCGGTGGCGCCGCCTGCCCGAGGCCCGCGCGGCCGCCCGGTCGGCCGGGTACGACGGCGCGATGTTCCCCTGGCAGAGCGGCAGCGACGGCCGGGAGGAGACCCAGACCTACCATCTCAACCCCGACTCGGGGCGCTGGCTGCCGGACGTCTCCCACCTGCAGCGCCACGTCGGCCTGGCCATCGCCTACAACGTGTGGCAGTACCGCCTGGCCACCGGCTCCATGCCGTCGTGGTGCGCCGACCTGCTGATCGGCATCGCGCGGTTCTTCGCCTCGCTGGCCGTGCTCGACCCCGTCTCCGGCCGGTACGAGATCCGCGGCGTCATGGGCCCGGACGAGTACCACACCGCCTACCCCGGCGCCGCCGAACCGGGCCTGGCCAACAACGCCTACACCAACGTCATGACCGTGTGGCTGCTGCGGCACGCCCTCCGGCTCGGGGTGGCCGGCGCGCGGGAGGCGGCGCGGTGGGAGGACATCACCCGCCGCATGCGGGTGGACTTCCACGACGGCGTCATCAGCCAGTTCACCGGCTACGCCGGGCTGGCCGAGCTCGACTGGGAGCGGTACGCGGGCGTCCGCCGCCTCGACCGCGCCCTGGAGGCCGACGGCGACGACGTGAACCGTTACAAGGCGTCCAAGCAGGCCGACACGCTGATGCTGTTCTACCTGCTCGGTGCCGACGAGCTGCTGGCGATCCTCGACCGGCTCGGCTACCCGGCCGACCCCAGCCTGATCCCGCGCACGACCGCCTACTACCTCGACCGCACCAGCCACGGCTCCACGCTGAGCGCCGTCGTGCACGCCTGGGTGTTGTCGCGCTGCGACCGGGCGCGCTCCTGGCAGTTCTTCGCCGAGGCGCTGGTCGGGGACGTGTACGACGTCCAGGGCGGCACCACCGCCGAGGGCGTGCACCTGGGCGCGATGGCCGGGACGGTGGACATGCTGCAACGCTGCTACCTGGGCCTGGAGCCGAGGCCCGACGGCCTGTTCCTCGACCCGCTGCTGCCCGGACGGCTCGGCACGCTCTCGTCGCCGATCCTGTTCCGCGGACGCCGGATCACCGTCGAGGCCGGCCACGACGGCACGCGGGTCGACGGCGTCCCCGTGCCGGGCGGTGCGGGCCTCGTCCTCACGGAGAAGGAGATGATCATGACGAACAGCGGCGACTTCGGACGCCGGGTGGCCCACCACCGTGACCGGCTGGGCCTGACCGTCGACCAGCTGGCCGAGCGCGCCGACATGTCCCCCGGGTACGTCACGTACCTGGAGGGCCACCTCGGCATCCCCGACAGGAACACGGTGACCCGCCTGGCCACCGCCCTGGGGACGACCCCGCAGGACCTGCTGGGCGGCGGCCGCGACCGCCCGCCGGGCCCCGGCGCCGGCCCGGACGAGCCGGTCCTGGAGGTCCTCGATCCCGAGGAGTGCCTGCGCCTGGTCGCGCCGGGCGGGATCGGGCGGATCGCGTTCAACGGCTCGCACGGGCCCACGGTGCTGCCCGTCAACTACCGGCTGCACGAGGGCGCCGTGTTGTTCCGCACGTCCCGCGGCGGCCCCATGGACCAGGACCTGCGCACCGGCCTGGAGGGCGTGGACATCATGATCGGCTTCCAGGTGGACCGGATCGACGAGGTGCGCAAGGAGGGCTGGAGCGTGCTGATCCAGGGGCCCGCCCACCACGTGCCCGAGGACGAGGTGGCCAAGCTGGCCGACGCGGGCGTCACGCCCTGGGCGGGCGGGGAGCGCCATCTCTACATCCGGGTCGTGCCGCACCAGGTCACGGGCCGCCGCGTGCACGGCCTGTGAGCCCCGTCCGCCGCCCCGGCCGCCGCCCCGTCCGCCGCCGTGGGCCCGCGTCACACGGGGGCGGCGGGCCGCAGCAGGGCCTGTTGCAGCGCCCTGCCCAGGTCGGCGTCGGTGATCATGCCGGTGATCTGGCCGCCCTCGACGACCACCGCCGACAGGCCGCCGACCCGCGACGGACGTTCCAGCAGGGCGGCCGCGTCGTCGTCCGGCGACAGCGCGCGCGGCGGCTTCTGGGCGGCGACCAGCGTCTCCACCCGGGTGTCCCCCCTGCGCTCGGCGGGCACGGCGAGCAGGGTCTCCAGCGAGACCACGCCGAGCGGCGCCCCGTCGAACCCCACGACGGGGAAGACGGACTGGTGTGAGCCGAGCACCACCGCGTCGACCAGCCCCTGCACGGTCAGCCACGCGGGGGCAAGGTCCGGCGTGGCCGTCATGACGTCCCGCACCAGCACTCCCCCGAGGCCGCGCCGGGCCGCCCTGCTCATGATCTCGCCGCGGGCGGCGCCCGCGATGTACCAGCCGGTGATGACCACCCACATCCCGCCCAGCGGGTTCCACACCCAGATCACGACGAACCCGATGAAGGTCAGCATCATGCCGATCGCGTAACCGGCCCGCGCGGCGCCGGCGTCGGCGCGGGCGCGGTCGCCGTGGCGGCTCCACATCAGGCCGTGCAGCACCCGCCCGCCGTCGAGCGGGCTGCCGGGCAGCAGGTTGAACACGCCCAGGATCAGGTTCATCATGGCCAGCCACGCCACGGCGGCCCTGGGCACCCCGGGCGGCAGCACGGCCGTGACGGCGAGGGCGAGACCGCCGAGCAGCAGGCTGGCGGCGGGGCCGGCGGCCGCCGTCACCACCTCGGCCCGTGGCGTGCGCGCCTCGTCGCGGAACTGGGTGACGCCGCCCAGCGCCCAGAGCGTGACGGACTCCACCTCCATGCCGCACCGCTTGGCCACCAGCGCGTGCGCCAGCTCGTGCGCGAGCAGGGACACCATGAGCAACAGCCCCGTGAGCGCGCCGGCGACCCAGTACGCCGTCCTGCCCGCGCCCGGGGCGGCGACGGCCAGGACCCCGGAGCCCAGACCCACCGCCACGAGCACGACGATGGCCAGCGCGGACCAGTGAGCGCCGACGGGGATCCCCGCCACCCGTCCGAAGCGCAGGGTTTGCCTCATAATTCCAGCTTGCATGCTTCTCGACCCTCCTGACCAGGGACGACCTCTAGGGACGGACCACCGCGACGGCGCAGCGGGCGTGGTGCAGCACCCCCCTGCTGACCGAGCCGAGCACCAGCGAGCCGAACGCGCCCCGCCCGTGGGAGCCGACCACGATCAGGTCGCAGGGCGCCCCGGTGAGCGCCTCGACCGGGTGCGCGCTCTGGACGTCCTCCACGACCGTCACCTCGGGACAGCTCTCCCGCCATCCGGCCGTCCTGGCGCGCACCGCCTCGTGCTGGGCGGCCCGGACCTCGTCCACGTCGTAGGCGATCTCCGGGGCGAAGGCGTGCACGGGGATCTGCCAGGCGCGGATCAGGCGCAGCCGGGCGCCGCGCAGCCTGGCCTGCTCGAAGGCGTAGCCGATGGCCGGCTCGCAGACGTCGGAGTCGCCGATCCCGACGCCGATCTCGCCGACCGGCCCGCCGCCCTCGGCGCGCACCACCACCACGGGACAGGCGGCGTGCCCGGCCACGTGCATGGTCACCGAGCCCAGCAGCGCGCCGGCGAACCCGCCCAGCCCCCGGCTGCCGATGACCAGCTCGTCCGCCTGCCGCGCCTGATCCAGCAGGACGGCGGCGGGCGTGCCCTCGACGACCTGGGCGTGCAGCCGCAGCGACGGCTGCCGGGCGCGCGCGGTGGCCTCGGCCGCCTCCAGCACCTTGGCCGCCGCCATCAGCAGGTAGTTGCCCTGGCCGTAGTCGGGGAACCTGGTGACGGCGTACGGCTGCCGGTCCAGAGCGTGCACGATCCGCAGCTCCGCGCCGGTCCGCGCGGCGTCGTCGGCGGCCCATCCGACCGCCGCGGCGCCGGGGGCCGAGCCGTCGGCTCCCACCACGATCACACCGGCCATGACGCCCCCTCCTCCGGCACTCCGAACACCCCCGGTCCCGTCATGCCTGCTCCGCACGCGGCCGTACCACCGCGACCGGGCAGGCCGCGTGGTGCAGCACGCCGTGGCTCACCGAGCCGAGCACCGCCGAGGAGAAGCCGCCCCGCCCGCGCGAGCCGACCACGACCAGGTCCGCGGCGGCGGCCGCCTCGGTGAGCGCGGCCACCGGGTGCCCGCGCACCTGCTCGTCGGTGATCTCGACGTCGGGGTTCTCGCTCCGGCACGGGTTCACCCGCGCCCGGGCCGCCCTGGCCTCCTCCTGGAAGGAGTCGGCCAGCAGGTGGCTGTAGGCCGCCCAGTACGGCGAGACCGCCGGCGCCTGCCAGGCGTAGACCACGTGCAGGCGGGCGCGCCGCGCACGGGCCTGCTCGACGGCGTACGCCATGGCCTGCCGCGACCCCGCCGAGCCGTCGTCGCCGGCCACCACCAGGTCGTGCCGGACGGCGACCACCCCGCGGACGACCACGACGGTCCCCGAGGCGTGCCCGGCCACCGCCCGGCCCACCGACCCCAGCACCATGCCGGCGAAGCCGCCCATGCCCCTGCTGCCCAGCACCAGGCTGTCGGCCGCGGCCGATTCGACGATCAGCGCGTCGATCACGTTGCCCGCCAGCATCTCGGTGGTGACCTCGACGCCCCCGCCGATCGCGCGGGCCCGGCCGGCGGCGGCCTCCAGCGCGCCCGCGCAGTGGCGGGCGCCGTCCACGCCGAGCACCCACTGTTCGCACACGTGCACGAGCCGGAGCGGCAGCCCTCTTCGCTGCGCGTCGCCGGCGGCCCATTCCACCGCGGCGGTCGATGACGCGGAGCCGTCCACCGCGGCCACGATCCGTCCGCGCATCCTGCCTCCTTCGCGCCTTCGACGTCCCCATACCCGCCAAAACGGATATAAGGGGCCTAAACCCACCAAAAGTCGCCGCTTTCCCCTCCAACTTCGGGACGCCGGTGCGCGACGGGCAAGCAGGCTAGGCCAAGAATCTCCGCGCCTGTGGGGCTCGTCCCGCCGGTCTCGGGCAGGCTCATCCGGCAGGTGACCGGACAGATCTCGCTCCCGGAGGCGGCAGTGATCGACGCACACGCGGGCCGGCCCGTGCTCGTCGGGTACGACGACTCGACCGAGAGCCGCCACGCGCTGCACTGGGCGGTCGCCGACGCGCGCCTGCGCGGGCTGCCCGTCCTGGTCTGCCACGCCCTGCACTGGCCCTACGCCCCCAGGCCCGTCGCCCAGGAGATCATGCGGCACGTCGAACCGGTGGCGCTCGGCATCGTGGACGAGGGCGTCCGGCGGGCCAGGGAGCTGGCGCCGGAGCTGGACGTGCAGCCGCTCCTGGGCCGGGGCACCCCCTCGGCGGTGTTGCTGGAGGCCGCGCGCGAGGCGGAGCTGACGGTGCTCGGCTCCCGCGGGCAGGGCGGGTTCGAGGGCCTTCAGGTGGGGTCGGCCGCCGTCCAGGTGCCCGCGCACAGCGTCACGCCGGTCGTGGTCGTCCGGCCGCCGCTCCGGCCGCCCGCCCGCCAGGACGTCAGGATCGTGGCAGGCCTGGACGGCTCACCCGCCAGCCTGGCCGCCTTCGACCTCGCCCTGGACGAGGCCGCCCTGCGCGAGGGCACCGTGACGGCCCTGTGCTGCTGGACCGACTGCGGGTCGTCGTCCTGGCAGGAGCCGCTGCCCTTCGTGGACTCGCACGCGCTGCGCAAGGGCGCGGAGAACCGCTTCCGCGAAGTCGTCTCCCACCTGGCCCGCAGACGTCCCGAGGTGACGGTGGTCACCGAGTTCCTGACCGAACGCCCCGCGCGCGTGCTGCTGGAGGCCTCCAAGGACGCCACGCTCCTCGTGCTCGGCAACCGGGGGAACGAGGCCCCTCCCTGCCTGCTGCTCGGAGCGGTGACGCAGGCCGCCCTGCTGGAGTCCGGGTGCCCGGTCGCGGTGACGCCCGCGGCCGTGCCGAACCTGCGGCTGCCGCCCGCGTCCGGGTGATCCTGGAGGTCTCAGGAGCTCTCGGGGGCGGTCGCCGGTACCACCGCGACAGGGCAGGGCGCGTGCTGCGGAAGGGAGCTCGCGGTGCCGAGATGCGCCGCCCGCGTCCGGCCGACCACGACCAGCGTCGCCCGCTCATGGGGCTCACCCTGCTCCACCTGGACCTCCGGACGGCGAGCCGCCCACTCCCCCAGGTCGGCGGAGGCCGCGAGCGGCAGCCCGCGCATGGCCGCCTCGGCGAACGCGAACTCGACGGCCGCCGCGTCCGGCTCCCGCTCGGCCAGGACGACCGGGCCGGGCCGGGTGGCCTTGGGCAGCGGCCCCGGACCGCGTACGACGATCACCGGGCAGTCGGCGTGCGCGGCGGCGTACCCGGCCACCGAACCGACCACCACCCTGGGCAGCGCGCTCAGCCCCCGCGAGCCGACCACCACGAGCGTGGCGTCGGCGGACAGCTCCACCAGCCGCTGGGCGGCCGGGCCCTCGTACAGGTCGGTCTCCACGCGGACGCCCGAACTGGTGGAGCGGGCGCACTCGGCGCCGTGCCACAGGACGTGCTCGGCCGCCTTGCGCAGGTGGGCCTTGGCCTCCTCGTCCGCGTCGCCGTACGGCCACTGCCAGGCGTGGACGACGGTCAGCGGCAGGTTCCTGAGCTCGGCCTCGTCCAGCGCCCAGTCCAGGGCCTGGACGGAGAAGTCCGAGCCGTCGTAGCCGAGCACGATGCGATCCATGGCCCTGATCCCTTCAGACGTCGCTGGCATTCAGCCTCGGTCCCGCAAGGCCGGCCGCCCGTGGTGCAGCGGCCGTCTTGACGGGACCTTGGCCCTCCTTTTCCGGCCGCGCGGGCCGGCGGTCCTTCGCGCGTCACCAGGTCCAGTCGCGGACGGCGGGGGCGTCCTCGCCGTGCTCGCGGGTGTGCGCGCGGGCCGCCAGCCGGGCGTCGGCCATGCGCTGGCGCAGGTGCGCCTGGGTGGCGCCGAGCCCGGGGACGCGGTCGATGACGTCGATGACCAGGTGGTAGCGGTCGATGTCGTTGAGCATGGCCATGTCGAACGGCGTGGTCGTGGTGCCCTCCTCCTTGTAGCCCCGCACGTGGATGTTGGGATGGCCGGTGCGGCGGTAGGTGAGGCGGTGGATGAGCGAGGGGTAGCCGTGGAAGTTGAAGATGATCGGCTTGCCGGTGGTGAACATGGTGTCGAACTCGGCGTCGGGCATGCCGTGCGGGTGCTCCGACGGCGGCTGGAGCCGCATCAGGTCCACCACGTTGACCACGCGCACCTTCAGCTCCGGCAGGTGCTCGCGCAGGATGGCCGCGGCGGCCAGCGTCTCCAGGGTGGGCACGTCGCCCGCGCAGGCCAGCACCACGTCCGGGTCGGCCCCCTCGTCCGAGGACGCCCAGGGCAGGACGCCGAGGCCGCGGGTGCAGTGGGCGACCGCCTCGTCCATGGTGAACAGGTCCAGCACCGGCTGCTTGCCCGCCACGATCACGTTGACGTAGTCGCGGGAGCGGAGGCAGTGGTCGCCGACGGACAGCAGGGTGTTGGCGTCCGGCGGCAGGTAGACGCGTACGACCTCGGCCTTCTTGTTGACGACCACGTCGAGGAAGCCAGGGTCCTGGTGGCTGAAGCCGTTGTGGTCCTGCCGCCACACGTGGGACGACAGCAGGTAGTTGAGCGAGGCGACGGGCCGCCGCCACGGGATCCTCTTGGCCGACTGCAGCCATTTGGCGTGCTGGTTGAACATGGCGTCGATGATGTGGATGAACGCCTCGTAGCAGTTGAACAGGCCGTGCCGGCCGGTCAGCAGGTAGCTCTCCAGCCAGCCCTGGCACAGGTGCTCGCTCAGCACCTCCATGACCCGGCCGCCCGGGGCCAGGTGCTCGTCGGTGGGCTCGACCTCGGCGTTCCAGGCCCGCGTGGTCGTCTCGAAGACGGCCTGCAGCCGGTTGGACGCCGTCTCGTCGGGACCCATCAGCCGGAAGGTGTGCGGGTTGGCGTTGATCACGTCGCGCAGGAACGCGCCCAGCACGCGCGTGGGCTCGGTGGACTGGGTCGCGGGCGACTTGACCTCCACCGCGTGGTCGCGGAAGTCGGGCAACGCGAGCGGGCGCAGCAGCTCACCGCCGTTGGCGTGCGGGCTCGCGCTCATCCGCAGCGGCCCCTCGGGAACCGTCCCCAGCAGGACGGGCGCCGGGCGGCCGTCGGCGTCGAACAGCTCCTCCGGCCGGTACGAGCGCATCCACTCCTCCAGCATCGCCAGGTGCGCCGGGTTCTCCCGGACCCCGGCCAGCGGCACCTGGTGGGCCCGCCAGGTGCCCTCGACCGGCTTGCCGTCCACCTCGCG
Organism: Nonomuraea sp. NPDC001831; assembly: GCF_042892035.1. NCBI lineage: Bacteria > Bacillati > Actinomycetota > Actinomycetes > Streptosporangiales > Streptosporangiaceae > Nonomuraea > Nonomuraea sp. NPDC001831. The sequence continues at coordinate 634,041 of NZ_JBIATU010000001.1, read as the reverse complement.
CGGGCCGGTCCAGCCCTTCGGCGTGCGCAGGATGATCATGGGGAGGCGTTCCAGACGGCCTTCCTTGTAGGCGGCGATCTCGTCGAAGACGGTGTCGAGGGTGCGGGCCATCTCCTCGTGTGAAGGGCCGACCAGGTGCGGGCGGTAGCCGTACCCCTCCATGAGCTTGAGCAGCTCCTGCTCGGGGATGCGGGCCAGGACGGTCGGGTTGGCGATCTTGTAGCCGTTCAGGTGCAGGATCGGCAGGACGACGCCGTCGCGGTAGGGGTCGAGCAGCTTGTTGGAGTGCCAGCTCGCGGCCAGCGGGCCGGTCTCGGCCTCGCCGTCGCCGACGACGCAGGCCACCACCAGGCGCGGGTTGTCGAACGCCGCGCCGAACGCGTGCGCGAGCGAGTAGCCGAGCTCGCCGCCCTCGTGGATGGAGCCGGGCGTCTCGGGCGCGACGTGGCTGGGGATGCCGCCGGGGAAGGAGAACTGCCGGAACAGCCGCCGCATCCCGGCGGCGTCCTGGGAGACCTCCGGGTACTTCTCCGAGTAGGAGCCCTCCAGCCAGGCATGCGCGACGGCGGCGGGCCCGCCGTGGCCGGGACCGGCGATGTAGATCATCTCCTGGCGGCGCTCGGCGATGATCCGGTTGAGGTGGGCGAAGCAGAAGTTCAGCCCCGGGGTGGTGCCCCAGTGGCCGAGCAGCCGCGGCTTGACGTGCTCCGGCCGCAGCGGCTCGGTGAGCAGCGGGTTGTCCAGCAGGTAGATCTGCCCGACGGACAGGTAGTTCGCCGCGCGCCAGTAAGCGTCGATGTGCTGCGTCGTCGTCATGATGACGATGATTTCCGGATGCGCGCCCGCGCCCTAGGGACCTTGGTCCCCTTCTCGGGGGGCGGAGGGCGGACGTACGGCGGCGAGGGCGGCGGCCACCGTGCTGAACCGGTGGGCCCTGCGATGCGTCGGGTGGGCGGCGGTGCGGCCGCCCCCGGCCAGGCTCTCCGGGGCGGCCCGGAAGAAGCGGCGCTTGGCCAGCTCGACGAGGGCCAGGTAGGCGACCACCATCAGCCCCAGCACCGCGAAGAACGGGCCGGGCAGCGGCTGGAAGCCCAGGGCGCCGGCGAGCGGGGTGACCGGGATGACCGCGCCGAGCACCACGACGCTCAGTGCGGCGACCGTCAGGGGCAGGCTCGGACGGCTGCGGAAGAACGGCACCCGCCTGGTCCTGATCGCGAAGACCACCAGTACCTGGGTGGCCAGGGACTCGACGAACCAGCCGGTGCGGAACAGCGGCGGCCCGGCGTGCAGGACGCCGAGCATGACGGCGAAGGTGGCGAAGTCGAACAGCGAGCTGACCGGCCCGAAGAACAACATGAACCGCCGGATCGACGACACGTCCCACCGGGACGGGCGCCGCAGCTGCTCGGGATCGACGTTGTCGGTGGGGATGGCGAGCTGGCTGGAGTCGTAGAGCAGGTTGTTGAGCAGGATCTGGGACGGCAGCATCGGCAGGAACGGCAGGAACGCCGAGGCCGCGGCGGCGGAGAACATGTTGCCGAAGTTGCTGGACGTCCCCATCAACACGTACTTCATGGTGTTGGCGAAGATCTGCCGGCCCTGGATGACGCCGTCGGCCAGGATGGCGAGGTCCTTCTCCAGCAGCAGCACGTCGGCGGCGTCCTTGGCGACGTCGGTGGCCGCGTCGACGGAGATGCCCACGTCGGCGGCGTGCAGCGCGAGCGCGTCGTTGACGCCGTCGCCGAGGAAGGCCACGTCCAGGCCGTTGCGCCGCTGGGCCCGCACGATGCGCGCCTTGTGCTCCGGGCTGACCCGGGCGAACACGACGGCCTGTTCGATGAGCGCGGCCAGCCGGGAGTCGTCGGCGGCCTCGACGTCCTGGCCGGTCAGCACCCGTCCGCCGGGCAGGCCCAGATCGGCGCACAGCTTGGCCGCGACCGCGGGGTTGTCCCCGGTGAGCACCTTGACGGTGATGCCGAGGCCGGCCAGGCGGCGCAGCGCCTGCTCGGCGCCGGCCTTGGGCGGGTCGAGGAAGACCAGCAGGCCGCGGAAGGCGAGGTCGTGCTCGTCGGCCTGGCTGAGGGTCGTCCGGCGGGCGGCGTCGCCGGTCAGCCGCCGGGTGGCCACGGCCACCACGCGGTTGCCGGCGGCGAACTCGGCCTCCAGCACGGCCCTGGCCCGGTCGGCGACGGGGGTGCAGCGCGCCAGCACGGCCTCCGGCGCGCCCTTGGTGACGATCATCCGGCCGTCGCCGTCCTCGACCAGGACCGAGGCGGTTCTGCGTTCGTGGTCGAAGGGCACGACGGCCAGCCGCCGGCCGGGCGGCCCGGGCCGGAGCGCGGCGGCGGCGGGCGCGTCCCACAGGGCGACGTCCAGGGGGTTGCCGCTCGCCGAGTGGCCCGGTTCCCCGTCCCGGCCGCTGACGACGGCCTCGTTGCAGAGCAGGCCGAGCTCCAGGACGCGCTCGTCGGGGCTGCCGTCCGGCCCGAGTGAGCGCATGAAGCTGATCCGCCCCTCGGTCAGGGTCCCGGTCTTGTCGGTGAACAGCACGTCGATGTCGCCCAGGTCCTCGATGCAGACCAGCCGCTTGACCAGCACCCGGTGCCGGGCCAGCCGGTGGGTGCCGGCGGCCAGGCCGGTCGAGACCACGGCGGGCAGGAGTTGCGGGGAGATGCCGACGGCGATCGCGAGCGAGAACAGCAGCGCGTCCAGCACCGGGCGGTGCAGCACGAGGTTGACGACGAAGATCCCGGCGGTGAGCGCGGCGGCGACCCGCACCAGCAGCATGGAGAACCGGCGCAGCCCGATCTGGAACTCGGTGTCCGGATGGCGGTCGCCGAGCCGGAGCGCGATGCGCCCGAACTCGGTCCGTCCGGCGGTGGCCACCACCACGCCGGTGCCGGACCCGGCGTGCACGACGGTGCCCATCAGCGCGCAACTGGCCAGCTCGGCCAGCGGGCGGTCCGGGCCGACGGGCTCGACGGCCTTGGCCACGGGCAGCGACTCGCCGGTCAGCACCGACTCCTCGCACTCCAGCCCCGCCGACGACACCAGCCGCAGATCGGCCGGGACGATGTCGCCCAGTCGCAGCGTGACGACGTCGCCCGGGACCAGCGTGACCACGTCCACCAGCCGGGGACCGCCGTCCCGCAGGGCCAGGCAGCGGTGCCGGATCTGGGAGTGCAACGCCTCGGCGGCCTTCTCGGCCCGGTACTCGTTGAAGAAGCCCAGCCCGACCGACACCGTCAGGATCACGCCGATGATGATCGCGTCCGTGGACTCGCCGAGGAAGAACGACGCGGCGGCGGTGACCGCCAGCAGGATCAGCAGGGGCGAGCGCAGCTGGCGGGCCAGCACCGCGACTCGCCGGGCCCGGTGGGTGCGCAGGGAGTTGGGGCCGACGGCGGCCAGGCGGCGCTCCGCCTCGGCCTGGCTCAGGCCGTCGCCGGTGCCGCCCAGCCGGGCCATGACGTCGTCGACCGGCAGCGCGGCCGCGGCTGCGACGTCCAGCGCGCCCTCTCCGGTCATGTCACTGTCCGAGCCGTCCCGCTCGGCCTCCCCCTGGTTCTGGTAACCGGCCCGTCGCCAAGACAAAGGCAACGGCGCTCCACGCCCGTCCCAACGCCCATCCCGACGCCCGTCCCGACGCCCGCGCCGACGCCCGCGCCGACGCGGCGACGTGCCGTCAGTCCCGCGGCCGGACGACCGCCACCGGGCAGCGGGCGTGGTGCAGCACGCCGCGGCTGACCGACCCGAGCAGCGCCGACCCCAGCCCGCCGCGCCCGTGCGACCCCACCACCAGCAGGTCGGCGTGGTCCGAGGCCGCGGTGAGCGCGTCCACGGGGTGCGCCGACGGCGTCTCCCGCACGACGACGACCTCGGGGTAGTCGGCGGCGAACACGTTCACCCGATCGTCGACGACCTGCTGCTGTGCGGCGCGGACCTCGTCCATGGCGTAGGCGGCCTCCGGCGCGAACGCGTGCACGGGCAGCTGCCAGGCGTGCAGCACCCGCAGTGTGGCGGCCCGCAGCCGGGCCTGCTCGAAGGCGTGGGCCAGGGCCGGCTCGCACTCCGGCGAGTCGTCCACGCCTGCCACCACCTCGCCGCGCGCCTGCCGCAGGTCGCCGCGCACCACCACGACGGGACAGCGGGCGTGCCCGGCGACGTGCGTGCTGACCGAGCCCAGCAGCGCGCCGGCGAACCCGCCGAGGCCGCGGCTGCCGAGCACGATCTCGGCAGCCTCCTTCTCCTGCCCGCGCAGCACGACGGCCGGCAAGCCTTCGACGTCCTGCGTCGTGACCTCGACGGACGGCTGCCGTTCCCGGGCCAGTGCCGCGGCCTCCCGCAGGATCCGCTCGCCCTCGTCCGCCGGCAGGTCGGGCGCCCAGCCCGGGGAGAACCGGTGGATCTGGTACGGCGTGCGGTCCACGGCGTGCACGATCCGCAGCGGCAGCCGCATGCGGAAGGCGTCGTCCGCGGCCCATGCGACGGCGGCGCGCGAGGCCACCGAGCCGTCGGCGCCAACAACGATCATGATGTTCCCTCCTTGGTCACCTCCCATGAGACCCGGCCTCCCGCCGTCCCCCGCAGAGCCGAAGGTCGGCCGGGCCAGGGCCGAAGGGCCTTCCCGCATGCCGTCCGGCGAGGGCGGGCGGCCTCGCCGGCGTCCCGCCGTCCGTCACCGCAGCCTGCACCACGACCACGGGGCACGGCGGCAGGCGCAGGCACGACAGCAGCACCGCGCCCAGCCGCCCGTCCCCGGCGGGCCGCACGGCGGAACCGAGCACCAGCAGGCCGGCCCCGCGCGCCTGGTCCGCGAGCACCGTCTCGGGGCGGCCCCGCACGAGCCGCGCCTCGACGGCGACGCCGGGGAACTGGTCCATGACCAGGGCCACCGCCTGATCGAGCAGGGCGCTCGCGCGCGCCTCCTCGAACCCGGCGGGCCGGGACGGGCAGGGCGCGTACGGCGCCCTGTGCTCGGTCGAGGGCTCCCACGCGTGCACCACGACCAGCCGCGTCCCGCGACGGGCCGCCTCGTCGGCGGCCCACAGCAGCGCGGCCGCGCAGTCCTCGGTGCCGTCGGTCCCGGCCACGATCAGGCGAATGCTCATACCTCCACGATCGGCCCGCGCGATGGGGGCGGAACAGTGCCGAAAGCCCCGCTTCCGGTGACTTTCGACCCTGCCGCCGTCCGGCCGGTCCCTGGAGGCTGGAGGGGCGGGGAGACCTGCACGTTTACCGCCCTGAGCAGGGCGAAGACTAGATCCTGAAGACACCTCGCAGCGACTCCGCCGGCCCGAGGGCCACGGCAGGAAGGACACCCACGTGACGCCCTCGTCCTCTGGCCTGTCGTCGGCGGAGGCAGCCGTCCGCCTGGAACGGGACGGCCCCAACCTGCTCCCGCGCAAACCGCCCACCCCGCTGTGGCGGCGCGTCGTCACCCAGCTCCGCGATCCGCTGATCATCGTGCTGCTCATCGCGGCGGCGCTGACCATCGCCACCGGCGACTGGACCGACGCGGCCGTCATCGGCCTGGTGATCGTGGTCAACACGGCGGTCGGCGTGACGCAGGAGGTGCGCGCCGACCGCGCCATCACGGCCCTGGCCGAGCTGGCCACCCCCGACGCGCGTGTGGTGCGCGACGGCCACCAGCGGCAGATCCCGGCGGGTGACGTCGTGGTCGGAGATCTGCTGGTGCTCGCCGAAGGGGACATCGTCCCGGCGGACGCCGAGGTGGTGGAGTCGGCGGCGCTGCTGGTCGACGAGTCGGCGCTGACGGGCGAGTCGGTCCCGGTGGACAAGGACGCGGGCGCGGCGGTCTCCTCGGGCACCGTCGTGGCCCGCGGCCGGGGCCGGGCGGTCGTCACCGCGATCGGCGCGGCGAGTGCGAGCGGGCGCATCGCCTCGCTCATGGTCAAGGGCGCCGGTCTCACGCCGCTGCAACGCCGCCTGGTCGGGGTCGGCCGGCTGCTGGCCGGTGTCGCGGTGCTGCTGTCGGCGCTGGTGCTGGCCCTGGGCCTGGTCCGCGGCCAGCCGGTCGAGCTGATGGTGGTGACCGCGATCAGCCTGGTGGTCGCCGCCGTGCCCGAGTCGCTGCCCGCCGTCGTGACACTGAGCCTGGCCCTGGGCGCCCGCCGGATGGCGGCCCGTGACGCGCTCGTCCGCAACCTGCCCGCCGTGGAGACGCTGGGCTCGGTGACCGTGCTGGCCACCGACAAGACGGGCACCCTCACCGAGGGCCGGATGGTCGCCCGGCACCTGTGGACCCCGGCGGCCGAGGCGGCGGTCACCGGCTCCGGTTACGCGCCCGACGGCAAGATCACCGGCGGGGACCCGGAGGAGTTCGCCGCGCTGCTGACCGCCGCGGCGTTGTGCAACGACGCCCGCCTGCGCCCGCCCCAGGACCCAGGTGGCGAGTGGACGGCGCTCGGCGACCCCACCGAGGCCGCGCTGCTGGCCGCCGCCGCCCGGCTCGGACTCGACCGCGCGGGCCTGCAGGAACGGTTCCCCAGGGTCACCGAGCTGCCCTTCGACAGCGACCGCAAGCGCATGAGCACCGTGCACCTGCTGCCGGGCGGCGGCGTCCGGCTGATCTGCAAGGGCGCCCCCGAGGCGCTGCTGCGCCCGTCCGTGCTGACCGACGGCCCGGAGCTGCTCGCCGGCGCCGCCGAACGCGCCGACCGGTACGCCCGGGACGGCTACCGCGTCCTCGCGGTGGCGAGCGCCGACCTGGACGCCGTCCCGCAGCCCGTCCGGGAGGACGGGCTGAGGCTGCTCGGGCTCGTCGCGATCCTCGACCCGCCACGTGAGGCGGCGGCCGCGGCCGTGGCCGACTGCGCGCGGGCCGGCATCAGGACGGTCCTCATCACCGGCGACCATCCGGGCACCGCCCGCGCCGTGGCCGCCGACCTGGGCATCATCGGCGCCGCCGACCGGGTCGTCGACTGCCGCGAACCCGGCGCATTCGACAACGGCCCGGCCGGCGTCTACGCGCGGGCCACCCCCGAGCAGAAACTCGACATCATCGAGAGCCTGCGCACCCGGGGCGAGGTCCTGGCGATGACCGGCGACGGCGTCAACGACGGCCCCGCGCTGCGCCGCGCCGACATCGGCGTGGCCATGGGCAGGCGCGGCACCGAGGTCGCCCGGCAGGCCGCCGACCTCGTGCTCGCCGACGACAACCTGGACACCGTCGTCGCCGCCGTCGAGGAGGGCCGCCGGGTCTACGCCAACATCCGCCGGTTCCTGGTCTACGGCCTGTCGGGCGGCGCGGCCGAGATCGCCGTGATGGTGCTGGGCCCGTTCCTCGGATTGCCGCTGCCGCTGCTGCCCGCGCAGATCCTGTGGATCAACCTGCTCACCCACGGCCTGCCCGGCGTGGCCCTGGGCGGCGAGCCGACGGTGCCGGGAACCATGTCGCAGCCGCCGCGTCCGCCGGGTCAGAGCATCATGGGGGCGGGGTTGTGGCAGCGGGTTCTGCGCATCGCGGTCGTGCTCACCGCCGTCACCCTGGGCGTCGCCGTCTGGGGGTCGATGACCGGGCGGCCCTGGCAGAGCATGGCCTTCTTCGCCCTCGGCGCCACCCAGCTCGGCGTGGCGCTGGGCACCCGGACCCGCCCCGGCACCCTGGCCAACCCGATGCTGCTGCTCGCCGTGGCGGGCGCGTTCGTCCTGCAGCTGGCCGGGATCTACCTGCCGCCGCTGCGCGAACTGCTCGGCACCCGGCCGCTGTCGCCGGGAGACCTCCTGATCGTCGTCGCGCTGTCCACGCTCGGCTACGCCGCCGCCCGCCTGGACCGGATCCTGCACCCGTCCCCCACGCCCGCGCGGCACTGAGAACGGCGCCCGGCGGAGAACCGCCGGGCGCCGTTCCACGAGGCTGTCAGGACGCGGGCACCGGGAACGACGCCGCCAGGCTCTCGCCCCACTGCCTGGCCCGCTCCAGCTCGCCCGGCGCCGGCGGCCCCTGCGTGCCGGTCACGTAGAAGCCGCACGGCGGCACGGCGAGCCGGACGCCGAGGCGGCGCAGCCGTCTGGCGACCGCCCGCGCGGCCGAGCCGGGCAGGCGGGGCCTGGTCACGCGGGTGTCGAAGGCGGCCGAGCAGAGCCCGGCCGACGACGTGCTGAGCGTGGCCAGCCACTCGCGCACGCCCCCGCCGCGCGACACCAGCGGCCCGGCGGCCTGCTGAGCGGCCGACTCGCGGGTGGCGGCCCGGCTCATGGAGAAGGCGTGGGTCGGGCCGCCCACCACCAGGAGGGTGACCTCGTCCCCCACGTGCGCGGGGGCCGAGCCGACCTCCGCCACCTCGGCCCGCATCCGAGTGGCCAGCCCCTCGGCCACCGCCTGGGCGATCCGCTCGGTGTTGCCGAACATGGACTCGTAGACGACCAGGGCCTTCATCTCACGCCTCCCGCCGTTCCGGCAGGATGGGTTCGAGGTGGAACATCCCGGTCACCACCTCGCTCGGCTCGGGCCGCGGCGCGATCCGTCCGGCGACCGCCGACAGGACGTCCCGGGCGGTGATCAGGCCCACCAGGCCGTCGCCGGACAGCACGGGCACGGCGTCCACGTCGGCGTCCAGCATGGCGGCGGCGACCCTGCTCAGCGGGGTGTCCGGCCCCACCCGGGGCGTGCGCGCGCCGCCGAGCAGGTCGCGCACCTCGCGGCCGGCCTGCTCCTGCGGCCCGCCGGACCAGGACGCGGCCAGGCACTCCCTGGTCAGGATGCCCAGCAGGCGCCCTCCGTCGAGGACCGGCAGGTGGTGCACGCCGGCCCGGCGCATCAGCTCCCACGCCATCAGCGGCGATTCCTCGGCCTTGACGGCCACCAGGACCCGGCTCATGACCTGTCCCGCCGTCGGCGACCCGTTCATGACCTGTCCGGCCGCCGGTGACCCGTTCATGACCGCTCCTCCGCGTCCGGCCGGACCACGGCGACCGGGCAGGTCACGTGGTGCAGCACACCGTGGCTGACCGAGCCGAGCACGGCGGAGGCGAAGCCGCCCCGGCCGCGCGAGCCCACGACGACCAGGTCGGCCGATCCGGCCGCCTGCATCAGGGCCGTGACGGGGTGGGCGCACGGCTGCTCGTCGGTGACGACCAGGTCCGGGTTGGCCTCCCGCCAGGGCACGACCCGCTCGCGCGCCGCGCCGGTCTCCTCGCGCATCAGGTCCTGGAGCAGGGAGTTGTACGTGACCGCGTACGGGGAGAAGACGGGCATCTGCCAGGCCGAGACCACGTGCAGCCGCGCGCCGCGGGCCCTGGCCTGTGTGACGGCGTACTCCATGGCGGCCTGCGCGTCCTGCGACCCGTCGTAGCCGACCACCACCGTGCCGTGCTCGGGGCCGGCGGCGGGGGCGCGGACGACCACGACCGGCCCTGACGCGTGCCCCGCCACCGCCAGGCTCACCGAGCCGACCGTCATCCCGGCGAACCCGCCGAGCCCCCGGCTGCCCAGCACCACCCCGGCGGCCGTCGCCGACTCGCGGATCAGCTCCGCGGCCACGTTCCCGGACAGCAGCTCCGTCGTCACCTTGACGCCGCCGGCCAGCGCGCGGGCCCGGTCGGCGGCCTCCTCCAGCAGCCGGGCGCAGTGCTCGGCGTTCGCCTCGTGCAGCCACTGCGGGCCGACGTGCACGAGACGCAGGTCCAGGCCCCGCCGCCGCGCGTCGGCGGCCGCCCATTCCACCGCTCCGGTCGCCGGGACGGACCCGTCCACACCGACGACGACGTGAGTGCTCATCGCGCATCTCCTTCACCGGTCGAAGCTCTCACCGTCAGGCTCCTACGGGCGGCGGCGCGGCGCCGGAGGAGGAAGTCCCGCCCGGCAGGGCCGTTGGTCCTCATCGGCTCGGCGGGCGAGTTCTGGCCCGATCCGGTCACGCCACCGCCTCTCCGTCCCACGCTCTGTAGTGTCGGGAAGCGCCCCTCGCGCAGTAGCCCGCTCCACGTGAGGACGTCCTCATGACCGAAGAAGCGGTTCCCCCCGTCGCAGCACCCGTCCCGCCTGCCCGCACCGGCGGCCTGCTGGAGAAACCCGAGCTGGCGGAGATGTTCGCCCTGGCCAAGAAGCTGAACGGCACCTGGCCGGTCTTCGCGCGCAGCCTGGATCCCGGCGACGACCCGGCGCTCCTGCGCAGCCGCTACCGGGCGGTGGCCGCCTCCACCGCCCGCTGGTCGGTGCGCCGCAGGCACGTCGAGGACAACGTGAGCGCCTGGATCCTGCTGCCCATGCTCGGCGTGGCCGCCGTCGTCCTGGTGTCGGAGTTCTCCGTCAACTCCGTGCAGAAGGTCTTCCTGGCCGTCGCCGGCCTCACGGTCTTCATCTGGATCGCCGTCTGGATCGAGAACCGGCGGCATCGCCCGCTCTTCCGCTATCTCCTCGATCCGCTGGCCAGCGTCCTGGGGGTCGGCTGCTTCCCGGCCGTCCTGTACCTCCGGCACACCGCCGGCCCCGCGTGGGCCGTCGAGCTGGCGGGCCGGGGATGGCTGCCGATCCCCCAGAGCATCGGCACCGTCAGCTGCGCCCTGGTCCTCGGGATGATCCCGGTCAAGGTGGTGATGTGGCAGTGGGACCGCGAGTCCAGGACCCCACCCACCGAGCCGCTCTTCGAGCAGCTGGCGGCCGTCCTGGCCCGCGCCGAGCCCGACCGCCGCGGCCAGCTCGCGCCGGGGGCGCGCAGGGAGATCCTCGCCCTGCTCGGCAGGGTCGCCTTCCTGCTGCGCGTCGGCATCCCGACCGTCGCCCGGGGTGGGACGCCGCTGACCAGGGCCGTCGTCCGCGCCCGCGCGGTCGAGGCGGCCAAGGCCGTCATCGACCTCCAGTTGTGGGTGGCGCTGCCGTCCCCGACCGCCTACGACGACCTGCGCACCCGCGTCGCCGAGCTGACCCGCACGGTCATCACGGGCGAGTACGACCGGCTCCCCACCCGTGACACCACCCCCGAGGAGACCCGCCGTTCGTGGCACGCCCGCGTCCTGGAGACCGTCCGGACGCTGGTCATCGCCCTGCTGCCGGTGGCCGGCCTGGTGACCGCCGACCGGCTCGGCCTCAGGCTCCCGGCCCCCTTCGACGACGGCGCCATGATCGCCGTCGTGGCCTGGGCCGTCGTGCTGCTCCTGGGCCTCCTCGACCCGAACTTCGCCTCCCACCTGGCCGCCGCCCGTGACCTGACCACGCTCCCGACGTTCAACCGGAGCACGGACAAAGGCGCGTAGCGCGGCCCGGTCAGGCGGACCTCAGGCGTGCGAACGTCTGGTGGGCGATCTCCCACTCCTCGTCGGTGGGGATGACGAGCACGGGCACCTCGGCGCCGGGGACGGACACCGCGCGCTCGCCGGACGCCCCTGCGGCGTTGAGCACGGGATCCACCGCGATGCCGAGCCGCTCCAGCCCCGCCAGGCAGGCGGCGCGGGTGGCGGCGTCGTGCTCGCCGACGCCGCCAGTGAGCACGATCGCGTCCACCCGGCAGCCGAGCAGCGCGTGGTAGGCGCCGACGTACTTGCGGATGCGCCGGGTGTAGATCTCCAGGGCCAGCCTGGCCTCGTCGTCGTCGCGGGCGCGCACCTGGCGCATGTCGCCGGATCCGGTGAGCGCGAGCAGGCCACCGCGGTGGCTGAGCTCGTGCTCGACCTGCTGGGCGTCCAGGCCGCCGGTGCGGGCCAGGTACGCGGCCAGGGCCGGGTCGACGTCGCCCGAGCGGGTGCCCATGACCAGCCCTTCCAGCGGCGTCATGCCCATGGAGGTGTCGACGCTGCGCCCGCCGGAGATCGCGGTGGCGCTGGCGCCGTTGCCGAGGTGGAGCACGATCAGGTTGAGCCCGGCGAGGTCGCGCCCCAGGAGGGCGGCGGCGCGGCGGGAGACGTACGCGCACGAGGTGCCGTGGAAGCCGAAGCGCCGCACGCCCTGCGCCCGCCACTCGCGCGGCACCGCGTACGTGTACGCCTCGGGCGGCAGCGTGCGGTGGAACGCGGTGTCGAACACGGCCACCTGCGGCACGTCCGGGAACACCTTGAGCGCCAGCCGGATGCCGGTCAGGTTGATCGGGTTGTGCAGGGGCGCGAGCGGGGCCAGCTCCTCGATCGCGGCGATGACGTCGTCGTCGATGAGCACCGCGTCGGTGAACCGGGTGCCGCCGTGCACCACCCGGTGCCCGACCGCGACCGGCACCGGCTCGGGCCCGGCGGCGGCGAACGCCGCCAGCATCGCCTCCAGCCCGTCCCCGTGGCCGGCGAAGGGACGTTCCCGGACGTACGGCGGCCCGTCCCCGCCGTGGTGCGTGATCCGCCCGAGGTCCTCCCCGATGCGCTCGACCAGCCCTCTGGCGGCGCGCTCGCGGGTGTGCGGATCGACGAGCTCGTACTTGATGGAGGAGGATCCCGTGTTCAGCACGAGAATGGGGTCGGCCATGCCCAAGACCCTAAGTCCGTTCCGGGGGCCGGGTGGCGGCACGGAGAACCGGAAGGTGGCCGTCAGTTCCGGACGCCCACCCCGGCGAGGGACTCGGTGGCCTGCTCGGGATAGGGGTCGCCGTCGTACGGCCGCCAGTCGCCGAGCGGCACCAGGCCGGGGTCGAGGAGCGTGAACCCGCCGAACAGGGCCCGGATCTCGGCCTCGGTGCGGGGCCGCACCGGGTTGGCCGTCCGGGCGTAGACGGCCTTGCCCGCCTCCTGGGCGGCCGCCGGGACGGTGTCCGCGCAGACATGGCTGATCGCCAGATGGCTGCCGGGCGCGAGGCCCGCGCGCAGGGTCGCCGCGTACTCGGACGCTGCGTCCTCGGGGATGAAGTGCCAGACGGCGACGGTGATGACGCCCACGGGCTCGCCGAAGTCGATGAGCCCGGTCACGGCCGGATCCTTCATGATCGCGGCAGGGTCGCGCAGGTCGCCGAACACGGTGGGCGCGTCCGCACAGCCCCGACCGGCGGGGACGACCTCGGGATCGTTGTCCACGCGGACGACGCGCGCGTCCGGCCGTACCTCGCGGACCACGCCGAGGACGCTCGGCTCGACCGGCAGAGATCCGCGCGGAACTGGGGGCTTGATCGTTCATGGCGATCCCTTCGGGGTTGAGGGGTGACGCGGGACGCGTGGACGGAAGGCCGACCAAGATCATGATGGCACGGCCGCCGGAGCGCGCGCCGGGCGCGACGGGCCGCCCGGACGGCGATCCGGGTGGTTTGTCTCCGCCCCAGGGGCAGGGGCCATACTCGGGCGGTGTCCGATCTGATGACCACTGGACAGTTCGCCGCGCGGTCCAACCTGACGCTCAAGGCGCTGCGGCTCTACGACGCCAAGGGGCTGCTGCCGCCCGCCGAGGTCGATCCCCGCACCGGTTTCCGCCGTTACGGCCCGGCGCAACTCGCCGCCGCCCGGCGCATCACGCTGCTGCGCGCCATCGACATGCCCCTCGCCGAGGTCGGCAGGGTGCTGCGGCTGGACGGCCCCGCGGCGGTCGAGGCCATCGCGAAGCACTGGAGCGCCCGTGAGGAGCAATGGCGGGCCCGCCAGTCGTTGCTGGCCTACATCCGGCAGGTCTTCCTGGAGGAGGCGACCCCCGCGTACGAGGTGCGCCTGCGGGACGTGCCCGAGCAGCGCGTGATCTTCATCCACGGCCATGCGCGAGCCTCCGGCCTGACGGACTTCATCACGGACGCCTCGGCCGCGCTCTTCGCCCACCTGGGGGCGGCCGGCGGCTGCCTGTCCGGGCCGCCGTTCGCCGTCTTCCACGGCACGGTGAGCGAGGACTCGAACGGCCCGGTGGAGGTGTGCCTGCCGACCGGGAGCCCGATCGAGCCCGCCGGCCGGATCGGCGTCCGGCTGGAGCCGTCCCACCGGGCCGCGTACGTCGAGGTCAGCAAGGAGCGGTCGCACTACCCGGCGATCCTGCCGGCGTACGACACGCTCAGAGCCTGGCTGGACGGCCACGGGCTGGCCCCGGCGCTGTCCATGCGCGAGATCTACCACCCGAACCGGGAGACGGCGGGCCCGGCGGAACACGTCACCGACGTCGCCGCCCCGTTCGCGCCGCCCTCCTGAGCGACGACCGTCGGCGCGGCTCCGGCCGGAACCGCTGCGGTGTCTTGTCGCCGCAGCCGGCGAGCCCGGGGCAGCCGTAGGGCACGCCGGAGAAGTGGCGTTGCAGCCCGAACCCCGAAGCGGCCGAAGACGCGTCCCACCTCCAACCGGGCGCCACCGTCGCCGTGAAACTTTCACGACCCGTCGGCCGAAACTTTCGACAGCTCCAGGCCTGGACGACATGCCTCTGCGTGCACCCCGGACTCCGAAAGTTTTACCCGAATCTTGACAACTTTCGGCCAGATCAACACACTGAGTGCCCGAGCCAGGCTCCCCCCATCCGCTCCCCAGCGCCTCGGGCGCACCCCTCCGAAGTGCGTCCCACGACCTTCCCCATGATTCGCGTACGGAGGCTCCAGCATGCGTGTCAACGCCATGTCCCCACCGACCGCCGGACGGCTGCCCGGCGCCCGCCGCCGGGCACTGATCACCGGCGCGATCGGCGCGCTCGGCCTGATCACGGCACTGGCGACGGCGATTCCGGCCGACGCCGCGGCGAGCACGCTCGGCGCGGCCGCCGCGCAGAGCGGCCGCTACTTCGGCACCGCCATCGCCGCGGGCAAGCTCGGCGACTCGGCCTACACGACGATCGCCAACCGCGAGTTCACCATGGTGACGGCCGAGAACGAGATGAAGATCGACGCCACCGAGCCCAACCGGGGTCAGTTCACCTTCACCAACGGCGACCGGGTCTACAACTGGGCCGTGCAGAACGGCAAGCGGGTACGCGGCCACACCCTGGCCTGGCACTCCCAGCAGCCCGGCTGGATGCAGTCGTTGTCGGGCAGCTCGCTGCGCCAGGCGATGATCGACCACATCAACGGCGTCATGGCCCACTACAAGGGCAAGATCTACGCCTGGGACGTGGTCAACGAGGCCTACGCCGACAGCGGCGGCGGCCGGCGCGACTCCAACCTCCAGCGCACCGGCAACGACTGGATCGAGGTGGCCTTCCGCACCGCGCGCGCCGCCGACCCGGCCGCCAAGCTGTGCTACAACGACTACAACATCGACAACTGGACCTGGGCCAAGACGCAGGGCGTCTACAACATGGTCAAGGACTTCAAGGCGCGAGGCGTGCCGATCGACTGCGTCGGCCTGCAGTCGCACTTCAACGGCAACAGCCCGTACAACAGCAACTACCGCACGACCATCCAGAGCTTCGCCGCCCTGGGCGTGGACGTGCAGATCACCGAGCTGGACATCCAGGGCGGCTCGGCCACCACGTACGCCGCCGTCGTCAACGACTGTCTGGCGGTGCCGCGGTGCGCCGGCATCACCACCTGGGGCGTCCGCGACACCGACTCCTGGCTCGGCTCCGGCGCCAGCGCGCTGCTCTTCGACGGCAACGGCAACAAGAAGGCCGCCTACACGGCGGTGCTCAACGCGCTGAACGGCGGCAACACGACACCCCCGCCCGGCGGCGGCGCGGGGCAGATCAGGAGCACGGCCGCCGGCCGCTGCATCGACGTGCCCGGCTCCGGCACCGCCGACGGCACCGCGGTGCAACTGTGGGACTGCAACGGTCAGAGCAACCAGCAGTGGACCCAGACCTCGGCAGGAGAACTGAAGGTCTACGGCAACAAGTGCCTGGACGCCGGGGGCACAGGCAACGGCGCCAAGATCCAGATCTACTCCTGCTGGGGCGGCGACAACCAGAAATGGCGCGTCAACACCGACGGGACGATCGTGGGCGTGCAGTCCGGGCTGTGCCTGGACGCCGTGGGCGGCGGCACCGGCAACGGCACGGGGCTGCAGCTGTACACCTGCTGGGGCGGCAGCAACCAGAAGTGGACCTACAACGCGGGCACCGCGTGAGCTTCGCCGGGCCGGCGCGCCGGGGCTCCGGCGCGACGGCCCGGCTCCGCCCGCCGACCGCCCCCGGCCCGGCGAAGCCGGGGGCGGGTCGCCTTCCCGCATCCCCCGTGAAACTTTCATCGTGACGGGACGTCTCCGCGGAGACAGAACTCCAGGCGGGAAGACATGCGCGGGACAGACCCCGGCTCGGCCGGCGATCCGCTCATTGACGCCGGACGGACCGTCGGATGTACTCCCTCACTACGGACCAGACCCACCGGCAGGACGATGTTAGCGCTAACAACCCTACCCAGCCAAGGAGCCCCCGACATGCCCCAACCGATGGCCCAGGACACGACGGTGACCCGATCGGCCATTTGTTAGCGCTAACAACATGCGCCGAAGACCAGGCAACGGCCTTGCACAGGCGCTGACCTGCTGACCCCGTGACCGGCCCCGGCCGTTCACCGCCCCCCACCCCAAGGAGCTCCGCATGTCCTTGAGCCGCCGTCAGCTCTTCCAGGCCACCGGCGCGACCGCCGCGCTCTCCGTCGTCGGTCAGCTGGCCGGCACGTCCCCCGCCCTGGCCGCAGTCCCCTGGAGCAGGCCCGACATCGGCGTCTCCGCCTACGAGTTCGACCTCGGCCAGGTGCGGCTGACCTCCGGCCGCCTGCTGGACAACCAGAACCGCACCCTCGCCTACCTGCGCTTCGTCGACGTCGACCGGCTGCTGTACGTCTTCCGCGCCAACCACCGGCTGTCCACCGGCGGCGCCGCGCCCAACGGCGGCTGGGACGCGCCCGGCTTCCCGTTCCGGTCGCACGCGCAGGGCCACTTCCTGACGGCCTGGGCGCAGGCGTACGCCGTGCTCGGTGACACCACCTGCCGCGACAAGGCTCGCTACATGGTGGCGGAACTGGCCAAATGCCAGGCGAACAACCCGGCCGCCGGGTTCACCGGCGGTTACCTGTCCGGGTTCCCCGAGTCGGACTTCTCGGCCCTGGAGAACCGCACGCTGACCAACGGCAACGTGCCGTACTACTGCGTCCACAAGACCCTGGCCGGGCTGCTGGACGTCTGGCGGCTGATCGGCGACACCCAGGCCAAGTCCGTGCTGCTGGCCCTGGCGGGCTGGGTGGACGCCCGGACGTCGCGGTTGTCCGCCGGGCAGGCGCAGGCCATGCTCGGCACCGAGTTCGGCGGCATGAACGCCGTGCTGACCGACCTGTACCAGGCGACCGGCGACCCCCGCTGGCTGGCCACGGCCCAGCGGTTCGACCACGCGGCCGTGTTCGACCCGCTGGCCGCGAACCAGGACCGGCTCAACGGCCTGCACGCCAACACCCAGGTGCCCAAGTGGATCGGCGCGGCCCGCGAGTACAAGGCGACGGGCGCCACCCGCTACCGCGACATCGCCGTCAACGCCTGGGCCATCACGGTCGGCGCGCACACGTACGTGAACGGCTCCAACAGCCAGGCCGAGCACTTCCGCGCGCCCGGCGCGATCGCCTCCTACCTGACCAGGGACACCGGCGAGGCGTGCAACACCTACAACATGCTCAAACTGACCCGGGAGTTGTGGCTGCTGTCCCCCGACCGGGCCGACTACTTCGACTACTACGAGAACGCCCTGCTCAACCACCTGCTCGGCCAGCAGAACCCGGCGGACGCGCACGGGCACGTCACCTACTTCACCCCGCTCAATCCCGGCGGACGGCGAGGCGTCGGTCCGGCCTGGGGCGGCGGCACCTGGAGCACGGACTACGGCTCGTTCTGGTGCTGCCAGGGCACCGGGATCGAGACCAACACCAAGCTCATGGACTCGATCTACTTCCACGACGACACCACCCTGTTCGTGAACCTGTTCGTGCCCTCCGTCCTCGACTGGAGCGGGCGCGGCATCACGGTGACCCAGAGCACCTCCTATCCGGTCAGCGACACCACGTCGCTGCAGGTCACCGGCAACGTGGGCGGATCGTGGACGATGCGCGTCCGGATCCCGGCCTGGACGCAGGGCGCGACGATCAGCGTCAACGGGGTCCGGCAGGACGTCGCGGCCGCGCCGGGCGGCTACGCCGCCCTCACCCGGACGTGGTCGTCCGGCGACACCGTGACCGTGCGCCTGCCCATGCGGGTGGTCATGAAGGCCGCCGCGGACAACCCCGGCGTGCAGGCCGTGACGTACGGGCCGGTCGTGCTGTCGGGCGACTACGGGGACACGAGCCTGTCGTCGGCCCCGGTCCTGACCCCGTCCTCGATCGCCCGGACCGGCACCACCGCGCTCGCCTTCACGGCGACGGCGAGCGGCGCGCAGGTGCGCCTGGAGCCGTTCCAGGACGCCCACGGCCACAACTACGTCGTCTACTGGAACACCCAGGGCGGCTCGGCGGCGGGGGCCGGTTTCCGGCTGGTCAACGCGGCCAGCGGGCTGGTGCTCGGCATCCAGGACATGTCCACCGCCGACGGCGCCCCCGCTCTGCAATGGACCGACAACGGCACCGCCGACCACGACTGGATCCCGATCGTCGACGGCGCCGCGCTGCGCTTCCGCAACGGCAACAGCGGGAAGGTGCTCGGCGTCGAGAACATGTCGACCGCCGACAACGCGCCGGTGCTCCAATGGGGTGACACGGGCACCGCCGACCACCGGTGGACGATCATCGACGTCGGCGACGGCTCCGTCAAGATCCGCAACGTCAACAGTTCGAAGCTGCTGGCCGTCCAGAACGGCTCGACCGCCAACGGCGCGCGGGTGGTCCAGGGCGCCGACGACGGCAGCCCGGACAACCAGTGGCGGTTCCTGCCGAACGGCGCGCGGCGCCTGCAGAACGTGGGCACCGGGATGGTGCTCGGGGTCACCGGCATGTCCACGGCCGACGGCGCGCTCGTCGTCCAGTGGGGCGACAACGGCACCGCCGACCACCTGTGGACCGCCGTCAACGACACCGGCGGCTACCTGCGGCTGCGCAACTCCCACAGCCAGAAGGTGCTGGGCGTGGAGAACATGGGCACCGCCGCCGGGTCGCGCGTCGTGCAGTGGGCCGACAACGGCACCGCCGATCACCGCTGGCGGCTGCGCCACGGGTCGGCCGCCGCCTTCCGCCTCCAGTGCGCGGGCGGCGGCCGGGTCCTCGGCGTCGCCGGCACGTCGCAGGGCGCGCAGGTCGTGCTCGCCGACGACAACGGCTCGGACGACAACCTCTGGAGGTTCCTGTGAGACGTGTGCTCGCGGCCGTCTCGGCCCTGCTTCTCGTGGGCGTGCTGCTCACCGCCCAGGAGGCGTCGGCCGCGACGGTCGACACCAACGCCTGGTACGTCCTGGTCAACCGCAACAGCGGCAAGGCCCTGGACGTCTACAACCTGTCCACCGCCGACGGCGGCCGCATCACCCAATGGACCAGGAACAACCAGAACCAGCAACAATGGCAGTTCGTCGACTCCGGCGGCGGCTACTACCGCATCAAGTCCCGCCACTCCGGCAAAGTCCTGGACGTCTACAACTTCTCCACCGCCAACGGCGGCTCCATCGTCCAATGGACCGACCTCAACGGCACCAACCAGCAATGGAAACTCACCGACAGCCCCGACGGCTACGTCAGGCTCATCTCCCGCCACAGCAACAAGGCCCTGGAGGTCCAAGGAGCCTCCACCGCCGACGGCGCCAACATCGTCCAGTACGACGACTGGGGCGGCGCCAACCAGCAATGGCAACTCGTCCCGGTCAACGGCACCGGCGGCGGGAATTACGCCAACCCGGTCGTGTGGCAGGACTTCGCCGACGGCGACATCATCCGGGTGGGCGACGCCTACTACTACTCGGCCTCGACCATGCACTACTCGCCCGGCGCGCCGATCCTGCGCTCCTACAACCTGGTCGACTGGGAGTACGCCGGGCATTCCGTGCCGCGGCTCGACTTCGGCTCCGGCGCCTACGACCTCAGCGGCGGCCGGGCGTACGTGAAGGGCATCTGGGCCTCGGCCCTCAACTACCGGCCAAGCAACGGCACCTTCTACTGGCTCGGCTGCGTCGAGTTCAACCGGACCTACGTCTACACCGCCTCCGCCGTGGACGGCACGTGGACCAAGCGCGCACAGATCAACAACTGCTACTACGACGCCGGCCTGCTGGTCGACTCCGACGACACCATGTACGTCGCCTACGGCAACAGCACCATCAGCGTGGCCCAGCTCTCGGCCGACGGCCTCAGCCAGGTGCGCGCGCAGCAGGTGTTCCAGACGCCGGGCAACGTCGGCACCCTGGAGGGGTCCCGCTTCTACAAGCGGAACGGCTACTACTACATCTGGCTGACCCGCCCCGCCAACGGCCAGTACGTGCTCCGCTCGACCTCGCCCTGGGGCCCGTACGAGATGCGCCAGGTCCTGCTCGACCTGCCGGGCCCCGTCGCCGGGGGCGGCGTCCCGCACCAGGGCGGACTCGTGCAGACCCAGAACGGCGACTGGTACTACATGGCCTTCGTCGACGCCTACCCCGGCGGACGCGTCCCGGCCCTGGCGCCGATCACCTGGTCCGGCGACTGGCCGGTCGTGCAGACGGTCAACGGCGGCTGGGGCGTCAACTACCCGAAGCCGAACATCCAGACCAGCCGGACCGTGTCGTCCATGATCGGCCCGGACGCCTTCACCTCGGCCACGCTCGGCCCCCGCTGGGAGTGGAACCACAACCCCGACACCAGCCGCTTCTCCACCGGCAACGGCCTGCGCCTGCAGACCGCGACGGTCACCGGCGACCTCTACGCCGCCCGGAACACGCTGACGCACCGCATCCAGGGCCCGTCCTCGACGGCGACGATCGAGCTCGACCACTCCCAGATGGCTGACGGCGACCGCGCCGGGCTGGCGATGCTGCGCGACCAGTCGGCGTGGATCGGCGTCAAACGCGACAACGGCGTCAGCCGGGTCGTGATGACCAACGGCCTGACCATGAACGGCTCGTGGCAGACCACCGGCACCGGCGCCGAGGCGGCGAGCGCGAACGCCCCGGGCGGCCGGATCTGGCTGCGGGTCACCGCCGACATCCGGCCCGGGTCCGGCCGTCAGGCCCGCTTCTCCTACAGCACCGACGGCAGCACCTTCGTGGGCCTCGGCCCGGCCTTCACGCTGAACAACGCCTGGCAGTTCTTCATGGGTTACCGCTTCGGCATCTTCAACTACGCCACCAAGTCCCTCGGCGGCGCCGTCACCGTGCGCCGCTTCGACCTGACCACCCCCTGACACGGCATCGGAGCACATGGTGAAACTCAGTCCCCTGACCGTCCTCGCGACGGTGGCCGCGTTACTGGCGAGCCTGCTGGTCGCCGTCCAGCCCGCCCACGCGGCCACCGTCGACACCAACGCCTGGTACGTCCTGGTCAACCGCAACAGCGGCAAGGCCCTGGACGTCTACAACCTGTCCACCGCCGACGGCGGCCGCATCACCCAATGGACCAGGAACAACCAGAACCAGCAACAATGGCAGTTCGTCGACTCCGGCGGCGGCTACTACCGCATCAAGTCCCGCCACTCCGGCAAAGTCCTGGACGTCTACAACTTCTCCACCGCCAACGGCGGCTCCATCGTCCAATGGAGCGACCTCAACGGCGCCAACCAGCAATGGAAACTCTCCGACAGCCCCGACGGCTACGTCAGGCTCATCTCCCGCCACAGCAACAAGGCCCTGGAGGTCCAAGGAGCCTCCACCGCCGACGGCGCCAACATCGTCCAGTACGACGACTGGGGCGGCGCCAACCAGCAATGGCAACTCGTACGGACGGACGGTGGCAACCCCGGCATGTGTGACCTCCCCTCGACCTACCGCTGGACCTCGACCGGCCCGCTGGCCACGCCGAAGGCGGGCTGGGTCTCGCTCAAGGACTTCACCGTCGCCCCCTACAACGGGCGGCACCTGGTCTACGCGACGACCCACGACACGGGGACGAGGTGGGGGTCGATGAACTTCAGCCCGCTGGCCAACTGGTCCGACATGGCCTCGGCCACGCAGAACACGATGTCCTTCGCCGCCGTCGCCCCCACGCTGTTCTTCTTCGCCCCCAAGAACGTCTGGGTGCTCGCCTACCAGTGGGGCGGGCCGGCCTTCTCGTACCGGACCTCCACCGACCCCGCCAACCCCAACAGCTGGTCGGCGCCGCAGACGCTCTTCTCCGGCAGCATCTCGGGCTCCGGGACGGGCCCCATCGACCAGACGGTCATCGGCGACAACACTGACATGTACCTGTTCTTCGCCGGGGACAACGGCAAGATCTACCGGGCGAGCATGCCCATCGGGAACTTCCCCGGCAGTTTCGGCACGGCCTCGACCGTGGTCATGAGCGACACGACGAACAACCTGTTCGAAGCCGTCCAGGTCTACAAGCTCCAGGGCCAGAACCGGTACCTGATGATCGTCGAGGCGATCGGCGCGCAGGGCCGC
The DNA here is from genome assembly GCF_042892035.1 of Nonomuraea sp. NPDC001831. Lineage (NCBI taxonomy): Bacteria > Bacillati > Actinomycetota > Actinomycetes > Streptosporangiales > Streptosporangiaceae > Nonomuraea > Nonomuraea sp. NPDC001831. The sequence continues at coordinate 611,741 of NZ_JBIATU010000001.1, read as the reverse complement.
TACTTCCGCTCGTTCACCGCCACCAGCCTGAACGGTTCCTGGACGCCCCAGGCCGCGACCGAGGGCAACCCGTTCGCCGGCAAGGCCAACAGCGGCGCCACCTGGACGAACGACATCAGCCACGGCGAGCTGGTGCGCACCGGCGCGGACCAGACCATGACCGTCGACCCGTGCAACCTGCAACTCCTCTACCAGGGCCGCAGCCCCAGCTCGGGCGGCGACTACGGCCTCCTGCCCTACCGGCCGGGAGTGCTGAAGCTGCAGCGCTGACGCCGTGAGACGGTGACCGGCGGTTCCCACGTGAAATGCCACGGGCCCATCCCTCCGCCGAGGGGTGGGCCCGTGGCGGGTGCGATTCACCTGAGCCAGGCGTTGCGGCGGACGATCGGCAGGTTCCCCAGCCCGAGCGTGGCGCCCGCGCCGGTCATGGCCAGGCCGATCAGCACGATCGCGTAGACGATGTGCTCGTCCAGGAACGGGTTGGTGGCCAGCGGAAGTTCGGCGGCCCACATCAGGGTCAGCATGAGGGTTCCGGCGACCGCCGCGATCCGGGTGCCCACGCCCAGCACCAGCGCCAGGCCGACGCCGGCCAGGCCGGCCATGAACAGCCAGTCCACCCACACCTGACCGGCCAGGCTCGAGAACAGCCCGCCCAGCGCGTTCTCGCCGGTGCCCTTGAGGAAGCCCGTCGTCGGGCTGCCGCCCGCGATCCACGCCTTGCCCGCCGGGGTCGCGAAACCCCAGCCGAACGTCTTGTCCAGGAACGCCCACAGGAAGATCCAGCCGATCGCGATCCGGGCGACGGCCCAGACGTAGTCGACCGGGGTACGCGCCGCCCGCACGGGAGCGACGTCCATCACGGGCCGGTTGACGGTGGTGGCCATGGCGGGCCTCCCTTTCGGTGGGGGGTGTACGTCCTTGTCTCACCCCTATTCCACTGCGCCCGCCCGCTCCGGGGCAGTGTCGTACGCCCCCCGCTGGAAGGACCTTGGTCCTCAGGGCCGTATGTCCCGGGTCCGGTCCTTCGGCTGCCGGAGGTGGGACTTTGGGCCCTATGCCGGTGACCGGCGTTCTCGTAGCTTCGCATCGGGGGCATCGTGCTTCCGCGACGAACGCCGGCCACCGGCCGCCCGCCGAAGGTAAGGAGACGGACATGGGTTCTCAGGCACGGTCCCGCACCGGCAGGCGGGCGGTGCTGAAGGTCTCCGGAGACCTGGACCTGGCCACGCAGGCGGGCTTCCGCGCCCGGCTCGCCGCCGCCCTCGCCGAGCAGGGCACGCGTCTCGTCCTCGACCTCAGCGGGGTGACCTTCATGGATGCCCGCGGGCTGGCCGCGCTGGTGGCCGCGCGCGACCTGGCGGCCGCCCGCCACGGCAGCCTCCGGCTGACGGGGGTGACGCCGGCCGTCCTGCGGCTGCTGGAGGTGACCCGGCTCGACCGGACGTTCTCACCGGTCTCCCTCGCGGACGTGCGCCCCGCCGCGTGAACGGCGGCCGGCGGTTCCGGGCTCTACCGCGGCGGCGGAACGGTGACCAGGTCGTCGTGGTCGGCGGTCACCTCGCTGGTGACGTCGACGACGCCCTCGACGGCGCGGACGGCCTGCACCGCCGCGATCGCCTGCGACCGGCGCTCCACGCGCCCGCTGAGCCGCACCACGCCCTGCTCGACCTGCGCGGAGATCGCCCCGGACGCCGGGAGCACGGCTCGGACCTCGCCCTCCAGCTCCGCCCGCGGACGGGCGAAGACGCGCAGCACGTCGCGCTGGTGCAGGGTGCCGACGATGCGCCCGCTCGCCGGGTCGATCACCGGGAGCTGCTTGACGCGCCGGTCGTGCATGAGCCTGGCGGCCTCGCGCACGGACGTGCCCGGCGTGACGGTGATCGCCGGGGCGGACATGAGCCGGCCCGCGGTGACGGCCGTCGCCCGGTGGTGCTCGTCCAGCAGGCGGTCGGGTTCGTACATCGACACGCTGTGCCGTACCGGGTCGATCTCCTTGAGCAGCAGGTCGTCCTCGGAGACCACGCCCACCGGGCGCCGGTCGGCGTCTGTCACGGTGACCGCGCCCACTCCGTACCGCCTCATCGCGTTGAGGACGTCGGCGAACGACGCGTCCGCCGGCACGGCGACGGCCACCCGGCCCATGACGTCCTTGACCTCGATCGACATGGTGTACCTCCTTGCCCCTCTCTCCATCCTGCTCCTCGCCCGGCCGGTCCGCCAAAGAGCGGAGCGGCGGGGCCTTCGTCCCTGAACGCGGAACGCCCACCCCGGGTGCGGGGTGGGCGTTCGCTTGCGGGCACTACCTGAGCCAGGCGTTGCGGCGGACGATCGGCAGGTTCCCCAGCCCCAGCGTGGCGCCCGCGCCGGTCATGGCCAGGCCGATCAGCACGATCGCGTAGACGATGTGCTCGTCCAGGAACGGGTTGGTGGCCAGCGGAAGTTCGGCGGCCCACATCAGGGTCAGCATGAGGGTTCCGGCGACCGCCGCGATCCGGGTGCCCACGCCCAGCACCAGCGCCAGGCCGACGCCGGCCAGACCGGCCATGAACAGCCAGTCCACCCACACCTGACCGGCCAGGCTCGAGAACAGCCCGCCCAGCGCGTTCTCGCCGGTGCCCTTGAGGAAGCCCGTCGTCGGGCTGCCGCCCGCGATCCACGCCTTGCCCGCCGGGGTCGCGAAACCCCATCCGAACGTCTTGTCCAGGAACGCCCACAGGAAGATCCAGCCGATCGCGATCCGGGCGACGGCCCAGACGTAGTCGACCGGACGGCGTCCGGCGGCGGCGATGCCCGGGTAGGTGACGGGCCTGTCGATCGTGGCGGCCATGACGATCCCCTTTCAGCGATGGTTCGTCGTTCTCTTCCGCGCTTCCATCGCACCGTTTTCCGCGCGCCGTCGGCAGTGCCCTACGACCGTCGGCCGAAGGACCTTGGTCCTCGCCGCCCTGCCGGGTGGAGGTCACGCCGTGGCCGCGACGGCCGCAGATGACAGGAATATGGCCATTTGCCAACGCCAAAGTAACGCGGCCGTAATGGCACCTTTCTCCCGTATTTTCCAGCGGAAAAACGTGTGGATCTTGTGTCTTGACCTGGGTGATGGCGCATGTAAGGCTTCGAGCCGAATGATCTAGCGCCCGCGATCTGCCACGAAAGGCTGGGGCTTAATGGCGCATTTATCCTCTCTTCGTACCGTCAAGAACTCTTTCCTCCAACTCGAGGTCGAAGACGCCGAGGCCGCCTCGCTGGCCTCCTGGACCGGCCACGTCCGCTACACCCCGAAATACGGGGCGCGGAAGACCACCGCGGAAACCTGGGGGCTCGAACTGGCCCCCCTGTCCTCCCTCACGGCAGGCGTCAACTCGGTCCGCGGACGCGAGCGAGAGCGCTTCTCCCTGGCGGGCGGCGAGGTCGTCGTCTACGACTGCGAGGACCCCTCCGACGCCAGGTGGGCCGCCTGGCTCGGCCCCTGGCACATGGCGCACGGGCTCTTCTACTCCCCCGAGTGGGAGTCGGCCGACATCGTCGACATGTTCAGCCGCGTGACGTGGCAGGACACCCCCGAAGGCATGGTGGCCGACGGCGGCAGGCGGTTCGACGTCTCCATGGAGCTCTACGCGATCTCGATCGCGGGCGTCGGCACCATGACGGTCGAGCCGAAGCAGGCGGGGATCAACCGCATTCCCAAGTGGCGGGGCTACGGAGCGCCCTCGGGTGAGCTGTGGCGGCTGCCCGCGCCGCCGTCCGACTCGGTGGCGCCCTTCCTCCTGGTCACCGACACCGCCATCGTGACCCTGCACCCCTGGAACGCCCCGAACTACAGCAAGGCGGGCGTGGCGGCCCGCTCGGCCGCGGGCACCCCGGAGACCGCCGCCGACTTCCTCAACAAGGTCAAGCGCGTCGAGTGGCGGGCCTGACGTGGAACCGCTGACCGCGGTGGTCATCATCCTGGCCGTCCTGGTCGCTCTGCTGTTCGCGGCGGGCGCCGGACTCTACCGGCGGGTACGCGAGCTGGAACTGGCCACCTACAACGGGGTCGGCGTGCGCTTCGCCGCGGCCGGGCCCGAGGCCCAGGCGAACGGGCTCGGCGTGCCCGGCGCCACGACCATGGTCATCAAGGTCAACCGTCGCTGCCCGATCTGCGACGACGTCCTGCTCGCCGCCGCCGGGATGGCGGCCGGCCTGCCCTCGGACCTGTCGTTCACCGTGTTGTCGGACGACCCCGGGTTCGACAAGTCCCTGCCCGGCTCCATCCGGGTGATCAAGGACCCGGCGATCTGGCGCGCGGCGAGCGTGCCCTACAGCCCGGCCCTGCTCGTCGTGGACGAGAACGGCGTGGTGGTGTTCACGGCTCCGGTGGGGTCGGGAGAGGCGCTCACGGAGATCGTCGAGCGAGCGGTTGCGAACAGAAAGGGAGTGAAGCTGTGAAGGCCGAGAAGCGGACCTCGATACTCGACCAGATACCCAGCGCCGAGGAGATGCCCGAGCAGGCGTTGCCGACGCGGGTGGGCGCCACGCGCGAGGGCTGGAGCAGGCGGCGCGTGCTCGGCATCGCCACCGGCGCCGCCGTGGCGACCGGGCTGGGCGTCCTCGACCTCCTGCCCTGGTCGAAGCCGCGCGGCGCGACGGCCGCCGCCTACACCGCGTGGGAGACCTGCCACGGCTTCGCCGACGCCGGCTCCGTCTGCGTGCCGTCCTCCGCGCTCTACTCGGGCAACTGCTCCGGCTCCTGGCACCGCAACGACGGCGCGTCCGGCACCTGCTACAACCTCCGCTACACCCACAACCCCTCCAGCTGTGACGGCAACAACGCCTGGAAGTGGTACGGCGGCGGCACCACCAGCACCCGCCGCATGTGCTCCGACGGCTGGTACGAGTACCACGACTGCGGCGGAGGCAACGTCTCCCGCTTCTCCATCTGCCGTACGGCGATCTGACCCGGGTCCATGAGCGACTCCGCCACCAGAAAATCCGTCCGCCTGCTGGTGCCAGGACTGGCACTGATCGCGGCGGCGGAGGCCCTGGTGCTGTGTTCGAGGGTTGCGGGCGCGGACACGAAGGGCTTCACCTGGCTGGTGGCCGCCCTCGTCGCCGGCTTCTCCCTCTCGGGCTCCGTTTGAAGCCTGAACAGCGCCTGGGTGCTGTCCTCGTCGGTCCGGCGGGGTGCTGATGTCGCCGGCTTCATCGCCGGATTGTTCGTGGGAGCGGGCGCCGTCACGTTCGTGCTGGTGGTCGTCGGCTCCGTGCTGCGGGCTCCGTTCCCGGCAGTGGTTTCGCAGATCATGGTCGCCGCGGCGGCGGTGATCTTCCTGCTGCGCGAGCTGGACGTGCTCTCCTTCCCGTTGCTCCAGAACGCGCGGCTCGTGCCGCAGTTCGTCACCAGGATTCCCTTCTGGGGCGCCGTGCAGTTCGGCGCCGAGATGGGCACGGGGATGCGCACGTACTCGCCGACAGGGCTGCCGCACATCATGGCGGTGGCGATCCTGTTCCTGGCGTCCTGGCAGGAGGCGCTCCTGGCGGGCGCCGGCTTCGCGGCGGCGCGGGCGATGATGCTCCTGACCTTCGCCTTCGCGCGGGACCGGATGGAGGCGGACACGGCCTTCTCCTTCACCTTGCCGAGGATGAAGGTCCTGTTCGTCGTGCTCGCGGTGCCCGTGGTGGCGATGCTGGTGATCGGATGATCGCCCTCGTCGCCCGCTACGGGCTGGGGCTCGTCCTGGTGCTGGCGGTGCTCGGGAAGGCGCGCGACCTCGGCGCCTTCCGGAGCGGCCTGGCGGCCTTCGGGCTCCATGGACGGGTGGCCCGGGCGGGCGCCTTCACGGTGGTGACCGTGGAGGCGCTCGTCGCGCTCGCCGCCTTCACCCCCGTCGCCGGCGACGTGCTCGTGGGCGTGGCCGGGACGGGTCTGGGCCTGGCGTTCACGGTGGCGCAGACGTATCTCCTGGTCATGGGCGAGCAGGCGGCTCCCTGCCTGTGCTTCGGCGCCCCGGAGCAGGCCTCGGCCCGCACGTTCGGCCGGGCGGCGCTGGTCCTGCTGATGGGGCTGGCGCTGTGGGGCGCCGCGGTCTGAGAAGCCTTCCTCCGTGGGTGAGGGGGCCGGCCGGGCCTGCGTGCGGAACGCGGGCCCGGCGCCGGCCCCCTTCAGGGACGGATGACGACGGTGTGCCCGTTGTGTTCGATGAGCTCGCCGACCACCGGCGTGCCGGGGATCTCCCCGGCGACCAGCAGACCCCCTGAGGTCTGCGCGTCGGCGAGCAGCAGCAGCGTCTCCTCCGGGACGTCGCCGGGATCGAGATGCGGGGCCACCCAGTCGAGGTTGCGCCGGGAGCCGCCGGGGACGAACCCCTCCTTCACGGCCTGCGCCGCGCCGTCCAGCATCGGGACGGCCGAGGCGTGCAGCACGGCGGTGACGCCGGAGGCGCGGGCCAGTTTGTGCAGGTGGCCCAGCAGGCCGAAGCCGGTGACGTCGGTGGCGCAGCGGATCCCGGCGGCCACGGCCTGGCGGGAGGCGTCCGCGTTCAGCCGGGTCATGGTCTCGACGGCGTGCGGGAAGACCTCGCCGGTGTTCTTGTGCCGGTTGTTGAGCACGCCGAGGCCGAGCGGCTTGGTCAGGGACAGCGGCAGGCCGGGGCGGCCGGCGTCGTTGCGCAGCAGCCGGTCGGGGTCGGCGACGCCGGTGACGGCCAGGCCGTACTTGGGTTCGGCGTCCACGACGCTGTGCCCGCCGGCCAGGTGGCAGCCGGCCTGGGCGGCCACCTCCGCGCCGCCCCGCAGCACCTCGGCGGCCAGGTCGTAGGGCAGGCGGTCGGGGGGCCAGCACAGGAGGTTGAGCGCGACCACAGGACGCCCGCCCATGGCGTAGACGTCGGACAGGGCGTTCGCGGCGGCGATGCGGCCCCAGTCGTAGGGGTCGTCGACCACCGGGGTGAAGAAGTCGGCCGTGCTGATGAGCACGGATCCGTCCTGGGTGCGGACCACGGCGGCGTCGTCGCCGGATTCCAGCCCCACCACGAGCTCCGCCGCGGGATCTCGCGGGACCGGCATGCGGGAGTTGCCGAGCAGCGACTCCAGGTCCGCCGCGGGGATCTTGCAGGCGCAGCCGCCGCCTTGGGCGTACTGTGTGAGCCTCTTCATGATCACACCTTAGGGCGATCACGGCAGCCATGATCGCCTTTCTGGTGGTTGATCATATGATGCCTGATCGGCCCCGGTACGAGACCTGGAGACATCGTGCTTCCCACGCTGAACGGACATCCCTAGCGTGACCGACCATCGTCGATCCATCCCGCGGACGGACACCCTGCTCGCCGACCCCCGGCTGGTCGAGGCCCGGCGGCGGTTCGGCCACGCCCAGGTCAAGGCCGTGATCGTCGCGGCGCAGCGGCGGGCCAGAGAGGGAGAGCTCGCGCCGGAGGACGTCCTGACCGCGGCGCTGGCGGCACTGCCCGCCTCCGCCGCCGGCCTGCGGCCGGTGATCAACGCCACCGGCGTGCTGCTGCACACCAACCTGGGCCGCGCCCCGCTGTCGGACGCCGCCCGCCAGGCGGTGGAGCTGGCCGCCGGGGTCACCGACGTCGAGCTCGACCTGGACACGGGCGGCCGGGGCAGACGGGGACGCACGGCGCTGGCCGCCCTGGCCGCCGCGGTGCCCGCGGCCGAGGCGGTCCACGTCGTGAACAACAACGCGGCGGCGCTCGTGCTGGCCGCCACCGCGCTGGCGGCGGGCGGCGAGATCGTGATCAGCCGCGGGGAGCTGATCGAGATCGGGGACGGCTTCCGCCTTCCCGACCTGCTCGTCTCCACGGGGGCCCGGCTGCGCGAGGTCGGCATGACCAACCGCACCGCCCTCGCCGACTACGCCGACGCGATCGGGCCGCGGACGGGCCTGGTGCTGAAGGTGCACCCGTCCAACTACCGGATCGAGGGGTTCACGGCCGACGTCCCGGTGTCGCGGCTGGCGGCGTTGTGCCGCGAGCGGGGCGTCCCCCTCGTCGCCGACGCGGGCTCGGGGCTGCTCGCCCACGAGCCGCTGCTGCCCCGCGAGCCCGACGTCACGAGCTGGTTGACCGAGGGCGCGGACCTCGTCACCACCAGCGGGGACAAACTGCTCGGCGGCCCTCAATGCGGGCTGCTGTTCGGCCGCGCCGGCCTCGTGGACCGGCTGCGCCGCCACCCCCTCGCTCGCGCGCTGCGGGTGGACAAGGTCACGCTGGCGGCGCTGGAGGCCACGGTCGCGGGCCCGCCGACGCCGACCTGGGAGAGCCTGCACGCCGATCAGGCCACGCTGCGCGCCCGCGCCGAGGACCTGGCGGCCCGGCTGCGCGGCAAGGGGATCGACGCCGAGGCCGTCGACAGCCGGAGCGTGGTCGGCGGCGGCGGCGCGCCGGGGGTGTCCCTGCCGAGCGCCGCCGTCGCGCTGGACCGGCGGGCGGCCGCCGCGCTGCGCCGGGCGCGGCCGCCCGTGCTCGCCCGGGTGGAGGACGGCCGTTGCCTGCTCGACCTGCGCGCGGTGCCGTCCGGCCACGACGACACGCTGCTGGCCGCCGTCCTCACCGCGTGGCCTGCGAGCTGATCGGGCCCGCGCCGCGGGCGATCGCGGCGCCGCCGCGCCCGGGCGGCTCCGGAGACCGCCCCGGAGAGGGAGCGGCCTCCCCCTCGCGAGGGAGCACGCCGGCCGGCCTCCGGGAGAGGCTGGCAGGCATGAGCACTTCCTCTCCGCCCCCGACGGCGACACCGCCGAGCCGGCTCACCGTCTGGGCCGGGCGGGCCATGATCTTCATCGCCCTGGCGCACACCGCCGTGTTCGCCCCCCTCGCCCCCTGGGCCAGCTGGCTCGCGGGAGACCTGCGCAACGGCCTCGCGGACGGCGACTCACAGGCGGTCTTCTGGGCGCTGCCCGGCGGGTTCGTCGTGGTGCTGGCGCTGCTGGGCCTGCTGGTGGCGCGGACGGGGCGGCAGGGGCAGCAGGTTCCCGGATATGTCGGCTGGGCGATCCTCGTCTGGGGGGCCATTGGCGTCGGCCTGATCGGAATGAGCGGTTTCATCACCGCGATCGTCCCTTCCGGACTGCTCATCGCGGCGAACGTCATCGCCGGGCGGGAAAACCGCGACCGGCGTACCGTCCGCGGCGGCCATGACCGCGCCGGCGGCATCACCCGACGTCAGACCCCCTGAGAGGACGCGCCGCCACAAGGCCGCGCGGCACGTCGTCCCGGCCGGCCCTTTTCGGGTGGGTTGTTATCGAGTTTTCGCGCATTTGGCCGCTTAACGGCTTTGAGGCGACATAGTAATTTTCTCGAATGCCTCAATCACCTGGTAGGCGACGGCCGGTCATCACACGATGGCTGGCCGTCCTCGTCATCGCCGCCGTCATCCCGGCGGGACCGGGCTCGCCGACCGCGTACGCGTCGGGCTCGCAACCGCCCGAGAACGCCGTCGTCGTCTGGGACCGCAACGCCCAGACCGCCATCTGGGACGTCGCCGGCCAGCAGCCGCAGGTCCAGGCGCGCAGCTTCGCCATGGTGCACGGAGCCGTCTACGACGCGGTGAACGCGATCGCCGGCACCCCGTACCAGCCGTACCTGATCGCACCGCGGGCCGACGGCGGGGAGTCGACGGAGGCCGCCGTCGCCACCGCGGCCTTCCGCGTGCTGAACAAGCTCTTCCCCGCCCAGCAGGCCCGGCTGACGACCCAGTACGACGACTACCTCGCCACGATCCCCGACGGCGGCGCGAAACGACGCGGCGTCGCCGTGGGCGAGCAGGCGGCGGCCGCGATGATCGCCGCCAGGGAGAACGACGGCGCGTTCGGCGACCAGACCTGGCCGATCGGCACCCAGCCCGGCCAGTGGCGGCCGACGCCGCCCACGAACGCCTCGGACGGGGCCTGGGTCGGCGATCTCAAGCCGTTCCTCATCCCCAGCGCGTCGATGTTCCGCACCTCGGGCCCGCCCGCGCTGACCAGTTCCCGCTACGCCAGGGACGTCAACGAGCTCAAGCGGATCGGCGGCGCCGACAGCAAGGTCAGGACCCAGGACCAGACGCAGGCCGCGATCTGGTGGCACGACCGGCACCTGGCCGAGTGGGAGATCAAACGCCAGCTGGCCACGACGCGGCGGCTGAACCCGCTCCAGGCGGCCCGCATGTTCGCCATGGTGGACCTGGCCGAGGCCGACGCCACGACCGCCTGTTACAACGAGAAGGCGGCGTGGGCCTTCTGGCGGCCGGTCACGGCGATCCGTCTGGCCGACACCGACGGCAACCCGCGCACCGCGGCCGCCCCGGACTGGACGCCGCTGCTCGTCACCCCGCCGCACCCCGACTACACCTCCGGGCACACGTGCTTCACGGCGGCCAGCATGTCGGCGCTGGCCCACTTCTTCGGCAGGGACGACATCCCCTTCAGCGGCTACAGCTCCGCCTCGGGCACCACCAGGAGCTTCCGCGGCTTCTCCCACGCCCTGGCCGAGGTCATCGAGGCCCGCGTGTGGGGCGGCATCCACACGCGCACGGCGGACGTGCAGGGCGCGAAGATCGGCGCCCAGGTCACCGCCTACATGGTCGGGCACTACTTCCGGCCGAGGCGGTGAAGGCGGGCCTCCCCGTGCGCGCCGGGCACGGGGAGGTCTTCTGATCCCGGATCTGACTCGGCGGGGGCCTGTGGCTGTCAGCCCCCGGCGAGGCCCCTGCCAGCGAGATGACCGCCGATCTGACCGATATGGAGAATCGGACCCGACTCAATCAGTCAATAGGGACAGGGATCCCGGCGAACGTCATGACCGAAATCCCAATTACGGGCATTCCATAGAGGGACAAGATCATCACAGAGGGTGGCAGAATCCCAGGACGCGAGCACCGGCGGAGATCATCGGCCCAGCCGGGGAGGTCCACCGTCCGTAGACAGACCCGCCGGAAGCGGGTTTTGTCGATGCCCGAAACCAGCATTCCATCATTGGTTTAAATTTCATCCCTTGACTGACTTTCGGACAAAATAATAGGAATGGCGTGGCTTCAGCCGTGAGCCGCCCCTCGCCAGGTCGAACCCTGACGAGCGGCCCATCTTTCCTGCCGCCCGCGCGACGACCTCGCCCGGCGCGGCAGACCTGCCGGAGGGTGACTTCGCGTCGCGATGCCAGAAGAACAGCCGCTGTCCGAGACACCGTTCGCCTCGCTGACGCGATACCCGCCCGGCGCTCGGACCCTCTTCTGCCTCCCCTACGCCGGTGGGGACGTCACCGCCTTCTGGGCGTGGCGGCAGGCGTTCGACGGCGTCCTGGACGTGCGGGTGGCCATGCTGCCCGGCCGGGAGGGCCGGGTGGCCGAGCCCGGCGCCCTGTCCCCTGAGCTGATCGCCCGGTCCGTCGCCGCCGTCGTCGACCGGGAGCGCAGGCCGTACTCGATCTACGGGCACAGCATGGGCGGCCGGGTCGCCTTCGAGGTGGTCCGCGAGCTGCGGCGGCTCGGCGTGCGGGCGCCCGACTGCCTCTACGTCGGCGCCGCGCACCCGCCGGAGCGCCAGGAGACGCTGGGACGGTGGACGGGCCTGGGCGACGAGGACCTGATCGACGAGCTGATCCTGCGGCTCGGCGCGCCCGCGGAGTTACGCACGCAGCCCGAGGTCAAGGCCCTGCTCATCCCCGCCCTGCGGACGGACATGGAGTGGCTGCGCCGCTACCGCTTCACCCGCCAGGAACCCCTGGACGTGCCCATCGTCGCCTTCGCCGGCGCGCACGACCAGGAGGTCACCCACCCGACGATGCTCGCCTGGGCCCGCCACACCTCCTCGGCCTTCCGTCTGCACACGCTCGACGCCGCGCACCTCTTCCTCGCCACGCACGGCGAGGAGGTGGCGCGGACGATCGCGGCCGGCCCCGAGCGGAGCCTGGCCGCGGACGAGGTGCACGTGTGGCTGGCCGACCTCGACGGGCTGCCCGAGATGTGCGCGGCCCTCGACGAGCTGTCGCCCCGGGAGGCGGCGCGGGCGGCCCGGTTCCGGCAGGAGGACGGCCGGCGCGGGTTCGTCGGCAGGTCGGTGCTGCTGCGGCGGCTGCTCAGGGAGTACGGGGTCGAGCCGGGCCTCGCCGAGCCGCCCGGCCGGTCCGGCGGCCTGCCGTACGGCGGGACCGAGCTGACCTACAGCGTCGCCCGGTCGGGCGGCCTGGCGCTGGTCGCGCTGACGACCGGCCGGGAGGTGGGCGCCGGCCTGGAGCGCTTCCGCCCGCCGGCGGACGAGCAGACGTTCTTCGAGCGGATGCTGGACGAGCGGGAGCGCGACGAGTTCGCCGCGCTGCCCGAGGAACTGCGGTTGCACAGCGCGTTGCGCACGTGGACGGCCAAGGAGGCGCTGCTGAAGGCGTCCGGTGGCGGGCTGCGGGTGGATCCGGCGCGGTTCGGGTTCGCCGGGCAGCGTCCGGGCCGGCCATGGGTGCCGGAGGCGTCCCCCGAAGCAGGTGCCGAGGCGGAGTGGCTGGCGGGGTGGCGGGTGACGCACCTGCCGCTGGGCCGGGCGATCGCCGCGATCGCCGTGCGCGCGCCGGGCTTCCTGCTGCGTTTCGAGACGGTACGGCAAGGCCGGCTGGTACGGCCGGGTGTGGAGGCCGCAGGATGACACTCCTCAGCAGTCTGATCACGGCTCAGGCCGCGCGGACCCCGGACGCCCCGGCGGTCCGGCAGTGGGAGAACGTGCTCACCTACGCCGAGCTGGTCGAGCGGGCGTGGGCGCTGGCGGGCCGGCTGCGCGAGCTCGGCGTCGGGCCGGAGGCGCGGGTGGGGTTGTGCACCCGCCGCACCCCGCTGATGCCGGTGGCGGTGCTGGCCGTGCATCTGGCGGGCGGGGCGTACGTGCCGCTGGACCCGGGGCATCCGCGCCAGCGGCTGGAGGAGGTGCTGGAGGACGCCGGGATCGCGGTGGTCGTCGTGGACGAACGCGGCCACGAGCTCCTGGACGGCTGCGCCGCCACGCTCGTCGACGCCTTCCAGCCGGGCCCGGCCGAACCTCAGGAGAGCGGCGCCGTCGCGGGCAACGCGGCGTGGGTGATCTACACCTCCGGTTCCACCGGACGGCCCAAGGGCGTGGTGGTGAGCCACGCCAACGCGGTCTTCTTCGTCACCGCGACCGTCGCGCGCTTCGGCCTGGACGCGACCTGCAGCTCGATGGCCTTCTCCGCGCTCGGCTTCGACGCCTCGATCATGGACATGGTGCTCCCGCTGACCGTCGGCGGCTGCGTGCAGCTCGTGCCGGACGAGGACCGCGTGGACCCGGCCCGGTTGCAGCACTTCCTGGAGCGGCACGACGTCACCTGGGGCTACCTCCCGCCCGCGCTGCTGCCGCTGGTGGACCCGAGCCGGCTGCCGCACCTGCGGGACGTGGTGACGGCGGGCGAGCCGCCCCCGCCCGAGCAGGTGGCCCGCTGGTCGGCGCACACCCGGTTCCACAACCTGTACGGCCCGACCGAGCTGACCGTCGTCGTGGTGGGCGGCGAGTTCCACGGCGTGTGGGAGCGTCCGCTGCCGATCGGCCGGCCGTTGAGCGGCTGCCGGGCGTACATCGTGGACGAGGACATGAACCAGTGCCCGCCGGGCGTCCCCGGCGAGCTGCTGGTCGGCGGGCCGCAGGTCAGCCGCGGCTACCTGGACCGGCCCGCGCTGACGGCCGAGCGGTTCGTGCCCGACCCGTTCTCGGACGAGCCGGGTGCGCGGCTGTACCGGACCGGCGACCACGTGGCGCGGCAGGAGGACGGCCAGATCGCGTTCATGGGCCGCCTCGACCGCCAGGTGAAGGTCCAGGGGCAGCGCGTGGAGATCGGCGAGGTGGAGACGACGCTGCGCGCCCATCCCGGGGTGCGGCAGGCGGTGGTGGACTTCACGGGCGAGCTGGTCGCCTACGTGACGCCCGAGGACGCGCCCGACCTGGCCGCCCTGCGCGAGGACCTGGCGGTGCGGCTGCCGCCGTACATGCTGCCGACCAGGCTGGTCCGGCTGCCGCTGCTCCCGCTGAACGCCTCGGGCAAGGTGGACCTCGCCGCCCTGCGGGCGCAGTCGCAGCGGGAGCGGGGAACGGCGAGCGGGCTGGCCGGGATCTGGGCGCGGGTGCTGGAGGCGCCCGTCCCGGACGACGAGGACGACTTCTTCCAGCGCGGCGGCCACTCGCTGCGGGCCATGCGGCTGGTGGCCGCGGTACGCGCGGAGCTGGGCCGGGTGGTCTCGGTCCAGGACGTGTACGAGGGCCGGACCTACGGCGCGCTGCGCGCGCTCGTGGCGGACGCGGAGCGGGCCTCCGCCGCCGCGCCGCCCACCGGCAGCCCGGCCGCGTTCTCCCCCGCCCAGCGCCGGATGTGGTTCGTCGAGCAGCTGGCGCCCGAGTCGGCCGCGCACAACATCGCGATGGCCGAGCGGATCAGGGGCCCGCTCGACGTCGCCGCGCTGCGGCGGGCGCTCACCGCCGTGGTGGCCGCCCACGAGGCGCTGCGCTGGCGGGTGGCCTCGCGCGACGGGATCCCCGACGTGACGGTGGCGCCGCCGGGCGAGGTGCCGCTGCCGATCGACGACCTCTCCCCCGCCGAGCTGGACGCGGCGCTGCAGAAGGAGGCGCGGGAACGGTTCGACCTGGCCGCCGGGCCGCTGTTCCGGGCCCGGCTGCTCCGGCTGGCCCCCGGCGAGCACGTGCTCTGCCTGACCGCGCACCACCTGGTGTTCGACGGCTGGTCGCAGGACGTGCTCTTCCGCGGCCTGTCGGCCGCCTACCGCGGCGAGCCGGTCGAGGCGGGCGAGCACACGTTCGCCGACTACGTGCGCTGGCTGCGCGCGAACGGCGACGCCCAGGCGCTGGGCTGGTGGCGCGAGCGCCTGCAGGACGCCCCGCTGGTGCTGGACCTGCCCAGGGACGCGCCCAGGCCGCCCGCGCAGACCTTCCGCGGCGCCGCCGTCCGGGGCGAGGTGGACGCGGAACTGGCCGGCCGGGTGGCCGAGCTGGCGGCGGAACTCGGCACCACCCCGTACGCGGTGCTGCTGGCCGCCTTCGGACGCCGCCTGGCCACCCTCGCCGGACGGGACGACCTGGTGGTGGGCGCGGCCTACGCCGACCGGCCGCACGTGGCGTTCGAGTCGCTGGTGGGGATGTGCGTGCAGGTCCTGCCGCTGCGGCTGCGCCCCCGGGGCGACTTCGCCGGGCAGGTGACGGCGTGCGCGGCCGAGCTGAACGCGGCGATCAGGCACCGGGACGTGCCGCTCGGGCAGCTGCTGGAGTCGCTGCGGCTGCCGCGCGATCTGAGCCGCAACCCGATCACGCAGGTCATGTTCAACATGTACAACTTCGCGCAGGCCCATCTGGACCTGGACGGCTGCGTCAGCGAGACGCTGCGGCCGGGGCTGCCCGGGGCGCTGTTCGACCTGACGATGTACGTGGGCGAGCAGCGCGGCGGTTACGCGCTGGAGCTGGTCTACAACCCCGACCTGTTCTCCGCCGAGCGCATGACGGCGCTGGTCGACGGCTATGTCGAGCTGCTCGGCGACGTGCTGACCGGACGGGCGCGCCCCGAGCCCCCCGACGCCGCGCTGCCCGCCTGGGACGGGCCCGGCCTGCTGGAGCTGGCCGGCGACGCGCACGCCGGGGCACGGCGGCGGACCGAGGCGGCGCTGCGGAGCGCGGGGGTCGAGCCGGGGGCGGTGGTGGCCGTCGTCGCCTCCCGGGTGCCCGAGCTGCCGGGGATCCTGCTCGGCGTGCTGGCGGCGGGGGCACGGTGGGTGGTGATCGACTCGGCCTATCCTCCGGCCGTCCAGGAGCGGCAGCTCGCCGCCGCGGGAGCGCGGGCGGTCCTGCGGGACGACGGGATCGAGCTGCGCGAGGGCGGCGCCCTGCTGCCGGGTCCCGGCTACCTCTCGATGACCTCGGGCACCACGGGCGACCCCAAGGCGGTCGTCACCGGCGAGCGGCCGCTGGCCCACTTCCTGTCCTGGTACGTCCGCACCTTCGCCGTCGGGCCGCACGACCGGTTCGCGCTGCTGCACGGGCCGGCCCACGATCCGGCGCTGCGCGACATGTTCGTGCCGGCCGTGGCGGGCGCCGAGCTGTTCGTGCCCGAGCACGAGCTGGTCCGCGACCCCGGCAAGCTCGTCACCTGGCTGCGCGAGCACGCGATCACCGTCCTGCACCTGACGCCGCAGCTCGCGGCGATGCTGGCGGCCACCGGCGGCACGCTGCCCGACGTGCGGCTGGCCGGCGTGGGCGGCGACCTGTTCACCGGCGTCCAGGCGGCCCGGCTGCGGGCGCTCGTGCCCGATGCCCGGATCGTCGCCTTCTACGGCACGACCGAGACGCCGCAGGCGCACGCGTGGCACGAGCTCGCGGAGCCGTACCCGGAGGTCGTGCCGATCGGGCGGCCCGTCGAGGGCAGCGAGATCATCGTGGTGACGCCGGACGGCAGGCGGGCCGGTGTGGGCGAGCTCGGCGAGGTGGTCGTCCGCAGCCGCCACCTGTCCGACGGCTACCTGGATCCGGCGCTGACCGGCCGGCGCTTCGCCGGCGACCGGTTCCGCACCGGCGACCTCGGCCGGCGCAACCCCGACGGCACGATCACCCCGGCCGGGCGCGCCGACGACCAGGTGAAGGTGCGCGGGTTCCGGGTCGAGCTGGGCGAGGTGGAGGCCGCGCTCGCCGCCTGCCGGGACGTGCGCGCCGCCGCGGCCAGGGTCGAGGGCGGCACGCTCATCGGCTACGTGGTGCCCGCCCGGCCCGGCCTGGCGGCGCACCGCCTCCTGGACGAGCTGCGCGGCGCGCTGCCCGAGCACGCCGTCCCCAGCGAGGTGGTGGCGCTGCCCGCGCTGCCGCTGACGCCCAACGGCAAGGTGGACCGCGCCGCGCTGCGCGGCCGGCCGGTCGAGCAGCCGAAGGCCGCCGGCGGCGGCCTCGACGGCCCCACCCAGAAGACGGTCGCCCAGGTGTGGCGCGCCGTGCTGGGCGTGCCGCGGCTCGGCCCCGACGACAACTTCTTCGAGATCGGCGGCCATTCGCTGGCCGTGGCGGCGGTGCAGGCCCGGCTGCGGGCGGCGACCGGCCGCGAGATCCCGATCACGGAGCTGTTCAGGCATCCCACGATCCGGACGCTGGCCGCTCATCTCGATGGCGCGGGCGGCAGTCCGGGGCTGGACCGGGCGGCACGCCGCCTGGCCTCACGGCGAGACAGGTTGAGGAACCGCAACGAGAAGGGGATTGCCCCATGACGGACGAGCCCACGGCCGAGCCGATCGCGATCATCGGCTTGTCGTGCCGAGTCCCGGGAGCGGGTGACGCGCAGCAGTTCTGGCGCAACCTCGCCGACGGCGTCGAGTCGCTGACCACGTACACCCTGGAGGAGCAACGGGCGCTGGGCACGGCGGAGAGCCTGCTGGCCGACCCGAACTTCGTGCCGGCCGCCATGACGCTGGACGACTACGAGGGCTTCGACGCGGCGTTCTTCGGCATGTCGATCAGGGAGGCCGAGGTCCGCGACCCGCAGCACCGGCTGTTCCTGGAGCTGTCGCACACGGCGCTGGAGGACGCGGGCTACGACCCGTTCCGCTACCCGGGCGAGATCGGCGTCTACGCCGGGACCGGGACGGACACCTACCAGTGGCGCAACATCCGCAGCAACGCCCAGGCCCACAAGAACGCCGGCTGGCTGGCGGTCATGGTGGGCAACCACGTCGACTACTGCGCCACCCTCACCTCCTACAAGCTCGACCTGCGTGGCCCCAGCTACACCGTGCACACCGCGTGCTCGACCGCGCTGGTGGCCTTCCACATCGCGTGCGAGGCGCTGCGCAACGGCGAGTGCGACATGGCGCTGGCCGGCGCGGCCATGCTGGACCTGCCGCAGGGCGAGGGCTACATCTACGACCAGGACGGCATCGTCTCCCCCGACGGGCACACCCGTTCCTTCGACGCCGACGCCGGCGGCACGACCTGGGGCAGCGGCGGCGGCGTCCTGGTGCTGAAGCGGCTGTCGGAGGCGATCGAGGACCGCGACAACATCCGCGCGGTGGTCCTGGGCAACGCGATCAACAACGACGGCGCGGGCAAGGTCGGCTTCTCCGCGCCCAGCCTGGACGGCCAGGCCGCGGTCATCGCGCAGGCGCTGGGCGTCGGCGGCGTGGACCCCCGTACGGTCACCTACGTCGAGGCGCACGGCACCGGCACGGCGCTCGGCGACCCGATCGAGGTGGCCGCGCTGTCCAGCGTGTTCGCCCAGCACACGAGCGACACCCAGTGGTGCGGCATCGGCTCGGTCAAGAGCAACATCGGCCACCTCGGCCAGTCGGCCGGCATCCCCAGCCTGGTCAAGACGGTGCTGGCGCTGGAGAACAAGCTGATCCCGCCGACGTTGCACTTCAAGAGCCCCAACCCGAAGATCGACTTCCCGTCGAGCCCGTTCTACGTCGTCTCCTCGCCGACGAAGTGGGAGCGTGACGAGTTCCCGCGCCGCGCGGGCGTCAGCTCGTTCGGCATCGGCGGCACGAACGCGCACGCCGTGCTGGAGGAGGCCCCGCCGCGCCCGTCGCTGCCCCGTGAGCGGCCCGCGCACCTGCTGAAGCTGTCGGCCAGGACGGAGTCCGCGCTGGCCGCGGCGCGCGAGCGGCTGGCCGCGCACCTGGCCGCGCACCCCGAGACGGACCTGGCCGACGCCGCGTTCACGCTGCGCGTGGGCCGCCGGGAGCTCAAGCACCGGGCCGTCGTCGTCGCCACCTCGCCGGGCGACGCGGTGGCCGCGCTGTCCGACCCCAGGCGGATCGTCACCGGCGCCAAGCCGAAGCGGCCGCCGCAGGTGGCCTTCCTCTTCTCCGGCCAGGGCGCCCAGTACGGCGGCATGGCCGCGGAGCTGTACCGCAACGAGCCGATCTTCCGCGAGGCGGTCGACGAGTGCGCGGCCGTCCTGGACGTGCGCGACCAGATCTTCGCCACCGGCGAGGAGGCGGACGAGGCGCTGCGGCAGACCTCCCTCACCCAGCCCGCCCTGTTCACCGTCGAGTACGCGCTGGCCAGGCTCTGGCTGTCGCTGGGCGTCGAGCCCGCCGCGATGATCGGCCACAGCATCGGCGAGTACGCGGCGGCCACCGTCGCCGGCGTCTTCACCCTGCCCGACGCGATGCGGCTGGTCGCGGCGCGCGGCCGGCTGATCCAGGCGCTGCCGCCGGGCTCCATGCTGGCCGTGCAGCTCATGCCCGACGAGATCGCGCCGATGCTGCCCGACGACGTCTCCGTGGCCACCGTCAACGGCCCCGGCACGTGCGTCGTGTCCGGCCCGTCGGAGTCGATCGCGGAGCTGGCCGAGATGCTGGAGGAGGAGGGCATCGGCTGCACCCGGCTGCGCACCTCGCACGCCTTCCACTCGGCGATGATGGAGCCGATGCTGCGCGAGTTCCGCGAGCTGGTCGCGGCGGCCCGCCCGGCCGCGCCGAGCCTGCCGTTCCTGTCCAACGTGACCGGCACCTGGATCACCGCCGCGGAGGCCACCGACCCGTCCTACTGGGCCAGGCACGTGCGCGAACCGGTCCGCTTCGGCGACTGCGTCTCGACGCTCCTGGCCGACGGCGAATGGATCATGATCGAGTGCGGGCCGGGCCGGCAGCTGTGCGGCCTGGCCGGCACCCAGCTGGCCGCCGGCGCGATCGCGCCGCTGCCGTCGCTGCCCGGCCCGCGCGACCGGGCCGGCGACGTCGCGGTCCTCTCGCAGGCCGTGGGCGCGCTGTGGGTGCACGGCATCGAGCTGAACGACTTCGGCGCCCCCGGCTTCCGCGTCTCGCTGCCGGGTTACCCGTGGGAGCGGCAGCGCGCCTGGATCGACCCCGACCCGCAGGGCGCCTTCGCCGGCGGCGTCGCCCGTCCGCAGCAGGCCGACGGCCCCCTGCCGCCCGAGCGGTGGTACGGCGTGCCCGTCTGGCACCAGGCGCCGGCCCGTCCGGGGACTCCGTCGCCGGTCACGCGCTGCCTGGCCTTCGTGGACGAGGACTCGGCCGCGCTGGCCGACGCGCTGCGCGCCTCCGGGGCCGAGGTGCTGGAGGTGCGGCCGGGTGCCGCGTTCGGCGCCTTCGACGGGCACTTCACGGTGCGGCCGGCCGTACGGGAGGACTACGACGCGCTGCTGGAGGCGGTCGGCGAGATCCCCGAGCGGATCGTGCACGCCTGGGCCCTCACCGGCGGCGAGCAGGCGTGGGCGGCGCAGGACCGCGGCTTCTTCGGCGTCCTGGGTCTCGTGCAGGCGCTGTCGGCGGCCCAGCCGCCGGGCGGGGTGCAGCTCGACCTGGTGACCGCGGGCACGATGGACGTCGTCGGCGGCGACCTGACCCGGCCGGAGCACGCGACGCTGGCGGCCTTCGCCCGGGTCGTCCCGCTGGAGACGCCGTGGCTGCGCGTCCGCCACATCGACGCGCCGGACGGGGACACGAACCGGGCGGCGGCGGTGCGGAGCGTCGCCGCCGAGCTGGGCCGCGCGCCGGAGCCGGGCGAGGCCGGGCTGCTGGCCCCGGTCGCCCTGCGCGGCGGCAAGCGCTGGCTGCTCGGATACGAGCAGGTGGAGGTGGACAGCGAGCCGGGCGAGCCGCGCGACGGCCAGGTATACGTGATCACCGGCGGTCTGGGCGGCATCGGCATCTCGCTGGCCGAGGACCTGGCGGCGCGGGCCCGCGTCGGCATCGTCCTGCTGTCCAGGAGCGGGCTGCCCGAAGGCCCGCCGCGGTCGGCCCGCGAGGCGCGCGCCGCCGAGGCGATCGGCCGGATGGAGGCCGCCGGGGCGCGGGTGCTGACCCTGGCCGCCGACGTGACCGACCCGGCGGACATGCGCCGGGTCAGGGACGAGACGCTGGCCGCCTTCGGCCGGGTGGACGTGCTCGTGCACGCGGCCGGCCTGCCCGGCGGCGGCATGGCCCAGGTCAAGGAGCGGGAGGCGGCCGAGGCCGTGCTCCGGCCCAAGCTGCTCGGCACGCTGGCGCTGCAGGAGGCGTTCGGCGACCTGGAGCTGGAGGCCGTGGTGCTCTGCTCGTCGATCACCGCGGTGGCCGGCGGGTTCGGCCAGATCGACTACTGCGCGGCCAACAACTTCCTCGACGCGCACGCCCGCGCCGGACGAGGCTGGAACGCCGCCCAGGTCGTCAGCGTCAACTGGGGCAGATGGCTGGAAGTCGGCATGGCGGTGGAGACCGCGGCGCCCGCCGGATTCGTCGCGTTGCAGCGCGGCGACCGGATCAAGGCGCTCGACCACCCGGTCCTCGACGCGCGGCACGCCGGGGAGATCGGCGGGCTCGACTGGTGCAGCGGCACGCTCTCGCCCGGCACGCACTGGGTGCTGGACGAGCACCGCATCGCCGACGTGCCGGTGCTGCCCGGCACCGGCCACGTCGAGCTGGCCAGGACGGCCGCCGAGGCGGTGCTGCCCGGCGGCGGGCTGGTCGAGCTGCGGGACGTGGTGTTCGTCGAACCGCTGTCGGTGGCCGACGGCGCGACCGCCGAAGTACGGGTGCTCTTCACCCCGGAGGCGGACGGCGCCGACTTCCAGGTGCAGAGCATCATCGGCGGCTCGCACCGCACCCACGCCAGGGGCACCGCGGCCAAGGTGAGCCCGCCGCCCGCCGACCGGGTGGACCTGCGCGCCATCATGGACCGCTGCGTGTCCTCGGCGGACGAGCAGGGCGGCGTCCCGCTGTCGGGCCTGCTCACGCTGGGCGCGCACTGGCACCGGACGCTGACCGCCACGCATGTCGGCCGGCAGGAGGCGCTCGGCCTGTTCGAGGCCAACGACGCGCTGATGGCCGACCTCGACCGGTGGGGGCTGCACCCGGCGCTGCTCGACGCCGCCACCACCTTCAGCTGGGTCGCGGTCGAGGGCCACTACCTGCCGCTCGGCTACGGCCGCATCACCGTCTTCGGCAGCCTGCCGGAGGCGTTCTGGAGCCATCTGCGCATCACCAGCACCGACACCGACGAGGTGCTGGTCGTCGACGTCACGTTGATCGCGCCCGACGGCACGGTGCTGGTGCAGATCTCCGACTACGTGCTGCGCAGGATCGACACCGAGGCCGTGGTGTCCGGGGTGCGCTCCAGCGCCGGGTCCCAGGTCGCCGCCCCGGCCGCGTCCACGGCGGCGACGGCGGCGCCGATCGCGGCCGACGACGCGGCCGGCATCAGGCCGGCCGACGGGGCGCTCTCCCTGCGCAGGCTGCTCGCCGCCCCGCTCGGCCCCCAGGTCGTGGTGGCGGCCAGCACGGTGGCCGAGCTCGTCGCCGGCGTCGGCTCGCTGACCCAGGAGACCGTCGAGAGCGAGCTCGATCCGGCGGCGGTCGCCGACCGGCACGACAAGGCGCCCGCCGAGGGCTACGTCGCGCCGCGCAACGACGCCGAGGCCACCATCGCCCGCCTGTGGGGCGAGGTGCTCGGCGGCGACCACATCGGCGTCGACGACGACTTCTTCGAGCTGGGCGGCAACTCGCTCATCGCGGTCCAGCTGATCGCCCTGATCCGCAAGGAGCTGGGGGTCCGGCTGCCGATGCGCAACCTCTTCGAGGAGCCGACCGTGGCCGGGGTCGCGGCCCTGATCGACGCCGCCACGGCCTCGGCCCCCGAGCCCGCTCCTTCCGGGCCCGCCACCCAGACCATCCCCCGCCTCCCCCGGAGTTCCGCATGAGCACAGAGACCACCACAGAGACCAGCACAGAAACCAGCGCAGACACCAAGGTCGTACGCAACGACGAGGAGCAGTACTCCATCTGGCCCGCCGGCCGGGACAACCCCTCCGGCTGGTACGACGCCGGTTTCTCCGGCACCAAGGAAGCCTGTCTGGCGCACATCGAGCAGGTGTGGACCGACATGCGGCCGAAGAGTCTGCGAGAGGCCATGGACAGTGAGTGATGCCTTCCCCGCGTCCTCCGGCCAGGAGCGGATGTGGTTCCTTTCGCGCTTCGAGCCCGATCTGGCCGTCTACAACATCGGCATGGTCATGCCGATGGCGGCCAGGCAGCCGGTGGACCCCCGCCGGCTGGAGCGGGCGATCGATCTGGTCGTGCGGCGTCATGAGGCGCTGCGCACCACGTTCGACTTCCGGGACGGGCAGGTCGTGCAGATCGTCCACCCCGGCGCGCCGCCCACGGCGCTGACCGAGACGGACCTGAGCCACCTTCCGCGGGCCGCCGCAGAGGCGGAGCTGGCCCGCCTGGCCAGGGCGGACGCGGTGCTGCCGTTCGACATGGAACGGGCGCCGCTGTACCGCGGCAGGCACGTCAAGCTGGCCGAGGACGACCTGCGGCTGGTTGTCGTCTTCGACCACACGATCTTCGACGGCGTCTCCTCCATGGTCTTCATGGACGAGGTGGAGGAGTGTTACGACGCGCTCGGCGAGGACCGGCCGCCGAAGCTGCCCGAGCTGCCGATCCAGTTCGCCGACTTCGCCGTGTGGCAGCGCGGCAGGTTGTCCGGCGAGTTCCTGGAGACCGAGCTGGTGCACTGGCGCGAGCGGCTGGCCGGGGTGCCGGCCGATCTCGCCCTGCCGGGCGACCGGCCGCGGCCGGCCCGCCGCAGCTACCGGGGCGGGATCCGGCTCGGCGCCTACTCCCCCGAGCTGTCGGCGGCCGTGGAGCGGCTGGCCAAGGAGCTCAACACGACGTTGTTCACGGTGATGCTCACCGCGTACGCCGCCGTGTTGTCGCGCTGGTCGGGGATCGACGACATCGTGGTGGGCACGCCGGTCGCGGGCCGGCTGCTGCCCGAGACCGAGCCGGTCATCGGCATGTTCGTCAACGCGGTGCCGCTGCGCGTGGACCTGTCGGGCGCGCCCGGCTTCCGCGAGGCGGCCGGGCGCGTGCGGGCGACGGTGGCCGAGGCGCTGGACCATCAGGAGCTGCCGTTCGAGCGGCTCGTGGAGGACCTGCAGCCGGCCCGGGACCTGAGCGTGCCGCCGATCTACCAGGTGATGTTCAACCTGGCGATCCGCACCAACGAGGGGCAGATCGCCAACGGCACCGCCAAGGTGGACCTCCAGCTCGACGTCAACATGCGCGACGGGGTGCTGCACACCCGGCTGGAGTACGCCACCGACCTGTTCGACGCCGAGACGATCGAACGCTTCGAGGCGAACCTGCGCACCCTGGTCGAGTCGGCCGCCGCCGACCCCGACCGGGCGGTCCCCGAGCTGCCCGTGCTCGACGCGGCCGAGCGTGCGCGCGTGCTGGCTCTCGGGGACGGCGGGCCGCAGGCCGAGCCCGGCACCCTGCACACGTTGATCGAGGCCCGGGCCGCCGCGACCCCCGACGCGCCCGCGGTGCTCTTCGGCGACCTCACGCTCACCTACGCCGAGCTCAACGGCCGCGCCAACCGGCTGGCCCGGCGGTTGCGGCAGATCGGCGTGGAGCGCGGCCGGCCCGTGGCGGTCTGCGCGGAACGCTCGCCCGAGCTGGTCGTCGCGCTGCTGGCGGTGCTCAAGGCGGGCGGGGCGTACGTGCCGCTGGATCCGGAGTACCCGCGCGACCGGCTGGAGTTCATGCTGTCCGACTCCGGGGCGCAGGTTCTGCTCACCCAGCGCCACCTGCCGTCCTTCGGGCCCGTCGAGACGGTGCTGCTGGAGGACGACCACGACCACGACCTCGGCTCCGGCGACCTCGACCCGGTGACCGGGCCGGACGACGCCGCGTACCTGATCTACACCTCGGGCTCGACCGGCCGGCCGAAGGCCGTGGTCAACACCCATCGCGGCATCGTCAACCGGCTCGCCTGGATGCAGGAGACGTTCGGCCTGACGGCCGGCGACGTGGTGATGCAGAAGACGCCGACCAGCTTCGACGTGTCGGTGTGGGAGTTCTTCTGGCCGCTGCTGCAGGGCGCCTGCCTCGTCCCGGTGCGGCCGGGCGGCCACCGCGACCCCGCCCACCAGCGTGACCTGGTGAAGCGGCACGCGGTGACCACGATGCACTTCGTGCCGTCGATGCTCGCGCTCTTCCTGGAGGAGGCGAACATCGAGTCGTGCGCGTCGCTGCGGCGGGTGGTGTGCAGCGGCGAGGAGCTGCCGCCCAGGACGGCGGCCCGCTTCTTCGAGCGCCTGCCCGGCGTGGAGCTGCACAACCTGTACGGCCCCACCGAGGCCGCCGTGGACGTCTCCTGGCACGCCTGCCGGCCGGGCGAGACGGTGATCCCCATCGGCCGCCCGATGCCCGGCTGCCGCCTGCACGTGCTCGACGAGCGCCTGGAGCCGATGCCCGTCGGCGTGCCCGGCCAGCTGCACATCGGCGGCGTCCAGGTGGCCCGCGGCTACGCGGGACGGCCGGGGCTGACGGCCGAGCGCTTCGTTCCGGACCCGTACGGGCCGCCCGGGGCGCGGCTGTACGCCACCGGCGACCTGGCCAGGCTGCGCGCCGACGGGGAGCTGGAGTTCCTCGGCCGCATCGACGACCAGGTCAAGGTGCACGGCTGGCGGGTCGAGCTGGGCGAGGTCGAGGCGGCGCTGGCCGCGGACCCACGCGTGCGCGGGGTCGTCGTCGCCCTGCGCGACGACGCGCCGGGCGGCCGCGGGCTGGTGGCCTACGTGGACTGGACGGGCGATCCGAGCCGGTTGTCGCACGAGCTGCGGACCGGGCCGGCCCGCACGTTGCCGTCGGCGCTGGTGCCGCAGGCGTTCGTGCCGGTCACCGGGTTCCCCGTGGGGCCGAGCGGGAAGCTCGACCGGGCCGCGCTGCCGTCGCCCACCGGGCCCGGCCGCAGCGATCTCGGCACCAGCTACGTCGCGCCGGAGACGCCGCTGGAGGAGGAGCTGTGCGCGCTCTGGGGCGAGCTGCTCGGCCGTGACCGGGTGGGCGTCGAGGACGACTTCTTCGCGCTCGGCGGGCACTCGCTGCTGGCCGTCCTGCTGATCACCCGGTACCGGGAGGCGTACGGGATCGAGATGGACCTGCGGGTGTGTTTCGAGCTCACCACGGTGGCCGAGCACGCGCTGGCCGTGCTGGAACTCCAGCTCGGCGACGTCGAGCTGGACGATCTCCTGGCGGAGGACGCGGACGGATGAGCGAGGTGAGAGGGCGGCTGGCCCGCCTCAGCCCGGAGCAGCGCGCGGCGCTGGAGCGCAGGCTCCAGCGGCAGCCCAAGGCCCGGCCCGCCGGGATCCCCCCGCGCAGCGACCCGGACGCGCCGGCGCCGCTCTCCTATGGGCAGGAGCGGCTGTGGTTCCTGCAGCGGCTCGACCCCGCCGACGCCTCCTACAACATGTACATGGTGCAGCGGCTGCGCGGCGAGCTGTCCATCCGTGACCTGGCCGGGGCGCTGGCCACCGTGGCGGCGCGGCACCCGATGCTGCGGGCCCGCTTCCCCGCAGTGGAGGGCAGCCCGGTCCAGGTCGTGGAGCCGGCGCTGAAGCTCGATCCGGTGCTGGTGGACCTCACGGACCTGCCCGCCGCCGAACGCGAGGCGCGCGCCACGGCGATCGTGGCCGAGCTGACCAACACGCCGTTCGACCTGGCCACGGGGCCGCTGGTGCGGGTGCACCTGATCACGCTGTCGGCGACCGATCACGTGCTCTGCCTGGTCCTGCACCACCTGGTGGCGGACGGCTGGTCACTGAAGATCATCTTCTCGGAGCTGGCCGCCTGCTACACGGGGAACGCGGCCGGGCTGGGCGTCCCGTCGATCGACTACCGCGACTTCGCGGCCTGGCAGCGCGGCCGCGAGCCGTCGCGGGAGTCGCTGGACTACTGGCGCGCCAAGCTCGACGGCGTGCAGCCGCTCGACCTGCCCACGGACCGGCCGCGGCCGGCTGTACGGGTGGCCAGCGGCGACTACTGCGCGCGGCGCATCGGCCCCGAGCTGACCGCCCGGCTGGAGCAGCTGGCCAAGGACGAGCGCGGCACGCTGTTCATGGTCCTGCTGGCCGCCTACCAGCTCCTGCTGGGCGCGCACTGCGGCGCCGACGACCTGACGGTCGGCTCGGTCATCGCCGGCCGCGACCGTCCGGAGCTCCAGGACGTCGTCGGCTTCTTCCCCGAGACGCTCGTGCTGCGCGGCGACCTGTCCGGCGACCCGTCCTTCCGCACGCTGCTCGCGCGGACCAGGGCGACGGTCCTGGACGCGTTCGCGCATCAGGACATCCCCTTCGAACGCCTGCTCAACGACCTCGGCATCCGCCGCGACCTGAGCACGACGCCGCTGTTCCAGGCGATGTTCGTGATCCAGGACAAGGAGGCCGGCGCCCTGCCGCTGCCCGGCGTCGAGGCGGAGATGTTCGACCCGGGCGCGACCCAGGCCAAGTTCGACCTGATGCTGGACGTCACCCAGTTCGACGGCTCCCTGTGGGCGATGTTGTCCTACGCCCGCGACCTGTTCGAGGAGGAGACCGCGACGCGGTTGCTGCGGCGGTGGGAGCGGGTGCTGGAGGCGGTCGTGCGCGACCCCGGCACGCCGCTGTCCGCGCTGCGCGCGGCCATGCTGCTGCCCGAGGACCGGCCGCCGGTCCTCGACGCCCCGCAGCCCCCCGCGCGCGACGTGCTCGACCTCTTCCAGGAGCGCGTACGGCTGGCGCCCGGCGCGACGGCGGTGAGCCACGGCGACCGCCGGGTCACCTACGCCGAGCTGGACGCCATGGCCGCCGCGCTGGCCGGACGCCTGGCCGCGGCCGGGGTCGGCCCGGACACGGTCGTCGGCCTGCGCGCCGGGCGCTCGGTGGAGCTGATCGCCGGGATGCTCGCCGTCGGCCGGGCGGGCGGCGCCTACCTGCCGCTCGACCCGGCGTACCCGCCGGAGCGGCTGCGGTGGATGGCGGCCGACGCCGGCGCGGCCCTGGTGCTGGACGAGGACGATCTCCGCGAGTCGCCGCAGGCGCCGCGCGCCGAGATCGCGGGGCCGGGCTCGCTGGCCTACGTGATCTACACCTCGGGCTCGACCGGGCGTCCCAAGGGCGTGGAGGTGCCGCGTGAGGCGCTGGCGTCGCGGGTGGGCTGGATGCGCGGCCACTACGAGCTCGGGCCGGGCGACCGCGTCCTGCAGTTCGCCTCGCCGAGCTTCGACACGCACGCCGAGGAGATCTACCCGGCGCTGGCCGCCGGCGCGGAGCTCGTCCTGTGCCCGGACGAGCCGCTGCCGGACTTCCTGAAGACCTCGGAGGGCGCCGCGCTCACCGTGCTGGACCTGCCCACGTCGTACTGGCAGGAGCTGGTGGCCATGGGCGTCGAATGGCCGCCCGGCCTGCGGCTGGTCATCCTGGGCGCCGACCCGCTGCCCGGCCCCGCGCTGGCCGCCTGGTACGCGTCCGGCCCCCAGGGCGTGCGCCTGGTCAACAGCTACGGCCCCACCGAGGCCACGATCATCGCCGCCACCGCCGAGATGGACCCGTCCGAGGCGCTGCGCCGGCCGGCCGTGGGCGTCGCCCTGCCCGGCACCACGCTCCAGGTGCTGGGCCCCGACGGGCTCCCGGTGCCGGCCGGTGTCGCGGGCGAGCTGCACATCGGCGGCAGCGGCCTGGCCCGCGGTTACCGGGGCGCGCCCGCCCGCACGGCCGAGCGGTTCGTCCCCGGCCCCGGCGGGTCGCGCCTCTACCGCACCGGCGACCGGGCCCGCTTCCGCCTGGACGGGAGCCTGGAGATCCTCGGCCGCCTGGACCGGCAGGTGAAGGTGCGCGGTTACCGGGTCGAGCCGGGCGAGGTGGAGTCGGCGCTGCTCGCCCACCCGTCGGTGCGGCAGGCCACGGTGGTGGTCCACGACGACCGGCTGATCGCCTACGCCGTCCACGACGCCGGGGACGCCCTACGCGAGCACCTGGCCGCCGAGCTGCCCCCGCACATGGTGCCCAGCGCGATCGTCTCGCTCGACCGCATCCCGCTGACCCCCGGCGGCAAGGTCGACCGGGACGCCCTGCCCGCGCCGGGCCGGCCGCGCGGCGCCGCCTACGAGCCGCCGGCCGGCCCGGCCGAGGAGCTCGTCTGCCTGGTCTGGGCCGAGGTGCTGGGGCTGGAGCGGGTGGGCGTGCTGGACGACTTCTTCCAGCTCGGCGGCCACTCGCTGCTGGCCACCAGGACCACGGCCCGCATCGCCGCGGCCGTCGAGCTGGACGTGCCGCTCAAGCTGGCCTTCACCCACCCGACGCCACGCCTGCTGGCCGCGGCCCTGGAACACCTGGCCGAGGAGGCCGACGAGCGTGGATGAACGGCGAACCCGCGTGCAGGCCCGCTTCCGCAAGGCGGTCGCGGGCCTGGGCGCCGCGGAGCAGATCCCGCGACGTGCCGAGGGCAGCGATCCGCCGCTGTCGTTCGCGCAGGAGCGGCTGTGGTTCATGGAGCAGTTCGCCCCCGGGACGAGCGCGTACGTGCTGCCCGTGTCGGCCAGGCTGCGCGGCCCGCTCGACGTCGAACGGCTGCGGGAGTCGCTGGACGCCGTGGTCGCCCGGCACGAGAGCCTGCGCATGACCTTCCCCGCCGGCCCCGACGGGCGGCCGGAGGTGCGGGTGGCGGACCGGGTGCGGGTGCCGCTGCGCGTCGTGGACGTGCCGGGCGAGGCGGCGGCCAGGCAGGTGCTGAGCGCCGACGCCGCGCTCCCCTTCGAGCTGGCGGACGGCCCGCTGCTGCGCGCCACCCTGGTCCGGCTCGCGCCCGACGACCACGCGCTGCTGGTGGCGGTCCATCACATCGTCGCCGACGGCTGGTCGGCCGACCTCATCCTCCGCGAGCTGCTGACGCCGCCGCGGAGCGGGCCGCGGCTGGGTTTCGGCGACTACGCCCTGTGGCAGCGGGAGCGGTTGAGCGGCGACCGGCTGGCCGGCGACCTGGCGTTCTGGCGCGCCGAGCTGGACGGGTTGCAGGTGCTCGACCTGCCCCTGGACCGGCCGCGCCCGGCCCGGCAGACCTTCCGGGGCGGCTGGCACGACGTGGAGCTGGACGTGGCGGCGTTCCGCGAGTTGTGCCGGGCCGAGGGGGCGACGCTCTATATGGGGCTGCTCGCCGCCTTCCAGGTGCTGCTGGCCCGCTGGTCCGGCACGACCGGCTTCGCGGTGGGGTCGCCGGTGGCCGGACGGACCCGGCCGGAGTTCGAGGACATGGTCGGGCTGTTCGTCAACCTGCTCCCGTTGCGGGCGCGGCTGGCGGGCGACCCCGGCTTCGCCGAGCTGCTGCGGCGCACGCGGGACGGCGCGATCGAGGTCTACGGCCACCAGGAGCTGCCCTTCGAGAAGCTGGTCGCCGAGCTGGACCCCGAACGCGACGTCAGCCGCCCGCCGCTGGTCCAGGTGCTGTTCGCGCTGCAGAGCTACCGCGGCGACGGCGAGGGCTTCGAGCCGGACAGCACGACCACCCGGTTCGACCTGGAGCTCTACGCCGCCGAGCGGGGCGAGTTGTTGCAGGGCCGCTTCGTCTACAACGCCGAGCTGTTCCGGCCGGAGACGATCGAGCGGCTGGCGCAGCGGTTCGCCGCGCTGTTGCGTGCGGTGGTGGCGTCCCCCGACGTGCCGGTGGGGCGTCTGGACATCCTGCCGGACGAGGAGCGGAAGCAGCTCGCGCGCTGGAACGCCACCGATCGGGAACATCCGGGCGGCACCCTGCACGACCTGGTGTTCGAGCAGGCCGAGCGCACCCCGGACGCGACGGCGCTGGTCTTCGAGGGCGACCGGCTGACCTACCGCGAGCTGGCCGAACGGGCCCGCGCGGTCGCCGCCGGGCTGGACGTGCGGGTGGACCAGCCGGTGGGCGTCTGCATGGAACGCGGGCTGGACCTGCCCGTCGTGCTCCTCGGCGTCATGGCCGCCGGCGGCGCCTACCTGCCCCTCGACCCCTCCCACCCGGCGGAGCGCACGCGCGGCATGCTGGCCGACGCGGGCGCCGACCTGATGGTCACGGCGGCGGACGTGCGGCCGGCTGCGGGGTCCGTGGTGCGGGTGCGTGAGGACAACCTGGCCTACGTCATCTTCACGTCCGGCTCGACCGGGCGGCCCAAGGGCGTGGGCGTCTCCCACCGGGCGATCGTCAACCGGCTGCGCTGGATGCAGGACACCTTCCACCTCACCCCGCACGACCGCGTCCTGCACAAGACACCCACCACCTTCGACGTCTCGGTGTGGGAACTGTTCTGGCCCCTCATCACCGGCGCCACCATGATCATCGCCCGGCCCGGCGGCCACCGCGACACCGCCTACCTACGCGACCTCATCAAGACCGAGAACATCACCACGACGCACTTCGTCCCCTCGATGTTGCAGGCATTCCTGGAAGAAGAAGACATCCAGCTTCCACCCCGGATCATCTGCTCCGGCGAAGCCCTCCCACCCCATGACCTCCCAGGACTCCACAACCTGTACGGCCCCACCGAAGCAGCCGTCGACGTCTCCTGGCACCCCTGCCAACCCGGAGAAACCACCGTCCCCATCGGCAAACCCGTCCACAACACCACCCTGCACGTCCTGGACCCACACCTCCAGGACGTCCCCATCGGCACCCCCGGCGAGCTCTACATCGGCGGCACCCAACTCGCCCGCGGATACCTCGGCAAACCCGCACTCACCGCCGAACGCTTCCTCCCCGCACCCAACGGCCAACGCCTCTACAGAACCGGCGACCTCGCCCGCTGGCTACCTTCGGGAGAACTCGAATACCTCGGCCGCACCGACCACCAAGTCAAGATCCGCGGCATGCGCGTGGAGCTGGGCGAGATCGAGGCCGTGCTGCGGGAGCGACCCGGCGTGACGGCGGCGGCGGCCAAGCTGGTGAACGGCCGCCTGGTCGGCTACGTCGTCGGCGACGTCCCCGAGCTGTCCGACGCGCTGCCGGATTACATGATCCCGACGGCGTGGGTGCGGCTGGACCGCCTGCCCGTCACCGCCAACGGCAAGCTCGACCGCGCCGCCCTGCCCGCGCCCGACCGCCCGGCCGACCTGCCGTGGGAGCCGCCGCGCGGCGCGGCGGAGATCGCCGTCGCGCAGGTCTGGCAGGAGGTGCTCGGCCTCGACCGGGCCGGCCGGCACGACACCTTCTTCGCCGTGGGCGGCGACTCCATCAGCAGTCTCAAGGTCGTCGCCCGGCTGCGCGCCACGGGCTACGACGTGGAACTGCAGCAGCTGTTCACCCATCAGGCGGTCGCCGAACTGGCCGCCGTGCTGCGGCCGCGGCAGGCCGTATCGGAGACCACGGCGGGAGCCTTCGACCTGCTCAGCGTGGCGGACAGAGAGAGGCTCATGCGATGATCATCGACGCCTACCCGCTCAGCGCCCTCCAGGCCGGGATGCTGTACCACAGCGAGCTGGACGGCGTGACCTTCCACGACCACACCACGCTCACGCTGCGCGGCACGTTCGACGAGGCGGCCCTGGTCAGGGCGCTGGACGAGCTGTCGGCCCGGCACGAGGTGCTGCGGACGTCCTTCGACCTGACCGGGTTCAGCGAGCCCGTCCAGCTCGTGCACGACCGTGCGGAGATCCCGCTGACCGTCTCCGGCGGCGAGCCGGAGTACGGGCCGTTCGACTGGACGCGGGCCCCCCTGCTCCGCGTCCACGTGCGGCCCGAGGCCGACCGGTTCGCGCTGACCGTCTACTTCCACCACGCGATCCTCGACGGGTGGAGCGTCGCGCGGCTGGTCAGCGAGCTGCTGGAACGCTATGCGACCCCCGGGCTGCCGGTGGAGCCGCCGGCGGCGCGCTTCCGCGACCTGGTGGCGGCCGAGAAGGCGATGCTGGCCCGGCCGGAGGCGGCGGAGTTCTGGCGGGACGCGATCGCCGAGGCGCCGGAGGGCCGGTTGCCCCGGATGCCCGGCTACCCCACCGGCGGGCCGCGCGAGGTCGCGGTGCTGGCCACGGCGCTCCCCGGCGACCTGGCCAAGGCGCTGGCCGAGCAGGCGGCCGCCCGGGTGCCGCTGCGCTCGGTGGTGCTCGCGGCGCACGTGCGCGTCATGGCCCTGCTCACCGGCGATCCCGACGTCCTGACGGGGATGCTCACGCACAGCCGCCCGGAGAGCGAGGCCGGCGACGAGGTGCTCGGCCTGTTCCTCAACACCGTCCCGCTGCGGGTCCGGGCCGACGCGCCCGACCTGGTCCAGCGGGTCTTCCAGGCGGAGGTGGCGGCGCTGCCGTACCGGCACTTCCCGCTCTTCGAGATCCAGCGGGCCAGCGGTCGCGCGCGCCTGCTGGACACGCACGTGGACTTCCGCGACTTCCACGTGAACGGCGCCGCCGCCACGCCCATCGAGGGCCAGGACTTCTTCGAGCAGACCGACTTCGCCTTCAGCACGGCCTTCGTCCGGACGCCGGGCCAGGGGCTGACGCTGACCATCTCCTACGACACCACGCAGTTCCCGGCCGACCAGGTCGCGGCGATCCGGGACCACTACCTCCGCGCCCTGTCCGGACAGGCCGGCATCTCACCGCAGGACGCGGCCCAGCTCGCGCGCTGGAATGCCACCGATCGGGAGCATCCGGGCGGCACCCTGCACGAGCTGGTCTTCGAGCAGGCCGAGCGCACCCCGGACGCGACGGCGCTGGTCTTCGAGGGCGACCGGCTGACCTACCGCGAGCTGGCCGAACGGGCCCGCGCGGTCGCCGCCGGGCTGGACGTGCGGGTGGACCAGCCGGTGGGCGTCTGCATGGAACGCGGGCTGGACCTGCCCGTCGTGCTGCTCGGCGTCATGGCCGCCGGCGGCGCCTACTTGCCCCTCGACCCGGCCGACCCCGAGGAACGGCGGCGCGGCATGCTCGCCGACGCGGGGGCCGCGACCGTGCTCACCGCCGCGGCCTCCGGAGACCGGTTCACCCCGCCGCCGGTGCACGAGGACAACCTGGCCTACGTCATCTTCACCTCCGGCTCGACCGGGCGACCCAAGGGCGTGGGCGTCTCCCACCGGGCGATCGTCAACCGGCTGCGCTGGATGCAGGACACCTTCCAGCTCACCCCGCACGACCGCGTCCTGCACAAGACACCCACCACCTTCGACGTCTCGGTGTGGGAACTGTTCTGGCCGCTCATCACCGGCGCCACCATGGTCATCGCCCGGCCCGGCGGCCACCGCGACACCGCCTACCTACGCGACCTCATCAAGACCGAGAACATCACCACGACGCACTTCGTCCCCTCGATGTTGCAGGCATTCCTGGAAGAAGAAGACATCCAGCTTCCACCCCGGATCATCTGCTCCGGCGAAGCCCTCCCACCCCATGACCTCCCAGGACTGCACAACCTGTACGGCCCCACCGAAGCAGCCGTCGACGTCTCCTGGCACCCCTGCCAACCCGGAGAAACCACCGTCCCCATCGGCAAACCCGTCCACAACACCACCCTGCACGTCCTCGACCCACACCTCCAAGACGTCCCCATCGGCACCCCCGGCGAGCTCTACATCGGCGGCACCCAACTCGCCCGCGGCTACCTCGGCAAACCCGCACTCACCGCCGAACGCTTCCTCCCCGCACCCAACGGCCAACGCCTCTACAAAACCGGCGACCTCGCCCGCTGGCTACCTTCGGGAGAACTCGAATACCTCGGCCGCACCGACCACCAAGTCAAGATCCGCGGCATGCGCGTCGAACCCGGCGAGATCGAGGCCGTCCTGCGCGCCCAGCCGGGGGTCCGCGACGCGGCCGTCACGGCGCACGGGCACAGCCTGGTCGGCTACGTGGTGGGCGACGTGCCCGACCTCCAGGACGTCCTGCCCGACCACCTGATCCCGCGCCGGTGGGTGAGCCTGGACGCCCTCCCCCTCACCCGCAGCGGCAAGCTCGACCGAGCCGCGCTGCCCGCGCCGGAGACGGCGAGCGGCCGGCCGTACGTGCCGCCACGCGACGAGGTGGAGGCGCGCCTGGCCACGCTCTACGAAGAGGTGCTGCAGGTGCCCGCGGCCGGGATCCTGGACGACTTCTTCGAGCTCGGCGGCCACTCGCTGAGCGCCCTGCGGCTGGCCGCCCGCATCCGCCAGGAGCTGGGACGCAGCCTGCCCGTGGGCACCGTGCTGACCGCGCCGACGATCAGCAAGCTGGCCAGGGTGCTCCGCCAGCCCGAGGATTTGGCGCCGCCGAGCCACGTCGTGCCGCTCAACCCGGACGGCGACCGCACGCCGATCTTCTTCATCCACGCGCTCGGCGGCCAGGTCTTCCGCTACCACCCGCTGGCCCGCCGCCTCGGCCCCGACCAGCCGGTGTACGCCATCGCCGCGCGCGGGCTCGCGCCCGGCGAGGAGCCGCACGCCACGCTCGCCGAGATGGCCGACGCCTACGTGGCCGACCTGCTGGAGGTGCGGCCGGCGGGGCCGTACGTGCTGGGCGGGTTCTGCATCGGCGGGAACATCGCCCTGGAGGTGGCCAGGCGGCTGCGCGAGCGCGGCGAGCAGGTGCCGCTCGTCGTGCTGCTCTACGCCAACGCCGAGGAGCCCGTGGCCGAGGCGTCGCTGGAGGACGACACGGTCCTGCTGTTCCACGCGCTGGCCGGCGGCCCCGAGGAGACCCTCGGGCTGGACCCGGCCGAGCTCGCCGCCCGTCCGCCGGAGGAGCAGCTCCTGACGGTCATGGGCGCCGCCTCCGCCGCCGACCGGCTGGCGCCCGACACCGCCGAGGTCGAGCAGGCGCGCCGCTACCTGGCCGTGTTCCGGGCCAACGCGCACGCGGTCGGCGGCTACCGGCACGAGCCCTACGACGGCGACGTCGCGCTCTTCGCGCCCAGGCGCGAGGACGGCAACTGGCCCTCCGTCGCCAAGGGGCGGCTGGCCCACGTCGCGATCCCCGAGGAACGCGTCCCGATCCTGTACGAACCCCTGGTCGCCGGAGCGGCCACCGAGATCAGAAGGTGGATGGATCATGGCATCCCCGACCAGTGAGCAGACGAGCCTCTGGAAGCACCCCGACTTCCTGCGGCTGTGGGCGGGCCAGAGCCTGTCGCAGTTCGGCTCGGCGATCAGTCTGTTCGCGTTCCCCGTCATCGCGGTCACCGTCCTGAACGCCTCCGAGGCGGAGATGGGCGTCGTCGGCTTCCTGCTGCGGCTGCCGATGGTGTTCTTCCTGCTGTTCGGCGTGCTGGCCGACCGGGTGCGCAAGCGGCCCATCCTGATCTGGACGGACGCGGCGCGTTTCGTGCTGCTGATGCTGATCCCCGTGGCGTGGTTCGCCGACCTGCTCACGCTGACCTGGCTCTACGGCGTCATCTTCGCGCTCGGCCTGCTCAGCACGCTCTTCCAGACGGCCTACCGCAGTTACTTCCCGTTCCTGGTGCCGCGGGAGAACTTCATGGAGGGCAACTCCAAGCTGCAGCTGACCGAGTCGGCCGCCCAGACGTTCGGGCCCGGCCTGGCCGCGGCGCTGCTGAAGGTGCTCGCCGCGCCCGCGCTGCTGATCATCGACGCGGTGTCGTACCTGGCCTCCGCGATCGCGGTGTCCCTGATCAAGCGGCCGGAGGCCCGTCCGGAGCCGGACGACACCACCCCCGCACAGGTGCACAAGGCGATCTGGCAGGGCATGGGCTGGGTGATGCGGCACGAGCTGATCCGGCCGCTGGCCGTCTCCTCGGCCGTGTACTCGCTGTTCATCCTGGGCTCGATGAACTCGATCTACGCCCTGTACGTGATCCGCGACCTGGGCGTGCCCGCGGCCTGGTTCGGCAGCATCCTGGCCGGCGGCGGCGTGGGCGCGATCATCGGGGCGCTGGTCGCCGTCAAGGTGATGCGGCGTTACGCGATCGGCAAGGTGCTGGTGTGGTCGATGGTGTACGGCAACCTGGCGCTCTTCCTCATCCCGCTGGCCGTCGGCCCGGTCTGGGTCTCCGTGGCGATGCTCGTCGTCGCGCAGCTGGTCAGCGGCGTCAGCTCGCAGATCTTCTTCGTCACCAACACCAGCCTGGTGCAGACGGTCACCCCGCCGCACCTCCAGGGCCGGGTGGTGGCCTCGATCTACTCGCTGGGCCTGATCCCCGCGCCGCTGGGCGCGCTCGGCGCCGGCCTGCTGGCCGGCGCCGTGGGCACGCGGACGACGCTGTGGGTGGTCATCGCCGTCGGCGCGCTGGTGCCGATCGCGGCGATGGCCTGGTCGCCGCTGGCCAAGCTCATCGGGATGCCGGCGCCAGACCCGCAATGAGCCGCAGCTGACGGCTGCGCAGCCGCCGGGTGGGCGTGACCAGGCCGACGATCAGCGTGGTCGCGCCCGCCTCCTGGTAGGCCGCCATCCGCTCGCGCACCTTGCCCGCGGGGCCGCACATGGTCATCGCGTCCACGAGCGCGTCGGGCAGCATGGCCATGGCCTCGCCCTGCCGCCCGTCCAGGAAGGCCTCCTGCATGCGGGTGGCCTCCTGCTCGAAGCCGAGCGTGGCGGCCAGGCGGTTGTAGAAGTTGGTCCGGCGCGAGCCCATGCCGCCGAGGTAGAGGGCGAGCATGGGCCGCATCATGTCGTAGGCCAGCTCCTGGTCCTCCTCGACGAGCGTGAGCACCATGGGGGCGACGTCCAGGGCGGCGCCGTTGAGGTGTTTGGCCATGCGGGCCAGGTGGTCGGGCGGGAAGTGGATGGCCAGCCAGCCGTCGGCGAGCTCGCCGGCCAGCGCGACCGTCTTCGGGCCCATCGCGGCCAGGTAGACCGGCAGCCGCTCCTGGACCGGCGCGACGGCCAGCGTCAGCTCCTTGCCCTCGCTGCCGGGCAGGGGCAGCGTCATCGTGGGGCCCTCGTGCCGCACCGGCTGGCCGTCCAGCGCCTTGCGCACCACCTGGAGGTAGTCGCGGGCGCGGGCCAGCGGCCGGTCGAAGCGCTCGCCGTGCCAGCCCTCGACCACCTGCGGGCCGGACGGGCCCACGCCCAGCCGGGCGC
The DNA here is from genome assembly GCF_042892035.1 of Nonomuraea sp. NPDC001831. Taxonomy (NCBI): domain Bacteria; kingdom Bacillati; phylum Actinomycetota; class Actinomycetes; order Streptosporangiales; family Streptosporangiaceae; genus Nonomuraea; species Nonomuraea sp. NPDC001831. The sequence continues at coordinate 574,005 of NZ_JBIATU010000001.1, read as the reverse complement.
GGCCGCCGGAGACCTGGTCGAGGGTGGCCGCCGTCATCGCGGCGACCACGGGTTTGCGTCCGGACATCTGCAGCACGCCGGTGCCGAGCGCGATGCGCTCGGTCTGGCCGGCGATCCAGGCCAGGAGGCTCGCCGGGTCGGTCCCGTAGGTCTCGGCCGCCCACACGGACGAGTAGCCCAGGGCCTCCGCCTCGCGGACCAGCGCCAGGTGGTCGGCCGGGCCGAGGCCCGCGCCGCCCCAGTAGCTCATGCTGTAACCGAGGCGCATCCCATCTCCTCAACGATCGCGGCGGCCAGGGCGTCCGGGGTCTCCTCGGCCAGCCAGTGGGTGGAGTCGAGCTCCTTCAACGCGGGCCGGTGCACGCTCTGCCGCCGCCAGCCCAGGAGGCCGCCCCGGGTCAGCGAGGCGTCCCTGGCCCCGTACAGGACGGAGATCGGCACCGGCAGCGGCGGTCCCGGCCGGTGGTGATAGCCGGCCAGCAGCCCGAAGTCGGCCCGCAGCGCCGGCTCCAGCACCGGCCAGAGCGCCTCCCGGTCGGCCAGCTCCGGCGGGACGCCGCCGAGCTCGATCAGCTGCTCCCAGAACAGCCACGACGGCAACGACGGCAGGCGGCGCAGCAGCAGGGTGACGTCCGGCGCGGCGAACGAGCCCACGACCAGCCGTTCCGGCCGCCCGCCCAGCTCGACCACGCGCCGGCAGACGAGGAAGGCCAGCAACGCCCCGCTGCAGTAGCCGAACAGCGTGTACGGCTCCCGCCACCCGGCCAGGTCGCGCGCCAGGTCCTCGACCAGCCCGTCGAGGTCGGTCCGCGGCTCTTCGGCCAGCCTGGCCTGGCGTCCCGGCAGGTTGACCGACCACAGGCCCACCTCGGGCGGGAAGTGCCCGGCGAGCTCGCCGAGCGAGGCAGGACCGCCGCCCGCGTGCGGGAAGGCGACCAGCGCCCGCTCCCCCTCCTTGACCTGGACGTACCACGGCGTCATCGGGCTTCCCCCAGGTGCAGGGCCAGTTCGGCCGGCGTCGGATGGTCGAACACGGCCCGTACCGAGACGGCGCGGCCCGCCAGCTCCTCCAGCGGGCCGATCAGCCGGACGGCCAGCACGGAGTGGCCGCCGTTGAGGAAGAAGTTGTCGTGCGGCCCGAGGCCGGGCCGGTTCAGCGCCTCGCTCCACAGCGCCACCACCTGCCGGACCAGCCCGTCGCCCGCCTCCCGCGCCGGGGCGCGGCCCTCGTCGGGCACCTTCAGCTCACGGTAGGCGATCTTGCCGTTGGCCGTGGTGGGCAGCCTTCCGGTGACGACGTACCGGGTGGGGACGGCGTAGTCGGGCAGCCGCGTCCTGGCGAAGCGCCACAACTCTTCCTCGGTGGTCTCGCCGGTGACCTCCAGGAAGGCGGCGAGCCGTCCGTCGGTCTGCGGGTCGCCGTCGAGGATCACCGCGGCCGTCCGGACCGCCTCGTGCCCGTGCAGCGCGGCCTCGACCTCGCCCAGCTCGATGCGGTGGCCGCGCAGCTTGATCTGCCGGTCGTCGCGGCCGAGCAGCTCCAGCCGGCCGTCGTGGCGGATGCGCGCGCGGTCGCCGGTCCGGTAGAACCGGCCGTACCGGTCGTGGTGGCCGAAGCGCTGCGCCGTCAGCTCGGGACGGTCGAGGTAGCCCGCGCTCACCCCCGCGCCGGCGACGCACAGCTCGCCCGGCACGCCCGGCGGCAGCTCGCGGCCCGCGGCGTCGGTGACGAAGATCTGGGTGTTGGCCAGCGGCTCCCCGGCGGGGACCGGGTCGAGCGGCGGCTCGCGCAGCTCGGCGGCGGTGGACCAGATGGTCGTCTCGGTCGGCCCGTAGACGTTGAACACCCGGCAGCCCAGCTCCAGCAGGTCCCTGGCCAGGGTGGCGGGCATCGGCTCGCCGCCGCACAACACCGTGCGCCCGGCCAGCTCGCGCCCGGCCTCCGGCGCGATCAGCCGCCACGCGGTGGGGGTGGCCTGCACGACCTGGACGTCGCTTCCGGCGATCAGCTCCAGGAACCTGCCCGGCTGGAGCTGGTCCTCGTCGGAGGCCACGACCACGGTGCCGCCGCAGGCCAGCGGCAGCAGCAGTTCCAGCCAGGAGATGTCGAAGGAGGTGGTGGTGGACCACAGGACGCTGGTGGGCGCGCCCAGCCGGTCGGCGAAGTCGAGCACGAGGTTCGTCAGGTTCGCGTGCGTGACCTGCACGCCCTTGGGCTGCCCGGTGGAGCCGGAGGTGTAGATGACGTAGGCGATGTCCCCGGTCTCGGCCGGTACGTGGTCCCCCCGCGTGCCGGGCATCGGCACGACCGGCGTCCCGCCCGCCCAGTGCGGGCTGCCCGCCGCGACCACCAGCCGCGCCCCCGAGTCGGCCACCTGGAAGGCCAGGCGTGACTCCGGTTGCCGCACGTCCAGCGGCAGGAACGCCGCTCCCGCCTGCCACACGCCGAGGACCGCCGCCACCAGGTCCGCCGAGCGCCCCAGGGCCAGGGCGACGACGTCGCCGTCACCCACCCCGCGCTCGCGCAGCAGGTCGCGGACCGCGGCCGCGCGTCCCAGCAGCTCGTCGTAGGTGACCTCCTGGTCGCCCTCGCGCACCGCCACGGCCGGGCCCGGCACGATGCGCCCGGCCAGCGTGCCCGGCCAGGTGCGGCCCGTGTCGTTGATGCGGTCGAGCAGCGCCCGGTCGGCCGGGGAGAACACGTCCGGCACGCCGCCGCGCGCCGCCTGCCGCACCACCGCGCACAGCCTGGCGGTGAACGCCGCGATCTCGTCCTCGTCGTGCACCTCGGTGCTGTGCACCATCCGGACGGTGAGCCGGTCCGGCTCCTGGATGACGTTGCACTGCATGTCCAGGCGGCTGCGGTCGATCAGGTTGTCCACATAGCCGGGCACCTCGCCCTGGATGTGCACCTTCTCGTCGCTCCAGGGCCGATAGTTGAACATGTGCCGGAACAGCGGGACCCGCCAGTCGTCCGTGCCGTGCCCGCGGCGGGTCAGCACCGCCTCCACCGAGGCCCCGGCGTGCTCGACGCCCTCCGCGAACGCCTCCTCCACGCGCCTGGCGAGCTGCTCGAAGTCGTCGTCCGGCTCGACGTGGACGCGCAGCGGCAGGGTGCTCACGGCGTAGCCGACGCGCCGGTGCTGCTCGCCCGTCTTGGTGCTGACCGGCATGCCGATCACCAGGTCCGGGCCGGCGCCGTGCCCGCGCAGCGTCAGCAGGAAGGCGGTGGCCAGCACGATGTTGCCGGTGGTGCGCAGCCTGGCGCGCAGCTCGTCCAGGGCCGCCACCGTCTCGGCGTCCACCTGCCAGGAGCAGGTGTGCCCGGCGAACGTCGGCCGGACCGGCGAGGGCCTGCTGCCCGGCAGCACCATGGCGGCCGGGTCGACGCCGTCGAGCCGGTCCAGCCAGTAGCCGATCGACTCCTCCGACGGCTCCCCCGGCTCCAGCATCGGCGCGGGGCCCGCCAGCTCGGGGGGCAGCGGGCCGTGCCCGGTCTGGCTGTCGTAGAAGCGGCCCAGCTCCTCCACCAGGAGCTGCATGGAGGTGCCGTCGATGATGATGTGGTGGCCGGCCAGGCACACCACGGTTCCCGCGCCGTCGGGCAGGGTGAAGTGCCCCACCCTGACGAGCAGGTCGCGGCCCAGGTCGAAGGGCTCATCCAGGAAGGACCGCAGGTCCGCGACCAGCGTCTCCTCCGTCGTGGCCCGGGTCTCGACCTTCAGCTGGGCGTCCTGGGGGGCCACCAGGTGCCGGACGGGCGTCCCGTCCACCACGGGGAACCGCAGGCGCAGCGCCGGGTGCCGCTTGACCAGCCGGTTCACCGCGATCTGCAGCGGCAGCCGGCGCAGCGGCGTCCGGAACCTGAGCGCCACCGCCAGGTTCGACACGCCGCTGTCCGGCGCGAGCTGCTCCAGCACCCAGAACGAGTACGGCACCGCCGACAGCGGGCGCGGCTCCTCCACGGAGGCGGGCAGCTCCGGCTGCGGCCTCGGGACGGGGACGCGTTGCAGCGGATGATCGGGGTCCAGCGCGGCCCAGTCCACCCGGCCGCCGCCCGTCCAGAACCTGGCCACGGCGGCCAGCAACCCGGCCCGGTCGGGACCCGCCTCGACCTCGGCCCCGGGGTTCGCCCGCGTGAGGGCGGTGAGCGTGTCGTGCGGCGAGGGGTCGTCCACGAGGGCCGCCGGGTCCGGGACGGCCGGCAGGACGCCCCAGGCGGCGAGGGTGGCGGCCAGCCCGTAGGCGGTGGTGAGGGCGGGTGACGCCTGGACGCCGCGGGCTTCGAAGACCTCTTCGCACACGTCCACGGCCTCGGTGAACACCGGCTCCACGCCGTACAGCCCGGCTGCCCCGGCGGAGAGGGCCGGGCTGACCGGCTCCTGCTCGTAGTCGTGCTCCCGGCCCAGCGCGAGGGCGGCCTCCGCGGCGCTCCGGCAGACGACCGCGCCGCGCACGAGGTGGTGGGCGCGTCCCTGCTGCAGGGTGCCCGCCACGTCGGCGTAGCGGTCCTCCGGCAGGCCGGCGAGGAAGCCGGCCAGGCTTCGCCGTACCGACTCGGCCTCCTCGCGGGTGCGGCCGGACCACACCACGACCCGCGGACGGCCGTCGCCCGGCGCGTGCACCGGCGGATACCCTTCCTCGACCTCCAGGTCGCCGGGCCAGATCACCCGGTGCACCAGGTCGCCGTCGAGCAGCGCCCGGTCGAGCAGCCGCAGGACCAGGGTGCCGCGCAGCGTTCCCGGCGGCAGCTCGCCGGCGTCGGTCACGGCGAGCTCGCACTCCCCGGCCAGCAGCGCGGCGCAGGCCTTGCCCACCCCGCCGTACAGCCGGACGGCCTGCGCTCCTGGATCGTGCCCGGCCTCCTCGGCCGCCGCGGCCTCCAGCGGGAAACGCCCCACCGCGATCACCGCGACGGGCTGTTCGTGCGAGGTCACCGACCTTCCTCGCGGATCCTGGCGCGCACGTCGCGGCGGCTGCCGCCCAGCGGACGGCGGCGGACGCCGTCCTGCCGGGCCGGGGCGGCCTCCTGGCCCTTGGCGATCAGGTGCGAGAGCGCGCGCAGGTTCGGGTGGGTGAACATCGCGGTGACCGGCAGCTTCAGGCCCAGCGCCGCGGTGATCTCCTCGTGCAGCTCGACCAGCGCGAGCGAGTCGAAACCGGCTTCGAAGAAGTTGAGGTCGGGATCGAGGGCGCGGCCTAACCTGCGCTCCACGAGTGATGCAACCGCGTCGGCCTGGGTCATCCGGCGTCCTTCGTCTCGCCTGCGATCGGACGGGATCACCGTCCGCCTCCCAGCATCCTTCCCGAGCGCCGTAATCCACCACAAGCCCGTATTTATCGGGATTTCGGGCACGCCAAAAGCCCGTGGAGCCGCCGCGCCGGGCCTGACGTGGCGCTACGCGGCGGACGAGCACGCACCGAGCAGGAAAGCTCGCCGACCGTACGCGCCGGAGCGGCGGCCGGCCTCGTCACCCCCCGGCGAGCTCGGCCTTGAGGCGGTCGGCGATGTCGGTCCTGAGGGCCTTCTTGTCGATCTTCCCGACCTTGGTCCAGGCGAGCTCCTCGACGACGACGAGCCGTTCGGGCAGCTTGAAGCGGGCGACCTCCGCGCTCTCCATCCGCGCCCGGATCTCCTCCAGCGTGACCGTCGCCCCGGCCCGGGGCACGACGTACACGCACACGCGCTCCCCGAGCACGGGGTCCGGCATGGCCACGGCGGCGACCTGGCTCACGGCGGGAAGCCGGTAGACGAGGTTCTCGATCTCCTCGGCGGAGATCTTCTCCCCGCCCCGGTTGATCATGTCCTTGTCGCGGCCGGCCACCACGAGGTTGCCCTCGGGGGTGCGCAGGCAGATGTCGCCCGTGCGGAACCAGCCGTCCCGCGTGAAGGAGCGGGCGTTGTGCTCCGCCGCCCGGTAGTACCCGCGCGGGGTGTACGGCCCGCGGGTGAGCAGCAGCCCCGGCCGGCCGTCCGGCACGTCCCGGTCCTGCTCGTCCACGATCCTGATCTCGTCGGCGGGGCTCAGGGGACGGCCCTGCGTGCCGCACACCGTCTCCACGGGGTCGTCGAGGCGGGTGAAGTTCAGCAGGCCCTCCGCCATGCCGAACACCTGCTGCAACCTCGCCCCGAGCACCGGCTCGACCTGGCACGCCAGCTCGTCGGCGAGGCGGGCGCCGCCGACCTGGACGACCCGCAGGGTGGCGAGCTGCCCGGCGCCGTGCTGCGCGGCCCGCTCCAGCCAGCGGCCGGCGACCGCGGGCACCACCGCGGTGTGCGTGACGCCTTCCGCCTCGATCGTGGCGAAGGCCCGTACCGGCTCGGGCGAGGGCAGCATGACCACCCGGCCCCCGGCGAGCAGGACGCCGAGGATCCCCGGGCAGGCGAGCGGGAAGTTGTGCCCGGCGGGCAGGCTGACGAGGTAGACCGAGTCCTTCGTGACCCCGGCGACCGCGGCGCTGGCCCGGGCGTTGTAGGCGTAGTCGTCGTGGGTGCGGGCGATGAGCTTGGGCAGGCCCGTCGTGCCGCCGGACAGCAGGAAGACGGCCACGTCCCGGGAGGAGAGCGCGGGCAGGTCGAAGCCGGTCCGGCCGGCGGGCGGGCCGCACAGGGCCCGCAGGTCGACGCTGCCGGGCGCGACGTCGTCCCCGGCGACCAGCACCCGCCATCCGGCCCCGGTGGCGGCGCGCACGTCGGCCGCGAGGTCGTGGGCGAGCCGCTGGTGGTCGAAGTCCCTGCTCCGGTCCGGGACGGCGATCGCCACCGCCTCGGCGTGCACGGCCAGATGGCTCAGCTCGGCCCGGCGGTGGGCGGGCAGCGCCATCACCGGCACGACGCCCGCGCGCAGGCACGCCAGCAGGAGGACGACGAACTCCCACGAGTTGCTCAGCTGCACGATGATGCGCTCGCCCGGCGCGATGCCGAGCTCGCGCAGGCGCACGGCGGCGGCGTCGGCGCGATCGACCAGCTCGCCGTACGTGAGGCGCAGCCCCGGCCCGTCGACCAGCGCCGTGGCGTCCGGATCGCGGTCGGCGACCTCCCGCAGCAGGGTGCCGAGCGGGACCCCGGCCCAGTAGCCCTGCTCGGTGAAACGGGCGACGTCGGCGTCGGGCCAGGGCACGGTGTGCTCAGTGATCGGGGTGGGCATCGTCGGCCTTCCTGGTGAGGATGACGGCGTCAAGCGCGATCAGACCTCGCCGCGTGAGCCGGAGCGGATTGACCTCGATCTCGTCCAGGAGCGGGTTGGCGGCGAGCAGGTCGCCGAGCCTGGAGACGATCGTGCCGAGGTCGTCGGGGTCGAGGACGGGGCCGCCGCGCCACCCGGCGAGCAGGGCCCGTCCGGCCAGTTCTGCCGCCATGCCGGCGGCTTCGCCGGGTGACAGCGGGGCGAGCCGGACGGCGACGTCGGCCAGGGCCTCGGCCACGGTGCCGCCCAGCCCGACGAGCACCACGGGCCCGAAGACGGGGTCGCGCCGCGCGCCGACGACCAGATCGATCCCGGCCGGCGCCATGGCCTCCACCAGGTAGCGGCGCGCGCCCGCCGCGTCCAGCGCGTCGAGCGCGGCGTCCAGGCCGGCGGGGGTGGACACGCCCAGGTGCACGCCGCCGATCTCCGTCTTGTGCAGGACGCCGGCGTCCAGCAGCTTGACGGCGACCGGCGTCCCGAGTGAATCGAAGGCGGCGTGGGCGGCGGCCCGGTCCGCGCAGGCGTGGCGGGGCATGGTCGCCAGGCCCAGCCGTCCGAGCAGGGCCTTGCCGGTGTGCTCGTCGTACCGGCCGGGCGGGACGGCCGGCGCCCGCCAGAGGGCGGAGGCGGCCGGGCGGGCCGTGCGCGCGCGGGCGTCGGCCAGCAGCGCGGCGGTGGCGGCGGCGACGCCGCGGGCGTCGGCGGCCACGGGCACGCCCGACCCGCGCAGGGCCATGCGGTCGCGGACGACCTCGTCGCCGGTGCCCGCCAGCCCGAGGACGACGGGGACGCCCGCGGTCAGGCCTTCGGTGACGGCGGCGACGACGTCCACCGCGTCCGGTTCGTGCAGCACGTACCCCGCGATGACGTCGACGCCGGGATCGGCGCCGGTGGCGGCCAGCACCGCCCCGAGCTCGGGCCCCGGACGGCCGGTGTCCACCGGGTTGCGCTGGAAGGTCAGCGGCGGCAGCAGCCCGGCCAGGGTCTCCCTGGTGCCGGGAGCGAGCTCGGGCACCCGGATCCCGCGTCCGCGCAGGTCGTCCAGGAGCAGCAGGCCAGGACCCGCCTGGGCGGTCACGACCCCCACCCCCGGGTCGGCGCACGGGCGGGCCCGCGTCACCGCGAGCGCGCCGACGGCGTCGACGAGTTCGCGTTCGTCGTCCACGAGGACCGCCCCCGCCTGGGCCAGCGCGGCGCGCGTGGTGCGCCAGGAGGTCGCCAGCGCCCCCGTGTGCGAGGCGGCGAAGGCCCCGACGTCGTGGCGGCCGACGACCAGGGCGACGACCGGCCGGGTCGCGGTGAGGCGGCGCACGCTCTCGACCAGCCGGGGGCCGTCCGCCACCGACTCCACGTGCAGCGCGACGGCGGCGGTGCGGGGGTCGCCGGCGAGGTGGTCGAGGACGTCGGGGGCGGTGACGCCGGCCGCGTTCCCGAGGCCGACGGCGAGGCTGACGCCGTGCCCGGCCTCGGTCAGCGCGAACGCCAGGGCGTGGCTGACGCCGCCGCTGGCGGCCACGACGGCGACGGCGCCCGGCCGCACCCGGTGGGCGCCGGGGACGAAGCTGGCGGTCAGCCGCGCGTGCGGGGCGAGGAAGCCGCTGGTGTTGGGGCCGAGGAGGCGCAGGCCCGAGTCCCGGGCGAGGGCGGCGAGCCGTCGCTGGTGCTCGATCCCGGCGCCGCCCGCCTCGGCGAACCCGCCGCCGCACACGACGGCGGCCCGCACGCCCGCCTGCGCCGCCTCGGCGAGCACGCCGGCGCAGGCCGCGGCGGGCACGCAGAGCACCGCGAGATCGACGGGCCCGGCCGCGGCGGCGGCGCCGACGGACGGGTGCATGGCGTCGTCGCGGGCGTTCACCAGCGCCAGGAACCCCCCGAAACCGGACAGCGAACGGGCCATGGCGGCGCCCAGCTTGCCCGGGTCCCGGGACGCGCCGACGACCGCGACACCCCGCGGGCCGAACAACGGGCCAAGGTCGCCCATGGGGGCACCGCCGCCTGGTCCGGGGCCGTCCACGTGCGCGCTCCGACCGGGTCCCAGGCCGTTCATGAGAGCACTCCGACCAGGTCGGCGCGGCCGGAGAGCACTGTGGTCAGCGCCCGGTCGCGGTCGGGCTCGCGTTCGATCAGCAGTGCGGGCAGTCCCGCGCGCATCCGTGCCTCCTCGCACAGCCGGGTACGGGTCAGGGCCGTGCCGCCGTGCACGGCGACCAGGGTCGCGCCGGCCGCGGCGAGCCAGGACAGGTCAGGCAGCCCGTCCTCGTCGTCCGGCGCCTCCAGCAGCGCGCCCCACGCGCCGGGCAGCGGCGTCGCGGAGAGCGGCAGGTCGTTCCTCCCCCGGACGGCGGCGGGAGCGCCGTCCGCGCCGGGCAGGACGTCGAGCAGCCGCCCGGACGCCGACCACCCGGCGGCCTCGAAGCCCGTCTCCAGGGGCGCGGCGCCGTGCCGGTCGAGCCACCGGCGGTGGGCCGCGGCGACGAACCGCGGCGCGCGTCTGGCCAGGCGCGCGTCGGAGATGCTGCGGGACAGGAAGTGGTAGGCGAACTGCCACGGCTCGAGGGCGTCGTGGTAGCTGCCGAAGCTCTCCCACCAGGCCAGGCTGGGCCGCGCCGAGTCCTGGATGTGCCGGACCGGCGGCTGGGCGGCCCGCTCGTAGCCGGCGAGCGCGGCCGCCAGGTCGCCGGGGTGCCCGGCCAGCGCCCGCGCGAGCGCGACGGCGTCCTCCATGGCCATCTTGGTGCCCGAGCCCACGGAGAAGTGCGCGGTGTGCGCGGCGTCGCCGAGCAGCACGACGGGCCGCGGAGACGTCGTGTGCCAGTGGCGGGTGCGGCGGGTGCGGAAACTGGCCCACCGGGAGTTGTTGGTGAGCAGCCGGCCGCCCTCGAGGTGCTCGGCGAACAGCTTCTCCAGGTACGCCTTGGAGCGCAGGTCGCTCATCCCGGGCGGCAGGCCCTCGTCGAACGCGTCGAGGCCGGCCCGCCGCCAGGACGCCTCGTCGGTTTCCACGATGAACGTCGACATGGTGTCGGAGATCGGATACCCGTGCACCGCGAAGACGCCGTCGGGGCCGCGTTCGTGGACGAAGGTGAGCCCGTCGAAGAGGTGGTCGGTGCCGAACCAGACGAACTTGGCCGCGGCGGTCTCCACCTGCGAGCCGAGGCCGGGGCCGAGCTCCTCGCGGATGCGCGAGGAGGCCCCGTCTGCGGCCACCACCAGGTCGTAGCCGGCCAGGTCGGCGAGCGTCACCTCGGTGGAGAACCGCAGGTCCGCCCCGACCGCGCGGGCCCGTTCCTGCAGGAGCAGCAGGAGCGTGCGCCGGACGACCGCGGCCATGCCGTTGCCGCCGCACCTGATGCGCTCGCCCTTCAGCCGGACCTCGATGTCGTCCCAGTGCCTGCCGTGCTCGGCCAGGGCCGCGCGCAGCACGGGGTCCGCCTCGTGGATCGCCTCCAGGGTCCGGTCGGAGAAGACCACCCCGAAGCCGAAGGTGTCGTCGGCGCGGTTGCGCTCGAAGACGGTCACCTCCGACGACGGGTCCGCCTGCCGGATCAGCGCGGCGAAGAACAACCCGCCGGGCCCGCCGCCGGCCACCGCGATGCGCATGGCCCGCTACTCCTTGATCGCCAGGCCGAGGATCCGGCCGAGCACGGCGCTCAGCGCCGCCTCCGGATCGTCCGCCATCGACGCGGACCGCCAGGCCACCATGTGGTCGGGACGGACCAGGAGCACCCCGTCCTCCCCGACCTCGGACAGGGCGCGGTAGTCGCCGTAGCTGTCCTCGTAGTCGCAGCCGCGGCCGATCGAGCGCACCCGGACGGGCACGCCCAGCCGCGCGGAGACGCGCTCGGCCGCCTCCCGCCAGGCCGCGCCGCCGACGCCGGTGAGCAGGGTGAACCTGCCCCGGCCGCACAGGTCGAAGGTGGAGACGCGCTGCTGGTCCCTGGTCAGCCACACGTGCGGCAGGTGGCGTCCCGGACGGGTGGAGGCGAAGTAGTAGACCTCCTCGTCCCGCGGCGCGGGCTGCTCGGGCGTGCCGTCGGGCACGATCGCGCCGGACGTGTAGTGCTGGTTGGTCTCGACGCCGTGCGTGTTGAAGCACATGATCGTGGCCTGCATCGCGGCGTCGAACGCCTGCCGCCGCTCGCCGCCCTCGGGCGTCGGCGACAGCAGGGCGTCGAGGGCGTCGCGCAGTTCCGCGGCGCCGGAGGCGGGCGGCAGGCGCAGCGCCATGAAGAGCTGCGGCATCAGCCCGTCGCTGCGCTTGGCGCGCTGGACGATCTGCCTGGCGACCGGCAGCCGCTCGTCCCGGTAGCTGTCGAGCAGCGCCGGGGCGGCCTCGCCGCGCACCACCATGGCGAGCTTCCAGCACAGGTTGTAGCTGTCCTGGATGGAGGTGTTGGAGCCGAGGCCGTTCATGGGCGAGTGCCGGTGCACGGCGTCGCCGACGCAGATGACCCGGCCCGCCATGTTGTCGGTGGCGTAGACGTCGTTGACCGCCCAGGTGGAGATCGACTCGACCGTCACCGGCACCTGGTCGTCGCCGATCAGCTGGTGGGCGATGCGGACGCCGTCCTCCTCGGTGAGCGAGGGATGCCCGGCATTGACGTCGTAGCCCCACACGCCGACCCACTTGGTCCACGGGCGCACCATGCGCAGCACGCCGATGCCGTTGCCGTCGTGGCCGACGCCCGGCTGGACGAACCAGTACATGTCGCCCGGCCGGTGTTCGACGAAGCGGGTGAGGTCCGCCTCGAACACCACGTTGATCGAGCCGCCGAGCCCCATCTTGCCGACCAGCGGCAGTCCCGCCTGCGCGGCGACGGTCGAGTTGCCGCCGTCCGCGCCGATCAGGTACTTGCTGCGGATGCCGTACTGCTGCCCGGTCAGCCGGTCCTTGACCAGGGCGGTCACGCCGTCGTCGTCCTGCGTGAACGTCAGCAGCTCGGTGTTGAAGCGCACCGACGACCCGCGCGCGGCGGCGGCGTTGACCAGGATGGGCTCCAGCACGTGCTGCGGCAGGTCGCACACCGAGCACGGGCTGGCCAGGTCGTGCTCGGCCTTGAAGTGCGGGTGGGTGTACCACGTGCGCAGGCGGCCGAGCTCCTGGCCGGCGAGGCTGGTGGCGTACACGTGCTCGCCCATCAGCTGCTGCGGGGTGGCGTTCCTGGTCACCTCGCCCTCCAGCCCGAGGTCGCGCAGCACCTCGACGCCGCGCTGGTTGGTGATGTGCGCGCGAGGCGTGTTCGAGACGCCGGCGTACTTGTTGAGCACCACGTTGGCGATGCCGTACGTCGACAGCAGCGCCGCGGCGGTGGCGCCCGCCGGTCCGGCGCCGACGATCAGCACGTCCGTCTCCACGACGGGGGTGAGGGTTTCCATGTCAATGGCTCCTAGAAGGGAGGGACGTCAGTGCCGGTGGCCCCAGAGGTCGGGGCCGGGGATCTCGGTGACCTGCCAGGTCGCGTCGTCGATGAGCACGCCGCCGCTGCCGAACTCGGTGTGCACGCCCACCGGGGACTCGGCGTAGAAGGAGAACATCTGGTCGTTGCTGTGCCGGCCGAGCGTCATGGTGACCGGGACGTCGCGGTCGAGCACCAGGTCGTAGGTGCGCCCGACCTGGTCCATGTCGGGCACCTCCAGCATGAAGTGGTGCAGGAACGGCTGGTGGATGCCGAAGAACGGGCCGTCCACGAAGGCGATGCTGTGGTGGCGCGGGTTCGTGTGCAGGAACGTGGCCTGGAACGGCCTGCGCATCGTGTCGCTGATCTTGAAGCCCAGGACGTCGGTGTAGAACCGCTGCTGGGCCGCCACGTCCGGGCTGGCCAGCACCACGTGGCCGAGGCCGAGGTCGCCCGTGACGAACCGCTCGATGTCCCGCGCCGAGGTGAACTGCCCCTCGCCCGCCGAGGCCCCGTGGAACAGCTCCACCCGGTTGCCCGCCGGGTCGAGGAAGTGCGCCATGCCGGCCACGCGGCGGATCTCCAGCTCGCGCTGGGTCGCCTGATGGGCCAGGACGCCGTGGTCGCTCAGCTCGTCGAGCGCGGCGCTCAGCGCGCCGGCGTCGGCGACCTCCCAGCCGTAGTAGGCGCCGCCGTCCTGCTCGCCGGCCTCGACGGTGATGCGGTGGTGCACGTCGTCGATGCGGAAGTGGGTGGCGCCGTCCTCCCCCGCGACCCGCTGCATGCCGAGGATGTCCGTGGCGTAGGCGGTGAAGGCGTCCGGCTCGCGCGCGGACAGGCCGAGGTAGCCGAGCTGCTTGATGTCCATGCCTGATGTCTCCTGTCGTACGGGGTCAGAACGCGTCGGTGAGGAAGCCCCGCAGCAGCGCCGCGTACTCGGCGGCGCGCTCGATCTGCACCCAGTGGCCGCAGTGCGGGAAGATGTGCAGCTGCGCGTTGGGCAGGTGCTGCTGCAGGAAGACGCTGGAGTCGGGGGTGACGAACCGGTCCTCGCGGCCGTGCACGATGAGGAACGGGTGCGGCATCCGGCGCAGCGCCGACGGCGGCACGGCCATCTCGGCGGGCGAGGAGGAGAAGAAGCGCTCGAAGGAACGCCGCACCTCGGGCCGCATGACCTCCTGGTAACGCGTCTCGGTGATCTCCGAGATCGACGTGCCGAGCGCGTCCTCGTCGTGGACGAACCACTTGGTGAGGTTCTCCAGCGCGCTGATCGTCGGGTCCTTGTAGAAGGACACCATCCGCATGACCTCGGGCGTCGGCTGCGAGTGCCCGCCCGCGCTGCCCATCAGGGAGATCCGGTCGAAGCGCTGCGGCGCCGTCATCACCAGGTGCATGGCCAGGGCGCCGCCCATCGAGTTGCCGACCAGGTGCGCCCGCTCGACGCCGCGGGCGTCCATCAGGGCGAGCACCTGCTCGACCCGCAGGCGCATCCAGCCGGTCAGGCTGCCCGGCATGTCCTCGGGATGGTCGGTGCGGCCGTAGCCGACGAGGTCGGGAGCCAGCACGTGGTAGTCGTCGCTGAGGGCGGGCACGAAGCCGCTCCAGTTCGACACCGCGTTGGCGCCGGGGCCGCCGCCGTGCAACAGGATCACGGTCTCGCGGTCGTCGTCGCCGCTTTCCAGAAAAAATGTGGAATAGCCGTTGGTCTCGACGGTGCGCTCGGTCACTGGAATGGGTTCCTTCCCGTGCTGTACGGGCATTGCCCGGCATGATCTGTTGATCGGGCGGACGGCTGTGATCGGCCCGCGGGGCGACGGCGGGCTTGCCACTCGCACCCCTCGCATTGCTAACTTGTGCGCTGTCGCACCACCGTAGACGGACACCACGTTGATGCGCTTCGTACGATCTGTCGTTAGTTGTCGGCGCCGATCCGACGCTGTGTCGCAGGACAGGAGCAACCCCGGTGAGCCTTGATGACGCCGTGCAAGATCTGGCCGATCGCCTGGGCGTGGCGCTCGTGGTGGTCGATCGCGACCTGAGGACCGCGGCGTTCAGCGTCCACGACACCGACGCGCGGCTCGCCCGGCTGGCCCGGCTGCTCGCCGGCTCGACCGCCCCGCTGACGAAGCCGCTGGTGGAGGAGCACCGGCTGCGCCAGGCCAGGCACGGCGTGCGGGTCCCCCAGGACGACGGCGAGTTGGTCGTGCTGCCGTTGCGTCATGAGCAGCAACTGCTCGGCTACGTCTATTACGTCGAGGACCGGGAGGCGCCGCGCGCCGACGACCTCGCGGTGCTGGAATCCGCCGCGCCGGAAATGGGCGCGCTGCTGTCGCTGCGCATCTCCGATCGCCGGCACGGCACCGAGAATTCGCGGCAGCTGCTCGCGGAATTGCTCGGAGAATCGCCGGAGAAGCGTGCGAAGGCGGCCGGGAAACTCGTCCGGGACAATCTCATCGACGATGTCGAGCATTATTCCGTGCTCGTTCTCCGGGCCCCGGAATCGGCGCCCAGATCCATTACCCGGCTGGCCGTCGAGGCGACTCTGGAATTCACCACGAGATCGACGACGGTGAAAATCGTCGGCGCCGTTCTCGGGGCCGAGGGAATCGTTCTCTTCCCGCGTCCGGTGAATCACGACAGGCTCGAACGCGCGCTCGCCGGTCCCGGCCTGGAGGCGGTCGTGGCGGGCGTGGGCAGCGTGAAGCCGTCGCTGGCGGAGGCGGTCGACTCCTACCACGAGGCCCGGCTCGCCCACCGCGCCTCGCGCCTCGATCCGCAGCGGTACGGCAAGCGCGTCTTCTGGGACGACCTCGGCCTCGACCGCCTGCTCCTGCAGCTGCCGCTCGACCGGCTGACGCCGAGCCAGTTCCCCGAGGGAGTGCGGCGCCTGCTGGACGCGCCGCACGGCGTCGAGCTCGCGGCGACGCTGGAGGGCTACCTCGACAGCGGCGGCGAGATCCAGAGCGCGGCACGGCGGCTGCGCATCCACCGCAGCACGCTCTACTACCGGCTCGACCGCATCCGGGAGGTCATCGGCTGCGACATCACGGACGGGTCGATCCGCCTGGAACTGCACGCCGGTCTTCGCATCGCCCGCCTGGCCGGGCTGTGGCCGCACGAGTGAGCCCCATGGCCGCGCGGTGGAAGCGTCCCGGCAGGCGGGGCGGGCGGTCCTCGCCGCCCGCCCCGCGAGCGTGCCGTGGGTGCTCGTGGGGTCGAACCTGTCGCTCAGCGCGACGGTGTTCGGCTGGCTGCCCGTCACCTACGGCCTGAGCTGGTGGCAGATCGTCGCGGCCGCCGTGGCGGGCACCGCGCTCGGCCTGATGGTGGCGGCGCCGCTGGCGCTGCTGGGGTTCCGGGCCGGGACGAGCAACACGGTGGCCGCGGGCGCGCATTTCGGCGTGCGCGGCCGGCTGGTGGGCTCGCTGATCGGGCTGCTGCTGTCCCTGGGATACACGGCGGTGGCGATCTGGACGGGCGGCGAGGCCGTCGTGGCCGTCCTCGCCCGGTTGAGCGACGCCGTTCCGGGGTTGCGCGGGTCAGCGTGGCCCGGGTCAGTCGTCGAGGGCCTGGTAGAGGGTGGTCCAGAAGTCGTTCATCAGGTGGGCCGGGTTGGGGACGGAGTAGCCGAGCTGGCAGAGCAGGACGCCGGTGAGCCCGTTGACCGGGTCGGCGTAGGCCGAGGTGCCGCTGCCGCCGTCCCAGCCGAACTGGCCGACCGGGGCGTAGTCGCCGCGGTAGGTGCGCACCGCCATGCCCATGCCCCAGCCGCCCTGCTGTCCCTGGCCGAAGGAGATGTGCACGTTGTTCCTGGCCAGGGCGGTGCGGGCGTCGTTCTGCCGCGGCGTGAGCCGGTTGGTGGTCATCAGCTCGACGGCGGGCCGGGACAGGATGCGGGTGCCCCGGTGGGTGCCGCCATTGAGCAACATCCGGAAGTAGGCGTGGTAGTCGTCGGCGGTGGAGACCAGGCCGCCGCCGCCTCCCTGGAACGCCGGCGGCTTGCTCCACCGCCCGCCCTCGGGCTCGTCCCAGACGAGGAACTCGCCGGTGGCCGGGTCGGGGGCGTACAGGGCGGGCAGCCGGTCGATCTGGTCGGCGGGCACGTGGAAGCCGGTGTCGGTCATGCCGAGCGGTTCCAGGACGCGCTCGCGCAGGAACTCCTCGAACGGCCGGCCGGTGACCCGGGAGACGAGCACGCCGACCAGGTCGCTGCTGATGTGGTACTGCCACTGCTCGCCCGGCTGGTACATCAGCGGCAGCTCGCCCAGGCGGCGCAGCCACTCGTCCGGCTCGGGCATCTCGACCGGCAGGTTTGGGGTGAGGCCCCGCTCGAAGATCGCGTTCATGATCGGCTTGCCCAGCGCGGTGAAGTCCATGCCGAGCCCGAAGGTGGAGGTCAGCACGTCCCGCACGGTGATCGGCCGGTGGGCCGGGACGGTGTCGTCCAGCGGCGCGCCGGGGCTGGTCAGCACGCGCCGGTCGGCCAGCTCGGGCAGCCACGGGTCGATCACGTCGTCCAGCCGCAGCCGGCACTCGTCCAGCAGCACCATGGCTGCCGCGATCGAGACGGGCTTGGACGTGGAGGCCATCCGGAAGACGGTGTCGCGGCGCATGGGCGCGCCGCCGTCGTGCCGCATCGTGCCCATCGCCTCGACGTGCGTCTCCTCGCCGCGGCTCACCAGGGCGACCAGGCCCGGGATCCGGCCCGAGTCGACGTGCCGGGCCAGCACCTCGCGCAGCCTGCGCAGCCCCTGCTCGGAGAAGCCGTTCCCGCCGATCGCCATGATGGTGTCTCCTTTGTCGCGGTGGTCGATCCGCCGGACCGTTGTCCGGTCCGGCGGCCATGGGTCAACCTTCGCGAAGCGCCCTGACACCGGACCGTCACCGCACTGACGCCGCCGCTGACAGCTCCCTCCGGGCCGGCGGCGACGTGCCCAGGCCGCGCCTCGGGCACGCGTGACGTCAGCGCTTGACGGAGACCAGCCGGTCCACGGCGAACGGGACGATCTGCGGCTGCGCGGCCTTCGTGCGCGCCGCGCTCTGGCCGCAGAGCCCCAGCAGGAGATGGTCGACGGTGGCGTAGTCGATCGGGCTGATCTCGATGTTGCCGTTCTCGTCCAGGCTCTGGTACTTCGTGCGGTTGACGCCCATGGAGAGCTGGCGGACGCCGTCCGGGCTGGTGTAGGAGTCGGTGGCCATGCCGAAGACGCCGCCGCTGTGCCCCCAGAACCGTCCGCACGGCAGGTCGGTGGCGTAGATGCCGAGGCCGTAGGCCCCCGACACGCCGGCCACGGGCACGGTCTTCTGCATCTCGGCCAGCTCGGCCGGGCCGATCAGCCCGCCGCGCAGCAGCACCCGGTAGAACTGGTTGAGGTCCTCCATCGTGGACACGACGGCGCCCGCCGTGCTGATCCACGACATGTTGTAGACGCTGTAGTCCTTGGGCGGGTCGATGAAGCCGAACATCGACTCGTACGCCTTGGAGTGCGGTCCGGGGATGACCGGCGTGCGCGGGAAGGACGTGTGCCGCAGGCCCGCCTTGCGGATGACGTTGCGGGTGATGTACCGCTCGGCGTTCTCGCCCGTCACCTTCTCCAGGAGCAGGCCGGCGATCAGGTAGTTGGTGTTGGAGTAGATCCCCGGCGTGGCGCCCGGCTCGCCGGTGGGCGTGGCGGCCAGGCCCAGCTCGACCAGCTCCCGGCGGGAGAAGGTGCGGAAACGGTTGTCGTCGAGGCTCTCGAACGTGCCCTGGAGCAGCGAGGGGAAGGCCGGGCCCACGTGGTCGGCGATGTGGCTCGTGTGGTTGAGCAACATCCGCACGGTGATCTTCTGGCCGCGCTCGCCGGGCACGACGTCGGGCAGGTAGCGGGCGATGGGGGCGTCCAGCTCGACGGCGCCGCGGGCCACCTGCTGGAGCAGGGCCACCGCGGTGAACGTCTTGGTGATGCTGCCGACCCGGTGCAGCATGTCCGGGCGTGCGGGGCGCCTCGTGGCGACGTCGGCCACGCCGGAGGCGCCCCGCCAGCTGCGCTCGCCGTCGCGGACGGTCGAGTAGATGCCGTACATGCCGGCCTCGTGCACGGCGTCCAGCGACTGCCGCAGCGCCTGCCGGTCGAGCGCGGTCTCCCGCGCGGGGGCGGCCTGCGCCGGGCCGGCCGCCAGCACCATCCCGGCGGTCAGAGCGATGGCCGAGGCGTTCTTTCCAAGCGTCCGGATGTTCATGGCGTAAGCATGATCCGAACGCGGTTCCGCGGTCAGTCCCGGCTGTCATCGGCTGCACATGACAGGAGTCATGAAGGGCCGCGCAGCGGACGGACCCGGGTGTCGCCTCTCGGGAGGAAACCCCGGAACTTCCTTGTTACTCAGAGTTGTCGCTTATTTACTCTACGTATAATCTGGAGGCATGACACGTCTTCCCGCCTTCGCTCTGAGCGCCCTGGCCACCACGCTGGTCGCGGCATCGCTCCCCGTCTCCGCCCACGCCGCCACCGGCACGTTCTTCTACACCAGGGCCAGCAACGGACAGGAGACCACCCTCAACATCCCGACGCCCAACGGCGCCTGCCTGCCGGTCTCCGGCGGCGCCCGCAACGCCCACAACGACACCGACGCCGACGCCACCCTCTACACCAACAGCAACTGCACGGTCTTCGCCGGATTCGTCGGCTCCCGCAACTTCGAGACCTTCACCGCCCCCTTCCCGACCTTCGTCAAGTTCGGCTAGAGGCGCGCGCCTTCGACCCCCTACCGGGGGCGGGTGTCAACGGGCCGCTGTCGCCGGGGCCGCGGGCGTGAACCAGGCGGTCGAGGGCGGCGACAGGAGGCAGTAGATCGCGCCCCCGGCCAGCACGAGGCCGGCGACGCCCCCGATGCTCGGGCCGCTGATCATTCCCCAGAGCTGGGTGGCCACCAGGACCGCCTCGACGGCCACTCCCGTCCAGCGGACCCACGGCCGGCGCGACCTCATCCTGGCCACGACCACGCCGATGGCCACGCCGATCACGACATTGACCAGGATGGGGATCAGCAGGAGCCCGACGAGCGCCGCCTCCACGAGGCCGGTCACAAAGACGATCAGACTCAGGGCCACCAGGACCACCTGAATGCACATGACGGTTCGCGCGGCGCGCAGTACGGCGGGTAACGGCAGGATTCGCTCGTTCATCGGTCTCCTTCAGCAGATCGACCTGTTCCCCGAGGCTGATGCCATGATCTCCCTTCATTGTCGACCTGGTGACCGACTGACGAAATTTGCCGCAAAAACGCAACAAGACCGGCATGTCCGGGGGTGTCAGGACGCCCTGAGGGCCCGTTCGAGGCCGCGGATCAGCTCGGTGAGCGTTCGCTCGTCGGAGCCGAACGTGATGCGGACATGTGTGTCGGGACCGTGCATGTCGGCGCCGCGTACGGTCGCGATGCCGTGCCGCAGGAGCGCGTGGTCGATGGCGGCCGGGGTCTCGCCGAGGCGTGAGCAGTCGGCGAGCAGGAAGGCGCCACCCATGGGCCGGACGGGCCCGGGGAGGCCGCTCGCGGCGATGCCGTCGCAGACGAGGTCGCGCTTGGCCTGGTAGGTGGACAGCGCCCGGTCGAGCCAGTCGCGCGGGCCGGTCAGGGCGGCGACCGCGGCCCGCTGGGGAACCGCTCCACAGCACACCGCCTCCCACTCGAAGCGGCGGTTGAGCGCGTCGATGACCGGTGGCGGCGCCAGGACGTAGCCGAGCCGCCAGCTGGCCAGCGCGTAGTACTTGCTGAGGCTGGTGACGGTGACCAGGTGCGGCCAGCGGTCGGCGTACGCCTCCACCGGGTGGTAGCGGTGGCCGTCGTAGGTGAAGTGCTGCCATGAGTCGTCGGAGATGACGAGGAGCCCGTGGCGGGCGGCGAGGTCGACCACGGCCGCGAGGGTGGCGGCGTCGGGGAGATAGCCCGTCGGATTGGTCGGATTGCACAGCAGCACGGCCCGGCTGCGGCTCGTGACGGCGGCCTCCAGACCGGCCAGGTCGAGCGCCCAGCCGTCGCTCTCGCGGGACGGGACGCCGACGGGCGTCGCGCCGGCCTCGCGGACGGCGCCGTCGAAGAAGTAGGTGGGGGTCGGCACGATCACCTCGTCACCCGGCGCGAGCACCGTGCGCAGCACGAGGGAGAGCCCCTGCATCGCTCCGTGGGTGATCAGCAGGCGGCGCTCGGGATCGACGCGCAGGCCGTGCTCGCGCTCCAGTTCGGCGGCTATCGCGGCGCGCAGTTCCGGCAGGCCGCGGGTGTCGCGCGGATCGGGCAGGTCCATCGCGCCCGCCACCGCCCGCCGTACGTGCTCGGGCATGGGCAGGATCGGGGCGCCCGCGAGCGGGAGCATCCGCACGCCGTCGCGGGCGCTGCGCTCCGCGCGGGCGCGGGTGCTCATCGCCCCCAGCGCCGGGAAGTCGCTCGCGGCGGGAAGGGACCAGGAGTTTCGCTGCATGGGACGAAGCATCGCATACTGAGATATCAACAACAAGAATAAATATCTCTATCCAGTTCCCGACGACCGAGCTGCTGTATCAACGCTGTGAATTGGTATCCTGGCGCGATGTCCGACATTCATGGTGTGGTCAGCGGAACCCCGCACATCCCCGCGCTCCTGCTGGTCGGCACGGACGAGACCGGCCTCGACCGCACCAGTCAGGCATATCGGGCGATCCGCCGCCAGATCATCGACCTGACGCTGTCGCCCGGCAGCAGTTTCACCGAGACGTCGCTCGCCGAGCAATGGCGCATCAGCAAGACGCCGGTGCGCGAGGCGCTGGCCCGGTTGCGGCGCGACGGGCTCGTGACCGCGCTTCCGCGCGCGGGCTACGTCGTCAGCCCGATCACGCTGCAGGACACCGACGCCCTGTGCGCCCTGCGGACGCTGCTGTCCGGCGAGGCGGCCGCCGCCGCGGCGCGCCTCGGCGTCACGGCGCCGGCGCTCGAACGGCTCGAAGCGCTGTCCAAGGTGCCCATCGCGCTCGCGGCGGGCGAGGTGGAACAGGAGGAGTCGCTCCGGGCCGGCATCGAGTTCGAGGGCATCATCGCCAACTTCAGCGGCAACCCGCGCCTCGGCAAGGCGATCGTCGACGTGCTCGACGAGCTGGAACGGGTTCTGCGCATGGCCGCGTTGATCGATCCCGGCATCGCGAGCCCGCCCGGCGAGCTGGGGGCCGTCTACGAGGGGCTGCGCGCCCGTGACGCGGACGCCGCCCGGGACGCGATGCGCGCCCGGTGCGAACGCGTGCGCCGCGACCTGCTGCAGGTTCTGGCGAAGAGCACCTCGGTGAGCAGGGCGCACATCGAGCTGCCCGCCTCGCGCCCGCCGGCCTAGCCGGCGCCGGGCGGGGGCCGCGCCTGCGAGGGGCGGCGCGTGGCCGGTCGGAGGCCGGGCCGTCCGACCGGGCCCGCGGGGTGCGGCGCGAGGCCGGGCCGTCCGGTCAGACCGCCGTCGGGAAGGAGAGGTCGCCGCGGTGGCGCGGGCCGTCCTCCCTCTCCTCCGGCCACCGGCTGGTGACGGCCTTCGCGCGCGTGTAGAAGGCGACGCCCTCAGGGCCGTGCATGTGGTGGGCGCCGAACAGCGACTGCTTCCAGCCGCCGAACGAGTGGAACGCCATGGGCACCGGGATCGGCACGTTGACGCCGATCATCCCGACCTGGACGGAACGCTGGAAGAGCCGCGCCGCATGGCCGTCCCTGGTGAAGATCGCCGTGCCGTTGGCCAGGTTGTTGCCGTTGATCAGGTCGATCGCCTCCTCCAGCGAGCCGACCCGCACGACGACGAGCACCGGGCCGAAGATCTCGTCGCGGTAGACGTCCATGTCGGGCGTGACGTGGTCGAACAGCGTCGGCCCGACGAAGAAGCCGTCGCCCCCGAGGTCGAGCTTGCGCCCGTCGACGACCAGGTCGGCGCCCGCGGCGACGCCGGAGTCGATGTAACCCCTGATCCGGTCGAGCGCCTCCGCCGACACGACCGGCCCCATCTCGGACCCGGCCGCCAGCCCCGGCCCGACCTTGATCGCCTGCGCCTTCTCGCGCATCAGCTCGACGAGCGGCCCGGCCACGTCGCCCACCGCGACGGCGACCGAGATCGCCATGCAGCGCTGGCCCGCCGAGCCGTACCCGGCCGCCACCAGATGGTCGGCGGCGTGGTCGAGGTCGGCGTCGGGCAGCACGACGGCGTGGTTCTTGGCGCCGCCGAGCGCCTGGACGCGCTTGCCGCCCGCGGTCGCGCGCTCGTACACGTACCGCGCGACCGGCGTCGAGCCGACGAACGACACGCCGGCGATGTCCGGATGGTCGAGGATCGCGTCGACCGCGACCTTGTCCCCGTGGACGACGTTGAAGACGCCGTCGGGCAGACCGGCTTCGGCGTAGAGGTCGGCGATGAGGTTGGCCGCCGACGGGTCGCGCTCGGAGGGCTTGAGCACGAACGTGTTGCCGGTCGCGATCGCGATCGGATGCATCCACAGCGGGACCATGGCGGGAAAGTTGAACGGCGTGATCCCGGCGCAGACGCCGAGCGGCTGCCGGAAGGAGAACAGGTCGACGTCGGTCGAGACCTGGTCGGAGTACTCGCCCTTGAGCAGGTGCGGGATCCCGCAGGCGAAGTCGATCACCTCCAGGCCGCGGACGAGCTCGCCCCTGGCGTCGTCGAGGACCTTGCCGTGCTCGGCGGAGACCAGCCGCGCGAGGTCGTCGAGGTGCTTGTCGACCAGCTCGCGGAAGGCGAACATCAAGCGCGAGCGCCGCATGACCGAGGTGTCGGCCCAGGCCGGCAGGGCGGCCCGCGCGGCCCGCACGGCGGCGTCGACGTCGTCGGGCTCGGCCAGCAGCACGTCGGCCTGGTGCGCGCCGGTCGCGGGGTTCCATACCGGGGCGGTGCGGCTGGACCGGCCGGCGGTCTCGCGGCCGTCGATCCGGTGCCGGATCATCCTGACTGTCCCTGTGCTCACAGAAAGCTCACCTTCTCGTGGGGTGCTGGTTGCGGGTGTTCGGCGGCGCCGCGTCAGACGATCAGGTCGCCGCCGTTGATGTCGATGGCCGCCCCGGTGATGTACGCGGCGCGGTCCGAGGCGAGGAAGGCGACGAGCTCGGCGACCTCCCAGGGCTGCCCGGCGCGGGGCACCGGGAACGACCGGGTGGCGTGTTCGAGTGCCTCTCCGGGCAGCAGCGCGCGGGCCATCGGGGTGTCGATGAGTCCCGGGCAGACGGCGTTCACGGTGATGCCGTCGGGGCCGCAGTCCTTCGCCAGGTGCCGGGTGAGCCCGAGGACGCCGTGCTTCGCCGTCGTGTAGTGGGCGCCGCCCGCGGTGCTGATGGTCTTGCCGGCGGTGGAGGAGAAGTTGACGATGCGGCCCCAGCCTCGGGCGCGCATCGCGGGCAGCGCCTGCTGGCAGCACAGGGCCGTCCCGAGCACGTTGACCGCCAGCACCTGGTTCCACTCGGCCCGGGTGATCTCCTCGAACGGGGTCGGCGGTGCGACGCCCGCGGCGTTCACCAGGATGTCGAGCCGCGACCGCTCCTCCAGCAGCGCGGCGAACGCCCCTTGGACCTGGTCGCCGTCCGTGACGTCCACCGCGAGCGACCGGACGCGGTCCGCCGGCACGGCCAGCGTCGCCGCCAGCTCGGCGGGGCCGGGCGCGGCCAGGTCGAACACGGCGACGGTCGCGCCGCGGCGGGCCAGCGCGTGGGCCGCGGCCAGGCCCATGCCACTGGCCCCGCCGGTCACGATCGCGACCCGGCCCGCCAGCTCACTGCCGTCGGCGCTGGTCGGCGCCCGCAGTCCGTCGGCGCTGGTCGGCGCCCGCAGTCCGTCGGCCGTGCTCATGAGCCGGCCAGGACGGCACGCGCGCGGCCGAAGGCGGCTGCGGCCTGTTCGAGCTGGCCGGCGGTGTGCGCGGCCGAGACCTGCACCCTGATCCGCTCCTCGCCGGCCGGGACGACCGGGTGGGAGAGCGCGAAGGCGAGCACGCCCTCGCGGCGCAGCGCCGCCGCCACGTCGCGGGCCAGCGTGCCGCCGCGCAGCATCACGGGGATGATCGGATGCTCCCCTGGCGGCACCTCGTAGCCGAGGTCGCGCAACGCCCGGCGCAGCCAGGCGGTGTTGGCGGCCAGGCGTTCCCGCAGATCCGGGCGCCGCCGTGCGATGCGGATCGCCGCCAGCGCCGCCGCGGCCAGCGCGGGGGCCATGGCGTTGGTGAAGATGTAGGGCCGCGAGACCTGGCGCAGCGTCTCGACCAGCGCGCGGTCGCCCGCGACGAAGCCGCCGGCCGCGCCGCCCAGTGCCTTGCCGAGCGTCCCCGTCAGCACGTCGACGCGTCCCTTCAGCCCGAAGTGCTCGGGGGTGCCTCCGCCGGTCGGGCCGAGCACCCCGGTGGCGTGCGAGTCGTCCACCACGAGCACCGCGTCGTGGCGTTCGGCCAGCTCGCAGAGCCGGGGCAGCGCGGCGACGTCGCCGTCCATGCTGAAGACGCCGTCGGTGACGATGAGGCGGTGGCGCGCGCCGGCGGACTCGGTGAGGTGGCGTTCGAGCTCGTCGAGGTCGGCGTGGGCGAAGACGCGCCGCCGGGCCCGCGTGAGGCGGATGCCGTCGATCAGGCTGGCGTGGTTGAGCGCGTCGCTGAGGACGACGTCCTGCGGGCCGAGCAGGGCGTCGAAGAGGCCGAGGTTCGCGTCGAAGCAGGAGTTGTGGAGCACGGCGTCCTCGGCGCCGACCAGCTCGGCGATGCCCGCCTCCAGCTCGCCGTGGACGGCCCGGGTGCCGCAGAGCACCCGGCCCGCCGCCACCCCGAGCCCCGTCTCGCGCAGCGCCCGCCGGGCCGCGTCCAGGACCTCCGGGTCGCCGGCGAGCCCGAGGTAGTCGTTGGAGGCGAAGTTGACCAGCCACTCCCCCGCCACGCCGAGCGCCGGCCCCTGGGCGCCCGAGACCACGAGGTCGCGGCGCAGCCCGGTGGTCGCCCGGCGTCCGTCGAGCTCGGCCCGGAGCCGGTTCAGCAGCGCGGCGTTCACGCCCTGCCTCCCTGCCGGTCGGCGGCGGTCATGACAGGCTCCCGTCCAGCCGCTCCATCCGGCGTCCCGCGGTGAGCAGGACGGCCAGCCCGGCGACCATGATGATCGCGATGGCCAGCAGCGCGTAGGTGAAGCTGCCGGTCGCGGACGCGATCGTCCCGGTGAAGTACGGACCGATGAATCCGCTGAGGTTGCTGACGGAGTTGATCAGGGCGATGCCGGAGGCGGCGGCCGCCTCGGTCAGGCCGATCGCCGGGATCCGCCAGAACTGCGGCATCGCGGTGATGATCCCGGCGACGCTCAGGCAGACGGCGAGCACGAACAGCGTGCCGCTGCTGGTGAAGGTCGCCAGCAGCAGCCCCGCCGCGCCGAGCGCCATCGGCACGGCCGTGGCCGTGACCGCCGTCCAGCGCGCGGCGAGGCGAGCCCAGGTCAGCAGGGCGACCGCGGCCACCACGTAGGGAATCGCGGACAGCAGCACGCTGCTGACGTCGGCGGAGTCGCCGACGCTCTGCGTGATGGACCTGATCATCGTGGGCAGGAAGAACTGCAGCGGGTAGAGCCCGAACGCGATCGCGAACCACGTCACGGCCATCGCCCACACCCGGCCGCTGGTCAGCGCCTGGCGCAGCCCGGTGAGCGCCCCGCGGGCGCGCTGTTCGGCGGCTTCGGCGGCCAGGACGTTCTCGATGGCGGCCTTCTCCTCGTCGTCGAGCCAGCGCGCGTCGGCCGGGCGGTTCGGCAGGAAGACGAAGATCAGGACGCTGACGACGACCGTCAGGATGCCCTCGACGAGGAACAGCGCCCGCCAGCCCGCGATGCCGAACAGGCTCTGGCCCCACTCCAGCAGCGCGGCGGCCAGCGGAGAGCCGATGATCGAGGACAGCGGGATCATCACGATGAAGGCCGACAGCGCCCAGGAACGCTGGCGGCGCGGGAACCAGAACGTCAGGTAGAGCAGGATCCCGGCGGCCAGACCGGCTTCGGCGAACCCGAGCAGGAGCCGCGCGGCGAACAGGGTGGCCGGGGAGTTCACGGCCGCGGTCGCCGCCGTGACCAGCCCCCACGTGATCATGATGCGGGCGATCCACTTCCGCGCGCCGAACCGGCTGAGCATCATGTTGCTCGGCACTTCGAACAGGACGTAGCCGATGAAGAACAGCCCGGCGGCCAGGCCGATCTGGCCGCTGCCGAGGCCCAGGTCACGGGACATGGGCGCGGCGATGTAACCGACGTTGGCGCGGTCGATGTAACTCGCCACGTAGGCGAGGCCGACCAGGGGCATGATCCGGACGCCCACCTTGCGCCAGGTGCGCGGTGAGACGGTGCTCGGTGGTGTCGCGACGGGTGAACTCATGGGGGGTTCCAATCGGTGTGGGGGGTGTGCAGCGGCTTCAGCGCGCCCGGCCTCGCAGCCTGGCGGTGGCGTCCCTGTCGATCAGGCCGTCCGCGGTGATCACGACGCCGTAGTCCCGTTCGGCTCCCTCGTGGGTGACCTTGCCGTCGAGGACGTCTTCGAGGACCAGTTCGGGGATACGTTCGAAGGGGACGCCGTGCCCGCCGCCGCCGGCGGTCACGTGCCGGTGGCGGGTTCCCGCGGTCATCTCGAAGTGCGGTTTGGACTCCAGCACCCGTTCACCGGGACCGCCGGGGTCGAGCATGTTGAGCGAGGGGGTTCCCGGTGCGCCGCCGGCCAGCCCGTACGGCAGGAACCTGCGCCGGTCGGACCTGATCTGCACCTTGGCCTCGGCCGCCAGCAGCGTCATGTCGCGGAAGGTCGCCAGGCCACCGCGCCAGCGGCCCGCTCCGCCGCTGTCGGGGAGGTAGCCGTAACCGTCGATGCGGAGGTGGCCGGAGCGTTCCAGCTCCTCGACCGGCGTGTTGGTCAGGTTCGCGCCCAGGGAGCTGATCCCGTCGACGCCGTCGCGGTCGGGACGCGCGCCCCACGCCCCCGCCAGCGGGTCCCACAACACCATGGACTCCCCGTCCGGCCCGACGAGGCCGATCGCGATCCCGTCGGGCCCGCCTTCCCCGGCGGCCGGCACCCGGGCGGGGAACACCGGGGCGAGCGCCCCGAGCACGGCGTCGATGATCCGGAAGCCGACGAGCCCGCGGGCGCCGCGCGCGGCCGGCCGCCGGCCGTTGAGGATGGAGGCTTCCGGGATGACGAAACTGAACGGCCGGTAGAAGCCGCTGTTGGCCGGGATGTCGGAGGCGAGCACGCCCTGCAGGGCGGCGTAGGCGGCGGAGCGGGTGAAGGAGGCCGTCGCGTTGAGCGCGGAGTCCACCTGCGGCGAGGAGCCGGTGAAGTCGAGCTCGATCCCCGACCCGGACAGCGTGACCTTGACCCGGATCGGGATCGGCCCGGACCCGAGGCCGTCGTCGTCGATGTGGTCGAGGAACTCGTAGGCGCCCGGGACGGCCTCGGCGAGCGCGGCGCGCAGCAGGGTCTCGGAGTAGTCGAGCAGCTCGTCGACGAGGGCGGCGAGCCCGTGGACGCCGTGCCGCGCCGCGAGCGCGCGCAGCCCCTCGGCCCCGGTGTGGCAGGCCGCGAGCTGCGATTCGAGGTCGCCGCGCAGTAGCTCGGGCTCGCGGACGTTGCGCAGGATCAGCCGCAGGAACGTCTCGTTCACCGTGCCGGCCTCGACGAGGCACGACGGCGGGATCTGCACGCCTTCGGCGAAGATGCTGGTCGACTGCACGGCCATCGAACCGGCGGCCCACCCGCCGACGTCGGTGTGGTTGACGACCGTGACCGCGAAGCCCAGGAGGTCCGCTCCGGCGAACACCGGGGCGACCGCGAAGATGTCGGGCAGGTGCATGCCGCCCAGGGACGGGTCGTTGAGCAGGTAGACGTCTCCTGGACGGATCCGGTCGCCGAACTCGTCGAGGATCGCCTCCATCGCGTCCGGGATGGACCCGAGGTGCACCGGCAGGGTGTTGGCCTGGGCGATCACCCGGCCGTGCGCGTCGCACAGGGCGGCGGAGAAGTCCATGCTGGACGCCACGAGCTGCGAGTGAGCCGTGCGCAGGATCGTGATCGCCATCTCGTCGGCGATCCCGGTGACGGCGTTGCGGAAGACCTCGAAGGTCACGGCGTCGCGGATCATGAGGCGCTCCAGGTGATGACGATGTTGTTGAGCCGGTCGAGGTGCACCCGGGCGCCGGGCGGGACGAGGGTGGTGGCGTCCATGTCCTCGACGACCATCGGTCCCTCGAGCGGTTCGGGGCCGAGATCCGACCGGCCCACGACGGGCGTGGGCATGGTCCGCTCGAACCGGCACGCGCGGACGGCGGGCTCGCCGCCGGGGGCGAGGGGCAGGCTCAGCACGTCCGCGATGGACACCGGGGTGGGGAGCCGGCCGCGTACCCGGAGGTTGACCAGCTCCACCAGCTCGTCCGTGCCGGCCCGGCCGTAGGTGCGCCGGTGCTCGGCGTGGAAGCGGGACCGCGTCTCGGCGAGCAGGTCCTCGGTGAGGTCGCCGTCGGGCACCCGGATCCGCAGCTCGAATCGCTGGCCGCGGTAGCGCATGTCCAGGAGCCGGTCCACGACGGCGTCGGCGCCCAGCTGGTCGCGCACGAGCGCGGACAGCCGCGCGAACTCCGCGGCGAGCGCGCCCACGTCGGCGAGGCCGGCCCGGTACGGGGTGAGCTCCTGGCGTTCGGTGTCGGCCACGAGCAGGCCCAGGCTGCTGAACAGTCCCGGATGAACGGGCACGATCACGGTCGAGATCCCCAGCTCGCGGGCCAGCGCGGCGGCATACAGAGGGCCCGCGCCGCCGAAGGCGACCATGGTGGCCTCCCGCGGGTCCCGCCCTCGTTCGCTGGTCACCGCCTTGACCGCGGTCGTCATGCTCGACACCGCCACCTGGTACGCGCCGCGCGCGGCGCCCGCCACGTCGTCGCCGAGCTGCTCGGCCACCGCCGACAACGCCTTCGCGGCCAGCTCCGGGTGGATCGCCACCCGGCCGCCGGCCAGCGCGTCGGGGCTGAGGTAGCCGAGCGTCACGTTGGCGTCGGTCAGGGTGGGCAGCTCGCCGCCCTGGCCGTAGCAGGCGGGACCGGGACGCGAGCCGGCGCTGACGGGCCCCACGTGCAGGGCGCCCGCCGCGTCGACGGAGATGACGCTGCCGCCGCCGGAGCCGACCTCGGCGATGTCGATCGACGGCGCCCGCACCGGGTACCCGGCGCCGGAACTGAGACCGCGGGCGCCGTTCATGCCGCCGCCGACCTCGTAGTCGGCCGAGACGAACGGCTCACCGTGCTCGATCAGGGACGCCTTCGCCGTGGTCCCGCCCATGTCGAACGCGACCACCGTGGACAGGCCCATCAACTGGGCCAGCTTCTGCACGGCGGTCACGCCGGCCGCCGGACCGGACTCGATGATCTGCACCGGCCGTCGCGCGACGGAGGCCGCGTCGAGCAGTCCGCCGCTGGACTGCATGACCAGCAGGGGCGCGCGCACCTTCGCCGAGCGCAGCCCCGCTTCGAGCCGGGTGAGGTATCCGTGCACGGTGGGGCCGACGTAGGCGTTGACCGTGGCGGTGCTCGTGCGTTCGAACTCGTGCGGCTGTGGGGAGACGTCGACCGACGCCGTGACGTACACGCCGGGCAGTTCGGCTCGCAGCAGCGCGGCGACCCGCCGTTCCTCGTCCGGGCGGACGTAGGAGTTGATCAGGCACACGGCCACCGCTTCGATGCCGTCCGCGCGCAGGCGTCCGGCCAGGGCGCGGATCTCGTCCTCGCCGGCCGGTGGGGCGAGCCGGCCGTCGGCGGTGATCCGCTGGTCGAGTTCGTGCCGGTCGCGTCGCCGGGCGAGGGGTTCGGGCTTGGACCATGACAGGTCGTAGAGCACCGGCCGGCGCAGCCGCCCGATCTCCAGCACGTCGCGGAAGCCGCGGGTGGTGACCACCGCGGTGCGCACGCCGTTCATCGACAGGATCGCGTTGGTGGCGACGGTCGTGCCGTGCAGCATCGCGACCACGGCCTCGGGCCGGGCCCCGGCCAGGGAGAGCACGCCGGTGGTCGCCGCCACCACGCCGGCGCCGTAGTCGGGCGGGGTGGACAGCACCTTCATGGGGACGACCTCGCCGTCCGGCCCCAGCGCGATGACGTCGGTGAAGGTGCCGCCGATGTCGGCGCCGACTCGCCAGCCGGCCGGTCGAGGATCGTGACTGGGGGGCACTGGATCTCCTTCGTTCTACGGAGCGACTGGGATCACAGTACGAGTGGGTTGAGATATCAGCAATGCCTAGTTGTCATTTTTATGTGAGTCAGGTGATATGACTTGCCTAGGTAGTCAGCGTGATTCCGGCTCGTCCGACAGACGCACTACGGCGGTGCCGGCCTGGGACTCGCCGAACCCCCAGCCCGCGACGAGCGAGCAGCCGACCGCCTCCAGGACGTCGGTCCACGGCCAGGGGCCGTCGCCGCAGTAGAAGCCGCCCTCGCTGCGCGCGTCGTCCTTGGCGAGACAGAGCATGCGCAGATGGTCGCGGAGCGCGGGATGCGCGACCGCGCCCAGCCGCCCTTCCCAGGGCTGCACGGCGGAGCGGGCGTACCGCAGGTCGGAGACGGACACCAGGTGGCCGGGGCCACGTTCGGTGAACGTGGCGGCCCGCATCGCGTCGGTGAGGGTGCCGTCGGTGGCGACGCGCAGCAGCACGGTCAGCCAGCCGTTCAGTTTCTCGCACGCCCCGCCGGTCAGATCGACGCCGTGGCGGCTCAGGAGCGGCCCCAACTGCGCGCCGCGCACCAGCACCTCACCGGCTTCATCGGCTTCGTCGACCGCGGACACGGCCCGCAGGTCGGCCACGAAGGCGTCGCCGAACGGCCGGGGGCCCTTGTGCCCGTCCTCGTCCCAAGGCCCTGTTCCCGCCAGCAGATCGGGGTCGAACCAGAACAACGACCCGCCCAGGTCGAACCGCCACGTCCAGGGCGAGAAGGGGTGTGCACCGTCCGGATCCGGGAGGCGCCTCGCCTCCCGGCCCGACAGGGCGTCGGCGGTGGCCCAGTCGTTCGGGAACAGGAACTCGTCGAAGGTGTCCGAGGCGTAGTAGACGCCGTACCTGGCGGCAGGGTCCACGGCCGTCCCTCCACCGAGCAGGATCTCGAACGCGCCGGCCAGCGCGGCCTCCCACTCGCTGGAGTCAGCCGCCGGGTTCGTCTCGGATGTCACGATGAACACTCCTCATGTCATGTCACGCGGATTGTCGCAAGCTATCGGACACCCACCGCCCATGACCTGCCTCTGCGCCCGTGACCGGCGGCTGAGCTGCCTGCGGTGCACCACGAGGCCGGCCAGCGTCAGCAGCGAGAGGAGGGCGAGCTGCCACCAGTTGTCCGGGTTGCCGCCGAGGTCCAGGTCGGCCGCGTGGTTCACCACGTGCAGCGTGTTGGCGACGAGGAACCCGACCAGCACGACCGACAGCACGTCGCGCCACACCAGCGCGCTCAGCATCATCAGCCCGATGCCGATCTGGAAGACCCCGGCGTCGTGCAGGAAGTGCACGTGATTGGGGAAGCGGGCGAAGACCGCGAACCCCGCCGGGTCGAGGCGCATCCACACGCCGAAGCCCAGCATCGTCAGCGCGCCGACCGCCACGGCCGCCTGGACGAAGATCCTGGCCGGCCTGCTGTAGCCGTTCGTCATCGCATGTCCTCCAGTCCGTCCGGAACGCTCGGGTGCACCGGGGTCCAGCCCAGGTCGCGGGTGGCCTTGGCGTGCGAGACCCGCATCGTGGTGTCCAGCACGGGCGCCCGTTTGCGCATCAGGTCGGCGAACAGGTCGCTGAAGGCGTTCCTGCCGTAGAACATGCCGTAGCGCAGGGCGAAGCCCTCGATGCCGTCGGCGGCGAACACCTGGCTCTCGGTCGCCACGCTGGAGTCGGTCACCAGGTCGGCGACGGTGCCGACGTGCACGCCGAACTCGTCGTCCTCGGTCAGCACGCGGTCGCCGTGGTCGCGGTAGCCGTACCCGGTGATCAGCGACTGGGTGACGAACCGGCGCGCGCCGACGGCCCGCGCGGCGTCCAGCAGGTGCGCGGTCCCGCGGTCACGCAGGGCGAGGGTGGGGTCGTCGGGGCGCAGTCTGCGCGAGGCGCCGCGCAGCGCCGTGGCCTGGTGCATGACGACGTCGGCGGCGTGCCCGTCGAGCGCGCGCAGCAGCGCGTCCCGGTCGAGCACGTCGGCGACGACGGCGTGCGCGCCGCGGTCGGTGACGATCCGCCGTCTGGCGGGATCGCGGACGACGGCGACCACCTCGTGCCCCGCCGCGGCCAGCGCCGACAGCAGCGGAACCCCGATCGCGCCGGTCGCCCCGGCCAGCAGTACCTTCATCGCCCCTGCTCCTTCGCCCGTCGCCCGTGGGGGTGTGTCACGGAGATCTCCTCAGCTGGATGGACAGCACTGCGAGGACGGGACAGCCGCTCCCGATGTGACAGACCGGGACGGGAAGGCGCGCGGGCGGTTGCCGGCCGCTACTGACCGTCCGGCTGTTCGCCGGGGCCGGAGGCGCACGAGATGATCAACGTGATGAGGTCGCGCATGGGGGTCAGCAGCTCCGGATAGGCGTCGGCGTCGAGGTCGTACAGGCGCAGGGTGCCCTTGCGCCGTACCGTCAGCAGACCCGCGTCGCGCAGGATCTTGAGGTGGTGGGAGGTGGCGGGCTGGGACAGCTCCAGGTGCGCGGCGATGTCGCCGACGCTGCGGGGGGCCGCGGACTCCAGCAGGTGGACGACGATCTCCTGCCTGCGCTCGTCCCCCAGGGCGGTGAACAGCGGCCGGGTCCGGGCGAACAGCGCGAGGACGTCCCGGGCCTCGATCGAGCCGCTCATGCGGGCAACGAGTCGCGCACGGCGGACAGGCGGCCGACCGGCAACGCCCTGGCGGACCCTTCGGCGATCCAGCCGTCCAGCATCAGGCGGGTCTGCGCGCTCACCTTCGTGAAGTGCGTCTCCAGGTAGCGGCGCAGGTCGAACGGGAGCAGCCGGGGCAGCACGCGCAACGCCAGGCCCACGGCCCAGGACGGGACGGGGACGGGAGCGCGCAGCCCGTGCTGGGCGCGGACCACCGCGACGGCCTCCCGGACGGCTGCGGCGGCCCCTCGCAACCGCGGGCCGGACGCGGGCAGCCGCCAGCCGGAGGACTCCAGCGCGGCGATGTAGGGGATCATCCGGGCGGCGGTGAGCTCCCCCGCGCCGGCCCGCGGCACCCGCCTGGCCCGCACGCCGCCGGCCCGCAGCGCGGCGACGACCTGCGGGGCGCGCGCTCCGGTGACGCCCGTCGCCGTACCGGGCGGCACCCAGTACGCCACCCCCGGCGCGGGGACCTCGTGCTCCAGCGGCGCCTGGTAGGCCAGCAGCGTCGGGGTCACCTGGACGATCTGCTCCTGCGGCCAGACGCCGGCCAGGGTGCGCAGATCGCCCGGATCCTGGCCGATGGTGACCACCGTCGCCGTGCCGGTCACCGCACGCAGCGCGCCCGTCCAGTCGCCGCGCAGCGCCGGGGAGTCCACGCAGAGCCACACCATGTCCCACTGTTCGCGGGGCGGCTCGCTGCGCACCTCGTACGGCGTGATCCGCTCGGTCACCGGCGCCCGCCCCCGTCTGAGCCGGTACACCGGAGCCCCTTCCCAGCCCTCCCGGCCCGACCGGACGAGATAGCTGACCCGGGCCCCGCCCGCGGCCAGCCACGCCCCGAAGACCTGCCCCAGCGCGCCGGCACCGACAATCAGCACCTTCGTCATCACTGCTCCATACATCTAAATATTTGGATGTATGGAACACTACCACCGGAGAGATCTCCGGTGCGCGCGACGCCTTTCCGCGCCGCGGACACCTTGACAGCGGGCCCCGGGCTGCCGATGATCGAGGCGCTATACCGATTTATCTCCAGCCCCCATGCAGCCTCGCGAGAACGAGTGGACCGGACTTAACCGATATAGCAAATCATCCCCCCATGCCCTGAGGAGTCGATCGTGAGTTCACCGCTCATGCGCAGAAGGACCCTGCTGGCAGCGCTGGCCGCGACCGCCGCAGGTGCCGCGTTACCCACCGCGGCACACGCCGAGCGCCGCGCGGCCGCCAAGACCGGCCCGCTCTCGGTGGTCTACATCGAGGTCAACAGCGAGAGCATGACCAACGTCGCGAAGTACACGCTCGCCCGAGGCGGCGCGCAGGTGTTCGACATCGCGGTCATCTTCGCCGCCAACATCAACTACGACGGCACCAAGGCCTACCTCCACTGCAACGAGAACGTGCAGCGGGTGCTCGACAACGTGGCGACCGAGGTCCGCCCGCTGCAGCAGAAGGGCATCAAGGTCCTGCTGTCGATCCTCGGCAACCACCAGGGCGCCGGCTTCGCGAACTTCCCGTCCCGGCAGGCCGCCGACGCGTTCGCCCAGGAACTGGCCGACGTGGTGACGACGTACGGGCTCGACGGCATCGACTTCGACGACGAGTACGTCGAGTACGGCAGGAACGGCACCGGCCAGCCGAACGACTTCTCCTTCGTCTACCTGGTCCAGGCCCTGCGCCAGAAGCTGCCGAACAAGCTCATCACGCTCTACGACATCGGCCCGGCCGCCGACCGCCTCTCCTACAACGGCGTCAGCATCAACAACACCTTCGACTACGCCTGGAACCCCTGGTACGGCACCTGGTCCGTGCCGAACGGCCCGACCTCCAGGTCCCGCCTGTCGCCGGCCGCCGTGTCGTTCACCGGCACCAGCTCGTCCACCGCCGCCTCCCTGGCCCGCCGTACGGTCAGCGAGGGGTACGGCGTCTTCCTCACCTACAACCTCACCTCGGCGAACACCGCCTCCTACATCTCGGCCTTCACCAGCAAGCTGTACGGCAGCTCCGCCGTCTACACCCCCTGACGCCTCCGCCGTGAACGCACGTGAGGGGCGCCCGGACGGGCGCCCCTCATCGGGAACGTGCGGTCAGCGGCCGAGCCGGAGGGTGACCAGCTCGAACGGCCGCAACGTCACCGGGATCGACCGGCCGGGCCGCTCGGGCTCGGCCAGCGGGCGCTCCAGCAGGTCGGTCACGGTCACCGAGGTGACGGGGAAGCCGGCCGTGAGCGTGGCCGTCGCCCGGCCGCCGCGCGACTCGTGGAAGCGCACCACGACGTCGCCGCTGCCGTCGTCGGCCAGCTTGACGGCGGTGATCACGACCGCGTCGTCGTCCACCGTGACCAGCGGCGCCACCTCGGCGGCGCCGGACAGCACCCGCTCGGGCAGGTTGAGGAACCAGCCCTCGCGCACCGCGTCGCCGATCGTCGCGCCGGGCAGCAGCGCGTGCCGGAAGGTGTGCCTGCCCTGGTCGGTCTCGGGGTCGGGGAAGCGGGGGGCGCGCAGCAGCGACACCCGCAGGGTCGTGGTGGTGCCGCCGTCGGCGCGCACGGTCCGGGTCACGTCGTGGCCGTAGGTGGAGTCGTTGACCACGGCCACGCCCCAGCCGGGCTCCTCCAGGTGCACGAACTTGTGGTTGCACGCCTCGAACTTGGCCGCCTCCCAGCTCGTGTTGGTGTGGGTGGCGCGGTAGGCGTGGCCGTACTGGCTCTCGGAGGCGTAGCGCTCGGCGCGCACGTCGAGGGGGAAGGCCAGTTTGAGGAACTTCTCCGTCTCGTGCCAGTCGACCTCGGTGGCGATGTCGACCCGCCGCCCGTCCAGCGAGATCACCTGCGTGACGGACGAGCCGCCGAACGAGCGGGTGACGCGGACCGAGCCGGGCCGCTCGCCGGCCGTCACCTCGTCGGCGGCGGTGAGGTCGGCGACGGTGTTGCGGTAGAACTCGTCCACGTCCCAGGCGTCCCACATGTTGGGGAAGTCCTGGTGCAGCTGGAGCAGGTTGGCGGCCTGGCCGGGGGGCAGGGTCTCGCGCCGGGCCCCCAGGTCGTAGGCGGAGACGATCAGTCCGCGGCCGTCCACCTCGACCCGGAGCAGGCCGTTGTGCAGCACGAAGCCGCCGCCCTCGCGGGGTTCCCGGTTCGTCGGGGCCCCCGGTACGGCCGGGGCCGCGCCGCCGGCCGGCACGCCGTTGCGGGCGTGCGGGGCCGCGTTGAAGACCAGCTCGTGGGGGCCGTCTCCGGCCAGGGCCCGCTGAGCGTCGTCGATCAGGCCGGTCAGCTCCTCGGCCAGCGCCGCGTAGGTGGCCCTGGCCTCGCGGTGCACCCAGGCGATCGACGAGCCGGGCAGGATGTCGTGGAACTGGTGCAGCAGCACCGTCTTCCAGATGCGGTCGAGCTGCTCGTACGGGTAGGGCGCGCCGGCCCGCACGGCGGCCGTGGCGGCCCACAGCTCGGCCTCGCGCAGCAGCGACTCGCTGCGCCGGTTGCCCTGCTTGGTCTTGGCCTGGCTGGTCAGCGTGGCGCGGTGCAGCTCCAGGTAGAGCTCGCCCACCCAGACCGGCGGGTCGGGGTACTCGGCCTCGGCCTTGGCGAAGAAGGCGGCGGGGGTCTCCCAGGTGACGGTGGCCGAGCCCTCCAGGTCGCGCAGCCGGGCGGCCTTGGCCACCATCTCGCGGGTGGTGCCGCCGCCGCCGTCGCCCCAGCCGGTGGGGGCCAGCGAGTGCCGGGCGACGCCCTTGTCCTTGAAGTTGCGGGCCGCGTGCGCGATCTCCCGGCCGTTCATCGAGCAGTTGTAGGTGTCGACCGGCGGGAAGTGCGTGAACACCCGCGTCCCGTCGATGCCCTCCCACAGGAACGTGTGGTGCGGGAACGTGTTCGTCCGGCTCCACGAGATCTTCTGCGTGAGCAGCCGCTTCGAGCCCGCCGCCTTGATGATCTGCGGCAGCCCGGCCGCGAACCCGAACGTGTCGGGCAGCCACACCTCCTCGTTGTCGACGCCGAACTCGTCGATGAAGAAGCGTTTGCCGTGCACGAACTGGCGGGCCATGGCCTCGGAGCCGGGCATGTTGGTGTCGGACTCCACCCACATGCCGCCGGTCGGGACGAACCGCCCGGCCGCCACGGCCTTGGTCACCTTGGCCCACACCTCGGGCCGGTGCTCCTTGATCCACGCCCACTGCTGGGCCTGCGACATCGCGAACACGAACTCCGGCTCGTCGGCCAGCAGCGCCGTCATGTTGGAGGCCGTACGGGCGACCTTGCGGACGGTCTCGCGCAGCGGCCAGAGCCAGGCCGAGTCGATGTGGGCGTGCCCGACCGCGCTGATCCGGTGCGCCGAGGGCACGGCGGGCGCGGACAGCACGCCGGCCAGCTCGGCGCGGGCCGCCCCGGCGGTGGCGTTGACGTCCTGGAGGTCGATCGCGTCCAGGGCGCGGTCGATGGCCCGGGTGAGCTCCGCGCGGCGGCCGCTGTCGGCGGGCAGCTCGTGCATCAGCTCCCCGGCCACCTCCAGGTCGAGGATCAGGTTCCACACCGTCTCGTCGAACACGGCCAGGTCCATGCGCGCCAGCCGGTACTGCGGCTCGCTGCCCGCCGTCTCCTTGTCGCCGAGCAGGGTGGGCACGAACGGCTTGTAGTCCAGCACGACCGGGTTGGAGGCCGCCTCGATCCGCAGCTCGACCTGCTCGCCGCCGGCCACCGGCGCGCCGACGCGCACCCACTGGTTACGCGGGTTGAGCCCCTTCACGGGCGTGCCGTCGGGCAGGTAGACCAGGCCCTCGCACTGGAAGCCCGGCATGTTCTCGTCGAAGCCGAGGTCGAGCACCGCCTCGACGGTCCGGCCCGCCCAGGCGGGCGGGACGGTGCCGGTCACCGTGAACCAGCTCGTCGCCCACGGCGCGCCCCAGGCCGCGCCGACCGCGATCGGCTCGGTCGGGGCCGCCAGCCCTTCGGCGACGGGTACGGGCTCGCCCGGCGCGGTCCAGACGCGCACGTCCATCGGCACGGACTCGGGGTAGACGGCCGGGCGCAGACGTTCGTCCAGCACGCGCTTGAGGCGGGCTTCGACCAGGGTGCGGTCGTCATGCATGGAGAGAGACTCCTCGTTCTCGGAACCGGCTCAGCCCTTGATCGCGCCCTCGGCGACGCCCCGGAAGAAGAAGCGCTGCAGCGAGGCGAACAGGAGCACGATGGGCAGGAAGGAGATCATTGTCCCAGCGGCGATGAGACGGGGGTTGGCGCTGAACGTGCCGTTGAGGTACTGCAGTCCGACGGTCAGCGTGAAGTTCTTCGGGTCGTTGAGCACGATGAGCGGCCACAGGAAGTCGTCCCAGGCGCCGATGAACGCGAAGATCGTGATCACGCTCAGCATGCCGCGCACGTTCGGCAGCCCGAGCCGGACGAGCCGCTGCCAGGGGGTCGCCCCGTCGATGACCGCCGCCTCGTCCATCTCCTTGGGGATGGCCTGGAAGGCGGTGCGCATCAGCAGCACGTTCAGCATGCCGATCGCGCCGGGCAGGGCCACGCCGAGCAGCGTGTCGGCCAGGCCCATGCCGCGGACGGTGACGTACTGGGAGACGATCGTCACCTCGCCCGGCAGCACGAGCGTGGACAGGAACAGCACCAGGAGCAGCTTGGCACCCCGGAACTCCAGCCTGGCCAGCGCGAACCCGGCCAGCGTCGCGCCGACCGCGTTGCCGCCCACCACGATGACCGCCACGATCACCGAGTTGAGCGCGTACGTCCACACGGGGATGGTGTCCGCGACGCGCGCGTAGTTCGCCAGCGTCGGCTGGTGCGGGACGAAGCTGGGGGTCTGTGCGAAGACGTCCTCGAACGGGCCCTTCAGCGAGGTGGACAACTGCCACAGGAACGGCAGGATGGTGATCGCCAGGACGAGCAGCAGCAGCGCGTACCGCAGGACCAGCTCACCCGGCCTGGTGGCGCCGAACCCGCCCCGGCCCCGGCGGCGGCCGCCGTGCCGCCCCGGGCGGGCCACCGCGGCGGCGGGTCGCGGGCTCGCCTTCATAGCGGCCATGTCAGTCCGCCTTCCTGTTGAGCCGGGTCAGCAGGAGCATCGGGCCGATCGTGATGACGAAGAGCAGGATGCTCAGCGCCGAGGCGTAGCCGAAGTGGCCGTAGAAGCCGCGGCTGTACATCTGGATCAGCATGACCAGCGACATCGCCCGCCCGCCCGGACCGCCGGTGCCGTTGGACAGCACGAACAGCTCGGAGAACACGCGCAGGGCCGACACCGAGACCAGCACCGACACCAGCAACATCGTGTTGCGCACGCCGGGCACCGTCACGCTCCAGAACCGGCGTACGGCCCCCGCCCCGTCCACGGCCGCGGCCTCGTGCAGTTCGCGCCGCACGTTCCCGAGCGCCGACAGGTAGATGATCATGTAGTAGCCCAGCCCCTTCCACACCGTCAGGGTGATGGCGCTGAGGACCAGCAGCCACCGGTCGGTCAGGAACGGCAGCGGCCCCTGCAGCACGCCCATCGCCTGCATGAGCCCGTTGATCAGGCCCCGGTCGCTCAGCAGCCAGCTCCAGATCAGCGCGACCACGACGGCGGAGGCGACGACCGGCGTGTAGAAGGCGGTGCGGAAGAACGTGATGCCGGGGATCTTCTTCTCCACCAGGATCGCCAGCAGCAGCGGCAGCAGGGTGAGCACCGGCAGGCAGACCAGCATGAAGACGACGCTGTTGAGCAGCGCGTCGCCGAGCTGGTCGTCGTCGAGCATGCGGCCGAAGTTGGCCAGCCCGGTGAAGTGCCCGCCGCTGAGCGGCTTGGCGTTGGTGAAGGCCAGCACCAGCGTGTTCAGCGAGGGCCAGACGTTGAAGACGAGCAGCCACAACGCGGCGGGCGCCACCAGCAGCCAGGGGGTGAGCCGGCGGCGGAGGGCGCCCTGTGCGGGGATCGCGGGGGTGATCACTGGTTGAGCAGCTCGTTGCACTTGGCGACCGCGGCGTCCAGCGCCTCCTTGGCGGAGACCTCGCCGTTGAGCGCGAGGGCGATCTGCTGGCGGATGAACTTGCTCATCGCCTCGGTCACCTCGACCGGCTGCAGCACCTTGGCGGTGGCCAGCGACTTGAAGGCGATGACCTTGGCGTCGCCGGCGTTGGTGCCGTCGCTCCGGGTGAAGAACGGGTCGCCGGCCGAGGCCTTGGTGCTGGGGAAGACGCTGACCTCGTGCGCGAACGCCGCCTGGTTCTCGGCGCTGGTCACCCAGCGGGCCAGCGCGATCGCCGCGGCCGGGTTCTTGCTCTTCTTCGACACCGACAGGCCCTGCACGTACAGCGGCGGGGTGCCCATCGCGGTCGAGGGCACGACCTTGGGCGCGAGCGAGGGGTTGTCGGTCTTGACGGCGATGATGTGGTTGGCGCCGGCCGTCGTCCAGGCCACGGTGCCCTCGTTGAACAGCTTGGCGTTGCCCGCGTAGGTGTCGGTCAGCACGTCGCGCGGCAGTAAGCCCTCCTTGAAGGCGGCCCGGTACTTCTCGATCACCGCGACGGCCTCGGGGGTGTTGAAGACGAAGCTCTTGCCGTCGTCGGACAGCAGTTTCACGCCCGCCTGCGCCAGGTCGCCCAGCTCGGGGCGGCGGCTCATCAGGTAGGTCTTGCCGCCGGACTTCTCCTTGTACGTCCTGGCCTGCTCGACCAGCTCGTCGAACGTCGTCGGCGGCTTGGCCGCGTCGAGGCCGTTCTTCTTCATCAACTCGGAGTTCCAGTAGTTGACGTCGGTGTTGAGGTACCAGGGGTAGCCGTAGGTGCCGGGGTAGCCGCGGAAGGTGTAGGCGTCGATGCCGCCCGCGACGTACTCGTCGGCGAGCTTGGGGTCGGCGGCGGCGACGTCGAGCAGCATGCCCTGCTGGACCAGGGGCCTGGCGAAGTCCGGGGGCAGGTTGGTGACGTCGGGGAGTGTTCCGGAGGCGGCCTGGTTCAGTACCTTCTCGGAGTAGGCGTCCGCCGGCTGGTCGAGCCATTCGACCTTCGTGCCGGGGTACTTCTTCTCGAAGGCGGCGATGACGCCCTCGACGTACGCCGTGAACTTGGGCTTCAGGGCCCACGTCTGGAGGCTGACAGTGCCCTTCACCTCTCCCGTGGCCGCCGCGGTCGGGGCGGCGGCTCCCGGCTCGGCGGACCCGCCGAGGCCGCAGCCCGAGACGACCATGACGGCTGCCACCGCCGGGCCCGTCCAGTACCTACGCATGGCGCTCTCCTTGGTTACTAAATCGCTCTAGTTGCGGGACTATTCACCTGGCTAGACTCGTGTGTCAATAGCTGAGACGAATTCGTGAAGGAGCAGTGGTGCGCCGACCGACGATCACCGACATCGCCGAGCGGGTCGGGGTTTCCAAGGGCGCGGTGTCCTTCGCGCTCAACGGCCGCCCGGGGGTCGGAGAGGCCACCCGCGCGCGAATCCTGCAGGTCGCCAAGGAGATGAACTGGCGTCCGCACAGCGCCGCCCGGGCCCTGGGCGGGGCGCGCGCGGAGGCGGTGGGCCTGGTCATCGCCCGGCCCGCCAGCGCACTCGGCGTGGAGCCGTTCTTCGCCCAGTTACTGTCCGGCCTGCAGTCGGGGCTGTCGGCCCAGGCCGTCGCGCTGCAACTGCTGATCGTGGAGGACGCCGAGGCCGAGATGGAGATCTACCGCGAGTGGACCTCCGCCCACCGGGTCGACGGCTTCGTCATGGTGGACCTCATGGTCCGCGACCCGCGCATCGCGGTGCTGGAGGAACTGGGCGTGCCCGCCGTCGTCCTGGGCGGGCCGGGCCGGCACGGGTCGTTGTCGAGCGTCTGGGCCGACGACCGGGAGGCCATGTTGTCGATCGTGGACTACCTGGCCGCGCTCGGTCACCGCAGGATCGCGCACGTCGCGGGCCTGCCCGCGTTCCGGCACACCCAGCGGCGCGCCCGCGCGCTGCGCGACCGGGCAGGGCGGCTGGCCCTGGAGGAGGCGGTGTCGGTGCACACCGACTTCAGCGACTCCGAGGGCGCCGCCGCGACGCGCGCGCTGCTGTCGCGGCCCCGCCGGCCCACCGCCATCGTCTACGACAGCGACGTGATGGCCCTGGCCGGGCTGGGGGTGGCCGGCGAGATGGGGGTGAAGGTGCCCGACGACCTGTCCATCGTGGCCTTCGACGACTCGGTGCTCACGCGGATCACCCACCCCGCGATCACCGCGCTCTCCCGCGACACGTTCGCCTTCGGCAAGCGGCTGGCCGAGGTGATGCTGGAGGTCATCGCCGACCCTGAGCAGCGCAAGGACGTCAAGACCGAGACCCCCCGGCTGACGGTCCGGGAGAGCACGGCGGCTCCGGGGGCTTGGCAGGGCGACTAAATCGCTTTAGGCTCCGCCGGGAGATCGTTCGACCCCCGGAGGACGCGTGCCCCTGCTCGACCCCATCCGCCACGGCGCCAACTACGTGCCCTCCGCCGGCTGGTTCCACAGCTGGCTCGACCTGTCGCTCGACGCGGTCCGCCGCGACTTCGAGGACCTGGCCTCGATCGGCCTGGACCACGTGCGCGTGTTCCCGATCTGGCCGTGGATCCAGCCCAACCCGGGGCTGGTCCGGCAGCGCGGCGTGGCGGACCTGCTGGCGGTGATCGACGTCGCGGCCGAGTTCGGCCTGTCCGTCGCCGTGGACCTGCTCCAGGGGCACCTGTCCAGCTTCGACTTCCTGCCCTCCTGGGTGCTCACCTGGCACCGGCGCAGCCTGTTCACCGACCGCGGCGCGCGCGACGCCATCGCCGCCTACGCCGACCGGCTCGCCCGCGCCGTCGCCACCCGCGGCAACGTGTTCGCCGTCACGCTCGGCAACGAGGTCAACAACCTCTACCCCAGCAACGCCACCACCCCCGAGGCGTCCACGGCGTGGGCCGCCGAGCTGATCGACGTCGTGCGCGCGGCCGCGCCCGGCCTGCTCGCCCTCCACTCCCTGTACGACGCCACCTGGTACGACCCGGAGCACCCCTTCCACCCCGCCGACAACGTGGACCTGGGCGACCTGACCACAGTGCACTCCTGGGTGTTCAACGGCGTCTCCGCGATCGACGGCCCGCTCGGGCCGGCCACCGTCTCGCACGCCGACTACCTGGTCGAGCTGGCCGCGGCCACCTCGCTCGACCCGGCCAGGCCCGTCTGGCTGCAGGAGATCGGGGTGCCCAGGCCGGACGTGCCCGAGGCCGCGACCGCCGAGTTCGTCCGCCGCACGCTCGACGCGGTGACCGTCAACCCCGCCCTGTGGGGGGTCACCTGGTGGTGCTCCCACGACCTGGACCGTTCCCTCTCCGACTTCCCCGAGCGGGAGTACGAGCTGGGCCTGTTCACCGTGGACCACCGTCCCAAGCCGGCGGCCAAGGAGCTCGCCGCGATCATCGACGAGCGCCGCGGCCGTGCCGAGGCGAGCCGCCCGGCCCTGCGGTGCGACGTGGACCTGCGGACCGAGCCCGGACGCCGGGCCGAGGTCGCGCCGGGCAGCGCCTTCCACGCCGCATGGGTCCGGCTGCGCCAGTCCGGGCCCGTGGCCATCGTCGCCGGCGACCGCGCCGACGACCCCGCCCACCTCGCGACCCGGCGCATCGGCACCGTCCTCACCCCGGAGTGAACGGCGGGCCGACCGCGTGATCATCGATTTCCTGAAGGGAAGACCGTGTCAGTCGCCATCGTCTCCGTGGAGTCCACGGACCTGTTCACGGGCACCGAGGACGCCCCGCGCCAGCTGCTGCGCGTGACGCTCGACGGCCCGCCGGCCCGGGTCGCCGTCACCGGCCCGGGCGTGTCCGGGGAGGCGGAGGGCGCGGGCGAGGTCGAGGTCCCGCTGGAGATCGCCGACCCGGTCCCGGGGGCCGAGCTGCCGGTCGTGGTGACGGCGGGCGGCGCGCGGGCCGAGGCCGTGGTGGTCGTGGCCGAGCCCGGCTGGACGATGTTCCTGGTCTCCCACTTCCACTACGACCCGGTGTGGTGGAACACGCAGGCGGCCTACACCTCGCCGTGGGAGCTGCTGTCCGGGGACGCCACCACCCGCCCGCTGTGGGAGCGCAACGGGTTCGCGCTGGTGGAGGCGCACCTGGACCTGGCGCTGCGCGACCCCGTCTACAAGTTCGTGCTGGCCGAGATCGACTATCTCAAGCCGTACTTCGACGTCCATCCCGAGCGCCGGGCCGACCTGCGGCTGCTGATGGAGCGCGGGCAGGTCGAGCTGGTCGGGGGGACGTACAACGAGCCCAACACCAACCTCACCGGCGCCGAGGTCACGATCAGGAACATCGTGTACGGCATCGGCTACCAGCGCGACATCCTCGGCGGGGACCCGGCGACGGCGTGGCAGCTCGACGCGTTCGGGCACGACCCGCAGTTCCCCGGATACCTCGCCGCGGCGGGGCTGACCGGCAGCGCGTGGGCGCGCGGGCCCTTCCACCAGTGGGGGCCGATCCAGAAGGACTTCGGCGAGGCCAAGGACGACGCCCGGGTGATGCAGTTCCCCAGCGAGTTCGAGTGGATCGCCCCGTCGGGGCTCGGCGTGCTGACGCACTT
Source organism: Nonomuraea sp. NPDC001831 (assembly GCF_042892035.1). Classification (NCBI taxonomy): domain Bacteria; kingdom Bacillati; phylum Actinomycetota; class Actinomycetes; order Streptosporangiales; family Streptosporangiaceae; genus Nonomuraea; species Nonomuraea sp. NPDC001831. The sequence continues at coordinate 529,019 of NZ_JBIATU010000001.1, read as the reverse complement.
CATGCCCCACCACTACTCGGCCGGCTGGTGGATGGACTCCGCCGCCGACCTGGCGAGCGCCGAGCACGCCGTGTACGAGCTGTACCGCAAGCTCAGGCCGGTCGGGGCGACGCGGAACCTGCTGCTGCCCGTGGGCACCGACTACACCCCGCCCAACAAGTGGGTCACCGAGATCCACCGTTCCTGGAACGCCCGCTACGTCTGGCCGCGCTTCGTCTGCGCCACCCCGCGCGACTTCCTCGACGCGGTCCGGGCCGAGCTGGCGGCCGCCGGACGCCGTCCCAGCCCGCAGACCCGCGACATGAACCCGGTCTACACCGGCAAGGACGTCTCCTACATCGACACCAAGCAGGCGCAGCGGGCGGGCGAGGTGGCCGCCGTGGACGCGGAGAAGCTGGCCACCCTGGCCGCGCTCGAAGGGCTCGGGACCTACCCCGAGGCCGCGCTGGACAAGGTGTGGCGGCAGCTCGCTTACGGGGCACACCACGACGCGATCACCGGCAGCGAGTCCGACCAGGTCTACCTGGACCTGTTGTCCGGCTGGCGCGAGGCGTACGACCTGGCCGGCGCGGTGCGCGACGTGTCGCTGGCCTCGCTCGTCGCGCGCGTGGACACCGGCGGCGAAGGCGTCGCCGTCGTCGTCGCGAACACGTTGTCGTTCGACCGGTCGGCGCCGGTGGCCGTACGGCTGCCCGCCGGGCTCGACGGCGGACGGGTGCTCGACGACGCCGGCGTGGAGGTGCCGTGCGTCGTGGACCGGGGGACCCTGCGTTTCCTGGCCGAGGACGTGCCCGCCACCGGGTGGCGCACCTGGCGTCTCCTGCCGGGATCGTCCCGGCAGGAGACGCCAGGTGCGGCGGCCGCATGGACCTCCGCGCCCGGCGTGACTGTCGAGAACGCCCGCTACCGCGTCACCGCTGACCCCGGCCGCGGCGGCTGCCTGTCGGCCGTCCTGGACAAGAAGGCGGGGCGCGAGCTGCTACGCCCCGGCTGCGTCGGCAACGAGCTGCGCGTCTACGAGGAGTACCCCGCCCATCCCGACTTCGGCGAGGGCCCCTGGCACCTGGTGCCCAAGGGCCCGGTCGTCGGCGCGGCGGAAGGCGCGGCCGAGGTGCGGCGCGAGACCTGCCCGCTCGGCGAGCGCCTGGTGATCACCGGCACGGTGGACGGCATCGGCTACGAGCAGACCGTCACCCTCTGGGACGGCGTGGACCACGTGGACCTGACCACCCGCGTCCTGGACTACCGCGGCGCGGACCGGCTGCTGCGGCTGAGCTTCCCCGCCGACCTGCCCGGCGCGCTGCCGGTGAGCGAGGTGGCCGGGGCCGTGGTCGGGCGCGGGTTCGCCCTGCCCGACGTGGACGCCGCCGAGGCGCCGTGGACCCTCGACAACCCCGCCAACACCTGGTTCGGCCTGGGCTCCACCGCCCGCGTCGCCCTCACCGGCCCGGACGGCCGGCCGCTGGGCGAGCGGGCGCTCGGCGTGGCGGAGGTGGTCGTGCCCGGCCCGGACGACGCCGCCGACGTGCGCGACCTGCTGGTCGCGCTGGTCAGGGCCGGGGTCACCGCGACCACGGCCGGGGCGGACTGGTCCAGGTACGGCTGGCTCGACGTCGACTCCAACCTGCCCGACTTCCGCGTCATGATCGGCGGCCCGCGGGAGAACGACGCGGTGCGCGAGCTGCTGGAACGCGCGGGCCGTGCCTATGCCGAGGTCCTGGAGCGGGACGGGCGCGTCTGGGTGCCCGCCGCCCGGCCGCTGCGCGAGGCCTGGCGGCCCAACGCCGACCTGCGTGACCTGCGGGCGCTGCCCGCCCTGGTCACCACCGATCCCGCCGCGCTGACCGCCGACCTCGCCGACGCCCGCGTGAGCTCCGCCTGCCCCGGCGAGGTCCCGGAGTCCGAGCTGCTCACCGGCCACACCGTCGCGCTGCTCACCTACGGCCTGCCGGGGTTCGCCGTCGATCCGGCCGGCACGCTGCACCTGTCGCTGATGCGCTCGTGCACCGGGTGGCCGTCCGGGGTGTGGATCGACCCGCCCCGCCGTACGCTGCCCGACGGAGCGGGCTTCCAGCTCATGCACTGGACCCACGAGTTCCGTTACGCGCTGGTCTCCGGCGAGGGCGACTGGCGCACGCTGACGCTGCCCGCCCGGGGGCAGGAGTTCAACCATCCGCTGTACGCCGTGATCGCCGAGCCGCACGGGGGCCCGCTGCCGCCGACCCGGTCGTACCTGAAGGTCGAGCCCGCCCGCGAGGTGCTGGTCGGCACCGTCAAGCCGGCGGGCAACCCGACCGCGCACGGGTCGGCCGCCGCGGCGGACCCGGCCGCGGGGGTGACCGTGCGGCTGATGGAGTCCACCGGGCTCGGCCGCGACGCCGTCCTCTCCGGTGCGCTCACCCTCCGCGAGACGCACCGCGCCGACCTGCTCGAACGACGGCGCGGACCCGTCGAGGGGGCCGTCGCGCTGACCGGCGCCGAGGTCGCCACCGTGATCGGCCTGCCCTCCCTGCCGACCGGACCCGCGCTGCCGACCGTGCCCGATCTGCCCACCGCGCCCGTCCTGCCGACCGCGTCCGTCCTGCCGCCGGAAGGCTCGGCCCGCGGAGGCGCGGTGCTGGGGCCGGTGGCCGAGGTGGCGCAGCCGGTGCATGCGCGGTACTGGCTGCACAACCGGGGGCCAGCGCCGATGGGCTATCTGCCGGTGAGCGTCACGGCGTCGCCGGGCCTGGTGCGGACCGGGGGCGAGCCCGCCGAGCTGACGGTGGTGCTCTCCTCGCACCTGCTCGACGCCGACGTGGAAGGAGCCGTGGAGATCCTCGTCCCCGACGGCTGGACGGCCGGTGTGACGCGGCGCCCGTACCGGCTGGCGGCGGGCGGGCACGTACGGTTCCCGGTCACGGTGACCCCTCCCCCGGGCGTCGGGCCCGGCCTGTACTTCGTCGCCGCCCGGATCCGGCACGACGGCCAGACCGTCGAGGACGTGGTCACCGTCGCCGTCGGCGACCTGCCCGGCGTGCTGCCCGTGCCCGGTGACGTCCCCGAGGACTGGGTGGCCGCGCAGGGCAGCAAGGACCGTCCCGGCCGCGACACCGGGCTGTCGGTGGAGGTGACCACGCCGTCGGTGCGCGTCGCTCCCGGCGGGCGGGCCGTGCTGGGGCTGGCGCTGCACAACCGCACGAACGGCGAGATCCGGGGCGAGCTGCAGGTCGTCTCGCCCTGGGGCACGTGGGACCTGATCGCCGCCCCGGTCCGCGGGTTCGTCCTGGCGGCCGGCGAGCGCACGGTCGCCGAGTTCGAGGTGTCGGCACCCCGCGACGCCGCCCCGGGCTCCGCATGGGCCCTGGGCAAGGTCATGTGGTTCGGCCGCTGCCAGTACGCGCCGACCGTCGAACTGGTGGTGACCCCGTGACCCTCTCCCCCCGCCCGGACCATCCCTGGTGTGATTCTGAGACCTCCGCCCCGACGCCCCAGGCGAACCGTCCGACCTCCGCCCCCGTGCCCGGAGCGGACCATCCGCACTCCGCCCATGCACCCGTCACCGGCGAGCCGGTGGCGGCCGGTGTGGGGCCGGTGCTCGGGTGGCTCGACGGCTGCCCGCTCCCCCGCTTCGAGCTGGACCGGCGGCTCGCAGCCCTGCGGGCCGGCCCGAGGTCCGCGGCGCTTCCGGCACCGGGCACGGCCGAGGACCGGCAGCTCACGCGCTGGGTGGCCCAGGTGGTGCTGACCGAGCACCTGTGCGCCGCCGAGGCCACAGCCCGCGGACTGCCCCTGGAGCAGCCCCCACCACCCCGCCCCGACCGTTCCCCCACCGACGCGCTCGCGGTACGGCTCGATCAGCGGGCGGCTGTTGAGCTGGGGTCGATCGTTGCGGCGGCCTACGAGGGCAGCGCCGCCGTCCGGGCCGTCTACGAGGCCGTCACCGCCGGCGTCACCGTCTCGGCGTCGGAGGCGGCCGCGTACCGGGAGGCCACCGCGCGACCGCCCGCCGGACCGACATGGCGGCTACGCACCCCGGACGGCGAGTTCGACGCCGAACCGGGTTCGCTGCCCGTCGCCCTGGCCGAGGCCCTGGCCGCCGCCGCACCGGGCCGGACGGTGACCGCCGGCCCTTGGACCGCCACCCTCGTCGCCTGTCACGACCCCGCCCCGGACCGGGACGCACCCGCCGACGGCCTTCTCGACTCCGCGCGCAGGGTGGCGTTCGTACGCTGGCTCGACCACGCACGCGCCCACCGGCTGCGACTGGTGCCGGGCCTCGAACACCCCGGCGACCCCGCACAACCCGACAACCACCACCGCCACTGACCCGACCGGACCCGGCCCGTTCACCTCCCTCGCCCTCGACCAGGCGGCGGCACCCCGCGACGCGGCCGTGCGGCCGGCCGTTCACGTGCTCGCCGCCCGTACCGAGAAGCTCATCCGGATTCGCCCGCGCGCTGGGCGCTGCGGCGCGCTTCGAGGGCGTCCAGGATCAGGTCCAGGCCGTAACCGAACTCGCTGGTGTGGTCGTAGCCCGGCCGCAGGGCGTGGTCGCGGATCATCTCGGCGAGGTACGGCAACTCCTTCTCCGGCAACTGCCGGAGGATGTCACCGGCCACGTCCTCGACATCGTCCGGCGTCGCCATCGGCAGGTTCGCCTCCTGCAGGACGAACCCCGAGACGTAGCTGTCGATCAGCGACACGGCGTGCGCGGCCATCGGCAGCGTGAACCCCGCCTCCCGCAGGACGCCCAGGACGGCGTCGTGGTGGCGCAGCGTCGCCGGCCCCGGATCGCGGCGGGAGTCCATCAGGCCGAGGGCCCAGCTGTGCTGCGACAACACCGCGCGGGCGGAAACGGCTCGCGTACGGATCGCATCGCGCCAATCGTCACATCCGGCACCCGGCAACTCGATCGCCGCGAACACCATGTCGACCACGCCGTCGAGGATCGCGTCCTTGTTGGGCACGTGGTGGTAGAGCGACATCGCCTCCACGCCCAGTTCCTGGGCCACCCGGCGCATCGTGATCGCCTCCGCGCCGCCCCGGTCCGCGACCCGGATCGCGGCTTCCAGGACGAGGACTCTGCTGAGCGGTTGCGACGGCATGACGGCTCCGGTGAGGACGGGTTGACAGCCTTACGAGCGTAAGCCAACCTTACACCCGTAAGCGGCCTTACGGACGTAAGGCTGTTCTCCCGCTTGACGGAGCTCGCAGAAGGAGATTTCCATGCCGATGCCGAAGTGGTGGGGGCACGTGAACAAGAAGGTGTTCAACCCCCGCGCGATAACCGGCGGGAAATGGCCGGTGCTGATTCACGTCGGCCGCGTTTCCGGCGCCACGTACCGCACGCCGCTCGACGCGCATCCCGTCGACGGCGGTTACCTGTTCGTGCTGGTTTATGGATCGCGTTCGGACTGGGTGCAGAACGTCCTGGCGGCCGGGAACGCGCGGCTCCGCGTCGGCGGGAGGGAAGTGGAACTCACCGCCCCCCGCCTTGTCGGGGAGGACGAGGCGTTCCAGGCCCTCCCCGAGAAAGTGGCACGCCCACCGAAACTGCTCCGCATCACCGAGTTCCTGCGCATGGACCTGCTCACCGGCTGACCGCCACGACGATCTCGGGACAAGAATCGTGCACACGAACAGGCGGGCAACCGCAATTGCCGGCGCGCTGGTCATCCTGGGCATGATCGCCGGCGCGCTGAGCGTCGTTCCCGCTGTCGATGAACCACGCCGTCTCGCTCTCGCTCCCGCACACGAGGGCCAGGTCCTCCTCGGCGCAGTCGCTCAGTCCATCATGATCCCCGCCTATGTCGGGTTCGCGCTGTTGCTGTATCCGATGGTGCGGGCGGGGAACGAAGCACTCAGCCTGGGTTTCCTCGGCTTCAGGCTGATCGCGGCGACGTTCCACTTCGTCGGCGTCATCACCCTGCCCTTGTTCCTCGTCCTGGGCCAGAAGCTCACCCAGGCCGACGCTGCCGCCGCACCCGGCATCGAGGCCGCAGGAGAAGTACTGCGGACGGCACGCGATCTGGTCAATCACGTCGCATTGATCATCTCGCTGAGCCTTGGAGATCTCCTGTTGTTCCGCATTCTGTGGCGGTCGAGATCGGTCCCTCGATGGTTGTCCGGGTGGGGATTCCTGGCGATCGCGGCAGCCGTGTCGGCGAGTTTCCTCGTGCTGCTTCGCGTGATCGACGTGGTCACGCCGCTCTATCTGGCCATGAACGCGCCACTGGCCCTGCAGAGCTTCGTCTTCGCCGTGTGGCTGATGACGAGAGGCTTCGTCACGAAGAACCCGTAGCTATCGCCGCCGCCGGCTCGTCAGGTAGGACAGGGCCTTCGCGAAGGCGGCGTCGTGGCCGCCGTTCAGTTCCTCGTCGCTGAGGACGCCGGGGACGGACAGGTGCGGCGGGATGCCCGTGACGTCGAAGGAGGCCCCGTCGCGGGTCAGGAAACGCTCGTTGGGCAGCGCGAAGCTCCACCCGTTGGGCAGCCGCCGCCACAGGAAGTCGGAGAAGGCCCCCTGGGTGTTCTCCCCGATCCGCTCGGGCCGGGGCGTCCGTCCCGTCATGGCCTGGGTGAACGTCTCGCCCGCGCTGATGGTCAGGCTGCTGGTGAGCATCGCGATGGGGCCCGTGTACAGCGGTCCGGCCGCCGGCCGTACCGACACCGGCTGAGGACGGGTGAAACCGGGCGGATCGCCCGGGGTGTTGCGGGCCTGCTTGGCGTACGCCTGGTACGGCCTGCCGGTGAGCCTGGAGGCCAGCCGCAGGCCGAGTGCGTCGTAGCCGCCCAGATTGACGCGGACGTCGAGGATGAGACCGCGCAGCCGGCCGGGCCCCGAGGTGCGGGACACGGTGAAGATCTCGTCGAGCGCCCGGTCCAGCTCGGCCGCGTTGGGCTCGAAGCCGCCGTCGGCGTAGCCGTCGAACGCGCCCAGCCGCAGGTAGCCCAGGCCGCCCGGGAGGTCGGCGTACCCGATCACGCCTCGTCCCCACTGTTGCAGGGGTTTGCGGATGTCGTTCCGCTCGACGAACTCCCGGACGCGTTCGTTGAAGGCCACGAAGGCCGGCACCCCGTCCAGTTGCCTGGTGCCCGGACGCAACGGTCTGGCGAACTGCCTGCCGCCCGCGAGGAGCGCGGTGTGCGCGTCCCCGAGCTCCTTGAGCACGTCGCGCAGTACGGCGAACAGCTCCTCGTCCCCGCTGCCGGGACCGATCCTGGACCGGTACCGGTCCCGTACGGCGCGCCAGTCGACGCCCTTGGTGGCGAAGAACGGGTAGTTCTCGGCGAAGGTCGTCCAGAAGACGTCGAACACCTTCACCGGATCAGCGGGCGTGGGGGTGGCGCAGGCCCGGGGCAGGCGGGGCAGCCTGCGCAGGTCGATGGCGCCGACGCTGCCCGGGTACCGTAGCCGCGCCCGGCCGGCCCCCCGCGTCTCGACGACGATCCGCCGGGCGCCTTCCCGGGCCGTGAAGGACGCCGAGTCGCGCGTCCGCGCCGTCTGTTCCGCCGAGAGCACCCCGCGCAGGCAGCTGATCGCCGTCGTGTCGTAGGTGGTGAGCCGCCCCTGGCCGATGTCGAAGACGGTGCCGTACCCGTCGGCCCGCCAGAGGCCGTCCAGCGGCTGCCGTCCGGCGGCGGCGTCCGCGGGCGGTGCGACGACCTGCCCCGCCACGGCGACGCCCAGCGCGGCCAGTACGGCGGCCAGCCGCCGGGCTGTCCGTCCGCGCCCCTTTTTTCTGCTGTCGAGATCGCTGCTGTCGGTCATGGTGCTGTCGAGATCGCTGCTGTCGTTCATGGTGCTGTCGAGATCGCTGTTGTCGTTCATGGGATCCGACGCTAGGCAGCGTGCCCGGCCCGGCACGTCACACCACGGAGCCGTCCATACCGGTCATACCTTCTGGCCATCCGGCCGGCGCGTCATACCCAGGTGGGAGGCCAGAGGTCGGCTCTGGGGCTGATCCGTTCGCGAAGGCCGACGGCTACGGTGATGGCATGTCGCGCGCCTTCGCCCCGGCCCCGGCCAGAACGGCGGTCCTGCCCGCGCTCCGGTTCGCGAGAGTGCGGGCCGGAGCACCCTGGGTGGTCGCCTGCTTCATGTTCGCCATGAACGTGGGGATGCTCGCCACCGTCTACGACGCTCCGGTGGAGCTGACGGTGGCGCTCGCGGCGGCCTGCGCGGCGCCGGTGACGATCTGCGGCCACCGGCCGGTGACCGCCTGGCTGCTGCTCTACGTCGGGATGCTGGTCACGCCGCTGCTGGTCGCGCCGCCGCCGGCGAACAATCCGTGGCCGTGGCTGCCGATGCCCGTGGTCGCCTATCTGATCGTGCTGTTCGTGCTGGCGCAGCACCGGCCGCGATGGATGCTGGCGGCCGTGTGGGCGCTGTCCCTCCTCGGCGCGCTGGCGGACGTGTCACTGGTGCCCATGTCGTCCACGGACCGGGCCGTGGCGCTGCAGCTCGTGGCTGCCGTCGTGCCGGTGCCGCTGATCGTCGGCGACAACGTGCGCTGGCGCCGCCGGGCCCGGGCGCGGGTCGCCGAGCAGGAACAGGTCAGCGCGGCCGAGCGGGCCCGGCGCGAGCTGCTGGAGGAACGGACCAGGATCGCCCGGGAGATGCACGACGTGGTGGCCCACCACATGTCGGTGATCGCCGTACAGGCCGCCAGCGCGGCGCGCAGGCTCGGCGGGGTGCCCGCCGACGCCGAGCGGGAGTTCGACTCCATCGGGGCGGCGGCCCGGCAGTCACTGGCCGAGATGCGGCGCCTGCTGGGCGTGCTGCGCAGCGCCGACGCGATGCCGCCGCGCGCCCCGCTGCCGGGCCTCGACCAGCTGGGCGTGCTGGTGGAGAGCGCCAGGCAGGCCGGCACACCCGTCGAGCTGACGGTGAGTGGCCTGCCCGCGCACGTGCCCCCGGGCTTGCAGCTGCCGGTCCACCGGATCGTGCAGGAGGCGCTCAGCAACGTGATCCGGCACGCGCCGGGCGCCGCCACGGCCGTGGCGGTCACCGGGAACGGCTCCGGGCTGCGGGTCGTGGTCGAGAACGGGCCGCCCGCGGGCGCGGGGCGCACGCTCGCCGAGCCCGCGGGCACCGGTCACGGGCTGGCCGGGATGCGTGAACGGGCCGCCATGGTGGGCGGCGTCCTGCTGACCGGGCCGACGCCACGGGGCGGGTTCCGGGTCGAGCTGACGTTACCCCTGGTGCAGGCCGCACACGACGAGGAGCACCCGTGACGATCCGGGTGCTCGTGGCCGACGACCATGCGATGGTCCGGGCCGGCTTCGGCGCCCTGCTGGCCGCCGAACCGGACATCGAGGTCGTCGGTGACGCGGCCGACGGCGAGCAGGCGGTGGAGCGGACAAGGCGGCTGCGGCCCGACGTCGTCCTCATGGACGTCCGCATGCCCGGCATGGACGGCCTGCGGGCGGCCCGGCTGCTCCTGGCGCCGCCCGGCCCCCGGTACAGGCCGCGTGTGGTGATGCTCACCACCTTCGACCTGGACGACTACGTCTACGAGGCGCTGCGCGCAGGCGCCAGCGGGTTCCTGCTGAAGGAGGCGCCGCCCGCGGACCTGGTCGCGGCCGTGCGGGTGGTGGCGGCCGGCGACGCCCTGCTCGCGCCCTCGGTGACCCGGCGCCTCATCGAGGAGATCGCCCGGTGCCGGCCCGCGCTGCCCGGCTCCGCACCCCGGGTGCAGTCGCTGACGGAGCGGGAGTCCGAGGTGCTTGTGCACGTGGCCCGCGGCCTGTCCAACGCCGAGATCGCCGCGGCCCTGATCGTCGCCGAGCAGACCGTAAAGACGCACATCGGCCGCATCCTGGCCAAGCTCGACCTCCGGGACCGCGCCCAGGCGATCGTCTTCGCCTACGAGAGCGGCCTCGTCGTCCCCCGCTCCGACCTCCCGGCGCACGGGACCTGGAGAACGCCCAGCTGAGAGGGGCGCCCCTCCCCCGTCCGTCCGCAGCGTGGCGCAGGCGTCCGACGGAGGTTGGCCGGCTCTTCGGCGCAGGCGTCCGACGGCGGTTGGCCGGCTCTTCGGCGAACGACTTCGCGCCCGTACTGACCGCGTTCTCCCGTGAAGGATTTCGGGCCCGCGCGGTAAGTACAGGTGACCGCATACGCCAGGAAAGGTCGGTATGCATGACAATCCCTCGCGAAGCAGTCGAGGTCGACGACGCGCTCCTCATCGAGAGATCGCTCGACGAGCCCGAGATCTTCGCCACGTTGTTCGACCGGCACGCGCCGCTCCTGCACCGTTACGTGACCAGACGGTTGGGCCCCAGCGAGGCGGAGGACGTCGTGGCCGACACCTTCCTGGCCGCCTTCCAGCACCGCGGCGGCTACGACCGGAGTCGCCCCGACGCCCGTCCATGGCTGTACGGCATCGCCTCCAACCTGATCGGCCGGAGGCGGCGTACCGAGATGAGCCTCTACCGCGCCTACGTGCGCAGCGGCGTGCATCCGGCGGAGCTGTCCGGCTCCCGGGTCGAGGACGAGGTCAACACGCTGGCCGTCAACCGCCCGCTGGCGCTGGCCCTGATGGAGCTCGCACCGGCCGATCGCGACGTGCTGCTGCTCGTCGCCTGGGCCGAACTGAGCTACCAGGAGGTGGCCGACGCGCTGGCCGTCCCGCCGGGAACCGTCGCCTCGCGACTCAACCGGGCCCGTCTTCAGATCCGTCAAGCCCTGAGCAGACAAGGAGAACGCCGATGGACGCCCTGAAGGCCATGTGGCAGACCGTTCCCCCCGCCACCCCGGACGAACTCGCCGGCGCACGGCAACGACTGCTCCGCGGGATGCAGCCCCGGCGACGCGTCGTCACCGGCCCTCGGCTGCTGGTCGCGGCCGGGGTCGCGGCGGCGATCACCGTCACACCGTTGGTCGCCGGAATCGGGCCCGCCGCCCACGCGGTGACCAGAGGCCCGGACGGCACGGTCGAGGTCACCGTCAACGAGCTGCGCGATCCCGCCGGCCTGGAGGCCAAGCTCGATGCGGTGGGCGTCAAGGCCGACGTGACCTTCCTGGCTCCGGCCACGCGGTGCGCGGGCCCGCGATTCACCGGCGTCGACCGCGCCTACGACGGGGAGCCGGCTTCGAACCCGAGCGAGCTGCGTTCGCTGGTGGAGGAGTCGCGATCATACAGGGCCACCCGGGTGAAGTCCGTCCGGACGCTCCAGATCTTCCCGCAGTACATCAAACCGGGCGAGACGCTCGTGGTGGAGTTCCGCGACAACGGGAACCCGCAGGTGCCCTGGCAGCTCGGCGCCTGGCTGGCCCAGGCGGGCACCCCCGTGCAGCCGTGCACGCCCGTCGCGGACGCTCGGTGACGAAGGCTGACGGGACCGGGCCTCGCCCCCGGGCAGGCTTCATCCTCGTGGCCGGCGGCCGGCGGCAGGTGGGGTGGACGGCAGCCGGCGGAGGTGGACGGCGGCGTGCCAGTACGCCGGGTTGCCGGGCACGGTCCACGCCCTCTGCACCACGGCTCCGAGGCCGGGCGCGTCCCAGGACTGCGTGTCGTATCGGCTCAGGTCCGTCAGGATCGCGTCATGCACGGCCCCGAACCGGTGCAGGAGCAGCGAGGCGGGGAGGTGCCGGCCCGCCTCCACGCCGCCGACGTTCAGCGCCTGCCCGACGGCGGGGTCCTCCCAGCGGGGATCGAGGCTCCAGTGCGGCCGGCCCGCGGCAGCTTCCGTCAGCACCGCCAGGTTGATCTCGTCCCACATCAGGACGTGCGCGATGAGGTCGTGCAAGGAGCGGCAGAAGTCGCCGAGCGGGCCGGAATCAACCAGGTGGTCGGCGTCGAGCTGCTGCTCGGTGAGCCCGGTGACGCGGGCGAGGAGGATGTCCCGATCGGCGCGCAGGCGGCCGGCCGCCTCTTCCGGAGACAGGATCGTCACGGTGGTTCTCCCTCGATGAAGTGGTTGGGAGGGACTTCAGCACCCGCCGTGGCCGTCCGGCCAGCGGACTGACGAATGCGATCAATCGTGCTCAGCGCAGCAGCAGCGACAGCACGTCCCTGCCGAGCTCCTCCAGGACGTCGGCGGCGAGCCGGTACCGCACGAACCGTCCCTGACGGGCCGTGGTGGCCAGTCCCGCCGCGGCCAGGGCGCGCAGGTGCCGGTTCACCTGCGTCGGGTCCACGTTCCACAACATCGCGATCTCGCCGGCCGTCCGCGGTTCGGTGGCGATCGCCCGGGCGACCTCCAGGCGGCCCTGGTGGGCGAGGGCCTCCAGCCGTCGCCGCACCGCGGCGGCGGAGGGCACGGGGAGCCCGGCGTCGACGGGGTGCAGGAGAAGGAGTGGCCGGCCGGGGACGTCGGCCACGTACAGGTGGGGGCGGATGAAGGTGCTGGGCGCGACGACCAGCCCGCGCCGGGACACGTCATGACGGGCGGCCTGGATCTTGGCGATGCGTACGGCCACCCCGCCCGGGGCGCGCTCCATGGCGGGGTCGAGTGCGGCGAGCGCGGGCCCTGGCCCTTGCCGGGCCGCCAGGTCGGCGAAGCGTCGCGCCCGCCCGGCCAGCACCGGCCGGATCCGGGTCCACTCTGCCTCGAACCACTCCTGGCGGCTGCGACGCAGGAACGACAGGAAATCGGCGGCCGCGTCCTGCGGGTGCCTGACGAGCGCTTCGACGCGGGCCGCCACCGCCGGATCTCGCGCGCGTGACCACTGGAGCGCGACCTGCCGGTCGCCCGAGGGGGCGATCGGCCGCAGCAACTGACCTGCCAGCTCCTGGGCGGGCATGGCACGCAGGTGTTCGAGCCGGTCGTCGAAGCTCTCCGCCGGGGGCTCGGGGGTGACGAACGGCGTCGCTCTGATGGCCTGCGCCGTCCACCACCACGAGCGGGTCCAGGCCGCCAGGCCAGGGCTCATCGCCGCGAAGGTCTTCGCCGCCCAGTCCTGCAGGCCGTGGTGACCGGGGTCGCGCAGGACGTGCAGCGCCGAGCCGAACTCGGTCATCGCCGACACCGCGGGCAGCAGGGACCCCGCCTGCATGCACCGGTCGAGGCCGGTGATCACTGTGGGCATGGAACCGATCCCATCACCCGCAGCGCAGGGCCGGCGCACACGGGCGCCCGGTCACCGACGCCGTACCGCCTCGACCACCGATCGCGCCGGACCCGGATGCGGGCAGCGCCGCGCGGGAGTTCTTCGGCACCTGGGTGAATATCCGGATCCTTATGGTTCGGTGTCTCATATCGCTATTGGACATCCCGCTGCGGCCTCTGGTCTTCTGGTCGCGCTCGGGAAGGTCCGGATCGAGATCGGGGAGTCGGGATGAGAGACGTTCGTCACGGAGGGCTGCGTACCAGGCTCGGCGCTTCTGTGCTGGCGACCTCGACGGCGATGGCGGCCGTCGTGGGCCTGGCGGGCTCGGCGGGGGCCGACACGCGCTCGGCGTCCGTCCTCGCCGCCGCCCGGCCGGAGAGCGGCACGGCCGGCGTCAGGAAGCAACTGCGCGCGCTGGAGAACTCCTACCAGGGACGCATCGGGGCCTACGCGATCGACACCGGCACCGGGAGGACCCTCTCCTACCGGGGCGGCGAACGATTCGCCGGCGCCTCCACCTTCAAGGCCGTCCTGTGCGGCGCCATCCTGGACAAGGCCCGCACGACCGACCCCGGCCTGCTGGACCGCACGCTGCACTGGACGGCCGAGGACGTGGTCGCGAACTCGCCGATCAGCGGACGGCCGGAGAACGTCAGGAACGGCATGACCGCGGACCGGCTGTGCCACGCGGCCGTCACCGCCAGCGACAACACCGCGGCGAACGTGCTGCTCAAGCAGATCGGCGGACCCGCCGGGCTGACCCGCTACTACCGCTCGCTCGGCGACCCGGTCGGGCGGCTCGACCGCTGGGAGCCGGAACTCAACGACTGGAAGCCGGGCGAGAAGCGCGACACCGTCAAGCCCGCGTTCATGGCCCGCGACCTGCAGCAGCTCAGCCTGGGCGACGCGCTCGTGCCCGAGGACCGGCAGCGGCTGAACGACTGGCTGCGGGCCAGCGTCACCGGCGCCGAGCGCATCCGGGCCGGGGTTCCGCGGGACTGGATCGTCGGCGACAAGACCGGCGGCGGCGCCGGCGCGTACGCTCCGGCCAACGACATCGCCGTCGCCTGGCCGCCCTCCGGCGCGCCGGTGATCATCGCGATCTACACCAATCGCACCGCCCCGAACGCGACCATGGACAACAGCGTGATCGCCAAGGCGGCCACCGTCCTGGTCCGAGGGCTCGGCCTCGCCAAGTAGCGGTGTCCTGGTAGCGGCGTCCTGGTGGCGGGGCCGCGCCGGGCCTGGGCTCGTGAGGGGCGGCAGGTCCGGGCGGCGCGGGCCTTCAGGAGCCGCGGCGCAGCTCCAGGAGGCCTTCCGCGATCCTTCCGACGCCCTCGGCGATCACGTGTTCGTCGGCGGTGAGGCTGATCCGGAAGCACCGCCTGGTGTGGGGCTCCGGCGTGGCGGCCGACGCCGGGGGCGCGAAGAAGTGGCGGCCGGGGACGACGAAGACCTTCTTGGTCTTCATCAGCCGGTACAGGGCCATGTCGTCGAACCAGTCGTGATCGATCCACAACCAGCAGAACATGCCGCCCTCTCCGGCGTGCAGCCGCCAGGCGACGGACTCGGGCAGGAGGTCGGCCAGCAGGCGCTCGGCGTACAGGCGGCGGGCCCGGTAGAACGGGTTGATCACCGTGGAGGCGAGCCGGTCCAGCAGCCCCGAGGACAGCGCCCTGGCCGCCACCCGTTGCATGAGCTGCGGAGCGTGCAGGACGGAGTTGGCCATGAACGACACCATCGCGCGGATGTACCGGGACGGCCCGATCGCGAATCCGACGCGTTCGGCGGGCATGCCCGCCTTGGACAGGGTGAAGCAGTTGATCAGGTGGTCGTCCCACTGCGGGGCGACCCGGGAGGCGGCGACGCGGGGGAAGGGGGCGCCGTAGGCGTGGTCGACGATCAGCGGCACGTCACGGCGCCGGGCCAGCTCGATCAGCCGGGCGAGCTCGTCGCCGTCGATGCTGCGGCCGGTCGGGTTGCTGGGGCTGGACAGCAGGAGCATGCCGATCTCGGGGCATCGTTCCACCGCCTCGAAGTCGAAGGCGTAGCGGAAGGACCTGTCGCCGATCAGCTCGGTCGCGGGGGCGATGCCGGTCACGCCGTCGGGGTCCGTGGACAGGCCCAGGTAGCCGGCGTAGTCGGGGGTCATGGGCAGGACCACGCGCTGGAACGAGCCGTCGGCGGTCTGGCCGGAGAACAGCGCGGTGGCGATGAAGAAGAGCATCTGGCTGCCCGGCCCCACCACGACGTTGTCGGCCGTGATGCCCCAGCCGTAGCGGGCGTTGAAGGAGGTGACGATCTCCTCGACCAGGGTGGGCATGCCGCGTGAGGGCCCGTAGCGGCTGCTGGTCGCGGCGAAGTCCTCGGCCACGACGGTCGCGGTCAGGTCCCTCCAGGCGTCGATGACCTCTTTGATCTGGGCGGGGTTGCCGATGCTCAGGTTCAGCCAGTCGGACGCGCCCGAGGCGGTGGAGGTCGCGACGTCCTCCATGATGCTCCGCAGGCCCGACATGTCAGACATCTTCTGGCCGCTCCGCGATAACTTCATTGTTGCGTGTCCCTTCTCGGATCTGGCCCGCCGCCGGCACACACCCGCGGTTTGTCGTGATCAAGCGAGTCCACCGCATTCGCCGCCCTTGCACAAGACGGGGACGACGCCCGCCGGCACGGGCCGAGCGCACCGCCGGGCGTCGCGCACGAAGACGCAGGTGGCGGGGCGGGGAGCCGCGCCTCCGAGAAGGGATCGCCGGGATCAGGGCCGGGGCTCGCGCGGGTCGGCGGCCGCGGCGGCCCAGTACTGGCCGATGCTCTCCTCCATCAGGCGGGCGGCGAACACGGCGTCGTCCGCGCTCTGCCCGCGCCGCAGGCCGTGCTCGGCCACCGCCAGCGCCTGACGTTCGAGCTCGTCGGACTGCCCGCCGCCGTAGTAGGCGACGAACTCCTCCGGCACGTCGAGGCCGGTCTTGGGCAGGCGGGCGAGCATCTCGTCGCTGTCGGGGAAGTAGCGGACCATGTCCCAGTACAGGGCGAGCGCGGCGTCGGCCTGGGTGCCGAGGAAGCCGATCCAGCCCCACGTCCCGGCCACCTGGTAGGCGGCGGGGTCGGCCGGCCAGCGGTGCAGGCGTTCCTCGTCGAGGTCCAGGGCGGCCATCACCTTGGCCAGCTTGGGCCGGGCACGGTGGATCAGGCCGAGCATGCCGTCGAAGAACTCGACCGCGAGCGGGTGCGGGTCGCGGGCGATCATCGTGGCGAACGCCGTGATCTCGGCGGGGTGGCACTTGTGGGTCACGCCCACGAGCTGCCTGACGTGGTCCATCGTGAGCGTCCCGGCGTCCATGCGGTCGAGGAACCGGTTGGGCACGGGGTCGTCGTCCCGCAGCTGCCGCAGCCGCCGTACGGCCTGGCCGGCCAGCGGGGTCGGCTCGAAGTCGGTGTACATGGTTCTCCCCTCGTCGATGGGACGTGCGTCCGCCTCCCTCCTGCCAACCCGTCCTGACGTGCGGCTGATCGTGCTGTGACAGGGCTCTGACGTGCGCGGCGGTCGCCGTGTGCCCCCCTGGAGGCCCGGGTAGGGGCGGCGCCCGGCCCGCGGAATCCCGCGAGCAGCGATCGGACGAACAAGCCGGCACGATCACGCGAGCAGACGCTCACGCGACCACCTGACCAGTCGAACGGGAGCTCCCAGTGACACGACGACCGCAGGAAGGGATCGAGGCGTTCCTGGCAGAAGTGGGCGGCGACGCCTCTCCGGAACTGCACGAGACGACCGTGGAACGGCCGGTCCCCGTTCCGCCGGACGCGGCGCGGGAGCCGGCGGTCCGCCTCGTGGCGGGCCTCGCCGCCCTGCTCTCCCTGTACGGCGCGGACGGCGGCGTGCGGCTCGCCCTGCACCTCCCCGGCGACGGCCCGCCCCGGACGGTCGAGGTGCGGGTCGGGGTGGACGTCCCGTTCTCCCGGCTGTGCCGGGAGGTGTCGGAGTGCCCCGCGCTCTCCCCGCCGCCGGCCACCCTCACGGTACGGACGACCGGCCCCGGAGGGAACGCGCCGGGCCCGCTGCACGTGCGCCTGGCCCTGGAGGAGGGACGGCCACGGGCATGGCTGGGCGTGTCCGGCCCCCGCCCGGCCACGGAACGCGTCGGACAGCTGACCGGCTACCTGAGTGCCCTGCTGGACACGGTGGCCCGAGCGCCGGACCGGCGGCTGGGCGACCTCGACCTCGTCACCCGCCCGGCTCCCGCCCCGGCGGGGCCGGCGGCGGCCGGCGCCACCGTCCACGGTCTCGTCCGGGCACAGGCCGAGGCGCAACCGGAAGCGGTGGCGGTCGTCGGGGACGGCGAGCGCGTCACGTACGGCGAGCTGTGGCGACGGGCCACCCGGATCGCGGGCGGCCTGGCCGCGACGGGGGTCCGGCCGGGAGACCCCGTCGCGCTCAGGCTGCCGCCCGCCCCCGCCACCGTGGAGGCCATCCTCGGCACGCTCCTGGCGGGCGCCTGGTACGTCCCGATCGATCCCCGCCATCCCGGATCCCGGGCCTCGTTCATCCTCCAGGACAGCCGTAGCCGGCTCCTGGTCGAGGAGACCCCGTCCGGGGAGGACAGCGCCGTCACGCTCGACGACCTCCGTGCGGCGGCCGGGGACGCCCCGCTTGCGGAGCTTCCGGGATCATCACCCGCCTACTGCCTGTACACCTCGGGCACGACGGGGCAGCCGAAGGGCGTCCTGGTCACCCACGCCAACGTGGTGTCCCGGATCTCGGGCCCGCACTTCCCCTTCGACTTCTCGCCGCACGACGTGTGGGCGCAGTTCCACTCCTGCGCCTTCGACATGTCGGTCTGGGAGATCTTCTGCTGCCTGGCCACCGGCGGGCGGCTGGTCGTCATGCCGGACGGGGACGTCCAGAACCCGTGGGCGCTGCGCGAGACGCTGCTGCGCGAGCGCGTCACGATCCTCAACCAGACGCCGTCGGCCTTCGCCCGGCTGGTCGCCGTGGACGACGCCGACCCCAAGCCGCTGCCGGACCTGAGGTACGTGCTGTTCGGCGGCGAGCGGCTGGACCCGTCCCGGTTACGCGACTGGCACCGCCGCCATCAGGGCGCCCGGCTGGTCAACCTGTACGGGATCACCGAGGCCACCGTCCACGCCACGGTCCACGAGGTGACCGCCGAGGACTGCGAACGGGACGTCAGCCCCATCGGCCGCCCCCTCCCGCACACCAGTGTGCACCTGGTGGACCCGCGTACGGGACGGCGGCTCGTCCCGGAGGGCGCGACCGGCGAGATGTGGCTCGGCGGAGCGGGCGTCGCCGCGGGGTACCTGCGCCGGCCTGAGCTCGACCGGGAACGGTTCGTGCGGGACGCGTTCGGCGCGGACGTGCTCCTGCGGACCGGTGACCTGGCCCGCCTCGGCCCCGACGGCGGCCTGCTCTACCTGCGCCGCGTGGACGACCAGTTCCAGTGGCACGGCTACCGGATCGAACCGGGCGAGATCGCCGCCCGGCTCCGCGAGCACCCCGGCGTCGGCGACGCGGCCGTGCTGCTGGAGGGCGGCTCCGAGGGCAGGATCGTGGCCTACCTGGTGCTCTCGGGCGCGCCGCCGACGCCCGACGAGCTGGGCGGCCACCTGGCCGAACGGCTGCCGCCGTACATGATCCCGCACGCCTACGCCACCGTGCCCGGCCTGCCGGTGACCGTCAACGGCAAGCTCGACGTCGAGGCGCTCGCCGAGAACGCCGCCGACCTACGCAAGGCGGACGCGGACGAGGCACCGGCCTCGGCCACCCAGCGGCAGATCCACCTGGCCGACCGCCTGCTCCCCGGCTCCTACCAGGAAACCGTCGCCTGGCGGGTGGCCGGGCGGCTGGACGACGGCGCGCTGCGCCGGGCCGCGGCCGAGCTGACCGGGCGGCACGAGATCCTCCGCACCCGCTTCCGCTCCGGCGAGCACGGGCTGCGCCAGCTCGTCGGCGACCCCTGGCAGCCGGACGTGGACGTGCGGGAGATCCGGTCCCGGGAGGTGTCCGAGGACGACGTCGCGCGGTGGGCGGCCGGGGCTCCCGCCCTGGACCCGGCCGCGGGACGGCTGCTGCACCTGGCCGTCCTGCGCCCCGCCGACGAGGACGACGTGCTGGTGCTGCGCCAGCACCACCTGGTCACCGACGGCGGCTCGGTGCGCGTCCTCATGCGCGACCTCGGCCGCTGCTACGCGGCCGCGCAGGCGGGCGGCGCACCGCCGCCGTGGGAGGGGCCGCAGTTCCGCGACGTCGCGGCGGCCGAACTCGCGCGGGACGACGAGGCCGCGCTGGCCCGTGCCGGACGGCGTCTGGCCGGCGCGCCGAGCACGATCCTGCGGCCGGCCGCGCATCCCGGCGAGCAGCCCGTCACGGTTCCGCTGCCGCCGGTGCGGGGCGCGGAGCTGGGCGCCGCCGGGCGGCGGCTGCGGGCCACCCCGTTCACGGTGGTGGCCGGCGCCGTGGCCGCCGCTCTGCACCGCTGGACCGGACGCGACGACGTCACCTTCGGCGTGCCCGCCGAGAACCGAGCCGATCCCGCGCTCGCCCAGGCCGTCGGGCCGTGCGTCAACCTGGTGGTCCTGCGTTCCCGCACCGGGCCGGCCGGCACCCCGGACGAGCTGGTCGCCGTCCTGCGCGACCAGATCGCCGAAGCCGTCGACGACCAGCACGTGCCCTACGAGCGGGTCGTGGCCCGGCTGCGTCCGGCCCGGCGGCTGGACGCGGCGCCGTTCTGCGAGGTCCTGCTCGCCTTCGAGACCGGCGACGACGGCGAGCCGGCCGAGCTGGGCGGGCGCCCGTTGACCAGGATGCGTTTCCCGGAGACCCGGCCGCACGCCGCCCACCCCGTCATGATCACGGTCTGGACGGCCGCGGACGGCGGCCTGGACGGAACGATCACCTGCCGGGGCGGC
The DNA here is from genome assembly GCF_042892035.1 of Nonomuraea sp. NPDC001831. NCBI lineage: Bacteria > Bacillati > Actinomycetota > Actinomycetes > Streptosporangiales > Streptosporangiaceae > Nonomuraea > Nonomuraea sp. NPDC001831. The sequence goes on along the minus strand of NZ_JBIATU010000001.1, from coordinate 509,056 downwards.
CTGCTGGACGAAGGCGACGCGGCCCGCCTCGCGCGGCTCGTCGCCGCGGCCCTGGACGACCTCGCCCGGGGGCGGACCACCCCGCTGAGACCCGGCGACCCGCCGGCGGCCGCCCCGCCACGGGCGGACGCGGGAGGCGCCGGCCGCCCCGGCGGGCCGGCGGCGGCGCTGGAGGAGCACGTCCTGGGCGTGTGGCGCGAGGTGTTGCGCCGGCCGCGGATCGGCCTGGACGACAACTTCTTCGAGGCCGGCGGCGACTCCGGCCTGCTCACCCGCGTCCAGGTGCGGCTGGAGGACGAGCTCGGCGCCGAGGTGCCCGTGACGGTGTTCTTCGCCTGCCCGACCGTGCGTTCCCTCGCCGCCCGTCTGACCGCGGACGGTGTGACGGCGGCCGTCGGAGGAGGCGGGCATGCCTGACCTGATCGCCATCGTGGGCATGGCCTGCCGCTTCCCCGGCGCGGCGGACGTGCGACGGTTCTGGCACAACCTGCGCACCGGCGCCGACACGATCGAGCGCCGCCCGAACCCGCGCGGCGGCGCGGACCCGTCCGGCGAGGGGTTCGTCGCGGCGTACGGCGTCATGCCGGGGGCGGCCCTGTTCGACTGGCGCTACTTCGGCTACAGCCGGGCCGAGGCCGCGTCCATCGATCAGCAGCAGCGGGTGTTCCTGGAGACGGCCTCGCTCGCGCTCGACGACGCGGCCCTCGACCCGGTCCGCTTCGACGGCGCGATCGGCGTCTTCGGCGGCTGCGACCCTCCCCTGGTCAAGGACGGCGCTCCGGAGACCGCCTGGGACAAGGACATGCTGGCCACCCGGGTCGCCTACAAGCTCGGCCTGCGCGGACCCGCGATCACGGTGCAGTCGGCGTGCTCGACCTCGCTGCTGGCCGTGCACCTGGCGTGCCGCAGCCTGCGCGACGGCGAGTGCGACGTGGCGCTGGCCGGGGGCGTGCGCATCGGCGTCCATCCGGAGGGCGGCTACCGGCATGTCGAGGGCGACGTGCTCTCGCCCGACGGCTACTGCCGGCCCTTCGACGCCGGGGCCCGCGGCACCGTGCCCGCCGACGGCGTGGGCGTCGTGGTGCTGAGGCGGCTGGCGGACGCCCTGCGCGAGCGGCACGAGATCGTCGCGGTCGTCCGCGGGTCGGCGGCCAACAACGACGGCGCCCGCAAGGTGGGCTTCACCGCTCCGTCCGTGCAGGGGCAGCGGGACGTGACGGCGCGCGCCCTCGACGCGGCGGGCGTCGATCCGGCCGAGGTGTCCTACGTCGAGGCGCACGGCACCGGGACCCGGCTCGGCGACCCCGTCGAGGTGGCGGCCCTGACCGAGGCGTTCGGCGCGCACACCGGGCGGGCCGGGTTCTGCGGCCTCGGCTCGGTCAAGGGCAACATCGGGCACGCGGGCGCGGCGAGCGGCGTCGCGGGCCTCATCAAGACCGCGCTGATGCTCCGGCACGAGGAGATCGTCCCGAGCGCGCACTTCGAGCGCCCCAACCCGGACCTGGGCCTGGACGGCGGCCCCTTCCGCGTCGCGACGGAGCGGCGGCCGTGGCCCGGCCCCGCGCTGGCCGGGGTGAGCTCGCTCGGTATGGGCGGGACCAACGTCCACGTCGTGCTCGCCTCGCCACCGGCGCTGACGGCGGGCACGCCCCGTCCTGGGCCGCGGGTGCTGTGCCTGTCGGCGCACAGCGCGCCCTCCCTGTCCGCCTACCGCAAGGACCTGGCCGACCGGCTCGGCGCCGCGGACGCCCCTTCGATGCCGGACGCCGCCCGCACGCTGAGCCTCGGCCGCCGCGAACTGCCCCTGCGACGGGCGGTGGTGGCCGAGACGCCGGAGGCGGCCGTCCGCGAGCTGGCCAGGGAGACCACACCGCTGCGGGCGCGGGACGCCGGGCGGGTCGCGCTGCTGTTCCCCGGCCAGGGCGGTCCGCGGGCCGGCGGCGCCGCCGATGCGCTGCGCGCCTGCCTGCCCGCCGTGCGGGAGGCCGACGCGCGCGCCCGGACCGTCCTCGCGAAGCGGCTCGGGCTCGACCCGGACGTCCTGGGCCGGGACGGCGGCGACGACACGCTCGTCCAGCAGGTGAACCTGTTCGTGCTCGGCTACGGGATCGCGCGCCAGCTCATGGACTGGGGCCTGCGGCCGGTCGCCGCGCTGGGCTCCAGCCTGGGCGAGTACACCGCGGTGGCCGCCGCCGGGCTGTGGACGTTCGAGGACGCCCTGGTCCTGGTGGCGGAGCGCGCGACCGCGATGCGCGCCTGCCCGCCCGGCCGGATGCTGGCCGTCGATCTGCCGCTCGACCGGGTGGCGGAGGCGGTGCCCGGGTTCGGGCGGGACACCAGCCTGTCGGTGGCGGTCGAGGACGTCGGTCGTACGATCCTGGCCGGCCCGCGCGAACGCGTCGAGCGGCTGCGCGCGGAGCTGGCGGCGGCCGGAGTGGCCCACGCGCCGCTGCGTACGGGCCACGCCTTCCATTCCCCGTCCATGCGCGCGGCCGCCGACGCGCTGTCGCGGGCCGTCGCCAGGACGCCCGTGCGGGGCGGCCTCGACTTCACCGTGCTGTCCGGCCTCACCGGCGAGCCCCTGGACGCCGGGACCGCGGCCGATCCCGGCTACTGGGTGGCGCAGCTGTGCGGCACCGTCCGGATGCGCGCCTGCGTGGGCGACCTGCTGAACGGCCCGGCCGAACTGTTCGCCGAACTGGGCGCGGGAACCGCGACGACGGCCTCCCTGCGGCGCCATCCGTTATGGAACGCGGATCTCGCGGCCGTCGCCCTCCCCGGCCGCCACGGCACGGACCGGACCGGCGTGCTCGACGCGCTTGGCTCCCTGTGGGCCCACGGCGCCCCCGTGAACTGGACCGACGTGGACAATCCCGACCAGGACGCCCCCACCCGGGACGACCCCGCCGCCTGGCGGCGCCGGGCGCTCCCGGCCCCGCCGTTCGACCCGGTCACGCCGGACGACGCCACCCCGCTCCCGCCGCCCGCGACCTCCCCCGACCGGCCGGACGCCGCCCGCACGTCCTTGGCGGACCTGTGGCGGGACGCGCTCGGCGTGGACGCGGTCTCCCCCGAGGACGACTTCTACCGGCTGGGCGGCGAGTCCCTGGGGCTGGTCCGGCTGGCCGCCGCCGCGCGGGAGCGGCTGGGGGCCGAGATCCCGGTCGGCGTCCTCGCCGAACGCCCCACCTTCGGCCACCTGCTCGACCTCGCCGGACGCCCCACCTTCGGGCAGCTGATCGACCTCGCCGACCGACCGTCCGCCGGCGACCGACCGGACGCCGGGGACGGGCCGGACGCCGGGGACGAGCCGGACGCCGAGCCAACGCTCCTCGCCCGGGGCCCGTCGCCCGACCCGATCTTCCTGGTGCCGCCCGCGTCGGGCAGCTCGCTCGCCTACCGGCCGCTGGCCGGCGCCCTGACCGGCCGGACCTGCCACGCCTTCGACACCCCCGGGCTCGTCGCCGGGACCCGCCACCCCGGCACGGTCGAGGCCCTGGCCGCCGGCCACGTACGCCAGCTCCGGCGGGTACGGCCGGACGGGCGGCCCGTCGTCCTGCTCGGCTGGTCGATGGGGGCGGTCGTGGCCCACGAGATGGCCCGGCAGCTGACCCGGGACGGTGACCCGGTCGCCCTCCTGATCTGCGTGGACGGGCATCCGCCACCAGGGCCGGGCATCCCCGTGGGCGCCCATCCCCGCCATCTGGCCGACGCGCTGAGCCACCTGCGCCACCTGCGCCGTGCCCGCCGTAGCCCCGGCGCAGCCGCCACCGGGACCGCGACCGGGACCGCCACCGGAGCCGCCACCGGAGCCGCCACCGGAGCCGCCACCGGAGCCGCCACCGAGGCCGCCACCGAGGCCGGGCGGCGCATCGCCGGGCTCGTCGAGGCGTCCGGCGACGGGTTCGACCTCGCGGGGGTCTACCGCCGCAACCTGCGCGCGCTCCTCCTCCACCGCCCCCGCCCGGTGCCCTGCCCGGCGGTCGTCCTGCGGGCCGGCGCCTCGCCGCGCCGCTGCCGGTGGCTGGAACGGTGGCTCTCGTCCCTGTACCCGGCCGGCGTGCGGGTGCGGCCGATCCCCGGCGACCACTGGAGCGTGCTGACCGACGAGGGGGCCGCCGCGATCGCCCACGCCGTGCAGGACGTCCTGCCCCCGACCACGCGAGAGGTGAGCTGCCCATGAACGTGACCGTGCCCGACATGGTGTCGCGGATCGCCGCCGTCCAGCCCGGCCACGTCGCGATCGAGGACGACCGCGGCGGCCTCACGTACGGCGAGCTGCTACGGCGCGCCGTCAGCGGCGCCGCGGCCCTGGACCGGGCGGGCCCGCCGGGCGCGCCGGTCTGCGTGCGCCTGCCGCGGGGGCGCGACTTCGTGGTCGCCGCGCTGGCGGCCATGTTGTCCGGCCGCCCGTACGCGCCCATCGACGCGGCGCTCCCCCGACGGCGGCAACGGGCCCTGCTCGACCAGATGGGGCCGGGCACGATCCTGGTGTCCGGCCGCTCCGGCCGCACGCCCGGCGAGCTCGACCGGGGCGGGACGGAGTTCCGGCGGACCCGGGCCCGGGCCGCGTACATCGTGCACACCTCGGGGACCACCGGGACGCCCAAGGGGGTCCTGGTCGGCCACGAGAGCCTGGCCAACCTGGTCTCCTGGCACCACCGCACCTACCGGACGGGCCCGCGCACCCGTCAGCTGCACACCGCCGGCCTGGGGTTCGACGCGGCCGTCTGGGAGATCTGGCCCTGTCTGTGTGCCGGGGGCACGCTCGTGGTCGCTCCCGACGAGGTGCGGGTCTCGCCCGTGGAGCTGGTCGAGTTCGGCCGCGAGCGGGCGATCGACATCCTGTTCGCGCCCACCCCGCTCGCCGAGATGCTCGTCGAGCTGGACGCCGACGACGACATCCCCTGGCGCACGATGCTCACCGGCGGTGACGCGCTGCGCCTGCGCCGCCTCCCTCGGGGCTGGGACCTGGTCAACCACTACGGGCCCGCCGAGGCGACCGTCTGCGCCACCTGGCACCCCATCGGGCGGGTGCCGGACTCGGGCCTGCCGCCCATCGGCCGGCCGATCGACGGCGCCCGCGTCGTCCTGGTGGACCCGCGGGGGCGGCCCGTGCCTGCCGGGAGCACCGGGGAGATCCACATCGGCGGCACGGTGCTCGCGCTCGGCTACCATCGCCGGCCCGAGGAGACCGCCCGCCGCTTCGTCACCCTGCCCGGCCTTCCCGGCCGCTGGTACCGGACCGGCGACCTGGCCGCCGCGAACGCCCGCGGCGAGCTGGAGTTCCAGGGACGGATGGACGACGGCCAGCTCCAGGTGCGCGGCGTACGCGTCGAGGCCGCCGAGATCGAGGCCGCGCTGCTGCGCCATCCGCGCGTCCGCCAGGCGGCCGTCGCCACCGTCGGCGACACGCGTGCCCTCGGGGCGCTCGTCGTGGTGTCCGGGCCGTGCCCCACCGTGGGGGAACTGCGGCGTTTCATGTCGGCGGACCTGCCGGAGAGTGCCATCCCCACCCGGGTCGTGCCCGGCCCGAGGATCCCGTTGACGGCCAACGGCAAGATCGACCGGCCCGGCGTGCGGCGCCGGCTGGCACAGGAGCAGAACAGGAGCGGGCGATGACCATCCCCCTGACCGGCATGGTGGAGATCTGGCGTGAGGTCCTCATGGTGGACGACGTCGGCCCCCGATCCGACTTCTTCGACCTCGGCGGCCACTCGCTGGCGGCCACCCGCATCGTCCAGCGGGTCGAGGAGGTGTGCGGCGTCCGGCTTCCGGTGTCCGCCGTCCAGGACCATCCGACGCCCGAGGCCCTGACCGCCCTCGTCGCCGGCCCGCCGGACACGGGCCGGGGATAGGGATGCGGGCGGGCAGGGCCTGGTCCCCGGGTGGCCGGCTGGGCTGTCCGGTGGCCTGATCCCCGGGGACCGCCAACGCGTCAGCCGACCGACACCGCTCGCCAGAAGTACCCCATGACGTCGCGCATCACGTCGCTGAGGCGCAGCGCCTCGTCCGGGTCGTCGCCGGCGTCGAGCCCGGCCTGGATGAAGGCGACGGCCGACGCGCTCAACCCCTCCGGCTCGCCGCCGTAGAAGGCTACCGCCTCCTCGGGCGCGCCGCTGCCGGGGCTGCGCAACCAGGCGCCCAGCTCGTCGGAGGTGTCGAAGTACGAGCGGACGTCCACCAGCGAGGCGGCGCCCAGGCCGGCCCGGTTCGCGTTGAGCGCGAGCCAGCTCAGGTAGGAGCCGTAGGCGTAGGCGGTGAAGCCCTCGGCCCGGCCGTCGGCTCCGGTGCGCGGTTCGATGGGCAGGACGCGCGCGCAGTCCAGAAGTTTCGTCCGGGCGCGCGACGCCATTTCCTGCAGACGCAGGCAGTACACGTCCTCCGGCTGGCCGGCGAACCTGGACGCGGCCAGCGCGTAGGCGGCGAGTTCGGTGCGGTTCAGCCGCACCTCGAATTCCAGCAGCCGCCGCAGATCCGCCGGCGTGAACCGGTCCTCCCGCAATTTCGCGACGATCGGATTGTCGATCGGGTTTTCCGCCGTCCGCCGGCCGATCTCCTGCACGAGGGAGACGGCGTCGAGCCTGCGGTCGGTCTTCATATCGGTTTCTCCTTGTCTCGTCCGGCTATTTGGTGGATCGATTGAGAATGGCCAGCATTTGCCTTTCCAACGCGGGCGAGGGGGACAGCCCGATCTCTTTCGCGAAGGACACGCGGGCGAGTTGGTAGATCCCGAGCGCGTCGGCGGGACGGCCCGCGCGATGCAGCGCGACCATCAGCTGGGAATAGAGCCGTTCTTCGAGGGGGTTCTGCAGCACCAGCGCCTCGAGCTGGGGGATGATCTCGACGTGCCGGCCCAGGTCGAGGTTGATCTCTATGAGGCTGGCGGTGGTCAGCATCCGCCGGCTCTCCAGGAGCTGCGCGGCCTGGTCCCTGATCGGGCCGCGCGGCACGTCCTGCAGCGCCGGGCCGCGCCACAGCGCCAGCGCCTCGCGGAGGAGGGCGACGGCCCTGTCCGGCTCGGCCGACTTCACCGTGTTCGCCGCCGCGTCGAGCTCTTCGAAGCGCACGGCGTCGATCGCCTCGGCCGGAACCTGGAGACAATATCCGGGATAGCGGGTCTGCAGGGATATCGGCAGGCCGTGGCGTTCCCGCCAGCGCATGATGGACATCCGCAACCGGGACGCGTGCGCGTGGAGCGCGTTCGCCGCCTGCCTGGGCGGGTCGTCCCGCCACAACTCGGCGACCAGGTCCTCGACCGGGACGACGTCGCCGTGCCGGAGCAGCAGCACGGCGAACAAAGAGCGTTTTTTCGGGCCGGCAATCTGAATCCGGTCTTCATCGACCCTGACTTCCAATGGGCCCAGAATGTCAAATGAGATCATCATCGCCCGCATCGATTGTGCCGCGCCCGGCAACTGTAAATGTTAACTTATCCACGGGAACCGCGCGGAGAATGTGTTTCTCGGGATGCTGTTGTGCTTTGATGCAGGTAGCCGGTTTCGCGCAGCCATCCGATATAGAGGTCGAGCAGTCCGGCGTCCACGGGTGGGCAGGCGGCCGGCACGTCCGGGGCCGCCTCGGCCAGGTTCGTGAGATCCGGCTCCGGCAGGGCGCCGGCGAGCTGCCGGGCCGGCACGGAGCCGGCCGCCGCCTCCTCGCCGGTGAGCAGCGTGAGGTACCCGGCCAGCGGCGCAGACGGGTCGGCGGCGCAGAGGCGTTCCATCTCCCGCACCCAGTCGTCCCTGGAGGTGACCCGGACGGGGTAGCCCTGCCGGCGCAGCCGCTCGACCAGCAGTGACAGGGCGGCCGGGCGCGGGTTCGCCAGATGATAGACGCGGCCGCGCGCCGGCGCCCCGGCCAGCAGCGCCACGACGGCCTCGGCCACGTAGTCCACGGGGACGAAGTCCAGCCGGAGCGGCACGTCCGGCGCGACCCCGGACTCGGCGATCGCCTTGATCACGGCGGCCATCATGGTGCCGGTGTTCCACACGCCCCGGTCCCGGCTGCCGGTGATCTCGTACGGCCGATAGAGGGCGACCGGCAGCCCGCGCTCCGCGGCCTCGTCCAGCAGGGCCTCGGCCACCCATTTGGTCTCCGCGTACCCCTGCCGCAGCCGGTCCGGACGCGGCAGCGGATCGTCCTCGCGCACCCGCCCGCCGGCGGGCGGCCCGTCCGCGGCGGCGAGCACGTCCACCGTGGACACGTGGTGGAAGGGGCGCGCGCGCCCGCCGTGGGCGGCCAGGCGGACGAGCGAGCGCACGCCGCCGACGTTGACGTCCCGGAGCCGGGAGTAGGGATAGACGAAGTTCACCCTGGCGGCGGCGTTCAGGACGACGTCCGTGCGGCCGGCGAGCCCGTCCAGCTCCGCCGCCGTCAGCCCCAGGCCGGGCCGGGCGAGGTCGCCGGGCACCGCGGTCACCCTCGTGTCGAGGTCCGCCGCCGGCAGGCCGTACCTGCGCAGGGCCGCGCCGATCCGGCGGATCCCGTCCTCGCCGTCCGCCGCCCGCACGAGGCACGACAGGCGCAGGTCCGTGACGTCGAGCAGCCGCCGGACCAGGAAGGCGCCCAGGAATCCGGTCGCGCCGGTGACCAGGATCTCCCGAGGGGGCGCCGGGTCCGCCGGGCCGAAGCGGAGGCCGGGGTCGAGCCGGGCCTCCCGGGCGAGGTCCACGTCCCTCTCACCGTCCGCGCCGTCGGCCCCCGCGCGCAGGGCGGCGATCCGGGTGGCGAACGCCTCCAGCGACGTGGAGTCCAGCAGCGCGCGCACCAGCGCGGGGCCGGGGAGGCCGCCCATGCCGGGGCGGGCGCGCAGCGCGGTGACGATCTGGACGGCCTGCAACGACGTGCCGCCGAGCTCGTAGAAGTCGTCGGCGCGGGACTCCACCGGCGTCCCGAGCACGGCCGTCCACACCTCGGCGGCGCACCGCTCGATCTCGCCTCGCGGCGGGTCGGCGGGGCCGGCCGACGGCCGGCCGCCGGCTTCGGCCAGGGCGCGGGTGTCCACCTTGCCGCTGCTGTTCAGCGGCAGCTCGTCGGCGACCGCGACCCGGCCGGGGACCATGAACGCGGGCAGCCGGTCCCGCAGGAACGCCCGCACCCGCAGCGCGAAGGACCGCCGGTCCTCCGCCCGCCGCGGCACCGCCCACGCCACCAGCGCCCGGTCGCCCCGCCCGGACTCCCGTACGGTCACGGCGGCCTCGCGCACCTCCGGATGGGCCGCCAGCTCGGACTCGACCTCGCCGATCTCCACCCGGTAGCCGCTGACCTTGACCTGCCGGTCCAGCCGGCCCAGGAAGTCCAGCACGCCGCCTGGCCGCCAGGCCGCCCGGTCGCCGGTCCGGTACATGCGCGCGTCCCCGCCGAGGAACGGGTCGGGCAGGAAACGTTCGGCCGTGCGTTCCTCGTCGCCCACGTAGCCGAGCGCCACGCCGTCGCCGCCGACGTACAGCTCCCCTTCCTCCTCGGGCTCGCACGGGCTGCCGTCCTCGCGCAGCACGTAGCAGGTGGAGTTGGCGATCGGCCGTCCGATGGGCACGCGTTCGGCGTCCGGCGGCAGTTCGGTCACCTCGTGGGCGGTGGAGAACGTGCCGTTCTCCGTGGGACCGTAGCCGTTGACCAGGTGCTCGGGCGGCCCGGCGGCCAGGACCCCGCGCACGCAGTCGGGGTTCAGCACGTCCCCGCCCGCCACCAGGTAGCGCAGCGAGGAGAACATGCCGGGGTCGGCGAAGCCGAGCTGGTGGAACAGGCCCGCGCTGAGCCACAGCACGGTCGCGCCGCGCTCGCGCAGCTCGCGGGCCAGGTCCGGCGGCGACAACAGCGCCTCGGGCTCGGGCACGACGAGGTGGGAGCCGTTCAGGTGCGCCCCGAAGATCTCGAAGCAGGACACGTCGAACGTCGGGTTCGTGGTGGCCAGGACGACGTCGTCGGGGCCGAACGCGGCGCAGTCGGTCCCCGTCGCCAGCCGGACGGGCCCGCGATGCGGTTCGGCGACCGCCTTCGGCACGCCGGTGGACCCGGAGGTGAAGATGACGTAGGCCGGATCGGTCGCCGAGGCCACCTTCGGCGGCAGCGGTCCGGCCTCGGGCACCGGCCCGTCCAGCAGCAGCACGTGCCGCGCGTCCGGCAACGGACGCCGGTGGGCGCGCGTCACGACGTGCTCGACGCCGAGCCGCCGGGTCAGCTCGCGCAGCCGGGCCACCGGGTCCTCGGGGTCGAGCGGGACGTACGCGCCGCCCGCCTTGAGCACGGCCCAGATCCCCACGACGGCCTCGGCCGACCGTTCCACGGGCAGGGCCACGGGCGTCCCCGCCCGCACGCCCTGCCGCCGCAGCACCCTGGCCAGCGCGTCCGCGCGGCCGGCCAGCTCCCGGTAGGTCAGCGTCCGGCCGCCGCCGGTCAGCGCGGGCGCGTCCGGGGTCCGGGCGGCCTGGGCGTCGAACAGCTCGGGCAGCACCGCGTCGCGCGGGTAGGGCCGCGCGGTGTCGTTCCATTCCTTCAGGCTCATGTGGGGTCCTCTCCAGCTCAGCCGGTGTGCGCGGCTGCCGTCCAGAAGCTGCCGATGTGCTCCTCCAGCTGCCGGGCGCGGGTGATCGCGGTGGCCTTGTCCTCGCCGTTGCGCAGGCCGTGCTCGACGACCTCCAGCGCCCGCCGTTCCAGCTCGTCGGACTGGCCGCCCTCGTAGTAGTCGACGAACTCCTGCGGCACGTCCAGCCCCTGCTTGCGGACCGCTTCGAGCAGGGCCTGGCAGCCGGGGAAGTAGACCGTCATGTCCGTGTGGAGGGCCAGCGCGTTGTCGGCCTGGCCGCCGTGCAGCGCCAGCCACGAGACCCAGCCGTTGAACGCCTGCGCGTCGGGCCCGGACGGCCACCGCCCCGCCGCGGCCGGGTCCATGCCCAGGGGGCGGACGCAGGCCAGCAGCTTGGGGTGCGCGTCGTACACCAGGCGGGCGACGTCCAGGTAGAGGCCGACGACGGGGCTGTCGGAGAAGCGGGCGATCACGGTGCCGTACGCGGCCAGCTCGGCGATGTGGCACTGCAGCTCGATGCCGACGAGCCGGCGCAGGTGCTCCAGGGTGAGCCCGCCGACCTCGGCCAGGTCCAGCAGGCGGTTGCCGACCGGAGAGCGGTCGCGCAGCCGTCGGAGCTCGGTGACGGCGGAGGTGGCCAGGGTGAGCTCTGCGGTGGCGGTCATGGTGAAACCTTTCTCTTGTGCGGACATGTCTGCGTTCCCCGAGGTCGTGACAAGGGCCTGACGCGGACCTGACATCCGGCTGCCGCGCGTCCCCGGCGAGCGTCCCCGGCCGAGCGTCCCTAGCCGAGCAGCGTGCGGACGATCAGCTCGGCGGCGAGGGCCTGCGCGCCGGCCTGGCGCAGGCGGGCCATCGTCCCCCGGAGCTGCGCGCCGTCCTCGCAGGCCACCCGCACGGTCAGGTCGTAGTCACCGACGACCACGTGCGCGTGCACCACGCCGCTCATCTCGCGCAACCTTCGCTCGTAGTCGCGCGTCGTCACCCCGGGGGCCAGGCGGACGTGCACGTCGGCCCGGACCGGGGCGGTCATGCCGGGCTCCTGCCGTGGCGTCCGGGCCGGCCCCTCACGTGCGGGCCGCCGCCGTCCAGAGCAGGGCCATGTACCTGTCGCACAGCCGGGCCGCGCGGAGGGCCTCGCCGGGGTCGTCGCCCCGGGCCAGGCCGTCGTCCACGACCGCCGCGGCGTCGTCGGTCAGCAGGGGGTCGGGGCTGTTGCCGTAGTAGGCCGTGAACTCCCCGGGCACCGTCACGCCGTGCTCGTCCAGCAGCCGCACCAGCTCGACGGCGCCGCCGTAGTAGACGCCGTCCGGGGCGGAGTACAGCGACAGGGCCATGGCCGCCTGGCTGCCGTGCAGGGCCAGCCAGGAGACGTACCCGCAGAAGGCGTGCGCGGCCAGGTCGTCGCCGAGGTCCGGCGGCTCGCCCAGCCGCTCGGCCACGACGGCGAGCGCGGCACGCGCCTCGTCCACCAGCCCGGCCACCTTGAGCAGGAAACCGGCGGCCGGCGGGTGCGGGAACTGGGTGAGCAGCTCGCCGTAGGCCACGAGCTCGGCATGGTGGTAGGCGCGCTCGATCGCGACGAGGCGGCGCAGGTGGCCGACGGTGACCCGGCCGTCGGCGGCCAGGGCGAGCAGCGGGTTGGGCGGCGGCGACTGCGCCCGGGCCCGCGCCAGCTCCTTGATCAGCGTCTCGGCGGTCATTCCGCGGCGCCTTCCACGGGATTTCTGAGGCCGCCCTTGTCGAGGAACTCGTGCGCCTGGGTCATCGTGGCCTGGCCGCTGTGGAAGAGGTTGTTGACCAGGGCGTGCCGGGCGCCGCCCGTCGTGAGCCCCTCGTACAGGTGCTCGACGGCGCCGGCGCCGCCCGAGGCGATGACGGGGACGCCCACCGCCGAGGCGATGGCCGGCGTCATCTCCAGGTCGTAGCCGTTGCCGGTGCCCTCCTGGTCGAGGCTGTTGGCCAGCAGGCGGCCGGCGCCCAGGTCGGCCAGCATCTTCGCCCAGACGACGGCGTCCAGGTCGGTCTCCTGCTCGCCGCCGCGGATGGCGACGTTCCAGCGGCCGTCGCCGGCGCGGGCGACGTTCATGACGCCCACCACGCGGCCGGATCCGTGCCGCTGCACGAGCGTGTGCAGGACCGAGGGGTGCTCCACCGAGGTGGTGCTCAGGCCGACCGCCGCCGCGCCCGCCGTCAGCAGGGCCTCGGCCGCCTCGATCGAGGGCATGTAGCCGTTGTCCACGGTGACCCAGAACGTGCCGCCCGTCCCGCTCAGCGCCTGGATCAGGGGCAGGAACGTCTCGTGCTCGGTCCATGGCTCCTGCACGTCCACGAAGATCGGCCCGGCGCCGTCGCGCAGGTAGACCGAGGCGATCTCGACGGCGTCGGCGGGGTCGGCCAGGCCGGGGATGCCCGAGGGGGGCGTCGCCCTGCCGCCGGCCACGTCGATGCACGGGATGATGAGGTCGTTCATGATGTCCTTTCCGTCATTCGGGTTGGGGGTCGCCGGCCGGCCCCGGGGCGGGGACGTCCGGTCGTCGTTCGGTGAGCAGCACCTTTCCCGCGCCGCCGGTCCGTGCGGTGTGCCGCACCGCCGCCCTGACCTCGGGCAGCGCGTACCGGCCGGCCACGTCCACGCCGGGCCAGCCGTCGGCGACGTCCGCGACCACCTCCTCGGTGAGGCGGGCGCGGTCGTGCGGCTCCAGCGCGGCGAGCCGTTCGGGCAGCCAGAACCCGCGCACGGTGAGGGAGGAGAAGATGACCTGGCGGGACGGCAGCGGGATCGGCTCGCCGGACAGCGCCCCGAACACGACGAGCCGGCCACCGGGACGCAGGCAGTCCAGCAGGCCGCGGCCTGTCTGGCCGCCGACCGAGTCGATCGCGGCGGCCGCCCCGCCCGACGTGACGGCCAGCACCCGGTCCACCCACGGGCCGGCGGAGACGTCGATCACCTCGTCCGCCCCCAGCAGGCGCAGCTGCGTCACCTGTTCCGGCCGCCTGACCAGGTGCAGGCACCGGATCCGGCGTCTGGCCGCGTAGGCCAGGACCATCCGGCAGACGGCTGACGCGCCCGCCGACAGCAGCAGCCACCCGCCGGGCGGCACGTCGAGCTGGTCCACCAGCAGGCGCGCCGCGAAGGGGTTCACCGTGAGCTGGCAGGCGACCTCGTCGGGCATGGCGTCCGGGACCGGGATCAGCTCGGCGGGTGCGGCGCTGACGTAGTCCTGCCAGGTGCCGGTGGCGGCCACGGCGACCCGCGCGCCCTCGCGGTACGTGCCCGCCCGGTCGGCCCGCTCCACCACGCCCACGCCCTCGAAGCCCGCCGGTGCGGGGAACGTCGCCTCGCGTCCGTACTCTCCTCGCACGTACATCAGGTCGGAGGGGTTGATCGGCCGGGTGGTCATCCGTACGAGCAGGTCGTCCGGCCCTTTGACGGGGACGGGCACGTCGTCCACGGACAGGACGGCGGCGGGGTCACCGTGATGGTGGAACCGCACGGCGCGCATGACATACCTCCTTGCCTCTGTCGGATTTGTCTCGGTCGGACTTGTCTCGGTCGGACCTGTCCCGGTCGGACCTGTCCCGGTCGGACCTGTCCCGGTCAGGCGGACAGGAGCTCCGCCAGGCGCGGCGAGCGCGGCGCGAGCCTGCGGGCGACGGCGACCGCCGACCGCACGGCCGACTCCTGGCTGGAGACCCACGTGGTGTACTGGCCGGCGAGGTGCAGCCCACCCCGTCCCTGCAGCGCGTCGAGGCGGCGCTGGGCCCGGACGGCCGCGGGCGTGATGAGCAGATGCCGGTAGTCCTCCCGCAGGACCACCTGCCTCGGCAGGCGGTCGCGGTGGGTGAGCTGGCTCTTGAAGACCTCGACGCCCCTGGACGGGCCGAACCAGTCGGTGCTCTCGCTCCAGCCGTCGTGCACCTCGAAGGCGCTGGTCGACCAGTGGGCGCGGCTCTCCGGCAGGTAGGCGGGATCCAGGTGCAGCGCGTACGTCGTGTCCACCGGCTCGAAGCAGGCCAGGACGTCGCGGACCTCCTGGGTGCCCGCCAGCGGCCCGAGCAGCCGCACCGCCTCCCACGGCGGCACCGCGAGGACCAGCTCGTCCACGACGTGCCGCTCGCCGGCGGTGTCGAGGAGCTCGTAGCGCCCGTCCGCGCGGCGGATCTGCCGCACCCCGGCCGCGGTCCTGATCCTGGCGGCGGGGGCGCGCGCGGCCAGGGCCCAGGCCGTGCTCTCCAGCCCCGGGAGGAGCTGCTGCCATCTCGGCTCGCCCGCGGTGTTGACGTAGAAGGCAACGGCGGCGCGGGCCGAGAGGGTCATGGCCTGGTCGAGGCTGCAGCAGAACAGGAAGGCCGGGCGGGCGTACAACACGTCCCGCTTGATCTCCTGGCTCACCGGCAGGGGCTCGACCAGGTCGGCCAGCGGTCGTTCCCAGCTGACGTCCTCCTTGTCCCATTCGGTGGCCCGCTGGAGGAAGGCCCCGACCGCCTGCCAGGCCGCCCCCAGCCGCTCGTCCCGGGGCCAGGACGGCTCCGGGGTGTGCGGGCTGACCAGCAGCGGCTCCCGCCGTCCCGCCTTCAGGACGGTGAGCGAGGCCGGCAGGTCCACGAACTGCTCGTCGCCGTACCCCAGCAGCTCCAGCAGCCTGCGATGCGTGGGGAACAGGTCCGGCGAGACGTCCTGGGCGCCGAAGTCGAGTGTCGCCTCGCCGCCGTCGGCGCGGACGCGGACCGACCGCATCGTGCCGCCGACGCGGTCGCGGGATTCGAGCACCACGGTCTCGCAACTGTCGGCCAGGAGCCAGGCCAGGGTGAGCCCCGACAGACCGGCTCCGACGATTCCGACGCGCATGTCATTTCACCTTGAGAAAGCTAGAGGGGACGTGCTCCGGTAGCGCGCCATTACCCGTCGCCCTGGAGATCGCACGGCGACTTCCGGGGAAATCGCCGGGCGTACGGCGGATGTCAGCGCGAATTCAGGGCCATGTCAGGAATGCGTGGCAGCGAATTGTCCGGCAATGCTGGCGCGACGAAGGAGGAATTCCCATGAACGGGCCGTCGAACAGAGCCCCCGTGGTGGTCGGCGCCGACGTGTCCGCGCCTTCGTCGGTCGCCCTGGAATGGGCGGCGGAGGACTCGATCCGCCGGAAAAGGCCGTTGCGGATCGTGCATGCCATGGATTTGGCCGGATATTTCGCGGGGCCTCCGGCGGCCAAGGCGTTCGCCGCTCCGATGATCGTCGAATCGGCGTACGAGATCGCCGTGGGGGTCGCCGCCGACGCGCTGGCCCGGGTCCGCGGCAGGGGGCGGCACCCGGCGGTGACGGCGCACGTCGCGCCCGGTGCGCCGGCGGCCGTCCTGCGCGACGCGGGGCGGGACGCCGTCGAGATCGTGATCGGCCACCGTCCCCGCAACGAGGTGATCGACCTGCTGTTCGGCTCGGTCGCCCTCGCGCTGGCCGCCAGGGCCGACGCGCCGGTGGTCGTGGCCAAGCGCGCGACGGCACGTCCGTACGACGACGTCGTGGTGTTCCTGGAGCCCGGGCCCGCGCCGGACGCCCTCCTCGGCTACGCCTTCCGGACCGCGTCCGCGCACGGCGTCCGGCTGCGCGTCCTGCGCGCCGGCTCGGCCGCCGGACCTTCGCTGGGCAGGTGGCGGCGGCTGCATCCGGAGGTCCGGGTGCACGAGCAGCGCTGCGACGGTGACGCCCGCTCCGCGCTCCTGGCGGCCTCGGTCGCGGCCCGCCTGCTCGTGGTGGAGGCCCGGCGTCCGATGGGGGTTCTGGCGTGGCGGCGGCCGTGGGGGCTGGCCCGGCTGATCCGGCGCTCGGCGTGTCCGGTGGCGATCGTCCCCGCGCCGGCGGGCTCCGGGCGGCCCGGGCCCTGAGCGGCGGTTCGTAGCGCGGCGGCCGGTGTCATGCCCAGCCGAGTCCGTGGCGGGCCAGGCGGTCGAGCGCCTCGTCGAGGATCGGCCGAGGGTGGCCGAGGAACAGCCGCACGTGGGCGTGGCCGTCGCCGGGAGGGCCAGGGGTGACCATGCTGCCCGTGCCCGGCAGGACGCCTGCCCGGTCGAGGCAGAGCCGGCGATAGCCCTCTTCACTGCCGGTCTCGTCCACGTACCGGGGCGGGACGCGCAGGCGCAGATAGGACGTGCATTCGCCCGCGTGGCAGGCGTGCCGGGGGAAGCCGAGATCGGCGGTCAGGCGTGCGGCGGCGTGCCGGCGGGCGGCGGCGTAGTGGGCTCGCATGGCCCGCAGGTAGATCTCGCAGGCGGGGTCGCGCAGCCAGCGGGCCATGGCGGCCTGGAGGGGCAGGCCGCTGCCGTAGGAGTGATGGTGCTGCTGCGCTGCCAGGGCCGCCAGGGTTGCCGGATGAGCGGTGAGAGCGCCGACGCCCCAGCCGTTGCAGTGGAACTGCTTGCCGAGCGTGCGGACGGCGAGCCAGGGCGTCGCGCCCTGCGGATGCCGCCCGATCTCCGCCAGCAGGATCTTCAGCGTGTTGGTGGGCCGGACGTCCGGGTCGTGGACGGCGTAGTAGGCGTCGTCGACGAGGACGGCGGCACGGTGGTCCAGGGCCGTGGCGATCACGGCCCTGACGGTTCGCCCGTCCCAGTTCGCGGCGGTGGGGTTGTGCTGGGCGTTGAGCACCAACAGCGGGCGGCCGGTCGCCGCCGCTCGTTCCAGCTCCGCCGCCACCTGATCAGGGACGGGCTGGTGGCCTTGCGCGTCATCGACCGCGTAGTACCGGACACGGCACCCGAGAGGCGCGAAGACCCCTGGGTAGTCCCATCCGGGCGCCGGGACGAGCACAGTGGGCGGCACCGCGCCGTCGCGTACGAGCAGCCGCCCGAAGTCGAACATGGCCGCCCGGGTGCCGTCCTGGCTGACCGCCACGTCGTAGTCGGCCGGGCCTGACGGGCACGGCAACCGGTGCGTGGTGGCGATGTGCTCGGTGAGCGCGCGTCGCAGGTCGGGCAGCCCGTACGGCGAGAGGGTGTAACCATGGCTCAGATCGGGCAGCCCCCGCGACAGGGCGGCCACGAGGCCGGGAGCCGCCTGCGTCCACGTCTCCCCCAGACTGAGATAGATGAGGCCGGCCGGATCGCCGCCCGAGCTCCGGTAATGCTCGATGAGGCGGGCGTCGCCCAGCGGGTTGGCCAGCCGGCCGCTGTCGAGGACGTCATGTAGCGCGTGCATCGTGTCTCCTGCCGTACGCCTCGGATGTCGCCGCGACCCGTCGCCGCAGCGCCGCCAGTTCCTCCTCGCGCAGGACGATGCCGAAGGCGCTCAGCACGTCGGGCAGGCCGTCGGAATCCACTGAGCTCTCCTCGGCGTGCTCCGCGGTGACTCGCGTCAGCGTGTGACCGCGGAGCTTCAGCCGGGTGGCGCCGGACAGCCGCTGGAGGTACAGCTCCCGCCTGAGCATCGAGCGGGGATGCGTGCTGAGGTAGTGGTGCGCGACGGCGAAGTCGACGGGCGGGCGTGCTTCCAGGCTCAGCAGGTACAGGCATTCCCACTCCCCGTTCCGGTTCACCTCCACACGACACTGGTGGTCCTGGTGGGTCCGGACGCGGAACCCGCGCAAGCCCTGTGCGGTCACCTCGCCCGGCCGCAGCGGCAGCGGGTCGAGGAAGCCCTCCTCGCCGAAGCCCACGTCGCACAGCCAGGCGTTGCCGTCGGCCAGGACCCGCAGGGCCATGTGCGTGCGGGGGCGCGGGCCCCGGCCGCCGAGGATGACCCGGGCCGCCAGGCGGTCCACGCGGAAGCCGAGGCGTTCCAGGACGCAGCCGAAGAGCAGGTTGTGCTCGTGGCAGCAGCCGCCGCGCGGCCGCCGGCACATCTTGTCCACGATGTCGGGCATGTACAGGCTCGGCGTGCGGTCGAGGAGCAGGTCGATGTTGTCGAACGGCAGCGTGGTGGCATGGGCGCGGTGCAACCGGGTCAGCAGGGAGGGTCCGGCGGTGCCGGGCAGCGTGCCGGGACTCACGCGGGCCAGATAGGCGGGCAGGTCGAGCGTGTCGGTGTCCCACAAGTCGGACACGGCTCCTCCTCAAGGGTCGTGGTGGGCGGGGCCGCCGGCCGGTTCGGCGGAGGAACGCCAGGTCCGGGCGCATCGCGCGGCCAGTGCGAGCAGAAATCTGTCGGTATGGGGCGGGGTGTCGAGGAGCAGCCCGACAGGCAGCCCTTCGGGGGTCGTACCGGCGGGCAGGCTGATCGACGGCCAGCCCATGACCGCGGCGAAGGCGGTGTTGCGGATGTAGGAGAGGAAGACCGGCTCGGGCCGGTCGAGCACGCTGACCTCGGCACCGACGTCCGCGGGCGCGGCGGGCAGGATGGTCGTGGGCGACAGGAAGGCGTCGGCCCGGTGCTCGCGCAGCAGGCCGGCGGCTGCGTCGGCGAGGTCGTCCTGAACGCGCAGGGCGTGCCGGTAGCGCTCGGCGGGGACCACTGGGCCGTGCAGCAGTGGAGCGAGCACGTCGGCCACGTCCGGGCTGGCGATCCGGCGGATCAGTTCGCCGGGGTCGCGGCAGGTCTCGCAGCGGGCCAGGTAGAAGGCCAGCTCGTGCCAGGTCTCGTGCAGCGGCACCGGCAGCGCGGCCTCGCCCAGCAGGTCGGCCGAATCGGGCAGGTCGACCTGCACGAGGTCGGCTCCGGCGGACCGCAGCTCCCGCAGACAGCCGGCGGTCACGGCGGCCACCCGGGGGTCCAGCCCCGTCCAGGCCGGCCCTGGCAGCAGGAGCCGGATCCGCCCGTCAGGGAGCAGCGGTGCCCGCGGGTACGCGTACCGCTCTGCCGGGTCCGCGGCCAGGAGGCCGTCGAGGAAGGCGACGTCCGCCAGGTCCGTGGCGACGACGCCGACGGTGTCCCGGGTCCGGGAGATGCGCAGGACTCCGGCGGCCGGATAGCGACCGGTGGTCGGACGCATGCCGACCAGGCCGCAGAGCGCCGCCGGGATGCGGACCGAGCCGCCGGTGTCCGTGCCGAGTCCCGCCGGGGCGAGCCCGGCGGCGACGGCCGCGGCCGTTCCCGAGCTGCTGCCGCCGCAGATGTGGCCGGGGACGACCGGGTTGCCCACGGTGCCGAAGGCGGCGTTCTGGCCGGTGACGCCGTAGGCGAGCTCGTGCATGCCGGTCTTGCCCAGGGCCAGGGCGCCGGCGCCGGCCAGACGCCGCCACACCTCCGCCGAACGGCCGGGCCGATGGCGGCTCAGGGCCGGAGTTCCGGCGGTGGTGGGCAGGAGGGCGACGTCGATGTTGTCCTTGACGGCGAGCGGGATGCCGTGCAGGGGACGGCGGGCGGCGGGGTCAGCGCGATCGGCGGCCCGCGCCGCGGTCAGCAGGCGGTCGGCGTCCAGGGTGACGAAGGCGTTGCACGAGGCGTGCTCGGCACACCGGTCCAGGATGTCGCGTGCGTGTTCCTCGCAGCTCAGACGGCCCTCGCGCAGCAGGCGCGCGGTCAGCGCGAGCGAGCGGGCAGGACGACTCATGGCATCGCCGGAGCAGGCGCCAGAAGATCCGGATGGCGCTCGGCCAGGTAGGGGCGCAACGTGTCGAGGGCGTGGGCGAAGGCGGCGGCGAAGGAGGTCACGTCCGCGTCGTCCATCGGCAGGCTCAGGCACAACAGGCCGTGCCGGGCGGTGAGGAATCCCTGGTTGAGAAGGTGCAGGTGGAGCAGGGCACGCAGGTCCTCCCGTCCGTGCCGCAGGGCGGCCGTCGCGGCGGCATCACGGGGCCGGTCGGCGCCGAAGTGGAAGTAGCCGAGCGAGCCCGCTCCCACGGCGTGGCCCGCGATGCCGCGCTCACGGGCGGCCTCGTCCAGCAGGGCACGCAGCCGTTCGCCCATGGCGTTGAGCCGGTCGATGTCGTCGGGGCCGAAATGGTCGAGCGCGGCGATGCCGGCGGCCAGCGAGAGGTTGTTGGCCCCGAACGCGCTCGCATGGTAGACCGGGTCCCGCCGGGACGGGTCGAAGATCGCCATGACGTCGGCCCGGCCGCCGAACACTCCGAGGGGCAGCCCCCCGCCGATGATCTTGCTGAAGGTGGTGAGGTCGGGCCGCAGCTCGTGGCGGACCTGCCAGGGGCCGATGCGGAAGGTGGCGCACTCGTCCAGGATGAGCAGCACGCCCTCCTGTTCGGTGGCCGTCCGCAGGCCCTCCAGGTATCCGGGCTCGGCGGGCACTCCGCCGCCCACGCCGAGCATCGGCTCGACCAGCACGCCCGCCACCTCGCCGCGGCAGGCGCGCAGCACCCTGCGGACGGCGTCGAGGTCGTTGAACGGAACGGTCACCACGCACTCCAGCACCGCGCGCGGCACGCCTTGGGCCAGGCGGGCGTCAGGCAGGCCGGGAAGTCGCTGCGGGAAACGCGGACCGGAGGTGATGAAGGCGCTGACATGACCCCAGTCGTGGGTGCCGTGGTAGCCGCCGTCGATCTTGACGATGAGGTCGCGGCCGGTGAAGGCGCGTGCCGTTCGGATGGCCCACATCGTCGCCTCCGTGCCGGAGTTGCAGTAACGCAGGCGTTCCAGCGCGGGGACCCGGGCGCACAGCCGCTCGGCGTGCCTGATCTGCAGCAGACTGGGGCCGCCGGGCGCGGTGCCCCGCCCGACCTGCTTGCGCACGGCGGCCACCAGGGCGGGATGGTTGTGCCCGTGGACCAGCGCGCCGTAGTTGGACAGCACGTCGAGATACCGGTTGCCGTCCACGTCCTTGACGTGGGCGCCTTCGCCCTCGTCGAAGTACAGCGGGTACGGCGTGTAGGTGATCATGGAACGCGTGTCGCCGCCGGGCAGCACCTCCGCCGCCGCTCGGAAGGCGGCCCGTGAGGAGGGGCTGCGGGCGGCGTAGTCATCGAGGATGGCCTGGGCCACATGGTCGGCGTCGGACATGATCTTTTCTCCGTTCGATGGCGGCTCGGCAGGGCGGGATGCGATGCGCGAGGGCGCGGGTCAGCCCTTGTCGCGGGCGACGGGGCAGTGCTCGGGGTTCAGTGCCGGCCGGGCGTCGTCCGGCCGGAGGTCGGACCTGGCCTGCCACAGCTCGGGGAAGAAACGGTGCTCGACGCTGCGGCGCAGCCAGCCCACCCCTGCCGTGCCGCCGGTGCCGGGCACGCCGCCGATGGTGCGCTCGACGGTCAGCAGGTGCCACGAGCGCCATCTGCCGAAGGCGGCGGCCACGTCCGTCAGCGCCTCGGCCAGCCGGAACAGGTCGTCGTCCGGCCCGCGGTCGCGGTAGAGGGCGGCCCATGCCGCGCGCAATGCCTCGCCGCCGAGCTCGCCGGGACGGCCGGGCACACCGATCTCCGTCCCGCGCCTGGCCAGCAGGGCGGTCGCCTCGTCGTAGAGGCTGGTCTGGCGAAGAGCCCGGTAGACCTGCTCCGCCACGCCCGGCACCCCGGCGTGCCGGCGCGCCATCTGCTCGGACTTGTGGCCGAGGACGAACTCCACCATGCGGTACATGTAGGAGTCGATCCCGGAGGCGCCGTCCAGTTCGCCGCGGAAGGCGCCGAACTCCGGCGGTGAGATCGTCTCCAGCACCGACCAGGCGTCGGCCAGCAGGTCGATGGTCCGGCACACGCGCCGCAGGGCCCAGGTCGCGTCGTCCACGCGGTCCTCGACCAAGGCCAGCCGGGCGGCGCAGGCCTCCTCGTACACCAGCTTGAACAGCAGTTCCTTGACCTGGCCCACCAGATAGAACGACATCTCGGCCGGTTGGCGGGTGTGCGGGTGCTGCAACGACAGCAGCACGTCGATGCTCTGGTAGTCGATGTACGGCGTCTTGGTGGCAGTCGTCCCCGGCCCTTGGGCCGCGGCGCGGTAGAGCTCGGCGAAACGTGGATCGACGTGCGCGGCGTCGCCGCTGTATCGGTCGGCGAAACGCTCCTGGTACGCGGCGAAGGTCGCCGGATCGGCGTGCAGGAACAGGATGTCGTGCAGGGCCATGTGGCGGATCGCGAACAGCGGGCGCGGCGCGCGCGACACCGCGAACCCGGGGTTGCGGGCGGCCGGTTCCGGGCAGCCCGGATGGAACTGGCCGATCATGAGCCCGTCCGCCACCACGTTTCTCTTGACCCGCCGATGCGCTTCGTCCAGCAGCGGCGTACGGTGCTCGGGCAGGCCCCGCACCAAGGTGACCAGCGTGGCCAGGCCCTCCTTACCCTCGGGCGGCCGCCGCCGGGCGAACCGCCCGGCCTGGGCGCGCATCGCGGCGCACAGCTCCTCCAGGCCCTCCCCCTCCTCCAGCCCGGCCACCTCGATCGTGACGGTCCCCGCGTCCAGGGCCGAGCGCACGAAGGGACACACCGCGTTGTCCCGGCCCAGTTCCGGATGCGGACGGGTGAGATAGTCCTCGAACCACGGCAGGATCTCGGCGGCCTCCGCCGCGGAGGCTCGCTCCAGCTTCATGGGAACTCCTTGGTCATGGAGTCGACGTGCGGGACGCCGCGCCGGAAGGTTCCTTCCGGCAGGCGCCGCCTCCTACCCGTCGCCCCATGCCGCGAACGCCGGTCTGACTTGACGTAGGTCGGACGTCAGGACCGGGTAAGGCGCAGGTCAGGATGGCGGAACGGGGACCCGCGTCGTCGCGCCGGCACATGGAGCGGCAAGGCGCACGTCGCTGCGCCCGCGGCGGCCGTCCTGGTGTGGCGCCGTTCCGCGCGCCGGTGCGCCGGTCGGGTCAGTCCTGGTCCGGCCGCTCCGCCACGATGGCCTTGAGCTGTTCCACCGCGGTGATGACCCGGGGGAAGCCCGCGTAGGGCAGGCACTGGATGAACGTCTCGGCGATGTCGGAGACCGGGACGCCGACGTTCAGCGCGGAGTTGATGTTGGCCCGCATCGGCGCGCCGCCGATGCCCATCGCGGCCAGGGCGGCGAGCCGGACGAACTGCCGTTCGCGCAGCGACAACACGGATCTGCCGTAGATGTCGGCGAAGGCGAACTCGACCAGGAACCGTCCGAGATCGGGGGCGATGGTGGCGAACTCGTCGAGCATGCGTCCGCCGTCGGCAGGGTCGATCTCGTTCATCAGCTCCAGACCGCGCTGGTGACGCGGGTCCTGAGGTCGGTCGCTCATGGCGGGGCTCCTGGGCGCGTGAGTGTGGTGCCGGTCAGGGGTCGATGACGGTGCGGGCGGCGTAGATCTCGGGGAAGAGCGGCCGGTCGACCAGGGAGGCCAGGTACGGCACGCCGCGGGAGCCGCCGGTCCCCGGCTTGTCGCCGATGACGCGCCGCACGGTGCGCATGTGGCGGAACCGCCACATCTGATGCCGCTCCTCCAGCTCCACCAGGCGTTCGGCCATCTCGTACTCGGCGGCGTGGGCCCGCTGGTCCTCGTAGACGCGGCGGAGCACGGCGACGATTTCCTGGTCGGGCTCCTCGTGACAGCTGTGGGTCCGGCCGAGGTGGCGGGCGGGGACAGGATGCCCTGCCCGGTGCAGGAACCGGATGAACTCGTCGTACACCGTCGGCTGCGCGATCGCCGCGCGCAGCGCGTCCTGCCGGACGGACCCGTCGTATTCCTCGACCAGTTCGGGGCGCTTGTCGCCGAGCCGGTACTCCAGCATCCGGAGCTGGACGGACTGGAAACCGGTGGCGCCCCCGAGCGCCGGGCGAAACTCGGCGAAACGGTCAGGTTTCAGGGTGGCGATGACCGACCATTGCTCGATGAGCTGCCGCTGGATCACGAAGATCCGGTCGAGGGAGCGGAACGCCGACCGGAGCCGGTCGTGCCGGAGTTCCCGGACCGCGTCGTCGAGCTCGTGCAGGATCAGCTTCACCCACAGCTCGGTCGTCTGGTGCTGAACGATGAACAGCAGCTCGTCGTGGTGCGGCGGCTCCGAGATCGGGCGCTGGGCGCCGAGCAGCCGGTCCAGGCAGAGGTAGTTCTCGTAGGTCAGGCCGGCGGGCGCGGTGGCGCTCCGGCGACGTCTCAGCATGACCGCTCCCAGTTCATCCCGGCCTCCGCCAGCCGGTGCAGCGCGGTCTCGACGCTGCTCATCGGCGGGCCGAGGAACATCCGCACGTAGGGGACGGCCATGGCCTGTCCCTCCTCGGGCGCCGCCTGCGGGGTCATGGTGCCGGCGCCCAGCAGCACCCCGGCGCGGCGCAGGCAGTCGCGGCGGAACCGGGTGACGCCGTCGCGCGCGTCCGCCGCGTACGACGGCGGCACCCGGAACAGGAAGTAGCTGGTGCAGTTTCCCGGGCAGAGCGCCTCGGCGGGACAGCCGAGCTCCTGCCTGAGGAAGCCGGCCGCCCACGTCCGCTTGTCGGCGCATCCTTGCCGGAACGCCCGCAGGTACTGCTCGGACTCGCCGCCGTCCAGCCACCTCGCCATGGCGTTCTGCAACGGCACCGCGGCGGTGAAGGAGCGCTGGAGCTGGAAGTCGTTGACGAGCCGGTCCAGGATCGGCGGCGGCGCGACGCTGACCCCGATGCCCCAGCCGTTGCAGTTGAACTGTTTGCCCAGGGAGCGCACGGCCAGCCAGCGGACGGGCCGGTCCCCGGCGCCTGGACGGGCGAGCCGTTCGGCGAGCAGCCGCAGGGCGCTGGTGGGCGCGGTGCCCGGATCGGTGACCCCGTAGTAGGCGTCGTCGATGAGCAGGTTCGCCCGCGCCTCGACGGTCAGGCGCACCATGTCGGCGACGAGGTTCTCGTCCCAGTTGACGCCGGTGGGATTGTGCTGGGCGTTGATGACGACGATGACCCCGCGCGGATCGCCCGCCCGTGCCAGCGCCTCGCGCAGCGCCTCCGGTGCGGGCTGGAAGCCCTGCGAGGGAGCCAGCGGCAGGTAGGTCATCCGGAAACCCAGCCCGGCGAACACGCCCCGGTAGTCCCAGCCGGGCGCGGGGGCGATGACGGTGGGGGACGCGCTGCGCGGCAGGTCCGCCAGGATCAGCCGCCCGTAGTCGAACATGGCGTTCCTGGTCCCCGAGCAGGTGACGGCGACCTCGAAGCCGGCGCCCGCGGTGAAGCCGGCGGGCAGGGCGTGAGTCCGGGCGACGTAACCGCGCAGCAGGCGTTGCAGCGCGGGCAGGCCGTACTGGGAGATGACGTATCCGTGCGCGTACGACGGCAGCCCGCTGCCGAGCAGACGGGCCAGCCCCTCAGGCGCCTCCGACCACGTCTCCCCCAGGCTGAGGTATATCGGGTCGCCGGACGGCGCGCCGGCGTCCAGGTATTCCGCCACCCATTCGGCGTCCTTGAAATGACCGCGCAGCCAGGAATCCTCGGTCACCTCGTCGAGAACGGTTCCCATGTCATCTCCGCCGTCCGGTGATTCCGGTCGGTCGGCACGATTACCCGGCATTTTCCGGCCTTAACAACAGACTTTTCGCGGCTTTTATCACACCGGCCGCAAAAGCCTCCTGAGTGTCCGGCGAACTCGCGTTCCAGACCTCTGACGGGCCGGACATTCCGTCCCGCCGGGAGGTGTTACGTTGGTTCGTGGCCGGCTCGCGCGGCGCCTCCGAAAGGTGAACGCTCATGTGTGACGACGTGGCCGCCTGGAGTTCGAGGGCGGCCGTCAACGCAATCCGGGACAGGCGCATATCCGTTTCCGAATACGCGCGATGTCTGCTCGGGCGATGCGCGGAGGAGTCGCTCGGCGCGTTCGTCTCGTGCGACGAGGGCGCCGTCCTCGACGCCGCCGCGCAGGCCGACAGGGCGGACCGGCGCGGCCCCCTGCACGGCGTCCTCATCGCGGTCAAGGACAACGTCGACGTCGCCGGCCATCCCACCACGGCCGGCACGCCGGCGCTGCGCGCCCATCGTCCCGGGCGGGACGCCGAGATCTGGCGGCGGCTGCGCGCCGCCGGCGCACTGGCGCTCGGCAAGACCAACATGCACGAGCTGGCCGTCGGCATCACCGGCAACAATCCCGGCTTCGGCCCCGTCCGCAACCCGTGGGCCGCCGATCGCTTCGCCGGAGGCAGCAGCAGCGGCAGCGCCGCCGCCGTGGCCGCCTTCCTGGCCCCGGCCGGTCTCGGCACCGACACCGGGGGTTCCGTGCGGATCCCGGCGGCCCTGTGCGCCGTGTTCGGCTACCGTCCGTCCGCCGGCCGGTATCCCCAGCGCGGCCTGCTTCTGCTCTCCCGCACCAGGGACACCGCCGGCTTCCTGACCCGCACCATGCGCGACATCGTGCTGCTCGACTCCGTCGTGGCCGCGCCCGGCCCCGCCCCCGAACCGGTGCGCTGGGCGGGGCTGCGGCTGGGCGTGCCCCGCCGGCCGTTCTGGGAAGGGCTGGAGCCGTCGCTGGCCGCGGTGGCCGAACGCCGCCTGGAGGAGCTGAGCGCGGCCGGCGCCGTGCTGGTCGAGGCCACCCTTCCGGCGGGCGCCGGCGCGTCGCTCGCCCGCGACGCCATGACGGTGGCCCTGTACGAGGCGGCCTGGGAGATCCCCTACTACCTGGCCCAGACGTCGCCCGCGCCCACCCTCGACCAGTTGCTCGCCCAGATCGCCTCGCCCGGCGTGCGGGCGGCGATGAACGACGCCCTGGGCCCGGCGCGCGTGCCGGCCGCCGACTACCGGGCGGCGTGCGAGAACCTCTCCCGTCTGGCCGGCGCCCTGTCGGACCACCAGCGCGCCCACCGGCTGTCCGCCCTCGTCTACCCCACCACTCCGCTGCCTGCCCAGCCGTTCGCCTGCGAGGAGTCCGTGGTGATCGACGGCCGGGAACATCCCACCTTCCCCACCTTCATCCGGAACACCGACTGGGCCGGCGTCCTCGGCCTGCCCGCGCTGAGCCTGCCCGCCGGCCTCACCGCCGACGGACTTCCTGTCGGGCTCGAACTGTGCGCGCCGGCCGGCGCCGACGCCCATCTGCTCCAGATGGGATGCGCCTACGAGGAGATCTGGCCGCCGCCCGCCCTGGAGCCGGCCACCGCCCACCGTCCCGAGCTCCCGCCCAAGGTCCCGGGCCGATGACCGGCCCCGGCGAGCCGCACCTCCTCGTCACCGCCGCGCAGGGCTGGGACGGCCTGCGCGACGACTGTCTTCGCCCCTTCGAGGTGCTCATGCGCGGTGACCTGATCGTCGAGACCGGCACGCGCGTGGGGCGTCCGCGCGGGACCCGCGTCCTGGAGGCGTCCGGGACGGTGCTGCCCGGCCTCATCGACTGTCACGTGCACGTGGCCTCCGGTGACGGCACGGGCGGCCGGCCCGCCTCCCGCCAGGCCCTCGACGCGCTGCCCGCGTTACGGACCCTGCTGTCCCACGGCTTCACCACCGTCCGTGACCTGGGCTGCCCCGCCGCGGACCCGGTGACGGTGGAACTGGCCCGCGCCGTGGACGCCGGCCTGATCGAGGGGCCGCGCATGCTCGTGGCCCCCCACATCATCTCCGCCCGTGGCGGCCACGGCGATCCCCGCTCCACCCTGCAGCCGCCCTACGGAGGCCGCGCGGCGGCGGTCGCGGACGGGGTGGACGAGATCGTCCGCCAGGTCAGGATCGAGCGCCAGCTGGGCGCCCACTGGATCAAGTTCGCCGCGACCGGCGGCTTCGTCAGCCCCGCGGACGCGGCGGACACCGTCGCCTACACCCAGGAGGAGATGACCGCCCTGGTGGCGGCGGCTCGTGACCTGAACCTGCCCACCGCCGCGCACGCGCACTTCGACGAGGGCGTCCGCCGGGCCGTGCGCGCGGGCGTCCGCAGCGTGGAACACGGCACCTTCGCCACCGACGAGACCCTGCGCGTCATGGCGGAACACCGGACGACTCTCGTGCCCACCCGATGGGCCTGCCACGTCTACATCGACCATCTCGACGACCCGCGGTTCTGGGCGGGCCAGCCGGCGGGCGCGAGGGACAAGGTGGCGCCGGTGGCCGACGACATCCTGCGGAACGCACGCCGCCTGCTGTCGGGGCAGGTCCCCGTCGCCTTCGGCACGGACGCGGGGACCGTGCCGTTCGAGGACAGCTGGCGGGAGTTCGTGGTGCTGGTGTCGGAGGGGATGACGCCCCTGGCCGTGCTCCGGGCCGCCACCTCGCAGGCCGCGCGGCTGCTCGACCGGGCCGACCTGGGTGTCCTGCGGCCCGGTGCGCGCGGGGATCTCGTCGTCGTCGCGGGAGATCCGTTCGCCGACATCGAGACGATCGGTGAGGTCGCCCACGTCGTCCGGGGAGGGCGGGTGCGCACATGAAGATGCCACTCCCGCCCCCGTGCCGGACCTCCACCGCGCCCAGGAGCGGGTCCGCTCAGGTGAGGAGTTCGGCCAGCCGGGCCATCTCGGCGGGTGGGTCGACCACCGGCTGGATGAGCAGTTCGTCGACGCCGGCCCGTTCGAGGGTGGCGATGCGGGCGCGCAGGTCGTCGGGGGTGCCGACCAGGGCCAGGGTGTTCATCAGCGAGGGCAGGATCAGGTCGCGATCCTCCGGCGCGATCCGTCCGAGGTAGCCGGGGTAGAGCTTGGTGTGCCGGTCGGGTGCGGTGGCGGTGGTGCCGCGCCGGTCGAGAAGCCGCCGTACGGCCTCGCGTTCCTCGGGGCCGAGACGCTCGGCGAAGGCGGCCGTGTCGGCGGCCGTGTCGGCGGCCGTGTCGGCGGCCGTGTCGGCGGCGAAGGTCAGCAGTGACAGGACGAGGTGGCCGGTCGCGTCCCTGGCCGCGGCGCCGCCCGGATCCTCGTCCTCCTCCAGTACGTGCAGCGCGGTCACCACGTAGGAGGCGGGGTCGCGGGGCGCGCCGCGGGCGGCCTGGCGGCGGGCGTCGTGCAGGGCGCGCCAGGCGGCGGGGTCGAGCAGGCCGAAGGAGATCAGGCCGGTGCCGCGGCGGCCGGCGACGGCGGCGGCCTTCGGCCCGGTCAGCGCGGCCACGACGAACTCGATCGGGTCGTCCGTGTGCACGTGCGCCCCGGCGTGCAGGAACCGGACGTCGCAGGCCCGGTCGCCCTCGCGGTACTCGACGCTCCGGCCGGCGCACAGGTCCTGCAGCGCGGCGGTGAAGCTCTCCATCGCCGCCACCGAGGCCGGCCGCATGCCCAGCGTGCGCCGGGCGGTGTTCCCGGTGCCGACCCCGCAGCTGATCCGGCCCGGCGCCAGGGCGTTGAGGCTGGCCAGCCCGCTCGCGGCGGCCGGGGCCGAGCGCAGCGCCGGTGAGGTGACGCCGACGCCCAGCCTGATGCGGCTGGTGGCCTTGGCGCACAGCCCCAGGGCGACGAAGGGATCGCCGTGGACCATCGGGCTGTCGTTGACCCAGAAACTGTGCAGGCCCAGCTCCTCGGCCCGCACGGCCAGCTCCTCCACACCGGGCTGGGCGGCGACCACGACACCTGCGCGCATCAGACCTCCACGAAAGGGTCGTCTCGAACGTACTCAGCCTGACAGCCGGAGCCGCTCAGCGCAGCACGGCCGTCAGCAGGTCGGCGCCCAGCGCCGTCAGATCGGGGACATTGACGGTGTAACGCACGTAACGGCCGTGCCGCCGGGCCGTGAGCAGGCCCGCGCGGCGCAGGACGGCGAGGTGGCGGGAGACCTCCGGAGGTGAGAGTTCCCAGGCGTGGGCCAGCTCGCCGGTGGTGTGCGGGCCGCGGGCCAGGGTGCGCAGCAGCCGCAGCCGTACGGGATGCGCGAGCGCCTCCAGCCGCAGCGTGACCGTCTCCAGCGACACCGGCTCCGACGGGCCCGCCTCGGCCACGGGGTACTGCACCACCGGCTGCCATCCGGGCGCGTGCACCACCACCAGGTGCGGGCGGCCGAAGACGCTGGGCAGGAAGGTGACCCCGGCGTCGTGCGCGGTGGTGGCGTTGTCCTGCAGTTTGTCCACGATGATGCGGTTGCCGTCCGGCGCCAGGGTGACGGCGCCGGAGACGGACGCGAGCGCCGCCCCGACGCCCTGGCGCTTCAGCAGGTCGTTCTTCAGGCGCAGGTCGGCGGCGAGTTGCGCGGCGACGCCCGTCCAGGCGGCGTCGAAGAACGCCTCGGCGCACTGTTCGAGGGTCTCACGCACCCGCGCCCGCACGGCTGCCGGGTCGGCGAGCAGCCGTTCGGCGAAGGCCTCCTGGAGCGCGCCGCGGGCCTGGGCCAGGTCGAGGGCCCGCTCGCGCGCCGTCGCGTCGGTGAGCGGCGAGGGCGCGGCGAAGTGCACCCGGTTGCTGCCGCACGTGGTGATGAGCGCGGCGGTCACGTAGCGTTCGTCGTCGATGCGGTCGACATCGTCGAGCTCCTCGGCGAGGGTCGGCCGGGGACGCGCGGGGACCAGGAAGTCGGCTCGTGAGGAACGCCAGAGGAACTCCGCCTCCCTGAGTCGCTCGGCCAGCTCCGGCCGCAGCCCGGCCCAGACGTCCCCGGCCCAGCCGGCGAGCTGCGGGTGATGCCCGGGTTCGGCCAGCACGTGCAGCATCGCGGTCAGCTCGGCCAGCGGGGAGGCGGCGAACCGCAGCCGCCCGGACGGCGGCCCGCCGATGTCGATCCTCAGCGTCATCCCCCCATCATCCCTGGTCGGACGGCCCACGACCGCGCCGATTGACGGTGTCCGTCAACTGGCGGAGCCACCCCCGCGGCCGGACGCATGGTTGACGCCATGGCATCCACCACCATGATCCGGCCGCGCGCCCTCGTCCGCGCCTCCGGAGGCCCCCGCTACGCCGTCGCCCTGGCCGTGGACGCGCTCGGCACCGGCCTGCTGCGGCCCTTCCTGCTGCTCTACGGGGTGACGGTGCTGGGGCTGTCCGCGCCGGTCACCGGCCTCGCCATGACGGCCGGCGTCGTCGTGGGCCTGGTGTGCATGCCCGCGGTCGGCCGATGGCTGGACCGGGGCGCACGCAGCACGGTCGTGGCGGCGTCGATGCTGGTGCGGGTGCTGGGCGTGGCGCTGCTGCTGGCCGCCCCCGCGGGGCACGTCTGGCTGTTCGCGACGGCGGCGCTCTTCCTCGGCATCGGCAACCAGGCATGGCCGGCCGCCCACGCGGCCCTCGTGGCCACGGTCGCCCACGGCCGCGAACGCGACGCCGCCCTCGCGGCGGGCCGCGCCCTGCGCAACGCCGCGCTGGGCGTGGGCGCCCTGCTCGCCACCGCGTGCCTGGCGGGCGGCGCCCCTGCGTTGCGGGTGCTGGCGGCCGTCACCGGGCTCGCCTATCTGGCGGCGGCGGCCTTGGCGTGGTCGGTGCGCCTGCGCACGCGTCCAGCCGCCGCCCCGGCCAACGACATGGCCGGCGGGCCCGCGCCCCGGATGCGCGCGCTGCTGGCCGCCAACGTGGTCTACGTCTTCTGCCTCAACGTCCCCGAGATCGCGGTGCCCCTGGTCCTGGTGACGCAGATGCACGCGTCCCCGGTGTGGCCGGCGGCCGTCTTCGTGGCCAACACGGTGCTGGTGGTCACCTTGCAGGTGCCGGTCACCGTCCTGCTGTCCCGCTTCTCCCGGCGGACCGTGCTGGCGCTCGCCGGTGTGGTGCTCGCCGGGTCCTACCTCGGGTTCCTGGCGGCCACGTCCCTGGGGCCCGGCTGGGGTGTCCCGGCCGTCGCCATGGTGTCCGTGGTCTGCACCATCGGCGAGATCGTCTACGCCGGCAGCGCGACGGCGCTCGTCACCGCCCTCGCGCCGGCCCATCTCCTGGGACGCGTCCTCGCCCGTTTCCAGCTCTCCACGGGCTTCGGCCTCGCCGTCTCCCCTGCGGTCATCACCGCCCTCGCCTCCCACGGTCCGGCCCCCCTCTGGGGCACCCTCTCCACCGCGACCCTCCTGTCCGCCTCCGCCGTCGCCGAACGCAGGGGGGGCTACACAGCGGGGCAATAACATGTACAGTCAGTAGGGAATGTGGGCTATGACCGCGGGTCCCGGCACGTGACAGGAGGACGTCCCCCATGAGCGTCACCGACCAGCTGATCGCCAACTCCGAACGCTACGCCGCCACCTTCGACTCCGGCGACCTGCCGCTGCCGCCCGCCCGGGGCGTGGCCGTGGTGGCCTGCATGGACGCCCGGCTCAACGTCTACGGCCTGCTCGGCCTGCGCGAGGGCGACGCGCACGTGATCCGCAACGCCGGCGGCGTCGTCACCGCCGGCGAACGTCGCAGCCTGGCCATCAGCCAGCGCCTCCTGGGCACCCGCGAGATCATCCTCATCCACCACACCGACTGCGGCATGCTCACCTTCACCGACGACGGCTTCAAGGACGACATCTACCAGGAGGTCGGCGTCAAGCCCGACTGGTCCGCCGAGGCGTTCCAGGACCTGGAGGCGGACGTGCGCCAGTCGGCCAGGCGCATCCTGGCCGACCCGTTCATCCCGCACAAGGACTCCGTCCGCGGGTTCGTCTACGACGTCACCACGGGCCGGCTGAACGAGGTCAAGCTGGACGCCGGTCCGCACATCTCGTCCGACTGACCAGGTGAGGATCCGGCGCACCGCGCCGGGTCCCGCGGCGGTGGCGCCTGTCGGGCGTCCCGCGGTCCGGTTAATCGGTGGCGGGCGCGGCGGTCGCCGGGTTGACTGCACGGGTGACCGCGTTGCCCGTGCCCGCCGAGCTGGCCCACCTCGTGGCCGGGATCTGGGTGCTGGGCGGCGACACCGTGCCGAGAGGGTTGCCGTACCCCGCCGTCGACCTGCTGGTCATGCCCGACGGAGAGTGCCGGCTGGCCGGTCCGGAGACACGCGTCCGGCAGGGACGGTTGCCCGGAGGCGGGCCCCTGTTCGGGGTGCGGCTGCGACCGGGGACGGTGACCGGGCTGTTCGGGATCGCGGCCGACGAGGTGCCACTGGCCGGAACGCCCATCGACATCGGGCGGCCGCCGAGGGCGCCCATCGACGTCGGGCGGCCGGCCGGGGCGGTGAGCGAGTGGCCGGCCGGGGCGGTGGGCGAGCGGCTGGCCGGGGCGCTGGCCCTGGTACGGGCGCGCGCCGGACGATGCCGCGTCGACGAGCGGGTGCGCGTCGTACTGGCGGCGATGCACGCGGCGCCGGGTGCGCCGGTGGAGCAGCATGCCGCCCGGGCCGGGTTGTCCGAGCGGCAACTGCGACGGCGGTTCGGGGTGGCGGTCGGGCTGCGGCCCAAGTCCTACGCGCGGGTGGTGCGGCTGCACCACGCGCTCGCCGCCGCGCGCGCCGCGCTGGCCAGGGGCGAGCGCCCCGACTGGGCGGCCATCGCCGTGCGCAGCGGCTGCTACGACCAGTCGCACCTGCTCGCCGAGTTCCGACACGCGGTAGGCGCGCCACCGACCGCGCTGCTGCAGGGTGGCCGTTTTCTCCAAGCATCGGCCGGTCGGGGGCCAACACACTCGACGCATGACCGATGACGTCGTCAAGGAGATCCTCGACTGGTACCGGCAGACCGCGCAGGACGGTCTGGCCGGGGACGGGGTGCGTTTCGCCGAACCGTTGCAGAGCTGGCTGGTGCACGGGCACACCGAGGTGAAGCAGGTGCTCACCGACCACCGGACGTTCTCGTCCGACGAGCTGCGTCACAGCGCGGAACCCCCGCCGCACCGGGACAACCCGATGCTCGGCAGCCTGTCGGCGATCGACCCGCCCCGGCACCACCTGCTGCGCCGGCTGGTCAGCCGGGCCTTCACGCCCCGCGCGATCCAGTCGTTGCTGCCCTCGATCACCGACACCGTACGGACGCAACTGGCCGGCGTGGACGGCGAGCTGGACGTGATCGGCCGGCTCGGTCACCCGTTGCCCGTGCGCACCGTCGCCGCGCTGCTGGGCGTGGAACCGGACCGGCAACCGGACTTCGTGCGCTGGACCGAGGCGATCACCTCCTTCGCCGGCGCGTTCAGCGAGGACCCGGCGCGCCGGGCCGCGTTCCGCGCCGCGCACGCCGAACTGGCCGAGTACTTCGGCGAGGTGTTCGCCGAGCACCGCACCCGGCCCCGGGGCGACGTGATCGGCGCCCTGCTGACCGCCGAACCGGACGGCAGCCGGCTCTCCGACGAGGAACTGCTCGACTTCTGCACGCTGCTGCTCGTCAACGGCCACGAGTCGACCAGGACCCTGCTGGTCAACGCCCTGTTGTGCCTGGCGGCCCACCCGGAGGCGCCGGCCCGGCTGCGTGCCGACCCTTGGCTGGTGCCCGCCGCCGTCGAGGAGGTGCTGCGTTTCCTGCCTCCGGTCGGCGGCACCGACCGGTTCACCACCGGCCCGGCCCGCATCGCCGGGCACCCCGTCGAGGCGGGCCGGCGGGTGGTCGCCATGGTGCTCTCGGCCAACCGGGATCCCCGGGTGTTCGCCGAGCCGCACGTGTTCCGGCTCGACCGGACGCCCAACGAGCACCTGTCCTTCGGCCACGGCGTGCACTTCTGCCTCGGCGCGCACCTGGCCCGGCACGAGGTGGCGATCGCGGTGCACGCACTGCTGCACCGCTTCCCCGGCCCGTGGTCGCTGAGCCGGATCGCGATCGGGCGCACCCCGGTCGGCATCGACGTGCTCGATCTGGCGCTGGTCAGCTCGTAGCCGCGGACCGGTCCCTGCGGCGGGCCGCGGCGGCCACGTTGACCGGCATCCGGCCGAAGATCAGGCCGTGGAAGGGCGAGATCCCCCACCAGTACAGATGGCCGAGCAGGCCGTGCGGATGAAAGATGGCACGTTGCGTGTAGATCGTCCGGCCGCCGGAGCGGGTGACGCCGAGCTCCAGCCAGGCCAGTCCGGGCAGCCGCATCTCGGCGCGCAGCCGCAGCAGCCGTCCGGGCAGCACCTCCTCCACCCGCCAGAAGTCGATCGAGTCGCCCACCCGCAGCCGGGCCGGATCGCGCCGGCCGCGCCGCAGCCCGACCCCGCCCACCAGCCGGTCGGCCAGGCCCCGCAACTGCCAGGCCACCGGCAGCGAGTACCAGCCGTTACGGCCGCCGATGCCCTCGATCACCTGCCACACCGCCTCCGGGCTGGCCTGCACGGCCAGGCTCCGGTCGTCCACGAACAGGCTGCCGCCCGCCCAGTCGGGATCGGTGGGCAGCGGATCGCTCGGCGCGCCCGGCGTGGACGCCGAGGACCAGCGCGTGGCGACGTCGGCCTCCTTGATCTTCATCAGCGCCAGCGCCACCGCCTGGCGGAAGCCGACCAGCCCGCCCTCGGGGTCGGGGACGTGGCGGGCGATGTCGTGCTCGCCGCACACGGCCTCGTTGCGCAGCGACTCCACCAGCGGGCGCGCGATGCTCGCGGGGACGGGCGTGACCAGCCCCACCCACAGGCTCGACAGCCGGGGGGTGAGCAGCGGCACCGGAATGATCAACCTGGGCGGCAGCCCGGCCACCGCGGCATAGCCGTGCATCATGTCGGCATACGTCAGGACATCAGGCCCGCCGATGTCGAACCCCCGGTTGACCGTCCCCGGCACCTGCGCCCACGCCACCAGATAACGCAGCACGTCCCGCACCGCGATCGGCTGGGTACGGCTGCGCACCCACCGCGGCGTCGTCATCACCGGCAACCGCTCGGTCAGGTAACGCAGCATCTCGAACGAGGCCGACCCGGACCCGATGATCACCGCGGCCCGCAGCACCACCGCCGGGACCGCGCCGCGCAGGAAGATCTCCCCCACCTCGGCCCGCGACGACAGGTGCGGCGAGAGCCGCTCGTCCGCCGTCAACCCGCCCAGATAGACGATCCGCCGCACGCCCGCCTCGGCCGCCGCGGCCGCGAACGTGCGCGCCGCCAGCCGGTCCCGCTCGGCGAACCGGCCGCTCGTCCCCATCGCGTGGATCAGGTAGTACGCGACGTCCACCCCGTCCAGTGCCCGGCGCGTGCGCTCGGCGTCGGTGGCGTCGGCCTCGACGGCCTCGACCTGTTCCGCCCACGGCAGGTCGCGCAGGCGTCCGGCCGAGCGCACCATGCACCGCACGTCGTGACCGGCGGCCAGCAGCTCGGGCGCCAGCCGCCCGCCGATGTACCCCGTCGCCCCTGTCACCAGGCACAATGCCATGCCCACGCACCTTCCCCGTCCCCCGGCCCTCATGCCGGAGCGGTCCGGTCACCGTGCGCGTGCGGGCGCGGCCGGCTGGGCATCTGTGAGGCATGTCTGATGCACGATCGTGGCTGCCTGCGCACCGGCGGCCAGGCCGGCGCGGCCGCGTCGTGACTCGACCCGCGACCGCATCCGGTCTCGTCGCGAAGGGACGTCGATGGACACGGTGATCGTCCTGTTCAACAGGGACCTGCGGGTGCACGACCACCCGGCCCTGACGGCCGCCTGCGAGCGCGCCCGCGCCGTGCTCCCCCTGTTCGTGCTGGACGACGCCGTCCCCGCCGGCCGCCGCCGCGGCTTCCTGCTGGAGTGCCTGGCCGACCTGCGGGCCTGTCTCCGGGAACGCGGCGGGGACCTGGTCGTCCGGCACGGCGACGTCGTGACCGAGACCATGAAGCTCGTCCACGGAACGGGAGCGGCGGCGGTCTTCGCCAGTGCCGACGTCAGCCTGCTGGCCAGGCGCAGGCAGGACCGGCTGGCCCGCGAACGGCTCTGCTACGAGCTCTTCCCCGGGGTCACGGTGGTGCCGCCCGGCACGCTCACCCCGTCCGGGGGCGGCGATCACTACCGGGTCTTCACGCCGTACTGGCGCGCCTGGAGCGGGCACCGGCGCCGTCCGCTGCTCCCGGCCCCCCGCCACGTGCCGACGCCTCACGACCTCGACGCCGGGCGGCTGCCGCGCCCGGCCCGGCCGGAACCCGTGCCCGGCGGCGAGACCGCCGCCCGCGACCGCGCCCGGCAGTGGATCCGCCGCGCCCTGCCGGGGTACGCCGACGGCCACGACGACCTGGCCGGTGACCGCACCTCCCGGCTGAGCCCGTACCTGAGGTTCGGCTGCCTGTCCCCGCTGGAACTGGCCCACCTGGCCGCGGGCAGCGAGCCGTTCGTCCGCCAGCTGTGCTGGCGCGACTTCCACCACCAGGTCACCTACGCCTTCCCGCGGATCAACCGGGACGACTACCGCCCCCGCGGCCACCGCTGGCGCGACGACGAGGACGCGCTGCAGGCCTGGCGGGAGGGCATGACCGGGCTGCCCGTCGTGGACGCCGGCATGCGCCAGCTCCTCGCCGAGGGCTGGATGCACAACCGGGCCCGCCTCATCGTGGCCTCCTACCTGGTCAAGGTCCTCGGGATCGACTGGCGGGCCGGCGCCCGGCACTTCTTCGAGCACCTGCTCGACGGCGACGTGGCCAACAACTCGGGCAACTGGCAGTGGATCGCCGGCACCGGCAACGACACGCGCCCCAACCGCGGCTTCAACCCGCTGCGCCAGGCCCAGCGGTACGACCCGGCGGGCGACTACGTGCGCCGTCACGTCCCCGAGCTCGCCGGCGTGCCCGCCGCCCACGTCCACCAGCCGTGGCTGCTGGGCACGCCCCCGGCCGGTTATCCGCGTCCGATGCTCTGACCGGCGGCGTCCGGGTCAGCCGTCGAGGGCGGCGGCGGTCGCGGCTCCGGGCGCCACCGGCACGATCTCGAACTCGACGAGGTCCGACCACTCGGCGACCCAGCGTTGCAGAAGTGCGATGTCGTCACACTCCATGAGCTGGAAGCAGCGGCTCAGATCAGCCGTCACCCAGCTGGAGACGAACACCAGGCCTTCGCCGGTCATGCGGCCCTTCTCCCGGAACCGCCGGTAGACGGCCTTGGCGTCCTGGCCGCGGAATCGTTCGATCACCATGAACACCATCAGTCCTCCGACGGCTCCTCGTCCGGGACGGGCCGGAAGCCAAAGCACAGGATACGCAGCCAGGCGATGCGCTCGCCGGGGTCGTCGGCGTCCCAGTGGGCTCCGGGGGTGAGCGCCTTGAAGTCGACCGGGTCGCCGTGCAGGGCGTGCAGCGTGGCGTGCCTTCGCCCCGGCCGATCAGGTTCGGCGGGAGATGAACATGATGTACTCGCAGGGAGCGTTCGTCCGGTTGGCGAAGCCGTGGTCGGCGTCGGCCTGGAAGAACAGCGAGTCGCCCGTCTCCAGGGTCTCGTTGATCCCGCCGATCGCGACGGTGAGGGTGCCTTCGAGCACCACGAGCTGCTTCTCCGTACCCGGCGGGTAGGCGGGCAGCAGCCCGGTGGACACCTGGGCGGGGAGGTGGTGGAAGACCATCTCGGCCCCTCCCGCGCCCGGGGCCGCCGACACCATGTGCCGCTCGAAGCCGGTCTCCGGGTCACGGAACACCGGACGGTGACTCCTGCGCATGACGACGGCCACGCCGGACGCGGCCCCGGCCGGCGCGCCGATCAGGTCCGACAGCGACGCGTCGAGCGCGTGGGCGATCCTGGAGGCGACGCCGATCGTCGGGCTCTTCTCACCGCGTTCGACCTTGGACAACATCGCCCGGCTGACCGACGACTGCGCGGACAGCTGCTCCAGCGTCAGGCCCGCCTCCTCGCGGCGTCGCCGCACGTTGACGCCGAACGCGCCGGCCAGGTCGTCACCGTGTTGTGGTTCGGCCACGTTTCCGTCTTTCTCGACCACCGTGCTCCTCGATCGATCCGTACCTCGCTGTCCCACAGTGTAGGGTTTCTCCTAAAGAAGACAGAGTCTTCTATCGAAGACGGGCGACATGCGCCCGACATGACGGAGGTTCCATGCGTTTCAGTTCGGGTGGCCGGCTCCATGCCACGTTCGAGTTCGGCGAGCTGCAGGTGATCTCGTTGCGCGACGGCTACATCGACATGCCGCCCACACGGCTGCGCGACGAGGACGGGCGCCCGCTCGGCGAGCTGCCGGCCGCCGTCCCGCTGGCCGGCGACAACCTGCGGCTGTCGGTCAACGCCTTCTACGTCACCGACGGCACCCGGTCGTTGCTCATCGACACCGGCGCGTCCGATGCCTGGCACGACCCCACCATGGGCCTGATCTACGACGCGCTCGACGAGGCGGGGGTCGACCGCGCGGAGGTGACCGACGCGGCCATCACCCACAACCACGAAGACCACGTGAGCGGCCTGATCGCGCCGGACGGCTCGGAGGCGTTCCCCAAGCTTGAGCGCGTGTGGATCGGCGCGGGCGACGCCTCGGTCTTCGGCGGGCGGCGGCTGGAGCCGGTCCGCGACCGGGTCGTGCCCGTGTCGGAGAAGGTCGCGATCAACGAGTGGGCCACCGCGCTGCCGACGCCGGGCCACACCCCCGGCCACACCGTCTACGAGATCAGGAGCGGCACCGGCCACCTTCTCGTCTGGGGCGACACCGTGCACGTCCCCACGCTGCAGTTCGACCAGCCGAAGGTGTCCTGGGAGCTCGACGGCGACCAGTCCCGGGCCCGCGCCGCGCGAGCGGCGCTGCTGGAACGACTGAGCCGGCCGCACCACTTCGTGGCCGGCGCCCACCTCGACTCACCCGGCATCGCCCGCGTGACGCCCGCCGGCGAGGGCTACGCGCTGGAGTACCTCGCACCGCCGATCGGCTGACCGGACCCGCCACGTCCTTGGCGTGCACGTGCTGGGCGAGGCGGCCGTCGCGCGAGCGCGGCGTGTAGTGCCGGCTCATCTCCGCCGGTCATGTCATAGCCTTCCGCATTCTTTCTGGAGACCCCGGGCCCCGCACGGGCTCTCCGCCTTGCTCGTCCGGCCCGCTCTCACGCCAGGTCGAGCACCGCCTTGCCGTGCACGCGGCGGTCGAGGAGGGCGGCCGCCGCCTCGGCGGCGTCGTCCCAGCCGCCGCGCCAGGTGATCTCCGGGCTCAGCCTGCCGCCCGCGACCTGCCCGGCCAGCCAGGTCAGGTCGCGGTGCAGGCCGTGGCAGTAGAGCAGGTGGAAGGTCACGAGCGAGCGGTCGTGGCGGTCGGCCCCGCCGAACAGCGCGCCGAACGGGAAGCTCTCGCCCTCGCCGGTGGAGTGTCCGACGGCGACCAGCGTGCCGCCCTCGGTGAGCTGGTCGAACGCCTCGACCAGCGGGACGCCGCCGAGCAGGTCCAGGACGCCGTCGAGCCGTCCGCCGCTCTCGGCGGGGGCGGCGACGACCTCGTCCGCGCCGAGCGCGCGCAGCCCGTCGCCGTGCCGGTCCGGGTCGCCGGTGGCGGCGATGACGTACGCGCCGCCGAGCCGGGCGAGCTGCACGGCGTACCGGCCGACGCCGCCCGTCGCGCCGGTGACCAGGACCCGCCGCCCCAGGATCGGCCCGAGGCGGTCGAGCGCGCGCAGCGCGGTGGCGCCGGCGACCGGGATCGTGCTGATCGCGCCGGGGTCCGCGCCCTGCGGCACCACCCCGATCCGGTCGGTCGGGACGGCCCGCAGCTCGGCCCACCCGCCGTCCCAGCCCAGCGTGACCACGGGCGTGCCCGCCGCGGGCCCCGAGCCGTCGGCCGCGGCCTGGACGATCACCCCCGCGGCGTCCCAGCCGAGCACCGTGCCCTCGGGCGCCTCCTGCAGAGCGTGCCGGACCTCGCCGTAGTTGAGCGACGTGGCGGTGACGCGGACCAGCGCCTCGCCGGGCGCCGGCACCGGGTCGGGCGCCTGGCCCACCCGCAGGCCACCGGGAACGGAACGGTCGACGATCAGAGCGCGCATGACGACATCCTCCAAAGTGCCACTGAGTGGCATAAGCCTATAGGAGGCATATGCGCTCCGGATACACTGGGGACGATGACCGCCGACCTGCTGCCGCTCCGCGAGCGCAAGAAGCTCAAGACCCGGGCCACCCTGGTGGACACCGCGCTCGCGCTGTTCACCGAGCGTGGCTTCGACCAGGTGACCCTCGACGAGCTGTGCGCGGAGGTCGAGGTCTCCAAGCGCACGTTCTTCCGCAACTTCGCCAGCAAGGAGGAGGTCGCCTCCGCCCCGCTGGAGGCCCTGTGGACCGCCCTCCTCGACGACGTCGAGCACGCGCCGCTCGGCGGCCGTCCCGTGCTGGAGGTGCTGCAGGAGGCGATGCTCGCGGCAGTGCGGCGGATGTCGGCGGAGGGGCCGGAATGGGTGGCCCGCGTGCGGCTCAGCCAGGAGCTGTCGCAGCGCACGCCGTCCATCGCCGCGCACGGGCTGCAGTTCTGCGACCGCACCAGCGCGGCCTTCGAGGCCACCCTGCGCAGGCGGCTCGGCCTCGGCGACCGCGACCCGCGGCCCAGGCTGGCGCTCGACCTGCTGGTGGCGGCCTTCCACGCCGCCCTGCGCGGCTGGACCACCGCCTCACCGGACCCCACGCTCGACGACCTGCTCGCCGAGCTGCGCACCGTCTTCGCGGCCGCGCCCCAGGCGGCGACGTTCACCGGCGACGAGCCGGCCCGCTGAGCCCCCTGGACCGGCAGGTTCAGGCCGGCTGACCCGCCCGGCGGCGGAGCTCGTCGTCACGGTGTTCGGCGCGGCCAGGCGCGCTTCGCGTGGACCGGCCCACCAGGTCCTCACCGAGGGGGTCACCGCGGCCTTCACCGCCGCCGCCATCCTCCTGGCCCTGACCATGAAGAACCGGCCGGCTCCCACCGCCGCGGAGGAGCCCACCCCATGACGTGACCGATGTGAAGCCGCGCCTCATCGGGCGTCACGGCCACAGGTGGGCCGGAAGGGGTAGCCCGGGAAATAGGTGGCCCACTTCTCCGGCGTGAGGCCCCCGCCTGCCCGTTGGCAGATGGTGGCGGCCGCGGCCGCCGGGGTGAGGTCGAAGCGCTGGCAGGGGATGCGCTCGGAGGCGACGTAGAGGGCGTTGTCGTGCAGGGTCATGGCCAGGACGATGTCCCCGGAGGCGGTGATGGG
Organism: Nonomuraea sp. NPDC001831; assembly: GCF_042892035.1. Lineage (NCBI taxonomy): Bacteria > Bacillati > Actinomycetota > Actinomycetes > Streptosporangiales > Streptosporangiaceae > Nonomuraea > Nonomuraea sp. NPDC001831. The sequence continues at coordinate 466,961 of NZ_JBIATU010000001.1, read as the reverse complement.
CCCCCGATGGGCTGCCGTGTTTCGGTGCGCCACAGCTGAACCACGCGGTTGGTCATCCCGACGGCGAGCACGCGGGCGTCCGGCGAGAAGGCGAGGGCGCTGACGTCTGCGGCCGAGTCCGTGGAGGTAAGAGTGCCGACGTAGCGTCGTACGCCGCCGTCCAGCAGGTCCGCCACTGCTTGACGTCCCCGCCGGCCGCACGCCTGCACGTACGCCGGCGTGACCGGCAGCGTCGGCAACCCGTCACCCGCGGAGACATGCCCAGCCCTGTGAAGATGATCAATTTTTGTTCAGGTGGCGAATCGGGGTTCCAGACAATGCAGCCGCCACCAAGACTGGCCCCTGCCTGCCGTTATCCGCTCGGCGGGCCGGCCATTTCACGACCTGGGACCACCCGGGCAACAATGCGAGGAGAACGCATGCTGAAAAGGTTCATCCCGGCAGCCGTCGCCGCCGCCTCTCTGGCGGGACTGGCATTCGCGTCGCCGGCGAGCGCGGAGGCCCTTTCCTCTTACAAGGCGTACGGGTGCGCGGCCGGGGACTTCTGCGTGTATTCGACGGAGGTCATCTCCGAAGGCACGAAGATCAGCATCGGCCGGGGCGAAGACTGGGGTCCGGTCAGCGTGGCCAGCAGCCCGTACAAGGGCGTCCGGTCCTTCTTCAACAACGGCGTGGTCGCCACCTACGACCACGTCCTTGTCTCATACGTCTACTCGAACGGCGCCGCCTACTCGAAGTGCATTCACCGCGCGGAGGACGGTGACCTCGGGGCGGGACACGAGACGGTCGACTCGCCCGTGACCGTCACCCGGATCCAGTGGAGAAAGGAAAACTGCGCCGCGTAGTCCGCATCCGCCGGTGTCCGGCGGAACCGGTCCGGTCCGACGCCACGGAGGCCGTCGGACCGGACTGCCGGGGCCGCGCGACCCGGGACCGTCCCAACCCGGGCCGCTGGCCGGGCTGTCCGGTGGGGCGCTGTGGTGATGGCGGCGTGCGCTGTGCCGAGCTCAGCGGTCAGGCGCTCGAACTCCGCACGCGGCCGCCAGGGGCGCCAGTGGACACTCCACCAGCCGCCAAGACCGGCCCCTGCCTGCCGTCACCCGCTCGGCGGGCCGCCCTTCCCGACCTGGTCCCGCCCAGGCAACAAGCGAGGAGAACTCATGTTGAACAGGTTCGTCCCGGCTGCTGTCGCCGCCGTCTTTCTGGCAGGACTGGCGTTCGCATCGCCCGCGAGCGCGGCAACCCTTCCCGATGGCACCTACGGTTGCCCACAGGGCTACTTCTGCCTGTATACGGCCGATGGGAGGGTAATCCCCATCAACCAGGACAAAAACAGCCAGTATCCGAACATCCGATCCTTCTTCAACAACAGCATGGTCGGCATCTATGACCACGTCCTTGTCTCATACGTCTACTCGAACGGCGCCGCCTACACGAAGTGCATTCCCCCCGCGGACGGCGACCCTGCGGCGGGACACGAGACGGTCGACTCCCCCGTGACCGTCACCCGGATCCAGTGGAGAAGGGAAAACTGCGCCGCGTAGTCCGCATCCGCCGGTGATCCGGCGGCACCGGGCCGGTCCGACGCCACGGAGGCCGTCGGACCGGCTGGTGGGGCCGCGCGACCCGGAACCGCCCGGACCGGATCGCCGGCGGCCCCCGTTGGGCACTGAATGCGTACCCACGCCGAGGCATGAGCGGAAACCCACATCAAGAGTGACGAGAGGTGATGGCATGACCAGGACAGCGCTCAAATTGGCCGCGATCGGGCTGCTGGCCGCAGCCGGACTCGCCCTGGCCGCCGGCCCGGCAGCTGCCAAGGAAGACTTCTGGCCCAGCAGCGGCGGAATCGCCCCGATGGGCGACGACTTCTGGCCCCACAGCGGTGGGATCGCCCCGAAAGAAGACTATTACCCCAGCACGGGCGGGTTCGCGCCCATGAAGGAGGACTTCTACCCCGGCGCCGGCGGGTGAGCGTCGGCCTGGACTCGCCCAGCCCGTGAGCAAGGCCAGGCTCGCGCGCTGTCCAAGGGTGTGAGCCTGGCGCACATGGCCCCCGGAGCGAGCCCGGAGGGGCGCGGGGCCGCCAGACTCGCTCAGCTGAGCCGGGACTACGTCTTTGCCGACGCCGCCAGCCGGGTATGTGGTTGCCGAGCGACATCGATCGGTTCCGCACTGTAGCGATCACGGATATGGCGAGGGCATCATGGCCACCAAGACAATTGACGTTTCTTTGGCGACCATTCACAACGTAGGCACGCGCAGCGTCTCGCCGAAAGGTGCCATAACCGCCAGAATCGTCCGCGCCGTAGACGACGAACAAACCTTCGAGGCCGAGGAGCTATATCTGCGCCTGAACCTCGAAGAGCCGATTCATCCAAGCGGCGCGACACGCATCAAGCCAGGCGAGAGCCTCACCTACAACGTCACGAAGCAGCTCACGGTTTCGCACTTCGAGCAGGAGACCGAAGGTCATCTCAACCAAATGCTGGTATTCAACCAGAGCCTGGAAGAACACATAGCGTTCCTGAACGAAGACCTTCCTTATCAAGGCCCCTTCAACCGCAAGGTACGCTTCGACGAGATCGACGGTTTCCAGACGATCGAGTGCAACTATCACGCCTTCACTGAAGATGTGGACGCAAAAATCCTCGTGACCTACACGGTGAACCTTGTTTCTTCGTCCGGATGACCGGACGCGCTCGGTTGTTCCAGGACAGCGCTGAAGGCCTGTGGATCCATAGGCTGAGGTGTGTGGGTGATGCCAGGGTCAGTGAGTGGACGCAGACAGGTGAGCTGGACGAGCCGGCCGGGTTCTTGAAGGTCCGCGCCCGGCGGTACCGCTACCCGGACGGCGACGAGGACGTGTGGGACATCCTCGTGGGCGGCGCGACCGTCGCGATCGTCGCCCTCACCGACGATGAGCAGGTGGTGCTGGCCAGGCAGTACCGGCCGGGGCCTGGACGCGTACTGCTGGAGTTGCCGGGCGGAAACGCGGACGGGGACGAGCCGGTCGAGGTCGCGGCGGCTCGGGAACTGCTGGAGGAGACCGGCTACGAGGCCGCGACGCTTGAGGTGGTCATGCAGACCTTTCTGGCCTCGTACGCCACACATCGCCGCCACGCGGTCCTGGCCCGCGGGTGCCGGAAGGTCGCCGAGCCGCGACTGGACGACGGCGAGTTCGTCGAGACCGTGCTGATGCCGGTCGGCGCGTTCGTCCAGCACGTGCTCAGCGGGCAGATGACCGACACCGACCTCGCCTTCGCGGGACTGGTCGCCGCCGGACACCTGAAACCGTGAGCACCGGCGCACCGATCCCACCCCGGATCGGGGCGCGTCAGCCCCCCTGACCACGATGCCGGCGGTGCTCGATCAGCCGGACGCCGCCTTCCACTCCGGGGCCAGGATGGAGTGGACGACCGAATCCCGCCACCCGCCGGCGAGTTTCAGGTGCCCGCGGATGACGCCCTCCTCGACCATCCCCTGCCTGCTCATGACCCGCCCGGACGCCTCGTTGACCGGGCTTCGCGCGCCCCAGACGCGGTGGACGCCGAGCTGCTCGAACCCGAGCCGCAGGAGCAGACGTACGACCTCGGCGCCCAGCCCCTGACGCCACCGGTCCGAGCGCAGCGCGAACCCGATCTGGGCACTGTTCTGCAGCGGGTGGCCGAGGTCGATCGAGATGCGCGCGAACGCCACCAGCTCGTCGTCCGGCAGCACCGCCGCAAGACAGTAGTCCGTCCGCGGGTCGTGGCGGGCCGACTCCATCACGCCGGTCATGATGCTCTCGACCTGCTCGCGGTTTCGGGGCTCGAAGCTCATGTGCTCGGTGACCCGCGGGTCGCCGTAGACGGCCAGAAGCCCGTCGACGTCCGTCGGGACGAACTCCCGCAGGGCCAGCCTCGGGGACGAGATCGTGACCGGATACATGCATGCTGACCTTACCGGCCGCCCGCCTTTACAATGTAGATTACACCGGCCCGCCACCCGCTCCCCCAGACACTCACCGCTTGACCTGCAGAAACACGTCCATGGGCGTGACCGTGCCCGGGAGATCGCCGTCACCCTGTTGTGCGCGGTGCAGTACCACAATGATCTGTCGGATCTGTGGCCGGCGGAGCAGCTCAGCCGGCCCCGCTGCGGTGACGTCCGCCGTCGCAGAATCACGCCGCTGACCGTGCCTGAGCCGTTCCGGCTGATCCGGTGGTCAGTTCGGCACGTCCAGGCCGGCGCTGCGGGCCGCGTGCATCGCCGCGGTGACGAACTGCTCGTAGGTTCCCATGCCGTTCTTCAGGCCGAAGAGGTCGGTCTGCCGGTACTCCACGACCACGTGGGTCGCCTTGTACGGCGTCGTCTTCTGACCCATGGAGTACGTGAACCACTCCGCCGGCCGTCCGGGGAAGGGCTCGTGGGCGGGGTAGCCGCGGGGCGGGGACATCGCGTCGTAGGCGATGCCGCGCGGGCCGTCGCCGCTCATGTGGACGGCCAGCGTCTCGTTGCCCTGGCCGGGGTCGCCGGCCTGGATCGACCGCAGCCACCAGAACAGGCTGAGCTGGTTGTCGTACGTCTGCCGCCCGCCCAGGCCGTACGGCCGAGGGCACACCCGGGAATTCTGGTCCCCGTCGGGCAGGGCGTTGACCATGGCGTCGAAGGCGGACCGTTCCACCTCCGTCAGCGCGTTCATGTAGACCGAGCGCAGGTTCGTGCGCGGCAGCAGCGCGAAGCCCGCCTTCGGCCCGTCGCCGGAGGTGAGGTTCTGATGGGCGAAGACCCACAACATGTACTGGATCAGCGTGACGAACCCGATGAGGTTGGCCGTCTGGTGGCGTCCCTGCAGCCATGCGCCCACCCGGGCACTGGGATCGAAGCCGAGCACCCCCAGCCGGGCGGGCAGCTCGGCCAGCGGCACGTCCAGGGTGGCCTGAGCCGTGCCGTGGACGAGGTCCCTGCCGGCGGTCAGGGCCAGGACGTCGCCCTTGGCGTAGACGGTCGTCATCACCGGGTTGCCGGTGAGGTCGAAGTCGCACCTCTTGACGGGCGCGGCCAGGGACACGGTGAGGATGTTGCCCACGTTGGTGCCCGGCACGAAGCGCAGGCCGTCGGCCGGCTGGACGTCGTCGTAAGTCTTGAGGTGCCCCTGGGCCACGCGCACGGCCTGCGTCCTGGTGCTCGTCCGGGCCCTGCTCGACCGCCTGGTGCCGGTCGTCGGCTCGTCCTCCTGCTCGTCGGACCGCAGGAACGGGTCGGGAAGCTGGGTGGTGTCGGGGGAACGGCCCGTCAGCAGGCTGATCAGCTCGCCGATGAAGACGAGCTGACGGCGCAGGGCGGCCCACGTCGTCACCGAGTCGGTGATGATCTCGACGTCGCCGCCGTCTGACTCGATGGCGACCCCGGGGTCCTGCCAGGAGCAGACCCGTCCCTTGGACGGCAGGGCGTTCTCGGTCTGCCAGCCGTTCTTGGTGTTCGCCAGAAACCTCAGCTCGTCACGCTGGAACTGCCATTCGAACCCGATCCTGGGCATGGGCGCCTCCTGGGGATGTGCGTGGCTGCCCCTCCCGAGCAGGTCCGGCGTGCCCCAGATACGTGCTGACGGGTGGAGTTCCTCGCGTCACCGGCTCTTCCGGCTGCCCGGTCTTTCCACCACGAGGGTTCCGGCGAGCCGGTCGTGCAGTCCGCGGCCGGCGGGGTCGGTCAGGGCCGACAGTCCGTCCAGGGCCAGCAGCGCGATCCCGGCCTGCGGGACGAAGGCGAGCAGCGGGAAGACCAGCGCCCGCACGGCCAGCCTGCGCCACGCCGGGCGGCGGCCCGTGCCGGCGGCGACGATCCGCAGGCGCATGACCAGCTTGCCGAGGGTGTGCCCGCTCAGCGCGTAGAGGAAGACCACCGGCAGGACGATCAGCCGCCCGTCGTCCTGGAAGATCCGCTCCCGCCAGATCGAGTCCAGCAGGCCGTGGTCGAGGTCCGGCGCGTACGTGGCGTCCAGCCTGGGCAGGGCGAGGAGGATCGTGATCACGATCAGGTAGTCGATCAGCAGCGCCGTCACCCGCCGCGACGACCGTGTGCGCGCCGGCCGGTCGTCGGGGGGCATCCAGCGTGCGGCGAGCAGCATCAGCACGGCCGCCACCAGCAAGGACGCGGTGAGCCAGCCGTCCGGCACCTGGACGCAGTTCTGCAGAGGCTCGCCGTTGACGTAGAGGACGCTGACGTCCCAGGTCTCCGGGGCCGGGCAGCAGAGGTCGGTGTCGAAGCGAAGGGTGAGCAGGAGCTGCCGGACGACCGCGAGCGCGGCCAGCGTCCCGGCCACCCGCCGGCCCACGGAAGCGGGGCTCCCCAGGCCGATGCAGGCCACGACGGCGATGACCGGCACACCCCAGCCGACCGCGAACTCCACCACGCGGCCGGCGTCGCCGCGCAGCGTTTCCAGGACGGTCCTGAGCATCCCCGAGCCGGACGTCCGAGGCGCCCACTCGGCGGGCACGGTCCCCCAGGACTGCCAGGTGGGAAAGGCGGCAGCGGCCACGGCCGCCGTCCGGACCAGCCAGACCCACGGCGGCACCGCAGAGCGCCGGGGCAGGCCCGCGACCACGGCGGGACGTGCCGCGAGCCGCCGCCTGAGCAGGACGTAGCCGATCAGCGCCGGCCAGAACAGCAGCCGGGCGGGCTCGTCCAGGATCGCCTCGAAGCTGAGCCAGTTCAGCAGGCCGCCGCTCGTGCCGGTCGGCCAGCCGTCGGTCAGCACGACGGCGAGGGTGACGACGCAGGCGACGACGAGGTAGTCGATCAGGAACAACAGCCCCGCGCGCCAGATCGGCGTCACGGCGGGTTCCTGGGCGGGGCCCAACGCGTGCGTCGCGAGCAGCACCAGCGCGGCGGAGATCAGCAGGGCGTTCTCCACGCGCCCCCAGGAGCCGATCACGGCCTGGAACCAGTCCAGGCCGAACAGTTCGAGCTCCTCGCCGCATGGCCCGTCGCCGGCGTACGAGGGGGTGAGCGGGATCGCGATCGCGATCAGGACGAGCAGCCCCGCGGCCCGTCTCCCGGCCGCCGCCGAACGCCAGTGTCCCAGGGCTGCGAGCACGACGAGCACCGGGATTCCCCAGGTCGTCATGAGTGCCGTCAGCGTGCCGAGGTCCCCGCGCAGCGGCAGGAACGGCGAGATGCCCCCGAGATCACCGACCCCGCCCATGCAGAAGTAGAGCTGCGAGGCGAGGTCGTCGGGCTGCCAGGCGATCCAGGTCGGGTAAGCGGCGGCGGTCAGGGCGGCCGCCCAGACCAGCAGGGCTGATCGCGACAATCGGGGCTCCAGGTGTTCGGCGCGACAGCCTATCGGTGATCTTGCAGCCGAAGCAGCCCTGCGCCCGACATGGCCAGCTACACACGCCCAAGAGCCATAAATCCCGATTTTTCCGCCTATTTACCTCGATATTGACCTTCTGTAGTTCATCAACTCAAATGCAGGTGACCCCATCCATCGCCCGCCGGCGCAAAGGGAGCGACCCCATGAGACGCAATGCCGTGTTAGCCCTGGTCACGAGTGCCGTCTGTGTGCTCGTGGCCACTTCGGTCCCCGGTCCGGCGGACGCCGCCAAAGGCGATCCCGCCGACCTCCTGGTGAAGGCCAGGCCCGCACTGCTGCACAGCTCGCCCGAGGACGCGTACGTACGGCAGAGCCCGACCGAAGGGCAGGGCGGCCTGCGCTACACGCCCTACACCCGCACCTACCGGGGGCTGCCGGTCTACGGCGGCGACTTCGTCGTGGTCAGCGCCGCCACCGGCGAGGTCCTGAGCACCTCCGTCTCCCAGGACAGCCCCCTGGACGTGGCCACCACGCCCAGGCTCAGCGCCGCCGAAGCAGCCCGGGTGGCCGCAGGCCAGCTGCCCCGGGTCTCCTCCGTCGCCACGCCCCGGCTGCTGGTCATGGCCCAGGGACGCGGCCGGCTGGCCTACGAGGTGCTCGTCCACGGCGCCGCCGGCGGCAGGGAGAGCAAGCTGCACGTGTTCGTCGACGCGCTGACCGGCGCGGTCGTCCTGAAGTCCGACGAGGTCAGAGCGGGGGTGGGCAACAGCTACTACAACGGCAACCCGGTCACGATCGGCACCATGGCGACCGGCTCCTCCTTCGCCATGATCGACCCGGTGCGGCGGAACGTGCGCTGCGGCGGCCCGAACGGCGCCGCCTTCACCGGGCCCGACGACTTCTGGGGCAACGGCAGCGGCACCAACCTCGAAACCGCCTGCGTCGACACGCTCTTCGCGATCGACACCGAATGGGACATGCTCAAGGCGTGGCTGGGACGCTCCGGCTTCAACGGCGCCGGCGACGGCTACCCCGCCCGCGTCGGCCTGAACGACGTCAACGCCTACTGGAACGGCGTCAACACCGTCTTCGGCCACACCTCCGACAACCTGCGCCAGCTCACCGCGATGGACGTCGTGGCGCACGAGTACGGCCACATCGTCTTCGCCACCACGCCCGGCATCGACCTCGGCGACAACGAGAAGGCCATACTCAACGAGTCCACCGGCGACATCTTCGGCGCGCTGACCGAGCAGTACGCCAACGAGCCCGCCACCCTCGACCCGCCGGACTACACCGTCGGCGAGGAGGTCAACGTCGACGGAACCGGCCCGATCCGCTACATGTACAAGCCGTCGCTGATCCCCGGTCACCCCGACTGCTACAGCAGCGCGGTGCCGTCGATGCCGCCGCAGGTGGGGGCCGGCGTCCAGAACCACTGGTTCTACCTGCTGGCCGAGGGCAGCAACCCGGCGAACGGCCAGCCGCCCAGCCCGACCTGCGACTCCTCCTCCATCGTCGGGCTCGGCGCGCGCAAGGCGGGCCAGATCTACATGGGCACGCTGCTGCGCAAGACCTCCGCCTGGCCGCACACCATGGCCCGCCGCGCCTCGCTGCAGGCGGCCCTGGACATGTTCCCCTCGTCGTGCCTGGAGTACAACACGGTCAAGGCCGCGTGGAACGCCGTGCGCGTGCCCGCCCGGGCCGGCGAGCCGTACACGTGCGACTTCTCGGTCGCGGTCAGCCCCACCGCGGCGACCGTGCAGCCGGGCCAGACCGTGAGCGTCACCGTCGGCAGCGCCGTCGTCTCGGGCGCCGCGCAGCAGATCTCGCTGTCCGCCAGGGGGCTTCCGGCGGGCATGACGGCCTCCTTCAGCCCGGCGAGCATCACCACCGGCGCCACCTCCACGCTGACCGTCACGGTCGGCGCGACCACCGCGGCCGGCACCTACCCGATCACGGTGCTGGGCGACGGCGTCGCCCTCGACCACACGGCCACCCTCACCCTGACCGTGGCCCCATGAGCCGATGACGCCGCGCCCTCGCTTCCGGCGTTCCGGTCCGGTGCGCCGGAAGCAGGCGCTGAGCTCGGCTTTAAGGCCGCTGAAAGGTCGCTGCCTAACGTTCTGCGCGGGCCGACACCAACCGCAAGGAGCGACATGAGGTTCATCGCAGCAATCGCCGCCACGATCGCGCTCGCCGCCTCCCCGGCCGCGGCCGAACCCGAGGAGAGCGACCGGGAGATCCCTCTCGCGTCCATCGAGTACACGACCGGTCTCACCGTGACCTTCTCCGACAGCCAGCCCTCCGACGAAGTCGGGATGTCCCAGCTCGGGATCATCGGCCGCGCGCCGCTCATCGCCTGGGACCGGAGCAACAGCTACCTGCAGACGTACCTGGAGATCACGCCGCCCGACGTGCCGGTGCCCCGGCGTCTCGTCGACGACCACGGCCCCGACCTGCCCGCCGAGTTGCAGGGACGGCGGATCACCAGCGAGCCGGTCACCGTACGCGGCCTGACCGCTCCGGCCGGCGCCGTGCTGTCCGCCTCGTGCACCGCCGAGCACTTCAGCTCGCACCTCTGGCACGAGAACGGCCAGGCCGGCATGGCGCCCAAGTCGTTCACCACCCTCGACTTCGGCGGCTTCAAGGAGCGTCGCGCGGAGAGCTTCATCTTCAACTGCCTGCCGGCGGGTTCGCCGAGCTACCTGTGGGCCCGGCACCGGCTGTACTACTGGAACGGCACGAGCTGGTGGAAGCAGGCGGAGGAGAAGGTCGGCCCCGGCCTCCAGGCGGAAGAGGTCAAGGGCACGATCAAGCTCCACCGCAGGGTGAGCTATGACGACGGGTGGGGGTCCAACCCGAACTGCCTCGGCGGAGCCTGCAAGTACACCCGTGAGGGACGTTTCACCAGCTGACCGTCCCCACACCCGTACGGCCGCCTCGACCCCGGCCGGGGCCGAGGCGGCCGCGCACGCGAGCGCTACAGATCGCCCAGCGCCGACAGAACCCGCCCGATCCAGGCGAACAACCGCAGGACCTGACGGAACGGCCAGACCGCGGCCCAGAAGACCGGTTCGAGCCACCGGAACGGGCCGAGGAGGAGCGCCAGGACCATCATGACCGCGTCCGGGTCCAGCGACCGCAGAACCCAGCACCACCCCCGATGCCCCCACCTGCGGTGCAGCACCAGCGACACCAGGGTGGGCGGCAGCGTCATGGCCGTCGCGACCGCGAGCGCGGGCGGCCCCGGCAGCCAGATCCCGGCCGCGACCCACAGCAGCCCGTACGCCCCCCACGCGAGGGCCAGGCCGCCCAGCAGCCGGCCCATCCCGCCCTCCGACCGGACGTGCCGCGCCAGGCACGCGGGCAGGCGCACGCACACGTCGGGCAACGAGGTGTCGAGCGGGATCACCGGCCGCTCGGCCTCGGACGGCTCGTCCGCCCCGGACGGGCCTTCCCTGCGGCTGAGCGGATGAAGAGCATCGTTCACCCGTCCTGGTCTACCGGCGCCGTCTTGTGATCCACTGGTGATCACCTGTCACGCCGGTCGACCAGGACGCGGACATGGGTGCGGCAGGTGCCGCCGGCGGGCGAGCGGACCTCCGGGGGCCTCAGGCCGCGCCTGGGGCCCCCGTGCGGCATGGGCCGGTTACCAGGGCCGGGGTTTGTGCGGTGATTTGTGGACGACCTTCACGATGGTGCTGTCGGTGCAGGTCAAGCGGGCCTCGGCCGACTTGCAGCGCCAGGTGACCATGTTGCGCAGGAAGCCGGGCGTGCGGGCGATCACCGTGTAGCTGATCGTGGCCGTCTCACCTGGGTCCAGATCGCCGGTCCAGACCAGGGTGTCGCCGACGCGCCGGACGGTTCCGGTCGTGGCCCGGATCGGTCCCGCGAGTGAGCCGTTGTCGAGCACATCGGTCAGGTCGTCGGTGACGGTGGCGTCGAGGAAGGTCCGATCGCAGGTGTTGGTGACACGGATGCGATAGCGCACCGGCTCACCGACGGAGACCTTGGTCCGGTCGGCGACCTTGTCCACCCTCAGCTTCTCCTTGGGACACGGCTCCGGCGTGGGCGGTACGCCGCACGACTCGGTGTCGTAGGAGAGGGTGACCTCGCCGTTGCCCTCCCGGACGCCGGTGGTGTAGGTGGCTCCGGCGGGGCCGAGGCTCGAGCCTCCGCCACCGCCGCCGCCGTACAGGCTGCTGCCGGAGGAGGAGCCGCCGGCGCCGCCGCCTTGTGCGCCACCGCCACCGCCGCCGCCGGATCCCATGTGCGGGTCGGCGAGGTTGACGGCGCCGTTCCCGCCGCTACGTCCTTGGGCGTCCCCGCCGGGAAGGCCGGGAAGATCGGAGTCGGTCACGGGCTGCCCGCCGGGGCCGCCGGCGCCGCCGTTGCCGCCCGACGCGCCACCGCCGCCGGCGCCGGGTTCGTTCGGAGTGGCGCCGTCGGTGCCGTTCTGGCCGCCGTCGCCGCCCCGGCCCTCCGTTCCACCGGCGAAGCTGCCGGCGCCGCCGCCACCGCCGCCGGCGATGACGAGCGGCTGCGTGCCGAGGGAGATCGTCGTCGCGCCGCCTCCGCCACCGCCGTTGGTGCCGTTGCCGGGCATGAGGTCCTCCCGGTACCCGCCGGGCCGGCCGCCTCCGCCGTAGCCCCCTGCCGCGGGTTCGCCGGTGTCGAGGTTCCCGCCCGTGCCCGCGCCGCCGACGTCGATCGTCAGCTGGTCTCCCGGGTTGACCCGTACGGTGCCGCTGACCTCGCCGCCTCGCCCGCCGGGCGATCCGTAGACAGCGGTGCCGCCCGCGGCGCCGAAGGCGTCCACGACCAGCTCGCACACCCCTTCCGGAACCGTGAACGTCTGCGGAGCTCCTGTGTAGCTGAATGTCTGGCTGCCTTGTGCCGCCTGCGCGGCGGTCGGCACGAGTGCCAGCGCTGCGGTCATGGTGGCTCCCGCTACACAGGGCAGCCACTTGACGTTACTGAATATCACGATTAGTAACCGTAAGCTGAGGCCGGTCAGGATCTATCCGGCTCAAGGCAACGAGCCGCCCCAGGTCGTCCCCCGGCGCGTCGTGACGTTGAAGATCTTTTGGTCCGCCTTCCCGGGCAGTCGGGGCGCAGGTCACCCGCTTCGGGCCGGCCCGGCGAACAGCCGGTCCAGATGCAGGTCGATCGCGGTGAGGGCGTCCTGGGGGGTGATCACGTCCAGTTCGAGGAGGGGGGTGAGGCCGGTGAGGGCGAGGAGCAGGTCGGTCTCGGTCGCCGGGTCGCGGTCGGGGGCGAGGTGCCCGTCGGCGATCGCCTGGCGGACCAGTCGCTCGACGAGGGCCCGTCCCTGGAGGAGGCCGCGGCGCGCCTGCTCTCGGACGGCCTCGTCGTGCAGCGCCTCCAGGACGTAGGCGGCGCTCATCCGGCTGGTGGCGCGGGCGTCGGCGTGCAGGGGAAGCATCTCCGCGAGCGTCAGTCGCAGCACGTCGCGGGGGTGCGGACGGTCGCCGAGCCCCGCGAGGCCCTGCTCGACGCGGAGCGAGGTCTGCTCGGCGGCGAATTCCATGGCGAAGGAGAGCATGGCGGCCCGGGAGGCGAAGTAGTGCTGCAGCTGCCCGAGTGAGATGCCCGCCTCCTGCGCCACCACCCGGGTCGTCAGGTGGGTGACGCCGCGCCGTTCCACCACCCGCCACAACGCGCGGGCGATCGCTTCGCGGCGTTCGCGGTGGTCCACCTGTTTCGGCATCCCGGGTCTCTCCCTCGTCGAGCTTTTCCCATACAGTTGACATAATACACTTGACCTATAACCATGAGGGTCCGTTCGAGGGAGGAGGCGTCATGTCCGAGGAGCCGAGGGTGCGGACCGCGGAAGGCGTGGTGCAGGGGCGCCGGCGGCAGGGGCACGCGGTGTTCCGCGGCATCCCGTACGCCCAGCCGCCGGTGGGAGCGCTCCGCTTCGCCGCGCCCGCCCCGCCGCGCCGCTGGGACGGGACGAGGCAGGCGGCGGAGTTCGGCCCCCCGGTGCCGCTCTCCCTGCCGGTCGACGTGGGCGCGCCGCGGGGCACGGACTGGCTGACGCTGAACGTCGGCACCCCGGATCCGGGCGCGGCCGGGCTGCCGGTGCTGGTGTGGCTCCCCGTGGGCGGCTACGTCTTGGCGGCGTCGAGCGACCCGATGTACGACCCGGCGGTGCTGGCCGGCGCGGGGCTCGTCGTGGTGACCGTCAACTGCCGCGTGGGCGCGGAGGGTTTCGCGTTCCTCGACGACGCGCCGCCCAACCGCGGCTTCCTCGACCAGATCGCGGCGCTGGAGTGGGTGCAGCGGAACATCGCCGCGTTCGGCGGCGACCCCGGCCGGGTCACCGTGGCCGGGCAGTCCGCCGGGGCGGGGTCGGTCGCCGCCCTCCTGACGATGAAGGCGGCGCGCGGCCTGTTCCGGCGGGCCGTCGCCCACTCGGTGCCGGGGCTGCACAGCACCCCCGCGCTGGCCCGGCAGGTCACCGCCGCGCTCGCGGACCGGCTCGGCGCGGCCGCCCCCACCGCCGCGGCCCTGCGCGACCTCGACCCCTGGCGCCTGGCCGCGGAGCTCACCTCCTTCAACGCCGGCCTCCAGGCGCACCGGGAGAGCTGGGGACGGCTCACGCAGACCGGCACCGCCCTGTGCCCCGTCGTCGACGGCGAGGTTCTGCCCGAAACGCCCTGGTCCGCGCTGACCGGCGGGCGCGCCAGCGGGATCGAGCTGCTGGTCGGCCACACCCGGGACGAGTTCCGGCTGTTCAGCGTCATGAGCGGACGGCAGGGCGGCTTCACCGAGCAGGACGCGCGCACAGCCCTGGAAATGCTCGCCCCTCAGCCGCATGGCGGGCAGGCGTACCGGGCCGGGTTCCCGCAGGCCGGGCCGGAGGAGCTGGTGGAGACGGTGTACTCCGACGCCCTGTTCCGCATGCCGTCACAGCAGCTGGCCGAGGCGAACGCCGCAGCCGGCGGCACCTCGTACCTGTTCGAGCTGTGCTGGACCGCCCCGGCGCTCGGCGGCGCTCTGGGCGCCTGCCACAGCCTCGACGTCCCCCTGGCGTTCGGCACGCTGGACAGCCCCGTCGGCGCGCAGCTCCTCGGCGACGAGCCCGCCCCCGAGGCCGTCGCGCTCTCCCGCGAGCTCAGGGAGGCATGGGTGCGCTTCGTGACCACCGGCGACGCGGGATGGGCCGCGTACCTGCCCGGCCGGCGGCTCACCCGCGTCCTGGACGCCGTACCGGCCACTCTGCCCTACCCCGAAGAGGTCTCCCGCCGGATCTGGGCGGGCCACTCCCCCGCGCCCTTCGATCTCTCGCCGACCTGACGCAGGAACGCCGAGGTGGTGGCCACGAACCGGTCGGCGTCGTCGAGCCACGGAAAGTGCCCCGCTCCGGCCTGGACGACGAGCTCGGCGTGCGGGAACAGCGCGGCGAGCTCGGCCATCGCGGCGGGAGGGGAGTTCAGGTCCCTCTCGCCCGCGAGCAGCAGCACCGGCGAGGTGAAGCGGGCGAGCGCGGCACGGGTGGCGTCGGGGTCGTAGGCGCCTTCGGCGCCGAAGACGGCCGCCGCCTCGTTGTTCCGCTGCTCGTCCTCGGCGGCCTTGTGCGCCCGGGCCGTCTCGTCCCAACGGCCGTACCAGAAGGGCGCGATGGCCTGGACGGCGTCAGGCGTGGCCTGCCCTGACATGACCTTCTCCAGGGCCGCGAACGCCCCCGGGAACCAGGGCTCCCCCTCGCGCAACCGGGCGGTCTCCCGCCGGACCTCCTCGGTGATCCTGATGCCGACGGCGGCGACGCTCGGAGTGACCAGGACGAGCCTGCTGACGCGTTCCGGATGGCGAGCCGCGTAGAGCACGGCCAGGTTCGTGCCCCCGGAATGGGAGAGCAGGTCCATCCGGTCCAGCCCGAAATGCTCGCGCAGCGCCTCGACGTCCTCCACCAGGCGGTCGCAACGGTAGGAGGAGGTGTCCGGCGGCACGGCGGACCGCCCGGTGCCCCGCAGGTCCGCCATGATCAGCCGCCGGTGCGCCGAGAGGCCCCCGAGGTCGCCGAGATAGGCGGAGGCCTGCATCGGCCCGCCGGGCAGGCAGACCAGAGAGGGGCCGTCGCCGGACACGTGGCAGGCGAGCTCGATGCCGTCGTGGGAGGTGAAGAAGTCCATGCCCGCCAGCCTGCGGGGAAACGGCGCGCCTCGGCTATCGTTCAGCCACAGCTACATGATGAGGGCGGATGGCGGTCGAGATCAGGTTCACCGCGGCGTCGGTCGCGAAGGTGCGATTCGCCGTCTCGCCGCTGGGCGAGACGGTGCTGGCGCTGCGGATCCTGTTCGGCACGGGCGGTCATGCCGTCCACCGGCCCTGGGTGCGCCGGGCGCGCCCGCTGCTGGCGCGCGAACGCGAGCTGCCGCTGCTGCGCGCGCTGATCGCCGGGCCGCTGCCGTCGTTCCTGTTCCCTGCGCCGGCGCAGCGCCTGCCGTCCATCGCGGCGGAGCTGGACCTGGTACGCGCCACGCAGGAGGACTTCTTCCGGCAGGAGTACGGCGCGGTCCTCGGCATGCCGCCCGAGGACGCCCCCGAGCCCGCGACGGTACTGCCGCGGCTGGCCGAGGCGCTGCATCGCTGCCACGAGCTGCTGATCGCGCCGCAGTGGGGCCGGATGCGCGCCGTGCTGGAGGCCGACCTCGGCCGGCGCGCGCTGACCCTGGTGGAGGGCGGGGTGCAGGCGCTGTTCGCCGAGTTGCACCGCGACATCGCCTGGGACGACGGCCAGCTGGTCGTGCACGGCCGGCGCACCCCGCACGCCGTGCACACGGTGGACACCGGCGGACACGGCCTCGTCCTGCAGCCCAGCGTCTTCAACTGGCCGGACGTGGGCGTCGACAAGGCGCCGATCGCCGCCGCGTCGATCCGCTATCCGGCGATGGGCGTCGGCCTGCTCTGGGAGTCGCCCCGGCCGGCGGTGACCGGCCTGATCCCGGTGCTCGGCCACACGCGAACGCTCATCCTCGCCGCCCTGGCCGAACCCCTGACGACCGCGGCTCTGGCCAGCCGCCTGAGCATCACGCCGAGCGCGGTCTCACAACACCTGGGCGCGCTGCGGGGGGCGGGCCTGGTGTCCACACAACGCCAGGGCCGCACGGCCCTCCACCTGCGCACGGAACGAGCCACCCACCTGATGGACGGCCCGATCCCAGCCGGCTTCCCGGACGCGCTCACGCGCTGACCCGCCGACGGGCACGGGAAACCGACCGCGCGCAGGCCGTTTCGCCGCCTTTCGAAGGCGTTGAACGTCTTTGACGTCTTCGGAAGGCCGGTGCTCTACTTCCTGCCATGACGCCCCTGACGAACCTTCGGCCTGCCCCCGTCATCGACGAGACCACCCGCCTGCTGACCGAGCACTACGTTTTCCCCGAGGTGGCCGAGCAAGTCGCCGACCTGCTACGACGACGCCTCGCCGACGGCGCCTACGACGTCGGCGACGCCGCGGAACTCGCCCGTCTGGTCACCGCGGACCTGCAGTCCGTCAACGGCGACAAACACCTGAGGCTGAAGCACCACGCCGACCCGGTCTCCCCCGAGCAGGGCGCGGCCACCCTGGAGTCCATCCGCCGGGACTACGACACCTCGCTGGGCGGCGCGCCCCGGGTGGAGCTGCTCGACGGAGGGGTCGCCGTGGTGGAGCTGGCGCCGATGCTGTTCCCGCTGGAGTGGGCCGCCGAACCGCTGAGCGCCGCGCTCACCCTGGCCTCCCGCGCCCAGGCGCTGATCCTGGACCTTCGCGACAACCGGGGCGGCGACCCGGACACCGTCGCCTTCGTCTGTAGTTACCTCCTGGACGAGCGCACCCACCTCAACACCATGCACTGGCGCGGCGGCGAGCGCGGCGAGCAGTACTGGAGCCTGCCGCACGTTCCGGGCGCGCGTTTCGGCGGCAGCAAACCGCTGTACGTGTTGTCCAGCGGCAGCACGTTCTCCGCCGCCGAGGAACTGGCCTACGACCTGCAGCAGCTCGGCCGCGCCGTCGTCGTCGGCGAGCCCACCCGCGGCGGGGCGCACCCGTGCAAGGGCTGGACCGTGCACCCCCACCTGGAGGCCACCGTCCCCATCGGCCGCGCCGTCAACCCCGTCTCGGGCGCGAACTGGGAGGGCACCGGCGTGCAGCCGGACATCCCCTGCGCCGCCGCGGAAGCCCTCGACCGGGCGCACGCCCTGGCCCTCGCCCGGCCGGCAGGCTGACGCGGTCGGCCTCGTCGTCGGTGTGACACCGGACGCGTGACCCGGTCACGGGCCTTCGATCGGCCACAGCCAGCAGCCTTCGGCGTCCACGAACCAACCTCCTGAGACCAGGAAGGTTCCATCGGGACGGAAGGCCAGCGCAGCGGCCCTGCGGTCGGTCACGCTCGCTCTCGCCCGGCCGGTCGCCGCGTCCCACAACCGGATGCCGTCCTCGTCGGCGACCGCCAGGGTGGCGCCGTCCGGGCTGAAGGCGAGGGCGTCGACGTCCGCGTCGCTGATGGCGCGCAGCCCGGTTCCGTCACCAGAGGTCAGGGAGCAGCCGTGGGCGCCGCCGAGCGCGTACTGCTTCCCGTTCGGGCTCACGGCGACGGCCGAGCCCTCTCCGCCGGGGCCGATCGACTCCAGGTCGCCGCCGTCGAGGTCCCAGCGCCAGAATCCGTCCGTCCCGCCGGCCGCGGTGAGGTCCTTGCCTGCCAGCAGGACGGAGTGACCGGCGTCGATGAACGCCGCCGAGTACACCGCGGAACTGGCCTTCGTGGCGAACGGCAGCTTGTGCTTCGGCTGCTTGGCTGCGACGTCCCACACGACACAGATCTCGGCGGCTTCCGGGTTGCCGACCGGGATGTTCCCCCCGACGACGAGTTGGGCGCCGTCCGTGCTGAACGCCATCGTGTGGGCGCCGCCGACCGGCGAGGGGAGCGAGTGTGTCACCCTGCCGGTGGAGGGGTGGCGGAAGCTCAGCGGCATCCTCATCCCGGCGGTCACCAGTGCGGAGCCGTCGGGGGTGAAGGCCATGGCGCGGTTGGCGGAATCGTCGGCGGAGAAGTCGGCGATCACCTCGTGCGAGTCAGCGGCCCACAGCCAGCCGTCGCCGGAGATGTTGCCTCCCGCGACGGTGCGCCCGTCGGGGCTGAACGCCACCGTGTACAGATCCTGGTCGGTCAGCCGGTTGCGGCCGGACCAGAGGTTCCAGCCGATCGGGACGGCCGCGGCGCCCAGCGCGGCCAGACCGCCGAGCAGGAACAGGCGCCGGGCCGGGCGGCGCCTGCCGGAGCCGCTGGGCGCCTGGTGACCCGGCTCGTGCGGGTACCGCTCCGTCGGGGTCTGCAGCTGACGTTCGGCGATCATGGTCGCGAACGGCGGCGGGAGCCATCGGGTGGTCGTCCGGGTGGGTTCGGCGAGTTCCTTGAGGAGGTCGGCCACGCCGGGACGGTCACCGGGATCCTTGGCCAGACAGCGCTTCACCGGTTCCGTCAGGGAGGCGGGCAGCCCCGTCAGGTCGGGTTCGTCGTGGGCTATGCGGTAGACGACCGCCTCGGCCCGTCCTGCGCCGAACGGGCTGCGTCCGGTGGCGGCGAACGCCAGGACGAGTCCGAGGGAGAAGACGTCGCTGGGCGGGCCGATCTCATGGCCTCGCGCCTGTTCCGGGGACATGAACGACGGGGTGCCGACCACCGCGCGGGAGAGGGTGTGGGAGGTGGCGTCCAGTGCACGGGTGATGCCGAAGTCGATGACGCGGGGGCCGTCGGCGGCGAGGATCACGTTGGACGGCTTGAGGTCGCGGTGCACCAGGCCGCAGGCGTGGATCGCGCCGAGCCCCTCGGCCAGTCCCGCGCCCAGCACGGTGACCGCCTGCGCGGGCATCGGGCCGTGCGCTTCGACGGCCTGGTGCAGGGACGGGCCGGGAATGTAGGCGGTGACCAGCCACGGCGGGTCGGCCTCCGGGTCGGCGTCGACGAGCTGGGCGGTGTAGAACCCGCCGACCCGGCGGGC
This sequence comes from Nonomuraea sp. NPDC001831, assembly GCF_042892035.1. Classification (NCBI taxonomy): domain Bacteria; kingdom Bacillati; phylum Actinomycetota; class Actinomycetes; order Streptosporangiales; family Streptosporangiaceae; genus Nonomuraea; species Nonomuraea sp. NPDC001831. The sequence continues at coordinate 447,655 of NZ_JBIATU010000001.1, read as the reverse complement.
GGCCTCGGCTTCCAGGGCGAACCGGCGCCGGAACCCGGGATCGTCGGCCAGGTCGGGCCGCACCAGCTTGACCGCGACCGGGCGGCCGCCGGGAGAGCGTCCCAGGAACACCTGCCCCATCCCGCCACCTCCGAGCCGCCCCTCCAGCCGATAGGCCCCCGCCTGGCGCGGATCACCCGGCCGCAAGGGCTCCGGCCAGACCGGGACGTTCATCGCGCCTCCGTGTGCACGTCGTGGAGGCGTTCCGGCACGCGGTACGCCGCCGCCCGGTGGGCGGAGAAGCGTTCGGTGAGGTCAGCCATGGTGTGTTCGCCGCCGCGGTGTTCCGGGACGAGGTGGCCCCGCCGTCGGGTCGTCAGTTTCGCCCGCTTGTGATCCATCGGCGCACGCCTCCATTCAGCAGCTCCATCGGAGATCTTTTCAGGAAACAGCCCGCGGGAGGGGTTCGGGACCGGCCTCGGCATGAGAGCGAGGACACCCGGCAGAGCGAACAGGCATGGGAGAAGGGCGTCCGACCGAAAGGGCTCGGCCTTACTCGTCGTGCTCGCGACCAGGGCGTTCCGGCGACCTGGAGGCGCGGCTGTTCGCGCCGACCGCCAACGCAACCGCCGCTATCGCCTGCGCGCGTACGGGGAAGCCCCGGCCGGGATTCTCGTCCTGGCCGGGGCACACGTCTCCGGAAACGGAGGTGACGCGTCGCGCCTTTCGGGTGAAGGGCCGCGCTGGTCAGGCGCGGATGAAGCCGTTGACGATGAGCGGGAGCGACGCGTCCAGGCCGACCACGTTCAGGACGCCTTCGTCCTCGGGGTCGCCGATCGAGTATCCCGCGGCCGTCATCGCGGCGACCACCACGCGAGCGTCGGCGTTGACGGTGCGGCGGTAGGCGTCCAGGGCCTGGGTGGGGTGGGAGCATCCCGCCCACGTCTCGTTGTCGGTGAGGACGATGATCCCGTCCACCTCCATGCGCTGCTCACGCGCCCACGTGAACGGCAGCGACAGGTCCGTGCCGCCGCCCGACGGCTGCCACGAGGCGATCTCGCGCAGGTTCGTGCGCGGGGTCACCCTGGAGGCGTGCACGGACGTGTCGACGTCGATGACGTGCACGCCGCCCTGCTCGATACGCGACAACATGACCGCCATAGCGTTGCCCACCTCGTACGGGGAGCCGATCGGGGAACCGCCCACCCGGACACCGCCGCCCCAGCTCATCGACCCGGACGAGTCGACGGCGACCAGCAGCCGCTTCCCGGACGGCTCGACCGCGCCGAACGACAACTCGTACGACTCCTCCAGCGCGTCGAGGACGGCCGGGACGGGCTGCCAGGTGTGCCGGTCGGCGCGCGGGTTGGGCTGCGCCTGCCCGGAGGCGTAGACGCGCATCGCGAGCCAGGCGTCCATCGGGTGGATGCGGGCGCGCAGGATCGCCTCCCGGTCGGTGAGCCGCAGCACCGCCCGCGACGTGGCGTCCGCCGCCGGCCTGAGGGTGCCGAGCCGGGTCATGCGGGCCAGGTTGCGGATGAGCGCGGTCAGGCCGACCGTCTCGATCAGCGCCTCCCACACCGACGGCTCCCTCAGCACCTGGTCCGGCAGGAACTCCCACGGCACCTTGGCCTCGGTGACCACCCGGACCGCGTCCTCGGCCGTGGTGACGGCCTTCGCGGTCAGGAACCGGTCGACGGCGGGCAGCTCGTCGCGCGCCTCGTCGTCGGAGACGTTGCCGGCGATCCAGCCGAACAGTGTCCTGCGCTGGTCGGAGTCGGCGACCGGGTGGGCGATCCGCAGCACGTCCCGCAGCGCGAACGCCTCGCCCTGCGGCGTCCTGCGCTGGGCCGCCTTGCACGCCTTGAACGCGACCGCGTCGGGCTCACCGGTGAGGAACCAGGAGCCGAGCGCCGTGCGCAGGCTCCGGCCCGTCGTGGGCGTGGTGCCTCGACCGGTCGCCTTGCCGCCGAGGTTCTTGTAGTAGCCGAAGAACTGGGCCAGGTGGTCGGTGGTCCGGGCGACCTTCGCCAGCGCCGCCTTGGCCGCCTGCCGGGTGTCGGCGTCGCCCTTGGCGTAGCAGGCCGCGAGAGCGAACAGGGCTGGACGCTGCTTCGGCGCCCGCGGCGGCCGGGCCGTCGAGATGTCGGTGAGCAGCCCGACGACGCGCGGACCGTCCTCGGCGATGGCCTGGAACAGCACGCCGGCGTTCTCGGCGGTCAGCGTGTTCTCGTCCACGTAGTAGGTGCCGCCAGTGGTGCCGAGGATGAGGAAGTCCTCCAGCCTGCGCCACACGTCCTTGGCGAACACGTAGCCGGCGGCGGCGTTCATGACCTGGTCGGTGCGGCCGGGGATCGGCTGCGTCTGCGGGGTCGTGATCGCCGAAACGCTCGCGAGAGGGTCACGGGCCATCGTGGGCTCCTTCCTTTCGACCCGCCCGAGGGCGGATATGACGAAGAGGAGCGGATGTGGTGACGTCCGCCGGTCTTTATGACAGACGCTCTTCCAGCTGAGCTACCGCCCGGTCCTGCCGGGCCGGGCGGGCAGGACTCGAACCTGCGACAATCTGTTCCCGATAACCGACGAACTTCGACCCGCTCCCCTGCCTGTGCGCGTCAGCCTTGCCGGCGGTACGGATGTGGGGCTTCCGACCGGTCTTCAGCGTGCTGCCGGTTACACCACGGCCCGCGAGTGCGGGCCGCCGGGATTCGAACCCGGACGACTCGAATGGGAATCGATAACCGATCGAATTCGACCCGTACCGCCGGCAAGGCTGACGTGCGATCAGGTCTGGAACCGGCACGGATGTGGGTGACCCACCGGCCGTTTACGGTGCTCTGCCATTGAGCTACACGAACCCGAAGTCCGTGACGGGATTCGAACCCGCAATCACCGGCTTGGAAGGCGATAACCGATGAGATTCGACCCGTGCCGGCACCAGACCTGACCAGCTTCGCGCGGCCCGGAAAGGCGCGGATGTGCGTGACGAGCACCGGAGGGTTCTTTGTTGGAGAAAGATAACCGATGCCCATTCGACCCACGCATTTCCGGGTCTCGCGAAGCTGATCCCACAGTAGCGATCAGCGTGCCGCGTCACATCTGAATATTGCCGAGATGGGGAAATGTCAGTCCATGGCTCGGCAGGTCAGTGCTGAGGTGGAAGAGGGCCGAGGCAGCGGGCGATCTCGGGCGTGTCCAGAGGGACCGACGTGCGGCGGGTGACCTGGACAACCAGGCGATCAGGACGTTGATGTCCCCGCGCCGCGGGGTGGCGAAGGCGTCGCTGAAGCGGTTGTTCTGCAGGCGCAGCTTCCACCGCGGGTTGCGAAACGGGCGAATCACGTGCGGCGTCTCTCTAGGGAGTGGTCCGGTCGCCGGTCAGCGCCGTGCGGGCGGCGGCGAGGATGTCTTCCGACAGCGGGTCGCCCGCGGTGGCGCGGGCCAGGACGAGGGCGCCGACCATGGTGCACAGCCGTGCGACGCCGTCCTGGTCGGCGGTGGCGAGCCAGGCCGCGATGTCGCCGACCTGCTCGGTGAACACGCGGCGGGCCTCGGCGTCCCCGTGACCGCGGGCGATGTCGACGGCGAGTCCGGCGGCGGGGCAGCCGTCGGCGGCGTTGTCGCGGTGCGTGGTGGACAGGTAGGCGTCGATGAACGCCCGCTGGGCGGCTTCGCGATCTCCCGCGTGCCGTTCGAGCGCGCCGGCCCGAACGTCGGCGTGCTCCTCGAAGGCGCGCGCGGTCGCCTCGCCGATGAGGGCCTCCTTCGAGGGGAACTGCTTGTAGAAGCCGCCGTGGGTCAGACCCGCGGCCTTCATCAGGTCGGCGACGCTGACCTCGGTGCCCTGCTCGCGGAAGAGGCGGGACGCCGTGGCGACGACCCGCCGGCGGTTCTGCCGCGCCTGCGCCTGTGATCCGCGTCCCATCTGCGCCCCCATTCGGATGTCAGTTGTCATCTATCCTATGCTGCGACATATAGATTACGTTCATCATCTATTCCACCCGCATCATGGAGGCAGGCATGGTTCTGAACGGCGCGGTCGCGGTGGTCACCGGGGCGAACCGGGGTCTGGGACGCCACCTGGCCGCACAACTGCTGGACCGCGGCGCATCGGTCTACGCGGCCGTCCGCCGTCCCGACGACCTGGACCTGCCAGGAGTCACCCCGCTGCTCCTCGACGTCACCGACCACGCGTCGATCCGGGCCGCCGCGCGGATCGCCGCCGACGCGAACGTCCTGATCAACAACGCCGGGATCTCCACCGGCACGCCTCTCATCGGCGGCGACCTCGACGCGGTGCGCCGGGAACTGGAGACGAACTTCTACGGCCCCCTCGCCGTCACCAGGGCGTTCGCCCCGGTCATCGAGGCCAACGGCGGAGGCGCGATCCTGAACGTCCTGTCGGTGCTCTCGTGGTTGCACCCGGCGCGAGCCGGGGCGTACGCGGCGGCGAAGGCGGCCGCGTGGGCGCTGACCGACGCGGCCCGCGAGGAACTCCAGCCCAGGGGGATCAGCGTCTCGGCCCTCCATGTCGGCTTCATGGACACCGACATGACCGCCGGGCTGGACGGCGTCCCGAAGGCCGACCCCGCCGACGTCGCCACCCAGGCACTCGACGGACTCGCCACCGGCCAGGCCGAGATCCTGGCCGACGACCTCACCCGCCGGATCCGTCAGGCCCTGGCACGGGGACCCGTCGCTGCGGAGTCCGGTATGCCCGCGTAGTCGGGCAGCTCGACGCCGTTGATCGCGCGCCCGACCAGCTCGGTGAACCATTCGCCGGTGAAATCGGGGCGCGGCTCGGCGTCCGGCCCCGGGACGAGGCGGCTGCGGGCGTTCAACCGGCCGATCTCCTGGTTGGCCTCGACGAACGGGCGCATCCGCGCCTCGTAGCGGGCGAACCCGGCGGCGGGGTCCCATCCGGCGGCGGCCAGCTCTCCGGCCAGCAGGTAGGCGCCGACCAGCGCCAGCCCGGTGCCCTGCCCCGACATCGGCGAAGAGCTGAACGCCGCGTCCCCGAGCAGCCCCACCCGTCCGCTGGACCAGCGGTCCATCACCACCTGGGCGACCTGGTCGAGGTAGAAGTCCGGGGTGTGGTCCAGGTGCGCGAGGATGTCCGGGGTCAACCAGCCCAGGCCCGCCATCCGCGCACGCAGCAGGTCCTTCTGGGCCGCGATGTCCCGGTGGTCGACGTCGAAGTCGGCCGAGGGGAAGGAGAAGATGGCCATCGCCCGGGTGGCGTCCTGGATGGGCCGCAGCAGGGCGGAGCGCCCGGACTCCTGATCCTGGTACTCCAGCAGCCAGCGGTCCAGCCCGAACTTGTTGGGCACACTGTAGAAGGCCAGCACGTGCCCGAGGTGGCGGAGGAACCGCTCATGCGGCCCGAAGACCGTCGCCCGCAGCGCCGAGTGCAGCCCGTCGGCCCCGACCACCAGGTCGAAGCGCCGCCGGTCGCCGCCCGCGAAGACCACGTCGACCCCGTCCGCGTCCTGGGCGAGTTCCGCGATCCGGTCGCCGAAGATGTACTCGACGCCGTCGCGGGTGTCGTCGTAGAGCAGCTGGGACAGGTCCCCGCGCAGGATCTCGATGTCCGCGATGTACCCGTCGCCACCGTCGTCGTCGGCGCGGAAGGTCTCCAGGACCTGCCCGTCCGCGTCCACGGTGTGCGCGCCGGCGGTGTCGGTGCACGCCGCGCGCACCGCCGCGTCCAGCCCCATGCGCGCGATGACCTCCTTGGCGATCCCGCGCGCGTCCACTGCCTGCCCGCCGGGACGCAGCTCGGCAGCCTGCTCCACCACGGTCACCTCGGCCCCCCGCCGGCGCAGCCAGTGGGCCAGCGCGGGTCCCGCGATGCTCGCCCCCGCCACCAGCACCCTGGGACCGCCCACCCCCTGCGCGCCGGTCCGGATGGTGTGCTCCTGCTTGGCGTCGCCGACGCTCATCACTGCCTCCATGTGCTTCCTCCCGCGCTGGACGTTCCCAGCACGGGCCCACCGCCGCCGGTGTGTCCAGCCGTATCGACCACGCATCCGCACAGAACTCATCGCCGCGCGGCGTTTCTGCGCTCATGCGAGGGTGAAGGGGGCCGGTTCCACGTCGAGTTCTCTCATCGCCTCGGCATAGAGCCGGTAGCGCCGACGGGCCTCACCATGGCGGCGGGCCTTGGTCAGCGTCCGGACCAGGTCCAGGTGGGCCGCCTCGTCGTAGGAATCCCGTTCGAGCAGCCGGAGCAGGTAGCGGACCGCCCTGTCGGGGTCGTCGGCCTGCTCCGCGAGTGCGGCCAGTTCGCGGAGCAGGGCCTGGTGCACGGCGCGAGCCTCCTCACGGAGAGGCTCCAGCCACTCGGCATAAGGAGAGTCCTCGCAGACGTCCCCGGTGTAGCGAGCTTCCGCCGCGACCAGCAGATCCTCGTCTCCGGCGGCGAGCGCCCCGGCGGCCGCGCAGAGGAACTCCTCGACATCGGTACGGAGTCCGACCAGCTGGATGCTGTACTTGTCGGCGCGTACGAACTCCGCGGGCCCGAACTTCCGCTGCGGATCCAGGACCGAGCGCACGGTGGACAGGGCGACCGAGAGCCGGTTGGAGCAGGACGCGGGCTCCTCACCCGGCCAGAGGACCTCCATCGCCGCTTCCCGGGCGACAGTGCGGCCGCGTTGGCACGCCAGCCAGGTCAGCAGGTCGCGCGCCTTGCGGGACTGCCATTCGACGGCGCCGCCGCGGCGGCTGAGCCGTACCCCGCCCAGCATGCACAACCGCACGGCGTCATGGTCGAGGAGGGTGATCACGCGGAGCAGGCCGGCGCCGCAGCTGTGCGGCCCGCGGATGCCGGCGCGGCGGAGCTCCCGCTCCGCCTCGTCGAGGCCGGAGCCGTTGAGCCGCGCACGGGCGAAGGCGTTGCGCGCGATGTCCACCGGGCTGCCGATCTGCGCCCAGATCTCCGCTGCGGAGGCCAGCAGGTCCGCCCGCTCGCCCGGGGACTCGGCCACCGTGAAGGCCGACAGTTCCAGGGCTTCCGCCATCTTGGCCCGGTCGCGGCGGCTGACGGCCGCCTCGTGGGCGGATCGGGCGTAGGCGCCGGCTTTGGTCCGGTCTCCGGTTTCCGCCCGGACCCAGCCGGCGGCCAGCAGCGCGTCCACCCGGCTGGAGCCGCCGCCTGCCGCGACCGCGCGTTCGGCCAGCTGTACGGCCAGCGCCGGATCGTCGGCCGCGTGGACGCGGGCCAGTCCGGCCAGGGCCGTCTGGGTCAGATGGGCGTTTCGCAGTTGTTCGGCATGCTTCAGGGAGTTCTCGAAGCTGATCCGGGCGTGCATCAGCTCCCCGCGCTCCAGGTGGACCTTGCCGAGCCCGGCCAGCGGGTGGCCGAGCTTGTCGCTGCCCAACCGGCTGAAGATGTCGCGTGCCCGTCGGAAGTCGGCCAGGGCTTCGTCGAGCCTGCCCAGGCCCATGAGTGCCTCGGCGCGGTTGTGCAGGGCGATCGCGGTTTGGACGGGGTCCCCGACCACGTCCGCTCGCCGGGCCGACAGGTCCGAGTCGGCGATGGCCTCTTCGTAGCGGGCCTCCTCCGCGCGGCTCGCGGCGCGGTTGGCCAGGACGCGGGCCGACAACAACAGGTCTCCTGAGCTCTCCGCGGCGGCGAGGGCGAGGGCGCTGTGCCGTTCGCTTCCGGCCCCGTCGCCGGCGTCGTGGGTGACCATGGCCAGCGCGGTGTGGGCGCAGGCGGCAGCGCGTTCGTCCTGGCAGAGGGTGGCCATCGCCAGGGCCTGTTCGGCCAGTCGGGTCGCCTGCGCGCTCTCGCCGACCAGCCAGCGGGCGCTGGCCGACCAGGCGAGCAGCATCGCCCGGTCCGAGGAGCTCGACGAGGGCAGCGGAAACGCCGACCCGTCGAAGCCGCCGGCCAGCTCGAAGGTCGACAACGCCGCCTGGTAGTCGCCCCGCTGGTAATAGATCATCCCCATCCGCCAGGCCACCGCGGGGTCGGTGGCATCGACACGGCGAAGGCACTCCAGCGCGCCCGCCCAGTCCCCCAGGACCTGGTGCGCCTGCCCCTCGGCCAGGTTCACGGCACACGTCCGCGACTTCTCCGGCACGGCGCCGCAGGCCCGGACGAGCTCGGCCGCGTGCCCCTCGGCAAGCAGCGACGCGTGCCACCTTTCGATCATCGCCACCCGATGGCCGGGCTCGTCACAAACCGCCAGCGCCTCCCGGACGAACCCCTGCGACTCGTACCAGTGGGCCGCCGCCGACGTCCGTCCGGCATCGCCCATGAACTCCCGGACCAGGTTCGACACCACATAGCCCTGATCGCAGGTGGTGATCAGGATGTGCTGGGCGGCCAGAGCGCGGAGCTCCTCGCGGCTGACGGCGACGCCCATCGCCCGGCACAGCTCGTCGGTGAACCACGGCAGCGCAGCGGTCGCGCGGAGGAATTCCTCATGCTCGTCCTTCACCACCTCCTCGACCAGATAGTCGAACACCGGCGTGGCAGCGATCCGCCTGGCACGGTCCACCGGGGGCAGGCCGCTCAGCCAGCTCAGCGTGAGCCGTACGGCGACCGGCCACCCCTTGGTGAGCTCGTGCACCTCCTCCGCCAGGTCGTCCGACCCCAGCACGATCGAGGTGAGTGAGCGGGTCTCGGCAGCGGTGAAGGCCAGCTGTTCGGCCGACACCTGGAAGACGTGGCCCAGGCCGCGCATGCGCTGGATCGGGAAGGGCACGGCGGACCGTGAGATCAACACCAGGTGAAGGTCGTCGCCGCCGTGGTGACAGAGCTCTTCGAGCAGGCGCGCCCCGGGGGTGCCCGGCTCGATCCGCTCCACCTCGTCGATGACGAGCACGGTCGGCCGGCAGACGGCGGCGGCCAGCTCGGTGGCGAGCCCGGCGGAGCGGATCCATCCGGCGGGCGCGCCCAGGGCTTGGCAGATCTCCTCGATCAGGGTGGCGTCGTCGGCCCAGGTCAGCCAGGCCACCGGATGATCAGGCCGGGCCCGCGCCCAGCCGCGTACGGCTGAGGTTTTACCGCCGCCCGGGCCGGCGGTCACCACGGTGAGCCGGTGTCGCGGGATCTGATCGAGAAGGGCGGTGAGTTGCGCTCGTGCCAGCAGAGGCTCGGTCGCCGTCACAGCGAGAAGTATCTGCCGGGCTGGACTTTAAGGCAACTGAAAGATCCATTTCTACCGTTGTCCTCAGTCCCGACCAGCGAGGAGAAGATCGTGAGAGTCATCCCAGGCCTGCTCGCGGCGAGCGCCGGCGTCCTCATGCTCACCGCCCCAGCCACCACCCCGGCCGCAGCCACGACGAAGGCCGTGAACGAGCCCACAGCGGAGGAACTGCGGGCGGCGCCGATCGCCGAAGAGGCGGACGCCGAGGTCAAGCTCGCGATGCTGCGCTACGGCAACGGGCTGACCGTGGAGTTCAACGACAGCCGGCCCTCCGGCGACGTGGGCATCGTCCAGACCGCCTTCATCGGCCGGGCCGGCCTGTTCGTCCGCGACAGCGGCGACAGCTTCCTGGAGACCTACCTGAAGATCACCCCGGTCTCGGTCGCGGTCCCGCGGCGGCTGGTGGAGGCCCATGGCGCCGAGCCGCTGCCGGCTGAGCTCCAGCGCCGGACGGTCACCGAGGAGCCGGTGGAGGCCGACGGCCTGGCCGCCCCCGCGGTCCGGACCATGTCCGGCGCGGTCAACTGCAACAAGACCTACTACCCCTGGTACCACTGGCGCGACGTGGGCCACCCCGGCATGCTGCCCAGGGACTCCTACTCCTCCAGTTACGGCGGCAAGTACGTCAACGCCGACAGCTGGCTCATCAACTGTGCCGCGGCCGGCAACCCGCCCCAGATCGCCGCCCGCCATCGGCTCTTCTACTTCAACAACGCCCTCGGCAAGTGGGCGGAGCAGAGCGACACCCTGGTGTACCCGGGGCAGGAGCAGCACGTCGAGAAGGGCCTGGTCAACCGCTACCGCAGGGTCATCCAGGACGACACCTGGGGCTCCGACCCCGACTGCCTGTCCTGCAAGTACACGCGCGAGGGCCGTTTCCACGACTGACCCTCTCCCTGCGAACAAGACAGGCCGTCGCCGGCCCTGCACCGATTCGGTGTCGACGCCGACTCGCGCTCGTCAGCCGCTGGGGAAGCCGGGCACCGAGACGCTGCCGCCCCACGGTGGCAGCCGGTAGGCGCCGAGCTTCCGGATCTCGCCGGTGGTCACATCGATGGCGTAGGCCGTGTCCCCCAGGTCGGGCCACCGGTCGGAGCCCGGATCCCGTACGGCGCCGCCCAGGGCCAGGACCTCACGCTCGTTGAGCCAGTACCCGAGCCGGTGCGGGCTCAGCTGCCGCGGCCGGTCGAGCTTGACCGCGGATCTGACCTGGCCGCTCGCCCGGTCCACGGTGACGACCTTGTCGTACGGCTCGCCGTTCGTCACGGTCTCCCCCGGCGCCGACGGGCCGGTCAGCATGGCCACGGTCGTGCCGTCCGGGCCGACGGTTCCCGTCAGCGACAGGGTCTTCGGGTCGGCGAAGACCGTCACCTTGCCGTCCGAGAGCACGCCGAGCCGGCCTCGCTCGTGCTCCACGACCATGGGCACGCCCTCGTCGGCGGGATTGAGGGAGTGCCAGCCCTTGGGCACCTCCTCGACGACCCGCCCGCTCTCCACGTCCACGACGACCTCGGGGACGCCGGCCAGGTTCAGGCCGAGCCGGCGCCCGTCCGGCGAGAAGGTGATCACCCCGCCGCCCTTGACCATGGTCGTGCGCCTGACGACCTGCGGGATCTCCCAGACCTGACCGGTGCCGAGCTCGCGGACGGCGAAACGCTCGCGCTCGGACGCGTAGTAGGCGATGCGGCGTCCGTCGCGGGAGATCGCCAGCGGGGCGGCGGTGTTCATGTAGTTCTTCTTGCTCTGGTCGGTGTAGACGCTCAGCGCGTCGGCGACCCGGTACCGGGTCCCGTCCTGCAGGACCACCTTCCACTGCAGGCACGTCTCGTCGGCCACCGGCGCGTTGTCCTGGCCGGGCTTCCACGCGTCCTGGCAGAAGTCGTAGTAGGCGTAGCGCGCCGGCCCCACCCCGGACGCGGGCAGGACGGCGCGGACGGGGACGAGGTCCTCCGGCGACGGCGTCGGCCGCGCGGGGATGCCGCGGAAGGTCGGAGCGGACGAGGGCGTCCCGCTCGTGACGGCGCCGACGTCGGCGGGCCCGCCGGGATCGACGAGCAGGGTGACGGCCAGCGTCAGCGCGGCGACGGCCGCGACCGCGGAGCCGCTGATCAGGGTCGTTCGGGTACGCCGGGCGCCGCGCAGCGCGACCTCGGCGAGATCGACGTCGGGCGCCTGCCGGGCGATCGCGTCGAGCTCGTCACGGAACCTCGTCATCGCGGCACCTCCACCGGATCGATTTCGGACAGCAGATCGGCCAGTTCGGGCGCGAGGACGCGCAGGCGGCCCAGGGCGTAGTGGGTCTGGCTCTTGACCGTGCCAGGTGAACAGCCCAGCGCTTCGGCGGTCTCCTCGACGCTGAGGTCCTCGTAGAAGCGCAGCACGAGGACGGCGCGCTGGCGTGGAGTCAGCCGGACGAGCGCCTGTTGCAGGACCATCCGGTGCAGCCCGGCCGACTCCGGATCGTAGGCCGGTTCCGGCGGGCTGCTGGTCAGGATGTCCGTTCGTCTGCGCCGCAGCCAGGACACGTGCTCGTTGACCAGGGCCCGCCGGGCGTACGCCTCCGGGTTGCCGTCCTTGGCCAGCTTGGGCCAGTGCCTGGCGATCCGGGTCAGCACGGTCTGCAGGAGGTCCTCAGCCCGGTGGGCGTCTCCCGTGAGCAGGTACGCGGTGCGCATCAACGCCTGCTGGCGGGCGCTGACGAACTCCCTGAATCCCTCATATTTGTCCATGCGACTCCTTCCGCCCTAATGAACGCGGGACGCCGGAAGCCGGTTGGAGACGATCCACGTCGAGCGCGTGCCGGCCGCCGGGTGGGCGCGCTCATGGTGGTGCTGGAACAGCCCGCAGATCAGCGGCGAAGGCCGCCCCGGCCGAGCCGGCCCGCCCGGCCGGTGCGGCCAGGGGGCCGGTGCGGCCGGGCGTTCGGGCTGGCCGGGGCGGCCGGGCGGGTAGGGTCAGCCCTTCGTGCGGACCGTGGCCGACAGTTCGATCGGGAGGGTCGTGCCGTCGGCGGCCAGCGGGCGGACGGTGAAGGTGTAGCTCGTGCGGCCCCGGAGCCCGGTGACCCGAGCCGTCGTCCCCGTCACCCGCATGACCTCCGTGCCGCCGTCGAGGACCGCGTAGCCGGTGGCGGCCGGCACGGACGGCCAGGTCAGGGTCACCGACTTGGCGTTGACGTTGCCGACCCCGAGTTCGGCGCCGTTCCACGTGTTGGGCGTCTCGACCACGAACGCGTCGATGATGAGGAACTTGTCCGCGCCGTTGACGACCTTGATGGTGTGATCGCCCATCGGCAGCCCGCTGAGCTGGAACACCCGCTGGGCGGCGAGCCGTACCGGGGAGTCGCAGTCGACCGTGGCCTTGAGCTTCCCGTCGACGTAGATGTCGATGGTGCTCATGTCGGAGTAGCGTTCGGACAGCAGGCTGATGCCGGTGCCGGTGAAGGGGAACTCGACGGCCTGCCCGGCGCGCCAGCCGGCGTGCACGTCGTCGTCGTGGTCGCCCAGCCCGCGGTCGGGGCTGTAGGTGAAGTCGTCCTCGGGGTAGACGATGCGCTTGTCGGTGTCGTTGACGTAGGTGAGCAGCACCTTCGGGTCGGTGACGGTGATCTTGTGCTCGCCGGAGAATCCGTCGTGGATCGCGGTGATCGTGGCGGTGCCCCAGGTGCGGGGGGTGACGAGACCGTCCGCGTCCACGGTGGCGATCGACGGGTCGGAGCTCTTGAAGGTGACGCCCTCGGTGACCGGCGTGCGGGTGCCGTCCGCGCCGACCGTCGCGACGGACAGCCGGGCGGGCTCGCCGACCTTGAGGGTGCCGGCGCCCGTGACGTCGAGTGCCTTGATCGCGGCGGTGGAGGCGGTGATGGTGAACTTGTCGAGCTTCAGCCCGCCGCCCTCGCTGACGATCCGGAGGGTGTGCAGGCCGGCGGTCATCTTGCCCCAGGTCGTCACGTTCGCGTCATCGGACTTGGGGACGAAGACCGTGGTGCGGTCGCCGTCCACCTCGAACCTGAACGTGGTGTCCTGGGCGGCCGAGCCCTTGAAGGTCACCTTGTACATGCCGGTGTTCGGGACGAACACGTTCTCGTAGCGCAGGTAGTCGTTCGGGTCGATGCCGCCGACGACGCCGTCCTTCGTGACGACGCCGGTGTCGGGGCCCTTCCAGTTCCACTCCTGGTCGGTGTTCCACTGCATGGTCCAGTGCTCGGCCTCGACGGTCTGCTCGGACGTGCCCTGCAGGTCGAGCCGCAGCCAGTTCCACACGACGCCGGCGCTCGCCTCGATCCAGACGACCTTGACCGAGTGCTCGCCCGCGGTCAGCGGCAGGACGAAGTCCTCGGTCCGCGGGCTGAGCATGCCCCCGGTGGGGCGCAGGCTCAGCGGTCCCGTGGCGTCGGCGCCGTCGATCTCGACGCGGAACTTCAGCGGCTTGTCGTTGACGGTCGAGTAGCGAAGCTGCAGCAGGTACTTGCCGTCGGCGGGGACGCTGACGGCGTCGAAGCGCGACCAGTCGCCGGTGTCGATGGAGGTGACGCCGGGGGTGCCGTCGTCGCTGTCGGCGAGGTCGGTGTTCTGGGTGCCCTGCTGCCCGGTGGCCGACTCGGCCTGGAGGGTGATCGACTCGGGCCGTTCCAGGGTGAACCGCATCCAGTTGAGGAAGAACCAGCGCCCGTCGGGCCGGGTGAGCTTGATCGTGTGACGGCCCTCGGTGAGCGGGATCCGCCGTTCGAAGGTCCGGTAGGTGTTGTAGCCGCCGGAGTCCGGCACCTTGACGGTGGTGACCTCCTTGCCGTCGACCTCGAACTTCAGGTGGTTGGCCTCCTCGGAGGAGGCCCGGAACTCGACCCGGTAGGTGCCGGTGGCGGGCACGTCGACGTTGTCGTACTCGGCGGACTCGCCGGCCGCGTCCATGTAGAGCGCGCCGAGGCCGCCCTCGGGCGGGGTCTCGACGCCGTAGGCGCCGACGGCCGCGGTGTAGTCCTCGTTCTGGACGGTGAACTGCGTCAGCGGGGTCGTCGGCCGCCCGGCCGGTACGGCTCCCGCGGCGACCCGGACGGCGCCGATCGGGTAGACCTTGTCCTTGCCGCCCGGCATGGCCAGCTCGATCCGCGGCTTGCCGTCCTCGCCGAGCATGGCGACGGCCACCTCGTAGGAGCCCGCGGGCAGGTCGGCCGGGAGGGTGAAGGCCGAGTTGATCTGGCGGACGTCGCCCTTGAAGAGCTTGGTCTGGTCGAGGGTGGCGTCGGTGCCGCGCCACACGACGTGGCCGGTGGTCTTGTCGGTGAAGCGCACCTCGACCGGGTAGCGCCGGGGGCTGAAGCCCACCGCGTTGTTGGTCCAGGTGTGCGAGATGCGGAACTCGCCACCGGGCTCGACCTCGGTGTCGTAGGTCGCGGTGGGCATGAGGAAGCGGTAGCCGGTGAACCGCGCCAGCGTCTCGAACCACTCGCCGTAGGCGTCCTTCATCGGCTGCCAGTTCGCGAAGCCGGTGTTGTTGATGCCCTGGAGGTTGGAGTGGTACCCCTCCAGCGAGTTCTTCACGAACAGGCGGGGGTTGTTCAGCATGATCGTGGGGTTGTCCCAGTTGGAGCCCTCGGACACCTGGATCATGTCGCGGCGGAGCCTGCGGTTGACGTAAGGGGCCTGCGCGGTGTCGCCGTAGTTGTGCCAGACGAAGCCGGCGTTGACCGTGTCGGACCGCACGCCCCAGTTGTCGAACGTGGCCGCCTTGTCGTAGCCGTACACGCTGAACCGCTTGGCCTGGGTGTCGGCGTCGGGATCGTTCTTGTTCACCTCCGCGCCGGCGTTCTGCATCATGACCATCGACTTGTCGAACGCGTCGTCGTAGATCTTGAGGATCGCCCGGAGCGTCGAGACGCGGGTGGCGTTGTCGGGCCACGGGAAGTTCATCGCGTCGTTCCAGCCCGACCACTCGCCGAACAGCGAGAAGGCGCGCAGGTCCACCCACGCCACGCCCGGGTCGCCGTCGTAGCGGCCGGCGAAGGCGTCCACCGCGCGCTTGAGCCGGTCCAGGTAGATCGGGTTGTGGTAGATCGGCTGCTTGGAGAAGTAGTTGTTGTACGGCGCCATCCGGAAGGGCACCCCGGCCTTGTCGAACAGCCAGGCCGGCGGGTACTCGTACGGGAACACGCCCGGGTCGTTGACGATGTCGGGCGCCTCCGACATGAGCAGCTGGAACTCGACCGTCTTGCCCTGCTCGTTCACCCGCTTCATGAACGCGTCGAGGCGGTCCCAGACGAAGACGCCGTCGTCGGGCTCGAAGTCGGCCCAGGCGATCTGGAGCCGCACCACGTCGGCGTCGGCGGGGATCTTCTTCCTGCCTTCGATGAAGTCGGTGATGCCCGGGTCGTCGGTGAAGGTGTAGCCGGGCGTGCCGGGCGTCCTGTGGGTGTTCACGTCGAACGCGGTGCCGGTGTACGGGTTGCCGTGCAGGATCTCGTGGGTGTCGGAGAAGGTCACCGTCGTACGGCCGGCGGCCGGTTCGGCGGCGGAGGCGGCGTGCGCGGGCGCCACCAGTAAGGCGGCGGTCGTCGCGGTGACGCCGAGGAGGTGGCGGATCATCAGAGCTCCAGGGGGACGGGGGCGGCGGCGAGCAGGGAGCGGTAGGCCGCCTCGACGAGGGCGACGGTCCGGTGGCCCGCCCTGGCGTCGGGCTGGCGGGCCTCGCCGTCGCGGACGGCGTCGAGGAAGGCGCGGATGAGCAGGTCGTCGAGCGGCGCGCCGTACCCGTGCGCGAGGGGGCCGCTGTTCCATCCGGTGAGGACCCCGGAGAAGGGCGCGATGTCGGCCACGCCCTCGGTGCCGATCACGGTGAGGGTGACCAGGTCGCCGGTGTTGGGCCGGCCGGGCGGGCGCGACCAGGAGCAGTCGATGGAGGCGATGGTTCCGTCGCGGTAGCGCAGGGAGACCAGCCCGGCGGTCTCGACGGCCTTGCCCGGGTTGGGGATGGAGTTGGCGATCGCGTAGACCTCGGTCGGGTCGTCGTCCAGCAGGTCGGCGAGCAGGTCGGCGACGTGCACGACGTGGTCGGTCAGGGCGCCGCCGCCGCTGCTGGCCGGATCGGTGAACCAGTCGCGGGTGGTGGGGACGCCGCCGCAGTTGGTGGCCGCGATCGACACGATCCGGCCGAGGTCGCCCCGCCGTACCGCGGCCCGGAGGTCGGCGTAGGCCGGCGCGAAGCGGACGGGGAAGGCGGTCATGAGGACGGTCCCCGCCGCGCGGGCCGCCTCCAGCATCTCGGTGGCGTCGGCGAGCGAGGTGGCGAGCGGCTTCTCGCACAGCACGTGCACGCCCTCGGCGGCGGCGCGCAGCGCGAACTCCCGGTGACGCGTGTTCTCGGCGCAGATCA
Source organism: Nonomuraea sp. NPDC001831 (assembly GCF_042892035.1). Taxonomy (NCBI): domain Bacteria; kingdom Bacillati; phylum Actinomycetota; class Actinomycetes; order Streptosporangiales; family Streptosporangiaceae; genus Nonomuraea; species Nonomuraea sp. NPDC001831. The sequence goes on along the minus strand of NZ_JBIATU010000001.1, from coordinate 431,150 downwards.
CCACGCCGTCGGGCCGCCAGGCCCACAGGTCGTCCTCGGTGGCGAAGACGGTGACGCCGTCCGGGACGCCGTCGTGGCCGTCGGCGTAGGCGCCGATCTCCACGTCGCGGCAGCGCAGCAGCGCGGCGGCGTACTCGGCGGCGTGCAGGTGGGCGAAGGAGAGCAGGGCGATCTTCATGCGGCTTCCAGGGGCTTGAGGTCGACCGGCCGGCCTTCGGCGGCCGAGCGGGCGACGGCGTCGGCGATGCGCATGGCGGCCAGGCCGTCCAGCGCGGTGACGCGCGGCGGGACGCCGGTGGCGACCGAGCGCACGAAGTCCTCGATCTCGGCCCGGTAGGGGCTGGTCAGCGGGGAGAAGGGGGGCAGGATGTCGGGCGCGGGCACGGCGTCGCCCTGGTAGCGGTAGGGCCGGCGCTCGTCGGAGTCGGCGTGCAGCAGCCCGTGCGAACCGGCCACCTCGAACAGCGTCCTGAACTCGATCGGCGCGGTGGTCCAGGTGGCCGTCAGCACGGAGATCGAGCCGTTGGCGTGGGTGAGGAACGCCTGGGTGCTCTGGCTGCCGCCGACCGCGTGGGTGCGGGCGAAGACGCGTTCGACCTCTCCGCCGATCCAGCGTGCCACGTCGATGTCGTGGATCATGAGGTCGAGCAGCACGCCGCCGGAGAGCGCCTCGTCCAGGAACCAGCCGCCGGCCGGGCTGCGGCCCTGGCGGGTGTGCCGCTGCACGGCGACGCTGCCGATGTCGCCGCGGGTGACGGCCCGGTGCAGTTCGGCGTACTCGGCGAAGTAGCGGACGACGTGCGCGGGGAAGAGCGGGACGCGGGCGTCGGCGAAGCGGGCGACCAGGTCCTCCGCCTCGGGGAGCGTACGGGTCAGCGGCTTCTCGCAGATCGTCGGCAGGCCGTGACCGAGCGCGGCGAGCGCCAGTTCGTAGTGGGTGTGCGTCGGCGTGCAGATGTCGACGACGTCCGCCGCCTCGAACAGGGCGTCCAGGCTGGGGACGGTCCGGCCGCCCCCGTGGCGCCGGATCAGCGCCTCGGCGTCGTCGGCGATCGAGTGGACGACGACGTCGTGGCCGAGGTCGAGCCAGGCCGGGAGGTGCGCGTTGGCGATGCCACCGGCGCCGATGAGTCCGACCGTTGCGTGCATGGGAGTTCCGTTTCTTGTCATTTGCCGATGCCCTGCGTCATGCCGTTGACGATGCGGCGGCCGAACCAGAGATAGGTCGCGATCATCGGGAGCACCACGATGACGACGCCGGCGAAGAGCCCGCCCCAGTTCGAGGTGTACTGCATGTTGGAGTAGAAGTTGAGCAGGGCGACGTTGAGGGTCTGCGCGCTCTGCTCGGGGACGAGCATCAGCACGATCACCGTCTCGTTCCACAGGCTCAGCGCGTTCAGCACGGCCACGGTCGTGATGCCGGGCTTGGCCAGCGGCACCATGATCTGCAGGAACGTGCGGAACGGCGACGCGCCGTCGAGCGCGGCCGCCTCCTCCACGTCGCCGGGCAGCGAGCGGAAGTAGCCGATGAGCACGAAGATGCTGAACGGCAGGCTGAGCACGACGTAGAAGAGCGTGACGGTGATCCGCGTGTCCCAGGCGCCGGTGACCCAGTCGATCATGAACCGGGACAGCCCGGCCCCGATGAGGACCATGGGGACGGCGAACGCCTGGAACGGGATGCTCATGCCCACCGCGAAGAAGGTCGCGACCGGACCGCTGGAGCGCCCGCCCAGCCGTGCCACCGCGTAGGCGGCGGGGATGGACAGCGCCATGATGAGCGCGACGGACACGAGGGTGAGGACCACCGAGTTGGCCGCGGCGGCGCCGAGTCCGGAGTCCGACCAGGCGGTGGCGAAGTTCTCCCACATCCAGGCGGCGGGCAGGCCGGCCGGGTTGTCGAAGATCTCCCGCGAGCTCTTCACCGAGTTCAGCACGACCCAGACCACCATGCCGACGTTGAACAGCGCCCAGCCCCAGATCAGGGCTCTGATCAGGGCGAGCCCGGCGCGGATCACGCCAGCTCCAGTCGTTCGCGCCGCTGGATCCTGCGCGACAGGACGATCAGGACGGCGGTGATCACCGTCATCACGATCCCGATCGCCGCGGCCTCGCCGAGCTGGGCCAGTCCGCCCTCACGGCCGCCGGTGACCCGGAGGTACTGTTCGACGGCGAGGGTCCTGGCCTCGGGGGGCGGGGTGCCCGCCGTGCCGACGAAGGCGATGACGATCTCGAAGGTCTTGATGCCGGCAATCGCCCAGAGCGAGGCGGCGATGGCCAGCATGTCCCTGGTCAGCGGGAGCGTGACGTGGCGGAACTGCTGGAGCTCGCTCGCGCCCTCGATCCTGGCCACCTCGTAGTAGCTCGGCGGGATGCCGTCGACCGCGGACATCACCAGCACCACGTAGAAGCCGGCCGCGCTCCAGACCACTCCGGCCATGATCACGTTGAGGATCAGCTCGGGGGCCAGCCAGGGCTGGCGCAACTCGGACAGGCCGAGGGTCCCCAGCACGGTGTTGATCAGCCCGTCCGGGTTGAACAGGAACGAGACGGCCAGGCCCACGGCGATGGGCGAGATCATGAAGGGCAGGAAGACGGCCGCCCGGATGAACGCGCCGCCGCGGGCCGCACGCAATACGATCATGGAGGCGCCGGCGATGAGGAACAGCGCCAGGCCCACGAGCAGCGTCAGGGCCAGCGTCTGGACGAACGAGGCACGGAACAGCTCGCTCCCGGCCATCGACACGTAGTTGGCGAACCCGACCCAGGACAGCTCGGTCCCCAGCCCCGACCACTCGGCGAAGCTGAGCACGACGCCGAACAACGACGGCAGCACGAAGAAGACCAGGTAGGCGATCAGTGCGGGAAGCAGCATCGGCAGGTACAACCGGCGGCGCTCGTCCTGGAGCGCGCCGCGGGACACCTTGGCCCGCCTGTCCGCGGACGGCGCCCGCGGGGCGGTGTCGGACACGGTCACGGTCATCCGTTCATGGCGGCGGTCTTCGCCTTGCCCTCGGCCAGGAACTCCTCGGCGCTGAGCTTGCCGGCGACGAACTTGTCGTCGAGCGGGAGGAAGACGTCGGCCAGCCACTTGGGCTGCACGGTCGAGACGCCGTCGCCGTCGAGCGTGACCTGCTCGGCGTCGCGGATGGACGCCTGCAGCTGCTGGAGCTCCACCGGGGCGGGCGAGTCGGCGCGCGAGGGGATGTTGGCCGCCTCGGTGCCGATGCGGTCGATGTACTTCTTCTGCATGGCGAAGGCCAGGAAGTCGGCGACCGCCTTCTGGTTCTTCGACCTGGCGTTCACGCCCCAGCCGAGCGCGCCGACCGTGGCGACCGAGCCCTTGGCGGGGTCGACCGGCGGGAAGGCGATGATGCGGGGCTTGACCGCGGCGGCCCGCAGCGAGGCGGTCTCGCTGCCGAGCCAGGAGCCGTTCAGGATGAAGCTGTGCTTGCCGGCCGCCCAGGCGTTCTGCGCGGCCGGGAACTTGGTGGCCATGTGGTCGGGTTCGAAGAGGTCGGCCTTCACCAGCGACTCCAGCGCCTTGGCCGCCCGCTTCACCTCGGGCAGGTCCCAGGCGGCCGGGTCGGCGGCGAGCTTCAGCAGGATGCCGGGGCCGGCCGTGGACAGCAGCATCTGGTGGATCCAGAAGGAGTTGTAGGCGTTGACCGAGCCGTCGAGCGCGATCGGCGCGCGGCCGGACGCCTTCTCCTTCTTGGCGATCTCCAGCAACTCGTCGAACGACTTGGGGGCGAAGTCGGGATACTTGGCGGAGTCGTACCACAGGCCGATGGAGAAGACGCTGTGCGGGACGAAGCCGTACCCCTTGTCGTCGCTGATGGCCTTGAGCACGCTCTTCGGCAGGACTTCCTCGACGGTTCTGCCCTCGCCCGGGATCGTGGTCCGGAAGATCGGGCCCATGTCGCCGAGCACGCCGGCGGCCCGGAACTCGGCGGTGTGGTCGATGGCGGTGTCGAAGAAGTCGGGACCGGCTCCGGTGGCGACCGCGTTCTTGACCTGCTGCTCCTGGCCCTGGGCGAGCCACTGAACGTCGATCTTGACGCCGGTCTGCCGGGTGTAGTCGGCGATGACGCTCTCGAACAGGTTCGCCTGCGGGGTGCCCTTGGCCCACTTGCCCCAATAGAGGAGGCTCGCGGGCTGGGCGCCGGCGGACGCCGACGGACCGGCGTCCTGGAGCTTCTGGCCGCACGCGCCGAGGGCGAGCACGGCGGAGGCGCAGGTGGCGACGGCTATGGCGCGATTGCGCATGGATGGTCCCTTCTTGCTGGGAGGCACGGTTGGCAATAATAAATACACTTTGTGTTTTAATGGAAGACGTCCAAGGAAACGAAAGGGCCACGTGAGTGCTGATCGGACGTGAAGCGAGCCTGCTGCGCCAGCCCGTCGGCCAGTCGCGCCTGCGCCGCCTCAACTCGCTGGCGGTGATCGAGGCGATCCGCGCGGAGCCGCTCACCATCCCGGCGATCGCCCAGGTCGCCGGGCTGTCGAAGACCGCGGCCGACACGGTGGTGGGCGACCTGGTGGCCCTCGGCTGGGTGACGAGCGTCGAGCCCCTCTCCCCCACCGGGGCCGGGCGCCCGGCCAACCGCTACCGCTTCAACGCGGAGGCGGCCGTCGTCGCCGGCATCGACATCGGCCAGCACACCACCCGGGCCGAGCTCGCCGACCTGAACGGCGAGGTGCTGGCCACCCGCTCGATCACCGTCTCCGCCGCGGACCCGCCCGAGGCCGTCCTGGCCGACGCCGTCGAGGTGGTCGACCAGCTCCTCGGCTCGCAGGGCCGCGGGCGCGCCGACGTGTGGGCGATGGGGGTGTCCGTGCCCGCCGTGGTCTACCAGGACGTCGTCACGCGCGGCCTCGACGACTGGGAGGGGCTCAACGTCCGCGCCGCCTTCGCGGAGTCCTTCGAGTGCCCCATCGCCGTCGAGAACGACTCGAACCTCGCCGCGTTCGCCGAGGCGTGGAAGGGCAGCGCCGCCGAGGCCGGTTCGATGGTCTACGTGCACTCCGGCAACCGCACCGGGGCGGGGGTCGTCCTGAACAACACCGTCGTGCGGGGCGCGAACGGCGCCGCCGGCGAGATCGGCGCACTGCCGCAGATGGGCTGGGAGCATGCCCAGCAGCACCTGCACGACGTCGAGCTCACCGACGGCCGGCGGGTCAGCAGGGAGGGCGTGTTCGACGCCGCCACCGCGGGCGACCCGCTGGCCGTGGCCGCCGTCGACCGGTTCGCCGACGTCATCGCGATCGGCATCGCCGCGCTGGTGCTCACCGTCGATCCCGAGATCGTGGTCGTCGGCGGCGGCAACGTCCAGGCGGGCGACACCTTTCTCGACCCGCTGCGCCGTCACGTCGAGAGGCTGTGCACCGTACGGCCCGCGCCCCCGATCGTCCCCTCGGCGTTGAAGGACCGCGCGTCGATCACCGGCGCGGGCGGCCTGGCCGCCACCTCGGTCATGGAACAGCTCTACGCCTCGGCCCTGGGCGGCAAGACGCTCTCCAGCGCCTCGACGCCGCCCTGGAAATGGTAAGAACCGGAGAAGGATCCCCCCGTGCCCATGCAGCCCTGGTTTCCCGACGCCAAGCTCGGCATCTTCGTCCACTACGGCCTCTACGCCGTCGAGGGAGTGGCCGAGTCCTGGTCGTTCTACTACGGCGACATCTCCCGTGAGGCCTACCTGGCCCAGCTCGACGGATTCACCGCCGACGGTTACGACCCCGCGGCGTGGGCGGAGCTGTTCGCCCAGGCCGGAGCCCGGTACGCCGTGCTCACCACCCGGCACCACGACGGCTTCGCGCTGTGGGACAGCGCGTACGGGGAGCTGAACGTCACCGCCTCCCCGGCGGGACGCGACCTGGTCGGCCCCTTCGCGGACGCGCTGCGCGAGCGCGGGCTGAAGGTCGGGCTGTACTACTCGCACTCCGACTGGAACCACCCCGACTACCCCAGCGTCCGCGGCCCGCAGGCCCACCCGAGCCCCTACGTGACTCCCCCGGAGGGGCAGGAGGACCCGGCCGCGTGGGCCCGCTACCTGGCCTACCGCGACGGCCAGGTCGACGAGCTGGTCGAGCGCTACCGGCCCGACCTGCTGTGGTTCGACGGCGAATGGGAACGTTCGGAGGAGCAGTGGGGCATCGACGCCCTCGCCGACCGCATCCTCGCCGTACAGCCGCGGACCGTGCTCAACGCGCGCATGCTCTCGCGCGGCGACTACGCGACACCGGAACAGGGCGTCCCCATCACGCCGCCCGACGGCCCATGGGAGCTGTGCCTCACCGTCAACGACAACTGGGGTTTCCGCCCGCACGACACCAACCACAAGCCCGTGGGCCACCTGGTCCGCTACTTCACCGAGACCATCGGCGCGGGCGGCAACCTCCTGCTCGACGTCGGCCCCACCGCCGACGGCCGCATACTCCCCGAACAGGCCGACCGCCTGAAGGGCCTCGGCGCCTGGATCGACCGGCACGCCGAGGCGGTGTACGGCACGACCGCCGGGCTGCCGGCGGGCCACCACTACGGCCCGAGCACGCTGTCCGCCGACCGCAGGACCCTGTACCTGGTCTGCTTCGACCCGCCCCGCGACACGGTGACGGTGCGCGGGCTGCGCAACACCGTCCTGCGGGCCAGGGTGGTGGGCGCCGACTGCGAGCTCGGGCACTCGATCACCGGAGAGCTCAACGGCGTGCCCGGCGTCCTGTGGATCGACGCGCCGCCCGCGCACGCGATCGACCCGCACGCCACGGTGCTCGCCCTGGAACTCGACGGCGAGCTGGACCTCTACCGCGGCAGCGGCCGCGACTAGCCATCACGGACCGAGGGGGCGCCCGGCAGGAGCGGGCCGTTCGAGCGGGCTCCAAGTGCGTTGCAGCCGAGCCACAAGCGGGCGTCCCTAGCCTCTGGATCATGTTGACGACCCTGGTGGTGACCGCCTCCCTGCTGTTCACCGGCGCACCCGCGCAGAGCGCGGCGACCAAGCCGCTGACCTTCCGTGGCATGACGCTCCAGATCCCCGCGACCTGGAAGGTCGGGAAGGAGGACAGGTGGGGCATCCACGTCAGGACCGGCGGCTGTGACCGGCTCGCCGTCGAGTGCCGTGGGTTCTACCTGGTCGGGCCGTTGGGCATCTCCCTGGCCCGGCACGGCAACCCGTACGACCCCGATGAGCCGTACCACCCGGGCAACGGGCTCGCGAGCTGCGCACCGGACAAGCGCTACATAGAGGACTTCCCCGGCAAGCTCGTCGTCCGCGGCGTCCGCCCGGTCGGCGCGGGCCACAAGGCGACCTACCGCGTCTGGCGCGTCGGCTGCTCGACGCAGTCGGCCAAGCGGACCGGCGTGTCCTATCAGGAGCGGATCTGGCACCTGCCCAAGTCGAAGATCCTCGTCTTCGACCAGTGGAGCGACAGCCGGCTCGGCCCGGTTCTCCAGCGGGCGACCTGGCGCTGAGCCCGCCGGTCGTGGTGCGCGCGTCCGCCCCGGCCGGCGGATTCCGGTCAGCCGTCAGCTGGTCAGGCGGGCCTTGAGCCGGGCGGCCGACGGGTGTCCGAGCTCTTCGAGGAGGGCCAGCGCCTGCCGCCGGGCGTCGGCGGCGGCGTCCCCGAGGCCCGTCCCGTCCAGGGAGTCGCCGAGGCGGACGAGGGTGTCCGCCTGGTGGTAACGGTCGCCGGCCTCGCGGAACAGCTCGACGGCGCGCCTGTACCAGGAGACGGCCTCCTCGTGGCGGCCGAGGAGGTGGCTGGCGTAGCCGAGGCCGTCGCAGGAATTGGCCTGGCCGAGCCGGTCTCCGAGCCGCTGGTGCAGGTCGAGGGCCTGCCGGCAGTGGCCGAGCGCCCCTTCCTGGTCGCCGAGCTGGGCGTGGAACCAGCCGACCAGGTTGAGCTCGCGGGCCTGCCTGGTCAGGTGGCCCGTCGTCCGGTACATGGTGAGGGCCTGCGTGGCGTGGCCGAGGGCGTCGCGGTGCCGGCCCGGCATGCCGTACAGGGCGGACAGGTTGCCGTGGGCGCACGCCTGCCCGAGCCGGCCGCCGGCGCGCCGCGCGGCGGCCAGCGCGGCGGTCCGGACGGCCAGCTGCTCGTGCCGCATGCCATGGCGGTCGAGGAAGTCGGCGACGGCCCAGGCCAGCTGCCAGGCGTGGGCGTCGAAGCCCTGGGCGGCGGCCTGACAGATCACCGCGACGAGCACGGCGCTCTCGGCGGTGAACCAGGCCAGCGCCGCCCGCTCGTCCACCGGATCCTCGCCGGCCGTGCCGCCGCCGGGCGGCGTGCGGGGGATCAGGTCGCGCCGGGGGTTCAGCCCCAGGGCCGCGGCGTGGGCGGCGTGCAGGTAGTGGTCGAGGAGCCGGCGCGTCGCGGCGCGGCGCTCCGGCTCGTCGGCGAGTTCCTGGACGAGCTCGACGGCGTGGGCGCGCAGCAGGTCGTGGAAGGTGTAACGGCCGGGGGCGTGCTCGGTGAGCAGGTGGGCGCGGCACAGTTCGGCCAGCAGCGGACGGGCCCGCTCGACCGGCAGGCCCGCGAGGCCGGCCGCGGCCGGCAGGGTGAGGTCGGGCCCGGGATGCAGGCCGAGCAGCCGGAACATGCGCCCGGCCGCGGCGCTGAGCCCCTGGTGGGACCAGGAGAAGACGTGGCGGAGCTGGGTGCCGTCGGCGTCGAACGCGTCCAGGCTGTCGTGCACGGCGGGCAGCTCGCCGGCGATGGCGGCCAGCGGGAAGCCGGGGTGGATGGCGGCGCGGGCGGCGATCACGGCCAGCGCCAGCGGCAGCCGCGCGCACCGCTCGATGATCTCGGCCGTCGCGCCGGGCTCGGCGGCCACCCGGTCGCCGCCCAGCCGGCGGGCCAGCAGCTCCCGCGCCTCGGGCACGGACAGCAGGTCGAGCCGGAGCGGGTGCGCGCCCTCGGCGGCGACCAGGCCGGAGAGCTGGTCGCGGCTGGTCACCAGCACCAGGCAGCCGGGCGCGCCGGGCAGCAGCGGGCGGACCTGCTCGGCGTCGCGGGCGTTGTCCAGCACGATCAGCATCCTGCGCCCGGCCAGCAGGCTGCGGTACAGCCCGCTCTGGGCCTCGATCCCGGCGGGGACGCGGCCGGCCGGCACTCCCAGGGCGTCCAGGAAGACGCGCACGGCTTCGACCGGCGTCATCGGCTGCCCGCTCTGGTCGAAGCCGCGCAGGTTCAGGTAGAGCTGGCCGTCGGGGAACCGGTCGCGTACGCGGTGGGCCCAGTGGACGGCGAGCGCGGTCTTCCCCACGCCGGGGGCGCCGGTCACGGCGGCGACGACCAGGGCCGTGGGCTGTTCTGCGGCCCCGGCGAGCAGGCCGTCCAGCCTGGCCAGCTCGGCGTCGCGGCCGGCGAAGCCGTACACGCCGGGGGGCAGCATCGCCGCGACGTGCCCTGACGACTGTGCGGCCGGGACGGCGCCGGCCTGGGAGCGCAGCAGGACGTCGTGCAGGCGCCGCAGGTCGGCGCCGGGGTCGAGGCCCAGTTCGTCGGCCAGCCGCCGCCGCAGCGCCCGGTAGACGTCGAGGGCGTCGGCCAGTCGCCCCGAACCGTGCAACGCCCGCATCAGCAGCTCGACCAGGGACTCCCGGTAGGGGTGCTGCTCCACCAGCGCCAGCGCCTCGGCGGTGACCTCGTGATGGCGGCCCAGCGAGAGCTCCAGCGTCAGGCACTCCTCCACGACAGCGAGCCGGCGCTCCTGCCAGATCCTGGCCGCGCCCTCGAAGGGCTGGCCGCGGATGCCGGCCAGGAAGGCGCCGCGCCACAGCGACAGCGCCTCGCGGTACCCGGCCACGGCCCCCGCCGGGTCCTGGGCGGCGGTGCGGCGCGCCGCGGCGGCCAGGGCCTCGAAGGCCCGGGTGTCCAGGCCGTGCTCGCCGGGTTCCAGCAGGTAGCCCGCGCGCTGCGTGGTGATCAGGCCGGGGGCGGCCCCGGCGTCGACCAGCTGCCGGCGCAGCCGGGTGACCAGGTCCTGGATCTGCCGGCGGGCGGAGGCGGGCGGCTCGTCCCACACGACGTCCACGAGCTGGTCCACGGTGACGACCCGGCCGGCGTCGAGCAGCAGCGTCGCCAGCGTCCTTTCCTGCCGTGCCCCCTGCAGCACCACCGGGCGGTCGCCCACCCGGACGTCCATCGGTCCTAAGATGCCGAACCAGGCCGTGGCCATCACGCTTCCCCCTTGATCTTCGAGCGCCAGTGTAGAGACCCGGGGGACGCGGCGGCGAGGCGAATTCGAGGAGCGAACGAGGACGGGCCGCCCTAGTGTCATGGGCCTGGTGGGGGGACCAGCCCCGCACCGCGCTTCGCCACGGTCCCGGTGGACGACGTGCCCCCTCACACACGACGAGCTTCTCGGCTCGTGATCCGATTGCGAAAGTAGAGATGAAACTGTCCTTTTTGTCCCTCGCCGGTATGAGCGCCGTACTGCTCGGCGTCGTGGCGACGGCCGTCATCCCCGCCTCCGCCGCCGAGGAGACCCTGCGTACCGTGGCGGCGGCCCGCAACCTGCGCATCGGGGCGGCCGTCAACGACCGCGCCCTGGAGAGCGACAACGGCTACCGCGACAAGCTCAAGTACGAGTTCAACAGCGTGACCCCCGAGAACGCCATGAAGTGGGTCAACGTGGAGCCCGAACCCGACGTGCACACCTGGGCCAAGGCGGACGCCGTCGTCTCCTTCGCCCAGGAGAACAAGCAGACGGTCCGCGGTCACACCCTCGTCTGGCACGGCGGCCTGCCCACCTGGGTCAGCAACGGCTCACTCAGCGACCAGGAACTGCGCGCCGCGCTCAAGCGGCACATCGAGACCACCGTCAGGCGCTACGCCGGCCGGGTCGCCGTGTGGGACGTCGTCAACGAGGTCCTCGCCGAGGACGGCACCCTCAGGCAGTCGATCTGGCTCAAGCGCCTGGGCCCCGGCTACATCGCCGACGCCTTCCGCTGGGCCCACGCCGCCGACCCCGCGGCCAAGCTCTACATCAACGACTTCAACGCCGAGTGGAGCAACGACAAGCGGGACGGCCTCTACAAGCTCGTCCACGACCTGCTCGCCCAAGGCGTGCCGATCGACGGCGTCGGCTTCCAGACCCACGCCATGATCGCCGACCCGATGCCCGCCACGATGCCGCTGACACAGCTCAAGAACACCCTGCAGCTGTTCGCCGGGCTGGGCGTCGACGTGGCCGTCACCGAGCTGGACGTCCGCCTCAAGCTGCCGGTGGACGCGGCCAAGCTGGCCGCCCAGGGCGAGGTCTACCGCCGGGCCGCCGAGGCGTGCCTGGCCGTCGACCGCTGTGTGTCCCTGACCATGTGGAGCCTCACCGACAAGTACTCGTGGGTGCCGTCCGGGGTTCCCGGCTGGGGTGCGGCCCACCCTCTGGACGAGAAGCTGGCCAAGAAGCCCGCCTACCTCCAGCTGCGGTCCGGGCTGACGGACCGGGACTTCACCTCGACCGCCGTCGCGAGCCACTCCGGCAAGTGCCTGTCGTTCTCCGGCACGCAGGTCGTCCAGGCGGCGTGCGGGACCGAGCAGCGGCTGCTGTTCCGCCGCGTGGCGACGAAGACCTACCAGATCTCCGACCCGTCCGGAGAGCAGTGCCTCAAGGTCGGGACCCCGAGGGCGGGGATCCAGTACAGCCTGACCCGCGCCTCGTGCGCGCCCCTGCTCAGCGACTACCGGTTCGAGCTGCGTCCGTCGGGGGACGGGCAGCAGATCGTGTCCCTCAGCAACTCCAGGTGCGTCGCCGCCGCGGACCGGAGCACCGCCGCGGGAGCCGTCCTCGAACTGGTGCCGTGCTCGGGCACCCCGGTCTGGAAGCTGGCCGACATGCCCGGACACCCGTAGCAGGCTGTTCCGCGATCAGCTGACCAGGAACGAGGAGGCCGTGGCGCCGGCGTCACGGCCTCCGGGTGTCGGCCGCCGCTCGGGCGAAGGCGCGGACGAGCGGCGTCTCGCTCGCCGTACGCCAGGCGAAGGCCCACTGGCACGGAGGGGCGTCGCGGATCGGCACGAAGGCGAGGCTGGGCCAGGGGTAGAAGGTCGCGGCCTCGGTGGTGACTCCGGCGGTGGCCTGGCTCGAGGCGACGGCGCTGAGGGTCTCCTGCCAGGTGGTGACCTTGTGCCCGCGGCGGACGGGGCGTCCGGAAGGGGTGTGGTAGGGGTTGAAGATCTCCTCCATGCAGGAGGGGATCGACCGGCCCTCGACCACGGTGCAGTCGCCGAGGTCCTCCAGGCAGATGGAGTCACGTCCCGCGTAGGGATGGTCGGCGGAGACCATCAACACCACGTCGGAGGCGTACGAGGTCGGCACGACGGTCAGATCGGGCTCGCGGATCGGCAGCCACAGGTGCGCCACGTCCACCTCCCCCGACTTCAGCAGGTCCAGAGGGGAGGCGGGCTGGATCTCGCGGTGCTGGAGCCGGGCGTTCGGGTGGCGGGCGAGGAACAGGTCGAGAACGTTCTTGATCTGCGTGGAGAGCGGGCCGACCGTGCCGAGGGTCAGGGTGCCCGCGGTGCCGTCGGCGGTGGCCTGGGCGGTCGCGATCCCTTGCGTGATCTGCCGGTGGCCACTCTTGAGCGCCTGGTACAGCTGCTCACCGAGCGGGGACAGGCGGACCGCTCGGGTGGTGCGGTCGAACAGGGGCGCGCCGATGCGCCGCTCCTGCTTCTTGATCGATTGGCTGACGCGGGCGGGGCTGATGCCCAGCCGCTCGGCCGTACGGCTGAAGTGCAGCTCCTCGGCCAGCGTCAGGAAGATCTCGATCTCTCGCATCTCCACGGGCGGGCCTCCGCATTCTTCACCTCAGGGTTAAAGGACGTTACCGGATCCGTCGTAGATGCGAGGCGGCCGGGCGGGAGAGGCTGGGCGCGTTCGAAGGACGTGCGGCTGTGGAGGTTCGGTGCCCGTCGGATATCTGGTTCCTGTGGCACTCGCCGCGATCGGGACGCTGTTCGCGCTGCGGCCGCTGCCGGGGTGGAGCGCGCTCGGCCGGGTGAGCTACTTCTTCGGGCTGGCCGCCAACGAGCTACCGTTCGCGGCCTTCTTCTGGCTGCTGCTGGCCCCGACGGCGCTGGCGTTCGCCGAGGGTGACATCCGCACGGCGGGCGGCTGGGCGGTCGTCGCCCTGGCCGCCGTGACGACGATCGGGCTCACGGTCATCGCCTGCCGCGGCCTGGGGGAACGGGCCAGGATCCGGCGCGCGATGGACGCCGGCCTGGGCGCGGGCTGGCGTGCCGCCATCGACGCCGACCTCGCCGCCGGGTTGCGCCGTCGTCCGCCGTGGGCCCGCATCCTGTTCCTGCCGATACTCAAGCGACGCATGGACGTCCGCCGGGTGGCCGACCTCTCGTACGGCGACGCAGGCCGGCGCAACCTGCTCGACGTCTACCACCACCGCTCGCGGCCGTCCGGCGCGCCCGTGCTGATCCACCTGCACGGCGGCGGCTACACCGGCGGCCACAAGAACAGCCAGTCGCTGCCGTTGCTCTACCGGCTCGCTGGCCAGGGCTGGGTGTGCGTCAGCGCCAACTACCGGCTGCGGCCCCGGTTCCAGCACCCCGACCACCTGATCGACCTCAAGAAGATCATCGCCTGGGTGCGTGAGCACGGCCACGAGTACGGCGCCGACCCCTCGACGTTGTTCGTCGCGGGCAGCTCGGCGGGCGGGCACATGGCGGCGCTGGCCGCGCTCACCCCGAACGACCCCGCCTTCCAGCCGGGCTTCGAACAGGCCGACACCTCCGTGACCGGCGCCATCTACCTGAACGGCTGGTACGGCTCCTACTTCGGGCAGGGGCCCGAGTCCTCGCCACTGGCCCACATCACCGCGGACGCACCGCCGTTCCTCGTGGCCCACGGCGATCTGGACCCGCTGGTGCCCGTGGCCGAGGCCAGGCACTTCGCCGACCAGCTCCGCCGTACGTCGGCCTCCCCCGTCGTCTACGCCGAGTTGCGTGGCGGCAACCACGCCTTCGACCTGTACCACTCGGTCCGCTTCGAGGCGCTCGTCGACGCCGTCGAGGCCTTCACCGCCCGAGTGAGATCGCAGCAGCGGACACCGCGGCCTTAGCGTCGCCGCCAGGCCGCCGGCCGGCTCGTCCTCGCTTGCCGGACTGCGTGCACCCGCACGGCTTTTCGGCCCATCGTCCCTCGCCGGGGTTCGCGCTTGTGCTTCGATGTTGCTTTGTCAGCACATCGAAGGAGAGGTCACCGATGCCAGACCTTGACGACCCGGCCGCCACGTTCGAGGAGTTCGACCGCGACCGGGACGGATACATCACCCGCGAGGAGTTCGCGCTCGCCATGAACGCCCGCGGCGAGGAGGTCACCGCGGCCGAACTCGACTCGATCTTTCACTCCTCCGACGAGCACGACGGGGACGTGGACGGGCGCATCTCGCTGGCGGAGTTCCTGGTGGCCTGGAACAAGTGACGGCACACCCGCCCTGACCCGGCGGCCGGCGTCACCGGAGATGATCGGCCGCCCAGGCGCGGAACGTACGAGGGGGACGTCCCAGCACCCGCTCGACGTCAGGGGTGAGCCGGGCGTTGCCGTCCCGCGCCACCAGCCGGGAGCCGTCGACCGCGACGTCGGCGAACTCGGCATCCATCCCGGCGGCGATCAGCTGCGTGCGGTAGACCTCCAGCGGCACGTCCACCGTCTCGACGGGCCGCCCGAGCGTCTCCCCCAGCACCTCGGCCATGTCCGGGACGCTGAGCAGTTCGGGCCCGGTCAGCGTGAGGACGGATCGCCCGTGCTCGTCGGACGTCAGCGCCCGCACCGCCACCTCGCCGTCAGCGAACGTCACCTGCGCGGCCTGTTCGCCGACGCCGTCGGCCTGTCGCCCAAACGCTACGAACGCATCGAACGCGTCCGCAAAGCCCTCGCCCTCGGTCGCGCCGACGGCCCCCGCTGGGCCGACCTGGCCACCGCCACCGGCTACTACGACCAGTCCCACATGACGGCCGAGTTCCGTACGCTGATGGGCGTCACACCGGCCGCCTACTTCGAAGGCCGCCTGCCCGCCCTCCAGCCCTGCTGACACGCAGTCGCGCCGCGACGTGTCCGCGGAAGCCGGCCCGGTTCACAGTGAGCCGATGCTCAGGGTGAGCGAGCCGACGACGCCGGCCAGCCCTTGCTCGGTGAGACAGGCCAGAGGCTTCGTGCTGAACATGGTGAACGTGCCGGTCCACGGCGCTCCCTTGAACTCGCCGTCGACCACCACGCCCTTGATCAGAACGAGGCTCTCGGCGCCGTTGACGGAGACGGTGGACGTGGAGGACAGCGTGCTGGTGTTGCCGTTGTTCCACGTGATCCTCCGGCTCCCGGCCCTCGTGCCGGAGGTGCAGGAGAACGTCCCGGTGGCGGAGAAGGTCGACGTGGCCTGGGAGATGGTGGGATCACTGCTGGAGACGCACTCGATCAAGGGGGCGTTCCCGCTGACCGTGACCTCCCGGGGCTGATCGGTGAGGCCGGGGGTGTACGTCACCGTCTGGGAACCGGTGCACTTGGTGACCCCGATCGCGGCACGTGCGCCGGTCGCGGCCGGGACGAGCACGGCGACCAGCAGCGCGAGACCGCCGATCGCCATCCCCTTGAGAATCGACATTCCTCCTCCTGCCTGCGACGCGACGGCCACAGTCGGCGGCCCTCACTGTTGCGACCCGAAGAATCAGCTACTTACCGTTACCATACACAAACATTAAGTCAACTCTCCGGCCCAGGACGGCTCGCCGGTCCTGCCGCACGCATGAGGTACGGCGGCTTTCGAGAGGCAGGTCAGACAGTGGTCACACGCAGAACATTCCTCGGCACCGCCACCGCGGCCGGCGCCACGACGCTGCTCGGCGGCAACCTCCTGCCCGTCGCCCGTGCCGGCGCCTCACCGCCGGACGCGGCCGGACAACGGACGGCGCGCGACGCGATCCGTGCGGTCAACGCCGACACGCGGCGGAACTACGCCGCGCTGAAAGCCGACCTCGTCAACCACCTGAGCCCGGTCATCGTCGTCCAGAACGACCGGCGGGGTGGTTCGTACAGCCTCGTCTCGAACGGGCGGACCCTGGAGTCGCTGCACCCGGTCGACGAGATCTTCGAGCTGGCTAAGTCGATCGCCCACCTCCCGCTGGGCATCTTCACCGTCATCGCCCCTCACCTGCCCAAGCAGGTCCCGGCGTTCCAGAGCGCCAGGATCGATCCGCACGACCTGGACATGGTCGCGTTCAAGGGCCCGGGGCACGGCTGGGTCCAGCCGCTCCGGGACGTCTCCGCCACGATCAACACGGCCCGGCGGCGACTCGAATCGGCGGAACTTCCCCTCGGCCTTCAGCAGTCGTGCGCGAACATTCTCGACAGATCACGCGAATTCATCGCGGACGCGACACGAAGCCGCTCCTTCGACATGAACTCCTTCGAGGACTACTCGGGCAGCGTTTACCCGAACATCCGCACCAACATGTACTGGGCGTCCAAGGTGCAGATCGAAGGGGTCACGGACATCATGACCCGCTGGCGCGGTCAACTCGGCGCTGACGCCTGGAAAGGCCTGTACGTCGTCGTCTTCACGATCTGGACCACCTCCTCCCGGAACCAGAACTCCATCATCATCAGGAAGTTCATGGACCCGGCCCAGGCCGACAGCCACCTGATCGACATATCCACGGCCGAGCTCCCCTCCGAGCCGATCCCCGTCGCCCTGGACAACGTGGCCCGGATCGTGCAGGACAAGATCGCCGCGGACATGATCTTCTGCACCGACACAAGACTCGCCGACGCTCTCAAGGGCCCGGACGAGCTTCTGTCCGACGAGATCCTGCGACTGCTCGGCCCCGCGCCCGGCGCGAAGGATCAGACCTGCTGACGCCCTGGGCGACAGACCGGGGCTGACGGGGCGGAGTCGCCGACTGCGCGCTCGCTGATCGGTCTCGACCTCGGCTCGCGCACGTCGGAAGATACGGCCGTGGCCATCTGCGCCGAGTTGATCCGACTCCGCCGGTGGCGGCTCCGGCCGCATGGTGACCACGACCGAAGGACGCATCACCCTATGTCCCCATCGATCACATAGGAGGAGTCCCTTCATGACCACCGTGATGCTGGTCCACGGCGCCTGGCACCGGCCGAGCACCTGGACGAGGCTCCAGCCCGAGCTGCACGCCCTCGGCTACGCCACGCGCACGCCCGCGCTTCCGAGCGCCGGCGAACGTCCCACCGCGGGCATGCACGACGACGCCGCCGTGCTGGCCGGGGAACTGGCCGCGGTCGAAGGCCCGGTCGTGCTGCTCGCCCACTCCTACGGGGGCATCCCGGCGACCGAGGCCGCCACCCGGGCGGGCAACGTCGAGCGGCTGATCTACCTGGCCGCGTACCTGCCGGACCGGGGACAGTCGTTGCACACCCTCCACGGCCTGCCGGACCCCGACGACACGAGCGGCCTGTTCCCCCTCATCGACCAGCCACGCACCGCGCTCTACGGCGACCTGCCGGACGCCGAGGCCGAGCAGGAGATGAGCCGCCTGGTCAACCAGACCAGACGGTCCTTCACGGAGAAGGCCGACACGGGCGGCCGGCACGACATCCCCTCCACGTACATCATCACCGAGCGGGACCAGGCCGTCCCGCCCGTCCTGCAGGAGCGGATGGCAGCCCGAGCCACCGAGATCCGCAGACTGACCAGCGGCCACTGCCCGTTCCTGTCCCAGCCGCACCGTCTGGCCGCTCTCGTCGACGACATCGTGCGCTCCGCGGCCGGCTGACCCGGCGCGGCAGTGCAGCGAGCAGAGGGCTTCCGGCTCAGGCGGATGTGGCGGCCGGGTCGGACAGGTACGGCCGTGGGAACCGACCCGCAGTTCCGGACTGTGCCGCGGTTCGACGGTGCTCCCCTCCTACGGTCCCTGCGGATCGCCCCCCATCGCCGGACCGGGCGGATCAGGCCGCGCGCCCGGCGGGCAGCAGGACGGTCAGCAGCCAGCCGCCGTCCTCGGCCGGGCCGGCGGTGAGGGTGCCGCCGAGCGCGTGGGCGCGTTCGCGGATGCCCCGCAGCCCTTGCCCGGAGGAGGGCAGGCTGAGCGGGGCGGCGGGTGGGGGGCCGTTGCGCACCTCGACGGCCAGCCCGCCGGGCGCCGCGGTGAGCTCACCCGCACCCAGGTGCCCGCCCCCGCGTGTTTGAGGACGTTGGTGAGCCCCTCCTGGACGATCCTGGCAGCCGAGACGCGAGCCACCAGAGGCGCCCGTGCCACTTCGGGGTCGATGTCGAGCTCGACGAGCAGCCCCGCCGCGCTCATGCGTTCCGCCGACTGGCGCATCACGGTGGCCGGGTCGGCCGGCAGGTCGGGCTGCTTGCCGGGGTCACGCAGCAGATCGAGCAGGCCGCGGAGGTCTTCGAGCACCTGGTGGCCGGTGTCACGGATGTCGGTGAGCGCCTGGCTGGAGGGCCCGCCGGGGTCGGCGTAGCGGGCGGCGCCGGCCCGCAGGACCATGGCGCCGACGTGGTGGGCGACGATGTCGTGCATCTCGCGGGCGATGCTCTCGCGCTCGGCCAGCTGGTCGGCGCGCACCTGGGTCAGCGCGCGCTGTTGCGACTCCCGACGGCGCAGCCGTTCCGCCTGGCTCGCGGCCTGCCGGGCCCGCAGGTAGCGGCCGCTCGCCACGGGCGCCATGACGAGCGTCATCAGCGCCAGGACGCGCGTCGGCTGCCACCCGGCGTCGCCCATCGCGGCGGTGAAGGCGGCGACGGCGAGAACGGCGACGAGGTAGACGACGAACGTCCAGAGCCAGGAGGCCACGCGCATGGCGAACACGCCCGCGGCAGCGAGGACGAGCATGACGCAGGTGCCCGTCGCCTCCTCGAAGTACTGGTCGGCCAGCAGCATGAGGATGACCTGAAGGACGAACACCAGCCCCGGCAGCCGCCGCGCGACGCCCAGGGACAGGCCCGCGAGCACCACCACCGATGCGGTGCCCCAGACCGGGCCGCCGGTGGCGTCCCAGTCCGTCCAGGTGTTCAGGACGGCCAGGGTGAGTCCGCCGCCGGCCAGCAGCACGTCCGGAGTGACGTCGCGCTCGGGAAGGCGTCCGGCCGGGCCGCGCAGGTAGACGCCGATCAGGACGGGCACCACGACGGCTCCGCCGCAGTACCACCAGGCGTTGGCCGTGAAGGGGTGGCCCGGATCGGCCAGGTTGACCGCGGTGGTCACGCCCACGACCAGGGCCGAGCAGGACACGGTGAGCGGCCGCGCCCGGTGGGCGACGACCCCGAGGGCCGCCATGAGCAGGATCTGCACGGTGTTGACGGTGAACGCGCCGAGCTGGTCGGTGAGGACGAGCAGCCCCGCCAGGTAGCCGACCACCGCCACCGGCCACCGCCGCAGGAATCCCATGGGCGCCCCGGCCAGCACGGAGAAGGCGCCGCAGATCACCACGGGCGCCGACGCGGTCCCCCAGGTGTGCCACGTGGTCAGGACGTCGAAGCCGATGGCGGCCGTCACCAGCAGGACATCCAGCGCCTTGCCACGCCATCGCATGCGTCAACGGTATCCAGACAGCCCTGGGGATGGATCCTCCCGGAGGAGGAGCCCCCCGTGGCTCACCTGCCTGGCAGCACGGGCGACGCCGAGGCGACCAAGCTGGTGGACGAGTTGCTGCGGCGGTCGCCGGAGTTCCGGTCGCGGAGGCCGGCGCCTCGGCACGGTCTAAGCTTCGGCAGGCCCGCGGACGAGCCGCGTCCGGCTCGGGCGCATCAGCCACACGGCGGCGGCCAGCGTGAGGATCCAGCCGATCACTTCGATGAGCAGGTGATCCGTGGCGTTGGGGACGGATTGCAGCAGGTACACCCGGACGCTGTTGATCGCTCCGTGCGTCAGAACCGCGGGCCAGACGCTCCCCGACCGCCGGCGAAGTGCGAGCAACAGCGGCGCCCATGGCAGCATGCCCGCGAAGTAGATGACGATGTCCCAGAGGGGTCGATCACCGATGACGGCCAGGACCGGCAGGTGCCAGACGATCCAGACCAGACCGCTGACGAGGGCCAGCGTCCAGAATCCCCATGATGCGGCGCGCGTCGCCAGCCATCCGCGCCAGCCGAACTCCTCGCCGATGGCGAGGACCGACTGCATGAGGAAGACCGGAACGATCCAGATGGTCGCCGCGAGGATCTGGTCGAGCGGGTTGAGCCGCCAGATCCCCGAGGCCAGCGCGACGGCGGTCTGGATCGCGGCGATCGCGGCGATGAGGCCGATGCCGATGCCGGCCCACTGGGGTGTGCCGCGCCACCTGGTGGCGAACGTCTCCCGGAACGTTCCGGGGCGTCGGGCGAGCCACATGATGATCGCTGCGAGCAGCGGGGACTGCTGCATGATCGGAGTGATCAGGTTGTAGAGGTCCGTCGGGACGAGCCGGAAGACCATCGGGACGGACAGCGCGAAACACAGCAGGACGGCGATCGCGAAGAACCACGTGACATCGACAACGGGTGATCCGGCAGAACGGGAACGCGTGGCGGACGCGGTCATGATGACCTCGATTCGTGCGCGCGTGAGGATCCAGCGCAATGAGTGATCTTGGTGGAGCGCGAGGCCGGGGTCGTCCGGTCGACGAGCGTGACGACGCTGAGAGGTATGAGACGGAGGAAACGCACAAGCTCGAAGCTTGGCCGGGCGGAATCGCTCCGGCCTCACCCGAAGGGGTGAACCTGGCACCGCCCGTCAGGATGGAATCCGTGACGAGCGACTCGCCATCTGCACGCCGTCAGGCACGTTCAGGTCCCGCAGGATGGCCCGGAATTGGGGCCGCTGTAGGTGACGTGCATGAGGTTTCCTCCAGCAGGGTGCTCGTTCGCCGGCGACGGCACGATCTGTAGGCTCTTGATCGGCGAGGTGCGGATATCCGACGCCGCTGCGCTTCTCATCGCGATTTCGTCTTGCTCGTGAATGAAGGAGTGTCGTCGTGACGATCAGCAGGGCTGTTCACGTGGCAGCCGGGTTGTTCCTGACCGGAGTCGGCTCGCTGATACTGCTGGCGTTCACCAGCCTGGCCATCGGCGTGCCCTTCGGGTTTTCGCTTGTTTGCGTGGCGCTGTTGAGCACGGGTCTGGTGGGCCTGCTCCGAAGTCGGTACAAGGAGTTTTTCGCAGGCTGGTTGCTCTGGGCTGCGACACTGACCACGTACACGGGAGTAGTGCTCTTTTAGGCGTCTCCGGGGGACGGAGGGCGCGGTCCCTCAGGACAGATCGGTCCAAGGAGCGGGTGGGGCTGAGGTGAAGAAGCGGAGCAGGCCGAGGAGTCGGCTGGCCGGAGGTGCGGTCCAGTGGCGTTCGCCCGGGCGCGGGACGGGTTGCGCCAGGCGTCCCAGCGCCCAGGTGAGGTGGAACCACAACACGCGAGCTTCCCAGGTCGGCGTGCCCGTGGCGCTTTCCTGGCCGGTTTCCTGCCGATAGCCGTCGAGCATGGCCGGGATGCCGGTGAGGGGCATCTTGGCGAAGTCGGCAGCGGGGTCGGCCCATTCGGCGTCGCCCCAATCCACGATCCCGTTGAGCTGAGCCGTGTGCGGGGAGATGAGCAGGTTCTGGGGCGCGATGTCGCCGTGGATCAGGACCGAAGGCGGGCTCGTGGGGAGATGTGGTGAGAGCCGGTCGAACCAGCCGGTGAGCCAGCGGGCGGTCTCGGCGTCGATCCAGCCGTCCTTCAGGAGGCGGCCGGTGAGCGCCCAGGGGTCCGCGTTGCCGTCGTCCGCGGGGACGCCGGCCAGGGCGGGTGCGGTGTCCGGAGTGAGCCGATGGAGTTTGCCCAGCTCCCGCCCGACTTGCCGGTAGAGACGTTCGGCGTCCGCGTCGGGGAGCTCAAGGCATGCGAGATCCGTTCCCCGCGTCCGGGTGAGCACCATGTAGGGGACGTCCACCACCGAGCAGGTGTCGTCGAACGCGACGATCTCCGGGGTGCGTACGCCGGCGCGCAGGGCGTACGGGATGACCGCGGCCTCCTTGGCCAGGTCGGGAAGGAACTGCTCGGTCCGCGGGATGCGCAGGACCAGGTCGTCGCCGAGCAGGAGGACATGGTTGGCCCCGCCTTGCGGGAGGGGCCGTACGCGCTCGGCGGTCGTCCCGAGCAGGCCGGCGATGGCGGCCAGGGTCGCGTCACTCGTCTCGTATCCCGGCATGATCCATCATGCTGGCACGGACGGTCAGGAACTGCGCAACTCACCCACCGCCGCAGAACCGGCCGGCGCCCAGGGGGCAGATGATCGAAGGGCGCGCGGTCGATGCGGCGTGCCGATGCTCGACCGCCGGCTCTCACGAGACTCTTGTCACCAGCACCGCCCACCTGGCATCGGCCGGAGCGTTGACCGTCAGCGTGTATGGTTCCGGTCTCGAGACAGGGTAATCACCGATCGTATACGTGATGTAACCCGAGGCGCACTGCCGCGACACCTGAAAACCCTCACTCATCACGATCGTCAGCTGCCCCTGGGAACCAGCACAATCCAAAGCGATCTTGTACGAGGTTCCCACCTTGAGCTTGCCGACCCACTCGATATCACCGCTGTCGGCGACATGATGCAACAGGACCTTGCCTTTCACCTTGGTCCGCAGATCGACCAGCTCCCGCGCCGGCGGAGGACTTGCCGACGGCGAAGGGGCGGGAACCTGTGCAGGCCGGCTCGGCTCCGCCGGTGACCGTTCCGAGCAGCCGGCGGCCATGACGAGCATGACCACGATGAAGCCGACCGGGAAGCGGCCGAGCCGACGAAGGCGAAGATCAGCAAGCATCACGCCGAGCACTCTAACGACCCGACACTCCCGAAACCTCAGTGCACGATCACGGGCAGACAGTGCCATCGGCGACTAATCGGATGAAACCCTCGAAAAAGAGGATCAAGTCATCTTCCGGTTCCGATGGACGATCTCCTTGTCGCCCTTGCCGGGATACGCCATGATCAGCAGCCGCTGCCCGCCCTCCGCCTCGCCCTTCCAGGGGAACCAGGCGTAGTGCACGCGGATGCGGTAGTGCCCCTTGCGCCCGTTGAGGGCGAGGTTGGGCAGCTCGGTGCCGCTGAGGTTGTCATTGAGCACGATCTTTCCGCCCGGGCTGTAATAGCCGACCTCGACCACCTTGTCCCAGCCCTTGGTCTCGACGGGCGGCCGGCGGGTGTAGGTCTCCAGGGTGACGCAGAGGTCGAAGTCGGGGTGGGTCATGACGGCCAGGATGCCGCGCGCGGAGGAGACCAGCCCGTTGCCGGGATCGATGTCCGGCCCGGTCTCCTCCTCTCCCTCCCCCTCGTACGTCTGCAGCACCCCGTAGTCGGTCCACTGCGGCTCCTTGATCCGGATCGCCCGGGCCGGCCTGGTGCGCGGGCGGTGGCGCGGCGTGGCGTCGCACATGGCTTGGGAGTCGGCCTCCATCGCCGCGATCTCCTTGTCCTGCTCGGCCTTCGCGGCCTGGACGATCGTGGTGGCGCTGGGACAGATGCCGTCCAGAGGATAGGTGAGGGACGCGCGGTCGATCTTCAGCCGGGCCAGCTCCCGTGGGTCGTTGCGGGTGTGGACGCCGCACAGGTGGCGTCCGTAGGCGAGCACGACCTGGTCGGGGGTGGTGTCGGGGAACACGTGCAGGCTCCCTGCGCGGTGGTCGCCGCGCAGGGAGCACACGAACTTCTGCTCGGCCGTCAGCTCGCGCGGCTCCGCCTCCCCCGTGTCGATCTGCCACGGCTCCGGCATGACGCAGTCCGTGACGGGGCCGCGGGCCATGTCCGCCGCGGGCAGCAGGCACAGGGCCACGGCCGAGGCGAGCCCGGCCAGAAGGACGTGGTGGCGGACGCGGTGAGCGGGCGGGGCGGCGTACAGGAAGAGCAGGATGAGGCCGGAGACGGTGAGCGCGAGGGCGTACCAGAGCGGGGAGATGCCGGGAGACAGGAGCTGGGCGCCGTCGTAGGGGACGGCGGCGCCCCGCGCGACGTAGAGGCTTTCCGGGTAGAGCCACAGCTCCCCGAAGAAGGTGGAGTGCTCCGATGTGAACGCGCTCACGGCGCCGACCCCGCCCAGCAGGAACAGGCTCAACGTCGTGGCGCGCAGTAACGTACGTCTCCGCCGCCGCACGGCCACGAGGATCAGCACCGCCGGCGCGCCGACGCCGACGAGGAGGTCCAGCGCGAACCAGTACGCGGTGGCCTCCGACCCGGTGTACTCGCGTACCGCGTCGCCCAGCACGTTCTTCGGTCCGAGCCAGAACGGCACCCCCCGCGCGAGGTTGACGGCCGCGGGCACCAGCGGGAGCACGACCGCCACGGCCGGCAGCGGCCACCGGCGGGCGCGCGCCTGCACGGGCTCCGTCCGGGGCGCGGAAGGCTGGGGCGTGCCCAGGTCGTGCGCGGACCGCGCCCACCAGACCAGCGAGAAGACCGAAATCGCGCCCAGGAGCGAGGGCGTCAGCAGCTTCCACGGCACCTCGTCCACGCCGCCGAACGCCACGATCGAGAGCGACCCGGACGAGAGCAGGGAGAAGAAGACCGCGATCACGCCGACCCGTACCGTCGCGCCGCTCCAGCGCGGGTCCCGCGCCTGCGCCACCAGCAGCGACGCCAGCCACACCGACCACAGGACGTCCAGCGCCCACGTCCAGTTCTGCCCGGTGAGGAGGTAGTCGCCCGTCTGGTACGTGATGGTGTTGACGACGTCGTGCGCCACGCTGAGCAGGCCGGTCACGAGCATGAGCACCCGTGGCCATCGGCGGGTGCTCCCCCGCAGCACGCGGAAGAACAGCCATATCGCCACGAGCTCGATCACGTCGGCGACCAGCGACGTCCACCACAGGTAGGGGATCGGCAGCCGCCAGGTCAGGAGGTACACGACCATGGCGTAGGAAGCGACCCGCAGCAGGCGCGCCTCCCGGCCGTGCCGCGCCGGGTCCCCGCGCAGCCGCCCGCGCGCCACCTCCCGGTACGCCCACGCCTGCACCGCCGCGATGGGCACCAGCAGGGCGGGCAGCCACGGCCACGGCCGGATCTCGTCCGCCATGTAGCCGTCCGGATCCGCGACGACTCTCCACAGAGGGACGAGGTCGCCGGTGACCAGTCCGACGACGGCGAGGACGATCACGACGGCCAGGTAGAGGGCCGCGACACCGGCGGCGAGCCGGCCGAAACGATGGCGGCGCATGAGGCACTCCGAGGCGGGGGGTGAGGAGTAAAGCGCCCAACCCTACTGATCTCCGGCCAAGTGGATCAAGAGCCAATGCGCGCACGTACCGGTGCGACCGTCCTGCCGGCGGGCGGAGGAGATCTTCGGCAAGCTCACCTCACCGCGCAGAGCTGACGCCGGGGGGGGCGACGGCAGCGGCCGCAACCGGGCCTGCTTCCTCACTCGCCGCCCGGCTCATCGTCGCGCCCTGGCCGTAGGGCGCCCGCGCGCACGGCGGCGAGCGTGACGCGCACCGCCTGGTCGGCGATCGCGTCGTCGACGGGTTCGGCCGTGATGAGCAGGCGCAGGTAGATCGGCGCGGCGAGGGTCTTCAGCACTTCGGCGGGATCGGTGTCCCCGGGCAGCTGGCCGCGCTCGACGGCACGCCTCAGCACCGGCTCAGCCCTGGCGAGCCGATCGTCGAACACCAGCCGGCGGGCTGCGGCGATCTCCGGAAGGTGAGCCGCCCCCGTGAACATGGCGGCCAGGATGGCCTGCCCGGCCGGGCTGGTGAACGCCTGGACGATCGAGCGCGCCAGCGCCCGCAGGTCGGTCTCGATCGCGCCGGTGTCGGGCACCGGGATGTCCGTCGCCATGTGTTCGGCCAGGGCGTCGATGAGCAGGCTCTCGCGGTCCTTCCACCGGCGGTACACCGTTGTCTTGTGGACCCCGGCGCGTTGGGCGACGTTCTCGACGGTCAGCGCGGCATAGCCCTTGTCGACGAGCTCGGCGAGCGTGGCGGCGTGGACGGCGGCGCGTACCTTGACGCCGCGGCCGACCGGCCGGGCAGGGGATGGACCAGACCGCATTGCAACTCCAAGTTGCGATATTCGAGGGCGAATGACAGGATCAATCTATCGCAACTCAAAGTTGCGATGCGCTGGTCCCTTCCTCTGAGGTGGCACATCATGCACATCCCTCCCGCCTGGACCTTCCACGCCATCCCCGACCAGACCGGCCGGGTCGTGGTGGTGACCGGAGCCAACAGCGGCATCGGCTACATCACCGCCCGCGAACTGGCCCGCCGCGGCGCGCACGTCGTCCTGGCCTGCCGCGACCCCGGACGGGGCCGACGCGCGCTGACCCGCATGCAGGGCGAGGTGCCCCGCGCCCGCCTGGAACTGCGCCAGGTGGACCTGGGCAGCCTGGCCTCCGTCCGCGAGTTCGCCGCCGGGTGGGACCGCGGCCGGCTCGACCTGCTGGTGAACAACGCGGGGGTGGCGATGGTGCCGTACGCCCGGACCGCCGACGGGTTCGAGTCGCAGTTCGGCATCAACCACCTGGGCACCTTCGCCCTGACCGGCGTGCTGCTGCCGCATCTGCTCGCCGCGCCCGACCCGCGGGTGGTCACCGTCAGCAGCGAAGGTCAGCGCTTCGCCCGCTTCGACCTGCGCAACCTCAACGCCGAGCGCAGATATCGCACGGCGTTCGCCTACGTGCAGTCCAAGCGGGCCAATCTCTACTTCGCCATGGAGTTGCAGCGCCGGGCCGACGCTGCCGGGCTGCGGCTGCGCAGCATGGCCGTCGCTCCCGGGCTCACCCGCACCAACGTGCTCACCGGCGGCGCCAACAGCGGCAGAGGACGACTGTACGCGACCGTCACGCGCCTGCTGGTGCGCGCAGCCTTCCGCCCGACGCCAGAAGGGGCGAAGACCTCGCTGTACGCGGCGACGGTACCGGACCTGTCCGGCGGCAGCTACATCGTTCCAGACGGGCTGCTGCAACTGCGCGGCGAGCCCGTACGCCGCACTCGCGAACGCGCCATCCGCGACACCGACACGGCCGCTCACCTGTGGCAACTGTCCGAACGCCTGACCGGAGTCACCTACGCCCTACCAGAGTGCACGGCGACCAGCCGTACTGACCACAGAGGTTAGGCCCGGGGCGGTGGCACTCCCCGCCACTGCCCCGGGTGTCGTCAGACGTCGCGCCGCTTCGCCGTCACGACGGCGATCGCGAGGAGGACGAGGCCGAAGGCCGCGTAGTAGGCGAGGGCCCACCACGGGTCGAGCAGCGACGTCGACGGAGGTGGGGCGGGTGGGCCTGGGGGTGCCGCGGCGGGAGCCGGGACGCCGATGAGGAACTGCTTGCCGACGTTGAACGGGAGCCACCGGTGGATGTCGGCGCCGATGCCGGGGATCGCCGGGACGAGCGACTCGGCGAACATCGCGTAGCCCGGCAGCAGGGTCAGGGCGGCGGCGGTGTGCCTGACGAGCGCGCCGACCGCGACCGCCATGACGGCGGCGACCGCGTAGTAGGCGGCGATGCCGGCCACGTTCCGCCAGTCGGCCCCCGTGTCCAGGGCGAGGTCGGCCTCCGGCGCCAGCAGGGCCGCGGCGCCGAGCGACCCGAACGCGGAGATCAGGCCGAGCGCACCGGCCGCGGCCGCCGAACGGCGGCAGCCCTCCAGGATCGACGCCGCCCGCAGACTCCTCGGCGAGCTGACCGACCGCGAGCACGAAGTCGTCCTCGCCGTCGCCCGCGGCCTGTCCAACCGGCAGATCGGCCGCGAGCTGTCCATGACCGAGACGACCGTCAAGGCACACGTCAGCCGCGCGCTGGCCAAGCTGCGGCTCAGCAACCGGGTGCAGGCGGCGGTCCTGGTCCACGAGGCCGCCCTCCTCTGACCCGCGGGCCCGCAGGTGGACGGGTGCGTCAGCGCCCCACGGGCGGGACGCAGATCCGGGAGTCGTTGTCGACCCGCCGGGTGTGCCCCCGGGCGTCGAGGTACTCCAGGAGCGGTACGGCGACGCGGCGGCTCGTGCCCAGGGCCGTGCGGGCCTGGCTGACGGTGAAGGGCGCGGGCAGCGTGCTCAGCACGGCGACCGCCAGCTCCGGCGCGTCCGGCAGGAGGACGACGTTCCTCCCGATGTGCAGCAACGCAGCCGCGCGCATGGCCGCGCCGAGGGCGGCGCCGGTCAGTCGCAGCTCGGTCAGGCGCTCGGCGGTGGGGGCGTCGAAGGGACGGCCGGCGAGGTCGCTCCGCAGCCGGGCGACGGCCTGCTCGACCTGCGGCGGCATCGGCGCCCGCGCCCGGTCGCCGTTGACGATCACCCCTGCTCTGATCGTCAGCGGCTCGGCGACCAGCGCCCGTGCCAGCCGCCGGTCGGGCAGGCCGAGCAGCCGGGCGGCGGCCTCCACCGTGATCCCCTGGTCGTGCTGCGACACCTGCTCGCTCAGGCGGCGCCGCAGCTCGGACCAGTGGCCGGGGTCGGCGAACCAGTCGCCCGTCACCGGCGGCCCGTCAGGGGCGGCGCCCATCGCGGTCAGCTCGGCCCGGCTCAGCAGTCCGTGCCAGCGCAGCAGGTCGGCGGCGGCGGGCACGGTGACGCCGGCGAGCGCGGCCCCTCTGACCGCCGCGGCTCCCCGTCGCCGCAGGGGGGCCGGCCGCACGTCGAGGACGCGCACCCCCGCCACGATCATCCGGCGGCCGGGATCGCGGAGCAGGCCGTGGTCACCGCCTCTGAGCGGCAGGGGCCGGGCGAGGGTGAGACGGGCCGTGCCCGCGCCGAGAGGGCGCACCCGGGCCGGAACGGCGGCGGAGCCCAGATGGAAGACGAGTTCCCGGCCGACGTCCGCGCCGGGCTCCAGGCGCACGTCCGCCGACCGGGTGGTGATCCAGGCGTCCGGGGTCAGCAGCGGGGTGCCGCGTTGCAGCGCGTCCCGATCGGCGCCCCTGACGTTGACGGCGACGCGAGCCGTCGCCGGCACCGCGTCGCGCCGCTGGTTGAGCGTCTGAAGGCCGCGGACCTGGAGCCGGTGCGACCCGGCGAGCAGTTCGTCGCCCACCCGCAGCGTGCCGTGCGTGAGCGTGCCGGTGA
Organism: Nonomuraea sp. NPDC001831; assembly: GCF_042892035.1. Lineage (NCBI taxonomy): Bacteria > Bacillati > Actinomycetota > Actinomycetes > Streptosporangiales > Streptosporangiaceae > Nonomuraea > Nonomuraea sp. NPDC001831. Next base: position 402,154 of record NZ_JBIATU010000001.1, on the reverse strand, counting down.
CGACGGTCCCGGCCCCGGTGACGGTGAACGCCCGATCGATCCACAACCGCACCGGGCCGTCCCGGCGCGGTTCCGGGAGCCCGGCCGCGAGCCGGTCGAGCGCGGCGGACAACTCGGGCAGGCCCTGGCCGGTCCGGGCGCTGACGGGGACGGCGTCGATCCCCGCCAGGCTCGTCCCTTCCAGGTGGAGGCGGGCCTCCTCCAGCGCCGGTCCGGGATCGGCGAGGTCGGTGCGGGTGACTGCCAGCAGGCCGTGCCGGACGTCCAGGGCGTGCAGGGCGGCCAGGTGCTCGGCGGACTGGGCCCGCCACCCCTCGTCCGCCGCCACCACGAACATGACCGCGGGGCACGGGCCGACGCCGGCGAGCATGTTGGTGACGAACCGCTCGTGCCCGGGAACGTCGACGAACGCCACCTGCCGGCCGGAGCCGAGCGTGGTCCAGGCGAAGCCGAGGTCGATGGTCATGCCCCGGCGTCGTTCCTCGGCCCAGCGGTCAGGCTCCATCCCGGTGAGCGCGCGGACCAGGGCCGACTTGCCGTGGTCCACGTGCCCGGCGGTGGCGATCACCCACATGCGCGCTCGGCGGCCGTCGGCCTCGGGTCCGTGCCCGGTTCGCCCGGACCGCGCGGCCGGGTGAGGGCGGCGGGACGGCTCACCCTCAGCCCGTCCGCGATCCACGCCTGGAAGCCGCCGATCACGTCGGTGGCGTTCGCCAGCCCGATCTGCCTGAGGGCCGAGGCGGCGAGGCTGGAGGAGTATCCCTCGTCGCACAGGATGATCCAGCGGATGTGCGCCGAGGTGGCCTCGGGGATTCGCGCGTCGCAACGGGGATCGAGCCGCCACTCCAGGTGGTTGCGTTCGATCACGATGGCGCCGGGCACCTCGCCGCCGCTGCGCCGCTGGAACTCCGGGCGGGTGTCCACGATGTAGGCCTCACCACGACTCGCCGCGGCGAAGGCCTCGGCAGGCGGCAGGCGGCGCAGCCCGGCACGTGCCCGAGCCAGTAACGCGTCGATGCTCAGCAGGACTCCAGGGGTGAGGTCTGGCGGAGGCGGACGGGAATCGAACCCGCCGCGCCGAGATGCTCGGCGCCATCGGTTTTGAAGACCGAGGGGGCCACCAGGCACCCGGACGCCTCCGCTGGTGATCTTAGCCCGCTCCGGGGCTCCGATTGAAGATCCTTTTTTGCGCCGAGCCGCTCACCAGCAGCCGGTGACCACGGCGCCGAAGGTGATCCACTGGCGTCTGGCCACCTCCGGCACCGAGGTGTACAACTGGATAATGATCTTCAAAGGTGTACGCAGGGGATCGATCTGGGCGGCGGTGGTGGCGCTGCTGCCGTCCTTGACCGCTTGTGCCGCCGGGGAGGCCGACGCGCGAACGGCGGCGCAGTCGGCCGGCCGGCCGGGAAGCCTGGCGAATCCGCGGGTGCTGAACTGCGCGAACCGCAACGGCGAGTTCCCCGGAGAGAAGACGGCGAGCCGCGCGGCCGAGCCGGACGACCTCGTGGTGGGGCCCTTGCTCATCCCCGGGCTGCTCGCGTGGGGCGACGCCCGGGCCGAGCAGTACGGGAGCGGCCACAAGTTCAAGGTCGGCGCGCTGGTCAGGAAGGGCAGGACGATCACGGTGTCCATCCCGGCGAAGTTCCACGACAGCGCGGGCCTGCTCTACTCCGAGCCGTCCAGGAACGCCCGCACCCCGGCCGAGGCCGATCACTCGGTGTCCTTCACCGCCTGCTCCGACCACGACACGATGTTCGTCGGCGGCTTCTACGTGAAGGAGCCCAGGTGCGTCCCGCTGGAGTTCCGGGTGCCGGGCGAGCCCGTCGTCCGGCGTGAGATCTCCTTCTTCAACGGCGCCTGCTGACCTTCGACGCGCCGCCCGCGCGAGCGGCGGGCGGCGCGTCAGCCCAGGAACGACGAAGCGACGACGCCGGCGAACGCGACCGTGAGCAGGCCCAGCATCAGCCGCCTGACCGGCTTCTCCTTCTCCATGAGCCAGTCGATCAGCCACATCGGCTCAGGGATCTCCACCAGGTCCTTCGACGGCGGCACGATCGCGACCAGCGCGAAGCCCGGCCAGGTGAAGCCGATCGCGTAGGCGAGACCCGCCCACCACGGCACCAGCCCGAACAGCGTGACGCCGAGCGCCGCCCAGGTGAGCGAGGTGACCCTGAACGTGGTCAGGACCAGGCCGGTGTCCAGCCCCCACAGGAGCGCGCCCCTGGCCGGGCCGAACCGGTAGAAATGCTGCTGCGGAGTCTGGCGCCGCCACATGGGCGTGCGCAGCCCGAACAGGCCGGAGTCGATGACCAGGCAGGCGAGCATCACCGTCGCCGCGGCGAGCTTGGCACCCGTCCCCGGCATTCCGCCGAACAGGCCGGAGCCGAGCAGATGCACCAGCCCGTACGCGAGCGGCGCGGAGAGGCTGAAGCCGAGCATGAGCATGAGGATCGGCCGGTACATGGGCTTCTCCCCGGGAACTCTCCCCTGGACCAGGGGGCGGAGGTATCCGACGAAAGAAAGGCCTCAAAAGCTGAACAACTGCGCGAAGCCCGCGCTCGCGATGAGCAGGAGCAGCGCGAAGGTCAGCCAGGTGTCAAAGGACACGACATCCTCCATCCGGAGTGGCCGGCCGCGGACGTCGCGCCGGACCGGCCACCCGGTCGCTGTCAGCAGCCGTTGGCGTTGACGGTCCAGCCGGCCGAGCAGATGAACGGGCCCGAACCACAGTCGGCGCCCTTGGTGCACTCACCGCAGGCGTACTTCCGCTGGTACGGCGCCGAGCCGCTGCAGCACTGCCACACCTTCATGCTGTAGCCGGACGGGCAGACGTACTGCCCGCTGCTGTTGGTCTTGCAGAAAGTGTTGGGAAGGGCGAGGTTGCAGCAGCGCCAGTTGCCCGCCGCCGCCGGCTTGGTCATCAGGGTCGCGCCCGCGACAGCGCCGATGGCCGCGACACCGACCCTGCCCATCCAGCCGAGGAATCCGCGCCGGCCCGACGCGTCGGGTCCGTCCGACATTTTGTTGAGATGATCCATGCTGGCCCTCTCTGGCCGTGGGGTGAAATCGGATCAGTGCCGTACGGAGGGCTTGCCGGCCAGGTGGTGCTTGTAGGGAACAGGGGCGGCCGCGTACATCTGCCTGACCGTCGGCACCGTGTGGGCCCGTGTCAGCTTCCCCTCGGTGACGTGGAGTGCGACGGGTGTGATGTCGAGCCCGATGCTGCCGACGATGCTCTCGTCCTCGTCGAGGACGACCCGGTCGCCGTACAGTCCGAACTCGGCGATGAACTCGTTGCCGTCCCCGGACACCGGGACGACCACGACCCACATCGATGGCGGCACCGCTCCCCCGCGCAGCGCCGACGCCAGGTTGTGGCAGGTCTCGCACTTGTTGGACAGGAACAGCACCATGGCCCGCTCGGCCTCGTCGAGGGCCGCCGGCAGGCCGAAGCGGCTCGGCGGGGCACCCTCCAGGGTGCCCAGCTCCACCGGGGTGGGCTTGTCCTCCATGTCGAGGTAGCCCCGGATCTGCTTGACCTGCTGGAAGAGCTCCACCTGCGCGCCGATCTGGACGAACAGCACCACGGCCAGCAGGCAGATCACGATGAGCAGCACCGTCGTCATGCGGCGTGCACCTCCGCTTCGGGTTGGGTGGGGTCGGGAAGCACCATCCGGTCCTCCCGCAGCGGGCGCAGCAGGCGCAGTTCGGCCCTCAGCTTCCAGGCGACCATGGCCAGCAGCGCCACGGCCAGGCCGAGCAGGCCCTCCTGCCCGGTCCAGGTCGGCGGGTTCGCCTCGGCCAGCACGACGAGCGCCAGCCACAGCGGGAGGTACAGCACCTGGCGCCAGCCGAGCACCGCGCCGCCGTTCCCGAAACAACCGCACTTGATCTTCTCGCCACGGCTCAGCGCGCGGATCCCGGCGCCGGCGAACGCCATCGACAGCAGCACGATCAGCACGCGGGGCCACAAGGCGGCCGGCGCCACCGTCAGGCCGATCACGGCCAGCATCTCGACGGCGATCACCGCGATCGCGGCATGCCTTCCCAGAGCCGCCGGACCGAGTTGGGCGATGGTCCGGCCGAGTTCGCGGTGGGTTATGGTCTTTGACAGTGTCGCTATCAGGAAAACCACGATGAGTATGACCTGAGCAGCGGCTCCGGTCGCAACTGCCGCATTCAGATTCATCCGTCGCTCCCGTCAGGGTCGGATGAACGAAAAGTATGGTACCGGCCTTAAATGATCAACTCTTGACAAGATCGATTTCGCGGGATAGCCGGGAATTCACGGATTGACCCCGGCGAGCGGATCGTCGTCGCCCACGGCACCGCGAACGTCGCCACCGCCGCCCCGATGCGCGCGCGTCCCCGAACCCGCCATCGCCCGGCCGACCGCGCGATCCCAGTCCGGAGCCGGGACCGCCTGACCCTGCTCATGAACGGCCGGCGTACCGGCACGCGCCTCCCTTGACCCAGAATTCGCATATGTCGCCTGTTCCGCTCACCCCTTCGGATCCGCACCGGCTCGGTGACTACTGGCTGGCCAGACGGCTCGGCGCAGGCGGGCAGGGCGTGGTCTACGAGGCCTACGACGAGGCGGGCCGGCGGGTGGCGGTCAAGGTGCCCAGGCTGAGCGACGCCGCCTCGCGCGCCCGGCTCAGCAAGGAGGCGGCGGCCGCCCAGCGGGTGTCGTCGTTCTGTACGGCCCGGGTGATCGAGGCCAGAACCGACGTCGCCGAGCCGTACATCGTCAGCGAGTACGTGCCCGGACCCACGCTGCGCCAGGTCGTCACCGAGGCCGGGCCGTACGGAGGCGACGCGCTGCGGCGGCTGGCCATCGGCGTCGCCACCGCGCTGACGGCCATTCACGAGGCGGGCGTCGTCCACCGCGACCTCAAACCGGACAACATCATCCTGGGCCCCGGCGGACCGAGGGTGATCGACTTCGGGGTGGCCCGGGAGGCCGGGCCGCTGACGACGACCGGTCCGATCATGGGCACGCCCAACTACATGGCGCCGGAGGTCTTCACGGGGAGCGGAGCCGCGGCGGCCGCCGACCTGTGGGCCTGGGCGCTGGTCGTCCTGTTCGCCGCGCTCGGCCGCGACCCGATCCCGGGGCAGGAGCCGCTGTCGGTGGTCAACACCGTGCTCGGCTTCCGGCCCGATCCCGGCGTGCTGCCCGAGCCGCTCGACGGGCTGGTCACGGCGGCGACCTCCAGGAATCCGGACGAACGGCCCTCGGCCAGAACAGTGCTGCTCGGCCTGCTCGACGTCCGCGACGACGTCCACCACGACGTCCGCCACGACGCCCGCGACGACGCCCGTGACGGCGACCGGCTGGACGACCGGCTGCTGGCGGCGGGCGGCGACGCCGCCGCGGCGGTGCGGGCGCCGCTACCGGCCGAGCCCGATCTGGGCACCATCGCGGAGGAGCTGTTCGGGGAGCTCTCCGACGGCGAGCGGACCCTCGCACCTGATCTCTTCCTCCGGATGGTGGGCCTCACGGAGGAGGACGGCGAGACCGTCAGGCACGTCCCCCGCGACGAGCTTGAGGCGACCGGGCCGGTCGAGTCGCTGTTGTCCCTGTACGTGGCCGCCGGCCTCATCACCGAGGTCGACTCCGCCTACACCCTGGCCAGCCCGGCCCTGATGCAGGCCTGGCCGCGGCTGCGGCACTGGGTGGCGGACAACCGCGAGGGCCTGCACGTCCACCGGCGGCTCACCGCGGCCGCCCGGTTCTGGGACGAGCACGGCCGCAAGCCCGCCGACCTGCTGCGCGGCTCCGGCCTCGACAGGACGCTGGGCTGGGCTTCCGCCGAGCGCCGGGACATCGCGCTGCGGGCGCTGGAGCGCGAGTTCCTCGACGTCTCGGCCAAGCAGGCCAGGCGGCAGTCCAAACGCCGCGGCCTGATCGCGGTCACGCTCGTCGTCCTGCTCGTGGCGACGCTCGGCGGGCTCGGCCTGGCGGAGCACCTGCGGGAGGTCTCCAGCCGCCAGCGCGACGAGGCGACGGCCCGGTCGCTCCTGCTGCGCGCGGCGGACCTGCGCCGGCGGGACCCCCGGCTCGCCATGCGGCTGAGCGTGGCGGCATGGCGGCTCAGCCCCTCGATCCCCCAGTCGCGCGGCGGTCTGTACGACTCCCTGTCGGACGACGGACTCGACTCGTTCACCGATCCGGACGTGACCGCCGGCACCGTCTACGCGACCAGCCGGGACGGGCGCACGCTGGTGAGCGTCCGGGCCGGTCTGGTGAGGATCTGGGACGTACGCGAACACCGGAAGGTGCGCGAGTTCCCGGGCGTGAGCCCTACGGCGGTGATGGGGGCGCTGAGTCCCGACGGCCGAGTCCTGGCGGTCCAGGACGACCACGAGGTGCGGTTGTGGGACGTCCCGACCGGCACGGCGATGGGGAACGGCTTCGCCGGCGGGGCGAGCCAGGGCAACGCGGGCAGATTGGCGTTCGACCCCGCCGGACGGTTCCTCGCCGTCCCCGACCTTTCACGCAGCCGCACCGGCGCGCACTGGTGGGACGTGGCCACCCGTCGCCAGCTCCGCGCCGGCTCCGGCGCGGGCGTGGACGCCGTGAACGCCGACGGCACCCTGGGCGTCGTCTACTCCACCGGAGGCGGACGGGCGGAACTGTGGGCGCTGAGGACGAACCGAGCGCTCCGGGCGGACTGGCTGCCGCAGAAGAAGGACGTCCAGAGCGCCGTGTTCAGTGAGGACGGCCGGACACTGGCCGTCACGGCCGCCGTCCCGCATCCGCCTGGTCAGGCTGGTGTGGCGGGAAACAGGCTCCTGTTGCGAAGTGTGCCCTCGGGAGCCGCGCTCAAGGGGGACGGAGGGGGGCCGGCAGGCAAGATCTACTCCTTCGGCTACGGCGACCGGTTCCTCGCCTACGAAGGTGAGGGGGCGAAGAGCCTGACCGTGATGCGACTGAGCGACGGCCAGATGGTCCTGCAGCGCGAACTCGGCGCGCCGATCGACCAGGTCCGTTTCGACGAGCCGGACCACGTCATGAGGGTCCGCCTGGCGGGCACCGTGTCGACGATGGACCTGCGGAGCCTGGACGACCGCCCCGCGCTGCCCGGAACGGCTGGGGGAAGGGCCCTCCTCGGGCCCGGGGGGCGGGTGCTCGCCCTGTACGGAGCCGGCCGGGTGCGGTTGTGGGACGTGGCCGGCCGGAGAAGTCTCGGTCCGCCGATCGACGTGGGCGAAGGGACGTTGCACCGCCCTGCGCTCGCTTTCAGCAGCGATGGGAGAAGACTCGCCATCGGCGGCACGCCACGGATGGCCGGCTCCTCCGGGTCCCCTGTCGGGGTGATGATCGTGGACACGTCCACGGCCCTGCCGGTCAGCTCTTTCGGGGTCGCGAACAAGCAGGCGAACAGCGTCGACGGTCTCGCCTTCAGTCCTGACGGCGCCACGCTCGCAGTCGCCCCCGCCCGCGAGGCCGTGGACGGGGCCATGCCCTTCCCGCTCGAACTGTGGACTCTGTCCTCCTCCACCGTGCGGACGGTGAAGGACGTGCACGGGTCGGCGAACATGGCCTTCCGTCCTGACGGGAAGCTGCTGGTGGCCGGGTTCGCACCGGAGATCACGCTGGTGGATCCGCTGCGCGGCGCCCGGTTGCCGCGGCCGGAAGGCGCGGGAAGCCTGCCCGGCGGACCGTACGCGTTCAGCCCTGACGGTGGACGCGTGGCCGTCAGCATGGAGGCCGAGCCGCTGTCGCTCTGGAGTCCGGATTTCACCGGCACCAGCGGCCTCCGGTTCCCGGCCGTGGGTGACGGCGGGATCTACACCCTTGTCTGGTCCGCGGACGGACGGACCATCGCCACGTACGCGGCCGGCGACAGAATCCGGCTGTGGGACGCGGACACCCGGCAACCCCTGGGGACGATCTTCGACGGCCATGTCGACGTGGGCTTCGAGAGCAGCGCGACGCTGGCGTTCAGCGCGGACGGCCGGACGTTGTTCAGCGCCACGCCGGACGGCGTGGTGCGCGCGCATCCCCTTGACGGCGAGCGAGCCGCCACGGCGGTCTGCGACCGGGCACGCGGACCGTTGAGCCCCGCGGAGTGGAAGAGACACCTCCGCGAGATCGAGTACGTCAACACCTGCGAATAGGCCACCGTCCGATCAGACGGGCCGCGACGACCCAGGCGATGCCGGCTCCCGCTCGTCACGCGGAGGTGACGTCGAGCGTTCGCAGGAAGTCCTGGAGCGCGCCGATGAAACCCGCCGGGTCCTGGAGGTGCACGAAGTGGTCACCGTGGAGGGTCACCAGCCGGGTGTGCGGCCGCCGCTCGGCCATCTCGTGCGCCTGACCGCAGGTGATCGGGCTGTTCTCACCCACCACAAGCAGCGCGGGGACGTCGGTCGCCAGCCAGTCGGCCCAGTGGTCGCCCCAGTTGGAGCGTTCCGACTCGACCGTGTCGCGGGGATGGAACGGCAGGCGCCAGCGGCCGTCCGGCAGGTGCCGCAGGCGGCCCGCGAACATCGGACCCGCTGCGCCGAGCCCGGCCACCAGCTCGTCACGGGTGGCGGCCTCGTACGGACTGGACAGCAGGAAGTCCAGACGGCTCGGACCTGAGACGACGGCGCCGATCTCCTCGACGACCAGGGCGCGGACGAGCGCCGGGTGACGGGCGGCGAGCTGGTAGGCGTTCAGTCCGCCCAGAGAGTGCCCCAGAGCCACGACCGGGCCGGCGTCCAGGTGCTCCAGCAGGGCCGCGAGGTCGGCGACGTACCCCTCGCGGGAATAGTCCGCGGCTCGGTCCGACTCGCCGTGCCCTCGCTGGTCGGGCGCGATGACCCGCCAGTGCGGGCCCAGCTCGGCCGCCAGGCCGCTCCAGGTCGCGCCCTGGTCGAGATGTCCGTGCAGGGCCAGCAGGGGCCGGCCGGGGCCGCCGAAGTCGAGGTAGGACAGGTGGCGTCCGTCCAGTTCCAGTGCTGCGCGTACCGGGGTGGGGATCGCGCTCGGCATCTCGGTGCTCCGCTCGTCTCGGTCTCCGGCCAGGGGGTTCCGGCTGGATGTGTGCACCGTAGACTGCGCAGGTGCCCATGGCCAAGCGCGCCCTAGTGCACCTGGTTCAAGTGGGATGATGGGGCCGGATCAACGGCCGGCCCGAGCTTGGGTGCACTAGTGCGGCCCCATGGAGGGAGTCCTGTGACGAGCCCTGCCGAGTCCTCCGCCGATCCGCCCTTCCTGCGCATCGCCGCCGAGCTGCGCCGACGCATCGAAGGCGGCGAGCTCCGCCCCGGTGATCTGCTGCCCTCCACGCGGCAGATCGTCCGGGAGTTCGGCGTCGCCATGGCCACGGCCGGCAAGGCGCTGACCGCTCTGCGGCAGGCCGGCCTGGCGCGGCCGGTTCCCGGGGTCGGCACGGTCGTCGACACCCCGGGCGTCTCCCCGAGGACGCCGCACGACCGCAGACGTCCGGCGGCGTCCTTGGACCGGGGCCGGATCGTCCGCGCGGGGTCGGCCATCGCGGACGCCGAGGGGCTGGCCGCACTGTCCATGCGCCGCCTCGCCGCCGAGCTGGACGTCACCACCATGGCCCTCTACCGCCACGTGGCCGGCAGAGAGCAGCTGATCCTGCTCATGGCCGACGCCGCGTTCGGCGAGTTCCCGCTTCCGGAGCCCTTGCCGCCCGGCTGGCGCCACCGTCTGGAGACGGCGGCCAGGCAGCAGTGGGCCATGTATCGGCGTCACCCGTGGCTGGCTCAGGCCGTCTCCTTCACCCGCCCCCTGCTCGCTCCCCGCGCGATGGTCCACAGCGAGTGGATGATGCGCGCCCTGGACGGGCTCGGCCTGGACCCGGCCACCAGCCTGCACATCCACGCCTGCGTGGCCGCCTACGTCCGAGGGGTGGCCGCGGACCTGGAGTCCGAGGCGGCGGCCGCGGCCCACTCGGGGATCACCGGCGAGCAGTGGATGGACACCCGCGGCACACCGGCGCTGACGGGCCCTTCAGGCGGAACGGCGTTCCCGAACCTCGCCCTCGTCCCCCTTCGTTCGCTCGACCTGGACACCCTGTTCGAGTTCGGGCTCCACCGCCTCCTGGAGGGCATCGCGGCGCTGATCGCCTCGCCGCCGCCCTGACGACGTCGTCCAGGCTCAGATCCCGGCGAGCAACAAGATCGCCGCGACGACGATTCCGCCCTCGATGACCAGCACGAGGGTCCGGGCGTTCATCCGGGCGACGGTTCTCCTGCCCAGCCACGCGCCGGCGACGACGGCCGGGGTGAGCGCCAGGCCGAGGAGGAGCACGTGGACGGACAGCAGGCTGCCCGCGCCATAAGCGACGATCTTGGTCAGGTGGATGACCAGGGAGGCGGCAGCCTCGGTGCCGATGTACGCGCTGCCGATGACGCCCTTGACGAGGAAGAACGGGGCCGCGAGCGGCCCTGCCGCCCCGAACAGGGCTGAGGCGAGTCCGCAACCGGCGCCGACGGCGGCGAACGTCCTGTCGGCCGGCACCGCCGGGGCCGGCCGGAACCGCCGCCAGAGGACGGTGACGACGAGAAACGCGCCGAGCACGCGCTTGAGCGGTTCGACCGGCACGTAGGGCAGCAGGAGACCGCCGGCCAGGGCGAAGGGGACGGCGCCCAGGGAGTACCACGTGATGAGCCGCCACCGGACCGCGCGCCGGTTGAACCAGACGCGGCCGCCGTTGCTGGCCAGCTGAGTCAGTGCGAGGGTGGGCAGGGCCACCTGAAGACCGAACAGGGCGGTGAGCGCGATCAGCATCAACACGCCGCCACCCACGCCGCCCACCGACGACAGCCAGGCCAGAGCGAAGGCCAGCACCGACGCGGTCAGCAGCGCGGGGACGAGACCGGCGGACGGCTCGAGAAACGGTGCGCTCTGCCGCGGAATCCCACCGGGCAGATGCTGGATGAACAGGACAACGGTCGGGCACACCAGGAGGCCTCTCCGGCTCCCGCGCTCGCGGGAGGCACGACCTCCAGGCTTTTGCCCCTTCAGTTGACCGGTGACCACCCGAGCCGCCGGCGGTGTCGCTCGGACCAAGCCCGCCGGACCCGCGTGGAACGGGGCCGGCGGCGGAACCCTAGACACTCACCTGGCACCGTACCCTCCGGCGGGGGTCGTCGCGGAGTGCCGGTCACGAAGTGCGGGCACGCAGCGGTGACGAGTTCTTCTAGCGGAAGTCCTCGGCATGATCCCGCGCCCACTGCGCGAACGTCCGCGGCGGGCTGCCTGTCACGGACTGCGCCGTGGGCAACGGACCCAGGGTGCTCGGATCGAAGTCCGTGCTGCCGGCCGGGTCAGCCGGATTGCCGTCGTAGTCGGTGAATCCCAGCAGGAAGTCGGCGGCCTCGGCGGCGAATCCGCCGATCTTCAGGTAGATGTCGCGCGCCTGCGCCGGAGTGACCTCCTCGAACCTCACCTCTTCGCCGAGCGCGTCGGCGATGGCTCGGACCTGGCCGCGCAGGCTGATCAACTCCGGGCCGTTGATGTCGTACGCCTTGCCGTGATGCCCCTCCTCCAGCAGGGCTTTCAGCGCCACGTCGGCGACATCCCGCTCGTGCACGGGAAACCAGGCCGCGTCCGGGTTCGCGTCCCGCACCAGCCGCTCGGCCCGGATCGACGGCCCCCACAGCGAGAGCTTGTTGGCGGCGAACTCGCCCGGCCGCAGGTGTGTCCACTCCAGACCGGACTCCTGAACGGCCTGTTCGACCGGCGGATGGAAGGTCGTGTCGAACCCGCCGCTCACCGCGCCCGACGAGAGCACGACGATCCGCCGCACGCCGGCCCGCTTCGCGCGTTCGACGATCCCCTTCGCCGTCGACGGCTCCGGGAACAGGAACATCCGGTCCACGCCGTCGAACGGCACGCTGGCCGGCTCGGTGAGATCTCCCTGGACGACCTCCGCGCCGGGCAGCCGGGCCCGGCCCGGGTCCCTGGTCAGCGCCCGTACCTGAATGTGGGCCTCGACCAGGCCCGCTGTCACCTGCCGCCCGACGTTCCCCGTCGCCCCGGTCACCAGCACTCGCACGCCCGTCCTCCTTTTCCGTACGCTCTACGGATAAAACGTTACCGTACGATCTACGGAAAAGGGGAGGCTTGATGGAACGCAGCGGCGGTGGAGACCCTCGGGAGACCTTGCGCCTGCTCTGGCGTTCCCCGCAGGCTCGATCGGGCCGCGGCCGGCCGCCCAAGGTGTCCCTGGACAAGATCGTGGCTGCGGCCATGGCGCTGGCGGACCGGGAAGGACTGGCCGCCATGACCATGGACCGGCTCGCCGCGTCCCTCGGCGTCGGCACGATGACGCTCTACACCCACGTGCCCGGCAAGGCCGAACTGGTCGACCTGATGGTGGACGCCGCCTGGCAGGAGCTCGACCTGACCCGATCAGGCTCCTGGCGGGACCGGATCGAGCACTACGCGAAGCAGAACACGGCCCTGCACGAACGCCACCCGTGGCTGCGCATGGTGTCGACCGTACGACCGCCCCTGGGGCCCGGCCTGCTCGCCAGGGCCGACTTCCTGCTGGCCGCTCTGTCCATGACCGGGCTGTCCGCCGCCGAGACGTCCGCGGCGAGCGACTCCATCGTCACCTTCGTCGACGCCGCGGCCGCCACCCTCGCCGAACACACCCATGCCGAGCGGCTCAGCGGCCTGTCCGGCGACGACTGGTGGGCCGCCCGCCAGGAGTTCTGGGAGACCACCTTCGACCCGGCGCGCTACCCGGCGATCGAACGGACCTGGCACGACGGCGGCCTCGACCGCAGCGCGGCCGAGGCCGCGGTGCGCGCGTTCGACCTCGGCCTGCGTGCCCTGCTCGACGGAATCGCCGCGACGGCCCAGCGGAACCGCCGGGCGGCCGGCTGATCTCCCCAGGGGCTCTGATCGGCTAGCCCTGTCCGGCGACGGTCTTGCGCAGGGTCTCGATCCACCAGTCGAGCAGGCGATCGCGGGCGGTGTCGTCCAGCCCGACGCTCCGGCGGAACTCGTCGCCGAACAGCGGCTCCGTCGCGACGGCCTGGTGCAGCGCGCACACGGTCAGCTGGATCGCCTCGCGGGACGGCGGCGTCCGCCCGGCGGCCTCGCACTGCTGCCGGGCCTGGGCGTGCAGCCGGTCCACCACCTCGTCCAGCATCCCGCTCCCGGTGTCCCGCCAGCCGGAACGGTGCAGCGCGAGCGCCAGTTCGGCGTAACCACCCGCGTACAGCGCGGCCAGCGTGCGCACCAGCTCGGCGGGATCGATCGGGGCGCCCGCCCACGTGTCGAGCACGACGTGCAGTTCGGCCTTCAGTTTGGCCCCGCCGAATCGCAGCAGCGACTCCAGCAGCCGGTCACGCGTGCCGAAGTGGTGGTTGACCGCGGCGTCGGACACGCCGACCTCCGCGGCGACGGCGCGCACCTGCACGGCGGCGGGGCCGCCCGCGGCGAGCAGCCTGCTCGCCGCCTCGAGGATCAGCCGCTTGGCGTCCTCGGGCTGACGTCGTACTCGGGCGGCCATGCGCCCACCTTACCTTGACCGGTCAAGGCAGCCTCCCTTACCTTGAGTGCTCAAGGTAAGGGAGGCGGCGCATGCGGGGACACTTGGCGATTCCGGCGATGACCGAGCTGGCGGCGGCACTGGGTGTCGCGATCGACGATCCGGCTCCGCCCCGCGAGATCCACTTCTCCCGGGCGGGCTGCCGGTTGCACGCGTTCGACTGGGGCGGACCGGGATCCCCGGTGCTGCTGCTGCACGGCGGCGCGTTGACCGCCCACACGTGGGACTTCGTCTGCCTCGGCCTGCGCGGCGCCGCCCGGCTGGTCGCGCTGGATCTGCGAGGTCACGGCGAGAGCGGCTGGTCCGGCGACTACCGCCTCGGCACCCTCGCGGCCGACGTCGTCGCCGCGGCCGACCATCTCGGCTTCGACCGGGTCCAGCTGGTCGGCATGTCGCTGGGCGGCGTCGTCGCGGCCCAGGTCGCCGACGAGCATCCCGGCCGGGTGGAGCGGCTGGTGCTCATCGACGTCGCACCCGGCGTGGACTTCGACAGCACCTGGCGGGTGCGGACGTTCATCGGCGGGCTCGGCCCGGTGCGCGATCTGGAGACGGTGGTGGAGACCGCGATGCGGGTCAATCCACGCGCCCACCGGCCCAGCGTCGCCTACCGCATGAGCACGCTGTTCCGCCGCGCACCCGGCGGCGGCTGGGTGCCGAAGGGCGATCCGCGGCCTCCGGACTTCCCCGCCATCCTGGCGGCCATCGAGCGGCTGCCCGACCGGCTGAGCAGGACGCCGGTGCTTCTCGTGCGCGGCGGACGCAGCAGGGTGCTCCCCCAGGCCACCGCCGAACGCCTGGTCGCGCACGTCCCGGACGGCGAGCTCGTGGTCGTGCCGGACGCCGGGCACAACGTCCAGGAGGACAACCCGGCCGCCCTCATCAGCGCGTTACGCGCCTACCTGACACGCTGACCATGACAAGGCCGGACCGCGAAAGGAGAACCAGCGCATGTCCGCACGGACGTTCGAGCTCACCACGATCCCCTCGGTGAAGGTCGGCATGCTCATCCGCCGCCCCGCCCGCGAGGTGTTCCAGGCCATCGTGGACCCCGCCGTCACGAGCAAGATCTGGTACACCAGGAGCAGCGGGAGGATGACCCCCGGCGCCGAGCTGACCTGGGAATGGGAGATGTACGGGGTGTCGACCCGAGCCTCGGTCCAAGATGTGGACGAGAACCGCCGGATCCGCTTCACCTGGGGCAACTACTCGCCCGACGCCCCCACCACGGTCGAGTTCCATTTCATCCCCATGCCCGACGACACCACCTACGTCCAGGTCACCGAGACCGGGTTCACCGGCACCGGCGACGAGCTCGTCCAGCAGGTGACCGACTCCACCGGCGGCTTCACGTTCCTGATCAGCGCCCTCAAGGCGCTGCTGGAGCACGACGTCGTCCTCGGCCTCGTCGCCGACGCCCACCCGAGCGGCCTGTCAGCCTGAAGGAACAGGCATCATTGCACCATCCTTTTGTCCTGTCCGTTCATGTGTCGCAGGGAGCCAGATGGATCAGCTGGTGGAGGACGATCCGCGCACGCTGGGGCCGTACGAGCTCGTCGCCCGGCTCGGCGAGGGCGGCCAGGGCGTCGTCTATCTGGGACGCGCCCCCTCCGGCCGGCAGGTGGCCGTCAAGCTGCTGCACAACGGCCTGCTGACCGATCCGGGCGCGCGCGCCGGGTTCCTGCGGGAGGTCGAGATCGCCCAGCGGGTGGCCAGGTTCTCCACCGCGCCCGTGCTCCACGCCGACCTGGCGGGCCGGCGGCCCTACATCGTCACCGAGTACGTGCCCGGCCCCTCGCTGCGTGACCTGGTCGCCACCGAGGGACCACGGCAGGGGGCCGCGCTGGAACGGCTGGCGATCAGCACCGCCGCCGCGCTGGCCGCCATCCACCGGGCCGGGGTGCTCCACCGCGACTTCAAGCCGGCCAACATCCTCATGGGGCCCGAGGGCCCGGTCGTGATCGACTTCGGCATCGCCCGGGCCCTGGACGCGCCGGGCAACACCTCGACGGGCCCGCTGATGGGCACGCCGTCCTATCTGGCGCCCGAGCAGCTCGGCGGCGAGCAGGTGACGGCCGCGGCCGACGTCTTCGCCTGGGCCGTCACCATGGTGTTCGCCGCTTCCGGGCGGCCCGCGTTCGGCGCCGACTCCACCCCCGCCGTGATCAACCGCATCCTGAACGAGCAGCCGGCCGTCTCCGGGCTGGACGGCGTCCTGCTCCGGCTCGTCACCGCCGGCCTGTCGAAGGACCCGGCCGCGCGGCCGAGCGCCGACGACCTGGTCGCCGGGCTGACCTCGCGCTCAGTCGTACCGGAACCGGCCGCCGGGTCTCCCCCGCCGCCGGAGCCTCAGGCCGGTCGGGGGCGGCGGCGCGCGCTGCCGGCGGCGGCCGCCGCGACGGCTGCGCTGCTCGTCGCGGGCGGCGTGCTGTTCTTCGGGGACGGCCCGCCCGCGCCGCCCCCGGCCACGATCGGCTCGGTCGCGCCCCCGTCGGCCGGCATCACCACCTCGGCTCCGGCCGCGGTCACCGCCTCACCGCAGGAGGCCAGGAGCACCGCGCGGCGCACGTCGTCCCCGCCGGCCACGTCGGCCACGTCGGCCCCGCCGGCCACGCAGCGGGCCCGGCCCGGGAGCTCGGCCCCCGCGACCCGGCCGGCCAGGACGGGCGACCCGGTGAGCAGCCGCGTCGACGACGGCTCGGCGCCCCACCCGACGCCTGCCAGGAACACGGAGAAACCGCCGGAGCCCACGCGCGAGCCGCCTCGGCAGACCACCCAGCCGCCCGCCCAGCCGCAGCAGCCGTCCCCGCTGGAGAACCCGTTCACCTGCATCCCGTCGATGTGCTGACGCGCGGACCAGCACGCGATGAAATTGGCGGAATCTCCGGTGTCGTCATGCATTGACCTGACTTTGAAGTCGATGCATTGTTGCTACTGCCTGTCCCTGTCCGGTGCGTTGCCGTGACGAGGCCGGGCGGCGCTTTGAGCCAGTGCTGTGGGGGGCCTGGCCGCTGACGGTCGCGCCAAGGGGGGGCGGCTACCGGGACGACGACGGATTCACCGCACAACGGTCCTTCCCGCTGTCGACCCCCATTCTTCATCTCCGGAAGACGACTTCACCTGTACGCGGCGCCGCCGGACTGCCCTGCGCGCCCGCGATTCGGAGGTTTTTCCCATGCGAGTCGGCGACAGCCTGCCCAACTACCAGCTGCTGTTCGGTGAACTGGATTTCCGGCCGGGGGACGAGGCGCGGACGGTGAACTCGCCGGCGGCCTACCTGGCCGATCTGCTGCGGCTGCTGGACGAGGAGGTCGACGCCGACGGGGCGCGGCTGCACGAGCGGCGGCCCGACATCCGGGAGATCCCGCTGGACGCCGAGCACACCACCACCGAGCTCCCCTACATCGACATCGTGGTCGAGATACTCGAACGGCTGGCGGGCCCGGACCCGTACGAGCGCATGAAGACCATGCCCTTCCCGTTCGACAAGCCGTTCAACCTGGCCTACGAAGAGCTTGGAACGTTCCTGACGAGGCACGACGTCCGGCGGGACGAGATTCCGCGGCTGTTCGGCGCGCAGGCGGCCGAGCTGGCTGAGCGGTTCCTCGGCCTGTCGCCCGAGGTGGTCCGCGTGGTCACGGCCGCCCGGCCGGCGGAGGCCGAGCTGCGGGCGTCCTTCCAGGTGGGAAAGGACGCGGAGGGCAAGACCGAGCAGCTCGGCGTGCTGGCGGACGCCGCGCGGCTGCGCCGGACGGCGGGGCTGTCGGAGGTCGAGCTGACCCGGGTGCTCGGCGCGGCGTTCGTCAGGCAGGGCGGCACGGCCGTCAGCGTGGCCGGCGGGCGGCTGAGCCTGCCGGGCGGCGCCGAGCTGCTCGCCTGGCTGGACCGGTTCAACCGGTTCGTCCGCCTGGCGCGGCGGGCCGGGCTGGCGTTCGAGGACCTGGACCTCGTGCTCAGCGGTTGCTGCGAGAACCGGCTGGACGCGGCGGCGCTGAGCGTGCTGGCCGCGGCCGTGCACGTCAGCCGCTCGCTCGGGTTGCCCATGGACGTCACGGTGAGCCTGGCCGCGCCGATGCCGGCCGAGCTGGAGGTCCGTACGTTCGCCGGGGTCACGGCGGCCGAGGCGCTCGGGATCGGGGCCGCGGAGCTGGAGCGGCTGCGTGCCCGCTTCGCCGAGGTGGTCACCGGCGAGGCCGGCCCGTCGGCGCTGCACCGGGCGGCGCGGCTGATGACCGTGCTCGGACTCACCGCGGACGAGCTGTTCGACCTGCTGCGCCTGCTGGACGGATCGATCACCGTGCCGTTCGCGGTGCCGTTCACCATGCCGTTCGCGACGCCACGCAGGCGGGGCGACTGCAGGCGGATCCTGGCCATGCCCGCGGCGGGGGCGGGGTTATGGCTGGCGCAGGCGCTGCCGCTGGTGGTGCGGTGGATGCGCGACGGCGGGCTGTCGGTTCAGGACCTGGCCGAGTTCGCCGGCGGGCCGGCGCCGGAGGCCGTGCCGGGCGAGCCCGCCGAGGGCGAGGAGGAGTTCGCCGCCGCGCTCGGCGAGGCGCTGGCGCTGGTGGCGCCGGGGCCGCGGATGTTCGTGTCGGACCGGTTCAGCGAGCGCGCGTCCCGGGCGATCTGGGAGGGGCCCGCCGACGCGTACGCGGCCCTGATCGGGGCGGCGCAGATCACGCCGGCCGACTTCGCCGGGCTGGGGCTGGGTGACCGGCTGGCCGTCAAGATCTTCACCAACCTGGTGCTCCGCGGCAACCTCACGGCCGACGGCGAGCTGGTCGAGGTCCCGTCGGAGCTGGCCACCGACTTCTCCGCGTACCGGGACAAGGTGGCCGAGCTGTTCGGCGACCTGGGCGACATGTGCTATCCGTCGCACCTGGAGAAGCTGACCGGGCTGTCGATCGCCCAGCGCGCCGAGCTGTACGACAACTTCATCTACAACGGCTACATCGACGCCGAGGGCGTGGTGCTGGACGCCGCCGTCGGCGAGCTGAACGCCGACCTCGGCGACGTCGCGGCCGACGTCATCGAGCTGATCAGGGCCGGCGGCCAGGCCTATCTGACGGAGCCGCTGAAGATCGAGCTGGGCGCGGCGCCCGACGGGCTGCTGGCGAACCTGAAGTACAACGGGTTCATCGACGGCGAAGGGAACTACCGGGACAAGCAGGCGGTGGCCGAGCTGGCGGCGGAGGACTTCGCGCTCTCCGCCGAGTTCGAGCCGTACAAGGCGGACGTTCTGGCGATCATGCAGGAGCAGGTCGCCGAGCTGTGGGCGCGGGTCTGCCTCTTCCCGCCCGAGGCCTTCGTCGAGATCGCCGAGCCGGCCGTCGGACGGCGGATCATCGACGCGGGCGAGTGGGACGATCCGGTCGTCGAGGAGCGGCTGCGGGCCATCGCGGAGGAGCAGCGGCCCTACCGGCTCGCCCCTGGGTCGCTGCTCGCGCTCGGGCTGGAGGAGGCCGGGGCGCAGGTCGTGCTGGACGCGCTGATCCAGGGCGGGGACCTGGACGAAGAGCTGGCCGTGCCCGAGGATCGCCTGGCGTTCTTCGCCGAGCCCAACAGCGTGGTCGAGTTCTACCTGCCGGGCGTCGCCGACTACAGCGCGCAGGTCTTCGGCCTGCTGAACGCGGTCGCCGTGGCGACCCAGGAGGCCGTCGCGGAGATCGAGGCGGTGCTCGTCACGCAGGAGGAGGCCCAGGCGGCGGCGCTGCTGGCGGTCGCGCAGGACAGGCTGGGCGTGCCCGCCACGGTCGTCACCGCGATCTGCGCCGGGGTCGGCGCCGAGCTGACCGACCTGCTGCAGCCGCCGACGACGGCGTACCGGCGCATCAGGGCGTTCGCCCGGCTGGCCGCCAAGCTCGGCCTGGACGAGCGCCGGGTCGCGCTCGCCTTCGCCGACCTGCGGCTGGCCGGGCGTTACCCCGAGCCGCTGGCGCTGCCCGACCAGGCCGACGGCATCGACGCGGTGCTGGAGAGCGCGGACGGAGACGTGTACGTCTTCCGCGGCGACCGGTACTGGCGCTTCCACGAGGGAACGCTCACCACCACCGCGCCGCTGGCCACGCTCGTGCCGGGTCTGACCCGGGTGGAGGCCGCGTTCCGGCACCCGGCGGGGGCCGACTGGCTGGTGAGCGGCGCGCGGGCGTACGTGCGCGAGCCCGGCGGCACCCGATGGGTGGCCCACGAGCAGGCCTGGGGACGTTTCCGCGACGACTTCGCCGGCGGCGGGAAGATCACCGCCGCGCTGGTGGACGACGACGGGCGGACCTACCTGTTCTGCGGAGACCAGTACGTGCGTTACTCCACCGGCGACTTCGGCGTGGTGGACGAAGGGTTCCCGCGTCCCGCGGCGGAGTTCGGCGAGCCCGGCTTCTTCGGGCGGGACGGCGCGTTCCACGCCTTCGGCGACGAGGCCGGGTTCTGGCGCGGGGCCGGTGCCGGCGACGGCGAGCAGCCCGGCGCGCCGGGGTTCGACGGGCACGGCTTCGACGGGCTGGTGGACGCCGCGTACGCCGACCCCACCGGCGTGTACGTCTTCCGCGGCGACCGCGTCGCCCTGCACACGGCGTCACTGGAGAACGAGGGCGCGCAGGCCGACGACGGCTACCCGGTGAAGATCGAGACGCGGTTCCCCGGCGTGCCCGCCGAGTTCGAGCGCGACATCGAGGCGGCCTTCGCCGACGCGGGCCGCGTCGTCCACCTGTTCAAGGACGGCCGTACCATCGCGCTGACCGGCGACGCGCGGATCGTGCCGACCACGCAGCGGTGGGGGAACATGCCCGCCGCGTTCCCCAGCGGCCGGGTCGACGCGGCGTTCGTCGGCCTGGACGGGCGGACGTACCTCTTCAGCGGCGGGACGTACCTGCGGTACTCCGGCACGGACTACTCGCGCGTGGACCTCGGCCACCCGCGCGCGATCGCCCCCGACTGGGGCGGCCTGACCAGCGTCGACGCCGCCTTCGTGCTGGACGGCGAGACGTACCTGTTCGGCGGCGGCCGGTTCGTGCGGTACTCGACCGCGGACTACGCCAAGCCTGACGAGGGCTATCCGCAGCCGCTGCCCGGCAACTGGTGGAACCTGCCTGACACGTTCGGTTCGACGGTCGACGCGGTCTTCACCTCGGCCGACGGGCGGACGCATCTGTTCCGCGGCGACCGGTACGTCGAGTTCGACGCGCGGCGGCGCTGGTGGTCGGCGCCGCGGAAGCTGTCCGAGCAGTGGGACAGCCTGCCGTTCGCCTCGGTGGACGCGGCGTTCACCGGGCGCGACGGGCGCACCTACGTGTTCTCCGGCGAGCAGTACGTGCGGTACTCCAGCGGCGACTACAGCAGGACCGACGACAGCTACCCCGCGCCGGTGGCCGCCTTCTGGGGACGGACGCGCAACAACCTGGTGCGCACCGGGCGGGTGGACGCGGCGCTGCAGCTGGCCGAGCACACCTATCTGTTCTCGGGCGACCAGTTCATCCGCTACACCGGCACCACGCCCGACCTCGGGTATCCGCGCGCGCTCTCCGACCTGAAGGAGGAGCCGCGGCTGGGCAGGCTGACGGCGGAGCTGGACGCGGTGGACGCGGCCTTCGCCGATCGGGGGAACGTCTACCTGTTCCGCGAGCACACCTGTCATGTGGTGTCCGACGCGCTGCACCGGACGTACGACGTGCCCGGGGTGTCCTGTGCCTTCGTGGAGGACGGGCAGCTGATCGTCGAGGGGCCGGGCGGCTGGCGGCGGCAGGGGTCGGTGGAAGGGCTGGGCGCGGTGAGCGGCCCGGCCAGGCCCAGGCTGCTGCGCGAGGTGCCCGAGCGGTTCCGCGCCGGCCTGGACGCGGTCCTGCGCGGCACCGACGGCGTCACGTACGTGTTCAAGGGCGACGCCTGCTACGACACGCTCGTCGATCGCGAGTACCCGGTCGCCGAGGCGTGGGGCCGGCCGCGCGGGCTCGGCGCGGTGGAGGCCGGGTTCACCGGGCGCGACCGGCGCACCTACCTGTTCAGCGGCGAGCAGTACACGGTGGACGGCGGCCGGCCACGCCCCATCGCCGCGACGTGGGGCGGTCTGACCAGCGTCGCGATCGCGTACGTGTGGCGGCAGGCGACCTACCTGTTCGAGCGGCCCGACGAGAACGGGTTCATGCGGTACGTGGTCTACTCGGGCCACGACTACACCGCGCCCGATCCCGGGTATCCGCGGGTCACCGACGCGTCGTACTGGAACGCCGAGGAGGTGCCCCGGGCGGTGCTGCCGGTGGGCGACTCGCTGGTGCTGCTGTCCGGGCTGACGTACACGCTGCCCGACGGGTCGGCGCCGCGGCCGATCGGCCGGCTCTGGCGGGGCTTCGAGGGCACGCTGACCAGCGCGTACGTCGGCGGCGACGGGGCGACCTACTTCTGCTTCGGCGAGCAGTACCGGCGCTACGCCGACGGCGCCTTCGGCCCGCTCACCCGACCGGCCGGCGAGTCGTTCCGGCGGGTGGACGCGGCGTTCACCTGGGCGGGGCGCACGTACCTGATCAGCGGCGACCGGTACGCGCGGTACTCCACGCAGGAGTACGCCTACGCCGACCCCGGCTACCCCAAGCCCATGTCCCGAAATTTCAGGAAAGAGTTTCCGGGGCTGGCCGAGTCCTTCGAGGACGCCCTGACCGGCGTGGACGCCGCCGTCACCGGGCGGCGCAGCCTCTACCTGTTCATGGGCGGCCGCTGCCACGTGGTCTCGGCCGGGCAGGAGGCGGTGCTCGACACCGCCTTCGCCAGCGGCGACGAGGCCGGTTACCAGGCCCGCTACGAGGATCTCGCCGGACGGACCCGTCCGCTGGGCGGCCCGCTCGACGCCGCGCTGATCGTCGGCGAGCGCACCTACCTGCTGTCCGGCGAGCGCTACAGCCGCTACACGGGCAACGAGTATGTCCGGCCCGACGAGGGCTACCCCCGGGCGATCTTCGCCCGGCTCGCCGACGACCTCGGCCTGCCCGCGCCGCTGCCCGAGGCGTTCCTCGACGGGGTGGACGCGGGATTCGCCGGCCACGGCATCCACCTGTTCGCGGGCCAGACCTACCTGCGGGCCGACGCCCCCGGCACGCCGCCACCGGTGTGGGGCCGGGTGCGCAACGCGTTCGACGGCCCCGTGGACGCCGTGGTGGCCATCGAGGAGGCGGTGTACGCCTTCCGCCGCGACCAGTACGTCCGCTACACGATCGAACCCGGCGGCCTGACGGACGGCGGGCCGGACCCGGCAGGCGTCCTCGACCTGGCCGACCCCGGCTTCCCGCGGACGATCAAGGACGACTGGGGCGCCGTGCCGCCCGCCTTCGAGTCCGGCGTGGACGCCGCCTTCACCCTGGCCGGACGGCTGTACCTGGTGCGCGGCGACACGTACGTCAGCGACGCGGGCCTGGTGCGCACGCTCACCGAGGGCTTCGGCGACGGCGCCGACCACCGGCTCGCCGACCTGTTCACGATCATCCGCTTCGCCGCGCTCGGCGCCGCGCCGGCCGAGGCCCTGACGGCCGCGGACGAGGAGCCGTACAAGACGATGGCGGCCCTGTTCGGCTGGGACGTGGCCGAGCTGATGTGGGCGCAGCGCACCATGCCGTCGGCGTCGGACATGGGCTTCGTGCTGGCGGCGCGCGAGCTGTTCGCGCTCGCGCGCAAGGTCGGCGTGCCGCCGTCCAGGCTGCCCGGCCTGACCGGCGAACGCGACAGCGTCCTGCGGCGCGACGCGCTGCTGTCGGTCGTGCTCGCGGCCGACCCCGGCCTGGCCGACTCCACCGACCTGTTCGACCGGCAGCTCATCGACGTGGACATGGGCGGCAAGGGCGTCACCTCGCGGATCCGCGAGGCGATCGCGGCCGTGCAGCTCTACCTGCACCGCTGCCTGCTGGACCTGGAGCAGGCCCCCGGCCTCGCCGCCCCGGAGACACGGGCGCGGCTGCGCCGCTGGTGGTCGTGGATGAAGAACTACCGGGTGTGGGAGGCCAACCGGCGGGTCTACCTGTATCCGGAGAACTACCTGCGTCCCGAGCTGCGTGACACCAAGACGCCCGGCTTCGCCGACCTGGAGAGCGACCTGCTGCAGAGCGGCGTCACCTCCGCCGGCGCGCAGCGCGCGTACAAGCGTTACCTGGACGAGTACACCGAGGTGTCCCGGCTGGAGATCGCCGGCGGGTACGCGGACGCCGCCCACGCCGGGGCGCGCGACCTGGTCCTGTTCGGGCGTACCCGCAGTGATCCACGGCGCTACTACTGCCGTACGGCCACCTTCCGCGACGGCGACAAGCTGTCGGCCACCTGGCGGCCCTGGCAGAAGGTGGACCTGCGCATCGACGCCGACCGCGTCCAGCCCGTACGGGCCTTCGACCGGACCTTCGTGTTCTGGGCCACCGTCGAGGACCTGCCACCCGAGCGGACCGGCACCACGACCATCGCGGTCGTCGAGTCGGGCACCGGCCAGCAGGTGAGCGCACCGGTACGGCACGCCGTCACGATCTATTACTCCTACGTCAACCTCAACCAGGAGTGGGTGCCCGCGCAGCTGCTGGCCACCGGGTCGTCGACGAACATCCCGATCCTCGGCGTCACCCTCGCGGTGCGGCCCGGTTCGCTGCCCGGCGGCGGCGACCACCAGGCGATCATCGCCTCGTACGTGGCCACGCTGGCGGGCGGCGGCAGCATGGGCACGTCGTACGCGCTCACCCCCGAGCTGTACAGCGTGCCCGTGCCCGGGATCGCCGTGCAGCCGCCCACGGGAGACGTGACGACCATCTTCGACGAGCCGGGCGGGATCGACCCGGCTTCGGTGATCTGGTTCAACCAGCCGGCCGGCTCCGGGACGGGCGAGGGCTCCTGGTTCAGCGTGGACCACAAGGGCGGCAGCTTCCTGTGCCGGCCGATCCTGCCGGCCGCGGGAGAGCCGGCCGCGCTGGCGCCGATCAAGGGGGCCACCGGGCTGCCCGACTGGGTGCGCGTGGACGCCGCTGTCACGCTGCCCGACGGCACGCGTTACTTCTTCACCAACAGCCGGGGCGGCCGGTTCACCAGGATGGCGCCGGGGTCGAACACCGCGGAGCGCGGCAAGTACATCTCCCGGCACTGGGGGCTCACCGAGCCGCTGCGGCCGTGGGACCCGTCGCGTCCGGGAGCCGAGCCGGATCCTGACGCCGAGCCGGACGCCGCGGGTCCCACGGCCGCGCCAGAACCGGCGCGCGGCGGGTCACGCGGCGGGCGGGGGCCGGGGAAGATCGACCTGCCGGTCCGGCACGACCCGCCGGGCCAGCAGGGTGCTTCCTCCGACGGGCCCGGCTGGACCTCGGTGGACGCGGCGTGGGTCGTCGACGACACGTACCTGTTCATCACCAGCGGCACCAGGCTCGCCCGCTACACCCTCGGCCCCGGGTACAGCGTCCCGGAGGTGGTCGACCAGGGATACCCGCAGACGATCAACCACACCGTCGAGGCCGTCTTCCGCGGCTGGGCGATCAGCGACGGCGAGTACGCCAGGGTCGGCGACTGGAAGTGGCGGCCCCTGGCGGGCAACTGGGGCGAGCTGCCCGCCGGGATCACCGGCGCCCTGGAGACCAGCGCCGAGGTGTACCTGTTCGTCGGCGACCAGTACGCCGTGTACGCCAAGGGCGGCGGCCTGCCGCACCCGTACGAGTACACCGAGGTGCCGCACGACATCGTCAGGCTCACCACCAGCACCGCCTACAAGCTGAACCAGCGCCTGCTGGCCGGCGGCGTGCCCGCGCTGCTGGACACCTCCACCCAGGAGACCGACGAGCTGCCCGCCTTCGACACCGGCGCCTCCGACGCCGTCACGATCAAGGTGCGCCCGGAACGGGTCAAGAAGGCCTGGCTGCCCGGCCGCTCCCACCTGGACTTCACCAGCGCGAACGGCATCTACTACTGGGAGATCTTCTTCCACGCCCCGCTGCTGATCGCGCAGGCGCTCAACGCCGCCCAGCGGTTCGACGAGGCGCGGACCTGGTACGAGTACGTCTTCGACCCCACGCGGCCCGGTCAGCCGTGGCGGTTCCTGCCCTTCCTCGGCGCCGACCCGGCCGCGCTGGCCGACGCGTTGCGGGCGTACGGGGATCCGGCGCTCGCCGGCGCGATCGCGTTGCTCGACTCGCTCGTGCCGGTCTTCCGTGGCGGCGCGGCGCTCACCGACGAGCAACGCAGGGACCTCGCCGCGCTGGCCGCGCTGCCACCGGGTGAGGAGCTCGCGATCGCCATGGAGCTGCCCCGCGTGTACGACGCGACGGGCGACGTGGACAGCCTGCGGGAGGCGTACCGCGACGATCCCTTCGACCCGCACACGATCGCGGCGCTGCGGCCGGTGGCCTACCGGCGGGCGGTGGTCACCGGGTACATCGACAACCTGCTCGACTGGGGCGACCAGCTCTACCGGCGCTTCACCCCGGAGAGCGTGGACGAGGCGCGGATGTTGTACATCTTCGCCCACGACCTGCTCGGGCGGCGTCCGCAGGAGCTGGGGCCGATGCCCCTGGACGCGGCCATGGGCTTCGCCGAGCTGGAGAAGGTCTCGGCCTCCGACGAGCTGTTCGGGGAGCTGGCCAGGGTGCATGCCAGCATCGGGCACCCGTACTTCTTCGCGCCGGTCAACACCACGCTGCTCGGCTACTGGGATCTGGTCGCCGACCGGCTGACCAAGATCAGGGCGTCGCTGGACATCATGGGCATCAGCCGGCCGCTGCCGCTGTTCGAGCCGCCCATCGACCCGATGACGCTGGTCGCGGGCGCATACGCGGGCGAGCTCGACGGCGTGAGCGTCACGCCGGCCGCCGAGGTGCCGCAGCACCGGTTCGCCTACCTGTACCGCAGGGCGCAGGAGCTGACCGACCGGGTCTGCCAGTTCGGGGCGAACCTGCAGGACGTGCTGGAGCGCCAGGACGCCGAGGCGCTCAGCCTGCTGCAGTCCACCCAGGAGTCAGGCATTCTCGAACTCACCCGCGCCGTCAAGGCGGCGCAGATCACCGACGCCGAGGAGACCCTCGCCGGCCTGCGGACCGGGCTGGCCGGGGCGCGGGCGCGCATGGCCCACTTCCAGCA
Source organism: Nonomuraea sp. NPDC001831 (assembly GCF_042892035.1). Classification (NCBI taxonomy): domain Bacteria; kingdom Bacillati; phylum Actinomycetota; class Actinomycetes; order Streptosporangiales; family Streptosporangiaceae; genus Nonomuraea; species Nonomuraea sp. NPDC001831. The sequence continues at coordinate 375,554 of NZ_JBIATU010000001.1, read as the reverse complement.
GGTGATCGACGCCGGTGTCACGCCGCTGCAGGTCGCCCAGCTCACCATGATGGCCGCCGCGTCCACCGCCCACTTCACCTCCAGCGGCCTGCGGATCGGCGCCTCCGCCGCGCACGGCGCGCCGCAGGTGCTGGTCGGCCCGTTCATCATGGGCACGATGGCCGGCGGCGACGAGATCGGCGACGCCCTGGACAGCGTCGCCGGGATCGCCGAGTCGCTGGGCGAGGGGCTGTCGGTCCTGGGCGAACTGCTCGGCGTGCGCGCGGAGCAGGAACGGGCCATGCAGGACAACCAGCTGCAGCTCGCCATCGCCACCAACGAGAGCGCGCAGATCGAGCACCAGGTCACGAGCGCCGAGGCGCGGCTGGCCATCGCGCGGCGCGAACTGGACATCCTGCACCGGCAGATCTCCGACCAGGAGGCGGTGACGGCGTTCCTGCGGGAGAAGTTCACCGGCGCCGACCTGTACCAATGGATGTCGGGCCGGCTGGCCGGGCTGTACTTCCAGACCTACGGGATGGCGGCCGACCTGGCCCGTGCCGCCGAACGCGCCTACCAGTACGAGCGGGGCGCCACCGGCGGCGTGATCACTTCCGCGCACTGGGACAGCAGGCGCAAGGGCCTGCTCGCCGGGCAGCTGCTCGCGCACGACCTGGACCGGCTGGGTCAGGCGTACACGGCAGGGGACGGGCGGCGGCTGGAGATCACCCGGCAGATCTCGCTGCTGGAGCTGGATCCGGTGGCGCTGTTCACGTTGCGGACGACCGGCAGTTGCGAGTTCGCGCTCACCGAGGGCTTCTTCGACCGCGACTTCCCCGGCCACTACCGCCGCCAGATCCGCACCATGGCCATCACGTTCGTCGGCGCGGACGGGGCGACGCTGCCGCTCAACGCCACACTCGCCCAGGTCACGCACCACACCCTGCTGACCCCGGACCCGAAGGGCGTGCAGTACCTGCTCACCCCGACCGGCACCCCGCCGAGCAGCGTGCGTACCGACTGGCGGGCGGGCCGGCAGATCGCGTTGTCGCAGCCGCCCGAGGGCTGGGAGAACAACGGCCTGTTCGAGCTGCGTTACGACGAGGACCGCTACCTGCCGTTCGAGGGCACGGGCGCGGTCTCCGCCTGGCGTCTCACCCTGCCCGGCCTACGTTCCGCCGACCACCCCGCCGGTCTGCACGACGCCAGGATCACGCTGCGGTACGAGGCGGACCATGGTGGCGAGACGTTCGCGGCCGGGGTGAAGGGGCTGCTGCGGCCGTACGACGCGGCCCGGTTCATCGACGTCGCCGCGGAGTTCCCCGAGCAGTGGGAGTCGTTCACCGACACTCTCACCCTTCCCCTGTCCCCCGCCCTGCTGCCGGACCTGTACAGCCCGCAGATCACGGGCATCTACCCGGTGTACGACCCGGCCACGCCCGGCGCCGCCCAGTTCGCCGTGCACGGCAACCCGCTGGTCGACGGCCGCCTCCTGCCCACCCCCGGACTCCCCGCCACCGCTCCCCTGGTGCTCGCCTTCACCGGTGACCGCTCCGCCCTGGCGGGTCTGCGACTCGCCCTCCTCTACCGCGCCCGCTGACCAGGACGGATCACGACCATGAAGAGAAAAGCCAAGACGCTGGCCCCCCCGAACACCAAGAAGGCGAACCAGAACCAGGGCGACTTCCACCCCAACCGCGTGCCCATCACCATCGACACGGACACCGGCCCCGGCCCGACCGGCGGCGACAAGACGCCGGTCACGATCACGCCGGTCCTGACGACGGACGGCGAACCCGGCACGATCACCAAGCCCAAGCAGTCGTTGTCGTTCCTGACCCCGTCCATCTCGCTGACGACCACGACCCTGGACATGGACCCGCCGAAGCCCGCCGAGAAGCAGAAGCCGTCGAGTGACGAGCTGCGCACCGGCGCCCTGGAACTCGCACAGAGCGTCATGGCCGGCACGGAAGAGGGGTCGTCGTCCTACGACTACGCCCAGCAGATGCATGACCTCGTCACCCTGGCCGGCACGCAGACGATGAAGAAGTTCTCGCTCAAGCAGCTGACCCTGATGGCGAAGATTCTGCTCAAACGGCAGACGCAGGCCGTCGAGGGCCCCGACCCGACGGTCGACGAACTCACCGCGACGGTCCGCGCCTACCTCCTCGCCGTCCGCCCGCAACCGGAGCCGTACGTGCTGCCGGGGGCGAAGAAGAAGGGCATGGACTCCGTGCCCGCGAAGCAGCAGGTCGCCGAGACGAGCGCCTGGCTGGACGAGGCGCTGTCCGTCCTCGACCGGGACGGCTTCGACGACGGCCGCAGGCTGGAGTGGATGCGGGAGAACATCGACAGGCTGCTGAGGGCGATCGACGAAGGCACGGCCACCGTCGAATGGGCGGAGCTGCGCGGCTACATCTTCCAGATCAACAAGACGCTGGCGGCACGCAGCAAGTACCTGCTCAAGGACGTCGAACTGCCGATCACCATCCCGAACTCCAGCAAGGGGAGATCGGTGGACAGCATCGAGCTGGTCTTCACCCGCGGAGAGCCGGAGCCCGCACTCTGCTTCTGCGAGTACAAGGGGTACGGCACCAACCAGACCCCGACCGAGGATTTCGTGAACGACTTCGACGCCCAGCTCGACGACTACGTCAAGAAGCTTCTCCTGCCGAGCCAGGTCTGTCACCTGCGTTACGTCTTTCCGGACGCGGCTCCCGACTGGGTGCACTCCAGACTCCGCGCCGCCGCCGAGAAGCTGCAGGCCGCCGGGAAGAAGGTCTACATCACCGAGGGATCCGGCACCAGGATCGTCGGGAAAGAGAAGGACTTCTTCGGCAGGTCGGCGAAGTCGGGCATCATCACCACCACCTCCATCGACACCCCCGTCACCCAGGCGCCGCGGCAGAGAACCGTCTCGACCCCCAAGGCCGTCGTCAAGGAGAAGGTGGCCACGTCCAAGGAGAAGCTCCCGGCCAAGAAGAAGGCGCAGAAGAACAAGCAGATCGCCGTGCAGGGCAATCTGGATGGCTTCGTGAAGACCACCAAGGTGCACCCGCCGGCGTCCACTCCCCCGCCGGGCGACCGTCCTCGCAGCACGTCGACCGTCCTGACCAAGAACCCGTGGACCTGAGATCGCGGGCCGCGGCACCGGCACCAGCACCAGCACCAGCACCAGCACCGGCCCGGCAACAAACCGGATGCGCCGAACCAGCCGGGTGGTGTTGCATACCGACGTGACCGTACTTCTGCGAAGGCAGCCGCCCGCCCGCGGGCGCTGACGCGGCACCGGCCACCGGACGAACCCCGCGACCGCATCCCCCTGCGCCGCGCACATCAACTCCAGCAGGGAGAGGCGCCGAACACGTGAAGGACACCGAGATCCCGCGGGCGGTGGCCGCGGCCGTCGACACGGCCGCGGAGTACGGCCTGGGCGCCGACGACGCCGCCGTGCTGCACAACTCGAACCGGATCGCCGTCCGGCTGCGGCCCAGCGGCGTCCTCGCCCGGGTCGCGCCCCTCGCGCACCGCCCGGACTTCGAGGTGGAGCTCGCCCGGCGCCTCGCCGGGACCGGCAGCCCGGTGGCGGGTCTCGATCCGAGGGCCGAGCCCCGGGTCCATGTCCGCGACGGCTTCGCCGTCACCCTCTGGACCTACTACGAGCCCACCGCCGCACCTGAGGACCACCCGCCCGCCGCCTACGCCGACGCCCTGGCCCGGCTGCACGCCGGCCTGCGCCGCATCGACTCGCCCGCACCGCACCTCGCCGACCGCGTCGCCGCTGCCGCACCGCACCTCACCGACCGCGTCACCGACGCCGCGCCGCACTTCACCGCACCGCCGTTCACCGACCGGGTCGAGGACGCCCTCCGGGTGGTCGTGGACCCCGCGGTCAGCCCGGACCTCGGCGCCGCGGAGCGCGCCCTGCTGACCGGCACCCTCCGCGGAATCAGCCGCGCGATCCTGGACCGCAACCCGCGGCAACAGCTCCTGCACGGCGAACCGCACCCCGGCAACCTGCTCGCCACCGTGGACGGACCGCTCTTCATCGACCTGGAGACCGCCTGCCGCGGCCCCGTCGAGTTCGACCTGGCCCATGCCCCGCAGGACGTCGCCGCGCACTACCCGGGCGCCGACTCCGGGCTGCTCGCCGACTGCCGGATCCTCAGCCTCGCCCTCGCGGTCTCCTGGCGTTGGGACCGCGACGACCAGCTCCCCGACGGGCGCAGCAGGGGCCGGGAGTGGCTCGCCGAGCTGCGAGCCCACCTCGACCACCGCGAGCACGCCGCCGGTGGCGGCCACTGAGCGGCGCCCGTGGGCGCTGGACCGGGAACGCCCCACCGGCGCTGCTTCCGACGGCGCCTCCGGGGACGGCCCGGCCGCGGGCCGGCCCCGGGAGGCGCACGAGTCACGCTTGTCAGCGCCGGTTGCGCGGACTCAGCAGGGCTTCATCCCTCTGACGCCCGCCCAGCCCGCGATGACCCGCGTCCTTGACACGGTCCCTCCGCCAGGAATGGTGAGACACGGCTCGTCCGTGGTTCCGGCGATGTCCAGCTTGCGCTTGACCGTGTAGGCGTGGCAGTTGCGGATCGTGTAGTAGACGATCTTCAGGGGCCCGCCGGGCACGTCGCCCGTCGTGTAGCTGAGACCGCACGGCGCCGTGACGGCGGCCTCGGCAGAGGCGGATGCCGTCATCGTGAGGCTGCCGGCGAGAGCCGCCGCCGCGAACGAGGCGGCCCATCTGATTTTCCTGGTGCTCTGCATGGTGATTCTCCCTTGGTGTTCTCAGGCGGCCGGCGGCTTCGCCGACGGCCGAGAGCGTCAATCGCCCGGATGGCGCTATTGGCCGGCCGCCGCGATCGCGTCCCGGGAAAGGAGATCATCGCTTGACTCGAACCGTAAAGCCATTCCACAGAAATGACCTCAAATGCAAATGGCAAGGCCTGCGACCTGGCCCAACACAATTGCATTGCACATGCAATCGCGCGGGAGGAGCGGCGCCGGGACGCGATACGGTGGAGATGGAAAATGCCGTGAATTACCCATCGAGAACCAGGAGGTCGAACAAGGCATGGTCGGAACCAATCGGACACCGGGGGCGGAAGATGATGCGATCGCCGAGTTCTTCGGCCGCTTCTTCGGGTACGTGCAGGAGGCAGCCTGGCGCTCCGAGCAGGGAAAACGCTGGCAGTCCCGCCGTGACGCCGACGGGAAGCCATTGGACGTCGACCTGGCCAGGGCGCTGGACCTGAGCGCATCCACGATTGGACATTGGCGCAAGGAGCGGCATTTCCCGCGCCAGACATTGATCTCTTCCGTGCTCGTCCGGGCAGGGCTGGAAGTCGAGCACCCCGAGCACGCCGCCTTCCTCGACCTCGCGCGCCGCGCTCACCATGCGTGGACAATGCGCGGAACCGCCACCGCCGGCCCGGCGAAAACCGTGCTCGCCGAATCCAGGGTGTCCGACACCGTCGCCGTCCCCATTCGCAGCGCCTTTGTCCCGATGGCCACGGGCAGAAATGAAACGGCGGACACCGCACGTGATATGAAGGAGGAGTGCGAATCCGGCCCGCCGGAGGAAAGGTGTCCGGAAATGGCTGCGTCTTCCCCTGATCTCGCTCAGGAACGATGTCGCCCGGGCCCGGACGACGTTGACCTGTCAAGGATCGTGCCCGAGGGCGAGGATGGCGTCCGGCTGGCCAAGGCGGCCAACGCGCTGGCGAGAAAGCTGCGGGTGCAGTGGGAGGACGAGGCGGCCGATCGCGGCTTGGACAACCCGCCGCCGATCCCCCCGCGCTGGGTGCGAACCTCCAGGCCCGTCGCCAGCCGGTTGCGCGTGGCCCTCGACGACCCGCGGCGGCCCCGCTTCACGCCGCTGCCCGGCGTCCGGCAGGCGACGGCACAGGCGGTCGAGGGCGGCGGGCTCGCCGGGTTGTTCGACCTGTACGCGGGGCTGGGCTCCGGCCGCATCGTCGTCATGGGTCACTACGGCACCGGCAAGAGCGCGACAGCCATCCTGTTACTGCTGGAGGCGCTGGATCACCGGGTCCGCCTGACCCCTCAGCAGGCCATGGGCACGCCGGTTCCGGTGCTGCTGAACGCCTGCGACTGGGATCCCCGGCGCCACAGTCTCAGCGACTGGTTCGCCCGGCAACTCGCCACCGCCTACGACTTCCTCACCTCCCCCGAATACGGCCCGGACGCAGCGGGCGAACTGGTCCGCCACGGCATGGTCTCGCTCCTCCTCGACGGCTTCGACGAGATGGACGAGCCTCGCCAGATCGAGGCGTTGCACCACGTCAATCGGCAGCGCCGTTCCTTCCGGCTCCTGGTGCTGGCCCGCACCGACGACTTCAGCTCCGCCGTACAGGCCAGGACCGGCCCGCTGCACGGCGCCGCGGCGGTGGAGCTCCTGCCGGTCGCGGCCGAGCAGGCGGTCAGATATCTACAGGACCACCAGCCCGACCGGCTCGCCGGCGACGACGACGCCATGAGCCGACTGATCGGCCGTCTCCGACAACACCCCGACGACCCGGTCAGCCAGGCGCTGGACACGCCACTGACGCTCACCCTCCTGCGGGAGGACCCGCAGGCCGCCGCCGGCCTGCTCCGGCCAGGCCACTTCACCACGCGCGAGCAGGCCGAGGACTTCCTGCTCGATCGCGTCGTTCCCGCCACCTACCCGCCGCACCGGTCCGGCCCTTCGGCGGAGCAGGCTCGCAGGTGGCTCAGCTTTCTGGCCGCCCGGATGGGCCGCGGCGACCTGGCATGGTGGCAGATGCACCACTGGGCGCCGATGTGGGAGCGCTGCCTGATCAACGCCCTTGCCGGAATGTTGCTGACGAGCGGGATCGGCGCCGTGGTGTTCGGCCCGATCGGGCAGTACACGGTCGCCGGTGACACCGGGACGGCGTTCGGCGTGTGGTACGGCGCCCTCATGGGCGGGTGTTTCGGGTTACTGGCCGGCCTGGTCTCCGAACTGCGCGATCCCCGCTCCGGCTGGGCGGACAGGCTCGGCGCCGCCTTCGGTGGACGGCCCGCCCGGCCGCCGCACCGACGGCCTCGCCCGGCGTTCAACGCCGCAGCCGGGTTGGCGATCTTCGTGGTGGTGACCATGGCCGTGGGCAACCAGAGCGCCTACCCGTACGGCCTGGCCGCCGGGATCGTCGCGGCGGCCGTCGCCGGGCACGCGGCCACCCGCATCCGCCCCACGTCCGGCGCCGGTTCCCGGTGGAGCAGGCTGCGTCCGGGCGGCGTCGACCTGCTGGCCGCCGCGGCCATCGGGGGGCCGATCGGGCTGGCCTACGGCTTGAGCAAGACGCCGCTGCACGGAACGTTCGCCGGGCTGATCGCCGCCTTCGGGTTCGGGCTCATGGTCGCCGTGGCCCGTCCGATCGCCGACATCGACACCCCGCCCACTCCCCTCATGCGCTGGCGCCTGGACCGCCGGCGCGCCCTGCTGGTGGCGTGCAGCGCCGCGATCCCCATCAGCATGGCGCTGGGCTTCCAGAACGGCCGCGCCCACGGCGTGCCGGCCGGGATCGTCACCGCCGCCGGGTTCGGCATCATGATCACCCTCGGTTCCGTCGCGGCGATCTCCGACATCTGGCGTACCGGCCTGCTCTTCGCCCAGCTCCGCATGCGGCGGCTGTTCCCGCTGCGCGGGATGCGGTTCCTCGAAGACGCCCGCCGGCGTCATGTGCTGCGCACCGCCGGAGCCAGATACCAGTTCAAGCACGACCGGCTCCGAGCGACCCTCGCCAACGGCAGCCAACGCTCCGATCCGCCGCCGCGCTGACGTTCGCCGGCGGACAGGACGAGCCCCGGCACCACCTCGAGCGCCGCCCTGCAGCCGCGCTTGGACCGGTGCGATGCGTTACATCTGCGGCGGCCACAGTTTTCCCACTCGCCGGTCGCGATCGAGTGACTCCTGCACATGGATCATCTCGCGCATGCTTCTGATCACGACCCCCTGTTCCATGGACTGACAGGAGATCATCATGCCCGGAGCACCCAAGGCGGCGATCGCCCGCGGGGCGGCCGCGTGCCTGCTCCTCTTATCGGCCACCCTGATGTCGGCGAACCCCGCGGAGGCGACCACCACGGCGGTGGCCTGCGGTGACGTCCTGACCACCGACACCACGCTCACCGCCGACCTGACCTGCCCGGCCGGCGCCCTGACCATCGGGGCCGACGACGTCGACCTGGACCTCAACGGCCACACGATCACCGGCTCGGGCACCGGCAACGGGCTGAAGGCCACCGGCAGGCAGGGCACCACGGTCCGCAACGGCACGATCACCGGCTTCACCTACGCGATCTACATCGACTACGGCGGCGCCGTCCTCACCGCCACCGACGTACGGCTGCTCGCCCCCGTCGACGTCTGGCCGGGCACGGTCACCTTCACCGGCACCCGCAAGGACGCCTGCCTGCTGTCCGGCATCAGGCTGGTCGACGGGCTGCTCACGGTCGACCGGTGCACGGTGACCGGGCAGACCGTCCTGGTGCGCAGCTCCGGCTCGACGATCCGTAACAGCGCCCTGACCGGCGGAACCCTCACCGTCAGCGCCACGGACCGGGGCGTCTTCACGCGCAACGTCTTCGACGCCTTCCCCATGGGCCTGTCGAACGACAGCCGCCGCAACCTCGTGCAGGGGAACGTCTTCAAGAACTCGCCCACCGCCGGCATCGGCGCCGGCGAGACCTTCCTGCCGCAGGACGCGAACACCATCGAGTACAACCTGTTCACCGGCAACGACATCGGCCTGCACTCCAGCTCCATGCTGAAGCACCTCATCGTCCGCAGGAACGTGTTCAACGGCAACAAGACCGTCGGCATGTTCGTGGAGAACTCGTACGGGAGCAACCGGGCCGGTCCCGATCCCGTCTCCGACAACGTGTTCGTCGGCAACGGCCACAACCCCAGTGGTCTCGTCGACCGTCAGGGGCAGGTGGTCCAGGGCGGCATCCACCTGGCGTCGCGCCTGGCTGTCATCCCGCCGGTCACCTTGAGGAACAACGTCGGCACCGGCAACGCCGGCCATCTGATCTGGGCGCCCCCGGGCACGGTCGCCGACGGCGGCGGCAACCAAGGCCCCTGCGGCCCCTCCCCCAACCCCGACCTGACCTGCTGGTGAGGCCGTCGGCGGCCGCGCCGGCCAGGCGCCGCGCTCCGCCCCCGACCTGCACCGGACGTCACGGGAGCCAGGTCTCGTGCAGGTGCAACCACGTGGCGGACTGGAGGACCACTGTGGACTGCCGGGTCCGGTCCGGCTGGACCTCCTGGTAGGTGGCCGCCACGAGCGCGCCGTGGGAGGCGACGATCCGTACGTCGCGGATCTCGATGGTCAGCCCGGGCGCCCGGCCGTGGAGCGCCTCGACCTCGGCGAGGACCTGGTCGCGGGTGAGCGTCCGGCCGGCGGGGGTGATGAGCGTGAAGCCGGGGGCGTGGGCGTCGGCGAAGCGGGCGAACTCCTCCGGCGCGGCGACGCCGGTCAGCCAGCGTTCGACGACCGCGTGGTGGCGGACGATCTCCGCCTCGACGTCGTTCACCGGTTCGCCCAGGGCTGGGCGGCGATCCAGGTGCGCAGCGGCGTCAGCCGCAGGCCCAGCAGATCGGCCGCCGCGGGGTCGGCCGCGAACAGGTCGCGGTCGGCGGCGGCCCAGCGGTAGGTGGCCGCCACCGCGGCGGCCGTCGGCGCGCCCAGCGCCCTCGTCAGGCCGGACTCGAACTCGGCCGGATCCTGCGCGGCGTAACGGGCGCCGAAGGCGGCCGCCAGCTCGTCGCCGGTCACGACGTCGGGGCCGCCGAGCCTCAGCACGGCTCCCTCCAGATCGTCACGCACGAGCGCGGCGTGCGTGGCGGCGCCCAGGTCGTCGTGCGAGAGCCAGGGCACCGGCAGGTCGGCGGGCAGCGGGTAGCGCAGCACGCCCTCGGCCGCCAGCGGCCCCGTCACCCACGGCGCGGCCAGGTTGTCCAGGTAGACCGGCGGGCACAACACCACGACGGGCAGCCCGGCCGACCGCAGCGTCCGCACCGCCCGGCGGCGCGTCTCGAAGGCCGCCACCCGCGTGGCGGCCTCGGGCAGCCGGTTGGCGGTGTTGAACACCAGCCGCCGCACCCCGGCCGCCAGCGCGGCGTCGCGCACATGACGGACGTGGGCGGCCACCGTGTCCGGCTCGTAGACCATGGGCAGCGTCACCGAGGCGTGCGTCACCCCGGCGAAGGCCGCCTTCACCGCCTCGGCGTCGCCGAGGTCGCCGGCGACCGGCTGCACTCCGTGCGGCACCCGGCCGCTCCTGGTCAGTCCGCGCACCGTATGCCCCTCGGCGACGAGCCGCCGCGCGACCGCGCCGCCCTGGGCGCCGGCCGCGCCGATCACAAGAAACGTCATGACGGACAGCTTCCAACGAGTCGGCGATACGCTCTATAAAGCGAAATATCGGCTTCTTTAAGGATCGTCCGGTGGATGGTGACCTGCTGAGCGCTCTGCTGGCCCCGCTGCGGCTGGAGGGCGTCTTCCACAGCCGCTGGCAGGCCGGGTCGCCCTGGGGCGTCGCGGGCGAGGGCGAGGACTGCGCGCTGCTGCACTACGTGCACGAGGGCACGTGTGCCGTCGAGTTGCCCGGCGCCGAGCCCGTCCTGCTGCGCGCCGGGGAGCTGGCCGTCTTCCCGCACGGCAGCGCGCACCGGCTGGGCGACCGGCCGGGGCGTCCCGCCGTGCCGCTCGCGGCCGTGCTGCCCGAGCGGCCGCAGGGCGGCGTGAGCACCGTCGAGCTGGGCGGGCCAGGCGAGCGGACCGTCCTGCTCTGCGGCGGGCTGCACTACGACCGGGCCGCCATCTCGCCGATCTACCGGGCGCTGCCGCCCGTCCTGGTGCTCGACCGGGCCACGCTGGAACGTCACGGGCTGCTCGGCGGCACCCTCGGACGGCTGGCCGGCGAATGGGACCTGGCCGAGCCCGGCGCGACACTGGTCGCCCTGCGCGCCTTCGAGCTGGTCTTCGTGCTGGCGTTGCGGGCCGCGGTGGGCGAGATGGCCGAGCTGCCCGACGGCTCGCCGGTCCTGCGGGCGTTGCGTCACCCGGCGATCGGGGCGGCGCTGCACGCCGTACAGACGAGGTTCGCCGAGCCCTGGACGGTGGAGTCACTGGCGGCCGAGGCCGGGATGTCGCGCTCGGCGTTCGCGGCGACCTTCCGCGAGCTGGTCGGCGAGGCGCCGATCCGGCACCTGACCGCCCGCCGCATGCAGGAGGCCGCCCGCCTGCTGAGCGAGACCACGCTCGCCCACAGCCGGATCGGCGAACGCGTCGGCTACCACTCGGCGGTCGGCTTCCACCTGGCCTTCCGCCAGCAGTACGGGACCACCCCCGGCGACTACCGCCGCCGCACGGCCCCCGGGACACACCCGGCCCAGCCCACGTGACACGGCCCCCGGCCGATCCTGGAGACGCCGGCTTCCGCGGCTGCAGTACTAGGACGCCAGGCACATGGCCGCCAGGGGATAGGCAGGCGCGAAGCTCAGGAGGAAGTTGTTGAGCCCCATGGTGGCCGCCACCCCGGCATGGAAAGCGAGCCCCGCCCCCAGATAGGCCAGCGTGAGCGGCTCGACTCCGAACAGCACCATGAAGAACGATGCTTCGAACACGATGACTCCCCAGCCCAGCAGGCGGGACAGGCTGCCGTGCCGGGTCAGCACGCCGGCCAGTGCCGGCATCCCATAGCGCTCCGTGCTGAGAATCCCGCAGATCGCCTTCCCTGAACGCCACTCCTCGCCGGAGAGCTTGGCCATCCCAGCCACCACGAACGACAGAACCAACTGCCCGGTCACGAACCACAGACCCGCGGAACGAACCGCCGGAATTCCCGATTGGGCGAGCAAGGCCCCCGTGCAGACGATGATGAGCATCTGGTCGGCGCCATCGGCGCCGTAGCCGCACCGGAGCAAGGAGAACATCAGAAGCGCGAGGTTGAAGAACAGCAGGGGGCCGACGAGGTGATCGGCACCCCATGGAGTCACTGTGAGCGCCGCGCCCGACGCGAGGCGGCCGACGATGCAGAACGAGAGCACCCGGTCGGATCTCAGAAGGGGACGAAGGGCCGTCCACACAGAGCCGGGCCTGCCCGGTTGCTGCAGCAGGACGATGTCCCCGGACATCACCCCGTCCGCGCCGTACTCCTTGCGGATTACCCAGTCCTCACCGGCCCGGATCAGTCCCGCCAGCCCGATCAGCGAAACCGACAAGGGAAGGGCCTGCGCAAACATCGCTACGTCCACGCCTGCCTGTCCTCCTGAGCGTCCTGGCGATCCCCGAGCGTGTGAAATCCGGAGACGAAGACGATTTCCAACTGACGGCTGCGCCCGTCGCGGCGAGCCAGGGCGAACTGACGGGCTCCTACCCCAGGACCGACGGCAAAGGAGCAGACGTGGTTGAGCAGCAGCAAATACGGAACCGTCAGGAAGAGGGATTCGGCAGCCATGGATCTGGCGGCGATCCCCTCCTGCAGGAGCACGGACTCCGCGTCCGATATCGCCTTTCCCGGCCGGCTGTGCGGATTCCACGCCATCCGGCGCAGCCAGTGCAGCTTCGGCGGTTCGGCTGCCGTTCGCCACGGCGAGCAGGTTCCGCCGGCCAGACGGTCTCGATAGAAGAGAAAGGTGTCGCTGACGGCAGGACGCGGAGCGAAGAACGACCAGTTCGGAATGAATGACCAGACCCGCCTGGAGGCGAAACGGCTGCCGATCAAGCGTTCCACGTAGGGGATGTTCACGGCGACGGTGGCCAGGTACCAACCGGACAGCACTGTCCAGGCAAGCCATCCGAGGATGTTCTCGGCCACGGACTTACTGCTGAAGTGTGCGGGTCATGAGCTCCAGGCGCGCTCGGACAAGTTCACGAACGGACGCCTCGGGGGAGATCGTACCGTTGCGGATCTCCTCTTCCAGCCGAGCAAGCAGGGTGAGGTCGGGGCCGCACGTCCGCGTCCTGGCCGCGTCTTTGGCTGCCTTCTCGACGATCGCGCAGACCTCGCGCGCGGTCCGCGTCTCGTCCGGTGTCAGCACGCCCAGGTGGATTTCCGAGATCGCGGACGGAATTCGGGAGACCATGGATCGCTCCATGTCCGTGAGATACGGCGGACGCCGGTACGCCACGTACTGCAGGTGTGGACCGGCCTCCTCGCGTTTATGGTATTCGACGACCGAGAACAGGTTGTCGTCGAGCTCTCCGCCGGTCCACGAAATGGATACGGAGCCCAGGAGCTCGGCGTCCGGCAGGATCTTGTTACTGGCGAGCGTTCGACCTCCGTAGCGGATGTCGAATACGCAGTCGGATTGTCTCACGAGCTGCAGCAGGTCGAAGTTCTTGGAGGGCGTGATGGAACGCCTGCCGTCCAGTTCTCTGCGCAGCTCCGCCAGTACGGTCAGATCCGCTGCCTCAAAAGCCCGGGACAGGCGATCCAGGACCGTTGTGTCGCGGGCGAAATACACCACGACCGTTCCGGGAGGCGGGGTCAGATCCACATCCGACCGGTCGCCGAAATCCGAAGAGAACTCGCGGACAGGCAGTAGCACGGGACGTAAGAAGCGTTCGGCAAGGTCCATGCGTAGACGTTCTGCAACCACGAAGGAATCTTTGGGGGGATGCGCCATGTCCTTCTCCGTTTTCGGCTGGTCCCGATCTCGAGGCGTCCCGCGCGGTGGTGGCGATTGGTGCGGTTGTTGTGCGCGCGGCCTGTCCACGTCAGGGTCAGTGTAGGCAGGGAAAGGGCGATGTTGAAGGGCCCCCTGACCTTGGCGCCGGTCCGCATCTCGCCGGGCTCTCTTGCGAGGTCGCAAGAGGACCCGAAGCTCCTCGAGACGGGCATCGCGAAATGATCAAACCGTCTGTCAGGAGTTTCTCTCTTTCGTCATCGTCTGATCTTTGACACTCGACGATGGCGCCATTGATAAAAGTGAGATCGTTGCAGGACGAATGTGGCCCGCACAAGTGCGGTTCCTCCTCGACGGTGCGGAGTTCGCGCTCGACGCAGTCGGACAGGACGGCCGGCGCCTCCTGGTAGGCCGCCCCCGGCCCGGGATCAGCGGCACCGGCCGGCCGTGAGTCCGGAGACGCGGGGGACGTGATCATTCCCGCTGTCACATTTCCGCCGCGCGCCGGGTCATGGAGGCGGCGGAACGGGCTCGGCCGCCGGCACCTCGCGGAGCGTCGCTCCCGGGAGTCGTCACCTTCGCCGTGCCCGCCTCGTCGTACAGGCGAAGACAGAACGCGAGCAAGTGGGTGTCCATATATGTCAGCGACTGGGGCGTCTTCGAGGCGGTCCCGCCGGCCGCCGCCCACGCGCAGGGATCGCCTGCCTCGGCAACCCCCTTTCCACGAACCCGGAGGGATTCGTCCATGAAACTCACCGTCTTCGGCGCCAGTGGCGGCGTCGGCCGGCATTTGCTCGACCAGGCTCTGGCCGAGGGGCACGACGTCACGGCCGTCGTACGGAGTCCGGCCAAGCTGGACGGGAAGCCGGTCCGCGTCGTGCGGGCCGCCGACCTGGCCACGGCCGACGTCACGACGCTGCTGCCCGCCGTCGAAGGAGCCGATGCCGTTCTGTCGGCGCTCGGCCCGCCGAACAACGCCGCCGCCGGGGTGGCCTCCAGGGGCACCAAGGCGATCATCGCGGCGATGCAGGCCGCCGGGACCCGCCGGCTGGTCGTGGTGAGCGCCGCCCCGGTGGGCACCACCCCCTCCCCCGGCCGGCCCAACCCGCCCCGGCACGACCCCGGCGACGGGCCGTTCCTGCGCTACGTGGTGTATCCGATCGTCAAGGCCGCGCTGCGTCCGCAGTACCTCGACCTGGCCGTCATGGAGGACGCCGTGCGCGACAGCGGCCTGGACTGGACGGTGCTCCGGCCGGTGCAGCTGACCGACAAGCCGGTGACCGGCGCCTACCGGACGGCGGTGGCACAGAACGTGCCGGGCGGCCGGTACGTCTCACGCGCCGACGTGGCCCACGCCATGCTCGCGGTGCTCGACCGGCCGGAAACGGTCGAGCAGGTCATCGGCATGGCGAACTGACCCTCTCATCACCGATCACCAGGGAGAAATCATGAACGAAGTTCCGATCACCCGTACCGAAACGCCGGTCGACGAGCCGATCACCATGATCAACGCCTTTACCGTCCCGGTGGCGGAGTCGGAGACGTTCCTGCCGCTGTGGAGGGAGAACGCCGAGATCATGGCGCGGCAGCCGGGATTCGTCGGGGCGCGGCTGCACCGATCGTTGATCGACGACGCCGAGCTGCGGTTCGTCAACGTGGCCCACTGGGAGAGCGGGCGGCAGCTCGAAGAGGCGCTGGGCAGACCCGAATGGCAGGAGAGCGCGCAGCGGCTGCTCAACGACCCCGGCCTGCACATCACCGCGCGGCCCAGCATCTACGAGGTCGTCGTCGACCTCCAGCCCTCCCGCGACGCAGGCGCCGCACCAGTGACGAGCTGAAGACGGCGCCGCGGCCCGGGCATCCGCCGAAGGACATGCGGGTGCCCGGGCCACGGTGTTGTGCACGGCAGGCTTCACGGCCTGGCCGTGATCACGTGTTTGATCACGGCCAGGCCGGTTTCTCTACCGAACGGTCGACGCGCGTCCCACCGACGGGCTCGGCTCCGCGCGGACGCTCCGGTCGTCGAGAGGGTGGAGAAGGTCCCGCCAGTCCGCCGGCCAGTTCGCCAGCGCCACGCCGATCATGATGATCAGGTGCAGCGGCGCCGACACCTCCTCGTACAGGGGGGCGACGTCGATGAGGTGCGTCGTCACCGCGCCGGTCAGCACGAACACCAGCCCCGCCGCGCCGATGAACCTGACCCGCCGCCGCGGGACGAGCATCGTCAGCCCGAAGACGAGCTCCAGCGCGCCGACCACGAACCGCATCCACGGCGGCCAGCCCCAGTCCACGAACTTCTCCGCGTAGGCCGGACCGAAGAAGGTCGGCCCGGGCCAGAACTTGGTGACGAAGCCGACGAAGAACGACGCGGCCAGATACCAGTAGAGGACCGTGGCGAGCCGTCGCGGCCAGGTGCGTACGGTCATGAGTCCTCCGTCGTGTGCGCCATGCGACTCAGCCCCACTTCTGGCCGGCCAGCTGCCGGGTGGTGACGTTGAGCCGGTTCGCCAGGTTCGTGACCGCGACCATCAGGATGATCGCGGCCAGTCCCGCCTCGTCGTAGTGCCGGGCCGCCTCGTCCCAGATGTCGTCGGGGACCGGGTCGCTGCGGTCGGCGAGCCGGGTGGCGGCCTCGGTGAGGGCCAGCGCGGCCCGTTCGGCGTCGGTGAAGTACGGCGTCTCCCGCCAGGCGACGACCAGCCCCGTCCGCTCGTCGCTCTCGCCGCTCTTCCTGGCGCTGCGGACCCCCGACTCCACGCAGGGGCCGCAACCGTTGATCTGGCTGGCGCGCAGGTGCACCAGCCCCAGCGTGGTCTCCGGCACGCCGCCCGTACGGGCGGCCTTGAAGAGCTCCTGGATGGGCGCCATCGCCGCCGGCAGGACGGCGGCGGGATTCTTCATCCGTGTCTGCATGTGTTTCTCCGCTTGATCGGCTGGACTTCCGCCCTGATGACGCGCCGCGAGGGGAGGTTGTGACAGCGCGCCGGCCGTCACATCTGTGCGGTCGTTTCCGTCATCTGTTGCAGACAGCACGAGAGGGACGGGCGTCATGGAGGAGAAGGACCTGCTGGCCGGTTGGTTCCAGCAGCATCGCGACCATCTGTGGGCGGTGGCCTACCGGCTGCTCGGCTCGGCGAGCGAGGCCGACGACGCCCTGCAGGAGGCCTGGTTACGGCTCAGCCGCGCCGGCGCGGAGGACGTGCGGAACGTGCCGGGCTGGCTCACCACGATCGTCGCACGGGTGGCGCTGAGCATGCTGCGCGATCGCCGGACGCGCCGCGAGGAGCCGCTGCGCGTCTCCGGCGCGGACCCGGTGGCCGGCCTTCGCGAGGCGGACGATCCGGAGCACGAGGTGGTCGTCGCCGACTCGGTGGGCCTGGCTCTGCTGGTGGTGCTCGACATGCTCGCGCCGGCGGAACGGATCGCGTTCGTCCTGCACGACATGTTCGCTGTGCCGTTCGGCGAGATCGCGTTGATCGTGAACCGTTCGCCGGCCGCGGCCCGGCAACTGGCCAGCCGCGCCCGCCGGCGCGTACAGCACCCGTCGGTCCCGGGAGCAGGGACCGGCTCCGTCAGGCAGCGGGAGATCGTCGCCGCCTTCCGGGCCGCGTCCCGTGACGGTGACTTCGCGGCCCTGCTCGCGCTGCTCGACCCCGACGTGGAGATCAGCGCGGACCGCACCGCCGTGCTCTCCGGCGCGTCCAGGCTGGTACGAGGGGCGGACGGCGTGGCCGAGACCTTCGCCGGCCGGGCTCGGGCCGCCGAGCTCGCGCTCATCGACGGGGCACCCGGCCTGGTGTGGGCGCCGGGCGGACGGCCGCGGGTGGTCTTCGCCTTCACCATCGCGAACGGCCGGATCACCCATATCGACCTGCTCGCCGACCCCGAATACCTGGAGGACGTCGAACTCGTCACGCTCGGCGGGTAGGTGTCCGAGCACTGAAAGCGCTCAGGGTGAGGCGCGGGCACCGCGTCCTCACCCTGAGCGGGTCTGCCGGCTACTGCCTCCACTGCTCCGTCGGCGACACGCCGGCCAGCGGCTTGCCGATGAGGGCCAGGGGGGTGAAGAAGCCGACCTGGCCGATGGCCATGATGAGCGTGGCGAGCGCCTTCTCGTCGTAGTGCTCGCGCGCCCGCTCGTACAGCTCGTCGGGGACGCGCTCGCCGGCCGGGTTCGCGGTGAGGACGGCCTCCACCAGGGCGAGCGCGACGCGCTCGGCCTCGGTGAAGTAGGGGGCGTCCGGCCAGGACGCCACGGCGGTGATGCGCTCCTCCGTCTCCCCCGCCTTGCGGAGGCTGCCGGTGTGCAGAACCGTCAGGTACGTGTTGCCGACGATCTGCCCGGCGCGCAGCTGGAGCAGGCTGATGGTGACCTCCGGGACGGAGCCGTTCCCGGTCGCCCTGAACAGGGCTCCGGCGATCTCCTTCAGCTCGGGGACGAGCACGGCCGGGTTGGACAGGCGCGACTGGCGGTGCTGCTGCTCGGTGCTGGTCATGGTGCTGGGGTTCCTTTCTGGTTCAACGGTGTTCCGCCGCTATGACGGATCCCGCGGGCCGAACGTGACCGGCGGGTCGATGGAGGTACGGGCCTGCAACGCCGGCCCGGCGAACCCGGACCCGATGCCGATGCCGACGGCGAACGGGAGGTAGGCCAGGCCGGTGATCATCGGGGAGTACTGCTTGATCGTCTGCAGGTAGAGGGTGAGGAAGGAGAAGGTGGCCAACTGCCCGGCGCCCATGAGCAGCATGACCAGGCCGACCCCGACCTGCTGGATCGGCTCGACCTCACCCACCTGGAGCCGTGACGACGACGGACTTGACCCTGACACCGTGTCAGGCGGCACGGTGCGGAGCATGTCGGTCACCTATGTCGGCTCCGGGCCGTACTGCTACGCCAACTCCCTCGCGATGGTCCTGGGCGGCCAGGCGCCGCCTCCGGCCGTGATCGAGGTCCTGACGGGCTCCCCGTACGGGATGCAGCTCATCGGCGGCCGGCTGCCGCTGTTCGACGCGTTCGGCTGGGACCCCGGGATCGGCATCGACGCCGCGCTCGGCCTGCTCGGCTGGGAGTGCGAGCGCGCCGACGGCGGGACGGCGGCGGCGGCGCTCGACCGGCTGCGCCGCGCCTGCGAGGACGGCCCGGTGCTGGCCGGCCCGCTTGAGCTCGGCCTGCTGGCCTACCAGCCCGGGTCGGGCGAAGCGGTCGGCGCCGACCACTACCTGGTGGTGCTGGAGGTGGCCGGCGACACCGTGCTGGTGCACGACCCGCAGGGCTACCCGTACGCCACCCTGCCGGTCGGCGCCTTCGCCGAGGCGTGGCGCGGAGAGCTGATCCCCTATCTGGAGCGGCCGTTCCTGATGCGGCACGGCTTCACCCGCCGGGAGCAGGTCGGCCGGCAGGAGGCGCTGCGGCGCTCGCTGCCCGCCGGACTGGCCTGGCTGGCGGGCCGTACGGATGTGCGGGTCCCGCCCGGCACGCTGGGGCTGGCCGAGGCCGCCGAGCGCACGGCCGAACTGGTGGAGGAAGGGCTGGATCCCGAGATCAGGACGCTGTGGCAGGCGTTCGCGGTGCGGGTGGGCGCCCGCCGCCTCAACGACCTGGCGGCCTGCCTGTCGTCCCTCCGCCTCGACGCGGGCGCGGCCGTCGCCGCCGAGCAGGCCCGCATCGTCGGCGGGTTGCAGGGCCCGCTCGTGGCGGGCGACGACGCGTCGCTGGCGGCCGGGCTGCGCCGGCTGGCCCCGACGTACGAACGGCTGCGCGCGGCGCTGCTCGCCGCCGAGAGTGCGTCGAACGCGGCGAATCGATGCTGATTTAATGGCGGATCATGAACTTTGGCAGGCTTTCAGCGAGCGGCCGGATTCTGATCGCGGCGCTGCTCTTACTCGGCGGCTGCTCCGTCCCGTCAGCCCCGGCGGCCACCACACGACCGCCGTCCGTCGCGCCGTCCGCCAGCCCCTCCGCGGCCACCGCCAACGGGGGCACGCCGCCCGCCGACGCTCCGCCCCTGGCCACGCTGTACGGCGACGGCCACACCGACGGCGTGGCCACGGCCCGCATCGACGTGATCGGGCTGGAACGCAGCGCCCCCGACGCCGTCACCGCGCGGTTCAGGATCAGCGCCGAGCAGGGCGAGGTCCGGCTCGAAGGCTTCCACGCCGGCCAGCTGGCCGGCGGCACCCCCTACGACTACATCCAGGCCGCCTCCGGTTTCTACCTCTTGGACGACCCGCGCTTCTCCGTCTACTACCCGATGAAGAA
The DNA here is from genome assembly GCF_042892035.1 of Nonomuraea sp. NPDC001831. Lineage (NCBI taxonomy): Bacteria > Bacillati > Actinomycetota > Actinomycetes > Streptosporangiales > Streptosporangiaceae > Nonomuraea > Nonomuraea sp. NPDC001831. Next base: position 355,662 of record NZ_JBIATU010000001.1, on the reverse strand, counting down.
GGACGACGCCGAGGTCCGGGCCCGCTGCCTGTGCAGCTACTCCGGGCCGCTCGCCAAGGCCACGCCCGGCAGCCCCGCGCTGATGTGGGCCACCTACCAGGTGCCGCCGGAGACCACCAGCCTGGCCGTCGGATTCGACAGCGCCGGACTGACCGCGCCCCTGCCGATCAGCCCCGCCGGCACCGGCCCCCGGCTGGACGGCGAACCGGACGCCGCCGCCATCGCCGCCGCCTTCCCGCTCACCGTCCCGCTCGCCACCCGCTCCAACGCCACCACGACCTCGGTGACCGAGTCGGACCAGCAGGTCGAGCTCGCGCTCAACACCGACGTCCTGTTCGCCTTCGACAAGGCCACCCTCACCAGCCGCGCCAAGCAGACACTGCAGCGCGTCGCCGAGCGCGTCCGCACCGAGGCCCAGGGCGCCGTGCGGGTCGTCGGGCACACCGACGACGTCGGCGACGACACCTACAACATGGACCTGTCCCTGAGACGGGCCAAGGCCGTGCAGAAGGCACTGACCGGCCTCGTCGGCCCGGTCCCCTTGCAGGTGGAGGGCAAGGGCGAGACGGAGCCCGCCGTGCCGGCCACCTCCGATGCCGCCCGCGCCCGCAACCGGCGGGTCGAGGTGACCTTCCAGCGGCTGCCCAAGCCGGCCGGCGCGCCGCGCACCCCCGTACCGACGCCGTCCGTCACGGCGACCACGACGGCGACCACGGCGGTTCCGACGGCCACCGGCCTGCGCGAGCTGACCGGCCTCAAAGCCGACCTGCGGGAACTGAGACGCATCAACGACAGGACCCTCATCGCCACCGTGACCTTCCGGCACGCCGGCGGCGGCGACAAGGTCTCCTTGGAGAGGGGAGCCTGGGACCCCGACGTCGACCAGCAGGCCGGCATCTACGGGTACAAGCTCGACTTCTTCTGGCTCGCGCTGACCGACGCGGCTCGTACCCGCTACTTCCCGCTGACCACGCCCGGCCGCCTCGACGTGCCCCGGCACTGCGTCTGCTCCAGCACAGTGCTGAAGTCGCTGGGAGCGGGCGAGCAGATCCGGATGTTCGTGCTCATGACCGCCCCACCCGCCGAGGTGACCAGCGTGGACGTGAACCTGTTCGGGTTCACCCCGATGCACGACGTGCCCATCACCTGATGACCTCTCCCGCCCCGGCCGCCGCTCACCCGACGAAGGGGGAATCGAAGGAGAACTGCTCCCGCCTGATCAGGTCCGTGACCTGGGCGGTGCCCAAGGCGCGGTCGAACTGGAAGGGATTGTTGTCGGGCACGCTACGGGTGCCGCAGAACGCCGTCTGCCCGTTCTGGAGGCTGATGTGGACGCAACGGGCGTCCGCGGGAAGAGACTCCAGGCGGGCGGTGAGGTTCTCGACCTCCACCGAGAAGCCCGTGCCGTTGAAGACCTCCGTCTGGGCCTGCTTCCAGGGGGCACCGGTGCCCCAGATACAGGCTCGGGCCGACAGGCCGGGAAAGACGAGACTGGAGATCCAGCTCCCGCATGTCGGGTCGGCCGCGGCCGAGGCGCTGCTCGTGCCGGTCAGGCCCGGGGCCGTCATCACAGCAGCCGCCACCACCGCTGCGATCAGGGCTCGGGACAGGGCCCTCGCCGATCGGTTGTTCATCGTGGCCGTCCCTTCGTCAGCGGCCTGATCGCCGCCGCCGGACATTGGTGTCACGCGATCTTCGGGCTGTCACTGACCGTGATCGGCCCTGTACAGCATCCATATTCTTGGCGGGGCACGGCGGCGGGCAATCTTCGGTCCACTCAGCGGACCGGTGGACGCAGCCCGCTCACGCGGGAAGCAGACACCGTTCCCCCTCGGGACATGATGAGAAGCGGCCCCGTGATCCCATTGGTGATCACGGGGCCGCTTCGCTCTGATCCGTTCGCGACGTCGAGGATGCCCGACTGTTGCGGGATCGGTGGCGCGTTCTAGTCGGGCAGGCGGTCCAGGAGCCAGGTGGCGGCCTCTTCCGTGATCTCGGTGTGGCCGTGGTTGTCGTTGGCGCAGAGGAAGTCGTCGAAGTCGCTCTCGTCCGGCGACAGCGCGTCGATGTCGGTGTACAGGTGGGCGTCGGTGACGTCCCGCACGGAGACGGCGCTGATGGAGGGGACGAAGCAGTGGCCGGCGATCGGATTGTCGACGTCCAGGCCGAGACCGGTGGCTTCGGCGATGGCGTTGAGCGCGTCGGCGAGGATCTTGAACCCGTCCAGGATGCCGCCGGGCGCGCCGTCCACGCACGGGACCCCCGGCGCCTGGACCTCGATGACGTCGGGCGTCAGCAGGCGAAGCCTGGCGGCCAGGGTCTCGGGCGCCTTGGGCTGGGTGCGCAGATCGGTGCCGGAGATGAGGTCGCCGGTGCCGAGCAGCGCGCTCTCGCCGGCGCCGGTGCCGTTGCCCGCGCCGTTGCCCGCGCCGTCGGCCACGGCGAGCAGGCGCGGGATGCGCGGCCATCCACCGACGGACTCCAGTTCGCGCAGGAACTGGGTGCGCAGCGGGTCGACGCCGGGCACGCCATTGGGGTCAGGCAGGTGCCAGGCCAGCAGCTGGCGGGCGGCGGGGCTGTTGAACAGGTCGGAGAAGCGCGGGTCGTAGGCCTTGCTGTGGTGCGCGAACGCCTGCAGCGAGATGGGCACGTAGGCGCCGCGGTGCGGGGTGTCCCAGGAGAAGTACACGCCGACCTGGTGGTCGATGCGCTGCCTCTCCATCCGGGCGAGGGCGTAGCGGGTGACCAGGCCGCCCATGCTGAACCCACCGGCCAGCAGGCGGCTGTCGCCGACCCGCTCGGCGGCGGCGCGGTGGATCGCCGCGGTGACGGTCTCCGCGTTGTCGAGGATGGAGGCGCCGCGGTCGTCGTAGCCGATGACGACGACGTCGCGGTCACGCCGGCGCAGCTCGCTGATCAGCGGGAAGGCGCGCCGCTCCAGGCCGTCGTAGAGCTCGTCGATGTCGGTGGCCCCGGCCCCGAAGCCGTCGGCCAGGAGCACCGGCCGGGTCAGGGTCTGGTTCCGCTCGCCGTAGTACACCCAGGCCGTGCCGCCGGGCAGCTGCCAGCGGTCGCTCCACTGCTCGGCGGGCGGGGCGGTGGTGGTGGCGCCGGCCCTGGAGCTGGCGCTGGAGGACAGGACGACCGGCGGCGCGGCGCTCAGGGCGCTCGCGATCTGCTGTTTGTTGATCACTCCAGAGTTATCACCATTAGTAGCCGTACGGACACCTAAAGCTATCCCCTCTCCCGGCTCCTCGTTTGGTTCGCCCAAGCCCTCAGCAGCTCAAGGTCTGCGCGGGGGCGGGCACGTGGTACTCGGGCGACGGCACGGGGCCCACTGCTCGGTCGTCCTCATCGTGACGCCTCGAACGCGTGCAACAGGAAGGCCAGCACATCGGCGAGCAGGGCATGTTCCTGCTCCCGGGTCGAGCCGGCGCCGTGACCGCCGTGCTCCTCCACACGCAGCAGCACCGGCCGGCCGGAGGCGCCGGCCGCCTGCAGGCGGGCGGCCGGCTTCGCCGGCTGCCACGGCGGCACCCGCGCGTCGCGCCGTCCGGTGGTCAGCAGCACCGCCGGGTGTGGGGCTGATGATTCCTGCGCAGCCTCGGCGCCGCCAAGCTGGTCGAGCCGCTCCGCAGCGAGGGCCGTCTGACCGTCAAGGGCACGGAGTCTTCTGGGCGGTGGCTGCCGTCACCCCTTGTGTTCGTGATCGTAGGCGGCCTGGGCGGCGGCGACGGCGGCGCCGTGTCGCTTGGCCCAGTCGGTGAGCTCCAGCAGCGACTTGTGGAGTTCCCGGGCCATCTCCGTCAGCGTGTACTCGACCTTGGGCGGAACGACGGGATGGACGGTGCGGACGAGCAGGCCGTCCCGCTCCAGCTTGCGCAGCTTGAGCGTGAGCATGCGCCTGCTGATCCCGGTGATCGAGCGTTCCAGCTCCGTGAACCGGACCGGACCCTGCGCAGCGGCTACCAGGATGCCGATGCTCCACTTCCCGGAGACGTGATCGAGGACCTCCGAGACCGGGCACGCCTCGCGGGCCAGGGCTGACACATCGATGTGACTCTGGGACATGAAAGTGCCTTCTTCCGCCGGTCTCGACAGTCACCAATCATGTACTCCGTATCAAATCGTGCACCAAACCGGAAGGTGGCCCCATGTTGCAGGAACTGGCAGACCGCACCGCGATCGTGGACGCCGTCATCGCCTACGCGACGGCCCTGGACACCAGGGACTGGCGGACCCTGGGCGCGCTGTTCACCGACGACGCCTGCTGGGAGTACAGCGGTTCGGGCGAACGGCTCCACGGGCCTGAGGCGATCATCGCCAGGATCAGGACCGGCGTGGAGCGATTCGACGCCACCCATCACCTGAACGGCAACCATGTCGCCACAGTGCACGGCGACGAGGCCGAGCACACGTGCTACTACCAGGCCCAGCATGTCCGCCTCGGCCTGCCCGATGGCGACAAGTTCCTTGCCGGGGGTCGCTACGACGACCGGCTGCGCCGCACCCCGGACGGCTGGCGGTTCGCCCACCGCAGGATCACCAGCGTCTGGAGCGAGGGGAACCCCGCCGTGATCACGTCATGAGGTCACGATGCCCGCTCAGACCACGGTCAGGGTGACGCCGCGACGCCGGGTCGAAGCCAGCCGGTACGCGGCCAGGGTCGACGCCCATGCCATGATGAGCGCGATGGCCAGGGCGAAGGCGACATTGGCCGCCCTGGAGCCCTGCGCCGCGAAGATCGAGATCCAGGCCGCCACGAAGAGCCCGCCGGTCACCATGCTCAGGACGGCCCAGCCGCGACGCCCGGCCGCCGCGAACCGCCGTCCGAACGCGAAACACGCGGCGATCAGCGCGAGAAAGGCGATCCCGGAGACGAGGAGGTGCAGCATCGCCTCCGTGCTCATGCTTGTGGGCGGGCCGACGGGCGTCCCGGGCGGGAAGCCGTCGGCAGGGTCGGCGGAGAAGCAGGCAGCGGCGATCATCCCGGCGCCGAAGACGCCGACCAGGTGCGGCCCCCAGGCGCCGTCCCAGCCCGCCGGGCCACGAGCCCGGTGCAGGCCGACCGCTCCGGCCACGAACAGCAGGCCGCTGACCGTGAAGTTGGCGATCTGCATCCATCCTTGGTCGCCGTTGCTCAGCATGCTGGCCGGGTACCGGCTGATGTCGAATCCGTCCCTGGTGAGCAGCTGCAGCAGGACCACGATGATGTAGAGCGGTCCGGCGACGGTGCCGCACGTCAGCAGCGTCCGCGTGGCCCTGCTGACCGCTGTGGTGGTGGGGTTGTCGGCCATCCGGCCCACTCCTCTGAGAACGGGACGACCCACCGAGCGGCGGGTCATCTGCCGCCGTCCCTGCCGGACTCGGGGGCGGCCGGCCGGTTGCCGATCTCCCGCCGGGTGGCGTTCAGCTGGTTGACGATGTCGATCATTCGTCCTTCTTCTCGTCGTTCGAGCCTGTTCGTCCCTCATCGGACGGAGTCTCCTCAAGCGGGTGGCGGCACTCGCGACTTCAGCGTCCAGCGCCGCCGAGCACGTCGAGTGCGTGCGCGGGCCATAATTTCAGCCACTACTTATATAAGTCAATCCTGATACAGTAGAGATCGATGAGGGACGCGGTCCATCACCAGGCGATCGACTACTGTGATTGCGCCTGTGCGGTGAACGTTCTTCGACCCCTGAGACCTCGGCTCACGACAGGTCGAGGACGAGACCGGACGTGGCGATGCCGATCTCACCGTCGTATTCGACCCCGGCGGCGGCCCGCGCGGCCGAGGTGTCCGTGCCCGGCTGCAGGTGCGTCAGGAGCAGGTGCCGGACGTGGGCCTCCAGCGCCTGCCGACCTGCCTGACGGGCGCCGGTCAGGTGACGCCGCATACCCTCCGGAACCTGGTCCACATAGGTGGCCTCGGCCAGCAGCAGGTCAGCGTCACGCGCCAGTTCCACCCTGTCGGGGCTCGGGCCGCTGTCGCCGGCGAAAGCGAGCACCCGTCCGCCCGCTGTAAGCCGTACGCCGGCATTGGGGACCGAGTGCGGAAGCAGGCGAGTCTGTGCGCGAAACGGGCCGAGGTCGAATGCGCTGCCGACGGCGAACTCGTGCAGGACGTAGGCGTCGGTCAGCACTCCCGGGCGGTCCAGCGCGAGCACCGCGTCCAGGGCGCCGGGCAGCGAGTACACCGGCAACGGCGCCGACGGGTCATCACGCATGGTGCGCGCCCGCAACAGCGGGTTCAGGTCGGCGCAGTGGTCGGGATGTCCGTGGCTGATGAACACCGCATCGATCTGATCGGCGCCGACCCGTTCCAGCAACCGCGGCACCGTCCCGGAGCCAAGGTCGACGAGCAGCCTGAACCCGTCGTGCTCCACGAGGTGACCACTGCACGCCTGACCCGCCGCCGGCCAGGCACCGCATCCGCCAAGGATCGTCAGCAGCATCCGTGAGCCACCTCTTCCCAAGAGTCGTTGGGAAAATTATTATCCCAAGGTGTCTTTGGAAAACCAGGACGATCTTGTCCCCCTGCGCGCCCTGGCCAACCCGCTGCGTATCCGCATCGTGTCGCTGCTCACCGGCGCGTCGATGTCGGCCACCGAGGTCGCCGACGAGCTCGGCATCGCGCACGCCTCGGCCAGCTACCACCTGCGCCAGTTGGCCAAGGCGGGCTTCCTCCAGCAGACGGAGGAGCGTCCGCGGGCAGGCAAGGGCCGCCCGCAGCTGCTCTACCGGTACGACCCGTCCAGTGGCGAGCGCCTCGACCGGTCCGAGGGACAGCAGCTCCTCCACCAGGCGATGAGCACCGACCTGGCCAGGCGCCTGGCCGAGACCGCTCGCCGGCGCACGTCCATGGACGCCGAGGTGTGGCTGGCCAGGCCCGTCTGGGAGGAGATCGTCGGCCTGATCGACCAGGCCGTGGCGCTCCTGCACGACAAGGCCGGACCGCCGCACGACGGCGTCAAGGTCAGCATGACCGCCCTCCTGCTCGAACTACGTGACGAACGGTGATCGGCCGCCTGCTCGGCTGCGCGGCCGGCGCGTCCCTGCCGATCGGGCCGCTCGTCCCGGCGGTTCCGCGACACCTCACCGGCCCGCTGGGCCGGCAGGCAGGCATCGTGGGCGTCTCGCCGGTCGTCACCTGCGGTCTCCATCTCCGGGTCCACGGCGGCGTCCTCGTCGCCGTCCGCCGGAGCGCTGCTGTTCCCGCCCATGCACCACAACGAACGCGAAGGAGCCCCCCTTGACCATTCCCCCCGCCGACCTGTCCGACTATGCCGACGTCGTGTTCGACGTGGCCGTGCCCCTGCTGGCGGACGACCGGGTGCTGATCAACGCCGAGATCGAGCACGCCCCGCTCGCCCGTGCCCTGGCCGAGGCCGCCTACGCCCGAGGCGCCCGCTACGCCGACATCTGGTACTTCGACCCGCACGCCAAACGCTCCCGACTCCGGCACGCCGACACCGCGAGCCTGGCCGAGGTGCCCTCGTGGCTCGACGCCCGCAACCACGAGCTGGGGCGGGACGGCGGCATCATCGTCAACGTCCGCGGCGCCGCCGCCCCCGACCTCCTGGCCGGACTGGATCCGATCCGCGTCGGGCTGGACCGCATGCCGGCGCTGACCTCACGGCAGCGGCTCCAGCTCAACAACCTGGTCCGCTGGACGATCGTCCCCTACGCCACCCCCGAGTGGGCCCGTGCCGTCTTCGGCGAACCCGACCAGGCCAGGCTGTGGCGGCACCTGCGCCGCATCCTCCGTCTCGACGAGCCCGATCCGCGCGAGGCGTGGCGGCAGCGCATCGCCGAACTGCTCGATCGCGCCCGACGGCTCACCGACATGCGCCTGGACGCCGTGCGGTTCGAGGGCCCCGGCACCGACCTGACCATCGGCCTGCTCCCGGACGCCCACTGGACCGCCGCCCGCCTGGAGGACGTCAACGGCCGCCCGTTCCAGGCGAACCTGCCGACCGAGGAGGTGTTCACCACTCCTGACTACCGCCGCGTCGCCGGTACGGTCCGCGCCACCCGGCCGCTGTCCCTCGACGGCACCCTCGTCCGCGACCTGGAGCTGACCTTCGCCGATGGCGTCGTGACCGATGTCAGGGCGAGCGCCGGAGCCGAGGTCGTTCGCGCGCACCAGGCCACCGACGCGGGCGCCGCCCGGCTGGGCGAGCTCGCTCTGGTCGACCGTTCCTCGCGGGTGGGCGAAAGCGGCATCACCTACCTGGAGACCCTTCTGGACGAGAACGCCACCTGCCACCTGGCCTGGGGCGCAGGGCTGCCTCCGGGCGTGCCCGCCCACCTGCGTACGGACGACCCCGCACGGCTGGACGCCGCAGGCGTGAACACCTCGCGCGTGCACGTCGACTTCATGGTCGGCGGCCCGGACGTCACGGTCACCGGGCTGGGGCCCGGCGGGAAGGTGGTGCTCCTGCGCGACGACACCTGGGAGTTCTGACGCGGCCGGTTCGCCGCGGTCGTCCCAACCATCCTCCGCTCTATGAGCATTGACTTATACAAGCCGCGGGAGGGCAGCGACAATCCGGCAGGGCGGGCCAGGAACCGCCGCGTGGAGATCTCCTACTCCATCAAGCAACAGGTCCCGGACGCGGCCACCACAAGCCCCTCCCCCGGCCGAGCACGCGGCTCCACGGGAGCGGCGGCCCCCCTTCCGCGCCGATCCGGGAACGCGGGTGGCCGATTTCACCTGGTCATGGCGCAGCCAAGCGGACAAACCCAACGTGGACGTGCTGCCGCTCCATCGTGACGGCGCCTATGTGGCGGCCTCCTTCGACATCACCAGGACCAACGACGACACGTTCATCCCGCGGCAGTCCCCATCGAACGCTGACCGGCCGGGGGGCCGGGACGGCGGGGCTCGTGTCCAGCGGTGAAGACCATGATCCGCGCATCTGACGTGGACGTTCCAAACCCTTCCAAATGCCTTCCAAATGCCTTCCAAAGACCCAGGAGCAGGCTGAACACATCGCAACCGATGAAGGAGCGGGAACAGATGAGCGTCAACGCCCAGGACATGGAGATCGTCCACCGCGCGCTCCGCCGTGAGTCGCGGCTGCTGGTGGAGCTCGTCGCGGCCGTCGCCCCGGGTGACACCGCTCGCGCCAAGGTGATCGCCGGCCACTTCCGCCTCTACCGGCTGGGCCTGCGCAACCATCACGAGGCCGAGGACGAGCTGCTGTGGCCGCCGCTGCTGTCCCGGGTGGACCTGGAGGCCGACGTCGTGCTGCGCATGCAGGCCCAGCACGAACGCGTCGCGGCCACCCTGAGCAGGCTCGACGCCGCGTTCCCCGCCTGGGAGGCCACCGCGGGCGCCGACGAGCGCGACGCCCTGGCGGCCGCGCTCTGCGAGCACCGCGCGGTCCTGCTGGAACACCTCCACGACGAGGAGGCCACCCTCCTCCCTCTCGCGGCCAAGCACATCACCCCACGGGAGTGGGCCTCCCTGGGCGATCACCTGGTGCACAACACGCCCAGACGCACCCTGCTCACGCTCTGCGGCGCCGTCCTGGAGGACGCGAACCCGGCCGAGCGCGCCGTCGTCCTCGGCGGCCTTCCCGTTCCGGTCCGCGTCATCTGGCACGTCATCGGCCGCCCCCGCTACGCCCGCCACATCCGCCGTGTCCGCGGCTGAACATCCTGACCGTCCGTACAGACAAAGGAGAACGACCATGTCGCTGAAGAAGCTCAACACCGTCCTGGCCGCCGTCGTCGTCCTGTTCACCCTCTACCTCGGGTTGTCCTTCGTCCTGCCCCTCGGGACCACCTTCCCGGGGCTGGCGAACTGGCCCTCTGACGGCAGCGGCTTCTCCATCGTGAAGGGCAGCCGCGAGATCGCGATGGGCCTGGCCATGGGCGTCCTGCTGGTGACAGGCCACCGCCGCCCGTTGGGCTGGGTCCTGCTGATGACGGCCGTCGCCCCGTTCGGCGACATGGTCAACGTCCTGGCCCACCACGGATCCACGGCTGTCGCGCTCGGCGTCCACGGCCTGACCGCGGCGCTGATCGCGGTCACGGGGTTGCTGACTCTCCGCGAGGCCGGCACCGCCTCCGCGACCGCCGCGCAGCCCGCCTGACGCCCACATTCTTCTGACAACTCGACCAGGGAGACGACAATGACGATCAACGATTTGCCCGGTGTCCTCAAGGGGCGTGTGCTCCTGCCCGGTGACGACGGCTTCGAACAGGCGGCCACCGCGTGGAACCTGACCGTGAGGCAGCCGGTGGCGGCCGTGGCGGAGGCCGCGGATGCCGATGACGTGACGGCGCTCGTGCGTTACGCGCGGCGGGCGGGCATGACGGTGACCGCGCAGCCGAGCGGGCATGGCGCCTCGGGTGATGTGGACGGCCTGATCCTGTTGCGTACCGGCCGGTTGAACGAGGTGGAGGTACGCCCGCAGGAGCGCGTGGTCCGGGTGGGCGCGGGCGTGAAATGGGGGCAGGTGCTGGCGGCGGCCGGTCCGCTGGATATGACCGGCCTGTCCGGCAGCGCGCCGGGGGTCAGCGTGACCGGCTACACCCTGGGCGGTGGGGTCGGCTGGTTCAGCCGCGCGTACGGCTTGGCCTCCGACAGCGTGCGGGCCATCGAGATCGTGGACGCCGACGGCGAGCCGGGCCGGGTGACCGCCGAGTCCGACCCCGACCTGTTCTGGGCGCTGCGCGGCGGCGGCGGGGACTTCGCGGTGGTGACCGCCCTCGAACTCGACCTGTATCCCGCTCCGGACCTGTACGGCGGGCGCGTGATCTGGCCCGAGCACCGGACCAGGGAGGTGTACGACGCGTTCCTGGAGATCACCGCCGACGCGCCGCGTGAACTCAGTGTCTGGATCAACCGGCTCCAGCCCCCCGGCGCGCCGCCGATGGTGACGCTGGATCTGGCCTACCTGGGCGAGGCGGCGCAGGGGGCGGACCTGCTGGCGCGCATCGACAAGATCGAGGACGCGATCTCCGACAGCCGCGGCGTCGTCCCGGTTGCCGACCTGGGGGTCATATCCGCCGAACCCACCGGCCCGGTCCCGTCCATCGCTCGGGCGGAGCTGCTCACCGGGCTGGACGCGGACGCGGTGGAACTGCTGCTGGCCAAGCCGATCGAGCCGCTCATCAACGTGCAGATCAGGCACCTGGGCGGCGCGCTCGCCGAGCCGGGCGCCGGGGCCGGTGCGAGCGGCGCGGTGGCTGAGCCGTACCTGCTCGGACTGGTGGGTCTCGGCCTGCCGCACGCGGCCGACGCGACGCGCGCCAAGCAGGCCGAGGTCGTGGCCGACCTGGAGGCGTACGTCAGCGGCCGCAAGCCGTACACCCTGCTGTCCCCCGGCGAGACGGCGGCGCAGTCCTTCTCCGGCGACGCGCTCGCGCGGCTGCGGAAGATCAAGCGGGCCCGTGACCCGCACAACGTGTTCCGCGCGAACTACCCGGTGCTCGGATAGATCGGTCCCAGCAGGTCATGGCCCCTCCGCCCATCACGGCGGCGGGGCCGTACCGCACCCGCGTGCTGCGGGGTGGCGTCACCGCCCTCCGGCGAGGGCGGTGACGCCGGTGACGCGTGGGGATGCGACGTCAGCTGAACTGCCACCAGTTCATGTTGAACAGGTAGCCGCTTCCGCCGGTGAACCTCAGGTACAGGTCGCGGGTGCCGGTCGCGCCGCTGACCGGACAGGACACGGTGGTCCAGCTCTGCCAGCCGCCCGTGCCCGGCACGGTGCACGTCCCGGCCGACGGGCCGTTGACGCCGTCCAGGTGGAGTTCGAGCCTGCCGCCGGCGGACGCCGAGGCGACCCGCGCGGTGAAGGTCCTGGCGCCGGCGCCGAACGCGACGCCCTTGACCTTGATGGAGTCGCCGTTCTCGATCCAGCCGACGTTCATCCCGCCTTCACTGGAGGGCTCGGTCTCGACCCCCGACTCCCAGGCGATCGTCTCGGCCTCCTGGCGGACGTACGGATCGAGGGTGCCCACCTGGGGCGCCCCGGACGCGGTCATGTTGATCGTCGGGATCGTGCCGCCGGAGCCGTAGGCGAACTTCTCCACGGCCACCGAACGGGTGAAGCCGCCGCCGCCCGGCAGTGCGCCGTTGTGGTAGAAGAAGTACGAGCCGCCCTGGAAGTCGACGATCCCCGCGTGGTTGGTGAAGCTGCCGCCCTGCGTGGGCATGATCGTCCCTCGGTAGGTCCAGGGCCCGGTGGGGCCGGGGGCCGTGGAGTAGGCGATGAACTCCGAGCAGCACTTGGCCGCGAACACCAGGTAGTACAGGCCGTTCCGCTTGTAGACCCAGGGCCCCTCTTCGAACAGCGTCGGGCGGTTGGCGTCACCCGTCCTGGCGCCGAATCCCGCCGTGGTGAGCGGGATCTGCGTCGCGCTTCCCGAGTACGAGGTCATGTCGGCGTTCAGCTTCACGTACCAGAGGTGCGGGTTGCCCCAGTAGAGGTAGGCCTGCCCGTCGTCGTCGATGAAGACCGTCGGGTCGATCTCGCCGTTCTCGATCAGCGGCCGTCCGAGTGCGTCCCTGAACGGCCCGGTCGGACTGTCGGAGACGGCCACCCCGATGGCCATGCGGCCGGTCGCCCGGTTGGTCGTGGGCACGTACCAGTAGAACCGGCCGTTCCGGTAGATGGTCTGTCCCGCCCAGGCGTCGGACTTCGCCCAGCTGAAGGTGGTCAGGCTCAGCGGGGATCCGTGGTCGGTCCAGTTCACCATGTCGGCGGAGGACCAGACCCGCCAGTCCTTCATGGTGAACCAGGTCGAGCCGTCCTCGTCGTGGCCGGTGTAGAGGTACACCCGTCCGTTGTGCACCAGCGGCGCCGGGTCGGCGGTGTAGACGGTCTGGATGATCGGATTGTCCGCCCTGGCCGGGTGGGCGGGCAGCAGCGCCACGAGCCCGAGCAGGACCAGCACCCCTACGATTCCGCGTCCGGCTCTTGTGGTGGCCGGAAACCGTAATGCCATTCTCACGATCGCTCCCGGGATGACGGGTCAGCTACGGGTCCAGCGCTGGTTGGCGCCGCCGTTGCACGACCAGATGGTCAGCTTGGTGCCGTTGGCGGTGGCGTTGTTCGGCACGTCCAGGCACTTGTTCGCACCGACGGCGGTGAGGGTGCCGTCGGCGTTGAAGCGCCACTGCTGGTTGCTCTGGCCGTTGCAGTCCCAGATGATGACGTTGGTGCCGTCGGTGGTTCCGCCGTCGTACACGTCCAGGCACTTGCCGCCGTAGACGCGCAGTTCGCCGCTCGCGGTGGGCGTCCACTGCTGGTTGGCCTGGCCGTGGCAGTCCCAGATCTGCGCCTGGGCGCCGTTGGCCTGCGAGGCGCCGGCGACGTCGAGGCACCGTCCCGAGCCCACTCCCTTGATCGCGACCGTGGCAGGCGGGACGATGCCGCCTCCCGTCACGACGTACATGGCCGCCCCGTGCCCGGGGACCGGCGCGCTGATCGTCCCCGGCGAGGAGGACGTCGTGTGCGCCCACAGGTCACGCACGGAGTAGGAGGACGCCGAGCCCAGCCCGAGGGCCGCGGCGGTGGTGGAGACGGTCGCGGTCGAGGTGCCCCGGTTGAGCAGGACGACCGCGACCGAGCCGTTCTTCATCGGCTTGCGCCAGACCTCCAGGTCGCCGTTGTCGCTGATCTTGTGGCCCTGCCGGCCACCCCAGTCCTGGTTGACCGCGATGACCTCGGTGTTGGTGAGGATGGTGCGCGTGTCGGCGCTCATCGTACGGAGGTCGTTGCCGGCGATGAGCGGCGCGTTCAGCAGCGACCACAGGCTGAAGTGCGCGCGCCCCTCGGTGCCCGTCACCGAACCGACGCCGACCTCCAGCATGTCCGGGTCGTTCCAGCCCCCCGGGCCCGAGTACGACTCCAGCCCGACCTGCTGGTCCAGGATGCCCATGATGGAATTCCAGTTGGCCGCGATGTCGCCGGTGTCACGCCAGGAGTTGCCCACCGGCGCTCCCCAGGTCCACACGTTCTCCTGGCCCCAGTTGCACAGGCTGTACACGATCGGGCGGCCGGCGGCGGCCAGCGCGTCCCGCATGGCCGTGTACCGCTGCTGCCCGTTCATCCCGCGGTGGTCGCCGCAGTTGTCGTATTTCAGATAGTCGATCCCCCACGACGCCCACAGGGCCGCGTCCCGCCGCTCGTAGCCCAGGCTGGCCGGGTAGCCCGCGCACGTCGTGGTGCCGGCCGAGGAGTAGATGCCGAGCTTGAGCCCCTTGGAGTGCACGTAGTCGGCCAGGGCCTTGATGCCGTTGGGGAACTTCTGCGGATCCGGCACCAGGTCGCCGCTCGCGTTCCGGCTCTTGGTGGACCAGCAGTCGTCGATGTTGACGTAGGTGTAGCCCGCCGCCGCCATGCCACTGGAGACCATGGCGTCGGCCGTCTGGCGGACGAGGCCGTCGTTGACGTTGCAGCCGAAGCTGTTCCAGTCGTTCCAGCCCATCTGCGGGGTGCGGGCGAGGCCGTTCTCCAGCGCGACGGCCGGGGACGTGGCACCGCCGATCGCGACGAGGGAGCCGGCCGCCAGTAACGCGGCCGTCGTCAGGCCGAGAATGCTGCGCATTCGCTTCTCCACCTCCTGGGTGTCGTCATGAGCCGGTGCGGGTCCAGCGCTGGTTGGCGGCGCCGCTGCAGGACCAGATCTGGAGCTTGACGCCGTTGGCGGTGCTGTTGCTCGGCACGTCCAGGCACTTGCCGGCGCCGACGGCGGTGATGGAGCCGTCGGCGTTGAAGCGCCACTGCTGGTTGCTCTGGCCGCTGCAGTCCCAGATGATCACGCCGGCGCCGTCGGCTGTGCTCCGGTTGGCCACGTCCAGGCACTTGCCGCCGTACACGCGCAGCTCACCGGAGGCGGTGGACGTCCACTGCTGGTTGGGCTGCCCGTGGCAGTCCCAGATCTGCGCCTGGGCGCCGTTGGCCTGGGAGGCGCCCGCGACGTCGAGACACCTGCCCGACCCCGCGTTCCTGACCTGGCCGCCGGGCGCCGGGCCGGGCGAGGTGCCGTCGAGCCCGAAGAAGGAGAGGGCGTAAGGGAACATGCCCGTCAACGGCAGGGAGTGGCCCTGCCCCGCGAAGCTGAGCCCCTCGACCCGCGGCTGGTTCCCGGTGCCGCCGTACCGGGTGCGGGTGACGCCCGAGCGCGGGCTGTCGGTGTACGCGGGGGTCTGGCTCACCCCGTTCAGGCCGGACCACTGCTTGATCTCCTCGCCGAAGTTGGCGTAGGCCAGTGTGGTGTCGACGGTGCCGTGCCAGAGCTGCATGCGCGGGTAGGCGCCGGTGTAGCCGGGGAACATGGCGCGGGCCTGGTCGCCCCACTGCTGGGCGGTCTTGACGATCCGGCCGCCGGAGCACTCGCTGTTCCACAAGGATCCGTCGGCGGTGGCGAAGCATCCGGCCGGGACGCCGGAGAACGCCGCGGCGGCCGAGAACACGTCGGGGTACTGCGCGGCGAGTACGTTGGTCATCATCGCGCCCGAGGAGAAGCCGCTGACCACGATCTTGGCGGGGTCCACGTTGTACCGCTGCCGGGCGTAGCCGACCATCGACATGATCCCGGTGGAGTCCCCGCCGCCGTCACGTCTCAGCGCGGCCGGAGTGGACACGTCGAAGCACTGGCCGCTGCGGGTGGCCTCCGGGACCACGATGATGTATCCGTACTGGTCGGCGGCGGTGACGTAGTCGTGCCCGACGCCGTTGAACACCCCGGACGCCGAGCCGGTGCAGTAGTGCACCATGACCAGCAGCGCCGGCCTCGCCGCCACCCGGTCCGGGACATAGATGTACATGTTCAGGTTGGTCGGGTTGTTGCCGAAGCCGGTGACCCGGGTCAGCGACGCGGCGGCGGCGGGCCTGACGCCCAGCAGCACGGCGGCGGCCATCAGGAGGACGGCGGCGGCCGCGAGTGCGGCACGCGATGCCCGGGTCGTCGCGGGGCCGCGGCCGACGCGGCGGGCCAGGGGCGTCACGTCCGGGTCCACTTCTGGTTGGCGCCGCCCGAGCAGCTGTACAGCTGGAGCGCGGTGCCGTTGCCGTTGCCTGCGCCGACGGCGTCGAGGCACAGCCCGGACTGGACGCCGGTGATGGTGCCGTCGGAGTTGAGGCGCCACTTCTGGTTGTCGCCGCCCCAGCAGGAGTAGATCTGGATCCTGGCGCCGTTGCCGGCGCCTCCGGCGTCCAGGCACTTGTTGCCGTACACCCTCAGCTCTCCGGCCGGGGTCTGCGTCCACTGCTGGTTGGTGCGGCCGTTGCAGTCCCACAGCTGCACGGCGGTGCCGTCGGCGGTGCCGGCGTTGGGCACGTCCACGCAGCGGCCGGAGGCCACTCCCCTGATCTGACCTGCCGGTGGCGGGGTCGGCGTCGTGGTGGACGAGCCGCCGTCCAGGCCGAAGAAGCGGATGGCGTACGCCGCCATCCCCGGGTGGGGCAGGTCGTGTCCGGCGCCGGTGACGGTGTACGCCTCGACCTGCCCGGAACCGAAGACACGCCGCGTCCAGCCGGACTGGGGGCTGTCGGTGGAGGCGGGGGTCTGGCTCAGGCCGTGCACGTCGGTCCACTGGTCGACCTCCTCCTGCAACATCGTGTACGGCAGGACGGAGTCGGCGGTGCCGTGCCAGGCCATGACGCGCGGCCGGGGCCCGGTGTAGCCGGGGTAGGCGTTCCTGGCGAGGTCACCCCACTGCTGCGGGGTCTTGTCGCCGCATCCGGCGGGCCCGAGGCAGCCGTAGGGGACGCCCGAGAACGGCGCTCCGGCCTTGAAGACGTCGGGGTAGGTGGCGAGCAGGTTGTTGGTCTCCATCGCTCCCGAGGAGAAGCCGGTCGCGAACACCCGCTGCGGGTCGCCGTTGTAGCGTTGCAGCACGTAGGTCGTCATGGAGACGATCGACACCGGGTCGCTGCCGCCGCCGTGCCGCAGGGCCTCGTTCGACCAGACGTCGAAGCAGTTCGACAGGCCGTTGGCGCTCTTGTTCGCCTGCGGGTAGATGACGATGAAGCCGTACCGGTCGGCCAGCGAGGCGAACTCGGTGCCCTGGTGGAAGCCGGGGGCCCAGCCGTTGCAGCCGTGCATCGCCACCAGGACGCCCGGCCTGGCCGCCACCCTGTCGGGGACGTAGAGGTACATCCGCAGCCCGCCCGGGTTGGTGCCGAAGTTCGTCACCTCGGTCAGGACCGCGGCCGACGCCTGCGGCGCGCCCACCAGAAACATGGCCAGAGTGGTGGCCGCCGCCGTGATCACAGCCGCCAGGGCGGCTGCGATGCCCGCGCGCCTTCTCCTGCGCGATTCGCCTGGTCTCATGCATCCACCTCTCGTATGTTAGCGCTAACAAGCGCTAACCGGTCGAGCTCTTCCGGGCCGATGGAAGGGACGGTGGGAGCAAATACGAGCCGGAAAGGCGCTGTCAAGAGCGCCATGGCGCGCGGCGGCCGGACGAGGCGGCCGCCGAGCGCGCTCACCTTGAGCTATCGAGGCGGGCCGGCCAGAGCGTCGCCATGAAACTTTCATCAGCCTCCGCGTCCAGCACACGCACTTCACCGGGCTTACGGCGTGCCCGGCCGGCGCTGTCAGGAGCAGCTCACGGGAGGTGAGGAGGGCAGGGAGATCGGCTGCTGCCGCCGGTACGCCTCCAGGTCGACGAGGTTCCCGTTGATCGCGTTGCGTCTCTGGAGCTCCGCCCAGTACACCGGATCGAGGAAGATCGCGGGATTCCACAGCGGCTGCGTCAGGTCCTTCAACTGCCCCAGGTACAGGACGGCGTCCGCCAGCTTCCCCAGCGGGAAGCCGCACAGCCGGGGCGCGTCCATGAAGTGTCCCGCGTCGGCCGACTCCAGCCAGGTGCCGGAGCACGCGATCACGGTACGCCGTGGACAGGCCGCCAGGCGGGGATGGCTGCCGGCCACGATCACGTACACGCGCCGGCCGGTCTGCTCCTCGATCAGCGGGATCGCGTGGTCGGCGTTCTGGCCCCGCGCCGGCGAGTGCGTCACGTGCCCGCTGCCGTAGCAGATCAGCGCCCGGCGGTTCCTGGCGAGCACCTCCCGCCGCACCAGGGACGCCATGTGGGTGTCACGCTGGGCGAGGAAGCCGTCCACCTGGTCCTGGGTGGTGATGCGTGACCAGTCGATGGGCGGGTCCCCGAGGAGCACCCGGATCCTCCGCGCGGCGGGCAGCGCCCAGTTGACGGCGCGGACCGTACGGAAGAACTGCTCACGGATCGGCTGGTCGCCGGTGCCCCCGGGCGATTGCGTGGTGTTCCGCCAGACCTGCCGCAACACGTGGTCCTCGACGGCCCCGCCGGCGACGAACCGGTCGACGACCGGCTGGTAGAGCGCGTTGCCGAATTCCACGACGATGTCGTCGACCACGTCCGGCAACCGCGGGTCCGTGAGCAGCATCTGCTGCGCGTCGCCGTGTTCCTGCTGGCCGTGCGACTCGCCGACGGCGACGAGCCGGTGGTGTTCGAAGGCCGACAGGACGGCCTGGGTGAGGCCCCGTGCGGACACCTCGCCCGTGCCCGTCGAGCCGCCCGTCGAGCCGCCCGTCGAGCCGCCCGTCGAGCCGGCCGCCGAGCTGGAGGCCAGCAGTCCGCCGGCAGCCGTGCCGGCTCCGGTGACGGCGAGGAACCTGCGCCGGGTCAACCGCGGATCTGTCACGTCTCGTCCTTTCCGAGGGGGGATCACGGACGGTTGTACGGCACGGCCGGTGTCGGCCGGGTGTCAGCCGCTGACACCCGGCCGACACCCGATCCCTGGCATCGTGGCCATTGACGGGAAACAGTGGACGGGACGGCGCCACCACCGGGGTGAGGAGGACGGTCGTGCGAGTGCTGGTCGTCGAGGACTTCGAGGTTCTGGCGCGGGCGATCGGGACCGGGCTGCGGCGCGAGGGCATGGCGGTGGACGTCGTCCTCGACGGCGACGACGCTCTGGCCCGCCTGGCCGCCACCCGGTACGACGTGGTGGTGCTGGACCGCGATCTGCCGGGCACGCCCGGCGACGAGGTGTGCCGTGACATCGCCGCCGGTGACACGGGTTCGCGGGTGCTGATGCTCACCGCCGCCGGCACCGTGCGGGACAGGGTCGAGGGTCTGGGGCTGGGCGCGGACGACTACCTGCCCAAGCCGTTCGACTTCGCCGAACTCGTGGCCCGCGTGCGCGCGCTGGCGCGCCGCTCGGCGCCCGCCGTGCCGCCGATCCTCCGGGCGGAGGACCTGACGCTGGACCCGGGCAGGCGGGTGGCCTTTCGCGGCGCGCGGCGCCTGGAGCTGACCCCGAAGGAGTTCGCGCTGCTGGAGTGCCTGCTGGCCGCCGGTGACCGGGTCGTATCCACGGAAGAGCTGCTGGAACGGGTCTGGGACGAGGCCGCTGACCCGTTCACCACGGCCGTCAAGACGACCGTGCGCCGGTTACGGGCCAAACTCGGCGAACCACCGGTGATCGGCACCGTCCGCGAGGGCGGCTACCGCATCGGGGTCCCGCGATGAACCCGACGGTGACCGGCCGCGTTCGCAGCCACTTGCGACGGCCGTCCCTGCGCGCGCAGCTCACGACGCTGTACGCCGGACTGGTTCTGGCGGTCGTCGTCCCGATGATGCTGGTCGCCGGATTCCTGTTCGGCAGGGACCAGGTCCGCCTCCGGGCCGGGGACGCCGCTCCCCCGCCCGACGCCTCCGCCCAGCAGGTCGACGCCGTGCTCACGGTCACCGGGATCGTCGTCGTGGCCCTGACCGTGGTGGCCGCGTGGTGGCTGGCCGGGCGCTTCCTCCGTCCGCTGCGCGCCATGACCGTGACCGCCCGGGAGATCTCGGCCACCAACCTCAACCGCCGGCTCGGCCTGCGCGGCCCTGACGACGAGCTGACCAGGCTCGGGCGTACGCTCGACGACCTGTTCGAGCGGCTGGACTCCGCGTTCGCGGCGCAGCGCCACTTCGTGGCCAACGCCTCCCACGAGCTGCGCACCCCGCTGGCCGGTCAGCGCGCGGTGCTCCAGGTCGCGCTCGCCGACCCCGAGGCGGGTGAGGCGAGCCTGCGGGCCGCGTGTGAGGAGGCACTCGCTCTCGGAGCGCGGCAGGAACGCCTGATCGGCGCCCTCCTCACGCTGGCCGAAGGAGAGAAGGGCGTCGAGCACCGGGAGCCGGTCGACCTGGCCGAGGTCACCGAGCAGGTGGTGTCGTCGCGCCGTTCGGAGGCCGCCGGGCGGGCGGTCACGGTTCGTACGTCGCTGGACCCCGCGCCCGTCAGCGGTGACCCCGACCTGATCGCCAGCATGATCGGCAACCTGGTCGACAACGCGCTCCACCACAATGTCCCCGACGGACACGTCACCATCGCCACCGGCCTCACCGGCGAGGGCGCCCGCCTGACGATCGGCAACACCGGCCCGCCCATCCGGCCGCAGGACCTGCGGCGGCTCTTCCAGCCGTTCCAGCGGCTCGGCGCCCCCCGCACCCACACGACCGGCGGTCACGGACTGGGCCTGGCGATCGTCCGGGCCGTCGCCCAGGCGCACGGCGCACGGCTGACGGCCCTTCCACGCGCCGAGGGCGGCTTGGACGTGACGCTGCTGTTCGGCTGACCCCGGTTCGGGCGCCGGCGGACCGGTCGCGGCGGAAGTTCGCCCGTTTGCGCATTCTTCGATCACGCTACGATGCCCCCATGGCACTGCTCTACCAGGCGACCGTTCGGCCTTCGAAGCTTGAGCTGCTGAGCGGCTGGTTGCCGGGACGCCCCTGGTACAGCGGGCCGGCCGGCAAGATGCGGCACGTCGCCTCCTTCCGGTTCGACGACCCGGCCGGCGCGGTCGGGATGGAGACGATCCTGGTACGGGTCGGTGACGGCCCGGTTCATCAGATGCCGCTCACCTACCGGGAGGCGCCGTTGCCCGGTGCCGACGCGTGGCTGCTGGGCACCGCCGAGCACTCGGTGCTGGGCATGCGCTGGATCTATGACGGGGTCGGCGATCCTGTCTACGCTGCGGCGCTGGCAGGCGCGATCATCAATGGCACGGGCCAGGCCGAGAAACTGGTGCAGGTCGACGGCCGTCTGGTGCGTCGCGAGCCTGACATGAGCGTCCTCGGTGGTGGAGCTGAGGCAGTGGTGCTGCCGGCGGTGCGCGAGATCGAGCGGGTCACCGAGGACGACCCGACGGTGATCGTGACAGACACGGTCGAACTGGTCGTCGTCCGCCGGCTCGACGTCGGCGTCGAGCTCGCGGACGTCGTGCTCCGTGGTGCCTGGCCGGGTCAGGAGACGCCGGCGCCACTGGCGTCCGCGAGGATTCGCTGACGTCCACGAGACCACGGCTCAGGTCGCGCTGGGCGCTCAGCCGGGCGGACGGGCACGTCCCCCTTGCAGGTGACGCGCGATGTCAGGTACGCCCGGCCGTCCGGCGCACGGACGGCCGGACGTGCTCAACCTTGTGAGCTACCAGTTGGCGTCGCTGATGGGCTCCAGCCGGAACTTCTCGTTGTCCTGGGTGCCGGTGTCGTACTGGTTCACGCTGGCGCCCGGGTTGAGGCTGGCGTTCTCGATGGCCAGCACCTTGCCCGAATGCTTGACGACGATGCGGACGTAGCCGTCACCGGCGTCACGCAGCTCGAACTTCTCGTTGTCCTGGGTGCCGGTGTCGTACTGGTTCAGGCTCGCGCCCGGGTTGAGGCTGGCGTTCTCGATGGCCAGCACCTTGCCCGAATGCTTGACCACGATGCGGACGTAGCCGTCACCGGCGTCACGCAGCTCGAACTTCTCGTTGTCCTGGGTGCCGGTGTCGTACTGGTTCAGGCTGGCGCCGTCCTTGAGGCTGGCGTTCTCGATCGCCAGCACCTTGCCCGACTGCTTGACGATCAGCCGGACTCGCGACGGGTAAGGAGCCATGGGTACCTCCCTGGTCGGGGGAATTCGGGGGCAGGGCCCTGCCACACACACCGGACGGTGCGACCCTGCCGGCGGTCACCACATCGAGCCGGTCGACGCTCCAAGGGTCAAGAGAGGCGCAGTTGCCATATCGGAGACATATTCTTCAGTCTCGAATTCCGGCAGATACGCCCGTCAAGAAAACCCGCGATGAGCTGCCGAACCACGGCTGCGCCTGGACATCATGGAGTTGTCGGTGCCGGCCAGAATTTGCGACAGCAGAAATGGCCATGCGATTCCCTCCAGTCGATGATCGAGGCGGCGACGCGCTGTTCGCCTCCATGAAACTTGATTGCGGGCGGGAAATCACCCTCCAGCCGTGGCCACATCCGGACAGGGTTCAAGCCTCCGCCACTCGTCCCCACCAGCTATGACAGGCGCCAATGGCCGAAGTGTGGGTCGCCGAATCGATGTCGGACCAGGCCAGACCGAAGCACTGCCGGGCCGTGCGACGCCGGTCCTTGACCACTATTGGCCAATGGCCAGGAAATCGTTGACGCCGGCTCAGAACAGGCCAATAGTTCAGCCCGTCAGGGAGTTTCGATTTGGCCTTCCCAGCGTTTAGGGCCACGTATTTTCAGGCCCACCGCTTGATTGGCCCGACCGGAATCCTCCCCCGCCTGCTCGGCCGAAACGCGTCAGGAAAGCTCGAGGTCGGACGAGGCGGCCCGCCGGACGGCCGCGGCCACGGTCTCGCGTACGGACGGGAAGTCTGGATGGGCGCGCGGATCGGCCGCGTGCGGCAGCTCCGAGGGCCGGTCGAGGACGACCGTGCCCGGCCCGCGGCTCATCACCAGCAGGCGGGTGCCCAGGTAGACGGCCTCGTCGACGCTGTGCGTGACGAAGAGCACGGTCTTGCCCGTGGCCTGCCAGAGCCGTCGCAGCTCTTCCTGGAGCCGCTCCCTGGTGAGCGCGTCGAGCGCGGCGAACGGCTCGTCCATCAGCAGGATCGCGGGGTCGGGCGCGAGCGCCCGGGCGATGGCGGCGCGCTGCTGCATGCCGCCGGACAGCTCGTACGGCCGCCGTCCCGCCACCTCGCCCAGCCCCACCAGCGTGAGCAGCTCGTCGGCCCTGGCCCGCCTGGCCTGCTTCGGCACCCCTGTCATGCGCAGGCCGAACTCGACGTTGCGGCGTACGTTCAGCCAGGGGAACAGGCGCGGCTGCTGGAACACCACGCCCCGGTCGGGTCCGGGCCCCGCCACGGGCTCGCCGCCCACGGCGACCGTCCCGGAGGTGGGCGCGGCGAACCCGGCGACGAGCCTGAGCAGCGTGCTCTTGCCGCAGCCCGAGGGGCCGACGATCGTCACGAACTCGCCCGCGCCGATGTCGGCGCCGATCCCGCGCAGCGCCTCGACGGGCTCCGCCTTCGACCAGCGGGAGCGCGGCCGGTAGGTGAGCGAGACGCCCTCCAGCCGCACCGCCGCCGCGGTGCGCGTGTCAGCCTGCGAAGGCATCGCGCAGGTCCTTGGTGTCCAGGCCCTTCTGGAAGACCTCCAGGGCGGGCACCTCGGGGAGCTTGTTCTGGGCCTTGAGGAACTCGGCGGCGCTGCGCAGGTTCTCGGCGAGCGCGCCCGGCTTGTCCGGGGTGCCCAGGTAGGCGGAGCCGGCCTGCTCCTTGGCGTCCAGCAGGATCAGCTCGTCGATCTGGCGGGCGGCCTCGTCGGGGCTGAGGTTGAGCTGGCGTGCGACGGCCGCCGCCGCGGCCCGCTTGTCGGTGCGTACGAGCTTGACCGCCCGGTCCTGCTGCGTCAGCCAGGTGCGCAGGGCCTGGGGGTAGGAGGTGGCGAACTGGGTGCGCGCCACGGCCAGGTCGGCCGTCAGCTTGCCCTTGGCGGCCAGCTCCTTGCTGGTGACCAGCACCTTGCCGCCCTTGCGCAGCTCGCCGAGCACGGGCGTCCAGACGTACGCGGCGTCGATGTCGCCGCGCGTCCAGGCGGCCTGGATGTCCGGCGGCTCCAGGTCGACGACGGTGACGTCCGACTCGCTCAGCCCGGCCTCCTGGAGTGCGGCCAGCAGGCTGTAGTGCGAGGTCGAGGAGAACGGCGTCGCGATCTTCCGGCCCTTCAGCTCGGCCACCGAGCCCGCCTGGCGGGCCACCAGCGCCTCGTTCTCGCCGATGACGTCGAAGATCCACGGCACCTGGTACGGGATGTTCAGCGGCGCGGACAGGCCGCGGGTGACCGGGCTGCTGCCGGCCAGGCCGATGTCGATGCTGCCCGCGACCATCGCGGTGTTCACGTCGCCGCCCGAGTCGAACTTGATCCAGCTGATCTTCGTGTTCGGCAGCGCGCTCTCCAGCCAGCGCTGGTCCTTGACGATGAGGTCGCCGTTCGGGATGAGCTGGTAGCCGATGCGCAGCTCCGCGGGGCTGCCGTCGGCGGCGGGGGCGGCGCCGGTGCCGGTGGAGCAGGCCGCCAGGCACAGTGCGAGCGCCAGCGCGGGGATGAGGCGGTGTTTCATGGCTGATGCCTTCGCAGGGGGTCAGGCCTTGCCGCGCCAGGGCACGAGCAGGCGCTCGGTGAGTTGCAGGAGCGTGTCGATGAGCAGGCCGGACGCGCCGATGACGAGCAGCCCGAGCACGACGACGTCGGTCTGGTTGTAGCGCTGGGCGTCGCGGATCATCCCGCCGATGCCCGGCACTCCGTTGACGGTCTCCGCGGCCACGACCGTGGTGTAGGCCACCCCGACCGCGACCCGGACGCCGGTGATCACCTCGGGCAGCGCCGAGGGCAGCACGATCCGGTACGGAAGTTGCCAGCGCCCGGCCCCCAGCGACCTGGCCGCGTACAGGTAGTCCTCGTGCACCCCGCGCACGGCGTCGGCGGTGGCCACGGCGACGGGCGGCAGCGCGGCCACGAACAACAACGAGACCTTGGGCGGCTCGTCGATGCCCAGCCAGATGATCAGCAGGCTGAAGTAGGCCAGGGGCGGCAACGTGCGGACGAACGTGATGAGCGGATTGAGCAGGGCGCGCACGGTGGGCACCAGGCCGACGACCAGGCCGAGCGCGATGCCGCCGGCGATGCCGTACAGGCTGCCGAGCAGGATGCGGCGCAGGCTGGCCAGCAGGTGCTCCGACAGCAGGTAGCCGCCGTAGCCGCGCCGGCCGTCGTGCACGGAGGAGGTCAGGAAGAGCTGGTCCCACACCGATCCCGGGCTGGGGACGAACACCTCGGGCCACAGGTGGGAGGCCGCGACCGCCCACCAGATCGCGGCCAGCAGGACCACGCCCGCCGCCCGCAACCCGACACCACGGATCACCGGCCCCGCCCCTTTTCCTTAATAAGCGACTGGTTTAGTCGGGATGACGGTAGAGGATCCTCCACCCGCGCGCAAGCGCCCCGGCGAAGCGGTTTGACGCGTACACTTGCACCTGTAAGACTGAACTAACAGGTGCAAGACAGACCCTCCAAGGACGACATGCCGACCAGCGAAGAGTTGCTCCGCCTGCTCGGCGCGGTCGGGCATCCGCTCAGGTTGCAGATCCTCGCCGAGCTCGCCGGCGGCCGGGTCCACGTCAGCGAGCTGGCCCGCCGGATCAAGGTGTCCCGTGCGCTGCTCTACATGCATCTGGAGCGGCTGGAGAAGGCGGGGCTGGTCGAGGGGCGGCTGGAGCTGGCGGCGGACGGCAAGGCGATGAAGTACATCGAGCTGCTGCCCTTCGAGCTCACCCTGACGATCGACACCGTCCTCGCGGCTCTGCGCGCGGACGACGAGGAAGGACCCCATCAGGTGCAGGAGACCCCGCAGTGATCGACATCGGTTCCATCGTGATCCCCATCGTGGTCGTGCTGATTCTGTTCGGCGCGATCACGGCCTGCATGGCGTTCTACTTCCGGTTCGAACGGCACCGCACCGACGTGCTGACGGCCGAGATGGCCAGATATCGCGAACTGGCCGAGCAGGCCGTGCAGCGGCAGGGTGAGGTGCAGGCCAGGCTGGGCGAGCTGACGGAGAAGGTCGCGGCGATGGAGAGGATCCTGCTCAGCGTCGACTGACGAGCCCGTGACACAGGTCCGGGGGCGAGCGGCAACTCACCCCCGGACGGCGGAACCGCACGACCACGCCGTGACGGCGTGCCTTTGACGCGTACGTGCTCCCACAGAAAGGAGAGCAGCTCATGCTGCTCGAACGCAAATCATCCCGCTGGCGTGCCCTCATGTGCTCGCTGGCGGTCGCCGCGCCGCTGCTCGCAGTGAGCGCCCCGGCCGCCGCGACGGCGGCCGATCCGGCACGGTCGGTACGGCAGTTCGCCGACGCCTACGTGCCCCGCCAGCTCAAGGAGCACCAGATCCCGGGGGCGGCGATCGCCGTCGTGGCGGGCGGCCGTCAGGTCTTCGCCCAGGGGTACGGCGTCGCCGAGGTGGAGACCGGCCGTCCCGTGGACGCCGAGCGGACCGTCTTCGCCCCCGCGTCGGTGGCCAAGCTGATCACCGCCACCGCCGTCATGCAGCTCGTCGAACGGGGCCGCATCGACCTGAACGCCGACGTCAACCAGTACCTCACCACGTTCAAGATCGACGACGCCTACCCGGGACGGCCGGTCACCATGGCGAACCTGCTGACCCACACCGCCGGGTTCGCCGGCGGTGACTTCGGCACCGGCGCGGCCACCGCCCGTGAGGTGCACCCGCTCGGCGCCCACCTCGCCGACCACCAGCCGCCCCGCATCCGGCCGCCCGGCGCCAGGGCCGTCTACTCCAACTACGGGATGGGCCTGGCCGGCTACCTGGTCGAGGTGCGCTCGGGCCTGCCCTTCCACCAGTACGTGCAGGAGAACATCTTCCGCCCGCTCGGCATGACCCACTCCAGCATGACCCAGCCCGAGCCCGGCCCCGTCGCCCAGGCGCTCGCCCCCGGTTACCGTCTCCAGGACGGCCACCAGGTCCGGGCCGAAGGGGCGAAATACGGGCACATGCCGCCGCACGGAGCCGGCTTCCGCTCCACCGCCACCGACATGGCCACGTTCATGCTGGCCCAGCTGACCGGCGGCGGCGGGATACTCCGGCCGGACAGCGTGCGGCTCATGCAGAGCCGCCGCTTCGGCAACGCCGAGGGCACCGCCGGCATGGGGTACGGCTTCCAGGAGTACACCAGGAACGGCCGGCGCCTGCTGGTGCACCGGGGCAACATTCCCGGCTACTTCGCGATCATGGCGCTGATCCCCGACCGGGGCATCGGCGTCTACGCCTCCTACAACGGCATCGGCAAGGGCGGCCCCGACTCCGCCTGGTCCCTGGTCAACGCCTTCGCCGACCGCTTCGCCCCGGCTCCCGCCCCGGCGGACGGCACGCCGGGCCCGCTGCCCGACGTCGCCCAGTACACCGGCACCTACCGTACGGTCCTGGCCGCCGACATGACCGACCTGGGCAAGCTGAGCTCGCTCACCAGCACCGTGACGGTCAGCGCGGGCGGCGACGGCCTCCTGACCACCACCGGCGCGGTCGCGCTCGGCCGCACCGAGAGCCGCCAGTGGACGCAGATCGCCCCCGCCCTGTTCCGTGAGAAGAACGGCTACCGCACCATCCAGTTCCGGCCTGACGGCCTGCTGGCCACGGAGAACCCGGCGGGGCCGCTGGAGCGCCTGGCCTGGTACCAGTCGCCCACGTTGCATCTCGGCGTGCTCGGCGTGAGCCTGACCGTGCTGCTGCTGTCGGCTGTGGGCGGACCCCTCTTGCATGCCGTACGCCTCGCGCGGCGCCGCCGCAGGCCCGGCGGGTCCGGCGGGTCCGGCGGGTCCGGCGACGGATCCGCGCCCGCGGGTGCTTTCGGGGCTGCCGCCGGAGCCGGGCGGACGGCGCCCCTGCGGACGGTTCACGGGCGGACGGTTCACGGGCGGACGGTTCACGGGCGGACGGTTCACGGACGGACGGTTCACGGACGGACGGTTCGCGGGCGGACGGTTCACGGGCGGACGGTTCGCGGGCCGCGCCTGGCCGGGCTGCCCGCGTGGATCACGGCGGTGCTCGTCACGGCCTCCGCCGGATCCCTCGTGGCGATGTTCGCCGACTTCGACGCCAACCAGGCCGAGTTCTTCCTGGGCGGCAGCCCGTTGTTCACGACCATCACCACGCTGCCCGGGCTGGCCGCGGCCGGGGCCGGCGTGACGCTGGTCACCGCCGGGCTGGCCTGGGCCAAGGGCTGGTGGACCCTGGCCGGGCGGATCCACTGCACCGTCGTGGTCCTCGCCGCGCTCGCCTATCTGAGTGTGGCCGCCGCCTACAACCTGATCGGCTGAGAGCCTCCGGAGACGATCATCGAGGCACCGCACAGGGCCGCCGGGTCGGGTCAGTCGGCCGACCTGCGCTTGCGGTAGGCGCGTTGCTGGCAGGCCCGCGAGCAGTAGACGCGCGGGCGACCCGAGGGGGCGGTTTCCAGCGGGGCGCCACACTCGGGGCATCTTTCGTCACGGCTTTCGTCACGCTCTCGGATCAGCACCTCGACGCCGTCCAGGAGGCGGCGCAGGCCGAACGTGAAGGAGTCCTCCGGGTCGTCCCAGCCGCCCGTCTCCCACAGGCGCGAGAGGGCGGGAAAGCGGTCGAGGCGTTGGTAAAGGGAGTCGCGGGCGCCCCACCACTCCTGCTCGGACACGCCGCTGCGGCGTTCCTCGCGCCGGGTCTCGGACAGGAGCAGCGCCTCGGCGTCCACGAACCGGCCGAGCAGGCCGACCACCGCGACCACCTCGGACGGCCGCAGCGCGGTGCCGGTCAGCGCGCCGAGCATGTGGTCGTAGTGGGCGACCGCATTCGGGCCCGGCAGGTGGCGGGAGCCGCGCACCTCGGCCAGCCACGGGTGGCGCATGCGAAGCTCCCACGCCCGGCGCGCCGCCTCCTCCAGCCGCCCCCGCCACCCGACACTGGCGTCCGATCCGGCGTCCGGGCCGGCGTCCGAGCCGGCGTCCGAGCCGGCGTCCGAGCCGGCGTCCGAGCCGGCGTCCGAGCCGGCGTCCGAGCCGGCGTCCGAGCCGGCGTCCGGCGCGGGGACGAGGGCTTCGCCCAGCACCTCGTCGCGCATCAGCTCCACGAGCTGGTCGCGGCCGGGTACGTGGCGGTAGAGGGACATGGTCGTGAAGCCCAGCCGGTCGGCGACCTTGCGCATCGACAACCCCTCCAGGCCCTCGGCGTCGGCCAGCTCGACCGCGGCCCGCACGATCCGGCCCAGGCTGAGGCCGGGCCGCGGCTCCCGTTCCGCGTCCCGCCACAACAGCTCGAGCCCGTGGTCCGGGTCCCCCGCCGCACCTCGCGTCATTGGCGCCTCCCTCGTTTATGGTGTATTACTCCGTGTACGCCATAAACAGCAAAGGGGAAACCTGTGTTCCACTTCCATGTCGCACCCGGCGGGGACGACTCCTGGCCCGGCTCCCTCGACCGCCCCTTCGCCACCGTCCGACGCGCCCGGGAAGCCGCCAGGGGGTCCGGCGGGGAGTCCGTCGTCCATCTCAGGGGCGGCGTCCACGTGCTGGGCGAGCCTCTGGAGCTCACCGAGGCCGACTCGGGCACCGTCTACCAGGCCTACGGCCACGGCACCCCCGACCAGGAGGACGCCGTGCTGAGCGGTGGCCGGACGATCACCGTCTGGCAGGTGCGCGACGGCGTCTGGCTGGCCGACGTCGGCGACCTGGAGACCCGCCAGCTCTACGTGGACGGCCGCCGCGCCGCCCGGGCCGCGATCGAGGGGCTGCCCGGTTCGTCCCCGGCCGCGACCGCCACCGGCTACGTCACCGACAGCGCCGCGCCGCTGGCCTGGACCAGCCCGCGCGACGTGGAGTTCGTCCACCGCGGCGTGTACCCGTGGACCGAGGGCCGCCTGCCCGTCGCGGACGTCGCCCAGGACGGCGACCGGACCGTGATCACCATGGCGACGCCCGCCTTCGGATGGGCCGCCGAGCTGTACAACTCCACCTGGGAGGGCACCACCTCCGCCGGGCCCGGCCTGCCCACCAGGATCGAGAACGACCCGAGCTTCCTGCGCGAGCCGGGCACGTTCGTGCTCGACCGCTCACGGCCGGGCCACCATGTGCTGCGCTACCTGCCCCGCCCCGGCGAGGACCCGGCCCGTACGCGGGTGGTCGCCCCGTCGCTGGAGACCCTGGTACGCGGGTCCGGTGCGCGGCGGGTGACCTTCCGCGGGCTGACGTTCGCCGAGGCGACCTGGTTGCGCCCGAGCCGCCCCGAAGGCTTCGTGCACTATCACGGCAGCGGCTTCTACGAGGGCGGCGGCGTCGGCGTGGCGGAGCTGGGCGAGGGGGCGTCCGTGACGTATCCCACGGCTTCCGTGACGATTCCCGCCTGCGTCACGTTCGAGGACTGCTCGGACGTGGTGCTCGAGGGGTGCCGGTTCACCCGGCTGGGGGCGTCCGGGCTGGGGGTGTCCGGCGGCGAGGGGCACGTCGTGCGCGGCTGTGACTTCGACACGCTCTCGGCGGGGGCCGTCGTGGTGACGGGCAGCCGGGGCACCGTGATCGAGGACAACCTGGTACGCGGCGTCGGGCTCGAATATCCGGGTTCGCCGGGCATCGCGGTGATGGGGACGTCCGGGTGCGTCGTCGCGCACAACGAGGTCAGGGACGTGCCGCACTGCGGGATCACCGCCGGGCCCGGCGAGGGCACCTGGATCGTCCGCAACCGGACCGTCGACACCATGCAGGTGCTGGCCGACGGCGGCGGCGTGTACGTGTCGGGGCCGCAGGGCGGTTCCCATGACGACGGGGCGCTGGTGCTGGGCAACGTCATAGAGGACACCCGCACGCCGTACAACTTCGGGCTCTACACCGACTACGGCGCCTCCTGGGTGCGGGTGGAGGAGAACGTCGTCGCGCGCGCCGACAACACGGCGGTGCTGCACGTGGGCCCGCCGCTGGAGAACGTCGTCTACCGGGGCAACTTCTGGGACGCCGACCCGCTCGGCCACGACGCCCCGCCCCCCGGGGTCACGTACGAGGAGAACCGCACCATCAAGGACGAACAGGAACTGAACGCCGCGACCACCGCCATCCGCGCCCAGGCGGGCCCGCGCCGCCCCCTCTGACGAACGGACGCCTGAGCCGGGACCAGCCGTCCCGGCCGGCCGGTCCCGGGCGACGAGCAGGCTGTGCACGATCAAGAAGGGCGCAGGCGAAGGCCGTCCATGATGACTGTGACAAAGCTGCCGGTGAGGTCCGGGGATGCAGCCGGATGAGCTGCGGGGCGACGGAACACCGCCTGGGAGCCCGTCAACTCGCGGAGCGCACTCTCACCGGAACAACCATTGAAGGTCCACGGTGTGCAGGGGATCCTGGCAGCGCACGAGGCAGGCGCGGATTCTCTTCCCGAGGATGAGGCACATGGTCAGTCTGATATCGGCTGTCATCGCGGTGCTGGGGGCGGTCTCGACGGCGGGCATCGGCTTCTGGTGGCAGTCTCGTCTGAAGAACGTCGAGCGTCTGGACTACATGACCCGCTATCGAGACTCCCTGCTGTGGGTCGCCTTTGATCTGCAGAGCAGGATCTACAACATCCTCTTCGGCCACCAGGCCGACCGTGCTGCAGGTGCCGGCTTCATGCAGGCGCTCATGCTTGACGGAAGCGAACGCGAAGCGAGATACGCTCGGTTCAGCACCGCATATGTCTTCGCGGAATACCTCGGATGGGCCGAGATCTTGCGGCGGGACATCCGATTCCTGGACCTCGGCAAGAACCGCCGTAACCGCGGAGTGCTGCTCTGCCTCGCGAGCATCAGCCGCACGCTGAGCACCGCCCGCATCCCGGGGACGGACTACCGGCTGTTCCGAGCCGACCAGCGGGCCATCGGTGAGCTCATGATCGCTGATGACAGCAGCCCTGGAAACCGCTGGTGTCGCGGCTACGCCGAATTCACCCGCAAGGTCCAGGACGACGACGAATTCCGGGACTGGACTCAGGAGCTGTTCCGGCACATCGAGAACGCGGCGCACTCTCCGGACGGGGCGACGGAGCGGCTTGTGCGGATGCAGCATCAACTGGTCGAGCTCATTGATCTCCTCGATCCCGACCAGGCTCGGTTTCCGGCCAGTGAACGCACACGTTTCCGGTCAGCCGAGCCACTCACCGACCTTGAGCCCTATCAGGTCGGCCGCCTTGGACCCGCGAGACAGGATCGCTAGCGTTGTAACCGGGAAACGAGCGGCCGGCGACAAGGTCCCCCTATTGCGGGCCCAGGCGACTGTTTCTGTCCTTGATCCACCTGGTCAAGGTGTCGAGATGGCCAGGCGCCGTACTCGTGCCACCGTTCGTCCGGATCCGGTGGTCGGCGCCGGGGAACACCTCCACGGTCAATCTCGCCCGCGGGTCACGATCAGGATGGCAGGCAGCAGCGCCGAACAGCCGGACACTGTCGGCGACGGGGACCAGCTCGTCGGCGCCGCCGAAGATCGCCAGGTGCGGACAGCGCAGGCGCAGCGCGTCCGGGACGGGATCGTGGTCCTGCTTACGTTTCTGGAACTCCCAGAGGCGCTCGTCCATGTCGCCCCAGAAGCCGGTGAACGGGTGTGCTTCGTCGAAGAGCGAGGCCACCTCGGCGAAGCCGAGATCGTTCCGGCCTGCGTCGACGAGCCGGTCGTACCAGGTCAGCACGCCCTCGGCCAGCCGCGTAGTCGCCGCGCTCCGCCGCAGGGCGTTGGCCAACGCGTGCCGGTCCTGAGCCGCCGGAGTCATCCCCGGGCAGCTGTTGGTGATCACCCATGGCGCGCCGGCTCTGGCGGCGGCGCGCAGGACGACCCAGCCGCCCTCGCTGTGCCCGAACAGTCCCACCTCGCCGGTCCGCATGCCAGGTTGCGCGCGAAGGAACCGCAGTGCAGCGAGGGCGTCGCCGGCCAGGTCGTCCAGGGTCGCATCCCGCCATTCACCGGTGGACGAGCCGACGCCCCGCTTGTCGTAGGACAGTACGGCGATGCCGGCCTCCACCAGGTGCCGGCGAAGGGGCGGGAAGTACGTGTCGTTGTCCCTGTCCGACGCCCCGGACCCACCGACCATCACCACCCCGTGAGCCACTTCGCCACGATCGGGAACCGCCATCGTCCCCGCCAGCTCCACCTCGTCGCTGACGAACCTGACCTCACGCGGGACCGGATCGGTAGCCATGAAGATCAGTATCCCCGAGAGCCCACCGACGCCCCGACGGAGGCCCCGCCTGGCCAGCGCGCGGCTCCGGCGCCGAGGGAGGGGCCGGATCTCGCATTGCTCGGCAAGCACCGCCTGAGGTGCCGGCCGGCTGGGCGCGCTCAGCCTACAGCGCGTCCGATCGCCGAGGCCGCAGGAAGTGGGTGGCGATGGTCCAGCTCCCGGGAGGCGAATCAGCGAGCGGTCAGTTCGGTGATGTCGACCGCGTTCACCAATGCCTGTAGCTCGGGCTCGAAACGAAGATCGAGCGGCTGCGGCTCCTTGGCGGCACCCTTCTGGTTGATCATCAGGTTGACACCGGTGTCGTTGACCACGGTGGCCGCGTCTACGGCGTCCCATCGCACGCCATCGAACGAGCGCCGCTCGAAGCGTCCCGCGAGCATGCAGCTGACCTGCGTCCGGCCGTACGCGTCTATGCGATCGGTGCGCAGCACCACAGCGCGCGCGGCGCTGAGGCCAGGGGCCACGGCGAACGCCTCGCGCAGTGTGACCAGCAGGTATCCGCACAAGGCCAGGGTGTAGTAGCTCGCGCGCTCCGTCTTGGTGAGCTTCTTCAGCGAGAGGTTGCCTGCAGCGGTACGGGAGGGGAAACGCTCAGGCACGAAGTCCGCCCCCGGCGCAAGGATCACCACGGACACCTCCGAGCCGTTCAGCGCCACGGGCGCCGCAGGCGCTTCGTTGTCCTCGAACGCCTCCGCCAGAACCGGCAGGACCATCTCTGGATCGTTCCCGCACAGGCGCTGCCACTGACGGTTGAGCTCCCACTGGTACCGGTCACGCTCGACGTTGGCCTGCGTCCACCAGTTCCGCATGTCGGCCTCGGCGGTCTGCCGCGCACGCTGCTTGGCCTCGGTACGGGCCCTGCGCTGAAACACGCCGATTCCCGCCAGCTCCTGCTGCTCCCGAGGGGCCAGAAAGGCCGCGAGGTCCGGCGACGGGACAGGTGCGGCGATGGGGGGTTGCGCGGGCGGGAACTCGGCCCGGTGCAGGTCGAGGATCTGCAGGAAGACGCCCGCCAGCCGTTCGGCTTCGGCGGCCTTCTCTGCCTGCGCGGCGGCGCGCTGTGCCTGGGCCAGCTGCCGCTGCAGGCTACCGGCCGTGGGACGGCGCCCGGTCGTGGCATGTCGGCGTCCCCCGCCGAGGCTGGTGTAGAAGCTCATCGGCCCCACCGAGGAAGAAAGCCCGGTACGGCCGGCTCCCACATGCATCCGCGCGAAGCTGGGTCCGATCCCGGCTCTCAGGCCGCGACTGCTGACCCTGAGGCGTACTCCCGGCATGACCTTGAACGAGAAACCCACCCTGACGTCTCCTTCGCATCATGCCCGTTCACCGGCGTCCCATTGACCTCAGGATCTTCTTCGGGCCGGCGGCGGCTGTCGTTACCGACACCGATCCTGCACCCCCATCGGCCGGGGCATGGTCACTGCGGCGCACCGGGTGGACGGCCGGAGGGTGCTCGTCCAAGGACGTGCCGGGCGCCGGGCAAGGACCCCGTCAGATCTGGGAGAAGCGCACACGAACCGGTGACAGATGCCTCTGGGCAGCCCCTGGCCGGGCTGCCTAGTTTCTTGAGCGGAACCGTCTCCTTGAAGGGAGCATCGTGCGTCCGCTCAAAGGTTCTGTCATCGCCGCCGCAGTGCTCGCGGCGCCCCTCCTGGCGACCCCAGCCGCCCACGCCAACGGCTCCTCGGGCGCCGGCCCGGGCCGCTTCGTCCGGTAACCCTCAGGACTCAGAAGGGAAAGCATCATGCGCCACGCCCGAACGCTCGTCCTCGCCCTCGTCGCGGCAGCGCTCCTGCCCGCGACGGCGGCCGCGGCCCAGGAACGTGTGTACGACTGCACCCAGGGCTTCTGGTCGCTCAACCCCTACCGCGGCGGGATCGACATCCTCGCCGGCCCCTGCACGGGACCGGCGTCGAGCCCGGAACCGGCCTACGTCACGTTCCCGTCCGGGGTGTCCTCGCCTCCCAAGACGTTCCTGTGCCCGAGGCCCGCGTACGTCAACGGCACCGTGGTCGCGTCGCAGTGCGACCACGTGCCGCCGGCCTGACACCGGAAGCCCGCTCCGGCGAGGCCGCCGCGGCCCGGCTGATCATCCGGTCGGGCGGTCTCCCGCAGGTGGGGCGAGGCGGTCGACGGCGGGCGCGGCGTGCCCGGCGTACTCGCCGAGGAGCTGGCCGTGCGCCTGTTCCAGGCTGAGGACGGCCGCGCCGAGCGTGGTGGCCAGCGCGCCGACGACGCTGCCGGACACCGCCACGAACTCGTGCAGCGGCCGGACCGCGGCCTGCACCGCCGCGACGACCTCGGGGGCGTCCCCGATCTCTCCGCCGATGACCACGAGGTCGGGGTCGACGACGGCCGCGAGCGCCGCGCACGCCCTGGCGACGTCCAGCACGTACGCGTCCAGGACGGCCTTCGCCTCTGCCGAGCCCGCGGCGACGTCGGCCAGGATGGCCCGGACCACCTCGCCGACGGAGGCGTCGGCGGCGTCGGCGGCGTCGGCGGCCGCGGCCGCCCGGGACCGGTAGGAGTCGACCAGGCGGGAGGCCGCCAGGCGGTCCTCCATGGCGTGCCGCGAGGTCTGCTCGGCGCCGTCGGCCCACGGGAACGGCAACCGCGACAACTCCCCCGCCGCGCCGTGCGCGCCGCGCACCAGGCGGCCCTCGTTGATGATCCCGGCGCCGACGCCGACGCCGAGCTGCAGGTAGGCGAGGCTCGGCACGTCGGCCCCCGCGCCGATCCGCATCTCGGCCACCGCCGAGCAGTTGACGTTGTTCTCCAGCCGGACCGGGCCGTCGTAGTGGCCGGCGAGCGCGTGGAGCAGCGTGGCGACCGCGCCCTGCTCGCGGCCGGCGTCGGCGGCGGTGACCTGGCGGCGGCCGGCGTCGATGATCTGCGGAAGCGCGATCGTCACGGCCCGCAGCCTGCCCCGGCGGCGCGGGTCCGCGCACCAGGCGGCGAGCTGCGCGGCCGCCCGCTCCATGATCGCCGCGGTGGGCTCGCGCCGGCGGGCGGCGCCGGGACGGCCGGGCTCGGCGACGGAGACGTGCTCGGTGTCCGCCCCGGCGAGGTCGACGGCCATCAGCTCGACGTGCGAGCTGCCCAGGTCGATGCCGAGCGCCCAGCCGACCTCGCCAGCCGCCTCGAACACCACGGCCGGTTTGCCCGTGGCCGGCACGTGCCGCCCGTTGCGGCGCAGGTAGCCGGCCTTCTCCAGGGAGCTGACCGCGTCGTTGACGCTCGGCTTGGACAGGCCCGTCGCCGTGAGCAGCCGCGGCCGGGTGGTCGAGCCGTGGCCCAGCGTGTGGCTCAGCACGTGCCGCTGGGTCGGGGGCAGTTCCGCGGCTCGGGTGTCGTCAGCCAACCGGGGTCTCCTTCGCGACGGTGAGGGCGCGCACCGCGGCGGCCGCGCTCGCCCGCGACGCGCCGAAGGTGCGGATCACGCCGGTGGCACGCGGGTAGGGCGTGCCCGGATATCCCATGTCGACGACGACCAGCCGGGGCGCGCGCAGGCGTTCGAAGACGGCCGCGCTGCCGGGATGGCGGGGCAGATCCCGTACCACGGCGATCACGATATCGGAGGCGGCGAGCTCCGGGAGATCGGGAAGGTGCTCGATCGGCGGGGTCAGGACGTGGTCGGCGAACTCGACGCCGGCCGCGCGCAGCTCGGGCCCGATCCCCCAGGGGACGGGACCCGCGGCGATGGACGTGCGGTCGTCGAAGGTCAGCACGTGGACGCGTCCCCCGCCGAGCGAGACGTCCCCCTCGACGACGGTCGCTCCCCACGCCGCCCGTAGGCCGGCCGCCCGCTCGGCCGCCGTGTCGGCCGCCGTGTCGGCCGAGCCGGGCACGCCCGGGTACGCGCGGGCCATCGCGCGGACACGCCGGTTGGCCTCCTCCAGCCGCTCGACGCTCAGCTCGCCGGATTCGGCCGCGGCCACGATCGCCTCGACGACCGCCCGGGTCGCCTCCTCGAACTGGTCGGCGCCGAGGCACAGCGCGTCGACGCCGGCCCGCAGCGCGCCCACGGCGGCGGCCGGCAGCGAGGAGGCGTGGTTGAGCACGCCGTGCATCTCCAGCGCGTCGGAGATGACGACGCCGTCGTAGCCGATCCGCTCGCGCAGCAGGCCGTCGATCACGGCCGGGCTCAGGGTCGTGGGCGCTCCGGGGTCGAGGCATTCGACCACGACGTGGGCGGTCATCATGGACGCCACCCCGGCTTCGGCGGCCCGGGTGAAGGTGCGCAGGTGCTCCGACTCGAACGCGGCGCGCCCGGCGGTCACCCGGCCGAGCGACAGGTGCGAGTCCAGCAGCGATCCGCCGAGCCCCGGGTAGTGCTTCAGGCAGGCGGCCACGCCCGCGCTCTGCAGGCCCTCGATCCAGGCGGCGGCGTGCTCGGCGTTGAGCTCCGGGGTACGGCCGTAGGAGCGGGTGGTGAGCGGGCTGAGCGGGTCGGTCACGTAGTCGCCGATGGGCGCGAGGTTGTAGTTGACGCCGAGTTCGCGCAGTTCGAGGCCGATGCCGCGGCCCACGGCGCGGGTGGCCGCCAGGTCGTCGTTCTCGCACAGCACCCGGTTGCCGGGGTAGGGGCTGCCCTCGTCGTGGTGGATGCGGGTGACGTCGCCGCCCTCCTCGTCGATGGCCACGACGGCGGTGGGGCGGGCGTCCAGGATCTGCCGGACCAGCGCCGCCACCTGCTCGCGCGAGACGATGTTGCGGCCGAACAGGACGACGCCGCCGAGCCCTTCCCGCAGCCGGTCGAGCAGCCACGCCGGGGCGGTGGTCCCCTCGAAGGCCGGCAGCACGGTGCCGAGGGCGAGTTCTCGCAGGTGGGCGTTCACGCGGGTTGCTCCTGTTCGTTCAGCGGTGCCAGGCGGGCGAGCCGGACGGCCCCGAGGACCGGTTCGGCGTCGAGGACCGACAGCGGCAGGGACACCTTCTGGGCGGTGAGCCCCGCGGCGAAGGCGGTCCGGAAGGCGGGCTGCTTGACCATGATCGCACCCGCCCCGACCACGGCGTCGGCCCGTACGCCGAGGCGCAGCGCGGCCGCGACGTTGCCGGCCAGGCGCGAGGCGTTCTCGGACACGGCCTGCCGGGCGCAGGGCGAGCCGGCG
This sequence comes from Nonomuraea sp. NPDC001831, assembly GCF_042892035.1. NCBI lineage: Bacteria > Bacillati > Actinomycetota > Actinomycetes > Streptosporangiales > Streptosporangiaceae > Nonomuraea > Nonomuraea sp. NPDC001831. The sequence continues at coordinate 317,517 of NZ_JBIATU010000001.1, read as the reverse complement.
TCGGCGCACGCGAAGACGCCCGCCGCCAGGTCGCCCAGGCTCTCGTACGAGCGTTTGAGCGCGGCGGGCAGACGGCGGTCCTCGGTGAGGGCGAAGGCCCCGGTCACGAAGGGCCGCAGCACGGGGTCGCTGCCGCCCTGGTCGAGACGTTCGGTGTAGGCGCGCAGGGCGTCGAGGACGATGCGCGGCGCGCTCCCGTGGTCGCCGAGCATCCAGCCCCATCCGTCGGTGAGGACCATCGTGCCGTCGGCGGTCCTGCCGCCGACGACGGCGCCGGTGCCGGCGATCACCGACAGCGCGTGTTCGCGCCCGGCGGCCAGGCCGACCAGCAGGGCGTCGTTGCAGACCGCGACGGCGACGCCGGGGCCGAGCTCGGCGGAGACGGCGGCGCGCAGCTCCCGTACCAGCGCGTCGGAGTCGCAGCCGCGGGCGCCCACGCCGACCGCGACCAGGACGACGTCCGCCGGCGTGACCTGGCGCAGGGCCTGGCCGATCAGCCGGGCCCGGCCGGTGATCGGCAGGGCGCCCCAGGTCGGATTGGTCCTGGTCTCGGCGGCGAGCCTGTCGCCGGTGTCGGCGTCCTCGATGTGGACGCGGAGGTAGGAGCCGCCGATGTCGAGGCCCGCGACGGCGCGGCGCGGCCGGTCGACCGTGCTCACGCGGCGGTCCCGACCTTCGTGTCGATGCGGGTGAACACCGGGTCCTCGGGGCGGCGGCCGGTGGCCGCGCACGCCTCCTGGACGACCATCTGCCAGATGACGGTGGCGGCGACGGCGAGCTCGGCGTCCGTCATGCCGGGCAGGTGGATCTGGTGGAGCGGGCCGGTCCCGTCGTAGGCGACCGGCTCGGCGCCGAGGAGGTGCACGGTGGCGCCGTGGTCGGCCAGCTGCCGGGCCAGCAGCGCCTCGCCGCCGCGGTGGACGATCAGGTGGACGCTGCCCGGCCGCGCGCTGTCCATGAATCCGTGCAGGTACGAGCGGGTGTCGAAGCTCGCGGCGGGCACCGCGGCGCCCTCGCGGAGCAGCAGGGCCCCGCCCTCGGCCGCGGCCATCCCGGCCCCCGAGGAGATCAGGTCGGCGTGACCGGCCGCCAGCACGTCGGCGGCGATGCGGGCGGCGTCCGCGCGCCGCCGGTCGATCACCTCGGCCAGCCGCGGCCCGAAGGCGGCCCAGCGCCCGGCGTCGAGGTCGCCGGTCAGGTGCCCGGCCAGCATGGCCATGGCCAGCGCGGTCGCGGTGAAGCCGACGGTGGACACCCGGGAGTCGGCGACGCCGCCCAGCCACAGGCGCCGCGGCGTCAGGTCGGCCACGGGCGAGGGCGCCCGGTTGACGACGCTCATACGCGACCGCTCGGGCACCGCCGACAGGGCGCGCACGATCTCCACGCTGCGGCCCGACTGGGAGACCCCCAGGTACGTCGTCCCCGGCCGGACCTGGGCCGCGGTGAAGTCGGCCCCGGTCAGCTGCTCGCACGGGACGCCGCGGGCGGTCAGCCCCGCCACCAGCACGTGGGCGGCGGCCCTGCTGGCCCCGATCCCGAACACGACCAGGCGGTCGGCGACGGCGCCCCCATGGCGGCCGAGCTGCTCCGGCAGGGCGGCGGCGAGGGCCGTCAGAGCCTCGGGCTGGCCGCGGAACGCCTGATCGAAGGAGTTCCACGGTGGAGCGGAAGAACTGCCTGTTGCTGTAGCCATGTTAGTAAGGTAGCTTACCTTACTCAGGATCGTCAAAGGAGCACGATTCCTGTGGAGGTGTACCGAATGAACGACCGTCCGTCGCAGCCCAGCCCGACCCGCCGTTCGGTCCTGGCGTTCATGACCCTGGCCCCGGTGGCGGGCGCGCTGGCCGCGTGCGCCACGCCGGGCGGGCGCCAGGCCCCCGCCGCGACCCCGACGGGACGCGCCGTCGCGGGCAACCCGTTCGGGGTCGCGTCAGACGCGCCCGTGGAGATCGTCGTCTTCGACGGCGGCTACGGCCAGACCTACATCAAGCGCCCGATCGAGCTGTACCGCAGCAAGCACCCCCAGGCGGACATCAAGCAGTCGGCGACCCAGCAGATCCAGCAGAGTCTGCAGCCCCGCTTCGTCGCCAAGAACCCGCCGGACGTGGTGAACAACTCCGGCTCCAACGCCATCGACTACGGCGCGCTCGTCGGCGACAAGGCTCTCCTGCCGCTCGCGCCGCTGCTGGCGGCCCCCTCGTGGAGCGCTCCAGACGTGACCGTGGCCGACACCCTGCGGCCCGGCGTGGTCGAGGTGGGCACGCACGGCGGCGAGTTCCTGGTGCTCAACATCTCCTACGGCGCCTACGGCGCGTGGCACAGCTCGTCGCTGTTCAAGGAGAAGGGCTGGACCTACCCCCAGACCTGGGACGCCTACCTCGACCTGTGCGAGAAGATGGCCACCGCGGGCATCGCGCCCTGGGTCTACCCCGGCCAGTTCCCGTACTACATGTTCTGGTGGCTCGCTTCGATGATCTACAAGGTGGCCGGCAAGGAGGTCGTCGAGAAGATCAACAACATGGAGAAGGACGCCTGGACCGACGAGCGGGCCGTGGCCGCGCTGAAGGCGTTCGAGGCCGTCCCCGCCAACGGCTGGGTGCTGAAGGGCAGCTCCGGGCTCAACCACACCGACGCCCAGATGCAGTTCCTCCAGGGCAAGGCCGGGTTCGTGCCGGGCGGTTCGTGGCTGGAGAAGGAGATGGGCGACAGCGTCCCGGCCGGCTTCGACATGTCGATCTGCCGGGTCCCGTCGATCACCGCCGCCGACGACCGGCCGTTCGGCGCGCTGTGCGCCAAGGCGGGCGAGCCGTACGTCATCCCGCGCGACGCCGCCAACACCGCCGGCGGCCTGGAGTTCCTGCGGGCGATGCTGGCCGACGACAGCGCCGCCGGCTTCATCGCCCAGGCCGGCACCCTGTCGGCCAACCGCAGGGCCGAGCTGCCCGGGGACGCCAAGCACGGGCTCGTGTCGATCAACGCCGCGCTGGCCGAGGCCGGCGACAACGTCTTCGGGGTCAAGCTCGACACCCGCAACAGCCGCCTGTGGAACGACATCGCCAAGGTGATGGGCCGCTTCATGAACGGCGACGTCAAGGCCGCCCAGCTCGCCACGGAGGCCCAGCGCCTCACCGACGCGGCCCGGCGCTGAGGCGGACGATCCATGCGCAACCGGCACCAGAGCCGCATCATCATCGGCTTCCTGGCCGCGCCCGTCCTCCTCTACACGGTGTTCGTGGCCTCGCCCTACGTCCAGGCGTTCTACATCGCCCTGACCGACTGGCGGGGCCTGTCGGCCGAGCTCGGCTTCGTCGGGCTCGGCAACTTCGCCGAACTGGCCGGCGACCCGGTGTTCTGGAAGGCCCTCGGCAACAACGTGATCCTCCTGGTGACGCTGCCACTCGTCACCATCGGGCTGGCGTTGTTCCTGGCCTTCATGCTCAACGTCGCGGGCGGCCCCCGGGGCGGGGAGATCCGGGGCGTCAGGGGCGCCGCCTTCTACCGCGTCGTCTACTTCTTCCCGTACGTGTTGTCGATCGCGATCATCGGCGTGTTGTGGATGAACGTCTACAACCCGATCAACGGCCTGCTCAACGGCGCGCTGCGGGCCGTCGGCCTCGGCGGGGTGCAGCCGTCGTGGCTCGGCGACGAACGGCTGGCCTTCTGGGCCGTGCTCGCCGTGCTGGTCTGGAACGGCGTCGGCTTCTACGTCGTGCTGTTCACCGCCGGCATCAAGGCCATCCCCGCCTCGCTGCTGGAGGCCGCGGTGCTCGACGGCGCCTCCAGGACGCAGGTCTTCTTCCGCATCACGATCCCGCTGATCTGGGAGAACATCAGGACGGCCGCCGTCTACCTGGGGATCGCCGCCCTTGACGCCTTCGCCGTCGTGCAGATCATGACCGGCGGCGGGCCGAACGACTCCACCCAGGTCGGCTCGTTCTACCTCTACCAGAACGCGTTCTCCTACGGCCGGTTCGGCTACGCCTCGGCGATGGGCGTCGTGCTCTTCGGCGTCACCCTGGCCCTGTCCGCGTTCACGCTTTCCGCGACCCGCCGAGAGAGGATCGAATTCTGATGGCCATCGCCACGCATGAGCGGGTGAGCGGGCGGACGGCCGCGGCCCCGCGCGGGCCCCGGTCCGGGCGGCGCGGTTCCGTCGGCCCGACGGTCGCCGTCGCGCAGGCGTTCCTCGTCCTGTGGGCCGTGGTGTCGATCCTGCCGCTGGTCTGGGCGGTCGTCAGCGCCTTCAAGTCCGATCCCGAGATCGTCGCGGACGCGTGGTCGCTGCCCGGAGCCCTGCGCTGGGAGAACTTCGCCCGCGCCTGGGAGACCGCCTCGATCGGGACGTACTTCGGCAACACGGTCGTCGTGGTCGGCGGCGGCGTCGCGCTGACGCTGCTGCTGTCGTCCATGGGCGCCTACATCTTCGCCCGCTTCGAGTTCCGGCTCAAGAACGCCCTGTACTACTTCTTCATCGCCGGGATGACCTTCCCCGTCTTCATGGCGCTGGTCCCGCTGTTCTTCGTCGTCCAGAACCTCGGGCTCGGCAACTCGCTGGCCGGGCTCATCCTCGTGTACACGGCGTACTCGCTGCCGTTCTCGATGTTCTTCCTGGTGGCCTTCTTCCGGACGCTGCCCGAGGAGGTCGCCGAGGCCGCCAAGCTCGACGGGTGCGGCGAGGCGCGCATCTTCTTCCGGGTCATGTTGCCGCTGGCCCGGCCGGGGCTCATCAGCGTCGGGATCTTCAACTTCATCGGCCAGTGGAACCAGTACCTGATCCCCCTGGTCCTGGTCAGCGACGACGACAAGTTCGTCCTGTCGCAGGGGCTGGCCAACCTGGCGGTCGAGCAGGGTTACGCCGGTGACCGGTCGGGGCTGTTCGCGGGCCTGACGATCGCCATGGCGCCGATCCTCATCGTCTACGCCCTCCTCCAGGGCCGGATCCAGGCGGGCATGACGGCGGGCGCGCTGAAGTGACCCGCGCTCTCAGTCGCGGGAGCGCGCCCTTGAGCGTGGTCATCGCCGGGTGGACTCGCGCAGGACCAGGCGCCATTCGATCGGACCGGTTGCCGCTTCCTCGCCCAGGACCAGCTGCGCGCAGCGGGCTCCCTGGGCACGCAGGTCCTGCGCGACGGTCGTCAGCCCGGCGGCGGCGGCCGCGTCGGTGCCGTCCCAGCCGGTGACGGCGAGGTCGCCGGGGATGGCGAGACCGGCACGGGCGGCCGCTCGCAGCAGGCCCAGGGCGAGCTCGTCGCTCATGGCCATGACGGCGTCCGGCGCGTCCGGCCCCGTCAGGAACGCCGTGGCCAGGGAGTCGGCCTCGCGCGCGTTGTTGCGTGCGCACACCGCGACCCGCACCTGCGACCAGCGGCCGCCGGCCGCCTCCCAGGCGTCACGGACCCCGCGCAGGCGCTCACGGGTCACGCGGAAAGTCGCCTCGGCCGGATCCAGCCCGTGGTGGACCCCCGGCGTCCTGGCGCGATCGAGCGGGAAGCTGAGCACCATCGGCCGCCGGGCGCCGGCGAGGGCCTCGGCGGCGACGGCGCGGGCTGCGGCACGGTCGTCGATGGCCACGATCGGCAGGTCCCGGTGGTGTGGTCCGCCGTGCACGACGGCGGGCAGAGCGGTGGCGGCCACCGCTTGCAGCACGGGGTCGTCGTCGCTGGTCGTCCAGACGACGAAACCGTCGACCGCGGCCTCGGCGACCCGGTCGGTGTCCGAGGGCGCCCCGGTGATGGGCACGATCGTGAGCCCCAGGCCGTGACTGGCGCAGACCTCGGCGACGCCGGCCAGGAACCGGGTGGCCTGGGGGTCCTCGAAGGCGTAGGTGAGGTGCTCGCCGAGCACCACCCCGAGGCTGCCGGTCCGTCCCCGGCGCAGTGAGCGGGCGCCCGGATGAGGGCCGGGGTATCCCAGGCGGGCGGCGGCTTCGCGGACCCTGGCCCGGGTGCGGTCGGAGACGCGGTCAGGCTGGGCGTAGGCGTAGGAGACGGTCATCACCGAGACCTTCGCCGCGCGGGCCACCTCCGCCATGGTCGGACGGGGCCGAGAAGGGTCTTTGGCCATGCCTCACCCTATCTTGTGTATCGTTACACAGCATGTGTATCGATACACGGGCCCGCGCCGGTCACGGTCACCTCCGAGCCTGGGTGCCGTACGCGGGATTCACCGTCTTCGGCGCGTTCTGGGGCGTGTGGGGGGCGTCCGTGCCCGCCATTCGCGACCAGGCCGGGCTGACCGATGGCCAACTCGGCACGGCGCTGCTGTTCATCGCCGTCGGCGCCCTGCCCGCGATGCCTCTGGCGGGCCGGGCCGTGGACCGGTGGGGGCATCGTGTCACGGCGATCACGCTCACCTCGCTCGGCCTCGCCGGCATCGCCGTGGCCGTCACCGCTCACGACCTGCTTGCCTCATCCGTGGGACTGGCGGTTCTGGGCGCGTCGTCCGGCGCCGCGGACGTGACGATCAACGCGGCGGCCGGCTCCGTCGAACGGGCCACTGGCCGTCCGGTCATCACCAGGGCGCACGGCTTCTTCTCCTTGGCCGTGGTCGCGGCGAGCCTCGTCACCGGCCTGCTGAACGCCGCCGGCCTGCCCGTGGTCGTGACGTACGTGCTGGTCCTGCTCGCCGCCGGCGCTGTGAGCGCCGCCCTCGTCACCGGCGACCGCGCGCGGCCTGATGCCGGCCGTCACGATCACGACCGTACCTCGGCCGCGCGGAGCCGGCCGGGTCTGCGCGCTCATCTGCCGCTCCTGCTGGTCGCGGGCGGACTCGGCGCGCTCGGATTCGCCGTCGAGAACGCCCACCAGAGCTGGAGCGCCGTCTACCTCGCCGATGCCGTGCACGCCGGACCCGCGCTGGTCGGCGCCGGACCCGCGGTCTTCGCACTCGCCGTCTCGCTCACCCGCTTCGCGATCAGCGCGGTGCAGGCCCGGCGCGCGTGGATCGTCCTCACCGCCGGCGCGGTGATCTCCGCGGCGGGGACGTCCCTGCTCGCCCTCACCGCGTCTCTCCCTCTGGCTCTGCTCGGGCTGGCCCTGGCCGCCGTCGGCACCGCCGTGCTCTTCCCCACCGTGCTCGCCCTGGCCACCGCCAACGTCCCCGGCGCGGCCCGCGGCGCCGCCACCTCGGTCGTGTCCACCTCGGCCTATCTCGGCTACCTCGCCGGGCCGGTGTACGTGGGGCACTGGGCGCAGGCGTCCGGGCTGCCGGGCGCCATGCTGGCCGTGGCGGCACTCGCCGCGGCCTTGGCGCTGCTGGCGTGGCCCGCGCTCAGAGCCGTCGTCCCCTCCCCCGCCCGGCAGGCAGAGGTCATGGCCGCTCCCCGGCCTGGTCCACGACGCCGATCGCGACGCGGGTGAAGACCGACCAAGTCGTGCCCTTCTCGACGCTCCACTCCAGATGAGGAGGAACGGGAACCAACTCGCCGTCCTTCAACGTGGACATGAGGATCCCGTCCGGCTTGGGGTAACGCTCCTCGTGGTCGGTGATCGCAGTCTCCCGCCGCGCCCGGTAGGCGTAGGTCACGGGGTCCAGGAGGATTTCGACCTTGCGCCAGCCTTCGGCGACTTGAGAGATCGACAGCGCCGGACGTCCCTCGGTGTCGGTCGCCCGCTCGTCCACCGTCACCCCCGGCAGCTTGGCCATCGCCCGGAAGATCGCGGCCTCGTGCTCCGGCGGGACGAGGTTCTGGCTGAGGGTCACGGCCAAGCGCAGGAAGATCCACTCGTCGTCGACCGAGTGGCCTGCAGCCTGATAGAGCTCATCGTATGCGGCCAGGAGCGCGTCAGGGTCGGTGGGCAGCGAGGCCAGCAGCGCGTAGGTGTTCTCCGGCGTCCGCTCACCGGGATCGGAGGTCGTCAGCTTGCCCCTCACCAAATAGCCGACCCTCCTGCCGTCGGCCCGGATCCAGAACGGTTCGACCGTCTCCGGCGGCGGCGTCTGCGGGGTGAGCCGTTCACCCTGGCCGACCCGCTTGCCCTGATCCGCGACACGGCTCTCGGTGTAGATCCACTGGTCGCCGCGGGGCGGCGTGAACTCCTTCTCCTGTACGGCCGCCGCGATCCTGGTCAGCACCACCTGAGCGTGGGCGGCGGGCAGCGTGCGCTCTCCCTGGAACACGCTCACCCCGGTCGTGACGATCACGGCGGAGGCGGCCACCGCCAGCGCCCGGATCGCCCATCGGCGCCTGGAGCGTGGTCGGCGGGCGCGGGCCAGAAGAGCCGCCCGGGCTGCGGCTTGGGCGTCGGGGGCCGGCGGCGCCGGGTGCGCCCAGTCCTCGCGCAGCCTCTCGAGGTCGTTCATGATCCGTCCCTTTCGAGTGCGGCCTGGATTCTTCTGCGGGCCCGGTGCAGCCGTGAGCGGGCCGTTCCGGCCGGGATGCCGAGGGCGCTGCCCGCTTCCTCCGAGGTCAGCTCCGCCCAGGCGACCAGGAGCAGCACATCCCGATCGCGATCGGCGATCCCGGCGAGCGCCTCGGCGAGCCGGCGCGTGCGGGCTCCCGCGTCGACGGCCACGGCGACCCGGTCGGCGTGGTCCTCCACGGGGCTGTCGGCGCCCGCCTTGGCCTGGGCCCGGTACTGGCGCACTTCGGCGCGATGATGGCGGGCGATGAGGTTGGAGGCGATGCCGTACAACCAGGGCCGCGCGTCGGCGCGGGAGACGTCGTAGCCTGCCCGTTTGTCGAAGGCGATGAGGAACGTCTCCGCGGCGACGTCGTCGGCCAGGCCCGCGCCCAGTCTGCGTGCGGCATAGCCGTGGATCTCGGGGTAGTAGCGGTCAAATATGGCGGAGAAGCGCTCAGGCTCCCGCCGGGACTGTTCAATGATCACGGCGTCCGCTGCTTGGTCCGGCAGCGCGCGTGACATCGAGGTCACCTCTCGATCCCTGGGTTCACACCCGTTCTTCACCGATCCGGAGACAGGTGTTCACGACGTCCGTCCGAGCGAGAAGGGGCGCGGTGATTCCGGTGCGCCCATGGTCACCGCTCTCGATGAGGGCGTTGCCGGTCAGCGGGCGGCGACCGTGGCCGACAGGGCCAGGGTGGCGGCGCCTCGGGCGTGGCCGCTGTCGTCCCAGGGGCGGACCATGATCTCCACTCCCGACAGCACGCCGCTCTCCACCGCCGGCCGGAACCCGGGCTCCAGATACGGCCACAACACGTGGCTCTCGCCGATCACCGCCAGCGCCCGTACGGCCAGGACGTTCACCACGCCCGCGGCCGCCCTCCCGAGCGCCGCCCCCGCCTCGGCCATCAGGTCGCGCACGCCCGGCACGTCCTCGGCGGCCAGCCGGGGCAGCTCGGCCACCGGCACCGGCGCCGGCGTCAGCCCGCGCTCGTACGCGCGGGCGGCCAGGGCGTAGTCGGCCGCGTAGGACTCCAGGCAGCCGCGCCGCCCGCACACGCAGGGCGGCCCCTGCGGGTCGATCGGCACGTGCCCGAACTCGCCCGCGACGCCGTCGGGCCCGCGATGGATGCGCCGCCCGAGCACGATGCCCATGCCGATGCCGCCGCCGACGGCCAGCACCAGGAAGTCGTCGTGGTCGCAGCCGGCGCCGAACAGCAGCTCGGCGCTGGTGCTGGCGCGGGTGTCGTTGTCGATGAGGACGGGGACCGGCAGGCGTTCGGCCAGCAGGGGCCGCAGCGGCAGATCCGACCAGCCCAGGTGCGGCGAGATGCGCACGATCCCCCTGGCCTGGTCGATCACGCCGGGGACGGCCAGGCCGATGCCGCGCACCCGGCCGCCGGCGACGGGGTCGGCCAGCTCGCGGGCGCACACGGCGGCGAGCTGCCCGACGGGGTCGGCGCCGGGGTCGAAGGGCACCGTGAAGCGGCGCGCCTCGCTGCCGTTGAGCCGCATGAGCACGCCGACCACGTGCGTGTGGTGCACCCGCAGGCCGAGCGTGTACGCGGCGTCCGGCACCAGCTCAAGGGGCACTTTCGGGCGACCGCGCCCGGCCGCCTGCGGCGCCAGCTCGCGTACGTAGCCGAGCTCGATGAGGCGCCGGGTGTGCTCGGTCACGGTCGCCGCGCCGAGCCCCAGCCTGAGGGCGAGCTGCGTGCGGTTGAGCGGTCCGGACCCGAGCGTCGTCAGGATCTCCGTCCTGGCCGGGTCCTCGCGCATCCGCGGTCCTCCCTCTTGACGTGTGTTCCGGAGCAAGCCTATGGTTCCGCATCATAATAAATTCGACCCCGAAAAATATACCTTGACGGAGGTCCCCCCATGAAGGCACTCCTGGCCGCGGGGCTCGTACTCCTCGCCGGCGTCACCGCGTGCGGCGGCGGCGGGGCGGGCACGGCGGGCGGCGCCAAGCAGGACGACGGTACGGTCACCCTCGACTGGGAGATGTGGGCGGGCAGCGAGGAGGAGAAGGCCCAGCTCGACCACCTGGCCAAGCTGGTCACCCAGCAGGACCCGAAGATCAGGATCAACCTGCGGACCGCGCCCTTCAACGCCTACTTCACCAAGCTGCAGACCGAGTTCGCCGCGGGCGAGCAGCCATGCGTGGTCTCCATGCAGAGCCTGCGCCTGGGCGCCTACGCCGATCTCCTCGAACCCCTCACCGCTCCCGAAGGCTTCGCCCCCGCGGCGCTGGACGCGCTGAAGATGAACGGCCGGCAACTGGCCCTCCCCTACGACCTGGGCCCGATGCTCCTCTACTACAACAAGGACGCCTTCGCCAAGGCCGGCCTGGCCGAGCCCAAGCCCGGCTGGACCACCGCCGACTTCGAGCAGGCCGCCAGGAAGCTGACCACCGGCGGCAAGTACGGGTTCGGCATGTCCTTCTCCGACCTGCACCTGCTGTCGATGCTGCTGTCCTACAACGGCGCCAAGCCGGTCACCGACGACGTGAAGCTGCAGCTCGACAGCGAGCCCATGGTCGCGGCCACCACCTGGTACGCGGGCCTGGCCGGGAACAAGGCGGCCAGCGTGCCGGCCGGGTCGGCGGAGCTGGGCTGGGGCGAGACGCAGTTCGTCAACGGCAACGCCATGATGGCGGTCGACGGCTCCTGGAACATCGGATCCACGATCAAGACCGCCAAGTTCCGGGTGGGCGTCGCGCAGCTTCCCGCCGGGTCCGGGGGCGCGAAGACGTACGTGGCCAACTCCGGGTTCGGGGTGGCCAAGGGCTGCCCGTACAAGGAGCAGGCGGTCAAGGCGGTCTCCGTGCTCAGCGGCAAGCAGGCGCAGGCATACCTGGCCGGTGAGGGGCGCGGCTTCCCGGCGATGACCTCCGAGCAGTCGGCGTACGAGAACTTCCTGGTCGGCAAGAACCAGGACAAGGCCGACGACGTGCGGGCGGCGGTGTCGGCGGTCAAGGAGGCGGTGGCCGGCGGCGTGCCGCTGTTCACCACCAAGAACTGGGACGACGTCACCAAGCTCATGGCCCAGCACCTGCTCCAGGTCTACACCGGCGCGAGCGGCGCCAAGGAGGCGCTCGCCACCATCCAGCAGCAGGGGGCGCGCGGGCAGTGAGGTCACGAGAGCAGTGGAGCGCGCTGGGGTTCGCCACGCCCAGCGTGCTCGGCCTCGGGTTGTTCACCCTGTTCCCGGTCGGCATGGCCGTGGTGATGAGCTTCTTCGACTGGCCGATGCTGGGCGGGAGCAGCTTCATCGGCCTGGAGAACTTCCGCTACCTGTTCGGCGAGGACCCGGCCTTCCTGTCCGCGCTGCGCAACACGTTCGTCTTCACCGGCCTGTACGTGCCGCTCAACATCGTGCTGGCGCTGGCGCTGGCGTTCTGGATCAGCAGGTCGCGGTGGCAGAACCTGTGGCGGGTGTTGTTCTTCATTCCGGCGATCACCCCGATGGTGGCCAACGCGGTCATCTGGAAGCTGCTGTTCCAGATGGTCGGCACCGAGCCGAACCTGCTCGCCGACGGGCGCACCGCGCTGGTGTCGGTGGTGGCCATGAGCGTCTGGCAGGGGTTCGGGTACAACCTGATCGTCTTCTCCGCGGCGATCAACGAGATGTCGCCCTCGGTCCTGGAGGCGGCCTCGCTCGACGGTGCCACGGGGCTGCGCAGGCTGGTCAGCGTGCAGCTCCCGCTGATCTCGCCGGCGCTGTTCTTCGCCACGACGATGACGGTGATCAACTCGTTGCAGGTGTTCACGCAGCCGTACATCCTGACGGCCGGCGGACCGGGCAACGCCACGGAGACGCTCGTCATGACCGTCTACCAGGCCGGGTTCCAGTCGCGCGAGCTCGGGCTGGCGGCGGCGGGCGCGTGGGTGCTGTTCGCGATCATCCTGCTCGTGACCGCCGCGCAGTTCCTCGGGCAGAGGCGGTGGGTGCACTATGAGAGTTAGATCCGTCGTCTCCCACGTGCTGCTGGCCGCGGTGACGCTGGCCTTCCTCTATCCGCTGATCTTCGCGGTGGCCACCGCGCTGAAGCCGGCGGGCGAGACGTTCAGCGATCCCGGGTCGCTGATCGGCTCGCGGATCCGGTGGCAGAACTTCGGCGACGTGTTCACGTACGTGCCGTTCCAGCGCTACATCCTCAACGGCGTGCTGGTGGCGGGCGTGGGCACGCTGGTCGTGCTGGCCGCCTCCGCCCTGTCCGCCTACGCCTTCGCCTCGCTGCGCTGGCGCGGCCGGGACGGCGTCTTCCTGCTGTTCCTGGCCACGCTGATGGTGCCGCAGGAGGTGCTGGTCGTGCCCATGTTCATCCTCATGCAGAAGTTCGGCTGGGTGGACAGCTACCAGTCGCTGATCTTCCCATGGGCCTTCACCGCGTTCGGCACGTTCCTGCTGCGGCAGTTCTTCCGCTCGGTGCCGCGCGAGATGCAGGAGGCGGCGCGCATCGACAGCGCGAGCGAGGCGCGGATCTTCCTGTCCATCATGCTGCCGCTGGCCAGGCCCGCGCTCGGGGTGCTGGCCGTGTTCACCTTCATCAACTACTGGAACAGCTTCCTGTGGCCGCTGATCATGGTCAACGACGTGACCGAGCGCGGCACCGTGCCGCTCGGCCTGCAGCTGTTCTTCGGCCAGAACGGCAACCAGTGGCATCTGGTGATGGCCGCCTCCATCGTGTCCATCCTGCCGACGCTGCTGCTCCTCCTCGCCCTTCAGAAGCATCTGGTCAAGGGCATCGCCACCGCCGGTCTCGCCGGCCGCTGAAAGGACCATAGTGCTGTTTTTCGACCGCCGTGTAGGCCCCGACCTGGGCGCCGACTACCCGGCGAGGGACGTGCCCGACTGGTACAGGGACGCCAAGTTCGGCGTCTTCGTCCACTGGGGGCTGTACTCGGTGCCCGCGTGGGCGACCGCCCGGCTGCCCGGCGAGCACGTGCCCGTGGAACTGGAGTTCAGCCACCACCAGTACGCCGAATGGCACGCCAACACCGTCCGCATCCCCGGCTCGCCCGCCCGCGCCTTCCACGAGCGGGAGTACGGGGTCGGCACCCCGTACGAGGACCTCGCCGACTCCTGGCGGGCGGAGGCGTTCGACCCGGCGGCCTGGATGCGACTGATCGCGGGGTCCGGCGCGCGCTACGTCGTGCCCACGGCCAAGCACCACGACGGGTTCTGCCTGTGGGACACCGCCACCACGGCCTTCAGCAGCGCGCGCCGCGGCCCCCGCCGCGACCTGATCGCCGAGCTGGACCGCGCCGCCCGAGCGGCGGGCCTGCGGTTCGGCCTGTACTACTCGGGGGCGCTGGACTGGCACGTGTCCGACTTCCCGCCGATCCAGTCGATGACGGACCTGTTCACGCTGCGCCGCAACGACGAGGCGTTCGCGCGCTACTGCTTCGAGCAGGCCATGGAGCTGATCGACCGGCACTCCCCCGACGTGTTGTGGAACGACATCGACTGGCCCGACTCGGGCAAGGCGGCCGGGCCGTACAGTTTGCAGGCGCTGTTCGAGCACTACTACGAGCGGGTGCCCGAGGGCATCGTGAACGACCGCTGGGGCGTGCCGCACCTGGGCTCGCGCACCCGCGAGTACGTCTCCGAGCAGCAGACCTCCCCGTGGGTGTGGGAGGCCACGCGCGGGCTCGGCCAGTCGTTCGGCTTCAACCGGGCCGAGGACGAGCGCCACCTCGTCCGGCCGGACGAGCTCGTCCACCTGCTGGTCGACACCGTCGCCAAGAACGGCAACCTGCTGCTCAACATCGGGCCGCGGGCCGACGGCTCGTTGCCGGAGTCCCAGGTCGAACGGCTGCGCCACCTGGGCGCCTGGCTGGCGGCCCACGGCGAGGCGATCTACGGCACCCGGCCGTGGGTCCGGCACGCCGAGCCCGTCGGCGACCCGGTCCGCTACACCGCCGCCCCCGACGGCGCCCTCCACGTGATCGCCCTGGACCCGGCCGCGGGACGGCTGACACTCGCCGGCGACCTGGTCGAGCGGGCGCGGGCCGGAGCCACCTGGGGTGACGGCCCAGCCGCGGTGGATCGTTCCGGCGGGGTCGTCGTCCCCGAGGCGTTGCGCGGGCTGCCGGCCGCCGTCCTCAGGCTGGCGCCCGGCGCCTGAGCGGGGGACGCGAACTCGTGGGCCGCGGCGCGCCATCGGCGTGGAAGGCAGACGGCACGGGAGAAAGGGGGCGGCCGGCGCGGCAGTCCCGGCGCTCGCCGGGCAGGCCGGTCCACCGCCCCCCCGTCGCGCAACCGCCGCCTGCCTGCCCCCCGCGCACGTGCGGCCACCGTCTGATGCGTGCCCCTGCTGGTCAGGCGTGTATCAGCTTCCGGGATTTCCTTTTCGAGGATCGTGCACGTCACCGGACGCTTCGGTGTGCCCCGTCCGCAGGCGGAGTTCCAGGACCTCCTCCCTGCCGAAGACCTGCCCGGTGGGGACGAACCCGGCAGAGGTGTAGAGCGCCCTGGCCGCGATGTTGTCGCCACGCACTCCCAGCCGCAGCACCGGCACGTCGAACGCGTCCCGCACGTGGGCGATGACCTGCTGGAGGGCCGCTCGGCCCAGCCCCTTCCCCTGGTGATCCTTGTCGATCATCAAGCGATAGAGCCAGATCTGGCCGTCATCGGGATCAGGGCCGTACATCGCGAAGCCCACGGCGCGCTCGTCGTGCATCACCGCACGGGTCACGAAGCCCGGCAGGAACCGGCTCTCCGCGATCGAGTACAGGTTCGACGCAATGAGATCAGCCTGGTCGTCAGCCACCCTCAGCTCGGCCACCGCTTCCCAGGTCTCCCGGCACAGGTCGTCAAGGCGCACATGAATCGACATGGGTCCTCTCTATCGGATCATCGTGCGGACCGTCATGCGAATATGCCTGCGACCAGGCACGGGTGCCCCTTGCGCGAATCGCCGCACGTCACGCCCGGATGTCGGACGAACTGACCGCCCCAAGAGGTGGGAGGCCCGGCAGCGCAGAGGCGCCCCGTACAGCGCGACAGGTGGCTCGCCGGAGCCTTCCGCCGTTCGGCAAGAAGTCGCCCAGCATTCGCTTCCTCTCCATGCAAGCCGTCACGCTCCTCTGCGAGCGTGACGAAGGGCCGCAGGTCACCTGTTCCGCCCCATTTCGTGCGAAAGCTCATGGGCCACCCGAGAACGACGCACCAGGTATTCCAGATGAAAGGTATGTCCCATGTGCCGCACCCATGCACACTCCCACAGCGCGCCGGAAGGAACGGCTGCGTTCGCCGACCTGTCCGTCTCAGAGACCGAACTGTCGCCCGCCGACCTCGGCCGGCGGCGCTTTCTGCTGAACAGTGGGCTGCTCGGCCTGAGCAGTCTCGGCGTCACCGCTCTGGGAGGGCTGACCACGCGTCCCGCCGCCGCAACCAGCGGAGGCTCCCGCGCGCTGCACTGGCTGGCCGGCGACCATCATGTTCATACGCAGTACAGCTACGACGGCATGTACACCATTGAGCAGCAGGCCGCGGGCGCTCTCAAGCACGGCCTGGACTGGCTGGTCATCACCGACCACGGGCACGCCGCGCACGAGAAGTTCGCGGTCGAGTCCACCTATGCCGACATCGTCACCTCCCGGGCCAGGCACCCTGAGCTGCTGTTGTGGCAGGGGCTCGAGTGGAACGTCCCGGGAGGCGAGCACGCCACGGTGTTCTTCGACGGTGCTCGCGACGAGATCCAACTGCTGCGCGCGTTCGAGCGGCTCTTCGACTCCAGGATCAACGGCACCGGCGCCGGCACCCCGGCGAACGAGGCCAAGGCGCTGGAGGCGCTCGCCTGGCTCGGGACCGCGCTGCGCACGGGTTCGGCGAGTTCCGCGCTGTTCCTGATCAACCACGTGATGCGGCGCGGCCGGTACTCCCCGCGTGACCTGCGCACCTACCGCGACACGGCGCCGAACATCGCCGTCGGCATGGAGGGCGCGCCTGGCGCCCAGAACGAGCCCAGGGCCCGCGGCGACTTCAACAACACCGCCGACCCCGACTCCTGGGCCGGCTGGCGGCCGGAGCACTACCCGACGTACGGCGGCTTCGACTCCATGACCGGAATCCTGGGCGGCATGTGGGACTCGATGCTCGCCGAGGGCAAGGGCTGGTGGATCACCGCCAACTCCGACGGCCACTTCTACAACGGCGACACGACCGTCGAGCCCTCCCGGCCCGCTGACTGGTACGACCAGCACGGCAGATACCCCGATCCCATCGACGGCGGCGTCCCGCTGCGGCACGCCGACTTCTGGCCCGGCCAGTTCAGCCGCACGGTTGTGGGGGCGACCTCACGCAGCTATGGCGCGGTCATGGAGGCGATCAGGGCCGGGCGATCCTGGGTGTCGATGGGCGGGCTCATCGACGGGCTGCACGTCGACGCGCACGCCCCCGGCAACGCCCCGGCCACCTTCGGCGGACGGCTGTCGGTGCGGCGCGGCGACGACGTCACCATCACCATTTCCGTCGATCTCGCCGGCCGTCCCAACGCCAATGAAGAGATCCCCCGGCTCGCCCGCCTGGATCTGATCCGCGGTGCGATCACCGGACCGGCCGCCGACCCCGACGTCTTCACCACCCCGGACGTGAGCGTGGTCGAGTCGTTCACGCCGAAGGGCAAGGGCCGGGTCGCCCAGTTCCACTACAAGTTCCGCGACGTGCGCGAGCCGTTCTACTTCCGGCTGCGTGGCACCGACGGCAGGCGCAGCGCTCCCGGCGGGATGGAGCCGGCCGCGGACACGGGCCGCAATGAGAACCCCTGGCACGACCTCTGGTGCTACACCAATCCCACCTTCGTGGAACTGACGTAGAACGAGTCCGTGCTCCCGAACCGGTGAGGTGCCGGGCATCAAGTGCGGTATCCGGCTCCGGGGACGACCAAGCCGGTCTCGTATGCGACGACCACGGCTTGGGCGCGGCTGGACAGCTTGAGCTTGGTCATGAGGCGGCCCAGGTGGGATTTGACGGTGGCCTCGGCGATGTTCAGGCGGGTGGCGATCTGCTGGTTGGTCAGGCCCCGCCCGACCAGGTGGAGCACGGCGGTCTCCTGGCTGGTGAGCCGGGCGAGTTCCTCGGGCCGGCGCCGGTCGGGTTCGGGCGCGGCGACGAAATGGTCGACCAGGCGCCGGGTGACGCTGGGCGCCAGCAGCACCTCGCCGCGGGCGACCGTGGCGATCGCGGCCAGCATCTGGTCGGCGGGGGTGTCCTTGAGCAGAAATCCCGAGGCGCCGGCGCGCAGGGCGGCGAAGACGTGTTCGTCCAGGTCGAAGGTGGTCAGGATGAGGATCTTCGGCGCCGGGCCGGCGGCGTGGGCGAGGATGTGGCGCGTGGCGGCGACGCCGTCCAGGCCGGGCATGCGGATGTCCATCAGGATGACGTCCAGGGCGGTCGCCGCGGCCTGGGCGATGGCTTCGTGGCCGTCGGCGGCCTCGCCGACGACCGCGAGAGCGGCGTCGGTGCGGAGGAGAGCGACCAGGCCCGCGCGGACCAGGGCCTGGTCGTCGACGACCAGGACGCGGATGGTCCCGCGGCCGGTGTCGGGGCCGGTGTGGGGGCCGGTCATCGGGGCGCCCCAGGGCGTGGTGCGCTCTGCTGCGGGTGGGCCGTGGCGAACGCGGGCTCGGCGAGCGGGGAGGCGGGCTCGGCGAGTGGGGAGGCGGGCAGGTGCGCGGTCACGGTGAAGCCGCCGTCCGCACGCGGGCCGGCGGTGAGGGTGCCGCCGTAGAGGGTGGCTCGTTCGCGCATGCCGATCAGGCCGTGCCCGTCGGAGCTGTACCCGGTGGTGGCCGGGCCGTCGTCGGCGACCTGCAGCGTGACCGCGGCGGGCTGGTAGGTCAGGGTAAGGGTCACGTCGGCGTGTGGGGCGTGTTTGAGCACGTTGGTCAATGACTCCTGGGTGATGCGGTACAGGCACCGGTCCACACCGGGCGGCAGCGGGCGTACCTGACCGGAGGTCTCCCGCCGGATCGACAGGCCGGACAGGCGGGAGCGTTCCAGCAGCGTGTCCAGCTGGGCCAGCCCCGGCTGCGGGGCGTAGGAGTCCTCGACGGTGTCGGACGTGAGGCGCAGGACCGACAACATGTTCCGGAGCTCGGCCAGCGCCTCGCGGGTGGTGACGGCGATCGCGGTGAACGCCTCGCGTGCGGCGTCGGGCTCGGTGTCGATCAGGCGGCCGCCGGCACCGGAGTGGATCGAGACGACCGACAGGTGGTGGGCGACCACGTCGTGCAGTTCCCTGGCGACGCGCACACGTTCTTCGGCGACCGCTCGCAGGGCCTTCTCCTCGCGTTCGATCTCCAGGTGGCGGGCGTGCTCGACGAGGTCCTGATGGCGCAGCCGGCGGCTGCGCACCCCCTCCCCGATGGCCCAGGCCGCGCCGAGCTGAAGCGCGTTCTCGACCAGGCTCTTGACGATCGCGAAGGTCAGCCCGGACCTGACGAGGTCGGGAACGAGGATGCCCGCCATCAACGCCAGGGCCAGGACGCCGTCGCGGTGGCCCTCCCGGCGGTAGGCCGCGACGGTGTAGAGGCTGACCAGCACCGGCGGGGCCTGGAATCCGTTGGGGTAACCGGCCAGGCCGCAGCCGATGAGGCCCGCCGTGATCACCGCGAGGACGGGGACGGGGTGGCGCCTGCGCAGCACCAGCGGCGCGCTGGTGAGCACCGCCAGCAGGTACGCCAGCACGACCGGGTCATGGGCGGACAAGGCGGCCTGCGTCACCGCCAGCGCGGTCGACACACCGGCCAGCAGGCTGTCGGCGACCATCACCGGCAAGCCGCGCCACCAGCGGCCCCATCGTCGCACCACGTTCATGAGACGAAGGTAGCCGCCAGCCTGACCCGCTTTGTCCTCCTTTGGGAGGAGTCGTCGTTGGGGCAGCGGTTGCAGAGAAGCGGGCGGTTGGTGTGCCGGTGGCAGGGCCCGGATCGACCTTCCGCACGATGTCCAGGGGCTGCTCAGGCCCCTAGTTTGGATACAGCCGGCGATCAGCAGGGGGCGCCCCCGAGACCGGACCCGTCATGACCGGAGCGTCGAACTCGACGCGTGCCGGACCCGCAGGAAACAACCCCTTCACCAAGGAACGACGCATGCTCCTCAGCAAGAGTGGAACGGCTGCCGCAGTGGCACTCACGGCCGGAATCGGATTGGGCGCCGCCGGACCGGCGCAGGCGGCCACCCCCCTGGACCGCTTCCACCATCAGACGATCACCTGGCGCGCCTGCGCAACCGGACCCGGCGATCAGATGGGCGCACAGATGGACGCCGCCGGTGCTCGATGCGCCACCGTTCTGGTCCCGATGGACTACCGCAACCCGCAGGGGCGGACCCTCTCCATCGCGCTCTCCCGGATCAAGGCCACCGACTCCTCCCGGCGCCGCGGCGTCCTGCTGCTCAACCCCGGCGGGCCGGGAGGCGCCGGCCTCTCGATGACGCTCCTGGGCAAGGAGATGCCCGCGGTCGCGGCCCGTTACGACCTGGTGGGCATGGACCCCCGGTTCGTCGGCCGCAGCACACCGATCAACTGCCGGTGGCGGACCGACACCTTCCTCCGCTCGGCGGGACCCGACCGGCGTTCCTTCGACGAGGGGGTGCGCCTCGCCGAACAGTTGGCGGCCGGCTGCGCCAAGGGCAATCTCCAGACCCTGCCGTACGCCACGACCAGGAACACCGCACGCGACATGGACGTGATCCGGGCCGCGTTCGGCGAGCGGAAGCTGTCCTACCTCGGCTACTCCTACGGCACCTACCTGGGTGCGACCTACCTGCAGCTGTTCGGCTCGCGGGCCGACCGGGTGGTGCTCGACAGCGCCGTCGACCCGCAGGTGTACGGCCCGCGCATGTTGGCACGCGCCGCCCCCGCGATCGACGCCGCGCTGCGGCGCTGGGCGTCCTGGGCCGCAGCACATGACAAGGAGTACGGGCTGGGCGGGACACGTGACGCCGTCCTGGCGACCGTGGAGAAGATCAACCGGCATCCTGTGCAGATCGGCGGATACCGCGTCGATGCCCATGTCGTGCCGTACTGGCTGTTCGCACGCCTCTACAGCGACGGCCCGCAGTCCTATGCCGTCCTCGCCGAGGAGGCGCGGGCGCTGAGCCGCGGCGGTGAGACGCCGCCGCCCGCCTCGCTGAAGGAATTCCTCGACGGCCTGTTCACCGGTGCCGGAGCGGCCTCGGACCGGGCGGGCACGGCGATCCTGTGCGGTGACCGGGCCGCACCCCGCGACCCGGCGACCTACTACCGCGACATCCAGCGGCACCGCACCGCCGAACCACTGTTCGGAC
Organism: Nonomuraea sp. NPDC001831; assembly: GCF_042892035.1. NCBI lineage: Bacteria > Bacillati > Actinomycetota > Actinomycetes > Streptosporangiales > Streptosporangiaceae > Nonomuraea > Nonomuraea sp. NPDC001831. The sequence continues at coordinate 296,878 of NZ_JBIATU010000001.1, read as the reverse complement.
CGCTCGTCCGCAACATCAGCCCGTGCGCGTTCTGGCCGGTCAAGCCGCTCGAAGCGCCCACGAGGATCGGCAACTCCGTACCGGCGTTGATCGTCGGCGCGGCCGGCGACCCCGCGACGCCCTATCCGGGCCAGCAGGCCATGCACCGGGCGCTGACCGGCTCCCGCATGATCACATTGACCGGCGCCTTCCGCCACGGCGTCTACCTCGCGGCGGGCGACGCCTGCGTCGACACCAAGGTCACCGGCTACCTGGTCGACGGCGTCCTGCCCGGCAAGGACGTCACCTGCGACCACCCGGCCGGCTGACACGTTCGCGCCCCGCCGTTCCGGTGTCCCTCACACCTGCTGGGCGGCTGGTGCCACCATCCCGAGCCGCGGTCCTTCCAGGAGCGGCAGGCCCGCCGCGTACCGCCGGAAGAAGCCGGCGGTCGGGGTGTTCGCGGTCGCGACGGCGTCCGGGGTGCCCTCCGCGACCACCGCGCCCCCGTCCGGACCGGCTCCCGGCCCCAGGTCGATCACCCAGTCCGCGGACGCGGCGACGGGGATGTCATGTTCGGCCACGACGACGGTGTTGCCCGAGTCGAGCAACACGTCGAACGCATCCACCACCCGCTGGACGTCAGAGGGGTGCAGGCCCGAGACGGGTTCGTCGAGAACGACGAGACCGGCCTTGCGGCCCGCGGCGCCGCGCTGGATGGCGGAGGCCAGCTTCAGCCGCTGCGCCTCGCCGCCGGACAACTCCGTGGCGCTCTGGCCGAGCTGCAGATAGCCGAGCCCGACCTGGTTCAAGGCCCCCAGGGTCTCGGCGAGTTGCCGGGGTTCGGAGAACCGCTCCACCGCCTCGGCGACGGTCAGCTCCAGCACCTGGTCGATGGCCAATCCCTGGTACGTGATCTCCAAGGCCTCCGGCGTGTAGCGCCGCCCCTGGCATGCGTCGCAGACCACCCACACATCGGGCAGGAAGTGCATGTCGACCAGCTTGCGGCCATAACCGGTGCAGGGTTCGCAGCGGCCACCGCCCGCGGTGTTGAAGCTGAACCAGGACGCGTTGACCCCACGTGCGCGTGCCAGGTCGGTTTCGGCGAACAGCTTACGGACGACGTCGAACGCCTTGCTGTAGGTGGCCGGGTTGGATCGCGGCGTGCGCCCGAGCGGTTCCTGATCGACGACGGCGACCCAGTCGAACCCCTCCAGGCCGGTCACCTGTCGCACGGTGTCGATCGTCGTCCCGTTCAACGCGGCCTCCGCGCTCGCCGCGAGCGCGCCGAGCAGGCTGCTCTTGCCGCTGCCGCTCACCCCGGTCAGGCAGGTGAGCCGGCCGGCGGGGAAACGCACCACGTCTGCGGTCACGTTGTGCGCACGCAGGCCGTGCAGCTCCACCCAGCCGGTGTCATCCCCGGCCGAACGGCGGGTCCGGCGCAGCCGGGGCCCCTCACCGGCCAGGTAGCGTCCGGTCAGTGACGTGGGGTGGGCGGCCGCGTCGGCGGGAAGCCCCGACACCAGGACCTCGCCGCCGAGGCGGCCCGCGCCGGGCCCCATGTCGATCACCCAGTCGGCCCGGGCGATCAGTTCGGGATCGTGCTCGACCAGGAGCACCGTGTTGCCGGCCTGGCGCAGCTCCAGGGCGATGTCGAGCAGGTGCGCCTTGTCCGCCGGATGCAGCCCGGTCCCGGGCTCGTCCAGGACGAAGACGATGCCGCTCAGCTCGGTGCTGAGCTGCGCGGCGAGCCGCGTTCGCTGCAACTCGCCCCCGGACAGTGTCGCCGCGCTCCTGGACAGCTGGAGATGGGCCAGGCCGAGGCGGTCGAGGATCCCGAGGCTGCGGCCCAGGTCCTGCAGCAGCGGCTCCCCCACCTCGCGCTGCCGGGCGTCCAGGTCGCCGGCCAGCCGCCCGGCCCAGCTGCGCACCTCCCGTACGTCCACCTGGAGCAGGTCGGGAAAGGTCAGCCCGCCGAGCCGCACGGACCGGGCCACCTGGTCGTACCCGCTGCCGCCGCAGGTACCGCACGGCTGCTTGCGCATGTACGGCAGGTAGCGCTGCTTGGCGGTGGCGGTCTGGGCGTTCAGGAACACCCGCTCCACCTCGGCCAGCGCGCCCCGCAGCGGCTGGCTGGAGGTGTAGGTCACCGAGACCGTCTCCTTCTTGCTGGTCATGTCGACGGTCGCCTCGACCTTCTCCTCACCTGTGCCGTACAGCACGCAGTGGCGGAACTCCTCCGGCAGCGACCGCCATGGCAGGCCGAGGTCCACGCCGCGCTTGTCGGCGAGCGCCGGCACGAACGCGTGCTCCCCCGACCGCCACTTGGCGTACCAGGGCGAGGCCCCCTCGAAGAGGGGAAGCTCCGGATGGGTGATGACGAGGTCCTCCTGCGCCTGCCAGCGCCCGCCCACGCCGTGACAGTCCGCGCAGCTGCCTTCCGGGGTGTTGCGGTCGAAATGAGCGGTCGTCAGATGCCCGTTGACGCTCTGCGCCGCCGGGTCGGCGCCGATCCCCGGGAGGCGCGAGTACAGCAGTCCCAGATGCCCGTCGATGCCGGTGATCGTCGCGACCGTGGACCGGGGGTTGCGGTTCAGGCGGCGCTGGTCGACGGCGAGCGTCGCGCCGAGCCCGAGGATGCGGTCGACCTTCGGCCGATTGCGCTGGGTGATGTACTGCCGTACGAACGGCGAAAGCCCCTCCAGGTACCGCAGCTGGGCCTCGTTGTGCAGGGTGTCGATGGCCAGCGAGGTCTTGCCGCTGCCGCTCACCCCGGTGAAGGCGGTGAGCCACCCCTTGGGGATGCTCACCGACACGTCCCGCAGATTGTTGGTACGAGCCCCCACCACCTCGATGGCCTCTCGCCCCATACTGGCGACGTCCCGTACGAACGCAGTCACCCTTGATCCACCCTCTCGCAACACAGCAGAACACGGGCGGATGGACTCCCGCCCGTGTCGACACAAGTTGATTCCGCCACCACGCGGCCGTTTGATCAGTTCCGTCGGCACGCGGCCGGTCCGGATTCGGCCCGTACCGCAGATCATGACCTGGACACCTCGGCGAGCTTGTCGTCCCCGTCGAAGGTCAGGCCCCCGGTCCACCCCCACATCGGCGCGGACCGGTGCATTGATGATCACTCTGAAACCCGACGCCTTGTGTCATGTTTTCATCCGTGTCCTGTCCCGGGACATGCTTGACGCGTCGATCCCAGGACCTGGGTGACAGGTGCTGTCGAGCAGCTCGCGGTGGCCGCGCTCGTTTCCGTCGCAGATGCGGGCGGCCGCGTACTCGACCTCACGGGACAGAACGGCTAGACGTCGTCGTCCGGGCGTAGGGCGTGCAGGACCGCAGAAGTGTCCAGGTAGAACGGGTGTATCTCGGTGATGCGATCGTTCCTGATCGTCATCAGCTGCATCACCGAGGTCTCCAGGGCCCGGCCGGTGGCGCGGGCGCGCAGGATGCCGCGGTTCCAGACCACGACACTGCCGCCGTCGACCACATACTTCTGCTCCAGGAACTCCAGGGACTGCCATGCCTCGCTCATGGCGGCCATGAACTGCTCGATGCCGCTCGGTCCGCGCCAGGTGCCCCCGTAGGGCAGGGAGTCCGCCTGGTACATCACGACCTCCGGGTCCAGGCACTCGGCAAGCTCGCCGAAGTCGGCCTTGCCGAACCCCCCTGCGGCGATATAGGCGACCTCCGCCCGGTAGAACCTCTCCAGCACTGCCAGTGAGCTCCTGCCCTCGTCGCCCCCCGGAGCCGGACCGTCATTCGTCATTGTCTCCGCCGTCATGCGCTCATCATGTCCGCCCTGGACAGGATGCACCCGGCGGAAATCGGACCCGTAGACGGCAAGCTCGCCACCGACGACCGCCGCCGTCTCCACCCGCCGGTTCAGCGCCCTCCCGCGGTCGCAACAACCGAGTGCGCCCGTATGGGCCGAGTCCCGCTGACGCCAGATGGCGCGAGCGCATGGAACCGCTTGACCTTGACGCCAATGTCAAGGAATAGCCTCGCTGGCTGCGGGAACCGCCGACCCGGATGCCCCTGACCCGCCCCCCGGAGCCGACCAGCATGTGCGCTTCCTGCCACGTCGGCTGCTCTTCGAGGCAGTCATCCACCTCGCTGACGCCGAGCTCGCGCCGGGAGGCTTCCCACGCGGCGGTGGCCGTACGCACCTCCTGCACAATCCGGCACGACATCCTCAGGGAGACACCATCGTGAGTGAAGTACCGTCCGACGCCGAGCTGGCGAGCTCGCTCGAGGGTGGGTTCGTCAGCAGGCACGCCGACGTCAACGGGACCCGCCTGCACTATGTGACGGGCGGGCGCGGCAGGCCCCTGATCCTGCTGGGCGGATGGCCGCAGACCTGGTGGGAGTTCCACAAGATCATGCCGCCGCTCGCCCGACAACACCAGGTGATCGCCGTCGACCTGCGCGGCATGGGCGGCTCGGCCAAGCCCGCCTCCGGGTACGACAAGAAGACGATGGCCGCCGACATCGCCGCGCTCGTCCATCACCTGGGCCACGAGCGGGCCGACATCGCCGGCCACGACATCGGCGGCATGGTCGCCTACGCCATGGCCGCCAATCACCCCGCCCGCACCCGCCGCATCGCCCTGCTGGACATCGCGCACCCGGATGACCGCTTCTTCAACTACTCCCTGCTTCCCCGTCCCGGCCGCCATCAGGTGGACGGCGACATCCACGCCGGGCCGGGCCGCTTCCTGTGGTGGTTCGCCTTCAACCAGGTACCCGGCCTGCCGGAACGCCTGCTCGCCGGCCGGTCCCGCGAGCTCATCGACTGGATGTGCGACTACCTGATCGAAGATCCCGCCTCCATCAGCGACCGAGACCGCGACATCTACGCCCACGCCTACTCGACCCCGGACGCCATCCGGGCGGGAAACTCCTGGTACCGGGCCTTCGCGCAGGACATCGCCGACGAGAAGACCTACGGCAGGGTCGCCGCCCCGATCCTGGGCCTGGGCGGCGGGGAGAACGGCCACCTGCTCCTCCAGGCGGTGCTGCCGGACAAGGGCACCGAGGTCGAGGTGGTGCTCGTGCCCGGCAGCGGCCACTACCTCCCCGAGGAACAGCCCGAGATCGTCACCGCGCACCTGACGCGCTTCTTCGCCTGACGCCGGGCCCCGATCAGCCGCCTTGGCTCTGCGGGAGGACAGTTGACCGGGCGAGGCGGGCCGGCTGGTGGTTCAACGCGGCGGCACCGGGCTTGAGGTCCTGGAAACCGGCGGTCGACTGACCTACGAGACGGTCAAGCGAGCGCAGGCCAACGGCGCCGAACGACCCGAAGGTGCACGACGGCGAGGCCACCACGTCCGGTCTCCCGCTGAGCCAGAACTGACGCGGCACCTGCATGGCGTGCTTCTCCATGCAGGTGCAAGCGTCCTGCGGCTCTGGTCAGCGCGACTGCGGGGTTCGAGCAGGGACGTCCTTTTCGTCGATGACCGGGCCGCGTCCCATGCACTTCACGTCCGCCTGAGCAGGGCGCTGATCGCCTCGGCTACAGCGTCGGGTTGGGTCTCCGGGAGGAAGTGCCCACCCGGCAGCATCAAGGTGCGGACATCCGGCGCCCAGCCGCGCCATATCGCCGAGGGGTCGAACGGCAGCACCATGTCGCCCGGGTCCTGCCAGATTGCCAAGGTGGGAGCCTCGATACGCCGAGCGGCCCGCCGATCCTCGAGATCGTGGGCAGCGTCGACGAAGGCACTGGCACGGTAGTCCTGGCAGATGGCGTGGATCGTTTCCGGATCACGCGTCGCGGCCAGGTATGCCTCACGGACCTCGGCGTCGAACGTGCCGGCCGCGGCCCAGGAATCGAGGAAGTGGCCGAAGAACGCGTCGGGGTCGGCGCCGATCATCCGCTCCGGCAGGTCGTTGAGCTGCGCGAGGAAATACAGATGGAAGCCGAAGACCCCGCCCACACCTGCCAGTGACTCCCACATGTCCACGGTGGGTATGACGTCGATCACGCCGAGGTGAGCGACGGCGTCGGGGTGATCCAACGCTGCCCGGAATGCGACCAGCGCTCCACGGTCATGGCCGACCAGGCTGAAACGCTCGTGGCCGAGCTGCCGCATCAGCGCCACCACGGTCGCCGCGGTCACACGCTTGGCATAGTGCTCGTGGCCGCCTTGTGGCTTGGCGCTGGCTCCGTAGCCGGGCAGGTCGGGACATATGACGCGGAAGCGGTCTGCCAGCGTCGGAGCGACATCTCGCCAGGTCAAATGCGTCTGCGGGAAGCCGTGAAGCAACAGCAGCGGAGGTCCCGCTCCTCCGGAAGCAACATGAAGGTCAAGGCCGTCCACCCTGATCAGGTGTTCGTCGAAGCCTGGGATCGTTACCGACATTTCAACCTTTCATCTGTCCAAGCGGGCTCAAACCGCATCGTGCACACTTCCGCCCCGGGCACCCGACAGGAGCCGGCGCCAGGAACGCCGGGACGCCTCACGTGACGGCTCGCCTTCACGCACGCGGCTCGATCGGTGCCCGTCCAGCCCCCGAGAGATGATCCTCGCGGGAGGGATGGCCGTTTCAGTCCCAGCACATGTCGATGCGCCGGGCGAAGTTGTCGTATCCGGCACGCTCGAAGGCCCGGGCCATCGGATCGTTCCCCAGGTCGGTGTCCGCGGTGATGCGTTCGGCGCCCTGGGCGGCCAGCAGGCGAGTTCCCTCATCGAGCAGGTCGTTGACGAAGCCCTGACCACGATGGCCTTCGGCAACCCCAAGGTAGGCGATCACGAAGCCGTTCGGGCTTCGCGCCGGGACGACCATCCCTACCGGTTCGCCGCTTCGGTGGATGCCGACCCGCCACCATTCGCGTGGGCTGGGATAGCTCAGCAGTTCGTCGTGGTACTGCACACGGGCGTAGTCCTGGATGGAGGAGCGTGCGATGTCGGCCCGGCTGTAGGCGTCGAGCGTGCCTGGAAGGATGCTGCTCAAGAGGACGATCGCTTCCTCCTCGTTCCTGATCGGACGGAAGGTGAGTCGGCCTCGGGGTGCGGGCAACGGCGTATCGGAGGTCCATCGGTAGCGGAGCCTCTCGACGAACACCTTGCCGCCGGTGCGCCGCACCACCTCCATCCGGTCCCTGATCCGGCTGCCGGTCCTGGGATCGTCCCTCCAGTCCGCCGGGACGGGCTGGAGAACGTACTCAGGTGGACGGGCGCCCCCCGAGAAGAGCTCGGCCAGGGCGGTGCGCAGGAGCTGCTCGCCGATGTCGATCCGAATCGGGTCGTCGCAAGCGTCTTCGATGTCGAGGGTTTCCATGACTTCCGGTCCAGTGCCGCTGCGAGACCACCAGCCGACCCGCGCCACCGGCCGGCCGTCGCGCAGGGCCATCCACATCCAGTCGGCCTTGGAGTGTCCGTTCCGGAGATCGTCCGCAAGGCTGTCGTTGTAGGGGCCGGGCAGTGTGTTGAAGAGGTCGATCTCCTCTGGTCCGGTGATGGGGCGGAAGATCAGGTGAGAGGTCATGACGTAGGACTCCACAGGTTTCGTCGGTGAACCGGACGCGTGCTCGGAGCTGTGCAACAGGCTCAACGGCGGGCTTGGGATGATGCAGCGCTGGAAGGCGTTCGGGCGGAGCAGGGCGACCCGCCGTCAGATGGTGTACCCGCCGTCCACGGCCAGGGTGGTGCCGGTGACGTAACGGCCGCCGGGACCCGCCAGGTAGGCCACCGCGGCGGCGATGTCCGCGACCTCGCCGTACCGGCCCAGGGCGGTGAGTGAGCGCTGGAAATCGGCAGTCTCGCCGTCGGCCGGGTTCATGTCGGTGTCGATCGGGCCAGGGTCCACGATGGTGGCGGTGATCCCGCGCGGCCCCAGTTCCCGGGCAAGTGCCTTGGTCAGCCCGGTGAGCGCGGATTTGGCCATCGCCTGCAGGACGAAGTTCGAACCGGGAACGCGGCCGTTGAAGCACGAGCCGATGCTGATGATCCGCCCGCCCTCGCCCATATGCCGGGCGGCGGCCTGGGCGGCCAGGAACACCGACCGGACGTCCACGGCGAGCACCCGGTCCAGGTCCGCAGCGGACACCTCGGCCAGCGGGCCGTAGGCGAGGAAACCTGCGTTGTTCACCAAGATGTCGATGCGGCCCAGCTGTCGTACCGTCTGCTCCACCGCCTCGGCCGCGGCGTTCGGCTGGGCGAGGTCGGCCTGGACCACCGCCGCCCTGCCACCATCGGCCTCAATCTGCCGGGCGACCTCGCGCGCTTGGTCTGCTGCCTGGATGTAGGTCAGCGCGATCGCCGCCCCCGCGTCGGCCAGCCGTCTTGCTGTCGCCGCGCCGATCCCGCGGCTGCCGCCGGTCACCAGCGCCACTTTGCCGGTCAGGTCACTCATCGACGCCTCCAAGTAGGTATGTGTTCGTCGTACGGGCATGGTAGAAGTTGACATCAGTGTCAGATTCAAGTCGTCCTCGGGCGAGGTGCGGAATGCGGATCGGCGAGCTGGCTCGGCGCAGCGGGGTGAGCGAGCGTTCCCTGCGCTACTACGAGGCGCAAGGGCTGCTCCGCGCCGAGCGCACCCCTGGTGGACACCGGGACTACGGCGAGTGGGCGGTCGATCGCGTCGTACGCATCCAGACGCTTTACGCCGCGGGCCTGAACAGCAAGAAGATCGCACAACTGCTGCCCTGCATGAGAGATGCCGACGGCCGCCCGAACGAGATCGCGACCCCGAAGCTGCTCCGCGAGCTCACCGCGCAACGCGACCGCATCGACCACATGATCACCGCCCTGATCCGCTCCCGCGACGTCCTGGACGAAGTGATCGATACAGCGTCGGAGAGCTCGACCGCCGGCCCAGCTCCACTCACGCGTCGACGGTGAGCGCCGGACCGGCTCGACCTGGACCGGCTGGAGCGCGACTGCACCGCCGGCGCGCGGTCGGTACCGAAGGGACACCTTCTCGATCGACCACAGGGAACGGGAAGCCCGCAGGAGCCGGTCGGCGACCTGACGGACCGGCGCTCACCCCAGCCCCCGGCAGCTCCCCTCAGGCGGTGAGGAAGGCGGCGACCGTGCTGCTGAAGTGGGAGGGGTTGTCGAGCCACGGGTAGTGTCCTGCGTTCGGCTGCACGTGAAGGGTCGCGTCGCGGAAGAGCGGCGCGGCCTGGGCGAGGCTCGCGGCGGTCGGCCACAGGTCGACGGCCCCGCCGAGAAACAGCACGGGCACGGGCAACGCGCGCAGCGCGGGAAGGACGCCGAGGTCGGGTGTGTAGCCGGCGTAGTAGTGCTCGCTGACCGGCAATGAGCGTTCGGCCGGGTCGGCGGCGGCATGCGCCTGAGCCGCCGCGTCCCAGCGGCCGTACATGAGCGGCTCGAACGCCGTCCGGAAGCGCGCCGCCTCCGCGAAGGACCTGGCGGCGACCATCCCCTGGTAGGCAGGCAGCGCCGTGCCGTACCACGGCTCCTTGGAACGGGAGGAGAGCACCTCCTCCGTGCCGACGTCGGAGGGCAGGCCGACGGCGACCAGGGACGGCGCGACCAGCACGAGGTGCGACAGACGGCCGGGGTGGGCGGCGGCGTACAGCAGCGCCCAGCCCCCGCCCGCCGAGTGGCCGAGCAGGTCGATCGCGTCGAGGCCGAGGTGGATCCGCAGGGCCTCGACGTCGTCCACGAGCCGGTCCACCCGGACAGTCGACAGGTCGGCGGGCAGTTCCGACGCACCCGTGCCGCGGGTGTCGAGCAGGACGAGCGTGCGGTGCCGCTCCAGCCCGCCGAGGGTGCCGAGGTAGGACGAGGCGCGTCCGGGGCCGCCGGACAGCACGATCAGAGGCGGGCCCGACCCGACCGCCCGGTAGGCGAGGGTCGTGCCGTCGTAGGAGACGAAGGTCTGCATGGCCACCAGTCTGCGAAGATGCGGGTACTCGACAGAACCGTTTAGAAGGGGCTAAAGCGTGCCATTGCGCATCAGGCTGTCGGGGACCGAGGCGGCCAAGGTGCGCTTCGCGGTCTCGCCGCTGACCGAGACCGTGCTCGCGGTCAGAGCGCTGGTACGGCCCGCCGCCCATCCCGTGCACGCCCGCTGGCGGCGGCGGACGGCCTTCGCGCCGGATCAGGAGCTCGCGGAACTGGTGGCGGGGCCCGTGCCGTCCTTCCTCATGAACGTGCCGCCGGGTCCGTCGGCCGGGATCGGCGCGGAGCTCGCCCGGCTGCGCGCGATGCCGCCCGCGTTCGTGGCGTCGGAGCTGGCCAAGGCGGGCATACGGGCGAGGCCCGCCGGTGAGCTGCTCGAGCGGGTGGCAGAGGAACTGGAGCGCTGCCATGCCGCGCTGATCGCCCCGCTCATGGACCGGCTGGGCGCCATCCTCGACGCCGACGTCGACCGGCAGGCGCGACGGCTCGCGGAGGGCGGCGTCGAAGGAATGCTCACCCACCTGCACACACAGGTCGCCTGGAGCGGCGGCGAGCTCGTGGTGTCGCGGTGCGCGGGCGACGACACCGTTGAGCTCGAGGGACGCGGCCTGGTGCTGACCCCGAGCGTCTTCACCTGGCCGGACGTGCTCGTCGACCGTTCACCTCTGGAGGCGGGCTGGCTCGTCTATCCCGCGGGCGGCGCGGGCCGGCTCTGGGACGACACCCGGTCCGCGCCCGAGGGCCTCACCGCCGTGCTCGGCCGTACCCGGGCCGCTCTCCTCGAAGCCCTGTCGGAGCCGTTGTCCACGGGCGACCTGGCCTCCCGCCTCGCCGTCACGCCCGGCGCCGTCTCCCAGCACCTCACCGCCCTCCGAGCCGCGGGCCTGGTCACGACCAGACGCGCGGGCCGTACGGCCACCCACACCCGCACCGACCTGGCCACCGGCCTCCTCGCCGCCTCCCCATCGACCGACCTGGCCACCGTCCTCAACACCGCATCCCCATCGACCGCACCGCTTCGCCCCTGAGCGGGGCGGCTGCTGCGGCTCCGTCCGCACCTCACCGCGGGCAGGCGTCCACGGCCGAGGCCGGTTCCTGTCGCTGGCGCACCACCTTCGCCCGGGCGTGCGGGGCACGGAGGCGGACGCGCCTGCCCAAGCGGCTCCAGGGATGCCAGAGCGTCTGAAGAGCAGTCGAGCGCGCTCACACTCTCACGCTGCGGATCGGGCCGAGAGCGTCTCACCCGCGGTGGCCGCCTACCGGGTGGGGCTCAACTCGACCTGGACGAGGGACGGGCCGGGCCACCCGGTCGAGACCATCGCAGTTCTGCGGACCCACAGGGCAGGGCCCCGCGAGGATGAGATGGGTTTGCAGCAGGCCGGGCTAGGCAAGGATGTGGCGGAGGCTGTGGGCGAATGCGGTCGGGTGGGTGACGAAGCCTGAATGGCCGCCCGGGACCATGATCGGTTTGACGCCCAGCCGTTCGGCCAGCGCCAGTGCCGTGTCGTGGGGCAGTTGCCCGCGCGACTGCTCACCGACTGCCACCACGACATGGATCGAGGAAGCCACGACGGGCTCGTACGACATGTACGGCAGTGCCGCATGCCCGAAGAAGAACTCCAGGTTGCTCTGCATCCGGGCGAGCTTGGCCTGCATCTGCGCCATCGCCTCCGGGGACTCCGCGATTCCGCCAGGCGGGTCCGGGTCCCACGTGTCGAAACCGGCGCCGGCCGCGAAGATCGCCATCGCCGCCTCCACCCCGCCGCTCCGGTACGCCGCGTCCACCTCAAGGCCCAGCTTCCTGCGGGGATCGTCGGCGGGGAGGAGGGAGACGGCGGGCGGCTCGTGGGTGACCACCGTACGCACCAGGCCGGGATGGCGGGCGGCGAGGGCGAGGGCGATCAGGCCGCCGCTGCTGTTGCCGAAGACGTGCGCCGGTCCGCCGCCGGCGGCTTCCAGGACCCAGCGGGCGTCCGCCACCTGCGTCTCCATCGTCACGTCCGCAGCCGGGCCGTCGGACCGGCTGCGGGAGATGCCGCGGCAGTCGTAGGAGACCACCGTGTAGCTGTCGGACAGCAGCGGCGTCATCCCGGTGAAGTCCCTGGCGTCGTCGGTGCCGCCGGCGATCAGCAGCAGTAACGGGCCCGAGCCCGTCACTTCGTGGTACAGCTCCTTGCTCATGCCTGTTCCTCCGGTGGTTCGAGGGCGGACGCGATCGCGCGCCGCCATGGTTCGTCCCAGGTCAGCCGTCCCTGCCGCAGGTCCTCGACCACGCCGCGGACCCACTCCAGCTCGGCGGCGAGCACCGCGCGGCGGTACTCCTCCTCCAGCAGGAACAGCCGCGGCACCTCGCCGGAGGACTTCAGCGTCGACTCCACCTCCGCCAGCGACGCGGCCAGCGCGTGGGCGCGTGTCTCCAGCTCCTCGCACGCCGCTTCCGGCGGGAGCCCGACCAGTATCGAAACGGCCGCGACGAACTCGGGGAACTCGCCGCCCGTGGTGCGCAGCATCTCGCGCAGCCAGCGTTCGGCGGTTTCGCGGCCCAGGTCGGTGATGGCGTAGACGGTGCGGTCCGGATGGCTGTCGGTGCTCTCCCGCTGCAGGACCTCCACCAGGCCCAGACGGGTCAGCCGGTCGATGGCCTGGTAGAGGCTCGCCCGGCGCCTGACGTTCACCACGCGGTCCTTGCCGTACCGCTCGATGAGCTTCTGCATGCGGTAGACGTGCATGGGCTCCTCGGTGAGCAGCCCCAGCACGATGAGTCCAAGGACGGAACGTTGCGCCATAGTCATACTCTAACTAGTCATATTATGGCTAGCAAGCGCGGGTGGGCTCGGAGGAGGCCGCCGCGGCCAGGGCCCGGCCCCGGCTTGCGACGTTCCAGCGATCGGCGGATCGCGGGTCGGTACGATGCGCTTCGTGTGACCATGATCCCTGTGATGTGGGTGACGGCGTCCCGCTTGATGCTGATAGCGGCTGCCATGGTGGGCCTGATCTATACCTGGATGGGCCTGGGCAGCCCGCTGAACCCGCTCGTGCTCTTCACCGTGCAGAGCAATCTGCTGCTGATGGGGTTCTACTCCTGGAAAGTGCTCGGCAGGCGGCGCCCCTCTGCCGAGCTCAAGGGGGCCGTGACGCTCTACATCGTGATCACTGGGCTGGTCTGGCACTTTCTACGCATGCGTGGAGCGAGCCCCTTCGAACACCTCTCCCTGCACGGCTACGGTCTGGGCAACTTCCTCCTCCACTATGTGACGCCCGTCATGGCGGTGATCGACTGGCTGTTCCTCGACCGGAACGCTCCTCGGCCAAGATGGGCAGCCGCTCTCCGATGGCTGGTCTACCCGATGGCGTATCTGGCCTTCGCCCTGGTCAGAGGCGCCCTGCTGCCCCCCGGCGCGTGGAAGCGGTATCCCTATCCCTTTCTGGATGTGGACACGTTCGGGTACGACGGCGTGGCACTCATGGCCTTGGCGCTGGCCGTGTGCTTCGTACTGCTCGGAGCCGGGTTGATCGCCCTGCGCGGCCTGGCCGATCCCGCCAGTCGCGGGCTCCGGACCTTCACCCCTTCGGCTCCCGCCGACACCGCAGGCCCCGCCACTCCGGTGAGGCGCTGAGAGCATGAGCTTGGAATGACTCAGCCGCAGGTCAGCGGTCAGGGGGCGGACAGCGCCTCGACCGGCCTGACCCGCAGCGCTCCCGCGGCGGTGGGCACCGTGGCCGCCAGGACGAGCAACAGCGCGCCCCCGGCGATGGCCGCGTAGACCCAGCCGGGCCCGGCGGCCATCGGGGACCCGGTCTTGACCAGGCTGTAGGGCACGGTGGTCGCGGCGGCGGCGACCGTGCCGAGCACAAGGGCCAGGACCGCGGTCAGCACGCCCTCGGCCACGACAGTTGCCATGACCTGGGCACGAGTGGCGGCCGACAGGCGCAGCAGCCCGAACTCGCGGCCCCTGCGGCGGGTCGCGGCGATCAGCGTGTTGACCACGACGATCGCCGTGAACGTGATGATCATGGCAACGACCAGGTAGTTCACCGGGGCGAGCCGGGCGCTGACGTCGGCGGCGCCCCGATGGAGGCTGTCCTCGGTGCTCTGCATGTAGAGCGTGCCGCCGGCGATGCCGACCATGAGGATCAGCGGCCCGGCGACGCTGCCGGTCTGCGGGGCGCGGGCGTGCAGGTTGCGGACGGCCAGCCGCCCGGACGCCCCGAGCCCGGCCCCGGCCAGCCGTCCCACCGGCCGGACGGCGACCGGGCTGAGCAGGGCCAGGCCGACCGCGACGGCGACGCCCGCCGGGCCCGCCGTGCTGGACAGCAGCGGGCCGTCCGCCATGAACAGGGTCGTCACCGACAGGCTCAGCCCCAGCGCCAGCAGCAGCCCTCCGGACACCAGGCGGCCCCGGCCGAGCGCGCGGGCGGGCCCGGCGGCGGCCAGCGCCCGCACCGGCGGGACCGACGCGGCGCGCCTGCTGGAGATCAGCGCGGCGGCCAGCGCGGCGACCAGGGACGTGCCCGCCCCGAGCGCGGCGCTCGCCCACCCCGCGACCAGCTCGACGCCCGCCCCGACGAGCCCGGCGTCCGCCAGGCGGGCGAGCACGACCGCGCCGAGCCCGGCGCCCGGCAGCAGCCCGGCGGCGATCGCGGGGACGGCCACGACCAGCGTCTCCAGCACGACGTTCTGCCGGATCTGGCGCGGGGTGGCCGCGATGGAACGCAGCAGGGCCAGCTCCCGCTCGCGGTGGCCGATGGTCAGCGACACGGTGGACACCACGCCGAAGGCCACGACGGCCAGCGTCCAGCCCCCCAGGATGGCCGGCAGCATGACGAGGAACCCGGGGTCGCGGCCGGTGGCCAGGCCGGTCTCCAGCAGGGTCGCGAACGCCGTGAGCAGCGCGGTCCCGGCCGCCATGACGGCGGCCGAGGCCAGGTAGGACGCCCGGTGGGCGCCGATCGTGCCGAGGGCCAGCCGCCACCTCATCGCGCACCCCCGGCGTGGGCGGGCGCGGACAGGCGGGCCATGCGGGCCGCGACCGTGGCGGCGTCGGGGCGCGGCAGGTGGTCCACGACGTGGCCGTCGGCGAAGAACACCACGACGTCGGCGTAGGAGGCGGCCACGGGGTCGTGGGTCACCATGACGATCGTCCGTCCGTCCTGGGCGGCGGCCTGGCGCAGGATGGCCAGCACCTCGCGGGCGGCCTGCGTGTCGAGGGCGCCGGTCGGCTCGTCGGCGAACACGACGGCGGGCTCGCCGAGCATCGCGCGGGCGATGGCCACCCGCTGCTGCTGGCCGCCGGACAGCTCGCCGGGCCGGTGCCCGGTGCGCTCGCCCAGGCCGAGCCGGGTGAGCAGGGCCCGCACCCGGCGCGCGTCGACGCGGCGGCCGGCGAACTCCAGGGGCAGGGTCACGTTCTGCGCGACCGTCAGGGTGGGCACCAAATTGAAGGACTGGAAGACGAAGCCCATCCGCTCGCGGCGCAACCGGGTCAGCGCGGCCTCGTCCAGGCCGTCCAGGCGGCGGCCGTCGAGGACGACCGAGCCGGAGTCGGGCCGGTCCAGACCGGCCGCGCAGTGGAGCAGGGTGCTCTTGCCCGAGCCCGAAGGGCCCATCACCGCGGCGAAGGTGCCGATGGGGATCGCCAGCGAGACGTCGTCGAGGGCGGTGACGGCGGTGGCGCCCTCGCCGTGGCGTTTCGTCACATGGTGGAGTTCCAGAGCCATTTTCGTCACAGGATTTATGTACGCTGCACGAGTCATAAATACACCGTACATCAATTGCATATGAGCGCGACGTCATAGGGGTGAGATATAATTTCGTCACGGAATTTGACCGTGACGAAAAGAGGGCTGGCGCGGTGGCGTGCGAGGTGTGCGGGCGGGAGCTGCGGACGGCGGAGCGGGGGCGGCCCCGGCGCTACTGCTCGCGCGCCTGCCGCACGAGGGCCTACCGGGCGCGGCTCGCCGAGCCGCCCGCCCCCGAGGAGCCCGCGGCCCAGCCGGGGCGTCCGGCCGAGGCGGCGCTCGACCAGGGCCGGGTGGTCCGGGCCGCCGTCGCGCTCGCCGATCGGGAGGGGGTCGCCGCGCTGTCGATGCGGCGCGTCGCGACCGACCTGGGAGTGGGGGTGATGTCCCTCTACCGGTACGTCCCGAGCCGGGAGGAGCTCAACGACCTCATGGTCGACGCCGTCTTCGCCGCCCGCCCGCTGCCCGAGCCGGGGCCGGACGGCTGGCGGGCCAGGCTGGAGCTCTCGGCCCGGCAGGAGTGGGAGCTCTACCGGCGGCATCCGTGGATGTCCCACCTCGTCGCGGTCACCACCCGGCCGCCGGTCGCGCCCGCGCTGATGGCCTACACCGACTGGCGCATGCGCGCCCTCGACGGGCACGGGCTCGACTTCGCCACGCTCGTCCAGGTCGCCATCATGATCGGCACGTACGTGCAGAGCGCCGCCGTGCCGCTCGCCCACGAGGCGCAGGCCGCCCGTACCAGCAGGCACACGCGGCGGGAGTGGGCGCAGGCCCGCAAGGAGGCGTTCGCGCGCAGCATCGGGGCGGCGCGGCTGCCGATGGTCGCGGAGTTCGGGAACGAGGCGTTCGAGGCATCGGAACCGGAGAACATCTTCGAGTTCGGGCTCCACCGCATGCTCGACGGCATCGGGCTGCTGCTGCCGCCCGACCAGAGCCCGCCGGCGCCGACGGGCACCCCGTATCGGTGAGGCCGACAAGCAGGCCGCCGCCCGCGTCCTGCACAGTGTCTTCGGTGGCGGCGGAGCCCGGCAGCCGGTAGGCAGGCCAGTGAGGCCGGCCGGTTCGTTTCGGCCGGCCTCGAACCGGCTGGTGTCCCAGTGATCAGTGGCGGTGTTGTGCAAGCGGACCACGGCAGGCGGGTGTGTGAGCGCCTTGTCGCGGGGCCGCGTCAGGGGCGGCGGCCAGGCGGTGCTTGCGGTTGGGCATGGCGTAGGTGAGGTGCGAGGTGGCCCACAGCGCCATCCTGAGGATGCCCCTTGATCCGTGCGGGCTTGCGGCCGCCCCGGTGTTTCGGCTTTGCCCGCCCTTCGTCGTCGATTGTCTGCAGGATCCCGTCCCGCCGCCCAAGGCTGATGAGATTGCAGTTGTGGATCAGCTTGGTGGCCGCGATCTTGCGGCCGGTCAGGCGTCCCACGATCGCCTCGATGGCCTGCCTTTGCGGTGTAGCCGGCCGAGGCGCAGGACATCGGCAGTGGCCGGCGGCGGCGATGGGGCTCACTCCGAACCCGGCCGTCCACACGGTCGCGTCGGATGCGAGGGCGGTGCCGTCGGCGCACAGCACCCGCGTCGCTTCGACGGCTTCGGCGCTGGTGTGCTCCAGGACGGTGATGCCCAGCCGATCGCATGCCTGGCGCAGGTGGCCGCCGGCTCCGGCGGAGAGCCGGGCGCCCAGCCTGCCGCGCGCGATCAGCGTCACCGACAGGCCGGGCCGGGCTTCGGCGATCTCGGTGGCGGCCTCGATCCCGGTCAGCCCGTCGCCGACGACCACCCTCCCGCCCTTGCCTGGCCTGTCCAGGCTGTCCGGGCGCTCGCGCAGGCGCAGCGCCGAAGGCCGGGCAGCGACGCCGACCTGCTAGGGCTTCGGTGATGAGGACGTGCCGGCAGGCACGGTCTGACCAGCGGGCAGGGGGACGATGACGTTGTTCACCAACGCGGTCGCCGTGGCGGTGGCGGTGGCGATGACAATGGCAGCCAGCGGGGCCGCCAGGGCGCGCAGACGGCGGACGTCCCTGAGACGTCCCCACGGCTCGGCGGCCAGCCACATCAGCCGCCATTCCCACCACAGGCCCAGCCCGATGCTGACCACGGCGATGTTGCCCATGGCCACCAGGACGCCGATCCAAGCCTCCCGCGGCGTGGGCAGTCCCTGCTGATCCAGGTCGGGGGTGGCGGCGGCGACGACCAGCGTCTGCATGTAGGCCGGCAGCTCGATCAGCAGCGCGGCGACCAGGAGCGTCATGGACTTGGTGAGCGGGGTGAGGCCGCGCACCCGCGGATAGAAGTACCCGAAGATCATGCAGAGCACCGGCAGGGACAGCAGCGACAGGGCCGCCAGCAGCACCTGGTCGTCCTGGGCCCGTCCGCTGTCGATCGAGGCGAGGATGCGCACCGTGGAGAAGGGCAGGCTGAGCAGCAGGCCGGCGGACAGACCGGCCAGCGCGTTCTGCCAGGGGGTGCGTCCAGCGAGCGTGGTCAGGGCGTGGTCGGAGTCGATGGACCGGCGGTTGTCGTCGCCGGCACGCTCCAAGGCCGTGCGGCGCTCCTCGATCTCGGCGGGCGGGACGTCGTCCGGTGGACGCCGGCGCAGCAGCTCCGTCAGGGCGGCGCGAGCGTGGCGTCGCCTGATCAGGTCCCGCACGAGCAGGCGGTGCTCCTCGGCGGTGACCGGTTCGCCCAGGTAGGGACTTTGCGCGGCCGGTGGCGGCAGTAACCACGCCATCCCCGCCCAAGCCAGGACGAACGTCACCCCGAAGTACTCCAGAGTCGTCCAGACCTGCACGTGCAGCAGCAGAACGAAGAGCACCGCCGTGTGAAGGGCGACCGAGGAGGCGAGCGCTTGCGGACCCTGCCCGATGCGCCGCGTCCGGACGACGAGCACGGCCAGGGCCAGCAGGAGCGCGCCGAACGCCACGAAGGCGGTCATGGTCGGCAGCAGCGGCCAGTCCGGCTCGTCCCGTCCCCCGGAGAACAACGTCCCGGCCAGCAACACGTAGGCGAGGCCCCCGAACGCCACCCACACCCCGCACACCCAGGCGACCGCCACCCGCGGCGACCAGCCGCGGCCGGCCTCGGCGACCCACCCCAGAGCCAGCACCGACAACGACAGGAGGGGCAGGACGAGCGCCACGACCGGGTCGATGACGAACCCCAGCAGGGCCGCCCGGACCAGGAGGATCACCCCGGCGGCGAGGGACAGCAGCCCGGCGGCGGGCACTGCCCGCCGCCACCGGGGCACCGCCGAGAGCACCGCGGCCGCGGCCGGCGCAACCATGGGCCACCACAGCGCGCCCGTCTGGCCGGTCACCACCAGCATCGCCCAGAGGGAAAGGATCATCCCTGCGAGCGTGGCCAACACCGAGCCGGCCACGACCAGCAGAGGCCCACCGCCGGGCACGGCCCGCATCGCGGAGCGCAGGGCCAGGAGCGGAACGCCGATCGTCACCAGGGCGAGAGCGACCCATGCCCACCAGCCCTCTTCTCCCCCCAGCCAGGCCGGCGACGGCACCGTCAGGCAGGTGACCGCCAGCAGCGCGGGCGGCAGCAGGTTACGGCGGCGACGCCACCACGACCGGCCCAAAGCCCGAAGGGCGGCGTTGAGCAGCAGCAGGATCGCGGCGAGCCCGGAGACCCACTGAACCACGGTCCAGATGCGGTTGAGCGGTCCGCTGTCGGGATCGTGGGCCCCGTCCTCCGTGACGTCCTCCGGCTCGTTCTCTTCGTCGTCCTCCTGCTGGGTGCCGGTGCTCGCGAGCAGTTGTCCGATGATCGCTTCGCCGGTCACGTACTCCGACACCGACGCGGTGCCGTCGTCGGGGACGAAGGCGGCTCTGATCTCGCGGTCGCCGTGCAGCCGTACCGAACGGCGGTCCTGCTCGATGACAGGGCCGTGGACCCCGGCCAGCGTCGATCCCGCCGCGGAGATGAGGATCTCGTGGTCCGCGAGAGGCGGCCGGTCGTCCGCCGCAGGCGGGGTGTATCGCACGCCGACGAAGTCTTCGGCGGAGAAGGACTGCCGGTAGGCGCGGCCCGTCAGGGTGATGACGGCTTGACGCCCGTCGGGGGCGACGGTGATGGACGGCATGGCGAAGGAGGTGGGGAGGTCGGCATGGTCGGCGTTCACCGCGCCCAGCCTGGAGGCGGCGAAGGCCGTGGGATCGACCGCCGCCGCCCCCTCCCGCAGCAGCGCGACGTCGGGATCGCCGGCGGGGACGCGCAGCTCGTGCGTGACCTGGAGCTGGTAGAGGGTGGTGTCCGGGGGAAACTGGTCCTCGGTCGCGTCAGGGTGGGTACGCCAGGCGTCCGGTCCAGCCGGGGCAAGGGTGATGCGCGTGGTCGCGGTCCTGGCCCGGCCGGCGGACGTGGGAGGCGAGGAGGCGCCGTCCGGGAGGACGGTCAGTTCCGCTGCGCCCATTCGCATGATCGGGTCACATCGGGCCAGCACCCGGTAGACGCCCGGGCGAAGCTCGGGATCGAGCACCGCGTCGGCGTAGCGGGCTCCGGACGGAAGGGACCGATCCAGGTGCTGCCCGGCGGGCAGGTCGTCGGAGAATGCCTCGGAGACGGCGACCCCCTCTCCGCCCGATCCGTCGCAGAAGACAGTGACCCGGACCGTATGCGTGCCGACGCGGACACTCGACGGACGGACGGTGACGCGCAGCGGAGAGGCAGAGGCTTCCGGCGCCTCCTGCGAGGAAGACGGCGACGGCGACGGGGTCCCTTGGACGGGGGCGGCGCCGGGCGGCGGTTCCAGGCGTGCCGCTGCCGCGCCGATGGCGATCACGCTCAGGACCAGCGCCGACGCGCCCACCCATCGCACCAGCCGGCGGCAGGGCTCCGATCGCCTACGAGGAGCCCGCGAGGAGGCCGGATGCGACATATGGGAATGGTCGGCCCGGCCGGGCCAGGACGCAATGTCTTCCGCGCATCTACGAGGACCCCCTTCGGCCCGCTGATCGGAGCGGGCCATGGGCGCGAACTTCTCCGCGGCGAACGCCTCAAGGCGCCGCCCGCGCCGCTCTGGCCCAGATGTTCTCGATCTCAAGCTCCACCGGCGGCTGGCGTCCCTGCCGCCGGTGCGCCGGTACATGACCCGCCGCTTCATCAAGGGCTGAAGCCGTGTGAGACCTGGCCGGGCGGGCGGCCAGGTGTTACATTCCAGGCGTCTGCATGAACGTGCCCCAGAAGGGGCGCGAACGTCGGTGAGCCGGGAAGCCTGGTCGGCCCGCGATCTTCCGATCGCGGAGCTAGGAGGCTTGCTCCCCATGCGCCCGACCACAACCCTTCTCAGCTGCGGAATCGCCGCCGGAGTACTCGTGCCAGCGGTGCTGCTGGTCGACGGCGCCACCCGGCCCGGCTACAGCCTCTGGCACAACGGCGCCAGCCAGCTCGGCACCGGCGAACGCGGCTGGCTGCAAACGGCCAGCTTCATGATCGGCGGGCCGCCGCGTGGTGGAACCGCGCCGACCACACGCGCTGAGCTCGCGCGCAGGGGGCCGTCGGCCGCCCACAGGCCGGCAGCGCCGCACGGCCGGGAAGCCCCTCGGGATCCAAGGAACGCCGGAAGCCCACCCAGGCAAGGGGTGGGCCGACGAGTTGAGGGATCACCTGAGCCAGGCGTTGCGCCGCACGACGAGCAGGTTGCCGAGGCCGAGAGTGGTTCCGGCGCCGGCCAGGGCCAGGCCGATCAGGACGATCGCGTAGACGATGTGCTCATCCATGAAGGGGTTGTTGGCCAAGGGCAGTTCAGCCGCCCACATCAGGACCAGCATCAGCGTGCCGGTGACCGCGGCGACCCGGGTGCCGATCCCGAGGACCAGCGCCAGGCCGATGCCCAGCAGACCGGCCATGAACAGCCAGTCCACCCACGCCTGACCGGCCAGCGAAGCGAACAGGCCGCCGAGCGCGTTCTCGCCGGTGCCCTTGAGGAAGCCGGTCGTCGGGCTGCCCCCGGCGATCCACGCCTTGTTCGCCGGGGTCGCGAAACCCCAGCCGAACGTCTTGTCCAGGAACGCCCACAGGAAGATCCAGCCGATCGCGATCCGGGCGACCGCCCAGACGTACTCGACGGGGGTGTGCGCCGCTGTGCCGGCGTCCCCCTCCATCACGGGCTGGTGACTGGTGGTGGCCATGGCGGGCCTCCCTTTCGGTGGGGGGTGCGTCCTTTGTTCGCACCTCCATCACACCGCCCGCGCCCGTCCGCGCTCAGTGTCGTACGCCCCCCGGCGGGAGGACCTTGGTCCCCTCTACTCCAGGACGTCGGAGAGCGGCCGGCGGGGCGTCTCCCTGTCGTCGAACGTGACGCCCAGCCGCATGATCATCTGCGGGTGCTCCCCGGAGAACAGCTCCTGGCGCAGGAACTCGCGCAGCAGGTCCATCTCCAGCGCCTGGGTGTGGAACGCGGCGCTGACCCCGTGCGCGGAGGCGTGCAGCAGGACCCGCTGGAGCGCCTGACCGGTGGCGATCCACTCCTCCCGGCCGTCACCCCGGGTGGTCATGACGGCCACGACCCCGATCGCTGTCTCCTCCTGGCCGCCTTCGGCGCCCCAGCCCTGCCGCCAGGAGTACTGGCGCTGCGGGAAGTGCGGCGCGGTCGGCGCGGCCTCCCGCGGGTAGCTCTCGGCAGGCACGCCGTCGGTACGGGTACTGCCCGGCGGTCTGGCCCAGCGGATGACCTCCAGGTTGAACCTCTGGTCCTGCGCCTGGACGGACTGCGCCGCCTGCGTGAGCGCGGCCAGGACGTTCACCGCGTCCGCGGCGCGGACGGGCGTCAGCTTGGCGCCCTCGCTCATGGCCGCCTTCACCAGCGACTCCACGAACCGATCAGGGATCGGCACGTCGGCGAAGCCCGCCCGGTGCGTGTGCCGCCGCTGGATCTCGCCGCCGAGCAACCGGGTGGTCTCGTCGGCCTCGGCCTCCTGGCCCGGCCTGATCGTCGCCAGCAGCCCCGGCCGATCGGGGTCGGGGAGGATGCGGACCACGGGCTCGTACCCCTCGCAGCGCATGGCGGTGCGCATGGTGAACAGGGCGGCACCGCAGCTGATCAGCAGCTCCCGGCCGGCGACGTCGCTCGCCGCGAGCTTCCTCGCGGTGTCGGCCTTCAGGCCGATCTCCTCTTCGGAGACCGAGAAGGTCCACGGCTGGGTGTTGTGCACGGAAGGAGCCCATCGACCGGCCTCGACCGCCGCGTCCATTGCCTGCTTCGGCGAGCGCGTGCTCATGGTCCACCTCCTGGAGACGATGCACCCAGGCCATCACATCCGGGACGTCCAGTGAAGCAGCCCACGCCCCGCGTCGGTCACTCAGTGTCGGGTCGTTCGTCCCCTCACTCCGGGGACCATCGGCACTCGCCTTCACCCCGCACCGCTGCCGCCATCTAAGGAGAGGGCCGGTTCATCCGGTCGGACTCCCTCCAAGGAGATCGCCAAGGCACGGATCGAACACCAGGTGGACGCGATGCTCGTGGTGGACGACGACAGGCGGGTCGTGGGCGTCGTCTCAGAGGCCGACCTGCTCCCCAGGGAGGATTTCAGGGAGCTCCGCCGATCACATAGGGTACGCCCCGATCGGTTCGCGCATCACCCTCCCCGCCCCGCAACCCTCGACCTCCGGCTTCCCGAAACCGACATCTAGAAACGAGTAACCAGAAACCACTCAGCGCGATCGCGGACAGTCCCTTGCCCAAGCCTGACCCTCGCCGGGGTGTGGCGGCGGATCAGGGGCGCATGTAGAGGAACGTGGGTGCTCACAGCCGGTTCGACGCGTTCCGTGCCCTGGCAGACCGTCACGGCCGTCCTGGGGTCCGGCTGCTCGACGCCCTCACCGAGGCCGCCGCGGCCGGACACGGGCCCGCCGAGACCTGGGCTCCGGAAACGGCCTCGCGGTTCGGGCTGCCCGCGGCCTCGGCGCTCGGGCCGGCCACCTTCTACGCCGACCTGGCCGCCCCGCACGGCCGGCGCCACGTACGGGTCTGCACCGCGGCGGCCTGCTTCGCCGCTCGGGCGGGCGGGCACGTCAGCGAGGTCGAGCAGGCGCTGGGCGTCGCCACCGATCACGTCGACGCGGACGGGGAGCTCTCCCTGCAGGGCGTCCGGTGCCTCGGCTACTGCTACGCGGGCCCCGCCTGCCTCGACGGCGACACGCCGTGCACGGGGGCGACGCTCGCCGAACAGCTTTCCGGCCTGGCACCGCCCTGCGATCCGCCGATTCCCGCCGCCGACGTCACCGGCGCTCCCGTCGTGCTCGCGGGCGTCGTCCAAGGTCAGGAGGCCTGGCGGGCATGGCCCGCGGTCCTGCGCGCCGGGACGCCCGAGCGGGTTCTCGGCGAGGTGGCGGCCTCCGGGCTGCGCGGACGCGGCGGCGCCGGGTTCCCGGTCGCCGCCAAGTGGGCCGCTGCCGGACGCTCGCCCGGCACGGTGGTGGTGGCCAACGGGGACGAGGGCGATCCCGGCTCCTACGCGGACCGGCTGCTGATGGAGGCGGATCCGGGGCGGGTGCTGGAGGGGCTGGCGCTGGCCTGCTTCGCCTGCGGAGGCAGCCGTGGTGTGGTGCTGGTCCGATCGGAGTACCCGCGCGCGCTGGCGACCATGCGGACGGCGGTCGAGCGGGCCCATGCCGACGGACATCTGGGACGGCGCGTCCACGGCACCGACGTCGATCTCGACATCGAGGTGGCCGAGGGGTCCGGCTCCTACGTGGCCGGTGAGGAGACCGCCCTCATCTCGGGGCTCGAAGGCGGGCGCGGCTGCGCCCGGCCGCGCCCGCCGTACCCGGCACAGCACGGCCTGTGGGACGCTCCCACCGTCGTGAACAACGTCGAGACGCTGGCCGCGATCCCCTGGATCGTCGAGCACGGCGGGAACGCCTACGCCGCGCGCGGCACTCTGTCGGAGACCGGCACCAAGCTCGTCTGCCTGTCCGAGCGCTTCGCCCGGCCCGGCTGTTACGAGGTCGAGCTCGGCACGCCCGTGCTCAGGATCGTCGAGGAGCTCGGCGGCGGCCTGCGCGAGGGCTCGGACCTGACCGTCGTCCAGGTCGGCGGCCCTCTGGGCGGCTTCCTCGCCGCCGACCAGCTCGACGTGCCGCTGTCGGAGACGGATCTGGCCGCGCGCGGGGCGGCGCTCGGGCATGCCGGGCTGGTCGCCTTCGACCAGCGGATCGACCCCGCGGACGTGCTGCGCCATGTGTGGGAGTTCGCCGCTGCCGAGAGCTGCGGGGCCTGCTCGCCCTGCCGGGTCGGGTCGCGGCGGGGCCTGGAGCTCGTCCGGGCCGGGCAGGCCGGCGAGGAGCACGGGCGGCTGCTCCGCGTCATGGGTGAGGCCAGCCTGTGCGCCTTCGGGCGGCGCGTCCCGGCGGCCGTGCGCAGCCTCGTCGGCGCCTTCGGCGACCGGCTCGCGGGGTGGGACGGGTGAGAGTGCGCGTCGGCGGGACGACCGCGCACGTGGCCGAGGGCGCCTCGGTTCTCGACGCCGTCCGCGCGGCCGGGATCGGCCTGCCCACGCTGTGCCACGACGACCGCCTGACGCCGGCCGGCTCCTGCCGCGCCTGTCTGGTGAGAGCCGGCGGCAAGGTGGTCGCCGCGTGTGTGACACCGGCCGCAGAGGACGCCCCGATCGAGGTCGACGCGGATGACCTGCGCTCCCTGCGCCGCGAGGCCGTGGAGGTCATCGTCTCGGTCCTGCCGCCGCACGCCCTGGACGGCGAGCACGGCCGCAGCGAGCTGGCCAGGGTCTGCCACGACCTCGGCATCGCGCCGGACACGGCCCGGGGAGCCGGCGGCCGGGGCCGCGACGACAGCCACCCGTACGTCCGCCTCGACCGGGACCTGTGCATCGCCTGCGGCCGGTGCGTGCGCATGTGCGCCGAGGTCCAGGGCACCTTCGCCCTCACCCTGGCCGGACGGGGCTCCGAGACGGTGGTCGCGCCCGGCACGGGAGGGCCGTGGGCGGAGTCCGACTGCGTCGCCTGCGGCGGCTGCGTCGACACCTGCCCCACCGGCGCGCTCACCGAGCCCGGCCTGCCCGGCGGCGACCAGGCACCGGAACTGCCGGGTACCCGCACCACCTGCGGCTACTGCGGGGTCGGCTGCTCTCTGGACGTGCTCACCAGCGGCGGTTCGGTGACCGCCGTGCTGCCCGCCCACGACGGCCCCGTCAACCGCGGCCACGCCTGCGTCAAGGGCCGCTTCGCCCACGGTTTCCTCCGCTCGCCCGACCGGCTCACCCGGCCGCTGCTGCGCCGCGACGGCCGCCTGGAACCGGTGAGCTGGGAAGAAGCCCTCCAGCACGTGGCCCGAGGGCTTCGCGCGGCGGTCGCGGCGGGCGGCCCCGGCGCGGTGGCGGCGATCTCCTCGGCCAGGGCCACCAACGAGGAGAACTACCTGCTGCAGAAGTTCATGCGGACGGTGATCGGCACCAACAACGTCGACAACTGCTCACGGCTGTGCCACGCCCCGTCGGCGGCCGGCCTGACCGCGGCGTTCGGCCTGCCGGGCGGGACCGACCCCTTCGAGAACGTGGAGAGCGCCGACTGCCTGCTGCTGGTAGGCGCGAACCCGGTCGAGGCGCACCCCGTGGTCGGCGCACGGCTCCTCCAGCGCGTGCTGCGCGGGACGCGGCTCGTCGTCGCCGACCCGCGCGCGGTGGGCCTGGCCCGCCATGCCGACGTCCACCTGCGCCCCCGTCCCGGTACCAACGTCGCCCTCTTCCATGCGATGGCCCACGTGATGCTGGCCGAGGGCCTGATCGACGACGAGTTCCTGCGCGAGCGGTCGGCCGGTCTGCCCGAGCTCACCGCGCTGCTCGCTGATTACTCCCCCGACCGTACGGCCGGCGTCACGGGCGTGCCCGCCTCCGACGTCGTCGCCGCCGCGCGGCTGTTCGGCCTGGCGGAGAGACCGGCGATCGTCTACGGGCTGGGCGTCACCGAGCACCTGCACGGCACGGACGGAGTACGCGCCCTCTCCAACCTCGCCATCCTTCGCGGAGCGGTCGGCACCGGGCGCGGATTCGGTGTGAACCCGCTGCGCGGCCAGAACAACGTCCAGGGCGCGTCCGACATGGGGGCCCTCCCCGACCTCCTGCCCGGGTACGCCAAGGTGACCGACGCCGACGCCCGCCTCCGCGCGGAACGCGTGTGGGGCGTGCCCGTCCCGCCCCGGCCCGGCCTGCGGATCCCGGAGATGTTCGCCGCCGCCCGCTCCGGAGAGCTGGGCGCCCTGTGGATCCTCGGCGAGGACGTGTGCGCCACCGATCCCGACAGCAACCAGGTCGTCCAGGCCCTGGAGAGGTGCCCGCTCGTGATCTGCGACGAGCTGTTCCTGTCCGAGACCGCGCGCGGGGCCGACGTCGTGTTCCCCGCCGCGTCCTGGCTGGAGAAGGACGGCACGTTCGTCAACTTCGACCGCCGCTTCCAGCGGGTGCGGGCCGCGCTCGCCCCGCCGGGGGCCGCGCGGCCCGACTTCGAGATCATCCACGCGGTTGCCGCGACGCTCGGCGCCGACCTCGGGTGCGCCACACCCGCTCAGGCACTGGCCGAGTGCGGCCGGCTGGCCCCCGTCTTCGCGGGTCTGTCGCACGAGCGGCTCGACCGGGAAGGGGCCGTCGCCTGGCCGTGCCGTCATCCGGACCGGCCCGGAGAGTCCTCGCTCCACCGGGAACGATTCGCCACCCCGGACGGGCTGGCGCACCTGAGCGCCGCGCCCTACCTGCCGCCGGGCGAGGAACCCGACGACCGCTACCCGCTGGTCATGGTCACGGGGCGGCGCTGGGCGCACTACAACTCCGGCGGCATGACCCGGCGTACGGACAATCTCCTGCTCGACCCCACCGACCGGCTCGACGTCCATCCCGTCGACGCGGCCCGCCACCGCCTGGGCGACGGCGACCGCGTCACGGTGCGCAGCCGCCACGGGGAGGCGCACCTGACCGTCCAGGTCAGCGATGACATGACACCCGGCCAGGTGTTCTGCGCCTTCCACTTCCCCGCCAGCGGAGTCAACGCCCTCACCTCGGATCGCGGCGACGCCGCGACGTCGTGCCCCGAGTACAAGGTCACGGCGGTGCGCCTGGAGCCCGTTGACGGACAAGCCAGGGCAAGCGAGACAGACCAAGAGTTTCCCGGCCGGTGAGGCTCATCCCGCAAGCGGCGGGAAGGCTCATCCCGGCAGGACCATTCCTCGCCCAGGAGGCGGCAGTGCGCGATGACCAGGCCGACCGGCCCATCCTGGTCGGCTACGACGACTCGCCCGAGAGCCGTGACGCGCTGCGCTGGGCGGTCGAGGAGGCGCGGCTGCGGAGGCTCCCCGTACTGGTCTGCCACGCCCTGCACTGGCCCTACGCGCCGAGGCCGGTCGCCGAGGAGGTCCTCACGCAGATCGAGCAGGTCACCCTCGGCGTCGTCGACGAGGGCGTGCGCCGCGCCAAGGAGCTGGCTCCGGAGGTGGACGTCCAGCCGGTCCTGGGAAAGGGCACGCCCGCGGCGGTGCTGCTGGAGGTCGCGCGCGGGGCGGAGCTGACCGTGCTCGGCTCCCGTGGCCAGGGTGGATTCGAAGGGCTCCAGGTGGGATCGGCCGCCGTGCAGGTGCCCGCGCACAGCGCCAGGCCCGTCGTGGTCGTACGTCCGTCCCTCCAGCCGGCCGACGACCGGGACGCCCGGATCGTCGTCGGTCTCGACGGGTCGCCGCCCAGCCTGGCGGCCCTGAACTTCGCGCTGGACGAGGCGGCGTTGCGCGACGGCAGCGTGACGGCCCTGTGCTGCTGGTCCGACTGCGGATCGGCGTCCTGGCCGGATCCCCTCCCCTTCGTCGACTCCGACGCGCTGCGCAGGGGCGCGGAGGACCGCTTCCGGGAGGTCGTCTCCCATCTGGCCGCCAGACGCCCCGAGGTGACGGTGTTCACCGAGTTCGTGACCGAACCCCCCGACGTGTACTGGTCGACTCGACTAAGGACGCCACGCTCCTCGTCCTCGGCAACCGGGGGAACGGAGCCGCCGCCTGCCTGCTGCTCGGCCCCGTCACCCAGACCGCGCTGCTCGAATCCTGGTGCCCGGTCGCGATGACCCCTGCCGACGTGCTGAACCCGCGGCTGCCGCCCGGATGATCGACAGAGAGACGAAAGAGATGACTGGACGGATCGTGGCGGGCGTGGACGGCTCCCCGCCCTCGATGGCGGCGGTCGAATGGGCCGCGGCTGACGCCCGCAGACGCTCGCGGGAGCTGCGCCTGGTGCACGTGTGCGAGCAGTGGGCCCGCGACGCCGGGACGGCCGAGTACTGTGCCGGGATGCTGGAATCGGCGGCGGACCGGGCACGCGGCCTGGCTCCGGGCGTGGAGGTCGGCACGGAGATCCTGCCGGGCCCGGTGGTGGACGACCTGGTGAGGGAGTCGGCGGGAGCCGACAGTCTGGTGCTGGGCAGCAGAGGATTGGGCGGCTTCGCCGGAATGGTGCTCGGCTCCACGAGCCTCGCGCTGGCCGGGCACGCCGCGAGCCCGGTCGTCGTCGTCCGGGAGGCCGCCACGGTACGGCACGGCCGGATCGTGGTCGGCTACGACGGATGGCAGTCCCAGGCAGCCATGGAGTACGCCCTGGCCCAGGCACGCGCCCAGGAGGCGGAGCTCCTGGTGCTCTACGCCTGGCAGCCGCCGATCCTGTCCTCGTACGCGACCGCCTACAGGGTGCTCAGCGAGGGCTTCGAGCAGAACGCCCGCGAGGCCGCCGAGCAGGTCGTGCCCTGGCGGGAGGGCAACCCTGACGTGCGGATCGTCGATGATCAGGCCTGCGACCACCCCGTGGCCGCCCTCAGGAACGCCTCGTCCACGGCCGACCTCGTCGTGGTGGGCTCGCGCGACCTCGGCGGGTTCGCCTCCGCGATGCTGGGCTCGGTCAGCCATGGCGTGCTCCACCACGCGGTCTGCCCGGTGGCCGTGGTGCCTCCTTCCGACGCGGCTCGTAGGGCCTAGTCGGGCGTTCCCGGCACGACCGGATGGCGTGCCGCCCACTTGCCCAGGTCTGCCGAGGCGGCGAGAGGCAGCCCGCGCATGGCCGCCTCGGCGAACGCGAACTCGACCGCGGAGGCGTCCGGCTCGTTGTCGGTCAGGACCGACCACGACGAGCGTGGCGCCGGCGGAGATCTCGACGAGCCGCCGAGCCGCCGGGCCTTCGTGCAGGTCGGTCTCCACCCCACGCCCGAGCTGGTGGAGCGCTGCTGACGAGCCCGGCGATCAGCGTCTCCCCCGAGGCGTCCGCGGCCTCGGCCGCCCGCCTCATGGACGCCCACGACGTCAAGCGCCTCGCCGTGCGCCATGAGACCGACCGTCGGAAACGCGATGACCACCGACGTGGTCGCCGTCACGATCTCAGGTGAGTAGTGAGACGACCAGCCCGTTGCAGGGGCCATCGGATCCTATTCCCAGCTGACGCCGACCTGCTGGAAGCGCCACAGTTGGTTGTTGCCGGATCCGGGCCCGCCGCAGGTGCCCTGAATGACGTTGGCGCCGTGCTCAAGGCGAGCGTTGGCCACGTCCAGACACTTTCCGCTGTGCCGGGCGCGGATGCGGGCGGTGCCGTCGCTCTTGACGTACTCGATGCGCCATTGCTGGTTGTAGGCGGCCGGGCCGCCGCAGACGCCTTGAATGACGTTCGCTCCGTGCTTGGTGCTGGCATAGGCGACATCGAGGCACAGGCCGCTGTGCCGGGCGATGAGGCGGATGTAATTGCCGGAGGCGCCGCTGTCGACGATGCGCCACTGCTGGTTGTAGCCGCTGCCGCGGGGAGCGCAGGTGCCCTGGATGACGTTGGCGGCGTGCCCGGTTCTGGCGTACGCCACGTCCAGACACTTTCCGCTGTGCTGAGCCACGACCTGGTACCAGTACACCGGACCGGCCGACGACGCCGACGTCGCCGCCGAGGCGGGCACGCAGAGCGTGCCGGCCAGCAGACCGGCTGACGCAACGGCTACGGCGAGTCGCCTACCACTCATGATCTCTCCTGCGCTTCCTCGGTGACACGGGCTGAACTCCCCTACCGTCACCGGCCCAGGCGAGATCGGTCATGAGTAACCCCGTACTCGGATTTCGACCCGCGCCTCGCCCCAGAAGTTCAGATGAGTGACGGACTGGACGGGTCGTTGCCCGGCTGTGGAACCACCGTCGCAGGGGTGGCGGCCAGGCTGTGGCCGCCGCCGGAACAGGATGAGTACGGGCTACTCATGACGGCACGAGCGCGGGCGCCGACACTCGGCCCATGCTCATCCGCCGCGTGATCGTGCCGCTCGTCCTATTCGTCGTCGCCGCCCTGCTCGGCGCCCCCGCGGGGCACGCCGACGCCGCGGTGCACGGTGAGTGCGAGTTCCTCGGGACCTCGCCCCTGTCGCTCGCGGAGGGCGAGCGGCCCCGTGCCCGCATCACCTTCCTCAACGACAGTCAGGAGAGCGGCTGGTTCACCGCCACGGTGGAGGCCGGGTTCCACTACTGGCACGCCACGCCGTTCTACCGGCAGTTGTTATCGGCCGAGACGGGGCTGGTGCAGGGGGAGTTCGACCTGCCGCCGGCGTACGCGGAGGGCCTCGGCGACGCGAGCGGCCTGCGGATCGACATCACCTCGACGCTGTCGGGCGACACGACGATCGGCACCTGCTCCACCACCCTGAAGGTGCACACCGGCCGTGACACCGACCAGGACGGGCTGCTGGACGACTGGGAGATCAACGGCATCGACTACGACCAGGACGGCACGGTCGATCTCGCGCTGAACCAGCCCCCGTACAGCGCCGACCCGAACAAGAAGGACATCTTCGTCGAGCTGGACGCGATGTTCTGCCTGGCGTCGTACTGCCGGCGCTCCAGGGAGCTCGACCCGAACGCCATCAGCCAGGTGGTGACCGCCTTCGCGGCGCACGGCATCACCCTGCACGTCCGTACCGGGGAGCGGGCCGGCGAGGCGGAGCGGATCACGTTCGACACCAAGAGCCCCGGCAGCTGGGACGACTTCGACGATGTCAAGTTCGGCGACCCCGCCATCGCCTGCGACGGGAACTTCGGCGACGTGCTCGACCGGATCTCCCGCAACTGCGAGAACATCCTGGGCGCCAAGCGGCTGGCGTTCCGCTACGCCGTGTCGGTGCACGGGCTGACCGGCCTCGGCACCACATCGGGCCAGGCCGAGGCGGGCGACGACACCCAGCAGCACGTCGACCTGGCCCACCTGGCCCGCGTCGCCCTGCCGGGCGGCAACGACTTCGTCATCTCGCTCGGCGCGTGGGACAACACGCGGATCACCGCCAACGGCGGCCAGACCGCGGCGGAGGCGGGCACGTTCATGCACGAGCTCGGCCACACGCTCGGGCTGCAGCACGGCGGCCTGGACAGCATCAACTGCAAGCCGAACTACCTGAGCGTCATGAACTACTCCTACCAGTTCCCCACGGCGTCCACCGCGTCCCGCCCCCTGGACTACCAGCCCCAGGAGCGCGCCCCCATGAACGAGGACCAGGGGCTCGACGAGGTGGGCGACGCCCTGCCGGGAGCGGGTAGCGCGACGGTCGTGTACGGGACGGTGGTGGCCGGGAGACCCGGAGTCGCGCTGACCACGCCGGCCAACAAGCCGGTCGACTGGAACGGCGACGGCACCAGGGCGACGAGCCAGTCCGGGGACGTCAACCACATCATCATGGGCCCCGACACCAGGTCCTGTCCCGTCTCCCCCAAGCAGACCCTCACCTCCTGGAACGACTGGGACCACCTGAACCTCAATTTCCGCGAGAGCCCCTGGTTCGAGGACGGCGCGCACAAGGGCGTGCTCGGCCTGGGCAGCGCCGAGATCACCGCCGAGGCCGCCGCGAGTCTCAACCCGCCGATCGACCTCACCGCCGCCAAGACCGTGGACAGGCAGGACGCCTCCCCCGGCGACCGGCTCACCTACACCGTGGCCGTGGGCAACAAGGGCCCCGCCACCGCCACGGCGGTGAAGATCGACGACACGATGCCCGGCGGCGACGTCGTCCACCGCACGACGTCCGACGTGCCGGCGGGCGGCTCCGCGCGGGAGACGTTCACCTACGACGTCCCCTGTGCGACCACGGACGGGACGGTCCTGACGAACACGGCGGCCGTGTCGGGGACCAATGAGCGCGGATACGCCGAGACCGGCACCCTGTCCGACAACACCGCCGGGGTGTCCACCACGGTGCACCGGCCGGTGATCGGCGTGGCGGTCACCGCGCCCGCCACCGTCGACGCCGGCGAGGCCGCCGCCTACACCCTGACCTACCGCAACACCGGCGGGGCCGCGGCCTCCGGCGCCACGCTCACCGCCACGCTGCCCGCCGGCCTCTACTACAGCGCCGCGCTCGACCAGGGCGCCGGGCCCCGCCCCGGCTCCGTGAGCAGGAACGCCGACGGCACCACCACGCTGCGCTGGGCCATCGGCACGCTGCCCGCCAGCACTGGGACCGGCACTGGGACCGGCACGATCGCCTTCACCGCGCGGCCGAGCCTGCTGTTCCTGGACGCGGCGACGGTCACCGTGCCGGTCTCGCTGAGCGCCGACGGCTCCGGCCCGTGCCCCACCAGCCCCGCCGCCGCGGCGGCCGAAACGCGGATCACCACCGTCTCCCCCAGCCGCGACCCGGGGCTGGTCACGTTCTGGGCGCTGCGGCCCGACCTGCGCACCGCCGAGGCGCTCGCCCGCGTCCAGGCCACCGACGACCGCTTCGACGGCGCCGACGGCTCGGCTGCGAACGGCGCGCTCTCCCTGCGGGAGTCCACCGCCGTCCTCACCCTGCCGCTGACGCAGCCGCGCACACTGCGAGCCGAACTGCTGGCCACCACGCTCAACCTGGCCGACCGCCGGATCAACGCCGGCACCGCCGTGGACGGCCTCACCGCGCGGGCCCTGGGGGTGCGGACGGTGGGCGAGGCCGTCCGCCACGTCCAGGCCACCCTCGCGCAGCCGCCCACGCTGGACAACCTCGTCCGCTACACGAAGGCGACCCAGCTGCTCGCCGAGATCAACTCGGGTCTGGCGACCTAGCCATGTGCTTCCGAGGTGGCCGCCCGCCGGTGGCCACCTCGGTGGCCACCCCCGTAGCGGCTTCGGCCGCGGCGGGACGGAGCTGGGCCGCGCGGATGCGGGATCGTACGTTCGAAGCGGTAGCTCCCGTTCTGCTCCTGGAAGACGTCGGTGAGCTGCGTGTAGCAGGAGCCGAACATCAGGGGATCGTTCAGCAGGACCCCGACCAGCCCAGCGAACCGCAGCTTTCGGCACCGGACGTCAGCGCTGGGATGCGCCTGGAACCGCATGGAGATTGTCTCGGATGCGCTGACCTGCGACTCAGCCATTCCGGAACCGGCCAGAATAGGCGTGCCCGATCAGCGCCACCTGACGGCTGGGGACAGCTTCGGGAGAAGGACGCCCCTCTGAGCCTCACCCAGAGTGCCTGACCCAGATCGCCGGCGTCAACGGCCACTACCTCGCCATGGTCCAGGACCTCACTCATCGGCGGTGTTCCTCGGTCCCGCGCCGTTCCAGTTCGGCGCGGCCCGCGTCGGTGAGGTGCCAGCGGTATCCATTCGCAAGATCGTCCCGCTCGTCGCGAATCAGCCCCTGTTCGGCCAGCCACTTGAAGGCAGCGCGCTTCGCCCAGTCGCCCCACAAGGTGTTCACGTCGCCAGTGATCACTGTGGAGTCCCGGATGCGAATCAAGAGCTTGCGTTGCCCCTCGGTGAGGTCGATCGGCGTGGCGTTCATCGCTGGCCTCCGCGTCGCGTCTCGGACCAGCTGCGGAGCTTCACGGTGTCGCTCATGAGGCATCATCGCCCTCGGCGCCGACGCTGATCAAGGCCGCATCGGCGATGGGCACCCCGGCCTGCGGGTGACGCCCGAAGAACACCTCGCGCTCGCACTGGAGTACCCAGACGTTGCCGCTCCGCTTGAGCGGTTCGACCACCTTGTGCATGCCCCGGTCGATCGCCGGCGTTCCCGGCCCTCGGCCGGCCTGCGTCGTGTAGACGATCCGGCGGCCAGGCTGCACCTCGGGCGCGGGAGCGTACGTGTACTCGTGGCGCGTCCAGATGACCGTCATCAAGCGTCACCGCCCGACGTAGTCGCCACACCGTCGAGGTCGGCCGCTTCGATGACCGCCCGCGCGATCTGCCCTTCGGTGAGACCGGCCACGAGCATCATCTTGGACACCAGGAGTGGCGGCAGCCGCGACCATGGCGGCTGGGCTCGTCGCCTTCACCGCGTCACCGGCACTTGAGTGACAGCTTCATCGAACGGTTCACCAGGTCCCGCGGTCGTCAGGCACCGGCGTGAACGCGGGCGAGGCGGCGAGCGTTTGATCAAGCCGGACAACTGGGTCATCACTGCTCGCGCGGGTCACCTCCGCCCTCAGATCGATGAGCGCACCGCCGCCCAAGGGACTGATCGTCCCCTCCTGCGGGGCCGGAGCCTCCGCCCAGCGGCGGGCCGACAGGTAGGTGACGTATCCGGCTCGCAGGTCGGACGGCCGCAGCGACCGATGTTCCTTGAGCCGGGCCCACAGTTGGGCGTGGCCCGCGTCCCCCCAGTCGACGTCCCAGTGCTCGGCGACGATGGTGAGGATGCCGGCGGCGACCTCCCAGCCGTGCGCCGCCACCTCTTCGCCCTGCATCGTCACCGTGATGCTGTTGCGGACCTCTGAGCCTTCGGCATGAGACCCCACGGTTCCGCGGAACACGACGCTTCCCCCGTGCGGCGCGGTGCTCCAAGCGGAAAGGGTGAAGCCCAGCTCCGCCTTCGTGGCACCGAGTTCCACCTCCAGGTACTCGTCGAAGCGCGCCATTTCGGCCAGCAGGCTCCCTGCGTCGGGCTTGAGCGCAGGAGGATCCTTCTCATCCTCGTCCAGCGGCGAGTGCCAGGTGGTGAACAGCTCGGGCGCGGTGCGCTGAAGCCTCGTCAAGCAGGCGGCCCAGCGTTCGGCGCAGTCCTGCGCAGACTGCCGGCGAGGACCCCAGAATCCCCGCACCAGAATCTTGCGCACGATTATCTGATCTTCCAGTTCATCCGCTGATGGTCGACCTTGATGTTGATGCCCTCTTCTTCGAAGAACTCCCTGACGGCATTGGCCACCCGCTCGTTGGAGAACCTCCATTCGATGGACTTGCCGGTCCCCTTGGCGGCCTCGATCTGCCGATTGGCCTGAACCTTGAACTTGTCCGCCTGCTTCTTGGTGAGGTTTCCATGCTCGTCAAGCTTCTTACTGTAGCCAAGCTTGGCATCCAGGAGGACTCCCCGAGGGCCGTCGTACCCGTCGAACTTGACGCCGTTGACCTTGTACTCGCGGCTGATCCGAACGCCCGTGACCTGCTCCTGGTAACGCATCCAATGCCTGCGCTTGGTGTAGTTGATTTTGATCCATCTGCCCGGTCCGCCGCCGGTCGTGCCCACCCGCGGCGTCCTCAGAACGCGGGCGTCGGTCACGATGTTGTCGGTGTCAGAGCCGGCAGAGGGGATTGCCTGCTGTTCCGCCTCAAGTGCCTTGATGGTGGCCGGGATCTCGGCTTTGACGAGGGCCCGGGCGAATCCGGTGGACTGCGCGCGGACGCTGTGGCTGCGGTTGGTGGCGGCGTGGTAGGAGACGCTGCAGGTGACGACCGCTTCGCCGTTGGCAGGGATGGAGACCTGCCGCCGGCATGAGCCGACAGGCCTGCCGTCCAGCTGGAAGTCGATGATGACGTCGGCGGTGATCGCGCCGACCTTGAGATAGGGGCTGTCGAGCTTTACCCGGTTGCTGATCGTGATGGTGGCGGTGCAGCCGCTGTTGTTACAGGGGGACAGCCTGCCGGAGCTCGCCGCCGAGAAGGCCACGCTGGAGTCGATGGCGCCCCTGAGGGCCTTGGCTTCCTGCTTGAGCTGGTCGATAAACGTCCGTGCCTGGGCACCCGTCAGCGCGGAGACGGTGATGTTCAACCGGAAATCGTCACGCCATCGCGCCGGCCGCACGACGAGGGCGCCGCCGGAGAGACCGGTGCCGGTGATATGGGGGGTGGGAGGTGCCGGACCGCCGCCGGATGCCCCGGAATCGATGCGGACGATCTGGTACGGAGCAGTCGTCGTCACATAGATGGCGCCAATCGGCGCAGTCACCTTACGTGCCTGGACGCCGTTGACCTTGGTGACCGGGCCGCTCGACAAGTCGACCTGTCCGGACAGGCCCAGCAGCCGGGCAAGACTGGGCGGGGCGAGGAGCTTCGACAGCGCGAAACCGGCGGGTCCGGTGCTCATCTTGACCCAGCGCTTGGCGTACTCCTTGCTCAGGCGCGCAGTGGCGCCGTTCGTGCGCCAGTAGCCCGGTCCGGCCTTCACATAGGTGCTGCCGCCGGCGGTGAATATCTTGATCTTCTGACCGCTCACGGTCACCGTGCCCGCCGTCGACCCCTTTGAGGTGACCTTGACGTCGAGGCCCAGCTGCTGGCCGCGGTCGGCCAGCGTTCCCCTGTAGTGAGCCGCCGGGAGCCCGGCCAGATGGCTGATCGCGCTGTTGACCTCCGTGGTCGCAGCGGGGCCTGCCGTGTTCACCGGGCGGGTCAGGCCGGGCAGGCGACCTAAGCTGCTGATCAGAACGGTGAGCGCGACGGCCACCGCGGCCAGCGCCGCCACCGCTCCTCCGCCGACGAGGAACCACATCCGGCGACGATTCGGCGTCCGTCGGCCGACCGGCGGACCACCTGGAACCGGCGGGCCCGGGAAAGGAACGCCGGGAAAGGAAGGGCCAGGGGGTGGCAAGCCGGGCACGGGAGGACCGGTAGGCGGCGCCGGCCCGGACGCAGGAGGGCCGGAAGACCACGGCGGCCCAGACGCGGGAGGACCGATAGGCGGTGGCAGTTCTTCGCCCGGGCGATTCTCAGGCATGTCGCTCATCCCCCGCGACCTCGCTTCGTCAGCCCGTCAAGGTGCAACGTGATCGTCCGCGTGATCGCCACCCCCGTCAAGCCTCAGCATGTCGAACCGGCCGCTGCTCTCTCCGAAGAGGGCAGCATCGACGGGTGGAGGAGCTCGGCCGGCCCGGGACTCCCTGACAAGGGCTGCACAAGATCGGACACAGCGCTCCATGGCGTGAACGAGACGACGACCGAGAACGAGCGGGTGCAGAGGGGGAGCGCTGACCTGCGTGTTCCAGCTCAGGCCGGAACACGGAGACGAATCACGGCCCGGCGCGATGAACTGGCTCTGGCCATCAGTTCCGCGCGCACTGTTTGTCTGGACGGCGAATCCGGCTTCCAGACAATCCATCAGCCACCAAGACTGGCCCCTGCCTGCCGCTTCCTGTGTGGCGGGCTGACATTTCACGACCTTGGTCAGACAACGATCAATGCTCATCGGATTGTCCGATGCCGGGCGGGAACGGGCTGCTTGCGGTGAGGAGAGGGCGCATGGCGAAAACCCCAGATCAGAGCCAGATACGGCGCAAGAAGATCGACGCGATGCGCGAGCAGGAGGCGCGCGCCCGCAAACGGAACAAGAACCTCGCCGTGTCGCTGACCGTAATCGGCGTTTTCATCGTCTTGCTGGCCGCCGTGCTCGTCGTCAACCGGCTCTCCGGCCCCGAGACTGCCGTCGTGGCCGCCGGTAAGGCGCAGTACGTGCGCGCCGACAGCCACAAACTCTCGGTCGCCCCGGACGGCAAGGTCACGCTGGTGGAGTTCCTCGACTTCGAGTGCGAGGCCTGCCGGGCGGCCTTCCCAGTGGTGGAGGACCTGCGCAAGCAGTACGCGGGCAAGGTCACCTTCGTCGCACGCCACTTCCCGCTACCCGGCCACTTCAACGCCGAGCGCGCCGCCCGCGCCGTCGAGGCCTCCGCCCGGCAGGGCAAGTTCGAGGCGATGTACCAGCGCATGTACGAAACCCAGACCCAGCGGGGCGAGAAGCGGGTACCCGCCGACGACGTCTTCCGCGGCCTCGCCAAGAGCCTCGGCCTGGACATGACCGCCTGGGAGAAGGCCTACAACGCCCCGGAGACGCTGGAGCGCATCAACAAGGACGTCGCCGATGGCAAGGCCCTGGGGATGACCGGGACGCCGACGTTCTTCCTCAACGGCCGGCGGCTGCAGCCCGAGTCCGAAGCCGACTTCAAGGCGGCCATCGATGCAGCGCTCGCAAGCTGAGCCCGTCGCCGCGCCGCCGGTGAGCGACGTGCACGAGCAGGAGACGGCGCCGTTCCCGCGGCTGCTGCCCCGGCTGCTGACGCTCGGCGGCCCGGCCGGGTTCGCGGCCGCGTTCACCTTGTCGGTGGAGAAGATCGCTCTGCTGAAGAACCCTGCCTACGTGCCGAGTTGCAGCCTCAACCCCGTCCTGTCGTGCGGGTCGGTGATGAACACGCCGCAGGCCGAGGCGTTCGGCTTCCCCAACCCCTTGCTCGGCGTGGCCGGCTTCGCCGTCGTCACCGCGATCGGCGTCGTGCTGTTGACGGGCGCCGCCCTGCCCCGATGGTTCTGGCTGGGCCTGCAGACGGGGGTCACCTTCGGCGTGGTGTTCATACATTGGCTGATCTACCAGAGCCTGTACGTCATCGGCGCGCTGTGCCCGTACTGCATGGTGGTTTGGGCGGTCACGATCCCGATCTTCTGGTACGTCACTCTGCACAACCTCCGGCAACGCCACCTGCCCGGCGTCCGCGCCGGGCGCGCCGTCCAGGCTGTGGTCAGCTACCACGCGGTGCCGCTCACCGTGTGGTTCCTGACCGTCGTCACCGCGATCGGCGTGCGGTTCTGGTCCTACTGGAGCACGCTGCCGTGAGGGGCTCGTGATTTGGACACTGCCCTGTGTGATCGCCGCCCCTCCAACCGGCGAGATCGGCGTAGAGGTTCTCGGCGGTGTGGGCGACGGCGCCGTGGATGCCGCCGGTGGCCTCGTAGTCGGCCAACGTGAGTGCCCCGGCTGCGACCAGGGCGTCGATGAAGGCGCGCTGTTAGTCCGGGTCCTGGCACAGGGTGAACGTCTCCTTGAACTGGTCGACCCCGCTCACCTCCTCCTCACCGGCGTCCGGCCAGCCCGATACCACATACCCCTAGCTGGTATAAGCCGCCCTGCGGGATGCCGCTTCTTCGACGTCTTGCCCTCGGGGACCGGCATCCCGCAGGGCGTGCCAGTTCACGTGTGCTTCGGAGCGCTGCGGGAGACGTGCGTAGCGGCGGGCGTTCATGCACCAGCCCGACTTTACGACGCCGGCGCAGTACACCGCCGTCCTCGACCGATCCCCCACCGTCCACGACAACCCCACACCAGACGCTCCCGACTGCATGGTGGCCACCCGCCGCCGGGTCCGCTGAAGTCCCCGCCACTGCCGTGACCGCAACGCCCCGAAGAGAGCACCGCCTCCGCCGCGGTTGCGCCGTATGTGTGTTCGGCTGCGCCAGAACGGCTGTGACCTGGCCAGTTGACCTCAACTTAGGTTGAGCTGATGGGCTGTTCGCCGTCGTCCGAAGGACCAGAGGAGCGAACAGCATGGACACCGCAGCCACCGGCTCAGCCCGACATCCCGCCACGGATCAGCCGCCGCGCTCAACCCTCCCGGTGATCCTGACCGGCGTGGTCATCGTGGCGATGTCCATCTCCG
This sequence comes from Nonomuraea sp. NPDC001831, assembly GCF_042892035.1. Lineage (NCBI taxonomy): Bacteria > Bacillati > Actinomycetota > Actinomycetes > Streptosporangiales > Streptosporangiaceae > Nonomuraea > Nonomuraea sp. NPDC001831. Next base: position 256,685 of record NZ_JBIATU010000001.1, on the reverse strand, counting down.
GGACCGCGGTCGCACTGCCGAGCATCGGCCGTGACCTCGAAGCCTCCGGTGCCCCGCTGAACTGGGTCGTCGCCGGATACAACCTGGCCTTCGCGGCGATGACCCTCATCGCGGGGTCAGCCGCCGACCGGGTCGGCCGCCGCCGGGTGTTCGTCGTCGCGGCGCTGGTCTTCGCGGCCGGATTCCTCGCGACGGCGCTCAGCCCGTCGATCATCGTCATCGATGTCGCTCGCATCGTCTCCGGCGCAGGCGGGGCCGGGATCATGGCGGCCGGCGGAGCCATCCTGGCCGCCAGCTACGACGGCGCGGCGCGCAACCGGGCCTTCGCTCTGATGGGGACCATGGCCGGGATCGGCATCGCCATAGGCCCGACCCTGTCAGGGCTCCTGATCGACGCCACGGGCTGGCGGGGCGGGTTCGCGGTCTACACCGTCGTCAGTTTGCTGGTGGGCCTGGGCGCGACCCGGGCCCGCGAGTCGCGGGCGGAAGCCGGTGGCCCGGTCGACTGGACGGGCAGCGCTCTGTTCGTGGCCGCGCTGTCGCTGTTGATGTTCGGGCTGCTCGAGGCGCCCGCGCTCGGCTGGCTGCACCCGGTCATCCTGATCATCGGGGTCGCCGGCCTGGCCTGCCTGGCCCTGTTCGGCGTCATGCAACGGCGCAGCCCCGCTCCGGTGCTGGCCCCGGCCCTGGTCACCAACCGGGGATTCCTGGGCTGGAGCCTGGCGACCTTGACCACCTCGATCGGTTTCCTCGGCGTGCTGGTCTTCCTGCCCACCTACCTGCAGTCGGCGGCGGACCTGTCGCCTTCGGCGGCGGGCGCGGCGATGCTCCTGCTGACCGCGCCCGTCCTGGTCGTGCCCATGGTGGCGGTGACTCTGGTGAACAGGGGAGTGTCGCCCCGGCTGCTGATCATGATCGCCCTGGCGCTGGTCGTGGCCGGGAACCTGTGGCTGACCGCGCTGAACGCCGACCACGCGGTCGCGGTCGTCGCGGCCCCGCTGGTGATGATCGGCGTGGGCATGGGCGCCTCGTTCGGCATCACCGACGGCCAGGCCATGGCGCTGGTGCCGGCCGACTCGGTCGGCATGGCGGCCGGATTCCTCAACACCCTGCGCGGCGCCGCGGAGGCCCTGGTGATCGCCGCGTTCGGCGCCTCGCTCACCGGTCTCCTCTCCGCGAAGCTGGGCGACGCCGTACGGGCCGCCGAGGTCGGCGCGGGACGTCTCACGCGCGGTGCCGAGGCCGTCGAACTCGATGCGTTCACCTGGTCCTGGCAGTTGACCCAGCTCGGGATCGGGCTACTGTGCCTGGTGCTGTCGGTCGTCGTGATCGCCCTGATCCGTGGTCGTGCGGCGACGCCCGGAGAATGAAGGAGGATGATCGTGCGCGCCAGCCCGGACGATCACCTGGCGATCGGTGAGGTCATCCGCAGGACCGGGGTGCCCGCTTCCGCGCTGCACTTCTACGAACGCAGGGGCCTGATCATCAGCGAGCGCGGGGTCGGCGGCCAGCGGGTCTTCTCGCGGCACATGCTGCGCCGGATTTCACTGATCATCGTGGCCAAGCGGCTGCACATCCCGTTGTCGGACGTTGCCGAGGTCTTCACCACGCTGCCTGCCGATCGTGCGCCCACGCACAAGGACTGGCAGCGAGTGTCCCGCATCTGGAGGAGGCAGCTCGAGGAGCGCCGCCGCGCCATCGAGAACCTCGAACAGGAACTCACCGGTTGCATCGGCTGCGGCTGTCTGTCGATGAAGGCCTGCCTGCTCCTCAACCCCGACGACGCCCTCGAGGGACAAGGCCCCGGCCCGGTGCGCCTCCAGGAGGCCGAACTCGCCCGGCGACGGCGGGCGCGACCTGGCACGATCACATGACCGTGACCTGATCATCCGGGCACTGACGCCTGGCGATGCGGTGCGGATCCAGGATTACCCCGTCCAGCGCTTACCAGAGCGCACTCACCGCCCTGCACGCCCGCGCCGGTCCACGACGCTGGAGGCCCCCGACCGGCTGGCCTCTGCGAGGCTGCTTGCCCGAGGTGTGCGTGGCGTTGGCGTGCACTCGGCGCAAGAGTTCCGCCGGCCTTCGGCGCGGCTCTGCGCCTGTCGGCCCGTTCCTCTGTACAGCCAGGTCAGTGCCGCGCTCGCGCGAATAGTGTGCCCACGAGGTTCCGTCACCATCGTCTTCCGGGTGGGGCGCGTGCGTGTTGAGGTGATCGCATGACCCCCATGAGCGCCATCAACCGGGCAGCCGCCGCGGGAATGATCGTGCTGACGCCGGCACTGGCCTGGACCAGCATCGCGCTACAACGCGTCGCGGCAGACGGGGCCGCACCATGGACTCGCGAGCGGATCCCAGGCCGGCCCTGCGGAAGCGGCGCCGCCTGACGTACGGGCGTCGCGCTCGTGGGGGCCGTTCCAGGGCCGCCTTCATGGGCCGGATCGCGCCCGCTCAGCCGCTCGGCAGATGCCGGGTGACATCGATCAGGAGACCGCTCGTCTTCGGGATCTGCCCGCCGCCCTCCACCGTGAGCCTGCGACCGCCTCACCCGGCAAGGCCCTCCAGCAGCCAGGACAACGGTATGCCCGCGTCGACGCCACGATCACATGCAGGACGCCGCCACCCGGGCGAGAGGGGACGCCGACGGCGAGCGGAAGAAGCACTCCCCGAGAGAACGGAGCCTCGTCCGTGACGGTACGGTCCGAATCTGATCCTCCCCCTGCCGACCACACCGGGCAGCAGGCCGCCGTACAGGAGCCCGCCACGGATCCGATCTTCGGCGGCGGCTTCCAATACAGCATGGGCTGGGCGCGGCACGAGGCCGACCTGGCGGTCGGCTTCGGCGTGATCATGCGCAAGCTGCCCTCGCTGATCGGCATCTGCCTGCGGCTGTCCTGGCGAGCCGACCCGGCCGCGCTCGTGATCGTCGTGACCTGCCAGCTCATCGTCGGCGCCGCGACCGCGTTCGGGCTGCTGGCCACCAACCGGGTCCTGCAGCAGATCCTCGCGGTGGGGCCCACCCCCGACCGCGTCAAGGCCGCCGTACCGGCGCTGGTCCTGGTGGCGGCCGCCGGCATCAGCGTCGCGGTGTTGACCGCCTGGTCCGGTGCCGCCTCCGGACGGCTCCAGCCGAAGGTCGAGCACCTGGCCTACGACGAGCTCCTCAGCCGCGCCGCGAACGTCGAGCTGCTGCACTTCCAGGGCGCCCAGTTCCATGATCTGCTGGAGGCCGCGCAGTACGGGGCCGGATGGATCGACATCGTCATCGATCAGGTCATCCGCATGCTGAAAGCGCTGATGGGCATGACTGCCGCCGCCGGCGTCCTGGGTGTGCTGCACCCTCTGCTGCTGCCGCTGCTGCCGCTCATCATCCTGCCGCGTGCCTGGGCGCTGGTGCGCTCCACTCTGCGCCGCAAAGCCTCCCGCCTGCGGTGGCTGACTCCCGTACGGCAGCAGCGCAGCCTTGCCCAGCTCCTGGTCGGAGCCGACCCCGCCGAGGAGATCCGCGCGCACGCCGCCGGGGACTTCCTGCTCCGCCACCACGACCGGATGGCCCTGCGCTCGGCGCGGGAGCAGGCCCGCCTCGCCCGCGCCGACGCCGGAGGCGAACTGCTGGCCGGGGCGCTGAGCGGCCTGACGACGGGCGCCACCTACGTGGTGCTCGGCTGGCTCCTGATCACCGGACGCATGCAGCTGGCCGCCGCCGGCACCGCCGTCCTGGCCATCCAGACCGGCACCAGCCAGCTGGGCAACCTGATCTATTCGATCAACAACGTGTTCGAACACGGCCTCTACACCGAGGACTGGGCCGCCGCCTGCCGTCAGGCCGAACGCCTGGCCATCCCCCGCGACGGCACCGGCCTGCGGCGGGCCGACGGCCCCGACCTGATCGAGGCACGCGGCCTGCGCTTCAGCTACCCCAACGCCGACGAGCCCGCCCTCGACGGCGTCGACCTTGCCATCAGCCGCGGCCAGATCGTCGCCCTGGTCGGGCACAACGGCTCGGGGAAGACCACGCTGGCGAAACTTCTCACCGGCCTCTACCTCCCCGAATCCGGATCGGTCACCTGGGACGACACCCCCACCACCGACCTCGACCGAACCCAGCTCTTCGACCAGGTGGCCCTGCTGTCCCAGGGCTACGAACGATGGCCCTTCACCGTGTCCGCCAACGTCGCCATCGGCCGCCACACCACCGGCCCCACCCCCGAAGCGCTCGCCTGCGCCGCCGCGGCCTCCGGCGCCACCGATCTCATCGCCTCCCTGCGGGACGGCTGGGACACGCTGCTCGCTCCCGAGTACCAAGGCGGGGTCGACCTGTCGGGCGGGCAGTGGCAGCGCATCGCGGTCACCCGCGCGTACTTCCGGGACGCACCCGTGCTGGTCCTGGACGAGCCGACCGCCGCCCTCGATCCCCGCGCCGAGGCCGAGACCTTCGCCGGGGTGCGCGCCCTGGCCGGCGGACGCACGGTCATCCTCATCACCCATCGCCTGCACTCCGTGCAGCACGCCGACCGCATCTTCGTCCTGCAGGACGGCCGGATCACCGAGAGCGGCAGCCACCAGGAGCTGCTGGCTCTGGGCGGCGAATACGCGCAGCTGTGGTCGTTGCAGGCGGCTCAGTACGGCATGGGCACCACCCCGTGAACACGGCCGGACGTGCCCGTCGGATCACCAGTCATCGGTGACGAGGCTCCTGGGCGGGGCCGTGATCTTGACCGGGCTCCCCCAACCTCGATAGATGATGTTCATCGTCATCGTCTCGACCTCATCGCCCCCGTACGCCGAGGTGAACCTCAGGATGGCGTGAAAGCGTCGCGGCAGATTGTCCGGGCCCGCCCACAGCTTCCAGGTGATGGACCCGCGCCACGAGCCGCCCTCCTGCTCGGTTTCGAAGAACATGCCGGCCTGCCGCTCCCCCACCTCCGGAACCGTCACGACGCCGTTGAAGACCGTGGTCCGGACTCCCTCGAATGTTCCGCCGTCGCCGCTGAAGGCGCCGTTGTGGGCGCCCAGCCTGAGGAATCCGGGGTTGATCCCGTTGATCAGGTCCTCTCCCCAGATGACGCCGGAGAGGTTCCGCCCGCCGTAGGTCCATTTCCCCACCGTTGACGGCGACTTCCAGATGTACTTGCCGTCCTTGGAACGTACGTAGCCCTGGGAGTAGAAGTCCGGGCCGATGCTGATCTCCCGAGACCGGCCCGTCCCCCCTGCCTCCTGGGAGATCGTCGTGGTGTCGGCGGCGTACACGCCTGAGGCGTTGAAGCGGTACGCGCCGGACGCCTTGATGCCCCAGGTGGCCGGAGGCCCGGCGCGCCGTTTGACGGTGAACCGCACGCTGCCCTTCTTCGCGAACTGGTGCTGGATCGCTTCGACGACGGAGTCGAGGGACTGCGACTCAGGAGCCGCGCGAACGGCGCCGCCGGGAATCGTGACACTCAGCAGGCCGGCCATCACCAGCACGGCGCTCATGCGCTTCATGAGCCGATGATCGCTAACGGTGATCACCGTCTCGTCACGGCGGCGCGGCTCCCGCCCTGGGGCGGGCGGGGAGGACGGGGACCGGTTCCCCCGGCGGCGAGCGGTCAGAAGGACGGATGCGCGTGCACCTGTCGTCCCTCCACGTAGGTGGCGAGGACGGTGATGCCGCCCAGGTCACCGGAGGGTACGGCGAACGGGTCGGCGTCGGTGACGATGAGGTCGGCGAGCTTGCCGGGCTCGATGGTCCCGGTCCTGGTGTCGAGGTGGTTGATCCGGGCGGTGCCGATCGTGTACGCCGACAGGGCCGCCGCCACCGAGAGGCGCTGCGCGGGCAGAAACGGCCGCCCCGATCCGTCGGGGAGCATCCGGTTGACGGCGACGTGGATGCCGAGGAACGGGTCCGGGCTGCTGACCGGCCAGTCGCTGCCCGCGGCGAGGGCGGCGCCCGAGCGCAGGAGGTCGCCGAAGGGGTACTGCCAGGCGGCGCGCCGGTCGCCGAGGAAGGGGATGGTCAGCTCGTCCATCTGCGGCTCGTGCGCCGCCCACAACGGCTGGATGTTGGCGGTGACCTCCAGGGCCGCGAACCGCGGCACGTCGTCGGGATGGACGACCTGGAGATGGGCGATGTGATGCCGGTTGCCCTTGCGCCCGTTGACCTTGAGCGCCGCCTCGAACGCGTCCAGCGCCTCCCGGGCGGCCCGGTCGCCGACGGCGTGCACGTGGACCTGGACCCCGACGGCGTCCAGCCGGGTGACGTAGGCGCGCAGGTCCTCGGGCCCGACGAAGCTGATGCCGCTGTTGCCGGTCCGGCATCCACAGCCGTCCAGGTAGGGGGAGGTCATGGCGGCGGTGTAGTTCTCCGCCACGCCGTCCTGCATGATCTTCACGCTGGTGGCTCTGAACCGTCCGGTGGTGGTACGGCGGGCGAGCAGTTCGGGGATCTGCTCCTCGCCCCGGTCTCGATCCCACCACAGGGCGCCGACCACGCGCCCGGTGAGTATGGAGGCGTCGGCGGCTGCTTCGTAGGCGCGCTGGACCTCCGGGCCGACCATCGCGTCCTGCCATGCCGTCACTCCGGCCTGGTGCAGACGTCGCTGGCCGGCCTGGAGGCCGCGGAGCAGGTCCTCGTCCGTGGGCTCGGGCACGTGCCTGCCCACGAGCGAGGCGGCGCCCTCGTGCAGGGTTCCTTGAGGGGTTCCGTCGGGTTCGCGCTCGATGCGCCCGTCGTTCGGGTCGGGGGTTCCGTCGTGGACGCCGCACAGCCGCAGGGCCTCGGTGTTGACCCATGCGCCGTGCCCGTCCCTGTTGGTCAGGTAGACCGGCCGGTCGGGGACGACCTCGTCGAGGGCGATCCGGCTCGGCGTGCCGCCGGGGAACCATTCCATGGACCATCCGCCGCCGGAGATCCAGCGCACCTCGGGATTGGCCGCGGCGTACGCGCGGACGACGGCAAGGGCGTCGGCGGCGTCCCGCGCCTCGTGCAGGTCGCACCGGGTCATGGAGAGTCCGGCCAGCACCGGGTGCACGTGGGCGTCCTGGAACCCGGGAAGCAGGGTCCGGCCGGCCAGATCGACGATCTCGGTCCGCGGGCCGGCCAGGTCGCGCACCTCCTCGACCTCGCCGAGCGCCAGGATCCGCCCGTCGCGTACGGCCAGCGCGCGGCTGGGAGCGCCGGCCATGGGGCGCACCCGGCCGTTGAGGAACACGATGTCGGCAGTTTTGGCGGCAAAAGTCATGAAAGTCTCCTCAGAGCTGCGGGCGGGTGGGCCACGGCAGGACGCGTTCGACGGCGGCGCCGATGTGGAAGACCGTCGCGTCGTCGTAGCTGCGGCCGACGATCTGCGTCCCCGTCGGCACGCCGTTCGACGCGAGACCGGACGGGACGTTGAGCACGGGGCAGCGGCTGGCGATGTTGAAGACGGTCGTCAGCGAGTACTCCAGGTAGTGGTCGAACTGGACCCCGTTGACCGTCAGCTTGGTGTCCACGTAGTCCTCGCCCGCGGGCAGCGCGGCGGTGCCCGCGGTGGGGCAGATCAGCGCGTCGTACCGGTCGAGCACGTCGCCGATCACGGCGTAGATGCGGCCCTCCAGCTCCAGCCCGGCCAGGAAGCCGTCCCGCGCCAGCGCGGCGCGCGAGTCCTCGGCGAAGGCGAGGGCGTAGGGCGTGAGTTCGTCGCGGTGCGTGTCCGCCACGCCGGCGACCATGGGACCGAAGATGGCGCCGAAGTGGATGAAGGCCGCGCGCATGACGTCGGCGCGCCGCAACGGCACCTCCACCTGCTCCACGACGGCCCCGGCGGCGGCCAGCGCGTCGGCGACCGCGCGGGTGTTGGCCGCGACGTCCGGCTCGATCTCCCAGTTCCCCAGGTCGGGGGAATAGGCGATGCGCAACCCGGCGACGTCGCCGAGGCGTTCGGGGATGTGCACGGCGGGGCGGATGGACACGACGTCGGCCGGGTGCGGCCCGACGATGACGTTCTGCAGGAGCGCGCAGTCGGCGACGGTACGGGCCATCGGCCCGTCATGGCAGTAGTGGTCCAGGTTGTACGGCGACATCGCGGGCACCCGCCCGTAAGGCGGCTTGTATCCGACCGTGCCGGTGGCCGCGGCGGGCAGGCGGATCGAGCCGCCGATGTCGGACCCTGTGGCGAGCGTCGCCGTCCCGGACGCCAGGGCCGCGCCCGCGCCGCCGGAGGAACCGCCGGGCGAGTAGTCCAGGTTCCAGGGGTTACGGGTGAGGCCCCACAGCCGGGAGTGCGTGTAGGCGGCGCAGCAGAACTCCGGCGTGGTGGTGCGGGCATGGACGATCCCGCCGGCGGCGACGACCCGTTCGACGACCGGATGGGTGGTGTCGGCGACGTGCCCGGCGTGGGCCAGGGAACCGTCGCTGGCACGCCTTCCCGCGATCGGCTGCTCGTCCTTGGTGGCGACCGGCAGCCCTTCGAGCGGTCGCGGCGACCCGTTGCCGAGGTAGGCGCGCTCGGCCTTCCTGGCCTGATCGAGCGCCTCGTCGAACATCGTCTCGCTGAGCGCGTTGACCCGCGGCTCGACGGCCTCGGCCCGCTCGATGACCGCGGTCATGAGCTCGACGGGCGACAGGGCCCGGGTCCTGAACAGCTTCAGGGCTTGCGTGGCGGACAGGTGTGCGAGCTCACTCACATGATCTCCTGAAGGGCGCGCCGGTCGGCGGCGATCTGGGCGGGATCCCAGCCCGGCCGCGGCACGGAGTGCAGCAGCAGGCGGGTGTAGGGATGCTGGGGGGCGGCCAGGACCTGCGCGGTCGGCCCGGCCTCGACGACCTTGCCGCGGTGGAGCACGACGATGTCGTCGGCCGCGTGCCGGACCAGGGCCAGGTCGTGGGTGATGAACAGGTAGGCGATGTCGAGGTCGCGGCGGATCCGCGCCAGCAGGTCGAGGATCTGCGCCTGGATGGACACGTCGAGCGCCGAGGTGGCCTCGTCCAGGATCAGCACCTTCGGCGCGGTGGCCAGCGCGCGGGCGATGGCGACCCGCTGGCGCTGGCCGCCGGACAACCGCCTGGGCCGTACGGCGGCCTCACGCTCGCCGAGCCCGACGCGCTCCAGCAGTTCCTCGCGCCGGGCCCGCCGGGCCTGCTTGTCCAGGGCGAAATGCAGGCGTAGCGGCTCCTCCACGCATTCGCTCACGCTGATCCGCGGATCCAGGGAGAGGTAGGGGTCCTGGAAGACCAGCTGGATCTCGCGCGCCCGCGACAGCCTGGCCCGGCGGCCCCGCGGGGCGCGCGAGCGGTTCCGGCCCTCGACGCTGATCCGCCCGGCGTCCGGGAGCTCCAGGCCGACGAGCATCCGCGCGGTCGTCGTCTTGCCCGATCCCGACTCGCCCACCACGGCGAGCGAGCCGCCGGCCCGCAGCGAGAAGGAGACGCCGTCCACGGCCGCCTTGTGGCCGTACGCCTTGCGCAGCCCCTCGACCTCCAGCACGTTCTCAGTCATGGACCGGCTCTCCAGCTCTCAGGCACGCCACCTGCGCGCGTTCCAGGATCTCCAGGTCGGGCCGTCGCTCCCGGCATCGTTCGACGGCCAGAGCGCAGCGGGCCTCGAAGGCGCACCCGGCCGGGGACTCGGCCAGCGACAGCGGCCTGCCGGGCACGCCGTGCGGCGGCTCGGGGGACTCCAGCCGGGGCGTGGCCGCCAGCAGCCCGGCCGTGTACGGGTGCCGGGGGCGGGCGAAGAGCTCGCCGGTGGCCTGCTCCTCGACGATGCGGCCCGCGTACATCACGTAGATGCGGTCGCAGATGGCCGCGGCCAGCTCCAGGTCGTGGGTGACGAACAGCATGCCCATCCCGCGCGCGGTCCTGAGGTGGGACAGGATCGCGATGACCTCCGCCTGCGTCGTGACGTCCAGGGCGGTCGTCGGCTCGTCGGCGAGCAGCAGGTCGGGCTCCGCGGCCAGCGCCCCGGCGATCATCACTCGTTGCAGCATCCCGCCGGAGAACTCGTGCGGGTGACGGCGCAGCGCGGCTTTCGGGTCCTCGATGCCCACCGCCTCCAGCAGCCCCTCCGCCCGATCGAGAGCCTGCCGGTACGGCAGCCCGCCCGCCCGCAGTCCCTCGGTGACGAAGTCGCCGATCCGCCGGACGGGATTGATCGACGCCCGCGGATCCTGGAAGATCATCGCCACGCGCCGGCGGCGCAGGGCACGCAGCCCCGCTGCGGTCTGCGCCAGCACGTCCTGGCCGTCGACCAGGACGCGCCCGCTCACGGCGGTCCGCCCGGGCAGCAGGCCGAGCACGGCCCGGCAGGTGACGGACTTGCCCGACCCGGACTCGCCGACGAGCCCGACGGCCTCGCCCTGGGCGACGCGCAGCGACACCGCGTCCAGGATGGGGCGGGCCGCCTGGCCGGGCGCCAGCCGTACGGTCAGATCGTCGATCTGGAGCATCAGCGCTCCCTCCCGGAGACGCGGTCGGCGATGCCCTCGCCGACGACGCTGAAGGCCACCACCGTGATCACGACGGCCGCGCCGGGGGCCAGCGCGGGCAGCATGGCGCCCTGGAGCAGGGCGGAGGCCCCTTCGTTGATCATGGCGCCCCAGTCGGGGACGGGCGGTTGCGTGCCGAACCCGAGGAAGGACAGCGCCGCGAGGTCCATGAGCGCGTAGCCGAAGTTGATCGCCGACTGGGCGAGGATCAGCGGGACGACATTGGGGACCAGGTGTTTCAGGCAGATGACCCACCCGGACCAGCCCTGCACCCGGTAGGCGTGGATGTAGGGGCGGGACATCTCCCGCAGGGCGACGCCGCGCGCCAGCCGTCCGACGTAGGGGGTGTAGGCGATGCTCATCGCCACGACGGGCGCGGTCAGGCCGGGGCCGAACATGGCCACCAGCGTGATCGCCAGCAGCAGCGCGGGGAAGGCGAAGACGAAGTCCATGGCGCGGGACAGGACCGCGTCGAGCACACCGCCGGTCCAGGCGGCCAGGACGCCGAGCAGGGTGCCCGCCACCGTCGACAGGGTCACCACCAGGAGCGGGCCGAGCAGTCCCGCCCGCGCGCCGTGGATCAGGCGTGACAGGATGTCGCGGCCGGACTGGTCGGCCCCGAGCAGGTGATCGGCGCTCGGGCCGCTCAACGCGGCAGAGAAGTCGATGGCGAGCGGATCGTGCGGCGCCACGACCGGCGCCAGGATCGCCACCGTCACCAGGAAGGCCAGGACGGCGACGCCGGCGACGGTCATCCGGTCCGCGGGAAGCCGGTAGCGGCGGTGGAAGGTCACGGCTGTCAAGAGGACTCCTTCACTACGCCCTGCGCAGACGCGGATCGATGGCCGGCTGAACCAGGTCGACCAGCAGGTTGGCCGCCGCGAAGACGACGACGATCAAGGTGGTGACGGCCTGCACGACCGGGAAGTCCTTGACAGTGACCGAGCTGACCAGCAGTTGCCCGATCCCGGACAGGCCGAAGGCGGTCTCCACGATCGAAGTCGCGACGAGCAGCCCGGCGATCACCGTGCCGGTGACCGTGCTGATCGGGCCGAGGGAGTTGCGCAGGACGTGGCGCCGGATCACCGCGTTCTCCTGGACGCCGCGCGAGCGTGCCACCTCGACGTGCTCGCGGGCCAGTTCCTCCAGCATGGACGAGCGGGTGACCCGGGCCAGCAGACCGGCGAACGTCAGGGCGAGCGCGGCCGCGGGCAGGGTCAGATGCCAGACGCGGTCGACCGGTCCCTCGCCGTTGCCGAAGGCGGGGAACCAGCCGAGCTGGACGGAGAACAGCGAGATCAGCCCGATCGCCGCGACGAAGGAGGGGGTCGCGGTGGCCACCCCGGTGCCGATGAGGACGATCCGGTCGAGCGGGCCGGGCCGCAGCGCGGCCAGGGCGCCGAGGATCAGCCCCGCGACCACGATGAGCAGCCCCGCGTAGCCGACCAGGAAGAGCGTCGTGGGCAGCCTGGCCAGGAGCAGCCCGGTCACGTCCTGCCGGAACTGCACCGACCGGCCGAAGTCCCCGGTCACCGCGCCGCCGACCCATTTGAGGTACTGCATGAGGAACGGATCGTCCAGGTGGTACTGCGCCCTGATCGCCGCGATCGCCTGCGGAGAGGCCGAACGCCCTTGGGTGAGGAAGGAGGCCGGGTCTCCGGGAGCCAGGTACACGGCGGAGAACACCGCGAACGACGCCCCGACCAGCGTCGCCACCAGACCGGCGAGCCTGCGGGCCAGGAAGGCGCCCATCAGTTCGCCGACCCGAGCACTGCCGCCCACGGATAGACGAGCTGGGTGATGCCGGTGGGCGCGCCGGTGAGCCGCTTGTTGAGGAACATGCTGTGCGGCACCTCGTACAGCGGGATCCACACCATGTCCCGGACGGCGATCTCCTGGAGCTTGGCGACCACGGCGGCGCGGGCCGCGGGGTCGGCCTCGGCGCCCGCCTGGTCGACGAGCCTGTCGTACTCGGGGTCGGAGTAGCCGCCGTAGTTGGCGAAGTTGCCGGTCTGCAGGATTCCGTAGAACTCCAGCGGATCGGGGGTGGAGTCGTACCAGATGGTCATGACCAGGTCGACGCCCTGACGGGCCTTGGGGTCGGAGAACAGCGCGGAGTAGGCGTCGGGGGCCACCGCCTTCTGCTCGACCCGCAGTCCGATGGCCTGGCCCGCGGCCTGGACGGCGTTGGCGATGACGCCGATGTCGGGAGCCATCGTGCTCGTGGCGATCACGATCTTCTTGCCCGTCCCGCCGGCCTCCTTGACCAGCTTCCTGGCCCCTTCGAGGTCGGTGTTCAGCTCGGGGAGCTTGGCGTAGTACTGCTTGGCCGCCTCGGGGGCGATGCCCCACGCGCCGATCGCCGCGGGCGCCTTCGCCGGCGTGGCAACCCTGGCCACGCTGGCCTGGAGAATGCTCTTGCGGTCGAGCGCCATGGACAGCGCCTTGCGCAGCCTCAGGTCGCCGAGCGTGCCCTTGAGGTTGAGCGGGATGAGGCTGACGGCCGCGCTGTTGGGGCCGAAGTACAGCTTGCCGCTGGAGGCGCTGCCCAGGCGGGTGAAGCCGGTGGTGGGGACCAGGTAGCTGCCGTCCGCCTCGCCCGAGAGCAGGGCGTTGACGCGGGCCGCCGGGTCGGAGATGAAGACGTTGCGCACGGTCGCGGCCCTGGCCTTGAGCGCGGGGTCCCAGTAGCCGTCGAAGCGTTTCAGGTTGATCGCCTGCCCCTTCTCCCACTTGTCGAGGGAGTACGGGCCGGTGCAGTTCACGCCCTTGTCGGGGGTGCCGTACCCGGAGCCCTGCGCGGCCAGGAACGCGGCGCTCTCGATGGTCCCGGCCGAGGTGCCCATCTGCTCGTTGAACAGGTGGTCGGGCTTCTTCAGGTGGACGGTGACCTCCATGGGGCCGGTCTTCTCCACCGATTTGACGTTCTGGTAGGACGAGACCCAGTACGAACCCACCGCCGGGTCCATGTGCCGCCGCATGCTCGCCACCACGTCGTCGGCGGTGAGCGGCGATCCGTCGTGGAAGCGCACGCCCTGGCGGATCGTGTACACCCAGCGCCCGGGATCCGGGGATTCGGCCTTACTGGCCAGCCCCGGCTCCACCCGGGAGCCGGGGGTGATCCGCATGAGCTGCTCGCACACGTTGGCGAGCACGGTGTTGGGCGGGTAATCGAAGGCGTAGGCGTAGTCGAGCGACTGCGGCTCCGCGTAGAGCGCCCAGGTCACGGCGTCCACCGGGCCCTTGGCCGGCGGCAGGTCCGCCGTGACGGTGAAGGTTGCGGAGCCGGCGGCCTTCGGGGCGGCCGCGCCCCCTCCACAGGCAGTGGCCGCCAGTACGGCCAGCGCCGCGACGGCGAGTCGAGCGGTACGCATCGGACCACCTCATCCTCGTGCGGGAAAGTGCCATGAGTATTGGTGAAGGAACGTTCCTGCACAAGACACTGAAGGAACGATTCAGCAACGGTCAGCGAGGTGGCGAATCGCCTGACATCCTGCAAAGATCGGACCCATGGACGAGCCAAACCGTAAGGCCGCCGCGCGCGTGCGCCTGGTGGACGTCGCCCGCGCGGCGGGGGTGTCGAAGACCACCGTCTCGGACGCGCTCAACGGCGCGGGCCGCCTCCCCGACGCCACCCGCGAGCATGTCCGGCAGGTGGCGCGCCGGCTCGGCTACCGGCCGAACGCCACGGCGCGGCGGCTGCGCGCCGGGCGCTCACGCCTGCTCGGCCTCGCCGCCCGCGAGTTCGTCGAGCATCCGTGGTTCTACACCGAGCTCGCCTACTTCGCCCGGCTGACCGCCGCCACCACCCGCGCGGGCATGACCCACGGATACGGCGTGGTGCTGCTGCCCACCACCGGCCCCGACGACTACTGGACCGACCTGCCTCTCGACGGCGTGTTCGTGGTGGATCCGGTCGAGGGAGATCCGCTGGTCGGAGACTTTCTCGCCGCGGGGGTGGCCGTGGTCTCCGACCGCAGGGCCGTGGCGGGGACACCGTGGCCGTGGGTCGACTTCGACTACGGCGCGGCCCTGCGCGGCGTGCTCGACCACCTGGAGGAGGGAGGCGCCCGGCGGGTCGCCGCGGTCGGCGCCCCGACCACGGCCTGCTACCACCGCGATTCCGTCCAGGCCTACCTCGACTGGAATGCGGAAAGGGGCCGCGACCCGTTGCTGGCCCAGCTCGACGGCCCCGGGTTCGAGCCGACGCTCGCCGCGGTGGAGAGCTTGCTGAGTGATCCCGAACCGCCGGACGCGCTGGTCGTGCTCGTCGAGATCAGCCCGTCGCTGCTCCTGGACAGGATCCGCAAGCTCGGCAGGTCGGTGCCCGGCGACCTGCTGCTGGTCTGCGCGACGGAGGATCCCACGGCGCCGTTCACGGATCCGCCCGTCAGCACGCTCAGCTTCCTGCCGGTCGAGACGGCCGACATCGCGGTCGGGATGCTCGTCGACCTCATCGAGGGCCGCGGTGTCGCGGGCGGCCGGCTGCTCCAGGCGAGGTTCGACGTCCGGGCCTCCTCCGACCCCCGCTCCGTGCCGGGACGCGCAGCGGGCTTCCCGGGGAGGCGACCCCGGTCGTCCTCGCGCTGAGTCCTCCGGCGCCTTCGAGCACCTGGATGACGGCGAGGTCGCGGTCGACGTCCAGGACGAGGCCGTGCCTGCGTTGGCCGGAGTCCAGGGTGATCGTGGCGTACTCGTCCCAGCCGTTGGCCGACCTCGACGCCCTCACCGACACGTTGTGAACCGCTTGCAGAAGAAGCCGCACCGGACGGATGCGAGGCCGCGCCCGGCAGACCACCTCCGGCACCTGGAAGCCGATCCCTGGCGGCAGCCCCGACAGGACGCGAACCACGACCCCACCCCTCGCACAAGCCGACGACGCTGGGTGCGGTGGCCCCAGACGTCGCGTGGCATGAGCGGCCGATCGTTCCCGGCGACCCCGCACCGAGGTGACCTCGGGGTCAGGAAGCGCAGAGGCCGGCCAATCGGCGGACGTCGGCGCGGATCGACCGTCGCAACAACCACTTCAGCGCCGGCTCCAGCAACCTCTCGGAGGTCACGCGCGGGGCGACTCGCACATGGAAGGTGAAGCGGCACCGGTCCGCGCCGAGCGGCTCGACGAGCCTGCCGCCCTCGGCGTCGATCCCCGAGGTGGTGCGCCAGGCGAACGAGCGACCCGGCTCCACCTGGATCACCTCGCCGCCGTTGCGATAGGTCCGACCCGCGAACCGCATCACCTCAGCAGTGGTCGTGCCCACCTGAACGATGCCTTCGGGGCGCGGCGCCATCGTCTCGACGCCCTTGCGCCAACGTGGATCCTGGCCGTAGTCGGCGACGACCGCCCACACCAGCGCGGCCGGGCAGGCGATCTCCCCGTCTTCCTGAAGCTCGATCATTCGGCGATGGTACGAGGTCGGCGAGCCACAACTGAACACGGTGAACGGTTCATGATCACCGCCCCGGCAGCAGGCGCTCCCCGACCAAGCTCGACGAGCCCGGGAAGCCGAGGCTTCCCGAGCTCAGTTCTGGGGCCCGCACTCGATCTCGACGGCCGTGGTCGCGAGCAGATGACGCGTGACGGAGTCGCGCAGTGCCATGTCGATGATCTCGATCTCCGGCTGGGCCGGGTCGTGCCATCTCCGGACGGTGATGGCGAACACGGCGCCGGGGTCCGCGTTGCCGAAGTAACCCACCTTCTGGTCGATCACGCGGCGCTGGAGGAACTGTTCGTCGGCGCGACCCAGCGAGCGCCACAGGCGCAGCAACGCAGAGTCGAAGATGGAGAAATAGGAGGCGAAATACACCAGTCCGGCGCCGTTGATGTCCCGCGTGACGTCCAGCGTGTACTCGAAGGTGTGCTCGGGGCCGGCCATCGCGTAACCAGGCGGCGCCGGAGCGCAGAAACTTCCGGCCCCGCGGGCCCGGCCGACCAGTGTGCGCGGCGAGTAGTCGTTCGGCAGTCGCGGCAGGCCGGCGAAGACGAAGTCGGGAGGCACGACCTGGGCGAGGCCCCGGTTGCTGGCCGGGCGGCCGCGCGTGACCCACCGGTTGAAGTTCTCCACGTACATGCAGTCCGGATGGGGCAGCTCGTACATCTCCGCCGGGTCCAGCGGGGTCGCGGCGAGGCCCAGGGCGAGGGGCGCGAGCCGGTGCAGCGTCAGCACCGACTGGCTGCCGAACTGGAACACGCGCGAGTCCACCTGGAGCTCGTCACCGAACGTGAGGCCGTGCGGGTGGACGACCTTCCCCCCGCGTACCCGGTAATAGTAGAAGGACAGGTAGGCGGGGTCCCCGTCCGCCGTGCGGGCCCGGTGCACGTTGGTGCCGCACGCCGCCGCCACGGCCTCCCAGGTCCAGTCCCCGATGCGGCCGAAGACGAGCGAGCCGCCGCCGCACATCCCGGGAGATACGACCACCTTCCGCGTCATGGAGGCGAGGTCGACCATGCGGACCTGGTCCGTCGCGCCGTTCATCGCGGCCACGTCCGGGTGGCGGCGCACTCCTCCAGCAAGCGGGCGACGTCCCCGACCGTGGCGAGCTCCAGGAGCTCGTAGTCGCGGACCTCGATGCCGAACCTGCTGCTCAACACATCCGACAGCTCGACCGCAGCGAGGGAGTCCAGCCCCACTTCGACCAGGCTCGCAGTCGCGGTGACATCATCCGCTCGCATCTGGAAGTGGTCCACCAAGATGTCCTTGAGCGCCTCATACACGGCTTGCCCCTCTTTCGTTCGTGCTGATCGATGAGCCGGTGCCGCCGGCGGACCTGCGCAGGGTGAGCGCCACGTCGACGATGAGGTCCTCCTGGCCGGCGACCGCCTGGAGCCTGCCCAGCTCGAAGAAGACGTCGCGCGGATCGACGCCCTCGCGTTCGGAGACGTCGAGCACCCGGTTCTTGAACCCGGAGAAGACTCCGGCCAGGCCGCTGACGATGGAGATGGAGTCGATGGTGGGCGGGGCCGGCATCAGCGTCCGCCCGGCGACGTCCGCCGCGTCGAGGAGCCGGTACAGGTCTATGCCCGTACGGAACCCGAGCCGTTCCAGGACAGGCACCAGGACCTCCAGTTGCGTGTTGCCGGCGCCGGCGCCGAAGCCCCTGGCGCAGGCGTCGAGGATGTCGGCGCCCGCCTCGGCGGCGGCGATCGAGTTCGCCACGGCCATGCCGAGGTTGTTGTGGCCGTGGAACATCACCGGCACGTCCACGGCGGCCCGGATGGCCGCGACCCGCTCGGTGACGTCCGCCGGGAGGTAGTGACCCGAGGAGTCGAGGATGCCCACGCCGGTCGCGCCGAACCCGACGAGGCGCGCGCACTCCTCGGCCAGCCGCCCGGGGCTCGCCATGTGGCTCATCAGCAGGACGCCGTGCGCCTCCACGCCCGCGTCGCGCAGGTACCCCAGATGCCGCTCGGCGAGGTCTCCCTCGGTGCAGTGGGTACCGATCCGGACCAGATCGGTGCCGTGCGAGAGGGCTTTGTTGAGGTCGCGGACCGTGCCCCACCCGGGCAGCATGAAGACGCCCAGCCTGCTGGACGACAGGGCTTCCCTGACGGTCGAGAGCATCTCGTCGTCGCTCAGCCGCGCCTGGCCGACCTGGAGGGATGAGGCGCCCAGCCCGTTGCCGTGGCCCACCTCGACCACCGGCACGCCCGCGGCGTCCGCGGCCTCCGCGTACGCCCGCAACTGCTCGCGCCCGAGGTCGTGCCGCACCGCGTGGTGGCCGTCGCGCAGCGTCGGATCGTGGATCAGGATCGGTCTGCCCGCGCGCTCGTCCCTGGTGTCCGCTGTCTGGCTCATGACGTTTCCGCCCCTGCGATCGCCGGCCGGTGCGCCGCGTACAACTCGGCGACGGTGAGCGCGGCGGAGTTGATGATGTCGAGATTCCCGGCGTAGGAGGGGATGCGGTCGCCGGAGGAGGTGACCTCCACGGCGACGAAGGCCCTGCCGTCGTTCACGGTGCACGCCATGACGTCGACCCCCCTGACGAACGGGCGCATCTCGCTCACGGCCGTCGCCGCCAGCGCGCTCACCACACCGGCTTCGAGGCCCCGGCCCAGCAGGGACATGGACACCCGGAAGGTCGCCGGCGGCCGGGCCGGGCTGATGTTGAGCAGCGCCTTCACGTTCTCGACCCCGGTGAAGTCGCGGATCGCGTCCTGGGTGGTCTCCACGTACTCGTCGAGGTTCAGGCGCGTCCCGCGGCCCACGCTCAAGGTGGCGGCCGTGGTGACCACCTCGATGTAGTCGATCGGGTATGCCCGCGCGATCGCGTGCAGGACCGGGATCGAGGCCTGCCCGCCGCAGGTCACCATGCTGATGTCGGCTATGTCGTGGCGGCCGGTGACATCGGCCCCGTTGACGGTCGGGACGACCAGGTGCCCGGCCTTGCTGGGCGTCAGGTCGACGAGCTTCGTGCCGAGGGGCACGAGCCGCTCCGCGTGCTCGGCGTGGGCCGCGGCGTTGGTGGCGTCGAAGACGACGTCGAACGGCTCCTCGGTGGCGAGGAGGGAGCGGACGCCGTCGGTCGCGACCGGCACGCCGAGCCGGGCGAGCTGCCGCAACCCTGGGGCGGCGACGTCCCGGCCCGCGACGAGCCGCAGGTCGAGGGCATCGGAGCGGATGATTTTGATCGCCAGGTCGACCCCGATGAGCCCGGCGCCGAGCACCGCCACGGACAGCCGTCCGTCCGATTTCATGCCCCTCCCCCGCCGACGTGCAAGGTGATCGCGCCGAGATGGTCGAACTCCGCCGTGAACGTGTCGCCGGGGCGCAGCGGGACCGCCGCGTGCAGCGCACCGGTCATGATCAGATGCCCGGCCTCCAGCGAGACCCCCTGCTCACCGAGCACGTTCGCCAGCCAGGCCACGACCGCGACCGGATCGCCCATGGCTGCGGCGCCCGCCCCGGTCGCCACCAGCTCGCCGTCGCGGGAGAAGGCCATGCCGACCAGCCGGTAGTCCAGGTCCGGCGAGGGCGGGACCGGGTGCCCGACGACGACGGCGCCGTTCGAGGCGAGGTCGGCGATCGTGTCGGCGAGCCCGATGCGCCAGTCCTCGATCCGCGAGTCGACGATCTCCAGCCCGGCGCGGACCTCACCGATCGCAGCGCGTGCCCGCTCGACGGTCACTCCCGGTCCGGCCAGCGGCTTCGCCAGCCGGAAGACGATCTCGGCTTCCACCTTGGGCGCGATGAACGCCTCGCACGACACGGTCGCGCCGTCGGCCAGAACCGTGGAGGACAGCACCGGCCCGTAGTCCGGGGTGTCGACCCCGAACATGCTGCGCATCGGGGCGGAGGTGAGGCCCGCCTTGTACCCGATGACGGCGTCGCCGTCCGCGAGGAGGAGCGCGACGAGCTCTCGCTGGACGGCGTACCCGTCGTCCATGCCGAGCCCCGGGTCCGTGTCGGTGAACGGCGGGATCGGCACCCGGCTCTTCCTGGCCTCGTAGAGTGCCTTGGCCCGGCGTACGGTGTCCTCGTGATCACGTGACGGCATCGCGGTCACCCGGCGGCCACGAACAGGCGGCTGCCGGGCATCCGCAGCGGCGTGCAGGACACGTCGGTGAACCCCGCCCGCCGGAACCCGGCGCGCCACTCGGCCTCGGGCGGCAGCAGCACCTGCATCGAGCCGGCGTGCAGGTAGGTGAACAGGGCGCTGAAGGCCCGGTCCCGCGGGGTGTCCGCGTAAGGGACGGCGTCGGTCACGACCAGGCACCCGCCGTCGGCGATGGAGTCGCGGCAGGCGCGCAGGATGCCGTCGAACACCTCCTGGTCCCCCACCACGTCGTGCATCACGAAGCCCGCGTGCACCACGTCCGCGCCACGGACCGGGCCCGGGTCCTCCACGAGCGACTCGATGGAGCGGTTCGCCACCGTGAGCCGGTCGTGCACGCCCGCCCGCCGGGCGGACCGCTCGGCCTCCTCGCACGCCGCCGGGCTGATGTCCAGCGCCAGGCCGGTGCTGCTCGGCAGCGTGGTCAGGAGGTGGATCAGCAGCCTGCCCGCGCCCGCGCCGAGGTCGACGACGCGCTGCGGCTTGCGGCCGGCGATCTCCGCGACGATGTCCGGATAGAAGCCGTAGGAGCCGATCCAGCGCGAGGAGATGGCGACCCGCCGGCCGTCGCGCCGGTACTGCCCGGCGGCCGCCTCCGGCCCGCTCAGGAACTCCACCGCATGATCGATGTACGGGCGGTTCGCGTTGAGCGCCCACGAGAGGTAACCCGCCTCGTAGCGGCGATCGGCCAGATCGGCGCACGGTATGAAGCTGCGCGCGTCCGCGCCCTGCTCCACGAGCCCGGCGGCGAGCAGGGCGCGCAGGAAGGCGCGGGCGCCGGCCTCAGGGACCCCGGCGGCCGCCACGACCTCGTCGAGGGTGAACGGCGCCGCCCGGTCCAGGAGCGTGGAGATCCCCAGTTCCTCGGCCATTTCCAGCAGGGCGGCGTTCGCGGCGAGATCCGCCGCGATCTCCTTGGCATCGTTGCTGTTCATTCGTCCCCTTCGGATCAACTCTTGACGGTCCCCTCTTTGAGGCGCCGCACCATGCGGTGGGCGGCCTCAAGAGGGCTCTCGTCGCGCTCCGCCTCGCTGAACCCGTACGTGCCGTTCATCGCGGCGGCCCGCTCGTTCCACTCCGCGTCGCCGGCGAACGGGATCGTCTCGCCCTCCTGCCACAGGGGGTAGGGACGGTAGTTGTTGATCCCGGGGATCGGAGCGCCGCGGACCAGGAGCGGATCCAGGTAGAGCCCCTCGTTGGAGATACGGGTGGTCGCCGCCATGTATCCCACGTCGAGGCCGCACCGCCGCATCGCGGACGTGTTCTGCCTGGAGTGGTGCAGCAGGTGCGGGTGATGGATCGACACGTCTCCCGGCTGGAGCTCGATGGCCACTTCGCCGGCCTTGTCCAGCCACTCCTGGACCAGGTCCTCCTCGCAGGTGGAGAAGAGCATGTTCGGGATGTCCGAGCGGGGGACGGGCTCGTGCATGGCAGCGCGATGGCTTCCGGGGATCACGCGCAGGCACCCGTTCTCGGTCGTCGACGCGTCCACCGCGACCCAGACCGTCAGGGCCTCCATCGGGTCGAGCTTCCAGTAGGCGCCGTCCTGATGCCACAGGACGGGCCGGCCGTCGTACGGCGGCTTGCAGACGTAATGGCCGGTGAAACAGGCGATGTCCGGGCCGAGGAACAGCTCGGCGATGTCGACGAGCCGTTCGTCCGCGACCATGCGGACCCAGAAGGCGTCGTTCCGCATCAGCGGGTGGTGGTATTCCTCGGGCCGTAGATCCGGATACTTCTGCCCCAGCCATGCTGTGTGGGCGCCGGCTTCCCGGACGAGTTCGGAGTCGATCACGCCACGGAGAATCGCGAAGCCGTTCTCGTCGTATTCCTCTCTCAACTTGACCGGATCGATGTCTGTCATCTCTAGCCTCCTTCGGCTCAGCGAGTTCCGCTCTCACGCAACCTGGCCGCGATCGCCGCGATGGTCTGGTGTTCGAACATGTCGACGAGGGTGACGGGCAAGCCCTGGTCGTTGGCGACGCCGACGACCTCGGCGGCCAGCAGGGAGTGCCCGCCGAGGTCGAAGAAGTTGTCTTCCACGCCCACCTCGTCCAGGCCCAGGACGGCAGCCCAGATCGACGCCAGCACCTCCTCCACCTCGGAGCGCGGCCGGACCGGCGCGCTGCCCAGCTCCGGCCGCCCCGATCCCGGCTCCGGCAGGGCCCGCCAGTCCACCTTGCCGTTGGCCGTCAGCGGCACCTCGTCCACCACCACGAACGCCGAGGGCACCATGTACTCCGGCAATCGCGCCCGCAATGCGGCGCGGACCATGCCCACCGTCTCCGCCGCGGGCGAGTCGCTGACAAGGTAGGCAAGCAGCCCCTTGGTTCCCGCCTCCTCGGCCCGGGCGACCACCACCGCCTGCCGAATCCCCGCAACCGACGCGATCACCGCCTGGATCTCGCCGGGTTCGACACGGAACCCGCGGATCTTCACCTGATCGTCGACCCGGCCGATGAACTCCAGATCACCGCTCGACCGCTGCCGCACCAGGTCACCGGTGCGGTAGAGACGCGCCCCGGTCTGGAAAGGATGCGGCACGAACGCCGCCGCGGTCAGCCCCGGCCGCCCCAGATAACCGCGCGCCAGCCCCGGCCCGGCCAGATACAACTCACCGACCGCGCCGATCGGCGCCGGCCGCATACGCTCGTCCAGCACATACGCCTCGACGTTGCCGATCGGCCGGCCGATCGGCACCGGCCCGTCCTCAGCCCGCCAACCGGCCACCGGAAACGTCGTGGCGAACGTGGTGCACTCGGTGGGCCCGTACCCGTTGACCAGCTCCACGCCCTCCGGCACCCGGGCCACGTGCCCCGGGCTCAGTGCCTCCCCGCCCACCATCAACTGCTCGATCCCGGCCAACGCCTGCGGATCGGCATCGATCACCTGGTTGTACAACGACGTCGTCAGGCACGCCGTGGTCACCTGCTCGGCTCTGATGACCTGACCCAGCGTCGCCGCGGTCGGCACCCGCTCCGGGAACACCACGCAGCGCCCGCCGTGCAGCAACGCGCCCCAGATCTCGAAGGTGGAGGCGTCGAACGCGGCCGTGGCCGCGTGCAGGAACACCCGATCCGGCCCGAAACGCACGAACCCCGCATGCACCAACCCGACCACAGCCCGATGAGGCACCTGCACACCCTTGGGACGACCGGTCGAGCCCGAGGTGTACATGACGTACACCAGGTTGTCCGGCGACACCGGCACACACACCTCATCCGCGGGCAGACCCGCGATCGCCACCAGCTCGTCAGCCCCGATGACCAGCCGGCACCCCGAGTCAGCGATCATGAACTCTCGCCGCTCGACGGGCAGCTCAGGGTCCAGCGGCAGATAGGCCGCACCCGCCTTCACGACGCCGACCAGCACCGCGACCAGGTCGATCCCCCGGGGGAAGCACACTCCCACCACGTCATCGGGTCCGATACCGGCTGCCCGGACGTAGGCGGCGACCTGGTTGGCCCGCGCGTTCAACTCCCCGTAGCTCAACCGGTCCGCGCCGCAGACCAGCGCGAGCGCCTGCGGGGACGCGAGCGCCTGAGCGGCGAACAACTGCGCCACCGAATCGTCCGGCACCGGCACCCGCGTGGCGTTCCACTGCCGTAACAGCGCCTGCTCGCCCACGCTCGGCTGTGCCAGCACCGACACCGGCGACCCGGGGGCCACGCTGACCCGTCGCAGCACCTCCAGGTAGTTCGCCATCAACCGCTCGACGGTCTCCCCGTCGAACAGGTCCAGCGGGTAGATCACGGTGGCGTCGATCCCGCTTTCCGGGCCTTCGGCGAGGAGGACCTCGAGGTCGCAGCGCGAGGTCCGCTGGGCGACGCCGGTGAGCGGCTTCACCTCGACGTCAGGCAGTTCGAGCGTCCAGAAGGAGCTCTGATACCGCCCGATCTCGACGTGCTGCGGTTGCATGAGCTGGAACACCACCTGGAAGAGCGGGTGGCGGGACAGGTCCCGCTGTTCCTGGAGTTCCTCGACGAGCTTCTCGAACGGCAGGTCCTGGTGGGCGTAAGCGCCCAGCGCCGCCTCACGCACCCGCGTCAGCAACTCCGTGAACGACGGGTCACCCGAACAGTCGGTCCGCATCACCAACGTATTGGCGAAGAACCCGACCAGTCGTTCCAGTTCCGGCCGTATCCGGCCCGCGATCGGCGATCCGACCACCACGTCCTGCTGCCCCGAATACCGCGACAACAGCGCCTGGAACGCCGCCAGCGTCACCATGAACAACGTCGCGTTCTGCTCCCGGCCCACCGCGCGTAATCCGGCCACCACCTGCGCGGGCACCCGGAACCGCACCACCCCACCCCGGTAGGAGGGCACGACCGGGCGGGGGCGATCCAACGGCAACTCGATCCCCGCCGGCATCCCCGCCAACCGGTCCCGCCAGTAGTCCAGATGTCCCGCCAGCACCTCACCGCGCAACCACGACCGTTGCCATGCCGCGAAGTCGGCGTACTGCACCGGCAACTCCGGCAACACCGGCTGCCGCCCGGCGGCCAACGCGGCGTAGCACTCCCCCAACTCACCCAGCAGAACGCCCCACGACCAGCCGTCGGAAACGATGTGATGCGTCGTCAACAACAACACGTGATCGCCCTCACCCAGCCGCACCAGCCGCGACCGTAGCAACGGCCCGGACGCCAGATCGAACAGCGTCACCGCCTCCCGCTCCGCGACCAGCCGCGCCCGCGCCACATCCGCGGCCTCCTCCACCTCCAGCAACCGCTCCGGCACCGGCCCCACCACCTGGAACGGCCGCCCGTCCACATCGGCGAACACCGACCGCAACACCTCATGCCGCCCGACCACCCACCGCAGCGCCCCCTCCAGCGCCACCACGTCCAACGCACCCTCCAGCCGCAACGCCAGCGACACGTTGTAGAACGGATTACCCGGCACCAACCGATCCAGGAACCACAACCGCTGCTGCGCGAACGACAGCACCAGCTCCCCGCCGTCACGCGGCACCGGAGCCAACTGCGGCAACGCCGACGCCGTGCCCGAGGCGGCTGTCACCGCGGCGGCCAGACCCGCCACCGTGGGCTCCTCGAACAGTGTCCGCAAGGGAACCTCGGCACCCAGCACCTCCCGCACCCGCGACATCACCTGCGTCGCCAGCAGTGAATGCCCACCGAGGTCGAAGAAGTCATCGAACACCCCGACCTCGTCCAGACCCAGCACGGCAGCCCAGATCGACGCCAGCACCTCCTCCACCTCGGAGCGCGGCCGGACCGGTGCGCTGCCCAGCTCCGGCCGCCCCGATCCCGGCTCCGGCAGGGCCCGCCAGTCCACCTTGCCGTTGGCCGTCAGCGGCACCTCGTCCACCACCATGAACGCCGACGGCACCATGTACTCCGGCAACCGCGCACGCGCGTAGCCACGCGCCGCGACCAGCAGGTCTTCCGCGGCATCGGCATCGGGCACCAGGTACGCCATGACCCGATGCTCGCCGGACGCGTCCGCGCGCACGCCCACCACGGCCTGGCGCACCCCGGGGCACTCCTGGACCACGGCCTGGATCTCGCCGGGTTCGATGCGGAACCCGCGGATCTTCACCTGGTCGTCGACCCGGCTCAGGTACTCCAGGTCTCCGTTCGAGCGCTGCCGTACCAGGTCACCGGTGCGGTAGAGACGCGCCCCCGCCCGGAAGGGGTGCGGCACGAACGCCGCCGCGGTCAGACCTGGCCGCCCCAGATAGCCGCGCGCCAGCCCGAAGCCTCCCAGGTACAACTCACCGACCGCGCCGATCGGCGCCGGCCGCATACGCTCGTCCAGCACGTACGCCTCGACGTTGCCGATCGGCCGGCCGATCGGCACCGAGGTGCCGTCGTTGGCCCGCTGGTCGGGATGGATGCTGCCGGTCAGGGCCTCGGTCGGCCCGTACAGGTTGAAGAGGGCGGCGTCCAGGCGCGTATGGAACCACTCGGCGAGAGACGTGGACAGTGCCTCGCCGCCGGCGATGATCCGCTTGAGGCTGGGGCAGCGCTCGTCGCCCAGTTCCGTGAGGAACAGCTCCAGCATCGAGGGCACGAAGTGGGCGTCGGTCACCTTCTCCGTGCGGATGAGCTCGACGAGGTAGGGGAGATCGGCGTGTGCGTGCGGTTCGGCGATGATCAGGCGTGCGCCGGACATGAGCGCCTGGAAGATCTCCGCGACGGACACATCGAACGTGGCGGGAGCCTTCTGCAACATGGCGTCGTCAGCCGCCATGGGGCACAGGTGGTTGATCCATGTCAGGGCGTTGGTGACGGAGCGGTGAGGGATGGCGACGCCCTTGGGACGACCGGTCGAGCCGGAGGTGTACATGACGTACACCAGGTTGTCCGGCGACACGGGCACACACACCTCGTCCTGGGGCAGGCCCGCGATCGCCACCAGCTCATCGGCGCCGATGACGAGCCGGCACCCGGAGTCGGCGATCATGAACTCTCGCCGCTCGACGGGCAGCTCGGGGTCCAGCGGCAGGTAGGCCGCGCCCGCCTTCATGACGCCGACCAGCACCGCGACCAGGTCGATGCCCCGGGGGAAGCACACTCCCACCACGTCATCGGGTCCGACACCGGCTGCCCGGACGTAGGCGGCGACCTGGTTGGCGCGCGCGTTCAGCTCCCCGTAGCTCAACCGGTCCGCGCCGCAGACCAGCGCGAGCGCCTGCGGGGACGCGAGCGCCTGAGCGGCGAACAACTGCGCCACCGAATCGTCCGGCACCGGCACCCGCGTGGCGTTCCAGCCCTCGATCAGGGCCGCTTCCGCACCGCTCGGCCGCACCAACGCCGACACCGGACGGGCCGCGTCGGCCGCGACCTGCGCCAGCAGAGCCGCGTAGTTGCCCGCCAGCCGTTCCATGGTGTCCTGATCGAACAGGTCGACCGAATAGATGAAGCTGCCTTCAAGGCCACCGTCCGGCCCGTCCTGCAGCAGCACCTCCACATCGAACCGCACCGTCGCCTGATCCGGCTGGAACCAGCCGACCTCCACACCGGGCAACCGCAACTCCCAGTCGCCGGGGGCATGGTAGAGCTGGAACATCACCTGCACCAGCGGGTTGCGCGACAGATCCCGCTGCTCGTGCAGCTCCTCGACGAGCTTCTCGAACGGCAGGTCCTGGTGCGCGTACGCGCCCAGCGCCACCTCACGCACCCGCCCCAGCAACTCCGTGAACGACGGATCACCCGAACAATCGGTCCGCATCACCAACGTATTGACGAAGAACCCGACCAGTCGTTCCAGCTCCGGTCGCACCCGGCCCGCGATCGGCGATCCGACCACCACGTCCTGCTGCCCCGAATACCGCGACAACAGCGCCTGGAACGCCGCCAGCGTCACCATGAACAACGTCGCGTTCTGCTCCCGGCCCACCCCACGTAATCCGGCCACCACCTGCGCGGGCACCCGGAACCGCACCACCCCACCCCGGTAGGAGGGCACGACCGGCCGAGGCCGATCCAACGGCAACTCGATCGCCGCCGGCATCCCCGCCAACCGGTCCCGCCAGTAGTCCAGATGCCCCGCCAGCACCTCACCGCGCAACCACGACGCTTGCCATGCCGCGAAGTCGGCGTACTGCACCGGCAACTCCGGCAACACCGGCTGCCGCCCGGCGGCCAACGCGGCGTAACACTCCCCCAACTCACCCAGCAGCACCCCCCGGGACCAGCCGTCGGAAGCGATGTGATGCATCGTCAACAACAACACGTGATCGCCCTCGCCCAGCCGCACCAGCCGCGACCGCAGCAACGGCCCGGACGCCAGATCGAACAGCGTCACCGCCTCCCGCTCCGCGATCAACCACGCCTGGGCCACATCCGCGGCCTCCTCCACCTCCAGCAACCGCCCCGGCACCGGCCCCACCACCTGGAACGGCCGCCCGTCCACATCGGCGAACACCGACCGCAACACCTCATGCCGCCCCACCACCCACCGCAGCGCCCCCTCCAGCGCCACCACATCCAACGCACCCTCCAGCCGCAACGCCAACGGCACGTTGTAGAACGGATTACCCGGCACCAACTGATCCAGGAACCACAACCGCTGCTGCGCGAACGACGACATCAACTCCCCGCCGTCACGCGGCACCGGAGCCAGCTCCGGCAACGCCGACCCTGACGCCATCTCCACCGCAACAGCCAGGCCCGCCACAGTCGGCTCCCCGAACAGTGCCCGCAACGGAACCTCGGCGCCCAGCACCTGCCGCACCCGCGACAGAACCTGCGTCGCCAGCAGCGAATGCCCACCCAGATCGAAGAAGTTGTCTTCCACGCCCACCTCGTCCAGGCCCAGGACCGCAGCCCAGATCGACGCCAGCACCTCCTCCACCTCGGAGCGCGGCCGGACCGGCGCGCTGCCCAGCTCCGGCCGCCCCGATCCCGGCTCCGGCAGGGCCCGCCAGTCCACCTTGCCGTTGGCCGTCAGCGGCACCTCGTCCACCACCACGAACGCCGAGGGCACCATGTACTCCGGCAATCGCGCCCGCAATGCGGCGCGAACCATGCCCACCGTCTCCGCCGCGGGCGAGTCGCTGACAAGGTAGGCAAGCAGCCCCTTGGTTCCCGCCTCCTCGGCCCGGGTCACCACCACCGCCTGCCGAATCCCCGCAACCGACGCGATCACCGCCTGGATCTCGCCGGGTTCGACACGGAACCCGCGGATCTTCACCTGATCGTCGACCCGGCCGATGAACTCCAGATCACCGCTCGACCGCTGCCGCACCAGGTCACCGGTGCGGTAGAGACGCGCCCCGGCCCGGAAAGGATGCGGCACGAACGCCGCCGCGGTCAGCCCCGGCCGCCCCAGATAACCGCGCGCCAGCCCCGGCCCGGCCAGATACAACTCACCGACCGCACCGATCGGCGCCGGCCGCATACGCTCGTCCAGCACATACGCCTCGACGTTGCCGATCGGCCGGCCGATCGGCACCGGCCCGTCCTCAGCCCGCCAACCGGCCACCGGAAACGTCGTGGCGAACGTGGTGCACTCGGTGGGCCCGTACCCGTTGACCAGCTCCACGCCCTCCGGCACCCGGGCCACGTGCCCCGGGCTCAGCGCCTCCCCGCCCACCATCAACTGCTCGACCCCGGCCAACGCCCGCGGATCGGCATCGATCACCTGGTTGTACAACGATCCCGTCAACCAGGCCGTCGTCACGCCCTCCGCGGCGATGAGCTCCCGAAGCCCTGCCGCGGTCGGCACCCGTTCCGGCAACATCACGCAGCGCCCGCCGTGCAGCAACGCGCCCCAGATCTCGAAGGTGGAGGCGTCGAACGCGGCCGTGGCCGCGTGCAGGAACACCCGATCCGGCCCGAAACGCACGAACCCCGCATGCACCAACCCGACCACAGCCCGATGAGGCACCTGCACACCCTTGGGACGGCCGGTCGAGCCCGAGGTGTACATGACGTACACCAAGTTGTCCGGCGACACCGGCACACACACCTCATCCGCGGGCAGACCCGCGATCGCCACCAGCTCATCGGCGCCGATGACCAGCCGGCACCCCGAATCGGCGATCATGAACTCTCGCCGCTCGACGGGCAGCTCGGGATCCAGCGGCAGATAGGCCGCGCCCGCCTTCACGACGCCGACCAGCACCACCAACAGATCGACGCCTCGCGGCAGGCCCACTCCCACCACGTCATCGGGCCCCAGCCCGGCCGACCGGACGAACGCGGCGACCGGGTTGGCGCGCGCGTTCAGCTCCGCGTACGTCAGTCTGTCCGTTTCGCAGACCAGCGCGAGCGCCTGCGGGGACGCGAGCGCCTGAGCGGCGAACAACTGCGCCACCGAATCGTCCGGCACCGGCACCCGCGTGGCGTTCCAGCCCTCGATCAGGGCCGCTTCCGCACCGCTCGGCCGCACCAACGCCGACACCGGACGGGCCGCGTCGGCCGCAACCTCCGCCAGCAGAGCCACGTAGTTGCCCGCCAGCCGTTCCATGGTGTCCTGATCGAACAGGTCGACCGAATAGATGAAGCTGCCTTCGAGTCCGCCATCCGACCCGTCCTGCAGCAGCACCTCCACGTCGAACCGCACCGTCGCCTGATCCGGCTGGAACCAGCCGACCTCCACGCCGGGCAACCGCAACTCCGAGTCGCTGCGGGAATGGTAGAGCTGGAACATCACCTGCACCAGCGGGTTGCGCGACAGATCCCGCTGCTCGTGCAGCTCCTCGACGAGCTTGTCGAACGGCAGGTCCTGGTGCGCGTAAGCGCCCAGCGCCACCTCACGCACCCGCCCCAGCAACTCCGTGAACGACGGGTCACCCGAACAGTCGGTCCGCATCACCAACGTATTGGCGAAGAACCCGACCAGTCGCTTCAGTTCCGGCCGTATCCGGCCCGCGATCGGCGATCCGACCACCACGTCCTGCTGCCCCGAATACCGCGACAACAGCGCCTGGAACGCCGCCAACGTCACCATGAACAACGTCGCGTTCTGTTCCCGGCCCACCTCGCGCAGCCCGGCCACCACCTGCGCGGGGACCCGGAACGACGCCACCCGGCCCCGGTGCGACAGGACCTCCGGCCGGGGGCGATCGAACGGCAGCTCGATCGCCGCCGGCATCCCCGCCAACCGGTCCCGCCAATAGTCCAGATGCCCCGCCAGCACCTCACCGCGCAACCACGACCGTTGCCACACCGCGAAGTCGGCGTACTGCACCGGCAACTCCGGCAACACCGGCTCCCGCCCAGCGGCCAACGCGGCGTAACACTCCCCCAACTCACCCAGCAGCACCCCCCGGGACCAGCCGTCGAAGGCGATGTGATGCATCGTCAACAACAACACGTGATCGCCCTCGCCCAGCCGCACCAGCCGCGACCGCAGCAACGGCCCGGACGCCAGATCGAACAGCGTCACCGCCTCCCGCTCCGCGACCAGCCGCGCCCGCGCCACATCCGCGGCCTCCTCCACCTCCAGCAACCGCCCCGGCACCGGCCCCACCACCTGGAACGGCCGCCCGTCCACATCGGCGAACACCGACCGCAACACCTCATGCCGCCCCACCACCCACCGCAGCGCCCCCTCCAGCGCCACCACATCCAACGCACCCACCAGCCGCAACGCCAGCGACACGTTGTAGAACGGATTACCCGGCACCAACCGATCCAGGAACCACAACCGCTGCTGCGCGAACGACGACACCAGCTCCCCGCCGTCACGCGGCACCGGAGCCAGCTCCGGCAACGCCGACCTCGGCTCCGGCAACGCCCGCCAGTCCACCTTGCCGTTGGCCGTCAGCGGCACCTCGCCCACCACCACGAACGCCGACGGCACCATGGGCTCGGGCAGCCGTTCACGTGCGTAGGTCCGAGCCGCGGCCGTGAGGTCTCGAGCCCTGGCTCGCACGCGCCGAGCGGCCAGGGGGTCGTTGGTGAGGGGGCGGTGTCGCAGGAGGTCGTCCTGCGGGAAGAGGACGGAGCCCGCCTCCGCCGAGGGGACGAGGGCCACGTCGAAGTCGCCCGTGGCTGCTCCGCGCGACCAGCTGAGGTGCACTGAGCAGGGCAGCTCCGCCTCCAGGGCCCAGATGTCCTCGGGGTCGACCCCCTTCTGCACGCGACGCTCCAGGTCGTCGGCCGTGAGCGGGCCGGCGGCTCCGTCCAGGAGCAGCTGGAAAGCGTGGGCCGGCCGGTTGACGCGGGCGTTGGGGACGGACTTGATGCCGACCCCGGCCGGGTGGCTCTCCAGCAGCTCGCGGGCCGACTGCGGCGACAACCGGTCCGCGTTCCAGTCGAGCCAGGTGCCGATCTCACAGGTCTGGGTTTCTCCCACGTGGAGGATGACGTCATAGCGGAAGCGGGTGAGCTCGTCGTCCATGCGCCCGCGCTTGGGCAGGACCTCGCAGTGGGAGACGCGGCCGTGACGCCGCGCGAAGTCGGCGAAGTAGGCCGGGGCGACGGCCAGCTCGCGCTCTTCGCCGAGCGAACGGCGTACCGGGCCTTCGAGGTGCCGCAGGGGCGAGCTGTCCGAGGAGCGGGCCAGGGCGACGGCGAGGTGGTGCGCCCCGAGCAGCGGCAGGCTGCGAACGTCGCCGACGAACACCGTGCCCGATCCGGCCATCACGGCTATCGCGTCGTTCAGCACCTGCTCCAGGTAGTCCTGACCGGGGAAGTACTGGGTGACCGAGTTGATGATCACGGTGTCGAAGCCGGTGCCCGCGACCTGGGCCGTCCGGAGGCCGTCGCAGGCGAACAGCGTGACATTGTCGACGCCTGCCTTCTCGAGCGCGGCGCCGAGTCCGGCAACCGTGGCGGGCGACAGGTCCGTTCCCACGTAACGCTCGCATCCAGGAGCGATGCGCCAGGTCAGCAGGCCCGTGCCGCAGCCGATCTCCAGGACGCGCGAGGGGGCCAGCCGCCCGATCCTGGCCACAGTGGCGTCCACCCGGGCGCGCATCTGGTCGTCGGAGAGGGGCAGTCCGTCGAAGCTGCTGGTCGGGCCCGCGAGGTTGAACCGCTCGTCGTCCGCGACCCGCGTGGCGGTGTCGTCGAAGAATTTCTGCCACTGGCCGACTTGAGAGGCGGCCAGATCGTCGTCCTCCGCCGCGTCGGGCACCAGGTAGGCCACGACCCGCCGGCCGCCGGACGCGTCCGCGCGCACATCCACCACGGCCTGACGCACGCCGGGGCACTCCTGGACCACGGCCTGGATCTCGCCGGGTTCGACGCGGAACCCGCGGATCTTCACCTGGTCGTCGACCCGGCCCATGAACTCCAGATCACCGCTCGACCGCTGCCGTACGAGATCACCGGTGCGGTAGAGACGCGCCCCGGCCCGGAAAGGATGCGGCACGAACGCCGCCGCGGTCAGGCCCGGCCGCCCCCGGTAGCCGCGGGCGATGACCGGCCCGCCGACGTACAGCTCGCCCACCGCGCCCGGCGCGACCGGCCTCATGTCCTCGTCGAGGACGTGGACGTCGGCGTCGCGCCACCGCGGCATCTCGTCCGGCCGGCCGGGATCCTCATCGGCGAGCACGACCACGCGCGCCGCGTCGTCCGGGATTCCGTCCGTGAGCCGGTGGGTGGTCGCGTCGAGCTTCGCCGGCGTGATCGTGAGGAGGCTCAGGTCGCGCTCGTCGTCGAGGAAGCGTGCGAGCCCGTCCGCTTCTCCGTCGTCCGGCACGAGCCTGAGCGTGTTCCCGGCGACGAGCGGGGCGAACAGGGCCGGGACCGTCCCGTTGGAGTCGATGGTCGAGTGCAGCGGCACGCCACGGCCGCCTGTGAGGTCGACCCGATCGGCGAGCCAGGAGAAGTAGTTCACGAGCTGGCCGTGTGTCACCTCGACGCCCTTGGGACGGCCCGTGGTGTCGGAGGTGTAGATCACGCACGCGAGGTTGTCCCGGACGGCGGCACGCGGAAGGGCATCGCCGGGCTCGGCGGCGAGCTCCTGCTCGACGCGGTCCAGCCGCACGACCTCCGTCCCGGCCTGACCGAATCCGTCGACGTCACCGGTCGCCACGATCAGCCGGCAGCCGGCGTCCGCCAGCCTGAAGGCGGCGTGGTCCGCGGGCAGGTCCGGATCCATCGGCAGGAAGGCGCCCCCCGCCTTCATGACGCCCAGCAGGGCGACGATCAGCGACGCGCTCCTGGGGCCGCACACCCCCACAACCGTCTCCGGGCCGACTCCCCGGCCCCGCAGCCGGGCGGCCAGCCGGTCGGTCCGCGCGGCGAGCTCCGCGTACGTCACCTGCCGGCGTCCCTCGGCCAGCGCCACGGCCCCGGGCACGCGGGCGGTCTGAGCGTCGATGAGCTCGTGCAGGGTGAGCTGCAGGACGGGTGCCTGAACGCCGTTCCGGTCCAGGGGCGATCGGTCTGTGGCCTCGTCTCTCACGTGATCAGCCAGCCTCGCCCGAGCGCATGGCCAAGCGCAGACTGCGAGGTCTCATGTCGGTCCACACCTCGTCGATGTAGCTCAGGCAGTCCTCCTTGGTGCCGGACTTGCCGCAAAGGGCCCAGCCGGCCGGCGGGTCCTGCTCCGCCCACCAGATCGAATACTGATCCTCGTCGTTCTTCACCACAGTGAAGAGATCCGGATTCGCCATGGTATTTCCCCGTCTCCAAATGCTCCGCAGCTCGGACACGCGGTCTTCGCCGCGCCTTTTACTGGACGATTTCCCGGCGGCGTGCCGCGTTCTGCAGCAGGGCGGGCTCCGCACGGCCCTCGCCCCGTACCTGCCTGGCCACCTCGGCCAGCATGTCGTACTCTTTTTCGTCCGCCGGATTCGGTGCGCAGAGGATCGCCAGGTCGACGCCCGCCTCGGCCATGCGGCCCAGCCGCTCCACGTGCAGCGGGACGTCGTCGCCGCTCACCAGCCCCACGGTGGTCCGCACGATGTCGTCGTACGGCCTGCCCACCGCCTCGCAGTGCCGGCGCAGGACCGCCAGTTTCCGCTCCAGCCCGGCCAGATCATAAAGGTCGTAGAAATTACAGGCATCGGCGTTCTCCGCCACGATGCGCAGTGTCCTGCGCTCGCCCTCACCGCCGATGAGAATCGGTATCCGCCCGGTCGGGGGAGGCACGTTCAACGGCCGCTCCAGCGTGAAATACGTGCCGCGGAACGGCGTCGAATCACCGTCGAACATCTGGCGTGCGATCCGCACCGCCTCCGTGAGCTCGCCCAGCCGGTCACGCGCCGACGGGAACCGCAGGCCCAGCGCCTGGGTCTCCTCCTCGTACCAGCCCGCGCCCACGCCGAGCCAGGCACGCCCACCGGACAGGACGTCCAGCGTCGTCGCGAGCTTCGCCATCAAGGCGGGGTGCCGGTAGGGAGCCGCCGTCACCAGGGTTCCCAGCTGCACGTCCCTGGTGCGTCCGGCGATCCACGACAGGGTCGTGTACGCCTCGGGCATGGGCGCACCCGCCCCGCCGAAGAGGGGCACGTTGAAGAAGTGATCCGGCGTCCAGATGCTGTGGAAATCCGCTCCCTCGGCCGCCTGGAGCAGATCGTCCAGCATGGACCGGCAGCCCTCCGGCTCCGCCGGCCAGGGAAGGCTCGCGAGATAGAGGCCGATGCGCATGCTCAGCCCTCCCCGCCCGACGACGTGATCGCGTCGGCCACCGTGCCGGTGGAGCCGCTCGGATCCGATGCCGCGATGGCCGCCAGCCCGGCGGTGACCCCGTCCAGGAACGTGGCCACGCCGTCCTTGTGGTAGCGCTCAGGGTTGCAGATGGAGCCGATGTTCACCTGCTCGCCCACTCTGACCTCGATCAGCAGCGGCATGACGTCGTTCCCGACGCTGTACGCCGACTGCGTCGGGACGGGTATGCGCGTGCCGAGGACCGGGTCGTCCTGCGACGGTCTCTCCGGGGACGCGAAGTAGTTCACCGTGAGCGCTCTGGCCAGCCGCATCATCGTCTCGAAGTCCATCGCACCCGTGCCGAGCAGGTGCCTGAACAGCCGCCCCAGGGTGAACGGCGCGGCGGAATACGTCACGCTGTCCAACCAGCCCCGCGCCGCGTTCCTGATCAGCCGCTCCATCGGGAGGTCCCGGTCCAGGCCGAGCTTCACGAAGGAGGTCCGGGTGAAGCAGCCGACCAGTCTCATGGAGCCCGGCACGTCACGGCCCAGGTGCACGTTCTTGACCAGCATGTCCGTGACGCCGGATCTGGCCATCGCCGTGACGCCGATCGACGCGATCGCCAGTGCGGGCATCGGGACCCGGAGCTTCCTGCTCAGCTCGAGCAGCCGGGTGGTGGTCTCGGCGCTCACCGCCCTGGCGATGGTGGCCGCGACCGCCTCTTTCGCGCCGGTTCTGGCCAGCTCGGTGGGCAGCTCGTACGGTGAGCTGTCAAGCAGCAGGTCCGACCAGTAGCGGACCTGCGCGTCGGTGACCGTCTCACCGGCCTCGCACTCCAGCCCGACGTGGTCGGTGAACGAGATCCTCAGGCCGGGCAGCTCCGGCTGCACACCCGAGCACAGGGCGGCATAGGCCTGGGTGAGCTCGCTTATGAGCAGTTCGAGACCCCACCCGTCGATGGCCATGTGATCGATGTGGAGCGCGAAGGCCGTCCTGCCCGCCTCCTCGTCACGGAAGAACGCGCTGCGAACCGGACCGTCCTTGTAGATGTCAGGGTGCTGCAACTGGAAGTCGGCCAGCGCCGTGTCGATCGACTCGACCACGTGCACCTCCGGCCGGGCCGGCTGCCCGGTGTCCCGGAACTCCTGCCGCAGCGATCCGTCGTCCTGCTTGAGCAACCGCATCCTGAGCGGCTCGTGCCGGGAGATCACAAGGTCGAGCGCGTCCGCGAGCCGTTCGGTGTCGATTCCGCCGGCGAGTTCGTAGGCGGTCATCATGGTCACTGGACCGATCGGGGCCAGTTCCTCCTGCGAGAGTGAAAGCGGCAGCGGCATGCCTACCTCGACTTCCTCACCAGGTGACCTCCAGAGAAGTCAGCCCATAGACAATATTCGTCGTGCGGAAACGTGCCTCGTCGTCCGTGGCGCGCAGGCCGGGAAAACGCTGCAGCAGCCTCGGCAGCGCCACCCTGAGCTCCAGCCGGGCCAGCGGCGCTCCGAGGCAGTGATGAATTCCGTGGCCGAAAGCGATGTGGCCCGCTTCGCCGCGCGAGAGGTCGAGCCGGTCGGGATCGTCGATCAGCGCCTTGTCGCGGTTTGCCGCAGGCAGCGAGCACATCACCAGGCTCCCGCTCGGGATGTGCTGTCCGGCGATCTCCACGTCCTCGGTGGTCCGGCGCGGTGCCGTGATGTGCACGACGGTGAGCCAGCGGAGCAGCTCCTCCACCGCGGCCTCCGTGAAGCGTGGCTGCTCCTGGAGAAGCTCGAGCTCGTCCCGGTGCCGCATCAGGGCGAGTGTGCCGAGGGCCAGCATGCTCGCCGTGCTCTCGTTGCCCGCGACCATCAGCAGGTGACCGAGACCCGCCAGCTCCTCCCTCGACAGCCGCTCGCCGTTCTGCTGCCGGATCAGGGCCGGGAGCAGACCGTCACCGGGAGCCTGGCTCATCCGGTCCACACAGTCGAACATGTACGCGCGGATCGCCTGCTCGGCCGCCATGCGTTCAGCCGGCGCGACCGCGATGTCCAGCATCCTGTCCACCTGTTCCTGCAGGAACGTGCGATCCGTCACCGGTACGCCAAGAATCTCGCAGATCACCAGTGCCGGGACCGACGTGGCGAAGGACCGGACGAGGTCGACCGGTGGGCCGCTGCGCGCCATCGCGTCCAGTTGTTCGTCCACGATCCGGCGTATCCGGGGCTCCATGCCCTTGATCCGCCCGGCCGTGAACGCCGGTCCCACCACCCTGCGCAGGCGCGTGTGCTCTGGCGGGTCGAACGCGAGAAGGTTGCCGGCCCGCAGGATCCGTCGTTGTTCCTCGTCGAGGGACGGCCCTGCCTGTCCTAGTTCTTCACCGCTCACGATGCGGAAACGTTTGTGGTCGCCCAGCACTTCGCGGACGTCCGGGAAACGGGTCACGAACCACATGGGCTCGATCCCCGGAATATTTACCGCCGAGATTCCGTCTGTGTCGCGAATGGCGACGAGCTCACGGCTCGGCCCGAATTCGGAGCGGCTGAAATGAACCCGTGGATCGTCTTTCCTCATGACAGGTCCGCACGCCCTCTCCAGTCGGTCCCGCACCGCTGTGCATTGGCAGAGTAAACGCCCCTATGCACGGCTGTCCATAGTCGTGTTTTCCACCGGAAAGCCCCGCGAAAATTCGGCCGCCGGGCCGGACAGAAGTCCGCCTGAAAAAAGGCCCGGGAAAATTGGGCGCGCCCGGCCGGTCGCTGCACAGTGCACGTCGCGCCTGTTTCCGCGGCACGCCGGAGCCCGCCCCGGTTCATCGCGTGAATTCGTGACCGAATACCTGGATCCGCCGTGGAGACGCGCGCCACCGGAGCCGGGAGGCCATGCCTCAACCGGCTCCCGCGAGATCACCCAGGAGTGGGCTCAGCGAATGATGCCCTGCTGTTCAGGGGTCGGGAGCGCCGACCGGAGGAGCGACACCAACCGGCGCAGGCCGCCGTTGCCGCTGAAGGACGACGCCGCGGATCCGACCTTCCAGAATTCGACGCCGGCGACCCGCACCTGGAGAGAGTCGATCACCGCGTATCCGGAAATATTCCGCAGCCACTCCATCACTTCGGCATGTTCCTGTACGTCGCCCAGTTTGCCGTCGCGGCTGCGGATCACCTCGATGACTTGTGGCAGCAGGGCATGGATCGCGTTTATTCCGACCCCTTTCTGGATGACATATTCGTCGGGATCGCCGTTGAACGCCTCCGGCAGGACCTCCGCAATTCCACACCAATGGGAGTTCACCAGCAATGCCATTTCCGACGGATCGGCGCCGCGCAGGAGCGGGAACTCCAGCACCGGCCGCAACGACCGGACGAACTGCGACCGCCCGACAATCCGGCCGTCGCCTTTCCTTTTCCTGCGGTTGACCGGACGGAACCTTCCCTGCCAGGGGCCGTCGAGTTTCTCCAGTTCCGCCACGGCCTGGTCGCCGCGAATGAGCCAGTCCTTTCCTTTCTCCGCGAGAGCTCCGCGGAGTTCGGTGTCCTCGGCCGCGAGCGCGGCGAGCAGCGTCCACGCCAGATCGGTCTGGACGCTGACCGCATTGGTATTGAGCTCGTAGAATTCGCGCGCCTCGGCCTTCCAGCTGAGGCCCAGGGTTATCGCCACCGGGACGGGGAACGAGGCGAACTCGTCGGGCATCGCGGTGAGCAACTGGGTGAGGGCGGCCCGGCGGTGCTGGCCGTCGTACACCCAGAGCGGCACCTCGGAGCCGAGCTCCAGCGTGGCGGGGCCCGACCAGTTCCCCCGGTTCCTGCAGGCCTCCTCGTAGGCGGCCCGCTGGCCGCCGGCCGGCACGATACGCACCGGCGGGAGATCGCAGTCTCGTATGTTGAGCATGAGCGGGTTGGGCATCGTACCGCCGCGCAGATAGTACTCGGCCACCTTCGCGATACGAAACCTGGCCACGGACCGCTGATATCCCGTGCCGGAAACCGGATCATGCGTGTCGACGCGGACCTGGCCGGCTATTATGCTGGCCGGCACATATCCGGTGAACATGAGAATTCCACGTTGAACGCAAAGCGCTCCGTGCAGGACGATGTCATCAGTTTTCCGGTCATTCACCTGGAGGACTCACTCATTCGCTACACCGCACCAGCCTACGAGTTGAATCGCATGCCCCGGATCAGCGTCGACAGCCCCACCCCGGACACACGCCGCCTGCTCAACCTAATGTCACCCCGGACGAGTAGCCTGCGGACCTTGAAGGCATCGCTTCACCACGTTCCACCGAGGTCCGCACCAGGGCACAGTTCGAAATACTGCTAGGCAGAGTAGATCGCCATATCGGGCCTGTCAATGTCCTGGATGTTAAATAGCCGATATGGTGGACGCTTTAGTTGTGTTGCAGAGAGCGGTTCCGCCGACGCAGCAGACGGAAACCGATCCGCTGCGATATGTGATCGATGATGTCATGTAGGTGTCGATTAGACTGCCCACCTCGATTCTCCGGCCGACCGGGGCGCGGGGGCGGCTCCGCGGCTGTCCGTAATACCCCCGAGGAGGTCGGAGGGGGCCGGATCAGGGCGCGGGTCCGGCGGGCCCGACGGAATCTGGACCAGGCCAGGGCATGCTCGGTCGGTGGCGCGCGAGTTCGGGATCAATGCCGGCCCCCTGGGCAGTTACCGGCTCCCGGCCCGTTCCGGGACGCGTGGGACGCCCCGGATGCGGACGGCGCTCCCGACGTCCGCACGACCGGACCGTCCGGCGAGGCGATGACCCGGACGTTCATCCCGTCCACGCGGCGCTTGCCGGAGACACACCGCCACGCGGTCGCCGCGGACACGCCGAGACCGGCTCCCAGTTCGATGATCGTCTCGCCCTTGCGCAGGTGGACCGGCAGCAGCAGGGCCTGCCGGCCGGGGCTGAGCAGCAGCCGGCCCGACCACAGGCGCCGCTGCTCACGCTGCGCAACCACCGGCGGAAGCCGGAACCGCGCCATCCGCCTAAATCACGAAGAGCCACTTTCCGACGAGTTTTCCGGGCGCCGCCACGACGAAATACAGCTGAGCTCACGGAGCACGCCGTTTTGCGAGATCGCCACTGTGACCTGCGAATATGGGGGCACGAGGGAGCCGTGGCATTCCTCGTGAGAAATTCAGAACACCTGCGCCGGCCACTCATTGGTGCCGTAGACTGCCGAACCCGGACTCAGTATTCTCTCGACATCCCCCTGATTACCTCGGAAGGAGTCGTCGTGACTTTTGCGGCACGCGATACGCTGCTGCGATTCTTCCCCGCTGTGGCGCCACGCTGGCGGCTGGTACGTCTCATGCTTCGGCTGAGCCCTGGCCTCGCTTTAGGGTGCGCCGCGCTGATACTGCTCAGCGCGGCGTTGCCGATGAGCGTCATCATTGTCGTGGGGCTGGCGCTCGAACGCGTTCCCTCGACGGTCGGCGGTGGTTTCGGCAGTGCGGCGGGCCGTGAGCTGCTCTGGGCGCTGGTCGCTCTCGGTCTTCTCTACGTCGGCCAATATCTGACGGAGGTCGCCAGAGAAGCGACCGCGCAGCTCGTCTCCGACCGCGCCAACGACGCGGTACGCCGGCGGCTGATGCTCATCGTGGACAAGCCCGCCGGCATCGCTCACTTCGAGGACGAAAAAGTCGCCGGCCTCATCACCACGGCCCGCGGCGCCGTCAGCGGCTTCACGGCCGGGACCGCGGCCAGCGGGCTGGTGAAGATCTGGAGCAGCGCCGCCGCCGCCGTCGGCGCGGGGCTGCTGTTCTTCACTCTCAACTGGTGGCTGCCGATCGTGGTGATCGTGGCGTGCGCGCTGGCCGCCAAGGGGAACCGGGCGGAGTACGTCCGCAGCGTGCAGGTCATGGCCGAGCGCGATCAGATCCTGCGCCGTGCGGCCTACCTGAGCGATCTGCTGATGCTGCCCGAGGCGGGGAAGGAGGTCCGGGTCTTCGGCCTGCTCGACTGGCTCGTTGCACGGATGACCTCCGAATGGCGTACGGCCATCACGCCGGTCTGGGCGACGCGCCGCAAGGACGCCCGCTCAGCGGTCTGGACGAACCTGCTGCTGCTGGCCGCGAACCTGATCGCCATGGTGGTGATCGCCCGTTCGCTGATCGAGGGCTCGCTCGGTTTCGGCTCGGCCATCATCCTGCTCATGGCGCTTCTGGCGGTGAACGAGCTCGCCACTCCCAGCCCGGACCTCCTGAGCGTGGAGTACGGCACCGCCTGCCTGCCCGCGCTCGACGAGCTCGAACGCAGGCTCTCCGCTGACGCGCCCCGGCAGAGCGGCGGCGAGGACGAGCCGCTCACGGCCCGCACGATCCGCTTCGACGGCGTCGGCTTCCGCTATCCCGGCTCGGAGAAACAGGTGTTCGACGGGCTGGACCTGGAGATCGAGACCGGTCGCTCGCTGGCGATCGTCGGTGTCAACGGGGCCGGCAAGACCACCCTGATCAAGCTCCTCACCCGCCTCTACGCGCCGACCGAGGGCCGGATCACCATCGGCGGCGAGGACCTCGCGGAGGTTCCCGCCGGGCAGTGGCGCCGCAGCATCTCGGCGATCTTCCAGGACTTCGTCCGCTACCCGCTGCCGGCCAGGGACAACATCGCACTGGGCGACCTGGGCAAGGAGACGGACGACGAAGCCGTGTCCAGGGCCGTCTCGCGGGCCGGCGCCGAGGACATCATCGCGGCGCTGCCCGCCGGCCTCGACACGCCGCTCTCCCGCGCGTTCACCGGAGGTCAGGACCTGTCCGGAGGTCAATGGCAGCGCATCGCGCTCGCCAGGGCGTTCCACGCCGTGGAGCGGGGCGCCAACATCCTCGTGCTCGACGAGCCGGCCGCGAACCTCGACGCGCGGGGTGAGGCGGAGCTCTACGAGCGGTTCCTGGAGATAACCCGCGGCCTCACCACGATCATCATCTCGCACCGCTTCTCCAGCGTGCGACGTGCCGATCGCATCGTGGTCATGAACGACGGACGGATAGTGGAGCAGGGCACCCACGAGGAGCTCCTGGACCTGGACGGGGAGTACGCCGAGATGTTCCGGCTCCAGGCCGAGCGGTACGCCAGCGAGGTGGAGTCATGAGCGCACTGCGTGAGCGCCTCAGGGGCATGGTCGCCATGATGCGGCTCGGCTACGAGGCGGACCGGATGCTGATGGTCACCGTGTACGCGCTGACCGCCCTCGGCACTCTGGCACTGGTCGGCTCCCTGTACTGCTTCAAGCTGCTGGCCGACGCCGTGCTCGCCGGCGACAGCGGCGCGGCCTACCGCGCCGCGGCGATCTTCGCCGTCGCCGTGGCGGTCAACGGGCTGTGCCAGTCGGTGGCGCTGGGCCAGCGGACGACGCTGGCCGACAAGACCAACCTGCTGGTCGACCGGCGGATCATGGAGATCACCTCCGGCGTGCCCGGTCTCGAGCACTACGAGCGCCCGGCGCACGCCGACGAGATCGCGCTGCTGCGGCAGCTCCGCTCGCAGCTCTCCCTCGTGGTGGACTACACGCTCGTCACCCTGGCCGTCGTGCTGCGCGTCGTCGTGACGACGGCCATCCTCACCGTGATCTATCCGGTGTTCATCCTGCTGCCGCTGTTCGCGGTGCCGTCCATCTGGATGACCGCGCGGGCGCAGCGCGCCTCCTTCGCGGCGATCATGAGCACCGCGGAGAAGGGCCGGCTGGCCGACGCGATCTTCAACGTGGCCATCTCTCCCGGCTCGGCGAAGGAGCTGCGGGTCTTCGGATTCGGCGAGGAACTCGCCCGTCGCGAGCGCGAGATCCGGAGCGACATGGCCCGCGTCCGACGCCGGGCGGCGCTGCGCGCCTCGGCCCTGAACGTCGTCGGCTGGCTGGCCTTCGCCGTCGCCTTCCTCGGCGCGGTCGTGATCGTCATCTTGCTGGCGATCGACGGACGAGCGACGGTGGGCAACGTCTTCCTGACGCTGCTGCTCGCGGCGCAGCTCAACAGCCAGGTCAGCATGCTGGTCACGTCGGTCAAGGGGCTGATGGGGTTCGCCACCACGACGGACAAGTACCTGTGGCTGCGCGAGATGGCCGAG
Source organism: Nonomuraea sp. NPDC001831 (assembly GCF_042892035.1). Lineage (NCBI taxonomy): Bacteria > Bacillati > Actinomycetota > Actinomycetes > Streptosporangiales > Streptosporangiaceae > Nonomuraea > Nonomuraea sp. NPDC001831. Next base: position 213,633 of record NZ_JBIATU010000001.1, on the reverse strand, counting down.
CAGTGGAAGAGCCGCAGCGGCCACGGGCCGGTCCCCGAGCGGCTCACCGACGGGATCGCGCTGGACGACGTCACCTTCCGCTACCCCGGCACCGACGTCGACGTGCTCAAGAACGTGAGCCTGCACATCCCCGCGGGGTCGATCGTGGCCCTGGTCGGTGACAACGGCGCCGGGAAGTCCACGCTGGTCAAGCTGCTGTCCCGGTTCTACGAGCCGCAGCAGGGGCGGATCACCGTGGACGGCGAGCCGCTGGACGGGCTCGACCTCCAGCAGTGGCGGTCGCGGCTGTCGGCGGGCTTCCAGGACTTCGTGCGCTTCGAGTTCGTGCTGAGGGAGAGCGTCGGCCTCGGCAACCTGGAGCGCATCGACGACGAGGCCGCGCTCGCCGCCGCGCTCGACCAGGGCGGCGCCACCGAGCTGGTGGCCTCGTTGCCCGACGGCGCCGAGACCGAGCTCGGCGGGAGCTTCAGCGGAGGCAGGGAGCTCTCCGGCGGTCAATGGCAGCGCCTGGCGCTCAGCCGCGCGATGATGCCTGACTCGCCGCTGCTCGTCATGTTCGACGAGCCCGCCTCGGGGCTGGACCCGCACGCGGAGGCGGAGCTGTTCGACCGCTACGCGACGGTGGCCAGGCAGGCGGGCGCCAGGAACGGGGCCATCACGCTGTACGTCTCGCACCGCCTCTCGACCGTGCGGATGGCGGATCTGATCGTCGTCGTCTCCGGCGGGCAGATCGTGGAGTCGGGCAGCCACCAGGAACTGATGCGACGCGGCGGCGCCTACGCCGAGGCGTACAGCGCGCAGGCGCAGGCCTATCAGTAGGTGTGCTCACGCAGCCTGGCGTCGATGCCGGCGAGCATCCGCCGCTCCTCGGCGTGCAGGAAGAAGTGGCCACCGGGCACGGGTTCCAGCGTGAACCTCCCGGTGGTCCACTCCTGCCACGGCTCCATCGCCGCCCTGGCGACCGACGGATCAGCCTCGCCGTAGAAGGCGTGCAGCGGGCACGCCAGCGGCGGCCCGGGCCGGTGCACGTAGCTCGCGGCCACCGCGAAGTCGGCTCGGATGGCCGGCAGCATCAGTCTCAGCAGGTCGGTCTGGGAGCTCGCCGCGGGCAGCAGCCGGAAGGCACGCAGGTAGTCGATGAACTCCGCGTCGGAGAGCGACTCCACCGGCTCCGCCGAGAACAGGTGCGGCGCGCGCGTGGCGGAGACGAAGAGCTGGACGGGGGACGTCCTCCGGGCCAGCTCGAACGCGAGCAGCCCGCCCAGGCTGTGCCCGAACAGTGCCAGCGGCCGGTCCCGGAGCGCGGCCAGCTCGGCGGCGAGCACGTGGAGCACCTTGTCGAAGTCACGCAGCGGCGTCTCCTTGAAGCGGGTCTCCCGGCCGGGCAGCCGGACCACGGCCACCTCCACGCCGGGCAACGACGCCGGCCAGGCGCGGAACGCCCCGGCGCCGCCCCCGGCGTACGGGACGCACACGAGCCTGAGCGGCGCGTCCGGCCGGCGGGCGGGGAACCAGAACCACGGGCTCACCTGCGTCATCTCACCCATTCCCCTCGTCAGGTGCGCCGGCGTCGCACGTGCCTGCCCAGCACGCGTGCGACGCCTCGCGGCGCGAGATCCAGAACTGTCATGAGCGCTCTGTACCGCCGCCCGGGCACCGAGACGACCCTGCCCCGCCGCAGGTCCGCCAGCCCCTCCTCGACCACGCGTGCGGCCGTGAGCCACAGGAACGCGGGCCCGGCCGCGCGCACGCCGGCCCGCTGGTGGAGCTCGGTGCGCGTCCAGCCCGGGCACAGCGCCATCACGCGGACGCCGCGACCGCGCGTCTCGGCCGCCAGCCCTTCGGAGAACGAGGTGACCCAGCTCTTGCTCGCCGAGTAGGTCGTCTCGTAGCCGGGGATGAAGGCGGCCATGCTGGAGACGTTGACGACGTCCCCGCGCCCGCGGGCGAGCATCCCGCCGAGCGCGGCGTGGGTGAGGCGAAGCACGGCGGTGACGTTCACGTCGAGCTGGTGCTGCAGCAGGTCGATCGGGGCCGCGTCGAAGCCGTCGGCGACCCCCAGGCCGGCGTTGTTCACCAGCATGTCGACCGGCTCGGCCGAGAGCCGCTCCGCGACGAGCGCGCGTCCGGCCGGCGTGGACAGGTCGGCGGGCAGCGGGTGCGCCGTCACGCCGTGTCGTCCGGCCAGCTCCGCCGCGCTCGTACGGAGGCGGCCGGTGTCCCGTGCGACCAGGACGAGGTCGTATCCCTGCCCGGCCAGCGTCCGGGCGAACTGAGCGCCGATCCCCGAGGTCCCTCCGGTGACGAGTGCGACAGGCATGCCTGGATCACCTGCGCGTGAGCCCGAGGGCGGACCGGATGGCCCAGCCGGTGAACAGATCGGAGGTGAACCCGGCCATGCCCGCGACGATCCGGCGGCGGAGCACGTCGTTGCCGCTGTTGCGGCTCAGCAGCAGCGGGCGGGCCAGCCGTACGGTGGCGGAGGTGCTGGTGAAGAGCAGGGCCAGCGTGTGGCTGAGCCGGCTGACGTAGCCGAGGACGGGCCGCCGCGCCGCCTCGTACCGGCCCATCGCCTCGTCCACGGCGGTGGCGCTGAGGTCCCGCACCGCCTCCAGCTCTCCCGCCAGGCACCAGGCGTCGCCGATGGCGGCGTTCATGCCCTGCCCGACCATGGGGTGCACACCGTGCGCGGCGTCACCGAGCAGCGCCAGCCCCGGCACCTGCCACGTGGGCGCCACGAAACGCCAGGCCGGCAGCACCTGGACGCTGTCCAGCCCGGCGCGCAGCGGCCCGGCCACCCGCCGCAGCGCCGGGACCTCCCGCAGCAGGTCGTCGGCCCAGGCCCCGAGATGGCGGCGGCCGATGGAGCGGAAGCGGCCGGCCGGTATCTGGACGTAGAGCCGCGCCCGGCCGCCGGGCATCTGGAAGAGCACCCGCAGCCCGCCGGGCGTGAGGTACATGGCCATGTCCTCCCCCAGCTCGGGCGCGTCGGGCAGGTCGAGGCCGACGAGCTGGTGCGGGTAGCGCCGGATCCGCGGCTCGATCCCGGCGGCGTTGCGCAACCGGGACTCCCGGCCGTCGCAGGCCACGGTGAGGGTGGCCGCCACCTCGGTGACGCGGCCGGCGGTCCCCAGGTACGCCCCGGCGACGCGGCCGTGCCGGTCGCGCCGCAGCTCCCGCACCGAGGCGCCCTGCCAGTAGTCGACGGTGGACCCGAGCCGGCCGCCGAGCACGTCCCTGAAGTCCTTGTAGTAGTGCAGCAGGCCGTAGTCGTAGGGCTTGTCCAGCAGCCTGAAGTCGAGGTCGATGAGCTCGTCGCCGCGCGGGGTGTGGCAGCTCAGGCGGCGGACCGTCCTGGCGCCCCGCTCGGCCAGCGGCTCGACGAGCCCGGCGGCCTCCAGGATCTGCACCGTCCTCGGCTGCACCAGCTCGCCCTTGTGCGCGCTGCGCGGCCTCGACTGCTTGTCGGCCAGCAGGACCCGGTGTCCTTGCCGCCCGAGGAAGTGGGCCAGGGTCAGCCCACCGGCGCCCGCGCCGCAGATCAGGACGTCATAGTCCGGCATGGACGGCCTTTCCCGGGCCGGGCGGGGCCGTGGCCTGCCGGTATCGGGCGAGCGCCTGCAATGCGTAGCCCGCGGCGAGCAGATCGCAGGAGTACTTCAGGTCCAGGAAGTACATGCCGAGGATCGTGGGCTGCCACAGCCCGTCCGGACGCTGGTGCGACACCAGCCAGGCGACGCCGTCCTGCACGGCGGGCTCGCTCGCCGGGCCCGAGCCGAGCAGCCCGAGCAGCGCCCAGGCGGTGTCCTCGGCCGTCGAGGCGCCGAACTCGTCCTGGCCCCATCCGCCGTCGGGGTTCTGGTTGGCCAGCAGCCAGTCCCGGCAGCGCCGGGCCGTCGGGTCGTCGGCGAGCCCCAGCCCGGCCAGTGCGTCCAGCACGTTCCCCGTCCCGGCGACCAGGCCGCGGTACCAGGGCGTGGTGAACGAACCGTCCTCTCGCTGGTTGCGGCGGAACCAGGCCAGGGCCTTGGCGATCGGCCGGTCGGCCGCCGTCAGGCCGCCCGACTCGCGCAGCGCGGTCACCGCGTGCGCGCTCATCACCGAGCAGGCGCCGTCCAGGGCGATGGGGTTGTTCCTGCAGAAGCAGCTCCACGAGCCGTTCCTGCTCTGCATGGCGATCAGCCAGTCCACGCCCGCGCGTACCTGCCCGTCGGTACGCGGGTCGCCGAAGCGGGCGAGCGCGATGAGCGCGTCCGCGGTGTCGTCGGTGTTCGGCCAGCCGCAGCGCCACGACCATCCCCAGCCTCCGGGCGGGCACCCCGTGGCGGAGAAGCGGGTGTGGCGCTGGCAGTCGCGGATCCACTCCCGGGTGGCGGCGAGCCGCTCGTCGGAGGCGTACCCGGTGTCCTGGAGGCCGTGGGTGACGAACGTGGTGGCGCACAGCTCCAGGTCCCGGTTGACCGGCCAGGAGCCGTCGGGCCGGACGGTCCTGTGCAGGTAGGCGATGCAGCGCTCGACGATGTCGCGCCGCAGCCCCGCCCTGGCGAGCGCGAGGCAGGCCAGCGCCACCATGAACGGCGACTCCTGGTAGCCGCCGTCCTCGCCCTCGAACTGCTCGAGCTCGTCGAGGTAGGCGAAGATCGGCCGCTCGCAGACCCGGTTGACGGCTCTGCGCAGCGGGTTCCACGGGCGGGTGTGTGCCTGCATCATGCCCCACAGCAGCAGCCAGGGAACGGTGAAGGAGACCTTCTGCCGGAACATCCGGGGGAGGAAGATGATCTCCAACGGCAGGCGCATGATCTTCCGCTCGTCGTACAGCCCGCCCAGGCTGAGGAACTGCTGGCACATGAGGAAGATCTTGCAGATGTCCCGGTCCGCGACCGCCTCCATGCCGCCGAAGCCCTCGATGCGCTCCAGCCCCCGCCGGATGTGCTCGGCGGAGCCCTCGGGGTCGATCAGGGAGAGCGCGCCCGTCGCCATCGGGGTGACGTTGAAGGTGGACGGCGCCTTCGCCGCGTCTCCCCATCCGCCGTCGTCGCTCTGCGCCGCCCGCAACCACGCCGCACCCGCCCGGATCAGCGATGCGGAGCCGACGGGGTCGGCGAAGTGCAGGGCGACGATGGCCGAGGCCGTGGCGATCGGGGCCGAGGGCAGGTGGTCCTGCCAGGAGCCGTTCACGCGCTGCCGGCCGAACAGGGCATCGACGGCCAGCTCGACGCTCCGCCGCACGTCAGTCATGCGTTCATCCCTTCCTTCTCCCCTCCGGGGGCGACCTGGGCGAACTCGTACCGGGCCCGCATGATGCGCTGGGTGAGCCAGGTCAGGACGAGGACCGCGACCAGCAGCGGCAGGGCCAGGCCGGCTCCCGTTCCGAGTGCCAGCAGGGCGGCGGCGAGCACCAGCCGCTCCAGGACGAAGAACTCGTGCGCGCGCAGCGCGGTCCGCGGGGACAGCGGGCGCGGCGCCCGCAGGATCGAGACGAGCGCGGAAGCTCCCAGCGCGGCGGCGATCCCGAGCAGGATCCAGTACCAGCCGGCCGGGCGCGGCTGCGGGACCAGCGCGGGAACGGCGGCGGCCAGCGCCAGCACGGCGGCGTAGAGCACGGCCGCCCAGGTCAGCGCCACCGTCACGCCATGCCGCACGGGGACGGTCCCGTACCCGCCCTCCCTGTCGCCGTCCAGGTCGCGCAGCGTCCCCACCAGGTTCGAGCTCGCGTCGTGGAGCCAGAACAGGGCGGCGACGGGCAGCAGGTACGGCGGCGGCAGCGTGGCCGTCGCCATGGTGCCGAACAGGAACGCGAATGCGGTCAGGCCACCCCGCACCAGGTTGCCGGACAGCCCGCGCGCCTTGAACCACGTGCTGTAGAGGATGCCCGCGACCAGGGCCAGGCCGACGAGGCCGAGCGTGCGCCAGTTGAGCAGCAGCGCGCCCACCGCTCCTGCCGCGCAGCAGATCACCATCATGGCCAGCGCGGTGCGCGCGGGCAGCCGGCCGGACGGGATCGGCCGGTGTGGCTTGGCGATCGCGTCGAGCTTCCTGTCGAAGTAGTCGCCGCCGTACAGGCCGGCCAACCAGCCCAGCGTCGGCACCCCCCACGCGCCCAGGAGCTGCCACGGCGACGGCGACGGCGCCGCCAGGGCGCCGGCCGCCAGGCCGACGAGGCCGACGTAGGTCAGCCCGTAGGGGCGCCAGGTCTCGGCATGCGCGACCAGCGCGACTCTCAACCCGCCGCTCGGCATCAGCGCACTCGCTCGACCGCGTCGTCGGCGAGCTGCCCGAGCCGGTCGCGGCTCGGCGTGTCCGGCAGGAGCAGCAGCTCGTCCTTCGCCGCGGTGATGTGCTCCAGGGCGACCTTCCGGCAGATGTCGAGGACGCCGGTACGTTCGACGGCCTTGGTGGCGGCGGCCAGCGCCTCCTGATCTCCCAGCTCGCCGGAGAACGCGTCGTCGAGCAGCCGGACGGCGACGGGGTCCGCGCTCTCGTAGACGAGGATGAGCGGCAGCGTCAGCCGCCGGTTCCGGACGTCGCTGGCCGGGTGCTTCCCGGTCACCGACCCGTCGTCGGTGAACGCGAACAGGTCGTCGATGATCTGGAACGCCACACCCAGGCCCGTCCCGTAACCGCCCATCGACCGCACCGACGCCTCCAGCCCGCCGCCGAGCACCACGCCGCACTGGCAGGCGCTGCGGAACAGGGCGGCGGACTTGAGGTCCACCATGCGCAGGTAGCGGTCGCGATCGCGGATCGAGTTCTTGGTGATCTCGCTCTCCAGGTGTTGGCCGCGGCACATGTCCAAGCCCGCCGTCGCGGCGATCTCCAGGGCCCTGACGACCCGCTCGGCCGGCGCCCCGGCGCGCCGGCACTCGGCCAGGCAGAGGAAGAGATGGAAGATCAGGGCGTCGCCCGCGACGATCGCGTCCTCGATGCCGTACCTGGAGAACACGGATGGGCGGCCGCGGCGCAACTCGTCGCAGTCGATGATGTCGTCGTGGATCAGGCTTGCCGTGTGGCCGTACTCGCTGCCGACGGCGGCCGGCAGGACATGCGCGATCGTGCCTCCCACGGCGAGCGCCGACTCGACCATGAGCATCGGACGGAAGAGCTTGCCTGCGGGCATGAGGGCGTAGCGGCAGATGGCGTCAAGGCTGTCACCTCCGTCCGACCAGCGGTGGCCTAGCTCACTGATGATGTTGCCGGTTGGCTGAGTTCCGTTGACGTGCTTCGTGTGCACCGTACCGACCACCCTGGAGTTGATGAGACCGGCGAATTTCTCAGACGATTTCGAGCGAGGCCGGCAGGTCCGCCTGCGCGCCGGCTTCGGTCAGGACGAGGCTGAGGATCTTGCCGTCCTCCTCGAACAGCAGAGACCGCTCCCGCAGGAGAGCCAGCCGCCGCGCCACGGCCTCCGGGTCGAGCCCGAGCTCTGCGGCGAGCCTGTCCGGCTTCGCCGGCGACGACAACCGGTGCAGCAGCAGCCGGGTCTCCGCGTCCACGGGCAGGGTCGTGGCGGGCCCGCCGCCGCGCGAGTCGATGATCTGCTCCCGACCGTCGGCGCCGCGTTCGAGCGTGAGCGACGGCGGCCGCCGGGACCAGGCTCTGGTCCACTCCTCGACGCGCTCGCTCAGCCGCGCGTGCCAGCGGGTGGACGCGGCCGCGTACGGTCCGAGCTTCTCGTCGGTGAAGTAGTAGGCCAGGTCGGTGAAGGTGTCTTCGGGGAACGGGTAGACGTAGCGGTAGTGATCCGAGGGCCGCAGCTCCAGGCCGTAGAAGCCGCCGTTGGTGTGGTACGGGCTGTATCGGTCGAACCGCACCACGTAGACGCCGTTCGGGGGAGGCAGGTGCACCAACGACGGCAGGTCGTCGAAATACTTCTGGAACACGCTCTCGGGCTCGCCGGGGAATCCGATGAGCAGATTCCAGTACGGCTCGATGCCGTGCCGCATGCACTTCTTCAGGAACTGCAGGTTCTGGAAGGCGGTGGTGCCCTTCCGCATGATCGAAAGTGTCTGTGTGGAGAGCGCCTCGATGCCGGGCTGGATCTGGTTCACGCCGCCCGAGACCATGGCCTCGAGGTCGTGATCGGCGATCGGGACCTTCACCTCGTAGAAGATGGACGTGCCGGCCGGGGGCTGGAGCGGGCCGAAGACTTCCTTGGGATAATTTCGCGGCATGATGTTGTCGGTGCAGACGTAGCGGTTGCACCACGGCGCCAGTTCGAAGAGCCGCTCGAACTGACGGATCGCCTTGCCCGCCGACAACGCGCGGTAGTCCATGCCGAGCCCGTTCAGGCCACAGAACGTGCAGTGCGAGCGCGCACCCCACCAGCAGCCCCGTGACGTCTCGAAATAGAGCTGGGGGTGGGCGGTGCCGTCCTGGACCGCCTTCCAGAGCACCTCGTCGCGCGGTAGCGCGGTCAGCCAGCCCGAGTAGTCGGGAGGGATGTGGTCCTCGATGTCCCGGTCGCGGCCGACGGCGTTGCGGAAGCGGGGATCGCCGCAGTTGCGCCCGGTGACGATCCCCGGGATGGTATGGGCCGTCTCGGTGTCGCCGTTCAGCAGGGCACGCAGCAATTCGGGATAGGTGTGCATCGACGGACCCGAGAACACGAAGTCGATGGTCGGCGTCTGCTCGGCGATGACGGCCCCCATCGGCGCCTCGCAGTTCGCGCCGCCCATGAGCGTCACGACCTCGGGGTTGATCTCCTTGATCAGCCGGGCGACGGCGATGCTGGGCACGTTCTGCGCGAACATCGAGCTGAAGCCCACCACGTCGTAGGACGCCAGCCGGTACCGATCGATCAGCTCGCGGCAGCGCTCCTCCAGCCCGGGACGCCGTTGCAGGACGCGCTCGCGCAGCCGCAGCCAGCGCGGGCCGCGGTAGTAACGGCGGAAATAGGCGCGCTCATTGTCGCCCGCCTCCGGAAAGGCGATGTCGCGGAAGACCCACTCGCCCAGCCCGGCGAGCAGATGCTCCCCGTCGTTGGCGAGCGAGTCGTATTCAGGCAGACCGAAATAGCGCGCGAAATCATGGTTGAGGTAGAAGACGTCCGAGGTCACCTGGCCGGGAAATTCGTGGTGTCCCAGAGCGGCGAGCTGGCTGAGCGCGAAGGACGGGTAGTGCCAGTTGGCGAACGGCATGTTCACGAGGGCTATACGCATGGGCTCAGTGCTCGATCACAGTGTCTCACGCCCCAGCTTGACGATGGGGGTGGAATCCCGGTCGACCAGGAACTCCGGCCGGTTCGGATGTCGCGGCAGATTGGTGACGGAGTTATAGCTGATGATGAGCAGCGCGCGCCTGTCGGCCGAGAGATTGGCCGACGACGAGTGCACGATGCACGGATGGAACACATAAATGGTTCCGGGCGGTCCGGTCAGCACCTCGGTGCCCCGCTCCGCAGCCAGCCGCGAGGCGACCTCGCCGGGTACGGTCAGCGGCAGCGAGGCGCGCATGTTGACGCGCCAGTCGGCCGCGGAGTCGTCCTCGTCCTCCGCCGCGTTCCACAGCGGGCCGAGCCGATGGCTACCGGGCACCAGGACCACCGGCCCGTTGTGCTCGTGCGCGTCGTCCAGCAGGATCGCGATGTTCACGGCGTGCGGCGCGGGCATGCCGTCCTCCGTCTGCCAGAACGGGAAGTCCTGGTGCCAGGGCCACTCGGCGCCGTCCCTCGGCTGCTTGAGGTTCACCTTGAACTGGTAGACATAGGCCGGGGTGCCGAGGATCTCCTCGGCAACGTCGACCAGCGGGGGAAGCCGGGTCAGGTCCGAGCACACCGGGTCGAAACGGTGGCAGCCGTGAATTCCGCGCACCGCCTGCGAGCCTTCTTCGTATACCAACCCCGGACGGCGCTCACTAATGTGACGTTCCACGCTGTCCCGCAATTTTTGGATTTCGCCGTCGGATAACCGGTGGTCCAGCCGGCACCAGCCCTGGCGCTCGTACAGAGTTTTTATTCTGGTAATGGTCTGCTGAGTCATGAGCGCCCTCTCCGGGCCACTGCGGGCCGCTGCACCAGACATTCCAGAGGTCATCTTTGGCGATGACCGACGAGCTGTCAAGATAGGCGGGAATCGAGGCTGTGCCCCGAAATATTCGCCGCGAAAAAAGCGCCTGCTTCCCATACGCGGGCGCCCTTGTTATAACTTCCCATAACGAGCGACCACTGCCGAGGTGAGAGAATTCCCATGCCAGCCCAGGACGGTTTGCCGGCGTTGCCCTTCCCTCAACCCGACCCGATGTCCCCGCCGCCGCGGCTGCTGGAGCTGTCCGAACACCAGCCGGTCGCCCGCGTCCGCACGCAGGCCGGCGACGAGGCCTGGCTCGTCTCCCGATACGCGTACGTGAAGCAACTGCTCAACGACGACCGGCTGGGAATGTCGCACCGCGAGCCCGAACGCGCGGCCAGGATCTCGAACGCGAGCCTGTTCAGCGGCCCCTCCCCCGAGTACACCTTCGACACCGAGGTCGAGCGGCACACGGCGATGCGCCGGATGTTGTCGCCGTTTTTCTCCGCGAAACACATACTGAGGCTGCGGCCGAGGGTCGAGCAGCTCGCCGCCGAACTCGTTGCCGAGATGGCCGGACTCACTCCTCCGGTGGACCTGCACACCCACTTTTCCTGGCCGTTTCCGGTGCTGGTGATCTGCGAGCTGCTCGGCGTGCCGTACGAGGACCGCGAGCGGTTCCGCGCCCTGTCGTACACGATCGCCGGCCTCCGGGACAGGGACGCCTCGATGGCGGCGCTCGCGGAACTGATCGTGTATATGGGAGACCTGGCCAGGCGCAAGCGGGCCGAGCCGGCCGACGACGTGATGTCGGAGCTGTGCAGGACGCAGGACGACGACACGGTCGCCATCCGCAGCGCCGGACTGCTGTTCGCCGCCCACGAGACCACCACGGGCCGGATCGACGTGGGCGTGGCGATGCTGCTCGGTCACCAGGGCCAGTGGGACAGGCTGGTGGCGGAGCCGGAGCTCATCGACGACGCGGTGGAGGAGATCGTGCGCGCGGCGCCCATCGTCTCGATCGGGGGCGTCGTCCGCTACGCGCGGGCCGACATCGACGTGGGCGGGGAGCGGATCAAGGAAGGCGACGCGGTCCTGCTGAGCCTGGTGGCCGCCAACCGGGACCGGACGGAGTTCCCCGGAGGGGAGCGGTTCGACATCGGCTGCAAGCACGCCGGCGCCCATCTCGGGTTCGGCCACGGCGGCAGGTACTGCCTGGGTGCCCCGCTGGCGCGCGTCGAGCTGCGGGCCGCTCTCACCGAGCTGACCACCGCTCTGCCCGGACTCCGGCTGGCAGTGCCGCCCGGCGAGCTCAGGATCAGGACGAGCCAGCTCTCAGGCGGTATCGAGGCGGTCCCCGTCACCTGGTGATCAGCCGACGGGCCAGGAGGGCCGCCGGCGCGGGGCGCGGCTGCTACGCCGACTGTTCCCGGGGCCCGCGCTTCCTGGCCAGGGCGGCGCGCCCGAGCGGGATCAAGCTCGGGTTGACGCTCTGCAGCACCGTGTCCTCGGTGATCAGCACCCGGGCCACGTCGGTGCGGCTGGGAACGTCGAACATGACCGGCAGCAGCACCTCCTCCATGATGGCCCGCAGGCCTCGCGCTCCCGTGCCGCGCAACAGCGCCAGCTCCGCGATCGTGTCGAGCGCGTCGGGGGTGAACCCGAGCTCGACGCCGTCGAGCTCGAACAACCGCGCGTACTGTCTGACGAGCGCGTTGCGCGGCTCGGTCAGGATCTGGACCAGGGCCTCGCGATCGAGGTCGTGCACCGTCGTGATGACCGGCAACCGGCCGACGAACTCTGGGATCATGCCGTACTTGACCAGGTCCTCCGGCATGAGTGCCGCCAATGCGTCACCGTGGCCGTGCTGCTCGCCCGCCGGGCGCAGCACCGCATTGAAGCCCATCCGCCGCTGCCCGACGCGCTGCTCGACGATCTGGTCGAGGCCCGCGAAGGCGCCCCCGCAGATGAACAGGACGTTGGTGGTGTCGATCAGGATGAGCTCCTGCTGCGGGTGCTTGCGGCCGCCCTGCGGCGGGACGGACGCCGTGGTGCCCTCCAGGATCCGCAGCAGCGCCTGCTGGACGCCTTCGCCCGACACGTCCCTCATGATGGACGGGTTCTCGCTCTTGCGGGCGATCTTGTCGATCTCGTCGATGTAGACGATGCCCGTCTCGGCCTTGCGCAGGTCGTGGTCGGCGGCCTGAATGAGCTTGAGCAGGATGTTCTCGACATCCTCGCCCACGTAGCCGGCCTCGGTCAGAGTCGTCGCGTCGGCGATCGCGAACGGCAGGTCGAGGAGCTTGGCCAGGGTCTGGGCCAGGAGCGTCTTGCCCGACCCCGAGGGCCCGAGCAGCAGGATGTTGGACTTTGCGAGCTCGACGTCGTCGCCGCGCGAGCCGGTGCTGCCGGAGAAGACGCGCTTGTAATGGTTGTAGACCGTGACCGACAGCGTTTTCTTGGACTTCTCCTGTCCGACGACGTGCGCGTCGAGGAACTTGTAGATCTCGTGCGGCTTGGGCAGGTTGCCGCGCCTGACCTCGGTGGTCTCCTCGGTTTCTTCCTCGAAGATCTCGTTGCAGATCTGGATGCACTCCTGGCAGATGTAGACGCCCGGGCCCGCAATGAGCCTCCTGGCCTGCCGCTGGCTCATTCCGCAGAACGAGCATTTGAGCTGATCCGCACGATCACCGAGGCGTGCCATTTCAGTCGCTCCTTCGCATCTGGCCACCCCTGGCGGAGTATCCCAGTCGTTCGGAACCTCTGGATTCGAGGCCACCTGTGCCGACATTATCCCGGCGGGGTCTCTTCCCCGGTCCGGACGCTGCCAAGCGCGGACTTCCGCGTTTTTTCGCTCCACAGCGTACACGCCTGGGACGCCCCCTCGACCGGGGCAGGGAAGGCGGCGATCCTCGTGCGCGCCGGGCTTCCGACCATGCCCGCCATAAATGGCGACGGCGCGCGAATTTCGGTCCGAAAATTATTGACGGTCCGGCGGCGGAGAGCGGTCTCGCGGAACTCCGGAGTCGCGGGTTACACTCGATGATCGCCCGGATCCACACCATGGAGAGGTCATCGATGGCGTCAGCGAAAGAGAAGATGCTTGCGGGCGAGCTTTATATCGCGGACGATCCCGAACTCAACGCCGAACGGCTCGAAACGGCCCTGATCGTGGCGCGATTCAATTCGTCGAGCGCCGCCGATCCACAGCTCCGGCAGCTGATTCTGAAAGAGCTGTGCGGTTCCGTCGGCGATTCGGTCGAGGTGCGGCCGCCGTTCAGTTGTGTTTACGGTGAGCCGATCTCCCTCGGCCACCGGGTGTTCGTGAACTTCGGCTGTGTTTTTCTCGACATGGCGCCCGTCGACGTCGGCGACGGGGCGTGGCTGGGCCCGGGCGTCCAGTTGCTCACCGGCACCCACCCGCTCGACCCCACCTTGCGGAAGGCAGGTTACGAGTACGGCGAGAAGATCACCGTGGGGCCCGACGCGTGGCTCGGCGGTGGCGTGATCGTGCTGCCGGGGGTCACGATCGGCGAGGGTTCCGTGGTCGGCGCCGGCAGCGTGGTCACGAAGGACGTCCCCGCCGGCGTCGTCGCCTACGGGAACCCGGCTCGCGTCATCCGCACCCTGACCTGAGCCCCCGCACGATCACCATGCCCGCACCGCCGTGTCACCGGGCGCACGTCGCCGGGGCACCCCCGATGGCTGATGCCGTCGACACGCAGGGCGAGATCACCGGATGGGCCGAGGTTGCCCAGGAGATCACTCTCAAGATCGAGGAAACAGAAAAGGCCGATTGACCTGGGCATATGCCCAAGTCGATCGGCCTTTGCAACCGTCGGGACGACAGGATCTGAACCTGCGACCCCTTGCCCCCCAGAACATGGGAGCAGCCGTTTCCGCACGTCAAACACACTCTTGCATTGAGCAAGCCATTCGTCGGCCTGCGTATCCTGCCGACCACGACAGGCCATCATCTCTCACATCAGGTCGGAAATTTGGCAGACAGCCTCGGTTGCAGCCTTCACGGATCACCCACTCATATGCGGCTTGAACTGCATGGATGGAGTTTTCGGCAGCCGCAGAACCGATCACCTCAGCGGCCGACATGGAAGGGGTGGCCGTGCGTCACCATGCTGCGGTCACGGTCGACCGCTTCCTGCTCCTCCGAAGTGCGCCGGCAGAAGTCGCCGTAGTCATCGTCGCTGAACGTGGCGGCCGGCGACGTGCGCAGGCCCGGCGAGTTCGTCGCGGTGGTCGCCCGTCTGCGTAGCCGCCAGTGTTCGGGCACCTATCCTTGCCTGCATGGGTGACGTACTGAAGGGGCGAGGTTGCGCGTGGGAGTTCGAGGACGGTGGGCTGCGCATCACGCCTGAGCCGGGTAAGGCGTCGAAACTGAGCATGGAGCTCGGAGAGCGGTTCGTGCCGTACGACGCGCTGGCCGATGTCATGCTGGAGCCTGGTGCACGTGGCAGGGTGGTGTTGCGGGTGGTTCCCCGGGAGGGAGCCGATCCGGTCATGTCCGCGGCAACGGGGCAGCTCCAGGAGTCGCTCGATCCGTACCGGCTGGTGCTGCCCGCCGCCACGAAGACGCTGGCCGACCAGTATGCCAACGAGGTGCGCGCGGCCCTGTCCCAGCGCGGTCCGGCTGAGCGGTTCCTGATCGCCGGTCCTTCGGTACCGCGTCGTTTCAAGGCATGGGACGGTGAGGCCGCCTTCGACGGGCAGGCTGTCACCTTCACCTGGTTCGCGTCCGGAGCTTCCCCGGCCAAGTACACGGCAGGTGACCGGCGTTACCCGATCACCGAGATCGAGGGCGTCGAGTGGAATGCACTGGAGGACGCTCGCGGGTCATTGCGGCTGCGCATCCGTGGGCACCAGGCCCTCTCCAACCCCAACAACGATCCCGCCTCCGTGGTGTTCGGCATCGGCTGGGGAGCCACGCATCACTCCCTGCCCTTCGCCGCCGCCGTGCTGGCCGCCGTACAAGCTTCCATGATCGAACAGGTCGCGGCGGAAGGCTGAGCTGCTGTCCCGTATGTGATTTTGTGCGGTTCCGATCGTGGATCAAGAATCGTAGCCTGGCGATGCGCTCGCCAGGTCCATGACCAAGTTGCGGCCCGCTGCACCGTCCACGCCCCAGTCGGATGCGCGGTCACCCCACCCTGAAGGGTCTCAATACTCCGTTCACGCCTGCCGCATCGTGGGCCGGCTGACGCTGCTGACTCGTAGCGACGCGACCAAGAACATGGAGATCCTCGTGCCGCGGCACGAGGTCGCCGTGTTGCGCCGTCACCTTGGCCGTCCGAGGCTGTTGTGGGCAGATCGAGCGGTGCTGTCCGCGCCGGCCCGCAGACTGCCGGAGACGATGCGGGCACAGCGGATCTCCTCATCGGTGAACACTCGGGTTGCCAACGCGCCTCACCCGCCCACGTCAGCCCCCGAAGCAACGCAGCCCGGGCTTACGCCGGGGATCTCGCCTCCTCCTCCCGTGGTCGACCAGTAGTAGGGCTGCAGACGGGCCGCCGATACGCAGGGCCGCCGCCTCGCCTAAGCGAACCGTCCCCAGGTCGTGACGAGCGGACGGTAGCCCTGGCGGGACCAGAAGGGGACGGACAGCGGATTCGGGGCCGCGTAGTGCACCAGTATGGTCTCGACGCCTGCCGCTGCGGCCTCGGCATGGGCGTGGGCGACCAGCGCAGTGCCGATGCCGCGGCCCCTGCTGACCGGCCGCGCGTACAAGGAGCCCACGTACGCCACGGGCGGAGGCTTCTGCACGGCGGGCGCGATCCAGCCCGAATGGTCGGGGTGATGGACTGCGAGCATGCCGACGACTTCACCGTCCGATTCGGCCAGCCAGCACCAGCCGTCGTCACGGGCGAGCTTCTCCTCGAGCTCGGCCCGGGCGGCGGAGGGCGTCGAGGGCAGCACCGAGAGCCAGCCGAACTGGGCCTCGTAGGCGACCAGCTCCACGTACAGCCGGCACATGGCATCCAGATCGTCCGCCGTGGCCCGCCGTATACCTGGAGACGAGTGCCCGCCCGCTGAAGCGGGGCCGACGCGGACGCCGAGCACGGAGCGTGGCGCGAACCCCCGCCTGACCAGTGCCGCCACGGGCGCGGCATCCCGGCTCGGCCAGTTCACCACCAGCCCGGAACCCGGCTCGGCGTCGAGGGTCGAGATCCACCGGTCGAGGAGGCCGCCGAGGGCGTACGCGGGGTTGTCGTCGGCGACTCTGGCCTGGAGGGAGTAGGTGGTCAGCGGGCCCCAGCGCACTGACGGGGCGCCGGGATCGGCTCTGGACACCGAGGGGGCGCCGACAGCGTTCACGGTCTCGATCAGGTCTTCGCCGAGATCCGCGACGGCGACGAGAGGGTCGGCGGCGCGCACACGCTCACGGTGACAATCGATCACATCGCTCACGGTTTGCAACACTAAACCGCCGTAGCGACATTTCAGCTTCCGCAACGGCTGCGTGCTCGTTTCCGCCCCCCACATGGCCATCGAGGCCCGAAGAGCGTTGGGAGTCCGAGACGCCCCGCCTGGGGTCATGGTGGCGTTGCTGGAGGGCTCCGGACTGGCGGCCGGCTTCTTGGGGTGTCGGCTGCGACGCCGGCGGGCGCGCCTTCGACCTCAACGGCGTGGCGACCGACAGGGTCTACGTGGCGGGAGATATCGCGCGGCCGATCGGTCCCTCATCATGCTCCCGGGCATTCACGCAACCGGCCGGCAATCGAACGACGAGCGGGGGCGGTAGTCAAGGACCACGAATCCAGCCCGGTCCACCGTGAACGGCGACAACTACGCATGCCACATCGTCAGGGCACTTCCACCGGCCGTAAATCGTGATCGAGTACCGGTACGTGGGCGCGTCGCATTTCGCTGGTCGCTGCGCCAAGTTGTCGGCCCGCCCCCTCCCGGGGGCGGCGGGTCAGTACCGGCTGCCGGCCGGTGCGGGCAACGCGTCCAGGTCCGCGAGGTCTTCCGGGGTGAGCCTGAGGCGTGCCGCGGCGGCGTTCTCCTCCACCCGTGAGCGACGCCGGCTCCCCGGAATCGGGACGACGTGCTCTCCCTGGGCGAGCGTCCAGGCGAGGGCGACCTGGGCCGCGGTCGCCTGGTGCCGTGCGGCGATCCGCTCCACCGCGTCCACGATGACCAGGTTGGCCTTCAGGTTCTCCTCCTGGAAGCGGGGGTTGCGGGAGCGGTAGTCGTCCGGGGAGAAGCCGGCCTCACGGAAGCGGCCGGTCAGGAAACCGCGGCCGAGCGGTGAGTAGGCGACGAAGGCGGCGTCGTGGCGGGCGCACCACTCCAGCGACGTGGACAGGTGGTCTCTCGTCCACAGGGACAGCTCCGACTGCACGGCCTTGATCGGGTGGACGGCCTGCGCCCGGTCGAGCTGTTCCAGGCTGAACTCCGAGACCCCCACGGCCAGCGCCTTGCCCGCCGCCACCATCTCGGCCAGGGCGCCGACACTCTCCTCGACCGGCACCTCGGGGTCCGGGCGGTGCAGGTAGTACAGGTCGACATGGTCCACGCCCAGTCGCCGGAGCGAGGCGTCGACGGCCGCGCGCAGATGCTCGGGCCTTCCGTCCGGCACAGGCAGGGCGGGGGCGCCGTTCCCGGTGGTCCGCGCGACGTTGCCGCCCTTGGTGGCGAGCACGACCTCCTCCCGCCGTCCGGCGATGGCCCTGCCGACGGTCTCCTCGTTGATGAAGGGTCCGTACACGTCGGCGGTGTCGAGGAAGTTCACGCCCAGGTCCAGCGCCCGCCCGATGACGGTACGGGGGTCCTCGGCGTCCGGGGAGTCGCCGTACGCCCACGTCATCCCCATGCAGCCGAGCCCGACCGCGCCCACCTCCGCTCCGCCGGGCCACAACCGCCGGGTCATCCGATCCTGATGCATCTCGCCGTTCACGACGTTTCTCCTCCCCATCCGATCAGACCATGCGGTCTGCCCAGGAGCGGAGTGATGACTCGCCGGTCAGCGGAGGCGTCGGAGATGGATTCGGCGCCGCCGTGGGCGGTGCGCCCGCCGTCCATGGGGATCTCCGCGCCGCTGACGCAGGACGACTCGTCGGAGATCAGGAAGGCCGGTGAAGCGGCTCAGGCGCCGTCGCCCGGGTTCGCCGGGCCGTCGCGGAGTACGCCGCGTACCGTGTCGAGCCGTACACCCGGGTCGAACTCCGTCAGCCACCAGGTCGCGCCGGCGGCGGCGTACGGCAGCGGGTCGACGCCGGCGGGCAGGCTGACGGCGATGTCGTACGAGGCCATGTCGCCGTTTCGCAGCTCGGTGAGGGTGCCGGCGACCTCGGCGAGCTGGTCCGGGCGTTCCAGGTTGATCGGAAAGAAGCCGTCGAGCCGGGCGGCGCGGCGGATCGGCTTGACGTTGCCGGGGAATCCGGCGGCCCATACCGGCACGCCTGGCCGCTGAACCGGCTGCGGCAGGAACGTGATGTCATCGACGGTGTAATGCTCGCCGCGGTGGCGCACCGGCTCTCCGGACCACGCGGCGGCCAGGATGGCCAAGGACTCATCGAGCATCCGCCCCCGCTGCCGGTCGTCGAGCTGCTCGCCGGTCCTGGACAGCTCGCCGCCGAACCGATCGCTGCCGAGTCCGACGCCCAGGGTGAGGCGGCCGTCGCTCAGCTGGTCCAGTGTCGCGGTTTCCCGCGCCACCTTGGCCGGACGCCGGCGGGCGAGCGTCGCCACCATCGGACCGAGCCGCAGCCGCTCGGTGGCGGTCGCGACCGCCGCCAGCGTGATCCACGAGTCGGCGACCTGCTGGACCGGCTCCCGCCAGGACAGGTGATCCCACACGAAGCAGCCGTCCCACCCGGCCTCCTCCGCGTCGGCGGCCAGGTTCGCCACCGCCCGCGGGTCGGCGAGCTCGTCGAAGAGCGGCAGCCAGAGTGCCGATCGCAGCCGGCTCACGGGCGCTCTCCGCTGGAGACCGAAAGGATCTCTGCGATCGCGACGTCCCAGAGCTCCGGCGGTGGCATCTGGTGCCCCATGCCCTCGAGCGGGACCAGCCGGGCTCCCGGGATCTCCCGTGCCAGCGCCTCGCCGTGCCCGTACGGGAGCAGCGGGTCCGCGGTGCCGTGCAACACCAGCGTGGGCGCCGCGATCTCGCCGAGGCGGCCGCGGACGGGCTCGCCGCCGTCGAGCTGCCAGTGGTTCTGCGCCGACGCAGGGGACGGGCTGCGGTCCCAGACGCGGCCGGCGATGCGGCGCATCCGCTCCTCGTCGACGGGAATGGTGCCCGCGAAGGTGCGCTCGCCGTCGGTGTAGTACGCGATGACGGCCTCGCGGTCGGACCAGTCGGGCGTCTGGTCGCCGCCCTCGGCGAACCGCTTCGCCAGTTCGGCGCTCATAGGCGGCAGGTCATGGCGGTCGGGGCCGCCGGGTCCGCCCGGGCTGGTGGCGATGAGCGTCAGGGAGGCGACCCGGCCGGGGTGGCGCACGGCCAGGCGCTGGGCGATTCCGCCGCCCATGGAGACGCCGACGATGTGGGCGGCCGCGATGCCGAGTTCGTCGAGCAGGCCGACGGCGTCGTCGAACAGGGCGTCGTTTCCGTACGGCGGCGCGCCGGGCGGGAAGGTCGTGGAGCGGCCGGTGTCCCGGGTGTCGTACCGGATGACGTGCCGGCCGCCGGCGGCGAGGCGCTCGCAGAAGTCGTCGTCCCACCAGTCCATCGACGCCTCGGCGCCGCCGATGAGCAGCAGGGCGGGCGCAGCCGGGTCGCCGAACGTCTGGACGCAGAGCTTTATGCCGTTGATGTCGAGGAGCCGCTCGGGGTGATCTTGGTTGGCGTTCATGTCCGGCACGCTAAGCCTGGCCGCCCCATCGCGAAAAGCTATGATTTCCGATCGAGTCGATCGCCTACAGCGATATACCGTGTTCCATCTGGCCGGCCAGCTCAGCGGCGGCTGCGACGGCGAGGTCGATGGCCCGGGCCGCCAGCGGCGACCGGGTGCGCCCGGCCGGCCGACACAGGTACCACGTGCAGGTGGGCGGCGGTTCCAGCCGATGGACACGGAGCCGGTCGTCGGACCAGACGTCCGACCCCAGGAGGGCGAGCCAGGGCAACACCGCCGAGCCCAGGCCCACCCGCACCATCGAGACGACGGTTTCGTGGCCGGCCGTGCGGAACACGATCCGCGGCCGGGCGCCCGCGCCGGCGAGCTCCCGTTCCAGCCATCTCTGGTGGACGGTGGGCGGCCAGGCGACCATGGGAGTGTCGTCGAGCAGCTCGACCGGCACCGGACCGTCGGGGAACGCGCCCGCGGCGGCCACCAGGAGGTGAGGCTCGTCCAGCAGCTCGACGTGCTCGACGTCGCCGTCGATGCGGTCGTAGTGGAACAACAGGTCGAGATCTCCGATGTCCGGGTTCTCCGGTGCCACCTCCGACAGCCTGACGTCGCAGCCGGGGTGCTCGCCCAGCAACCCGCGCACCACTGCGGGCAGGATCAACCGGGTCGCGCCCTGGAAGGTGCCGATGTCGATCCGGCCGTGGCCCGCCTTGAACCGCTCGACGGCGTCGGTCAGCGCCTCCGACCTCGCGAGCAGATCACGCCCGTGGGCCAGGACCAACTCGCCGAGAGGAGTGGCGCGCACCGGCCTGGGACCTCCCGGCCGGTCGAAGACGGCCCCGCCGACGGCCTTCTCCAGCGCGGCGATCTGCTGGCTCACCGACGACTGGGTGTAGCCGAGGCGAACCGCCGCCCGGCCGAACGTCCCCTCCTCGGCGATGGCGGCCATCGTCCTCAGGTGGCGCAGTTCCACGTCAGCCATGAGAGCCAGGCTATCGTCAGGAGCGATTGATTCGAGCGAAATAATCAGATTCATTGATGAATGCGCGCTACTCCCGGTGCACCTGCGCGACCGGCTGCTCCCCTGGGGGCTATTGGGACGTTAAGGCGTTTTATCCCTGCAGTCCGGGCCCGTGAACCAGGACCCTGAGACGTTTTCAGCCTGCGTCGACGTGCTGCGCGCGCAGCTGCAGGCCCGCGTCGAGGGCCGGCTGGTCGTCGCGACGGAGGGCTCCTGCTTGTCTTCGGTGCTGTTGGAGTGTCAGGCATGCTGGGCACATGAAGGATTCAGAACGTGTCTGACGCGTCATCCATGGTCGGTCTGGCATGTACGGCACGTCAGGCACGCGCCATGCTCCTGCCGACCACGGCATGATCCACTCGGTGCCCGCGCTGAGGCAGGCTGAGCCGTACGAGATGATCGTGCGGCAGTCGCCGCCGCACCTGCGCCCGTACGCGCTGGGGGCGGCGGGGTTCCGGACGCGGACGGCGGAGGACGCGCGGATGCTGCCGCTCAACGCGGCCACCTTGATCGTCGACTTCACCGGCATGAGCCCGATCGTCACCGGCCCGCGCGCCACCGCGACGTTCGCGGTCCGCACGCCGTGGCGTCACGGGATGGCGGTCGGGCTCACCCCCGCCGGGATGTCCGCGCTGACGGGCGCGCCGGTCCGGGAGGTGGCCGGGGCGACCGTGCCGCTCGCTGACCTCCTCGGCGTCCGGGCCGAGGAGCTGGCGGGGCGGCTGGGCGAGTCAGCGAGCTGGGATGAGCGCTTCGCCCTGCTGTGGGAGCGCCTGACGGCATGGCTGAGCCCCGGCCCGGGACACGACCACCTGATCATGCGCGCCTGGTGGCGGCTGCAGGCCCCGGACTGTCCGCGCACGATCGCGGCCCTCGCCGCCGAGGTCGGTGTCAGCAGGCGGTACGTCGAGCTCGGATTCCGCAGAGTGGTGGGTCTGTCACCCAAGACCGTCGCCCGGATCGCCCGCTTCCAGCGGACCGTGGACAGCTGGCGCCGCCCGTCAGCCACCCTGGACGCGGCCCTGAGCTGTGGTTTCGCCGACCAGCCGCATCTCAGCCGGGAGATCAGGGCGATGTCGCGGCTGACGCCCGCGCAGCTGTTCGCATTCGTTCAAGACACCGGGCGGCTCGCCGAATAGCGTGACCTTCCGCTCCCGGCCGAACGGCGTGCCCGGGACGGGAAGGGGCAGCACGTCATGGGAGTCACGCTCGCCGACTTCGGCAGGGATCCGCTGGGGATCACCATCGTCAAGGCGGTGTTCCTGTTCCTCTTCCTGTCGCTGGGGGTCGTGTTCGGGGTCTGGTTCGAGCGCAAGCTCATCTCCAGGATGCAGAACCGCATCGGACCCAACCGGGCGGGCCCCTTCGGGATCCTGCAGTCGGTGGCGGACGCGATCAAGATGGGGTTGAAGGAGGATCTCTTCCCCAACACCGTGGACAAGGTGCTGTATCTGCTGGCTCCGGTCATCATGGTGGTTCCGGCGTTCGTGGCGTTCTCGATCGTGCCGTTCGGGCCGAAGGTGTGGATGTTCGGGCACCAGACGCCGTTGCAGCTGGTCGATCTGCCGGTGGCGGTGTTGTTCATGCTGGCGATGGGGTCCATCTCGGTGTACGGGGTGGTGCTGGCCGGGTGGTCGTCGCGTTCGCCGTACGCGCTGCTCGGTGGTTTGCGTTCGGCGGCGCAGGTGGTCTCCTACGAGATCGCGATGGGCCTGTCGTTCGTGGCCGTCTTCATCTTCGCCGGGACGCTGTCGACCTCGGAGATCGTGAACGCGCAGACGTCGCTGTGGTACGGCATCATGCTGCTGCCGTCGTTCCTGGTGTATGTGGTCTGCATGTTCGGTGACGCGGCGCGGATTCCGTTCGACCTGCCCGAGGGTGAGGGTGAGCTGGTCGGCGGGTTCCAGACGGAGTACTCCTCGTCGCTGAAGTTCGCTCTGATCATGATGGGCGAGTACCTGCACACGTTCACCGCCTCCGGCATCGCGGTCACCCTGTTCATGGGTGGCTGGCGGGCGCCGTTCCCGATCTCGCTGTGGGCGGGCGCGAACGAGGGCTGGTGGCCGATGCTCTGGTTCTTCGTCAAGTTCGTGCTGACGTTCTGCTTCATCATCTGGGTCCGCGCCTCGCTGCCCCGCGTGCGTTACGACCAGCTCATGTCCTTGGGCTGGAAGGTCCTCATCCCGGTCAACCTAAGTTGGATCCTCCTCGTCGCCGCCGTCCGGACGATCATGCAGAGCCCGGGAGTCGTCTCCATCGCGCTCGGGGTCGTCATCGCCGTCGGCGTACTGGCCATCTGGACGCGGTTCGACACCGTCGGCCGGCGGCGAAGGGAAGCCAGGAAAGCGCAGGTCGACGCCGAGTTCGAGGAGCTCGGCGAAGAGCCGACCGCAGGCGGCTTCCCGGTGCCGCCGCTCGATCTACCGCACTATCACGGCCGCTGATCCGCCACCCGGGCGCTGACCAGGGTGGCCCGCCGTTCGGCGAGCCGGGGCGCGGGTGGCACCAGGAGGCCGACGAGGGCGAAGCCGACGCCGAGGGCGATCCAGCCGGGGCGGCTCCAGCCCAGGCACAGCGTGGTAACGACGGCCGGGTCGAGGAACTCCAACGCGCTCATGCCCATCCCGAACAGCCCCTGGTACTGGCCGATGGCGTGCGGCGGGGCGAGCGCGAAGGACAGCTCGAAGCCGCCGGCTTCTCCTGGACCTCCAGGGCATTGCCTACGCACGGATCAGGTTCGTTCCGACCGCGACCTCGGCGACCCTGCAGGTCTTCCTGTCCACCCCGGACAACGTTGGGGACTGAGGCCGCCTTAGAGCTCCTAACGCAATGAAGTGAGGCGCCGCCAGCAGATGAGGACGCAGGCCAGTTTGAGGAAGGCCTCGTGGATGTCGGCTCGGACTTCCCAGCGGATGCGCAGGCGGCGGAAGGCGTGCAGAAGGGCGAAGGTCTGCTCGACGACCCATCGTTGTTTGCCCAGGCCGGAGCCGTGTGCGGTGCCGCGGCGGGCGATCAGCAGGCGTGTCTGCAGCTCGCGGACCAGGCAGCGGTACTTGTCGTGGTCGTAGCCGCGGTCGGCAAGCACGACGTCCGGGCGCTGGCGGGGCCGGCCGCGCTTGCCTCGCACCTTCGGGACGGCGTCAAGCAGGGGGCGCAGCTGGGTGACGTCGTTGCGGTTGGCGCCGGTGAGGATCACCGCGAGCGGGATGCCGGTAGCTTCGGTGATCAGGTGATGTTTGCTGCCGGCTCGGCCTCGGTCGACCGGGGACGGGCCGTTCTGCGCCCCCCTTTTAACGCTCTGATCTGCGAGGAGTCGACGGCTGCGCGGGAGAGGTCGAGGGCGTCGGCGGCGCGTAGCCGATCGAGCAGTACCTCGTGCAGGCGCTGCCAGACGCCGGAGGTGTTCGATCGGGCGGCCTGTACGCCGGCCTGGAAGCGGGTGTGGGCGCCGAGCCTGGCCATGAGCTCGTCGATGCGCCGCTGGGCGGTGCGGTAGCCGATGCCGAGCTGGCGGGCGATGGCCTCGTCGGTCAGGCCGGTCAGCAGGAGGGCGATCAGCCGTTTGTCGTCCTGCGGCGCCTCGCGCGAACCGGTCAGCCGCATCGGCAGCGCCCGCTCCCAGGTCCCCTCGAACAGCCTGCTCAGCGCCTCCAGCAGCCCGGAGGGGTGCACCAGGAGCGCCGTACCGGCCATGGTCCCGACACGTCCGTCGATGGGCCGTGAGGCGGCGCGGACTTGCCCGATGCTCGCGATTCCTTGTCCGATCACGCCTTCCTCAGGAGAGAGGCGGACGCAGGCCCTCGATGATGATCAAGTGACGGCTATGATCGCAGCAGCCTTCGTCCTGAGCCGGTGAGGCACTGACAGACGCGCGAGGTATCCGTGGCCAGCAACGCACTCTTCGGCCGCCGTGCCGAGCTCGAAGAGCTATCCGCCTTTCTCGACGCGGCCCGGCGCCATGGCAACGCGCGGCTGCTGTGGGGTGACCCCGGTATCGGCAAGTCCGCTCTCCTGGCCGCCGCGGCCGAACTGGCCGTCGCGACGGGCATGCGCGTGCTGCGGGCGTCCGGGTCGGAGTTCGAGGCCGATGTCAGCTACTCCTGCCTCAACCAGCTGTTCCTGCCGGTCGAAGCCGACCTCCGGCGCCTGCCGCCCGAGCTTCGGGAGGCGTTGTCGGTGGCGCTGGGGTTCGGTGCCGGCGCGCCCACCGACGCGCTCCTCGTCTGCAACGCCGCCCTCATGCTGGTCAAGGGGGTCGCCGCCGAGACGCCGCTCGCCCTTCTCGTGGACGACGTCCAGTGGATCGACCGGGCCAGCGCCGTCGTGCTGGGCTTCCTCGCCCGCCGGTTGCAGGGGGTCGGCGCCGCGCTGCTGTTCTCTGCCAGGACGGGCGCGGTGAGCTCCGCGGCGCCGCGCGGGTTGACCGAGATGGTCGTCCAGCCCCTGGATCGAGCGGCGGCGGGACAATTGGTCGACGACAACTTCCCAGGCATGCCGGTACGGATCCGGAAACGGCTGCTCGACCTGGCACAGGGCAATCCGCTGGCGCTGACGGAGTTACCCTCGACGCTGCTGGGCGCGACGCATCCGGCGGTGACGCACTCGGAGGTGGTCCCGCTCAGCGATCGGCTCCAGGCGATGTTCGCCGCGCGGATCGCCGACCTGCCCGAACCGACCCGGAGAACGCTCCTGCTGGCCGCGTTCGAGGGCACCGGCGACGTCCGAGTGCTCAGGGCCGCCCTGCCGGACGAGGCCGGGCTGGCTGACCTCGCCCCCGCCGAGCGGGCGCAGTTCGTACGCGTGGACGACGCCACGGCGCGGATCGCGTTCCGGCACCCGCTGATCAGGTCGGCGATCGTGGCCGGGTCCACGCATGAGGAACGCCGTACCGCGCACGTCGCCCTCGCCGGCGCGCTGACGGGTGACCAGGAACGTCGCGCGTGGCACCTCGCCGCGGCCGCCACCGGCCCGGACGAGACGGTGGCGGCGCTGTTGGAGAACTCGGCGCATCGCATCATGCTTCGCGGTGACGCGTTCGCCGCGGTCGCCGCGCTGATCCGGGCGGCCGAGCTGAGCGGGACGAGCGCGGATCGGGGGCGCCGGCTCTCCGAGGCCGCGTACATCGGCGCGGAGGCGAGCGGGGCCATCGACGACGCGAAGACGCTCCTGACGGACGCGCGGCGGGCGGCTCCGGACTCCACCGGCTCGCTGCACGCGGCCAACGCGGCCGCGTTCCTGATGCTCAACGGAGACGGCGACGTCGCGACCGCCCACCGGCTCCTGGTCGGCGCCATCGAGACCGCGGAGCACGGCTACCGGGCCGAGGATCCCGCGCTCGTCGAAGCCATGCACACGTTGATGCTGCTGTCCTGGTACGGGAGCGCCCCAGAGTACTGGGAGCCGTTCTACCGCGCGCTGGACCGGCTGGAGCCACGACCGCCGGACGTCCTGTCGCTGGCGAGCCGGACCTTCCCCGACCCGGTCCGCACGGGGGCGTCGGCACTGGCGAGCAGCCAGATCATCCTCGACGCCCTCGCGGACGAGACCGACCCAACGCGCATCATGCGGGTCGGCACGGCCTCGGTCTACCTGGATCGGCTGGGCGAGTGCCGCGAGCCCTCCTGGCGGCTGGTCCGGCAGGGACGGGAGGGCGGCGCGCCCCGACGGCACCTCGGCGCGCTGATGCACCTGTGCCTGGACGACTACCTCGTCGGCCGATGGGACGAGGCCGAGGAGCTGGCCCGCGAGGGTCAGCAGGTCTGTGAGACCAGCGGTTTCTCCTTCTTCGCGTGGTACTTCCTGTACAACAGGGCGATCCTCGCCGCCGGACGGGGACGCTACGAGGAGGCGTACGCGCTCGCCGACGAGATCACCCACTGGGCGCTCCCCCGAGGTGTGGCAGCCGCGGCGCTGTTCGCCCAGCACCCGCGTGCCCTGGCGGCGCTGGGACAGGGAGACTTCGGCGCGGCCTTCCACCACGCGGCCGCGATGAGCCCGCCCGGCGTCCTCGCCGCGTACGTGCCTCACTGCACGTGGGTCATGCTCGACCTCGTCGAGGCGGCGGTGCGGACCGGGCGGATGGTCGAGGCCAGGGCGCACGTCGAGGCGATGCGGGCCGCCGACGTGGCCGCGTTGTCGGCCCGGATGACGCTGATCCAGGCGGCAGCGGAGTTCCTCGTGTCCGACGACGAGGGGACGAGGGCGCGGCTGGAGTCGCTGCTGTCGGGCCACGTGGCGGAACGGTGGCTGTGGGACGCCTCCCGCGTCCGGCTCGTCCTCGGCGAGAGGCTGCGTCGTGACAGGTCGGCGGCACAGGCGCGCCGGCATCTGCTCATCGCCCGCGACGGCTTCGCCGCGATGGGCGCCGGGCCCTGGGTCGAGCGTGCGCAGAACGAGCTGCACGCCGCCGGACACCGGACGGCCGAGACCTCGGCAGGCGGCCCGGCCGCCCTGACCGCGCAGGAGTTGCAGATCGCCGAGCTGGCGGCGAGCGGCCTGACCAACAAACAGATCGCCGAGCGGCTGTACCTCTCGCACCGGACGGTGGGCGCGCACCTCTACCGCATCTTCCCCAAGCTCGGCGTCACCTCCCGCGCCGGGCTCAGGGATGCTCTCGCACCGGATTCCGAAGCCCCGCGCTGAGCTCGTCGGCCTGCGCCTCCTTCTCCTCCAGCAGCCGCTCCAGCAGGCGCCGGGTGGTGGGGTCGTCGGCCCCGACCCAGCGCACCGCCTCCTGCAACGACTGGACGAGGATCCGCGCCCCCACCAGGTCCTGCGTCACGATGCCGGTCAGATCGCCGTCCTGGAACGTCTGGAAGATGATGCGCGAGCGCGCCGGGAGGTGCCGTGGGTCGTGGTCGGCGGCGAACCCGAGCTGGGCGATGCGGGTCGCGAGCAGCCGCGCGCCGGCGCGGTCACGGTCGGCGCAGCCGTGCAGGAACTCCGCGACCGCCCGGTGCGACGGCCCGCGGACGAGCAGGGCGTGCTGCTCGTACTGCAACGAGGACACCACCAGGCTGGCCAGCAGCACGTTCAGCAGGTGCGCGACCGCTTTCAGCTCGGCCCGGTTCGACGGCGTGACCGCACCGTCGTCCGGGTCGAACAGCGCCCGGTCCCGGACCTCCCGCATGCGCAGGACGGCCGGCGGCTCTGGAGGACTCGTCACGTGTCGATGGTCGGGCACGCGCCCGAGCCGCGCATCTGTCAAATGACCTAACCGCATCGGCGGTTAGGTCATCGGCCGCGATGGGCGTCCGAGGCGGGAGTCGGATGACTGATGTGGCGGCGGCCGGGCGGCGCCCACAGTTGGCTGCGACAGGCACCACCCGTGAGGAGTGATCCCATGACCATCAGCCACGGCTTCCACGCCGCCATGACCGCGCAACCGGGCAGGGGCGACGACCTGGTCGCGGCCCTGCTCGACGCGCCGTCCCTGCCGAACGAGGACTGCGTCGTCTTCCTGGTCGGCCGTTCGGCCGGCGATCCGGACACCGTTTACGTCACCGAGGGCTGGGTCAGCCGGGAGGCCCACGCCCGGTTCTTCGCGACCAGGCAGGCCCAGGCGTTCGCCGCGGCCCTCCAGCCGCTGCTGGCCGGGCAGCCGCGGTACGCCGACGAGATCCCCGTCGGCGGCAAGGCCGTCCTGTGAACGAGGAGACCACCATGCCCCGTCCCGGCCTCGACCCCGAACTGCGCGCGTTCCTCGCCGGCCTGCCTCCCATGCCCGAGCTCGACGCGGAGGTGCTCGCCGAGCTGCGCAGGCTACCGTCCACGCCGGTCGACGCGCTTCTCCGGGGCCGCGCCGCCGGCCACCGCGAGATCACCGCCCCGGTCCCGATGTCGATCTTCACCTCGGCCCGGACCAGTGACGCGCCGGCCCCGTGCGTCTACTGGGTCCACGGCGGCGGCATGGTCATGGGAGACCGCTTCTCGCAGATCGACATCCCCCTGGACTGGCTCGACCTGTTCGGTGCCGCCGTCGTCTCCGTGGAGTATCGGCTGGCGCCGGAGGCCACCGGCACGATCCCGGTCGAGGACTGCTACCAGGGCCTGCTCTGGGTCGCCGAGCACGCCGGCGAGCTGGGCATCGACCCGAGCCGGATCATCGTCGCGGGAGTCAGCGCCGGCGGTGGCCTGGCCGCCGGGCTCACCCTGATGGCCCGTGACCGGGGCGGGCCGCCGATCGCCGGGCAGGTGCTGATCTGTCCCATGCTCGATCATCGCAACGACACCACCTCCAGCCGCCAGTACTCCGGCGCGCCCGGGGTCTGGACCCGCGAGATGAACGCGTTCGGCTGGCGGTCGCTCATCGGCGGCGGCGAGGTGTCCGGCTACCTGTCGCCCGCGATCGCCGACGACCTGTCCGGCCTGCCGACCACCTACGTCGACGCAGGGACGGCGGAGGTGTTCCGCGACGAGGACGTCGCGTTCGCCACCCGGATCTGGGCCGCGGGCGGCCAGGCGGAGCTGCACGTCTGGGCGGGCGGCTTTCACGGCTTCGACGCGCTGTGCCCCGGGGCTCGCGTCTCGGTCGCGGCCCGGCGTACCAGGAACGACTGGCTCGCCCGGGTGCTGGGCACGTCTTCCGGAGCCGTCCGGTGAGCGCCCACGACCGCGCCGCGTTCCTGCACGAGTTCGCGCGCGCCCCCTTCACCGTCGGCGCGGTCGCGCCGAGCGGCGAGCCGCTGGCCGACCTGATCACCTCGCCTGTCACACGTGACGGTGACCCGCTGGTCGTCGAGGTCGGTCCGGGCACGGGCGCGTTCACCGCGGCGATCCAGCGCCGGCTCGGCGGCCGTGGCCGTCACCTGGCCGTCGAGGTCAACGAGCGGTTCGCGCGGCGTCTCGCCGCCCGGTACCCGCGGATCGACGTCGCCGTGGCCGACGCCCGGGACCTGGGCGAGGTGCTCGCGGCGCGCGGCCACCACCGCGCGGACGTCATCGTGAGCGGACTGCCCTGGGCGGCGTTCACCGCGAACCGCCAGCACGACCTGCTCGACGCCCTCACCGGCGCCCTCGCCCCGCACGGCGCGTTCACCACGTTCGCCTACGCGCACACACGATGGACGCCGCCGGCCCGGCGGTTACGACGGTCCCTGGGCGGCCTGTTCGACGAGGTCGTGGTCAGCCGGACGGTGTGGGCCAACGTGCCGCCCGCGTTCGTCTACTTCTGCCGCCGGCCCCGTGTCCCGGCCCTGGCCCTCGATTAGATGCGGCAGAAGACTTCGCCGGTCGGCGAGGACCACCGGGCGACGCCCTTCGAGTTGTTCTTCGACCTCGTCTACGTCTTCGCGATCACGCAGCTCACCGGCTCCATGGCCCGCGAGCGTGACGCCGACGGCGTGTTCCGGGGGCTGCTGATGCTGGCGCTGCTGTGGGGCACCTGGTCCGGCTACACCTGGCTGGGCAACCATTCCCGGGCGGACGGCGGTCTGCTGCGGGGCGGGATGGTCGTCGCGATGGCGGCGATGTTCGTGGTCGGCCTGACCATCCCGGAGGCGTGGGGCGGCGGGCCGGGCGCCTTCGTGCTGGTGGGCGCGTACCTGGTGGTGCGCTGGGTGCATCTCGTGGTCTTCGCCGTGGCCGCGGACGGTGACACCGGGCTGCGCCGTCAGATCGCGATCACCTGGCTGCCCATGACGGCCGGCGCGGCGCTCCTGGTGTCCGGGACGCTGCTGGGCAACCGGACGCAGGTGCTGTTGTTCACGATCGCCCTGGTGGTGGACTGGGTCGGCATCTATCTCACGGCCAGGAACGGCCACTGGCGGCTGCGCAGCCCGGCGCACCTGACCGAGCGGCACGGGTTGTTCCTGATCCTGGCCATCGGCGAGTCGGTCGTCGCCGTCGGTGCCGGGGCCGCGGGACGGCCCGTCAACGCGGCGCTGCTGCTCGCGGCCGTCCTCGGCATCGCCGTCGCGGTGTGCTTGTGGTGGCTGTACTTCGACGTGGTGGCGGGCGCGGCAGCGCGCAGACTCGGCCGCGTACGTGACAAGGAGCAGGTGGTCCTGGCCGTCGAGGCCTACACCTATGGGCACTTCCCCATCATCGCCGGCGTCCTGCTCACTGCCCTGGGCATCGAGGGGGTGGTGGCGCACACCGGTGAGGGTGAGCCCTTGGACGTGTTCTCCACGCTCGCGCTCCATGGCGGTGTCGCGCTCTACCTCGTCGGACATCTGCTGTTCAGGCTCCGGACGCATCACACGCTCGGCCGCCGTCGACCGGCCGCGGCCTGCGCCGTCCTTGCCGCCACCCCGGCCACCTTGGTCCTCCCGTCGCCGGCCGGGCTGGTCGGTGTGGTGGCCGTCCTGGCTGCTCTGATCGCCGTCGAGAGTGCCCGCGGTGCAAGCAGGAATGGGCAAGGACGCGCCAGTCTTGTGGATCGTCCGCCCGCCGCAGAACTGATTACGTAGCCCCGAGAGAGGAAGGGCGATGACAGACCAGCACCGCAGTGTGATCTCGCTCCAGGTCAACGGCGTGCCGCACCGGCTGGACGTCGACAACCGCACGACATTGCTGGACGCGTTGCGCGAGCACCTCGGCCACACCGGTCCCAAGAAGGGCTGCGACCAGGGCCAGTGCGGCGCGTGCACCGTGCTCCTCGACGGTCGGCGGCTGGTCTCCTGCCTGACGTTGGCGGTGGCCGCCGAGGGCGCCGAGGTCACGACCGTCGAGGGACTGGCCGATGACGGCGAACTGCTGCCGCTTCAGCGGGCGTTCGTCGAGCTCGACGGCTTCCAGTGTGGATATTGCACGTCCGGGCAGCTCTGCTCGGCTGTCGGGATGCTGGCCGAGCACGCGGCGGGCTGGCCCAGCGCGGTCACCGCCGACGTGTCCCCGGACGGCCCTGCGCCGGTGCTGGACGCGGCGGAGGTGCGGGAGCGGATGAGCGGCAACCTGTGCCGCTGCGGCGCTTACCCGTCCATCGTCCGGGCCGTGCTGGAGACGGCTGCCGAGAAGGAGATCGCGGGATGAGGGAGTTCGCCTACGAGCGCGCGGCGGACGTCCGTGACGCGTTGATCGCGGCCGGCGGCGGCGCCCGGTACCTGGGTGGGGGCACCAATCTCGTCGATCTGATGAAGGCGGGGGTGGAGGCTCCCACGAGGCTGGTCGACGTACGGCGGCTGCCGCTCGCCGGCGTCGCCGAGGCGCCGGACGGCGGGCTGGTCGTCGGCGCCACGACGACCAACAGCGACCTCGCCGCCCACCCCGAGGTACGGCGGCGCTATCCGGCGCTGAGCCAGGCGGTGCTGGCCGGCGCGTCCGGTCAGCTGCGCAACATGGCCACGGTGGGCGGCAACCTGCTGCAGCGGACCCGGTGCGCCTACTTCGCCACGCAGGTGTGCAACAAGCGGGTCCCCGGCACGGGTTGTCCCGCGATCGCCGGTGAGCACCACAACCACGCCATCCTCGGCTGGACCCGGAGCTGCGCGGCCACTCATCCCTCCGACATGGCGGTCGCGATGCTGGCGTTCGACGCGGTCGTGCGTTACGAGACGCTCGACGGTCCCGGGGAGCTCCCGCTGGCGGAGTTCTACCCGCCGGTCGGGGACACGCCGGACCGCGAGACGGCGCTGCCGCCGGGAGCGTTGGTCACGGCGGTGGTCCTGCCGGGGAGCGCGGTGTCCCCGCGCTCGCGCTACCGGAAGGTCCGCGAGCGCGCGTCCTACGCCTTCGCCACCGTCTCTGTCGCGGCGGCGCTCGACCCGGACGAGGGCTCGGTGCGCATCGCTCTCGGCGGGGTCGCGTCGCGGCCCTGGCGCGCCCGCACCGCCGAGGCGTTCCTGCTGGACGCGCCCCTGTCGGCCGAGGCGTTCCGGGCCGCCGCCGATGCCGAGCTCGCCGCCGCCGAACCGCTGCCGGGCAACGGTTACAAGGTGCGGCTGGCCGGCAATCTCATCGAGACCGTCCTTGAGGAGCTCCTGCCATGACGAACGCGGTCGGGGCGGCGCGGCCGCGGGTCGAGGGCCGGGCCAAGGTCACCGGCGCCGCCCTTTACGCCGCCGACGTGCCGATGCCGGGCCTGGCCTTCGGCGTGGTCGTCCTGGCTGCCGTGTCCCGGGGCCGCATCAGGGACATCGGCGTCTCCGCCGTCCAGGACATGGACGGCGTGCTGGGCGTGATCGACCACCGGAACGCGCCCCGCCTCGACCTGGAGGCGGGCGGCTTCTTCGGCCCGGACGGCCAACTACAGCTGCTGCAGGACGAGGTGATCCCCTTCGCCGGCCGGCCCGTCGCGCTCGTCGTGGCCGAGACGCTTGAGCAGGCCCGGGCGGCGGCCGAGGCGCTGCCGGTGACCTACGACGAGGAGCCGCACGACACGGTCTTCTCCGCCGATCACCCGGCGAGCCGTCCGGCGGTGGCGATCTTCGACGAACCCGTGGACGTCGGCGACGTGGAGGTGGAGCTGGCCGCGTCCTCGGTGGTGGTCGAGGGGCGGTACCGCACTCCCGAGGAGCACTGCAGCGCGATGGAACCGCACTCGGCGACCGCCTGGTGGGAGGGCGGGCGGCTGGAGGCGATCGACTCCGACCAGGCGCCGTTCTCCATATCCCGCACTCTGGCCACGCTGTTCTCGTTGCACCCGGACCTGGTACGCGTCCGCACCGAGCACGTCGGCGGCGGCTTCGGCTCCAAGGGGCTCTGCGGTCCGCAACTGATCCTGGCGACGATGGCCGCACTGCTGTTCGGCCTGCCCGTACGGGTCACGCTCACCCGTCCCCAGGTGTTCCTGGCGACCGCGATGCGGCCCGCGACCGACCAGCGGATCCGGATCGGCGCCGACGCGGACGGCCGCCTGCGGGCGATCCACCACGAGGCGGCGTTCGAGATCTCGCCGCTGGTGGAATACCTGGAGGGCTGCACCGAGCTCACCAAGACGCTCTACGCGGCGCGGGCGATCCGTACCCGGCTCAGCGCGGTCCCGCTCGACATCCTGCCGCCGTACTCGATGCGGGGGCCGGGGGCCGCGCCCGGGTCGTTCGCCCTCGAATCGGCCATGGACGAGCTGGCGGAGCGGCTGGGCGTGGATCCGCTCGACCTGCGGCTGCGCAACGAGCCGAAGGTCGGTCCGGTGTCCGGGCTGCCGTTCAGCAGCCGCAACCTGGTCGCGTGCCTGCGTGAAGGCGCCCGCAGGTTCGGCTGGGACACCCGCGATCACCGGCCGCGGCGGCGGCGGGAGGGAGCGCTGCTGGCCGGCACGGGGCTGGCCGCGACGTCGTTCAGCGCCGGTGCGTTCCCGTCGTCGGCCACGATCACCGCCGAGCCGGACGGGACCTTCACCGTGGCCATCGGCGCCACCGACCTCGGCACCGGCGCGCGCACCGCGCTGACCGCGATCGCCGCCGACGCGCTGGCGGTCGGCACGGACCGGATCCGGCTGCGGATCTCCGACAGCGGCCTCGGTCCCGCGTGGGGCGCGGGCGGTTCCCGGGGGACCACGTCCTGGGGGTGGGCGATCATCGAGGCCGCGGAGAAGCTGCGCGCCCAGGGCTGCCGCGGTACGGTCACGGCCGACACCACGGGGTCGCTCGGCGGGTTACCGGCACGGGAACGGCATTCGTTCAGCGCCGTGTTCGCCGAGGTGACCGTCGATCCGATGACGGGCGAGGTGCGCGTACGCCGGCTGCTCGGGATGTTCGCCGTGGGCCGCGTGGTCAACCCGCTGATGGCCCGCAGCCAGGTCGTCGGCGGGATGATCGGCGGGCTCTCCATGGCGCTGCACGAGGAGGGCCTGCGCGATCCGGTCTCCGGCCGGCACGTCAACGCGGACTTCGCCGGGTACCACATCGCCGCGCACGCCGACGTGCCCGACATCGAGGCCGATTTCGTACCCGACCACGAGCCCGGCATCCCCATGGGCGTCAAGGGCGCCGGCGAGATCGGCAACGTCGGCACGGCCGCCGCGATCGCGAACGCCGTCTGGCACGCCACCGGGGTCAGGCAGAGATCCCTGCCGATCCGTCTCGATCGCGTGCTGGAGTGAGGCGCCCGGCGTCCTGGCTCGGCGGCATGCCGAACTGGCGACGGTACTCGCGGCTGAACTGCGACGGGCTGGAGTAGCCGACACGACGGCTGACGCCGGCCACGTCGCCCGGGGCCGCGGCGAGCTGGAGCCGCGCCTGCTGGAGGCGGATCTGCTTCTGGAACTGGATCGGGCTCATCGCGGTGACGGCCTGGAAGTTGCGGTGGAAGGCCGAGACGCTCATCCCCGCCAGTCCGGCCACGTCCTCGACGGCGAAGGGCTGCGCGTAGTGGTCGCGGATCCACTGCACCGCGCGGGCGACGTGGCTGAGGCTGCTGTCGGGAAGCCCGAACTGGCGCACGATCGCGCCCTGGTCGCCGGTGATCAGCCTCCACAGGATCTCCCGTTTGACCAGCGGCGCGAGGACGGTGATGTCACCGGGCCGGTCGAGCAGGCGCAGCAGGCGGACGACGGCGTCGAGGAGCTCGGCGGAGGCGGTGCTGACCGCCAGGCCGGGCGGCGCGTCGTCACCCAGATGCGGCAGGTCGTCCGGGTCCGCCTGCAGCAACACCTCCGCGATTGCCGCCGGATGCAGGGTGAGCCCGACCCCGAGCCCGGGGCGGTCCGCGCCGGCTTCCGCGAAATGGGCGGTCACCGGCAGGTCGATCGAGGCGACGAGGTACTGTCCCTCGCGGTACTCGTACAGGCGGTCGCCCAGCGCGAACCGTTTCGTGCCCTGGGCGACGAGCGCCAGCACCTTGCCATAGGTCGTCGGCGTCGGGGGCCGGGGGCGCTCGGCCTTGAAGATCAGGACGTCCTCGATGGGCGTGCCGAGATCAGGCCGAGCGTGGCGGTTGAGGAGGTCGCGCAGCTCGTCGAGGGCCATGATCCCATCCAAACACCGCGCGAGCTCCGGCGACAACCAGGCCGCAGCTTCAGGGATGTCGCATCGACGACGGGACGGTGCGCGAGCCCGAATCCGAGCAGGTGCCCCGGTCTTCATCATGGGCCCGGTGACGATGACACGGAGCTTGAGGTCATGCGCTTCCACCGCGGTGTGGGGTACACCTGCCGTGGGATCACATTGCGCGATTCCGTCACACCCACAGGCCCGTGCGATCGCACCTTCGCACAGATGATCAACCACCAGGAAGAGATCGACCGATGGCCGTCAGCAACCTTGTTCTCATCGCCGGGGCCGGCGACGTCAGCCGCACGGTCCTGGACCAGTTGCGCGCGCAGGACGTGCCGGTACGCGCAATGGTTCACCGGGACGATGACCGTGCCGCGGACCTGCGTGCGCGGGGCGCGGAGGTGGTCGTCGGCGATCTGACCCGGCCGGAGACCGTCGCCGCCGCGCTGGAAGGAGCCGGGCGGATGTACTTCGCGATGCCCGTGTCGCCGGACCATGTGCTGGCGGCAACCGTGGTGGCCACCGTGGCGAAGGCGCAAGGGGAACTGACGGGCCTGGTCGACATGTCGCAGATGACGGTGTCGCAGATGACCGCCACCAGCACTGCCGAGTCGCACCAGCAGCGGCTGCACTGGCTGGCGGAGCAGGTGTTCGACTGGTCCGGCCTGCCGGTGGTGCACATCCGGCCGACGTCGTTCCTGGACAATCCGCTGTTCACCACACTGGCGGCACGGTCGATCCGGGAGAACGGCACGATCGAGCTGCCGTTCGGCACCGGGCGCACCTCGCCGATCGCCGTGGACGACGTCGCCCGGGTGGTCGCCACCGTGCTGCGCGATCCCGTTCCGCACGTGGGGCACGTCTACGAGCTGACCGGGCCGCGCACGGTCGACATGACGGAGATGGCCGAGGAGTTCTCGCGGGCCTTGGGGCGTACCGTGTCCTACCTGGACGTCCCCCTGGACCGGTGGCGGGCCGAGGTGCTTGCCAAGGCGGGCCTGCCGCCGCACACCGAGGAGCACATCGCCACCATGGCCCGGCTGCACCGCGAGAACCGTTACGACCGCGCCTCCGACGACGTCGAACGGGTGACCGGCGCGCCGGCCGGGACGATCGAGGCGTTCGTGGCTGCTCGCCGGGACTTCTACCTGGGCTGAACCGCCCGCAAGGTCGTCACCTCGCGCGCGGTCGAACGGGCACGAGCGCCGCTGGCGCCGGGCGGAGTCCTGATCGTCGACGAGTTCGCCGGGGAACGCGCAGATCGCGCCACCGCGTCGTGGTTCCACGACATCGGCGCCGTGCTCTCGGAGCAGGGCGCCGCCGTGGCAGACCCCCACACGGAATGGGTGGGTCGGCACCGCGACGAGCACCACCTGCACTCGGGCGACACCATGCTGGAGGCGATCCGCGCGGCCTTCGAGATCCGCGAGCTCGTACGCGCCCCCTACCTGCACCAGTACCTCACCGACCGGCTGAACGACGACGCCGACACCCGGCTGTTCACCTCTCTCCAGCAGATCGAACAGCTCCGGATCGACAGCCGCGACCTGGCCGCCGCCGGACTGCGCCTGCTCGCCCACCCCGCGGACGGAGCGCGCCCCCGGTAGGGACTTTCGTCCCTACCGGCGGCGGTGCCGGTGCGCGATCGTGGAGCGGTGCAACAGCAGGTCACGCGGTCCGCGCCGACGAGCAGGGAACTGTCCCGAGATGAGGCGCTGCGGCTCTTGGGGAACGTCACCTTCGGCAGGATCGTGTTCATCAGCCGGGCGATGCCGGCCCTCCGGTTCGTGGCTCATGTCATGGACGGTGACGCCCTGCTGATCGGGCTGCCGTACGAGGCGGAGATCGCCGCGCTGCTGCAGCGGGTCTCCGTCGTCGTGTACGAGGCCGACGAGCTGGACGCCGCCGCCCGGACGGGGTGGAGCGTCGTGCTGACCGGGCGGGCCGGGCTGGTGGCGGACCCGCAGGAGCTGGAGCAGGCCCTGGCCAGGCTCCAGGCGTGGCCCGGCGAGCGGATCGACGTGGTGGCACGGCTGCGGCCGGAGCTGGTCACCGGGTTCGCGGCGGGCGCCGACTGACGTCAGAGGTCGTTGCCGGCGTACGACAGGTTGAAGCTCTTGTTGACCAGAGGGAAGTCGGGGACGATCGCGCTGTCGAGCGCCACCGGGAGCGCGGGCCAGTTGAAGAAGGACGGGTCCACGATCTTCAGGCGGCTGATCGTCTGATCGGGCGCGAGCTCGACGCGGTGGGCGATCGTGCCACGCCAGCCTTCGACGAGCCCCACGCCCGAGGAGCACCCTTCGAGGGACGGTGACGCATCCGGGGCCGCGAGCGTCTCGACCAGATGCGTGATCAGGGCGATGGACGTGGCGATCTCCTCGGCCCGGATCTGGAAGCGGGCCATCACGTCCCCGCCGGTCCGGTGGGCGGGGGTGAAGTCGCCGAGGTCGGTGAAGGGGTGCCGGCGGCGGGCGTCGAGGTCCAGGCCGCTGGCGCGGGCCACGTAGCCCAGCGTGCCGAGGTCGCGGGCGGCCTCGGCCGACAGGATGGCGGTGCCGGTGAAGCGGTCGGCGACGACGCTGTGGCCGAGGGCGAGCTCGGTGAGTTCGGCCACGTCGGCGCCGATGGCGTGCAGCATGTCGGGGTCGGGGAAGCCCCGCAGGCGGGCGCCGCCGAGGCGGACGGCGCCGCGCAGCAGCCGGTGCCCGGTGACCTCGGCGTTGAGGCGCAGGAGTTGTTCGCGGATGCGACCGGCGTGGGCGTGCAGGATGGGAAAGGCGACGTCGTTGCAGAGCGCGCCCAGGTCGGTGACGTGGTTGTAGAGGCGTTCCAGCTCCAGCAGCACGGCTCGGGCCTGCTGCGCCCACGCGTCGGCCGGAGCTCCGGTGGCCTCTTCCACGGCCAGGCAGTAGGCGAGCGCGTGGCCGACGGAGGTGTCGCCGCTGACACGTTCGGCCAGTTGCAGCCCGTCGGCGGGGTGGCGGCCCTCGAAGAGCTTTTCGATGCCCTTGTGGACGAACCAGAGTCTGGCCTTGAGCTTGATGATCGTCTCGCCGACCACGGAGAAGCGGAAGTGCCCCGGTTCGATGAGACCGGCGTGGACGGGGCCGACGGGGATCTCGTACACGCCCTGGCCCTCGACGGTGACGAACGGGTACGGCCCCTCGGAGTCGCCGAAGGCGGGCGGCGGCCCGGCGTCGTCGCGCATCGGGTACCAGCCGCGCGGCCAGTGGTGGTGGCGCACCAGGCGGCGAGGGAGCGGGTGGTCGAGCGGGGTGATGCCGTACAGGTCGCGGATCTCGCGTTCGAACCGGCCCGCGGGGAAGGACAGGTGGGCCAGGCTCGGCACGGCCGGCTGCTCGGAGGGGAGCCGCAGCCGCAGCTCGGTACGGCGATCGGGGTCGCCGGCGACGAACAGGTACGCCACCCCGAACCCGTCCGCCTCCTGGCGCGCGGAGACCAGCGCCAGCCGGTGGCCGCCGGCCAGCAGGCGGGCGGCGTGGCCGGGCAGTTCGGCGGTGCCGACGTCGGCGATGGTTCGTGTGCTCATGGTGTTGCTCCGGCGATCGTGGCGGCGGCTTGCAGCAGGGGGCGCAGCGGCCCGAGCGTGATGCCCAGGACGGCGCAGGCGGCCAGGCCCGCCACCAGCGGGACGGCCAGGGTGGGCGGCAGCGCGACGGCCTCGCCGGGTCCGCCGCCCACGAGCATCGGCCGGACCTGGCGTCCGACGGCGGCGACGATGACGAGCATCAGCGCCAGGGCCGCCGCGACGGGCCAGCCCAGGCCGGCGGCGAAGCCCGCCCGCGCAATGCCCAGCTCGCTGGCGAACAGGCTGAACGGCGGGAGGCCGAGCAGGGCCAGCAGCCCCAGGGAGAACGCCCCGGCCGGCATCGGCGCCCTGGAGATGAGGCCGCGTACGGCACGGATCCGGGTGCTGCCGAGCGCCTGGTGGAGGTGTCCCGCGGACAGGAACACCACCGACTTGCCCAGCCCGTGCCCGAGGATGTGCAGCAGGACGGCGACCAGGGCGAGGGTGTTGCCGATCGCGGCGCCGAGGGCGATCAGCCCCATGTGCTCGATGCTGGAGTAGGCCAGCAGCCGCTGGTAGTCGCGCTGGCCGATGAGCAGCAGCGCGGCCCCGGCCAGGGAGGCCAGCGCCACGATGACCAGCAGCGTACGGGTGAAGCCGGTGCCGAGCGCCGCGTCGGCGATGACCTTGACGCGCAGGACGGCGTAGAAGGCCACCGACAGCAGCCCCCCGGACATCAGCGCGCACACCGGGGCCGGGGCCTGGCTGTAGGCGTCGGGCAGCCAGGCGTTCATGGGCGCCAGCCCGGCCTTGGTGCCGAAGCCGAGCACGAGCAGCATGACCGCGATGCGCATCACGCCGGGGTCGAGCCGGCCCGCGTGTTCGGACAGCGCCGTCCAGTCCAGGGAGGCCACTCCGGCGTGGTCGCCGGCGTCGTGGGTCAGGACCAGGCCCAGCAGCGCCAGCGCGATGCCGACCGAGCAGATGACCATGTACTTCCACGCGGCCTCGGTGGCCTGACGGGTGCGCCGGTGCCCGACCAGGAAGGCGGTCAGGATGGTGGTCGCCTCGATGGCCACCCAGAGCAGGCCCAGGCTGGAGGCCAGGACGGCCAGCGCCATCGCGGCGACGAACGACTGGGTCAGCACGCCGTAACGGCGCATCTCGCGCGGGCCGGTCTGCCCGGAGGCGAGCTCGGCCGCCAGGTAGGCGGGGCCGGCCAGCATGGCCAGCAGCGCGACCGTGCCGATGACGATCAGCATGAAGGCGCTCAGCGCGTCGCTGTGCAGCAGCCCCGCCAGCGCCTCCCGCCTCCCCGCCGCGGCCAGCGCGACGGCGCAGGCCAGCAGCCCGGCCGCGGCCGACGCGCCCAGCCAGGCGGTGACCCGGTTCCAGCCGATCAGGGCGTACGCGAGCGCGGCGGCCGCGGGCACCGCGACCGGGGCGATCACCAGCAGGCTGTCCATCAGTCGTGCAACTCCCGTAGCTCGTCCAGGTCGGTGCCGCCGAAGGCGGCCTGCATCCGGGTGGTCAGCACCTGCAGCACCAGCACGGCCAGCAGGACGTCCAGCGAGATCCCGAGCTCGACGACGAGCGGGACGCCGCTGGTGGTCAGGAAGGCGGCGGCGGTGATGGCGTTGTCCATCAGCAGGAAGCCCACCAGCTGTGACAGCGCCCGCCGCCGGGTCACCAGCACGAAGAACCCGATCAGCAGCACGGTCAGCGCGATCGGCACCGCGTGCGCGGCGGGGGTGGGCGACAGCCGTACCAGCGGCTGGGAGGCCGCGTAGGCCAGCATCGCCAGCACCGCCGCCACCAGCAGTGAGGTCGCCACGTTGACCAGCGGCTGTGTCTCGCGGCCCGCGCCGCTCGCCACCAGTGCGCGGCGCATCAGGTACGGCAGCAGCGCGGCGCGCAACGCGCCCACCCCGAGACCGATCAGGACCAGTTCGAGGCTCCCCTGCCGGACGCCGAGGACGACGATCAGCACGGTCAGCGCCACGCCTTGCAGGGCGAACAGGCGCACGATCGGCGACAGCTCGTGCCGCCACAGCACCAGCACGCCCGTGAGCAGGAACGCCCCGCAGGCCAGGTCCAGGAGCTGGACGTACGTCGCATCGGTCATGTTCACGTCCGTGTCTCAGGTCAGGAAGAAGGAAGCGGTGACGGCCAGCAGCGCCAGCAGGAACGAACCGGCCAGCAGTTCCGGAACGCGGAACAGCCGGAGCTTGGCCATGAACACCTCGCCGGCGGCGAGCAGCACTCCCAGCAGCCCCACCTTGACGACGAGCGCGACCATCGCCAGCGGCAGCGCGAGCACCCCGGCCCCCGCGCCCGCCATCCCCAGGGGGACGAACAGGCCGGCCAGCAGCCCCAGCAGCACCGACAGCCGCATCGCCGACGCCCACTCGATCAGCGCCAGGTCGGGCCCGGCGTACTCCAGCACCGTCGCCTCGTGGATCATCGTCAGCTCCAGGTGCGTGGAGGGATTGTCCACGGGGATCCGGCCGGTCTCGGCGAGCGTGACGATCGCCAGCGCGACCGAGGCGAGCACGCTCACCGGGGAGAGCACCGACAGCGGATGCCCGGCCGCCGCCGTCACGATCGCCCCCAGGCTCGTGGAGCGGACGCCGATCGACAGGGCGAAGGTCGAGACCAGGATCGTCGGCTCCACCAGCGCCAGCACGGTCATCTCCCGGCTGGCGCCCATCCCGCCGAACGCCGTCCCGGTGTCCAGGGCGCCCAGGGCCAGCGCCACCGACCCCAGCGCCAGCAGCGCGGGCACCGCGAACAGGTCCGCGACGCCGTCCAGCGGCGAGTCCGTGGTCACCAGCGGCACCACCGCGGCCACGACCAGCGCCGTGCCGGCCAGCAGCGGCGGCGCCGCGCGGAACACCCAGCCGGTGCCGCGTGGCGCGACGGCCTCCTTGCGCATCAGCTTGCGCAGGTCCCGCCACGGCTGGGCGATCCCGGCGCCGGCGCGTCCTTCCAGCCGGGCGTGGACCTGCCGCATCACCCCCACCAGCAGCGGCGAGCCGACCGCGACCAGGATCACCTGGAGCGCCGCTCCGATCACGCCCGTCATCGCAGCACCACCAGAACGATCAGCGCCGCGGTCAGCGCCCAGAACCCGTAGCCGAGATAGCGGTGGACGCTGCCGGTGGCCAGGCCACGGGCGCCACGCCCGGCGGCCGTCACGGCGGAGATCAACGGCTCGTACAGCCGGTGTTCGATCCGGTCAGGGATCCGCGCGTGGAAGCTCACGCGTTCCACCAGGTAGGCCGACTCCTTCATCGGGGTGACGTCCACGCCGCTCTCCGGCTCCAGGACGTCGCCGAAGACCCGCTGCAGCGGCTCGGCGAACGACGTGGCGGTGTACTCCATCCGCGCCGACATGGGCCCGGCGCCGCAGTCCCAGAGCCGGGCGGCGCGCCGTGCCCGCCGCGTCGCGCCCACCCGTACCAGGCAGAGGACGGCCACGACGGCGGCCACCAGGGCGACGGCGATCAGCAGTGGCGAGATCATCCCCGCGACCCCGGTCAGCCGCAGCGTCACCCGCCCGCCGGCCACGTCCCGTCCAGGGAACGCCACTCCGACCGCCCGGACGAGCGCGGGCAGGACCAGCGTGGGAGCCAGCGCCAGGGCCACGCAGCACGCCGCCGCGAGCGTCGTCGCGGCCAGCATGGCCGGCGGGCTCTCTCCGGCACGTTCGGCCTCCGCGCTGCGCGGCCGGCCCAGGAAGCCCACGCCGAACGCCTTGACGAAGGTGGCGATGGCGAGACCCGCCGACAGCGCGATCGCCCCCACGGCCAGCGGCATCGTCACCGCGCCCGCCACCCCGGCGGCGGGCTGCGCGTGGATGAGGCTCTGCAGCAGCAGCCACTCGCTGACGAAGGCGTTGCCGGGCGGCAGCGCCGAAGCGCACAACGCGCCGAGCGCGAACACGACGGTGGTGTACGGCAGCCGCGCGCGCAGCCCGCCGAGCGCGTCCAGATCGCGGGTGCCGGTCGCGTGCAGCACCGAGCCCGCCGACAGGAACAACACCGTCTTGAACGCGGCGTGGTTGACCACGTGGAGCAGGGCCGCGGCCAGCGCCAGCGCCGCCGGCACGGGAGCGTCGCAGGCCGCGAAGAAGCCCGCCGCGCCCACCCCGACCAGCACCAGGCCCAGGTTCTCCGTCGTGGAGTAGCCCAGCAGCCGCTTCAGGTCGGAGGCGACCGCTGCCTGAAGGATCCCGAACAGCGCCGACGCCGCGCCCGCTCCCAGCACCAGCAGCCACCACCAGGCGGGGCCGCCGTGCAGCAGATCCAGCCCGACCCGGACGACGCCGTACGCGCCCATGTTCACCATGGCCGCGCTCATCAGGGCCGAGACGTGACTCGGCGCCTCCGGGTGCGCCCGCGGCAGCCACACGTGCAGCGGCACGATGCCCGCCTTGGAGGCGAACCCGGCCAGCGTCGCCAGGAACACGACCGTCCTGGCGGTCGGCGACAGCGTGGCCTCGCGCAACTGCTCGAAGCTCTCCCCGCCGGCCGCGGCGGCGAACGCGACCAGGCCGACGAGGATCGTCACCAGGCCCAGGTGGGTCATGACCGCGTACCAGAGCCCGGCCCGGCCCACGGCCTCCCCCCGCCGGTGCTCGGCCAGCACCAGCGGCAGCGACGACACCGCCGTCAGCTCCCAGGCCAGCAGGAACGTGCTCACACTTGCCGCGGCGGGCACCAGCAGCATGGCCGCCACGAACAGCGGCAGCACCGACTGGAACACGCGTCCGTCCAGGCCGTGGGCGCAGTAGGCGATCCCGTAGATCGCCGCGCACACCGCCACGAACCCGGTGACCGCGATGAACACCCCGCTCAGGGGATCGACCGCCAGCCGTACCCCGGCCAGCGGCAGCAGGTCCGGCAGCCAGGCCGACCAGCTCCGACCGGCCCCGCCCACCGCCGTCGTGCCTGCCTCCGTGATCGCGGTTGTGATCGCCGTCGTGCCCGCCGCCGCGGCGGCGGCGCCCGCGGCCGCCGTGCACCAGCCCGCCAGGTGCCGCCGCGCCCGGGGCGGTGCCAGCAGGGCGGTCACCGCGGCCAGCGCGCAGCCGGACAGCGCCGCCACGTACAGTGTGCCG
Organism: Nonomuraea sp. NPDC001831; assembly: GCF_042892035.1. Classification (NCBI taxonomy): domain Bacteria; kingdom Bacillati; phylum Actinomycetota; class Actinomycetes; order Streptosporangiales; family Streptosporangiaceae; genus Nonomuraea; species Nonomuraea sp. NPDC001831. The sequence continues at coordinate 169,275 of NZ_JBIATU010000001.1, read as the reverse complement.
ACCGGGTTCATCGGCCCGTCAGCCCGCGCAACGCCGCCACGATCGCCGCGGGCTCCGGCGGGCACCCCGGCACCTCCACGTCCACCGGCAGCACGTCGGCCACCGCCCCGGCCACCCCGTAGGCTCCGGCGAACACCCCGCAGTCGCGCGCGCAGTCGCCCAGCGCGATCACCAGGCGGGGCTCGGGGACCGCGTCATGGGTGCGGCGCAGCGCCACCTCCATGTTGCGGGTCACCGGCCCGGTCACCAGCAGCGCATCGGCGTGCCGCGGCGAGGCCACCAGCCGCGCGCCGTACCGTTCGGCGTCGTACACCGGGCCGAACGCCGAGGCGATCTCCACCTCGCAGCCGTTGCACGACCCCGCGTCCACATGTCTGATCTGCACCGATCCGGCGAGTTCCGCCGCCTTCGCGGGCGGGCCACCCTCCTCGCGGGCGGGCGCGGGCTCGGCCACCCGGCCCGTCTTCGCGATCTTCCCCCACAACCCCATCGTCGCCCCCTGCAACGCTCGCCGGCCACGATCACCCGGACCGGGGCTGCCGTGCCGCGGCAGGCAGCCACCCTGTCGGGAGAACACCTGGCCGGACCACGCATGGATCACGCGCCTGCGCGATCGCCCCCTACGGCCCGACCGGCGGATCCCGGCGCCAGGCTATTCCTCAAGCGCGGCGGGTGGGGCTGACTTTGGCCAAAGGGCGGCCGGTGGAGTCCGGCATGGCTCGCAGAACGGCGCCGCGTCCAGCCGCCGGGCCGGACGCAGCCGGGCCACGACCCGCTCGTAGGGCCGTTCGTGCCCGGTCCGCGGCATTCGGCCTGGTGACGCACCCCGCGCCGAGGAGTCAGGCAAGGGCGGCGAGAACCTTGTCCTGGGTGATCGGCAGGTCGCGGACGCGGTGGCCGATGGCGTGGTGGACGGCGTTGCCGATCGCGGCGCTCAGGCCGGTCGTGGGAGCCTCGCCGAAGCCGCGGGCGCCGAGCGCCGGGCTGGCCGGGTCGGGCCGGTCGATGAACGTGAGGTCCAGGTCGGGCACGTCGGCGGCCACGGGCACCAGGTAGCCGGACAGGTTCGGGGTGAGGATGCGGCCCAGGTGGGGGTCGGTCAGGGTGTGCTCGGACAGGGCGACGCCGATGCCCCAGATCACGCCGCCGACGGCCTGGCTGCGCGCGGTGCGCTCGTTGAGTACCCGGCCGGGGTCGTAGACGCCGACGACGCGGCGCACCCGGACCTGGCCCAGCAGCCGGTGGACGGCGACCTCGGTGAACACCGCGCCGGTCGAGACCGCCTGGACCATCCGCTCGCCCGCCGGGCTGGTCACGCGGAGAGGCCGGCCGTGGCGGCGCAGCACGTCCCGGAGGCTGGTGCGGCGCTCGGGGCGGTCGAGATCGAACAGATGTCCGTCGGCGGCGCGGACGCGGGCGGCGGTCACCGAAGCCGTCTATCGGAAGCAGATCCGGCCCGTACGCCTGCAAGGAGCTGCGGCAATGGACACGATCTTCGCCCGGTAGTCACTCAGTTAGTCACTCACCAATGCGAAAGGGTGCCACTCGTTCGAGTGACCCCCTTACCGACCAGTGAAAACCTGGTCGGGACGACAGGATTCGAACCTGCGACCCCTTGACCCCCAGAACATGGGAGTAGCCGTTTCCGCACGTCGAACGCGCTCTTGCACTCGGCATGCCATTCGACGGCCTGCAGGTCGCGCGGGCGCGAGCAGGGCGTGTGGTCCCCAGCGGGTCCTTCGCAACCAGAAGTAGCCTCAGCCCACTGCGATCAAGACCCATCTCAGCGCCAACGGCTTTTGCCGGTTCCTCGCCCCCGGCACCCTGCACGCATGACGCATGACGGAGCCCGCCGATGAAACGCCGGCGGGCCCTCCACTCCGCTGGAGCGGCGGATGTTCCATGCGGCTACTCGTTGGCAGAAGACGGTGGTGTACTGGGCGCCCGGCACCGTCGAGGAGAATTTCCACGTGACGACATTGCCCTCCTGAAGGATGGTCCTCGGGGCTGCTGCTCGGAAGCCTCCTCCTCCCGCCGGGCCGCAGCGCAGGCGGTACGCGACAGCATCGCCCCGGTCGCCGACACCTACGTGGTGGCCGAGGCGCCGGGAACCGTCTACGGGACGTCGGCCAAACTCGCGGCCTCCAACTGGAGGACCCACTGGCACAGCCAGGCGTACCTGAAGTTCACGGTGCCCGCCCCGCCCGCCGGGCAGAGCATCGCCTCGGCCCGGCTGGAGATGCTCTACCAGAAGACCGAGCAGCAGGCCGACGTCACCGAGCTGCGCTCGGTCGCCGACAACTCCTGGACCGAGTCCATGACCTACCCCGTCCGGCCCGCGCCCGGCCCGGTCGTGGCCACCGCCACCCTGCCCGCCGGGGCGCCACCAGCATCAGTCTCGACGTCTCCGCCACGGTGCGCGCGGCCGGGACGTACTCCTTCGCGATGACCAACCCCAGCGCCGAATCGGCCACCGTCGTGCACTCGCGCGAGGCCGGCGACCTGGGCCCCCGGCTGATCGTCAGCTACGCCCAGCCGCCCCTGTGCGGGGCGTCCTTCGCCGCCGAGACCGGCGAGACCTATCAGCAGGCGCTGGCTCGTGAGGACTCCCTGTTCGGCGGGCTGAAGGCGGTACGCGTCTTCTACGGCGGCCTGCCCGACCCCTGGCCCGGCAAGCTGAACGCCGGCAAGCGGCCCATGGTCATCTCGTTCAAAGCGGCCCCCACCGCGATCGTCGCCGACACCCACGACGCCGCGATGCGCGCCTGGTTCGCCGCGGCGCCGGCCGACCAGGGCATCTACTGGACCTTCTACCACGAGCCCGAGGAACAACATCAGGAACGGCGAGTTCACCGCCGCGGCCTACCGTCAGGCCTGGAGCCACCTCGCCGCGCTGGCCGACGAGGCGGCCAGCCCCCGCCTGCGGGCCATGCTCATCCTGATGGGCTGGACGGTGGACCCGGCCTCGGGGCGCGACTGGCACGACTACTACCCCGGCCGCCCTGCTCGACCGCACCTACGCCGTCAACCAGGCCGAGAACCTCCCGCCCGGCGTGGCCGAGCCCGGCAGCCACATCGCCACCGGCGACGACGGCACCCGCCGCGGCGCCTGGCTCGACCAGATGACCGCCTACCTCAACGGGCACGGGCACCCTGTGGGCGCTCTACTTCGGCCTCGACTGGTCAACCGGCGACTACCGCCTGCGCGACCCGGCGAGCCGCGCCGCCTGGACCGCCTTCTGCGCCTGACCTTCCGTACCGGCGCCACCCCCGCACTCCCGCCCGAGCCTGGCGGGGGCGCGGCACGTCCGATCCGGCGGGATCAGCGCTTGGGGGCCGGGGGCAGCCGGAGGAGGGCCTTTCGGAGTCGCGCTCGGTGGTCGCTTCCGACGCGGGCGGCGCCTTGATCGAGACCTTGGCGCCCCAGCCGGAGTAGGTGGTCTCCATGGTGACCGGGCCCAGACCCACCTTGGGACTGGAGAGCCGGGTGCTCATCGTGCGCGGCAGCCCGGCGGGGGTCACGGTGAGCGTCCAGTTGACCTTGACGCCGGAGGTGAGCTTCCACCACAGGGTGGCGCGCGTCCCGGCCGAGACCCGCAGCAGCTCCTGACGGTCATGCTCTCCTTGTACGTGCTGCCGCTGCGCTTGGAATGGCTCAGCATGGCCTTGAGCGTGCCCGGCTCGGCCGGGTTGATGAAGTCGCCCTCCATGGCGGTCATCCCGCTCGTCCAGCCCGGCGACTGCTTGTACCAGGACTTGCCGGCGGGCAGCGCGGCGCCGATCGGCCCGCCCTTGACGTAGGACGTACGGCCGATGCGGACGGTCCGCTCCGGCTTGTCGAGCGAGGTGGCCTGGTTTTCCTCTTTGGGGGAATCGAACCCGTCCGCTGCTGGACGGTCACGCCCCTGCCCTCGCGCAGCTACGCACGCAGCGCGGCCAGCGGATCGTTGGGCGCGGCCAGCGCCGGCACGGACGGCACCAGGACGAATCCGGCGACCACGCCGGAGATCACGTACTTCTGCATGCCGGGAGATCATTCCGGTCGTGGATCACGGCGAGAACACGGATCCGGCGGGGGCGGCGCGTCCGTGGACGATCCAGTAGCATCCCGGGTCAGCGGGCCCTCGGCAGGCCGAAGGAGAAGGCGGGACACCCCGCCTCCGGCGCCTCGGGCCGCGTGGACCCGAGGAGCCGATAGCGCGATGACGGCAGGCCGACCGATGCCCACGCAGGACGACGTGCTCGGATACTTCGACACGCTGTCGAACTGGGGCCGCTGGGGCGACGACGACGAGCTCGGCACCCTCAACCACATCACCGACGACGTCCGGCTGGCCGCGGCGCGGGCGGTGCGCCACGGCAGAAGCGTGTCGTGCGCGTGGGAGGTCGCCGTACCCAAGGACATGGAGCGGTCGACGACGGCCTGCCCGCGCAGCGCCGACATGCCGGGCGCCGAGAACATGCCGGCCGCCTTTCACAAGGACCGACGCTGGGGGTTCTCCTCCGAGCGGCTCGGCCTCACCTTCCACGGCAACAGCCTCACCCACCTCGACTCGCCGTGCCACATCTTCTGGGACGGCACCATGTACAACGGGCGGCCCCACTCACTGGTCGACGCCGAGACGGGCTCGTCGTGGGCGGCCGTCACGGCGGCGGCGAACGGGATCGTCACGCGCGGTGTGCTGCTCGACGTCGCCGGTGCGCGCGGCGTGCCGTGGCTGGAGCCGGGGGAGGGCGTCGTCCCCGGCGACCTGGAGGAGGCCGAGCGGCGCCAGGGCGTGCGGGTGCGGCCCGGTGACGCCGTGCTGCTGCGCACCGGTTACGGCCGCGCCCGCCGCGAGGCCGGTGAGCCAGGCGGTTTCCGGCAGGCCGGCTGGCACGCGTCCTGCCTGCCGTGGCTGCACGAACGGCAGGTCGCGTTGATCGCCGCCGACACCCCCCAGGACGTTCAGCCGTCGGGGTACGAGGACGTGCTGATGCCGGTGCACGCCGTCGGCCTCGTGGCCATGGGGCTGTGGCTGGTCGACAACTGCGACCTGGAGGCGTGCTGGGCCACGGCCGCCGAGCTCGGCCAGTGGGACTTCCACCTCGCGGTCGCGCCGGTCCGCTTCGCCGGCACGTCCGGCAGCCCGGTCAACCCGATCGCCACGTTCTGACCGACGTTCACGAGGCGAAGCACGTCACGTGGCGAACGGCCCCGAGCGGGAACGGCGAGCCCCGCTTGAGGTGCCGGCCGCGTCAGGGCCGACGCCCTGCACGGGCAGAGCGGCCAGGGCGGTTGAAGGAACAGGTGCTCCAGCCTCACCGCTTCTGAGTTCAGGCGCAGGTTGCCAGGGGGCGTTCACAAGTGGGTCCAGCCTGAAAGGAATCAGCCGACTTGAGGATCGCTTCCCGCCTGCCGAATGAGCGCTTCCCGTAGGTCGGACGCCGGTAGCACCGTCGAGGTGCTTGCGTATTGTGTCGGACAGCACGCAAGCTGCGCCTCCTTCTGCTCAAGAACTTCGCCGGGAGATCTTCCGGCGAAGATCTTGGCGCGAATTGACGCCGAGCTTGGGGTAGGCGCGGTAGAGGTGGTATTCAACCGTGCGGGTGCTGAGGAAGAGCTGCGCAGCGATGTCGCGGTTGCTGACACCTGCCGCGGCCAGCCGGACGATCCGGCGCTCCTGCGGGGTCAGCCCACCGAGCGGATCCTCGTCCGGCGAGGCGGCGGTCATGGCCGGCGCTCCTGCCGCGCGCAGTTCACCGCGGGCACGCTCGGCCCACGGCGTGGCGCCGAGGCGAGCGAACTGTTCCGCGGCCAACTGCAGCGGGTGCCTCGACTCGGCCTTGCGCCCCGCTCGTCGCAACCACTGGCCGAACAACAGCTCCGTCCGTGCCCGCTCGAACGGGCGGCCTGCCCCTTCGTGCAGATGGACGGCTCTCGCCAGGAGCTCCCCCGCCTCCTCCCCGGGGGACACCAGAGCGCGGGCACGAAGCGCGACAGCCTGGGCCCAGGACCGGCCTCCAGCCCGGGCCCAGACAGCGAGCCGGTCCAGCGGTTCGGCAGCGAGGTCGGACCGGCCCACCCGGACTGCGGCCTCCACCAGGTCGGCGGCGACCGTCATGGCCTCGGGCCGTGTCCGCCAGGCCGCCTGCAGGTGTGGGAGCGCATCCTCGTAGCGGCCCTGCCCCAGCGCCAGTAGCCCCGGCTGGCCCGAAGCGTCTCCCTGGATGGCGGCGATCTCAGCCAGCAGCTCGGCGGACGACTCGCTCCCACCGGTGGCGCGGGCGATCTCGGCCGCCTCGTCAAGGGCGGCCCGGGCCTCGCCGTACTGGCCGGCCGCGATCTGAGCCTGCGCGAGCAGGCCCAGGATGCCGGGCAACTCGCCCAGCGTGCCGCGCTCGCGCAGCTCGTCGATCTGGTTGGTCGCCAGGGCCAGGGCGGCCTGCTCGTCTCCGGCGAGCAGGGCGTCGCGAACACTGGCGTGCCCGGCCAAGCGCGGCAATGCGCGCTCGTAGTCGTCGGAGCGCAGCAAGTTCCTCGCCGCCTCACTGCTGCGCCGGGTCCGCTCCGCCGGAACCGGGCTGATCTGCGCCGCGTGGTCGAGCATGCAGGCCGCGAGCGCCGGATCGGCGCGCCGTGCAAGATCTTCCAACTCGGCCGCGACCCGCTCGTCGGGAGCGAGTGTGACCGCGGCGAGGTGTCCAAGGCGACGGACCGGATCCGCGCTCGTTTCCGCCAGAACGCGATGAACCCGCAGCCGGTCGGTCAGCGGGACCAGGTAGTAGGCCGCACTGCGCTCCAAGGGATGGCGGAAAGCGAGCCGCATCCCGCTCACCCTCAGCGCCCCTTCGGCTCCGGCCAGGTCGCGTTCCGACAAGCCGAGCGCCGCCGCGGCGGACATGACGGTCGCCAGGTCGCCATCGCGCTCGGCGGCGGCCAGGGTAAGCAACAACCGGCTCTCGTACGGCACGGCCGTGGCGAGGCGATGTCCGAACCTGGCCAGCACGGCGTTGCTCGCGGGTAGCACGGATACGGGCAAGACCTGGCCGAGGCGTTGCTCGGCAGTGAGCGCGCGGACGAACTCCAGCAGCGCCAGCGGATTACCGTCCGCCTCCTGCAGGAGCCTGACTTTCACCTGCGGATTCAGCTCGATGCCGGCCAGCAGGCCCGCCGCGTCCGCCGAGCGATCCAGGGCGAGTGCGCGCAGACCGGGCGCGTCGAAACCGTGCTCCGCGGCGAAGATCATGCCGATGCCATCGGCGTCCAGCCGTCTCGCGGCAAACAGCAACGCCTCAGCCGACTGCCGGTCGAGCCGATGTGCGTCGTCGATCACGACCGTCACGGGGGCCAGGTCCGACAGCAGAGTGACGATCGAGAGGCCGACCAGGTACGGGTTCTCCGCCGGCCTGATCACCAGATCCCGCAGGACGTGCGGCAGGGTCTCGATCCGCGCGAGGCGCAGCAGCCGGTCCAGCGCCGCGTACGGCAGGGCCGCCTCTGCCTCGATCCCGCCGATCCGCATCGTCGCCGGCACGCCGTTCAGCAGCGTGGTCTTGCCGATGCCCGGCTCGCCGTACACGATGACGGCGGTACTGGCACCGGCTGCCGTACGCTCGGCGACGGCCAGGAGCTCTGCCCTCTCCTCTTCATGCACATCGGTAACGCTATCCAGTGGCGCTACGGAATCGGCCCCAGTAGTCCCGTCCGTAGCGTCGGCGCCATGACGAAGAGCCTTTTCGACAGCGTCACCCTCGGCAAGCTGGACCTGCCCAACCGCCTGGCCATGTCGCCCATGACCCGTAGCCGCTCCTACGACGGCCTGGCCTCCGAGCTGATGGTGGAGTACTACGCCCAGCGCGCGGGCGCTGGACTGATCATCACCGAGGGCATCCAGCCGTCGGTCATCGGCCAGGGTTCCATCAACACGCCCGGCCTGCACACCGACGAGCAGGTGGCTTCATGGCGGAAGGTGACCGACGCCGTGCACGATCGTGCCGGACGCATCTTCGCCCAGCTCTGGCACAGCGGCCGGGTTGCCCATTCCAGCCTCTACCCGGATGGGCGGCTGCCTGTGGCTCCGTCGGCTGTGCCCTCCGGCGGCCACATGATCAGCCACAGAGGGGAACAGCTCGACCACCCCACCCCGCACGCGCTGACGCTGCATGAGATCGCCGAGACGATCGCCGACTTCGTCGCCGCGGCACGCAACGCGATGGCTGCCGGGTTCGACGGGGTCGAGCTGCACGCCGCCAACGGGTACCTGATCCACCAGTTCCTGTCCGACAACGTCAACCTGCGTGACGACGAGTACGGCGAGCGGACCCGCTTCGCCCTCGACGTCACCCACGCGGTGGCCAACGCCATCGGCCCCGAGCGGACCGGCATCCATCTGTCACCGGCCAACCCCTACAACGGCATCGAGGAGCGCGACCCCTCGACGTTGTACACCTCGCTCCTCGGCGCCCTGCGGCCTGACCTGGCCTACGTCCACCTGCTGGAGATCGGCAACCGACCCCTGACCAAGCACTTGCGATCGGTCTGGCCGGGCACGCTCGTGCTCAATCCGCACACCGGGATCAAGCCCGTAGCGGGGATGTTCGCCTCCGCCGAGGAGGCCGCGGCGGCGCTGCCCGTCGCCGACATCATCGCCCTCGGCGGGCTGTGGCTGGCCAACCCTGACCTGCCCGCCCGCATCTGGGCCGGTGGGCCGTACAACGAGCCAGACCCTGAAACCTTCTACGGTGGCGACCGTCGAGGGTACACCGACTACCCACCGCTGGCCCGCTGACGTGGCCGACGACCTCCAGCGCGCCCTCGCCGTGGGCAACGAGCTGATCGCCATCCACGCCCGCTTCCGCGACCAGCTCGCCACCTTGCGTGCCCAGGCCGCCGGCCATCCGCCGCAGCTGGACATGGACCTCAAAACCCACTGCCTCGCCTTCTGCGAAGCCCTCCACGAGCATCACCGGGGTGAGGACCACCTCGGCTTTCCCCTCCTCGAACAGCACTTCCCCACGCTGCGGCCCGTTCTGGAGAAGCTGAGAGATGAGCATGTCGTAGTGGCCCGCATCCACCATGACCTGACCGAGGCCCTCAGTCGGGACGATCTCCGGCAGCTCCAGGCCGATCTCGACCGGCTGACCGCGGAGCTGGAAAGCCACTTCGACTACGAGGAGGAGCAGCTTGTGGCCGCGCTCAACCAGCTGCCCGGTCCGGCTTGACGTGACGTAGGAATCCCTGAAACGACGCGATCCCGCCTGATCTCGGTGACCAGACGGGATCTCGTCAACTTCAGTCCAGCCGTAGCGCGCTGCGTTCGCGAGCGCCACGTCAGTCAAGGCACCCCTTTCTCATGGCGGCCGGATTACATCTTGCCCGGCCGGCCCCAGCCGACCGGCGCCGCCGCGGGCGAGGCGCCACTCGACATCAATAACTGATCGTGAGTAAATAGTTACAGAACGTCATCGCACTGCTTCGAAAGGCACTCATGCGTCTGCACTCTGCTGTGGCTGCCGCCGGCGGCGCCCTGATGCTGGTTCTGGCGGTTCCCGCCTCCGCCTCAGCCGCCATGGGCCAGTTCCGCTACTCCTACCTCACCGCCGACGGGTACGACGTGGTCGGCTTCATCAACAACCCCCGAAGCGGGACCTGCATCGACATCCAGGGAGCCGGCTCTGACGGCACCTCGCCCGCCTACGCGCCGAAGAACCGGACCGACTCAACCGCCACGGTCTTCCTCGAAGCCGGCTGCGAGGGGGATGTCTTCTACAGTCTGCGACCTGGCGCCGGCGCTTCGGACCGCCTGCTGCTGCGCTCCGTCGTCTTTTCCTGAAGCACGGCCCGGGCGGCATGTTCGGGCCGGCCGCAGCATCGATCGTTGCACCACCGGCGGCAGATCCCCCGCTCGGCGGGCGGGAGGCCACCCGAGGTACGCCCGGCCGCCAGGCGTCTTCGCGGCCCTGCGCCGGCGGCCTGTCAATCCATTCCTCGGCGCGAGTACCCGCCGCGCACGGAGTTCCGTACGGCGGTGGCGCCCCCCAGGCTGAACAGGGCGATCAGCGCCAGGTATGGGACCGAGCCGACGGCGGCGCGCAGCATCGGACCGCTGGTGAGGACGATCAGGTAATGGGCGCTGGGCCTGGCTGACGCAGGCCCTGGTGACCTGGTGACCTGGTGACCTGGCGACGCAGCCACTCGTGGCTGGCCCTGGGCGACGCCCATCGTGCGCCGGCCGACACCCGGGAAGCCGACCGGGTCCTGGCCGCCCTCTGCATCGCCCAGGGCCTGGGTGGCAGCTCGCCCGAGGCCCTCGCGTGGTCGCGGGCTCAGGTCACGGTGAAAGTGAGCGGGCCGGCCACGGTGCTGTAGCCGTCGTTGTACAGGTACCAGGCCGCGTATCGGCCTGGTCCGGGCACGCTGCCGGTGTCCAGGGTGACGGTGCCGGCGGCGTTGGGCGCGTACGCCCAGGTGAAGGAGTTCTTCTTCCCTATGGTCGCGCCGCCGTCATCGGGATAGATGCCGACCCAGTTCGTACGGCTGACATTGCCGAGCGTCGTGGAGTAGCGCACCTTGAGGGGCGCGCCCTTGGCCACAGTGGACGTGTCGGTCCTGAGGGGAACCGCCGGGCCGAACGCGACGTTGCGCGGGTTGCGGCCAACCGGGACCGTGCCGGTCACCTTGTTCGTGGACACGTCGATCACCGACATCGTGTGGGCCGAATAGTGGGGAACATATACGAACCTGCCGTCCGGGGAGACCGCCACCAGCGGTGACTCCTCGACCGGGATGGTGGCCATGACGCGGTTGCCGGCGGAGTCGATCAATGTCACCGGGCCGTCGTCGAGCCCGACGTAGACGCCCGCTCCGTCGGGGGTGACCGCCACACTGAAAGGAGGCCATCCCACACTGATGGAGCGGCTGATCGTGTTGGTGGCGGTGTTGATGACGGACACCATTTGGGCTGCGTCGTCGGCCACGTACACCCGGCTGCCGTCGGGGTGCACCGCCAATCCTTGGCAGCCACCGGTTGTGGGCACGGTGGCGATGACGTTGCTGGTCGCCGTGTCGATCACCGACACCCTGCGATCAACGTAGTGGGAGACGTAGACGCGGCTGCCGTCGGGAGAGACGACGATGTCCTGCCCATCACCACCCGGCATGTCAGCGCTGACGTTGGTCGCGGTGTCGATCACCCGGGCACCCGTACCCTGGCCGGTGACATACACCTTCGCGCCGCTGGGAGAGACGGCGATCCTTGTGCCAGGCGCTGTGACCGTGGCGGTGATCGTGTTGGTCGCCGTGTCGATCACGGACACGGAGGAGTAGTCGGGGTTGGTGGCGTAGGCGCGGGTGCCGTCCGGGCTGACCGCGACGTCATAGGGACTGGCCCAACCGAAAGCAGCAGTCCGAACGGTGGCAGTAGTGGTGCCCGTCGCGGTGTCGATCATCGACACCGTGCGGTCACCGTTGGCGGTGTAGGCAAGTCCAGTGGTCGTTGCAGCAATTGGAAACGCCATTGACTTCTTCGCCTTCCTCGACGCGTCGATGCAGCGCAGCACGCCATCACGGATGGCGTACTCCCGGCGCCCGGCCAACAGGTGGCGGGTCGCGCTGCGCGAATGATCACTTGCGGATGTCGCCTCGGACCGCTCCCTTCGACTTGGGGAGAGGTCCTCAGTGCAGCCCAGCCAGGCTTGGGTCGTCGATGGCGCCGATGGTGATGCCTGGATGGGCGGGGGGTGTGGTGCCGGATCGTGTCGATCCCGGTCAGGGGCTGGGCCGGTCAGCCGGGTGGGCGTGCGGCCGGCTCTTGTCGCGGGTCAGGCGAGGGAGGTGCGACCCGAGCGCCGACCGCAAGGGACGGGCAGGGCGTCCGGCGTCGGCGTCGTCCTGCAACGGTCGCACGGTGCGGGACAGGGCAGGTCGGGGTCTGCCGGACGGTGGCGGCCCCACCGCTGCAAGAGCGGGAACGATGAAGTCATTCCGGCGCCCGGCGGGCTCTGAGCTCCTGGGCACCGGCGGTGGTCCAAAGAACACCTGTGGGGCTGTGGCCTGGCCCTCCTGCCCGCCCGGGGAGGGCGCCGGCGGTATGAGCACATCGATGTCGGGTGAGCGCACTCGCAGACCAACTTGGCAGAGCCCGGCGATCCGCAGGAGCCAGGGATCGAACCCAGCCTTCTCGAGCTGCGGTAACGCTCGTGCGGTCTGCTCGTGGAAACCCCACCGTTGAGCCTCCTTGCCGGGGCCTGGGAAGCCCACCCGCTGACGTTAAGAGATCCTCACTGCGCTCACAATGATCACAACCTGTCAGGTTGGACCGAAACAATCAGAGTGGAGCTCACATTCTCATTGAGGACCATCCATTACATCCCTGCTCCGCTCGGCAGCCAATCCGCAGCCATCGCGCGCTCTTGCCTACCTCGAACGCGAAACCGCACATCCGCGCCTAAGCGACCCAACCACGGCCCGCCACAAGGGGGCAGATTACGCAAGGCCCACCCCTTCCGTCCCGTCAGCCCCCAAGAGGGACTGCGGTAAATGTCTTCGTGCCATGGCCTCATCCGGCCACGTGCCCGACAGCTGTGACGACCTTGCGCTCCGTCGGCGGGCCAGGGCGAGCGGGGGCTGCAGTCAGGAGCGCTCGCCGGTGCCCGGTTGGCTGGCGCCGGGGTGCCACAGGCTGGAGCCGGTCCAAGCCGTCGGTGTTGAAGTTGTGGATCACGTCCCGGTCCGGTCAGCGCTGGCGAAGGACAGCTCAGCGATCTTCGCCACAGGCCTGGTCGTGCACGGTCGGCGTTGCTGGCGCTCGGCTCATCCACGGCCCTCCGCAAACTGATCGACGGGAAGCACAATCGCCACTGGGACGTCCGCTGCATGCTCGCCGGCGAACGGTGGCGGCGTCCCCGCCGTGCCTAGAACCCGTACTGGAGCCTGCGCCTGCCGATAACTACATCCGCCCCGGTCATTGCTTCGCATGGCGCACGCGAAATCCGGTCACCCGGGAGTCGGAAGCGGGTACGGCAGGATGATCCGCTGTGCTGCTTCGCCTGGCCTATATGACCGTCACGAACACGTTCGCCGCGCTGCGCTTGCTGCCCATGGGCGATCGAGACAAGGCCGTGGAGATCCTCGCCCTGCGTCACCAGATCACCCTCCTCGAACGCCAACTCGGCGCCGACACCCGGGTGATTCGCACCCGAGGACCGAGTCTTCCTGGCCGCGCTCCTGACCTCGCTGCCCCGGGAGGTTCTGCGTCGGCTGCGGCTGCTCATCCAAGCGGACACCGTCCTGCGCTGGCATCGCGATCTGATGCGACGGCGTCATGCCCGTACCTGCCGGACGAAGCGACGTGGGCGCCCGCCCACCGTCCAGTCCATCCGCACTCTCGTCCTGCGCCTGGTCCGGGAGAACCCCGGCTGGGGCTACCGGCGGGTGCACGGCGAGCTCACCACACTCGGCATCAAGGTCACGCCGTCCACCGTGTGGGAAATCCTCAAGCAGACCGGTCTCGATCCGGCACCCGAACGAGCCTCCACCACATGGGCCGGCTTCCTGCGCTCGCAAACCGACGCCCTGCTGGCTGCCGATTTCATCGAGACCATCACCCTCAACGGACAGCGCCAGTACATCCTGGCGGTGATCGAGCACGCCACCAGGCGCATCCGTGTGCTCGGCACCACCGCGCACCCGAACGCAAGCTGGGTCACCCAGGCGATCAAGAATCTGGTGATGGACCTGGACGATGCGGGCCGCAGAGCGCGGTTTCTGATCAGAGACAGGGATGGGAAGTTCCCGGCCCTAATGGATGCGATTCTCGCCGAGGCCGACATCAAGACAGTGCTCACCGGTATCCGGATGCCGCGGATAAACTCGATCATGGAGCGGTGGGTGCAGTCGTGCCGTCACGAGCTTCTCGACCGGTGCCTGATCTGGAACGAACGCCACCTGCGGCATGCCTTGCGGGAGTACGAACGGTTTTACAACCAGCACCGGGCCCACCAAGCCCTGAACCAATCCGCCCTGCTGCGTCCCGCCCCGGACCCGATCAGGGTCCCCGAGCGAATCACCGACCTGAACATATGTAGAAGAGCCCGGCTCGGCGGCGTCCTCCACGAATACTCACATGCCGCTTGACCTGCATGGACAGAATTTTCGGCAGGCACAGGATGGCCGACGCCGGGGTCCCCGTCCATGTCCTTCGCAAGATCGCCGGCCACGGGTCTCTGACGACTACACAGCGCTACCTTCATCCAGACCTCAGCGCCATCGCTGAGGCCGGAGATGCCCTCAGCGCGCACATGGCGGGGACGTGGTCCCCAAATGGTCCCCAGCTGCGAGTTGCCTAGGGAAGCGCCGGTCAAGATCGAGACACGAGAAAAGGCCGATAGACGTGGGCCTATGCCCACGTCTATCGGCCTTTCGCAACCGTCGGGACGACAGGATTTGAACCTGCGACCCCTTGACCCCCAGTCAAGTGCGCTACCAAGCTGCGCTACGTCCCGGTTGTGTCGGCCGCCCCCTGCGGGGCGGGACGTCATAACCTTAGCGCACATCAGAGGTAGGCGCGTACACGGAATGCGGGAGCGGAGGGCGTGGTGGGGCGGAGGCCGAGCGTTGATCGGGCGGAGCTGGCGCGGCTGGTGGCCGGCGGGATGAGCGTGCAGGAGCTGGCCGCTCATTTCGGGGTGTCCGAGTCGGGGGTGCTCCAGGCCAAGCGGGCCGCCGGGCTGGCCAAGCCGATGCTCGACCACAGTGCCGCCGTACCGTGGAAGCTGGCGCGCGTGCACGCGCAGTCCGGGCCGGCCACCAACCTGCGGAACCTGTCGGCGGCGGCGCAGGGGAAGCCGCCGGCGGCGGAGCGGTTGAACACGGCGCTGCGGTGGGCGCAGCGGCTCGTGGACGCGGGGCTCGACGTCCGGTACGACGCGGCTGAGGGGTTCAGTGAGGTTCCGGCGTCACCGGCGGGCTCGCACGTCGCGACGGTGCTGGAGGCCGCCAGGAAAGGGCTTGCAGCTCACTGAGCACGCGAGTTTCGACGGCCTTGATCGTGGGCAGTCGCAGGTCTCATTACAGAGACCGGAGGCGAACATCAATGACCACCTTGATCTGGGTGGCCGTCGTCGTGGTCGCGGTGGTGGCGCTCGCCGCAGTGGGCTATGTCGTGCTACAGCAGCAACGCCGCAGCCGTCTCCGCGAACGTTTCGGCCCTGAGTACGAGCGTACGGTGGCCGAGAGTGAAAACCGGCGTGAGGCCGAGCGGGAGCTCATCGCCCGCGAGCAGCGCCATTCCGAGCTCGACATCCGGCCGCTGCCGGAGGAGACGCGCGACGCGTACGCCAACCGGTGGACCGAGGTCCAGGAGCGTTTCGTCGACGCCCCCGGATTCGCGGTGACCGAGGCGGACCAGCTCGTCACCTCGGTGATGGCGGACCGCGGCTACCCCACGGACGACTTCGAGCAGCGGCTGTCCGATCTGTCGGTCGGGCACGCGGCCACTCTCGACCACTACCGGAAGGCCCACGAGATCAGCGGGCGGGCGGCCAGGAAGGAAGCCTCGACCGAGGAGCTCCGGCAGGCCATGGTTCATTACCGCGCGTTGTTCGAGGAACTGCTGCACGAGACCACGCGAGGGCGGTGAACGTAGATGAGCAGCAGCAGGAGAAGTGAGGACGAGCTCAAGGTCCCGTCGCAGCGGTCGGACGAGGCCGCCAGGGACGACGAGCACCGGGACCTCACCGACGGGACCGGCGACCGTTACGACGACACCACCGGGCGGCACGACGGCGGCTACCCGGACGACGCCGGTCGCACCCCCGCGAGCCACGGGTACGACCCCACGGCCCCCCACCGGGACCATGACGACGAGCAGCCCTACAAGGACCCTTACGCGAGCACCGGCGCCCCCGGCGACCTGCCGACCGAGCCGCACCGCGAGGGCCCTCTGGGACACGGCCCCGACCACCGCTCCCCCAACCCCGACCCCGACCACCACTCCCCCGACCCCGCGCACGCCGACGTCCTCACCGACGAGACGCCCGGCCACGCGACCTCTCGGGACGCGCTGTCCGGACCCGGGGCACACCACGACGACCGGTCCGACGACGTGCTGGTCCACAGCGACCGGTCCGACGACGTGCTGGTCCACAGCGACCGGCCGGACGACGTGCTCGTCCACGGCGACCGGTCCGACGACAGGCCGGCGCGCGGCGACCGTCCCCACGACGAGACGGCCCATGACGGGCGAGCTCAGGACGACGTCCTGGTTCATGGCGGGCGGGACGACGACGACTTGGCGCGCGACGACGTAACCCCTGCTGGGGCGGCCCGCGACAGGCTGACGACCGATGGCGGTCTCACCGACAGCCGTCGCGCCGACAACGACCTCACCGACAGTGAGCTCGGCGAGGGCAGGCGGCCAGTCGAGGGGGCTCCTCTTGACGGGGCGCCCGTCCAGGGAGCGCCCGTCGAAGGTGCTCACGTCGAGGGTGCTCACGTCGAAGGTGCTCACGTCGAAGGTGCTCCGGTCGATGACGTTCCCTCGCACGCGGCCCCTCGGGAGGTCGCCCTGTTCGACCAGGACCCCGCCGAGGTACAGGCCCGCTGGCGCGACGTCCAGGCGTCCTTCGTGGACGACCCCGCCGAGGCGATCCAGCGTGCTGACGGCCTGGTCGGCGAGGTGGTGGAGTCGCTGACCAACTCCCTCACCAGCCGTACCGGCGCGCTGCGCGAACGCTGGAAGGACGTCGACTCCCCCGACACCGAGGACCTGCGGCAGGCGTTCCGCGACTACCGCAACGTCCTGGAGCAGTTGCTCGCGCTGTCCACGCACAATCTGACCCCCGAAACGAGGAGGTGATCGACATGCTCGCAGTCGTCGCGGCGATCATCTTCGGGTTGGGCTTCCTGCTCGACCTCGTGGGCGTGAAGATCGGCGGGATCTCCGGCATGACGTTCGTCCTGCTGGGGCTGACCTTGCTGGCCCTGCACCAGGCAGGCGTCGGCACGGCGGGCATCCGCGGCGGGACCGGCCACTGGCGCGGCCGCAGCCGCCGCTGAGCAGGCTACCGACCAGCCGCTGAGCAGCAGCTGAGCACGCTGTCCGGGTGGGAGGCCAACCGGCCTCCCACCCGAAACACCACACAAAGAACTAAATAGCGCTAAATATCCAGAAAAATCGGGGCGCCTCGCCGAGGACGCAGGGGCCCGGACGGGGCCCGGACGGGGTCCGGACGGGGTCCGGACGGGGGTCCGGACGGGGCCGGACGGGGCCCGGACGGGTGAAGAAGAGCCGACGTCGAGATCGACGAAGACAGGCCACCACACCGGGCCAGGAAGACAGGCCCACCACACCGGGCCAGGCGCCGACGCAGGCTTTCCCGAAGCAGGCCTTCCCGAGGGTCACCCCTTACCGGGAAACCTCATGATCACCGTGCTCCCCCCGCTGCCCACCCTCAACGTGAAATCAGAGGACAGCAGCCGCGCCACCCACAACCCCATGCCCCCCACCGCCCCCGGCAGCGGCCCCGGCTTCCAGAAGCCCTCGTCGTGCACCTCGACCACCAGGTCCCCGCTGATCACCCAGGTCCGCATGGCGGCCCGGTCGGCCCCGTGCGTGACCGCATTGGTCGCCACCTCGTTGACCGCGATGACGAAGTCGCCGACCGCCTCCTCGGGCATCCCCACGGCGCGGGCCTCGTCCTCGGCGAACTGCCGGACCTCCGGCAGGTCCGGCAGGCGGAAGCGCAGCTCCTTCACGGGCACGCCGGGTGGCGGGCTCGTGTAGCCCGACTGAGGCTCGACGTCCTCGTTCACCCGGCGACTCGCCTTTCTCTCAGCAGCCGGCCAGCGGCTAACCGACCAGTAGCTCACTGCGGAGCTGGTCGAGTACCTTACGGAGAATCCGTGAGACGTGCATCTGCGAGATGCCGAACTCGGCGGCGATCTCGGCCTGCGTCATGTTGCCGAAGAAGCGCAGCAGCAGGATGTGCTTCTCGCGGCTGGGCAGCGCGTCGATGAGCGGCTTGACGGCCTCGCGGTCGACCATGGTGCTCAGCGTGTCGTCGTCCTCGGGGATGACGTCGCCGAGCGAGGCCGCGTCGTCGTCGGTGCCGAGCGGCGCGTCGAGCGACAGCGTGCTGTACGCGGCCGAGGCGTCGAGGGTGAGCAGGACGTCCTCCTCCGAGATGTTCATCTTCGCGGCCAGCTCGGCCACGGTCGGGGACCTGCCGAGGTCCTGGCTGAGGTCGGCGACGAGCCGGTTGAGCTCGGACCGTCGCTCCTGGTAGAGACGCGGCACCCGGATGGCCCAGGTGCGGTCGCGGAAGTGCCGCTTGACCTCACCGGTCATCGTGACGACCGCGTAGCCCCTGAAGGCGTGGCCGAGGGTCGGGTCGAAGCCGTTGACGGCCTTCATCAGGCCGACGTACGCGGCCTGGAGGAGGTCCTCCAAAGGTTCGCCCCGGTAACGGTAACGCCTGGCGATTTCCATGGCCAGCGGCCGGTGCATCTCCACGATGCGCTCGCGCAGCCGTTCCCTGTGGCTGTCGGGTGTGTCTTCCCTGACCATCTCAGCCAGGAGTTCTTCCGCGGTCATCTCCTCGAGGACGTACTCCTGCACAGCCATCGCTGCTCCTCATATGGGTCGCAGGGCGGCCTCCGCCAGCAGAAAAGCCCAGGCAGAGGCACGCCTCGCTCTACTCTCGAGACGGAAGCCCTCTGCTGGACTTCGGTCCCAGTCTCCCCCCTGCCGCGGGAAGTATTCCTCGGTCGCGTGGTGACAGTAGGGTTGCTTCGTGACAATGCCCGAAAACGGCGAGGGGCCCGTGGCCGCCCTGAGCCTGACGTCATCGCCCGTCGGCGAGATCACCGTCGTCAAGGTCGACGGTGTGCTCGACGCCACGACGCGTGAGCAGTTCGCCGACTACCTGTCGCTGGCCGGAGCCGACCTGATACTCGATCTGGCCGGGGTGACGTTCATGGATTCGCGAGCGCTCGGGCTGATCGTCCATCACTGGCAGACCAGCCTGTCGTCGGGTGCGCGGTTCGCCCTGGTGGGCGTGGAGTACTCCAAGTCGAAGGTGATGTGGATCACCGGGCTGGCGCAGCGCCTGCCGCTGTACGACACGCTCGACGACGCCCTGGCCGCCATCGGCTGAGGCCCTATGAGCGACGCGTCGACTTGCGCTGGTGCTCCTCCACCAGAAGCCTGGCCAGATCGGCCACCTTGACCTGATGGTGCTGCGAGATCCTGCGCAGCTCCTCGAAGGCGGCCTCGGCCGTGCATCCGCTGGTCTGCATGATGATGCCCTTGGCCTGGTCGATGACCGACCGGCCGGCCAGGGCCTCCTGCAGCTGGGCGGCGTCGGTGCGCACCTCCTCGAACTCCCACATGTTCGCCATGGCCACCCCGACCTGCTCGGTCAGCATGTCGGCCAGCGAGTGGGCGGCCTGCGGGGAGAAGGCACCCGGGCGCACGGAGTAGAGTCCGACGATGAGCTGCGCCGGCGCCACCTCGATGGGCACGATCAGTACCGAACGCACCCCCCAGCGGGTCGCCAGTGCGTTGTAGCGGGGCCACCGGCTGTCGCTCAGCACGTCGCTCACGCTCGCGCGGGCGCCGCTCTGGCGGGCCTCCAGGGACGGTCCTTCACCGAGTTCGCGTTCGCCCTCGACCAGCATGATCAGCTCGCTGTGCGAGCCGGAGACCAGCACCCGCTGGTCGCGCCAGTGTTCGGCCGAGCCGCCCGAGCACCCGGGCACTCCGGCCGCCAGCGCCGTGGTCAGGCCGCGCAACACGCTCTCCGTGGAGGTGTCCTCACCCAGCCGCCCCAGCGCCGCCAGGTCTCGGGCGAGCCCGGGAGTGATCATCGCCGTCGATTCCATAGCAAGAAGCCCCTACCCCTTATGGCTACCGTTATCCCCGGTGGCGTAGCGTCAAAGGATGACCATGCCGGACCTCGAACACGCTCTGGACGCGCTGGCGGGACGCGTGTCGTCCTTGCGTGAGGCGAGGACCGCCTACCCTACCGACCTCGCGCCCACGCTCGACGCCGCCCTCGCCGAACTGGACACCGCCGCCGAGTTGCTCGCCGAGGCGCGCGAGGCGCTGCGCAAGGCGCCCAAGCGCGCCGCGAGCAAGAAGGACGGCACCCAGCGGGAGCTGAAGCTGCTGCGCCAGGTGTTCCGGGCCTTCCCGGTGCCGGTGATCGTGCTCGACGGCGGCGGGGTGGTCCGGCGGATCAACCCGGAGACCTCGCGGGTGCTCGGCAGCCCCGACGGCTACCTGGTCGGGCGGTCGTTCCCGCTGCTGGTCGACGTCTCCAGGCGGGCGGCGTTCCGCTCGCACCTGAACTCGGTGCTGCAGACCGGGCAGCCGTCGGCGTTCGAGACGCGGCTGGCGCACCAGGGGCGGACGCACACCGTGCAGCTGGCGCTGACGCGGGTGACGATGCCGGGCGAGCCGCAGCAGATGGTGGCGGCCGTGGCGCTGCCGACCGAGGTGCAGCTCCCCGAGCCGGGGGCGCGGCGGCCCGAGCAGTCCGACGGGGCGCTGCTGCTGGCCGCCTCCAAACGGCAGGACCTGCTGGCCAGGGTCGGCGGGCTGCTGCTGGACGAGGAGGCGCTGCTGCGCCCGGTGGCGATGCCGCGCACCACCCGCCTGCTGGCGGCCGAGTGGGCCGACTGGGTGATCGCCGACCTGGTGCGCGACGGGCTGCCGCGGCGTTCTGTGGTGGTTGCGCCGAAGAACCATCCGCTGGGCGACCTGGTGCGGCAGGTGGAGTCGGCCGACCCGGCCGGCAGCCAGGTGGTGATGCAGGTGCTGGAGCGCGGCTCGGGCGTGGTGCACGAGATGGTCGACGACGAGTCGCTGCTCGGCTTCACCGCCGAGGGGCCGCTGCTGACCGCGATGGGCGCCGGCTCGCTGCTGTCGGTGCCGATCGGGCAGTCCGACGGGGTGCTGACGCTGGTGCGCACGCACGACCGGCCGCCGTTCTCGCTGGCCGACCTCGGTGTGCTGCAGGACGTGGGGATGCAGCTCGGCCTGGCCGTACGCGCCCAGTCGAGCTTCCAGAGCCGTTCGCGGGCCGCCGACGCGCTGTCGGCCAGCGTGGCGCCGCGCAACCTGCCCGACGTGCCCGGTTACGAGGCGTCGGCGGTCTACCATCCGGGCGCGTCGGTGGGCGCGGAGTTCTACGACGTGTTCCCGGTCGCGGGCGGCTGGGGGTTCGCCCTGGGCGGCGCGGCGGGCAAGGGCGAGGAGGCGGCCTCGGTCAGCGCCATGGTGCGCGGCGGGCTGCGGGTGCTCAGCACCTGGGAGTCCCATCCCGACCTGGTGATGCGCAAGGTCAACGAGGCTCTGGTGGCGCAGGGCACGGGCATGTTCGTGATGGCCGTGGTGGGGTTCGTCAAGGGCCGGACGATCCAGCTCTCCTCGGCCGGTCACCATCCGGCGGCGCTGCTGCAGCCCGACGGCAACGTGCGCTTCGCGGCGGGCGGCGGCGTGCCGATGGGCATCTCCCCCGAGGCCGAGACGGGCGTGCAGGAGCTGACCGTCTCCGTCGGGGAGACGCTGGTTCTCTACTCCGAGGGCCTGATCTCCTCCAGGAACGACGCCGGCGAGCCGTACGGCGAGGAGCGGCTGGCCGACGTGCTGGGCCGTTGCGCGGGCCAGTCACCGGCGACCGTGGTCAAGGCGGTGGAGGCCGACCGGCACGCCTTCTCGGGCGGCCAGGTGTGGGACGAGATCGTCGTCCTGGCGCTCAAGGGTGTCTGATGTGCGGGGGTTTGCGATCCGGCTAAACATGGGTATTGTCTTTCCGTAGAACAACGTGCCTAAGACGCAGGCACACCTTGAAGGCTTTTCCACGCTGAGGTGTGCCATGAATATTGCGATCGTCGCGTCCGCCAAGGGAAACCAGCGCCACCGTATCCTCTCCGTAGCGCGCGAGCTGGGCCGCGAACACCACGTCACCATCTACTCCCGCCGTGACGACGCCGAGGGCAAGCCCAAGACGCGGGTGGCCCCGGGAGTCACTCTGGAGCAGATCGACGTGGGCCCGGCCAAGAACCTGTCGCCCGACGACGTCGTGCCGTACCTGAACGACGTGGGCGAGCATCTGATGAAGCGGTGGAACCAGGAGCGCCCGGACGTGATCCACGCCCACTCCTGGACCGGAGGGCTCGCCGCCGTGGCGGGCGCCAAGGGCTTGGACGTGCCGGTCATGCAGACCTTCCACACCGTGGACGCCGCGCACCAGAAACTGGAGCGGGCGCTCGGACGCCGGGCCAAGGCGGTCATCGCCGGCTCGGGCGACGAGGAGTCGGCGTTGATCAGGCTGGGCGTGCCGCGCGGGAACATCGCGATCGTGCCGCACGGCGTGGACACCGAGCGTTTCCAGCGGCGCGGGGCGATCGCCACCAAGGGCGCCCGCAAGCGGCTGCTGCACGTCGGCCCGCTGTCCCCCGAGCGCGGGGCGTACACGGCGGTGCGGGCGCTGCAGGGGCTGACGGACGTCGAGCTGGTCATCGCCGGCGGCCCCGAGCCCGAGGACCTGGACGACGACAGGGACGCGCGCCGGTTGCGCGCCCTGGCCGAGCAGCTCGGCGTCGCGGACCGGGTGACGCTGCTGGGGCAGGTCAAGCGGGCCTCGGTGCCGAAGCTGATGCGCAGCGCGGACGCCGTGGTGTCGGTGCCGCGCGAGGCCGCGACGGGCGTCGTCGCGCTGGAGGCCATGGCCTGCGGCGTGCCGGTGATCGCCTCGGCCGTGGGCGCCCACCTCGACTCCGTGATCGACGGCGTGACCGGCCTGCTGGTCCCGCCGGACCGGCCGGCGCGCACCGCGCGGCTGGCCCGCGAGATCCTGTGCGACCCGACGCTGCGCACCGCGCTCGGGTACGCCGGCGCCGACCGGGCGCGCTCGCGCTACTCCTGGGAGCGCGTGAGCCAGGAACTGGTCCGCGTCTACGAGTCGGCCTGCGCCTGACGGAGACCGCGCAAGACCGTGCGAGACCGTGTGAGAGGCGGGCGGCGGAAGCCGTCCGCCTCTCGCCGTTCCCAGGCGTGGCCCGGTGTGCCAGGGTGGCGCCCATGGAGATCAGTGAGGCACGTTCGCTGGCACACGCGCTGCGGCGGCTCCTGCAGGACGCCCACACCCTGATCGACGAGTCCCAGCCCCCCGCCGAGCTGGTGCGCCGGGTGACCGCGCACCTCGGCTGCGGGCTGGAGGACCTGATCTGCGTCACGCGCAGCTTCAAGAACTGGGAGCACGCGAGCCTCCAGCGGGGCGTCGACGCGTACCTGGAGGCCCGGGGCGGGGCCGAGTGGTTCGGCGTGTCCGGGACCGGACGCGAGCACGCCGACAGCATCGACGTCATCGCCATGTCCGCCCGCGCCGAGATGGTCGGCGTCGGCGCCGTCGACTACGCCACCGTGTCCGTCGGCCCGGAGGAGACGGCCGAGGTGGTCTCGTTCGGGCTGGCCCTGACGCACGCGCCCGGCGGCGAGCCGCTCGTGCTCGGCGTGCGCGGCGCGGTCGAGCGGTTCGGCAGGGACGACTGCCGGGTGGAGCTGATCGGGGCCTCCCGCCCGGCCGCGACCGCCGCCGGCCAGGAGATCGAACGGCTGATGCGCGACCACGACGTGCTGCGCGGCCAGATCCTCACCTTCGGCGTCTCCGAGCACCGGGGCAACCAGCTGGTGACGTTCCTGCCCCGGCCGTCGATCGACCCCGAGCAGGTGATCCTGCCCGAAGGGGTGCTGGAGACGATCGAGCGGCACGTCGTCGGCATCGCCAGGCACGCCGACGTGCTGCGCGCCCGCGGCCAGCACCTCAAGCGCGGCCTGCTGCTGCACGGCCCGCCCGGCACCGGCAAGACGCACACCGTCCGCTACCTGATGGGCCGCATGCCCGGCGTGACGGTCGTGGTCATGGCCGGTACGGGACTGCGATTCGTCTCCGAGGCGGCCGCCCTGGCCAGGCGCCTGCAGCCGGCCATCGTGGTCGTCGAGGACGTCGACCTCGTCGCGCGCGACCGCCGCTTCTCCGAGGAGGGCAGCCCGCTGCTGTTCACCCTGTTCGACGCCATGGACGGCGTCGGCGCGGACGCCGACGTCACCTTCGTGCTCACCACGAACCGCGCCGAGGTGCTGGAGCAGGCGCTGGCCGACCGGCCCGGCCGGGTGGACCTGGCCGTGGAGGTGCCGCGGCCGGACGCGCGCCTGCGGGCCGCGCTGCTGCGCCTGTACGGCGGCGACCTGCTGGCGGGCATCGACCTGGAGCCGCTGGTGGCCGGCACGGACGGGATGACCGCCTCGTTCTTCAAGGAACTGCTGCGCAGGGCCGTGCTGGAGGCGCTGCGCTCCGGCGGCCGGGCCGAGGCGCTGAGCCAGGAGCACCTGTCGGCGGCGCTGGCGGAGATGACGCGCGACCGCGAGGAGCTGACCAGGGCGATGCTGGGCGGCGCCCAGCCTGTCCGGAAGGGGCCCTTGTTACCAGAGTGAGATCTTTGCTTCGATGGTCCGCATGCTTACTCGCGGTTCAAAGCGGGCGGCGGCGGCGCTGATCACGGCCCTCGCCCTGCTCCCCCAGAGCGCACAGGCGGAGACGTCGAGGTGGGGCGCGCCCGTCCTCGTCGAGAACTTCGACGGCTCCTCGGTCGACACGAGCAGGTGGATGGTGCACCACTCGCCGGACGCCGCCCGTAACCCCCGTACCGGCCGGGCCGCCACGGTCGCGGACGGCATGCTGCGCCTCAAGGGCGGCCGGTACGGCGGCAAGGACCTGTCCGGCGGCGTGGCCACCCGGCTCACCCAGCGCTACGGCAGGTGGGAGGTGCGGTTCAGGGCCGAGGCGGGCAGCGGCTACACGCCGGTCGCGCTGCTGTGGCCCACCTCCCAGAGCGAGGGCGACGGCTACGCCGAGGTCGACTTCGCCGAGATCGTGGACCCGCGCCGGCAGGGCGGCGGCATCTTCGTGCACGGCGGGCACGGGCGGGCGCAACGGCAGCTGCGGGCCGACTTCACCCGCTGGCACACCGCCGCCGTGGACTGGCTGCCCGGCCGGCTGACGTTCTGGCTGGACGGCGGGAAGGTGTGGGACTACCGCGGCCCGTACGTGCCCGGCGGCGACCGCATGGGCCTGGCGCTGCAGAACGACGTGGTGTGCGAGCCGCGCTGCCGCGACTCCGCCACCCCCGCGACGGTGTCGATGTACGTGGACTGGGTGAAGGTCTACCGGCCGTCCTGAGGCAGCAGCCTGGCCGCCTTCAGCCCGAGGTGCACGGTCAGCCGGTCGTCGCCGTCGGACAGGTCCCGGTGCAGGAGGCGTTCGGCCTTGCCCAGGCGGTAGTAGAGGGTCTGGCGGTGGACGCCCAGCTCGGCGGCCGTCTTCTGGGCGTGGCCGCCGAGGTCGAGGTAGGCCTCCAGCGTCTGGGCCAGCTCGGCGTCGAGGGCGGCGGTCTCGGCGGCCAGCTCGCGCAGGTCGGCGCGGCCGAGGCGGGCCAGCAGGCGGTGCACGCCCAGGTCCTGCCAGCGGGCGATGGGGGCGTGCCGGGGGAAGTGCTCGGCGATGCGCAGCGCCTGGCGGGCCTCGCGCCAGCTCTGCCACGCCTCGGCCGGGTCGTTCCTGGGGGCGCCGATGCCGGCGGCGGTGCCGTACGCGCTCTGCAGGGTCTGGGCGACCTCTCCGGCCAGGTGGGCGGGGGCCAGCAGGGCGACGGGCGAGCCGGTGCGGGCCAGCACGCCGCGCGGGAGCGTCCAGAGGGCGGCCACGCGCTCGCTGGACTCGCGCACGGCGACCGCGGTGACCGGGCCGGGGACCTCGATGGAGGCCGCGGCGCGTTCCTCGGGGTCGGCGGAGAGCAGGGCGAGCAGGCCGCGGCCGAGGTCCTGGCGGCTCCTGGCCTCCTGGGCCAGTGCCGCGGCGGCCCTGGCGACCAGCGGCGCGACGCGGCGCAGCGCCTCGTCGGCGAGGCTGCCGGAGTCCAGCAGCCACAGGTAGCCGTAGGTGACCTCGCCGTGGCGCAGCGGCCAGCAGACCCGGGCCAGCACCTTGAGCTCGGCGTCGGCCGGGATCCGGACCGGGCCGCCGGCCCTGGCGATGCCGTAGCGTTCGAAGTAGTCGCGCACCTCGCCGGTGGCGCGCCGGCGCAGGATCGACTCCTGGCGGACCGTGTCGATGTCGCCGTGCTGGGCGCCGTAGGCGAGCAGCCGGAACGAGCGGTCCTCCAGCGTCGCGGACGCCCCGAGCGTGGCGGCGATCTCGTCGACGATTTCCTGAAGGTCGGACGTGTTGTGCATTTGTATGACAGCCTGCCACATCGATCGTTACGCGCGTTCATGGCCCCCTCTGACCTGGGGTTTCTAGACTTGAGGCATGTTGGGTCAACTGCTCCTTGCCGCCTCCGGGAGCGGCGTCGTACGCCGCTCCGTGTCAGGCTTTCCGCTCACCCGCAAGGTGGTGGACCGGTTCGTCGCGGGCGAGAGCGTCCAGGAGGCCCGGAACGCCATCGAACGGCTGCGTGACGCCAACCTGGCCGTGACCGTCGACCACCTCGGCGAGGAGACGCGCGACGCGCGCGCCGCCGAGGCCGTGGCGCAGGCGTACGTGACGCTGCTGGAGGCGCTGAAGCCGCTGCAGCTCGGCGCCCGGGGCGAGGTGTCGGTCAAGTTGTCGGCGGTCGGTCAGCGGCTCGACGACGGCATGGCCCTGGAGCACGCCCGCGAGATCTGCGCCGCCGCCGCGGCCAACGGCTCGACCGTCACGCTCGACATGGAGGACCACACCACCGTCGACTCGACACTGGGCATCCTGCGCAAGCTGCGCGAGGACTACCCGTCGACCGGCGTGGCGATCCAGGCCTACCTGTTCCGCAGCGAGGACGACTGCCGCGACCTGGCCCACGAGGGCTCGCGCGTCCGGCTGGTCAAGGGCGCCTACCGCGAGCCCGCCTCGGTCGCGCACCAGGACAAGCAGGCCGTGGACAAGGCGTACGTGCGATGCCTGCGCATCCTCATGGCGGGGAAGGGTTACCCCATGGTGGCCACGCACGACGACCGGCTGATCTCCATCACCGAGCTGCTCGCCGACCGCTTCGGCCGCACGCTCGGCGACCACGAGTTCCAGATGCTCTACGGGATCCGGACCGACCGGCAGGAGGCCCTGGCCGGAGCCGGTCACACGGTCCGCGTGTACGTCCCCTACGGCGACGACTGGTACGGCTACTTCATGCGCCGGCTGGCCGAGCGCCCCGCCAACGTCGCCTTCTTCCTTCGTGCCCTTGGGGGTAAGTAAATGGATGCCATCAGCAACGTCCCCGTCCCCGTGAACGAGCCCGTGCTCGGCTACGCGCCGGGCAGCGCCGAGCGTACGGCACTGGAGGACCGCATCAAGGAGCTGGCCGGCTCCCCCGTCGACCTGACCATGACCATCGACGGCGAGCAGCGGCTCGGCGGCGGCGCGCCCATCGACGTGGTGCAGCCGCACAACCATGCCTCCGTCCTGGGCCGTACCAACGACGCTACGGCTCAGGACGTGCAGGACGCCATCGACAGCGCCCTGCGGGCGGCGCCCGCCTGGCGGGCGCTGTCCTTCGACGAGCGGGCCGCGGTCTTCCTCAAGGCCGCCGACCTGCTGGCCGGTCCGTGGCGCCAGACGCTGAACGCGGCCACCGTGCTGGGCCAGTCGAAGTCGGCGCAGCAGGCGGAGATCGACTCGGCCTGTGAGCTGATCGACTTCCTGCGCTTCAACGTGGCCTACGCCCGTCAGCTCTACTCCGACCAGCCGATCTCGTCGCCCGGCGTGTGGAACCGGATGGAGTACCGGCCCCTTGAGGGGTTCGTGCTGGCGATCACGCCGTTCAACTTCACCGCCATCGCCGGAAATTTGCCGACTTCTGCCGCTTTGATGGGGAATGTCGTCGTCTGGAAGCCGTCGCCGACGCAGCAGCTCGCCGCGCACCACACGATGCGCCTGCTGGAGGCGGCCGGGCTGCCGCCGGGCGTGATCAACATGGTCACCGGCAACGGGCAGGCCGTCTCCGAGGTCGCGATGACGCACCCGGCGCTGGCCGGCGTGCACTTCACCGGCTCGACCCCCACCTTCCAGCACCTGTGGGGCACGATCGGCGCCAACATCGGCTCCTACCACGGCTACCCGCGCCTGGTGGGCGAGACCGGCGGCAAGGACTTCGTGCTGGCCCACCCGTCGGCCGACCCCGCCGTGCTCTCGACCGCGCTGGTCAGGGGCGCCTTCGAGTACCAGGGCCAGAAGTGCTCGGCGGCCTCGCGGGCGTACGTGCCGCGTTCGGTGTGGAACCGCATGCGTGACGACTTCGTGGGCGTGGCCGAGTCGCTGACCGTGGGCGACGTGGCGGCCGACCTGTCGACGTTCATGGGCGCGGTCATCGACGAGCGGGCCTTCGCCAAGCACAAGGACGCCATCGACCGGGCGCGGGCCGCCTCGAACATCGACGTGCTCACCGGCTCCTACGACTCCGGCGTCGGCTACTTCGTCAAGCCGACCATCCTGGAGTGCGCCGACCCGACGGACGAGATCTTCGTCAAGGAGTACTTCGGGCCGATCCTCGGCGTGCACGTCTACGAGGACAGCGACTTCGACACGGTGCTCGACCAGATGGAGGGCATCGCCCCGTACGCGCTGACCGGCTCGATCATCGCCCAGGACCGGTACGCCATCGCCGCGGCCTCGGAGCGGCTGCGCTTCGCGGCGGGCAACTTCTACGTCAACGACAAGCCGACGGGCGCGGTCGTGGGCCAGCAGCCGTTCGGCGGCGCGCGGGCCTCGGGCACCAACGACAAGGCCGGCTCGATCTTCAACCTGATCCGCTGGGTGAACGCCCGCACGATCAAGGAGACGTTCGTCCCGCCGACCGACCACCGCTACCCGCACATGGGCTGACGCCCCCAAGAGCCACGGCCGGCACCCCTGCAGGGGTGCCGGCCGTCTCCAATTCCGTCACGAACCGCCCTCTACGATCGTCAGCAGACTCCTCGCGCCTCTGGCGAAGCTGGGAACCCCGGCCCTGTCCAGCGCGGCGAGGACGTCATGTGTGGTCATGGGCGGACGGCGTTTCCCCGCCGCCATCCGGGCCAGCACGCTCAGCACCTCACGCGGACTGCGGCTCAGCAGCGAGCACAGGTACGCATCGGGAGCGCTGACGCTCACCCCGTGGCGGCCGAGGAACGCCGCCGGGAAGTCCGCGACGTTCCAGGTGACCAGGGTCCGGGCGTGACCCGCTATCGCGGCAGCCATGTGATGGCGGTCGTCGAGGTCAGGGCCCTCCATCTGATCGATCAGATGCTTGTAGTCGTCCTCGGAGACCCGGCTGTCGGCGAAGAACTCACGGATCACCGCCCCGATACGCGCTGCCGAACGGGCGGAGCGGTGCTGCTCGCGCACGATGACCCGTTCCCATTCCGACAGCAGGTGATCGCTCCAGACCCACGTGTGCACGGCGTCCTCGGTCAGCGCGAGCACGAGGTCCATCAGCGAGAACGGGAACAGCACGTTGGTGTCGACGAAGACCCGCGCCATCAGCCAATATCCCTCGGGAGATCAGTAGGGTAGTTCCGCCTCTTCGGCGACCTCCATGATCCTGCGACGGGCTTCGGCGCGACGCTCCCGGCGATCCTGGAACTCCAGGACATCTTCCAGGCGAACGACACGATGGCGACTGCCTGGGAGACGTTGTGCGGGGATCTCGCCCTCATCCAGCAGCCGCACGACGAAGGGACGCGACAGGCCGAGCAACTCCGCGACCTCGTTGGGGCTCAACAGGACTTCGGCAGGCAGGGCCCAGACGGCGTGCCCCTTGCCGAGGTCGTGCGCCGCGGCGACCAGGAGCGTGACCAACGAGCGCGGCAGCACGAGATCGGTGCCGTCCGGCCCGCGCAGCACCAGCGACGCGTTCCCTGCGGCAGCCGTCGCCTCCAGATGTTCGAGCAGCCTGCGGTCACCGCTGTCGGCTTCGACGCGCGTCGCGCCGGCCAGGACGCCGCTGCGGGGCATGACCACCTCCGACACTCGATATCTGCAATAAGTGTAACCTGCCTGCGCCTGGAGGCGAGAGCGGGTGGCGTAATGTGCAAGGTTTGTGTCATTGACGCCAACGCAGGGCCGCGACCAGCATGAAGGCATGCAGCGACGGATCGTGATCGTCGTCTTCCCGGGCTTCCAGTTGCTGGACATGGCCGGGCCGGCGGACGTGTTCGCGACCGCCGACCTGATCGCCCGGGGGCGGGGTTACCGGGTCGAGGTGGCCGCCGTGGAGGCGGGGGCGGTGAGCGCGTCGAACGGGGTCACCGTCATGGCGGGGGCGCTCGGCGAGGTGGCGGGACCGATCGACACGCTCATGGTCGCCGGCGGACTGGCGGTTCCCGGGCAGCTGGAGGACCGCGCGCTGGTCGGGGCGGTCGCCGCCCTGGCCGCGCGGGCCGGGCGGGTGGCCTCGGTCTGCAACGGGGCGTTCCTGCTGGCCGAGGCCGGGCTGCTCGACCGCCGCCGGGCCACCACCCACTGGCTGGCCGCCGACGACCTGCGCCACCGCTACGCCGACGTCGAGGTGGACCCCGATCCTCTCTACATCGAGGACGGCAACGTGTGGACCTCGGCGGGCGTGCTGTCCGGCGTGGACCTGGCGCTCGCGCTGGTGGCCAGGGACCACGGCCACGAGCTGGCCCGCGACGTCGCCCGCGGGCTCGTCGTCTACCTGCACCGGCCGGGCGGGCAGAGCCAGTTCAGCGCGCCGATGCGGGCCATGACCCCGCGCAGTCTCCCCCTGCGGGAGCTGCAGGGCTACATCGACGCCAACCCGGCCGCCGACCTGAGCGTGCCCGCGCTCGCCCGGCGCGTCGGGATGAGCGAACGGCACTTCTCCCGGGTCTTCACCGAGCAGACCGGCCTGCCACCCGGCCGGTACGTCGAACGCAGCCGCGCCGACGCCGCCAGACGCCTCCTGGAGGTCACCGGGCACCCCCTGGAGACCGTGGCCAGGGAGGCGGGCCTGGGCACGCCGGAGACCCTCTACCGCGTCTTCCGCCGCCACTGGCGGGTGTCGCCGGGCGAGCACCGCCGCAGATTCCAGTCGAAGGAGAAATGACACCATGCATGTGGCAATCCCGCTTTATCCCCGTTTCACCGCTCTCGACGCGGTCGGCCCCTACACGGTGCTGGCGTTCGCGCCCGGCGTCACGGTGACGTTCGTGGCCGGGGAGGTGGGCCCGGTGACCGACGACCAGGGCACCCTGTCGATCGCCGCCACCGCCTCCTACGCCGACCTGCCGCGTCCCGACGTGGTGATCGTGCCCGGCGGGCCCGGCACCCGGGAGGCGATGTCGGACGAGGCGCTGCTCGGCTGGCTGCGCGAGGCCCACGAGCACACGCGGTGGACGACGTCGGTGTGCAGCGGCTCGTACGTGCTGGGCGCGGCGGGGCTGCTCAAGGGCGTGCGCGCGACCACCCACTGGGCGGTGCTGGACGGCCTGACGGGCGTCGGCGCCGAGCCGGTGAGCGAGCGCGTCGTCACCGAGGGCAAGATCGTGACCGCCGCCGGGGTGTCGGCCGGGATCGACATGGCCCTCACCCTGCTGGCCCGGACCGACGACGTCGAGACGGCCCAGGCGGTGCAGCTCGCGATCGAGTACGACCCCTGCCCGCCGTTCGACGCGGGCTCGCCCGCCAAGGCGCCCGAGGGCACCGTCGAGCGGGCCATGAGCCTGATTTCCTGACCGTCCGGCCGCGGCGCCCCCGTCCCTCCCGGGACGGGGGCGCCGTGCGTTGCGGGGGTCAGGGCCGGTCGGCCGCGGGCGGCTCGCCCGTGGCGCCGAGCGGCAGGACGTCGAAGTGCACGACGACGTGGCCGCCGCCGGCGGGGGTGTCCCTGCCGTCGGACAGGCGGCGGAAGCGGTCCAGCACCTCCAGCACCCGGTCGCGCAGGTCGGCCGTCTCCTCGGGGGTGAGCCGCAGCGAGCGGCGGGCGAACACGCTGGCCTGCGTCCATTCCTCGGGGGCCCGCGCCGAGCCCTCACGCCAGCGGGTCAGCTCCGCGCCGCGCTGCCGGACCATGTCGTCCAGCAGGAACTCCAGGGCGTCGGCCTCCTCCGGATGGTCCCCGGCCGGCCCGAAGCTGAAGCCGCCGGGCGTGATCCGCCAGTACTTCTCCTTGCCCCGGCCCAGCTCGGGCGCGATCTCGATCATGCCGTGGCGGGCCAGCTCGCGCAGGTGGTAGCTGGTGGCCCCGGTGTTCTGCCCGAGCAGGCCGGCCAGGCCGGTGGCCGTGGCGGGGCCGTGCTCGTCGAGCAGCTCGTAGATGCGCAGCCGCAGCGGGTGCGCGAACGACTTCAGCGCCTTCGCGTCGAGGGTGCGGGCGGAGAAGCTCTTGCCTTCTGTCACTGTGCAAGCCTATCTTTGCAAAGGAATCTATGCACACTTTTCTTTACACACTATCGGAGTGAGCCGTGAATCGTCTCGGCCGAGCCTTCTGGTTCCTTTGGTCGTCCACCGCGCTGTCGAACCTGGCCGACGGTGTGCTGCGGGTCGGCGCGCCGCTGCTGGCCGTGTCCATGACCCGCTCCCCCACGCTGGTGTCGCTGGCCGGGGCCGCCGCGACCGCGCCCTGGCTGCTGCTCGCGCTGCACGCGGGGGCGGTCGCCGACCGGGCCGACCGCCGCCGGGTCATGACGCTGGCCAACGCCGCGCGTACGGCGGTGCTGGCGGTGGCGGCGCTGCTGGCCGCGGCGGGCCTGCTGAACCTGTGGACGTTGCTCGCGGTGATCTTCGCGGCCGGGGTGAGCGAGGTCTTCGCCGACACCTCGGCGCAGTCCGTCCTGCCCATGACCGTCTCCAAGGACGACCTCACCAGGGCCAACGCCCGGATCGTCGGCGTCCAGACCGTCGGCAACGACTTCGTCGGCGCGCCGCTGGCCGGGCTGCTCGCCGGCCTGCTGCCGGCCGCCCTCTTCGGCGCCCCCGCCCTCCTGTACGCCGCCGCCGCCCTGCTGCTGACCGGCATGGCCGGCTCCTTCCGTGCCGCTCCCGCCGCGTCCGGGCCGCGCCGCCCGCTGCGCGCCGACATCGCCGAGGCGCTGCGCTACCTGTGGGCCCACCGGCTGCTGCGCAGGCTGGCGATCTCCGCGGGCATGATGAACATGGCCAACGCCGGATACTTCGCCGTCTTCGTCCTGTGGGCCGTCGGCGACGGGTCGCGCATCGGCCTCGACCCGAGCGGCTACGGCCTCATGATGACGGCGTTCGCGGTCGGCGCGGTGCTCGGCTCGCCGCTGACCGGGCCGGTCACGCGGCTGGCCGGCGAGGCCGGCACGCTGGTCGGGGCGTGGCTGATCAGCAGCCTGCTGCTGCTCGTCCCCGTGCTGGTGCCGTCGCCGTGGGCGCTGTACCCGGTCGCGGTGGTGTGGGGCGTGACGGGGGCGGCGGCCAACGTGCTGGTCGTCTCGGTCCGCCAGCGGCTGATCCCCGGCGAGCTGCTGGGACGGGTGAACTCCGCCTACCGGCTGGTCGGCATGGGCGGCATGCCGGTGGGCGCGGCGCTCGGCGGCCTGGCGGGCGACCTGTTCGGGCTGGCCGCCGTCCTGGCCGGGGCCGCGGGGCTGTGCCTGGTGGCGGTGGCGCTCGTGTGGCGCGCCCTGCCTGGGCGAATTTCTGCGGCGCTGACCAGCGAACCTACACTTCCCGACATATCCAGATCACGTTAGGCACCCTATGCCGTGTGCGGAGATGACATGATTATCCCCGAGCTTGAGGGGATGGTATGCGGGAGATCGGCGGACGGTACCTCCTGAACGAGGAGGCCGGTCGTGGGGGTATGGGAGTCGTCTGGCGGGCGTTCGATCGGCTCCTCCACCGAGAGGTGGCGTTGAAGGAGCTGACTCTGGCCGGTGAGGCCGAGATGGTTCGCCGCCGGGTGCTGCGTGAGGCCCGGATGGCGGCCGGCCTGACGCACCCCAACATCGTCACGGTCCACGACCTGATGGAAGTGGGCGGCAAGCTCTGGATCGTGATGGAGTACCTGCACGGGCTCTCACTCCACCAGCTGCTCTCCCAGGTGGGGACGTTGCCCGCGCAGTCGGTGGCGGCGATCGGGCAGCACCTGCTCGCCGCGCTGCGCACCGCGCACAAGGCCGGCGTGCTCCATCGCGACGTCAAGCCCGCCAACGTGATGCTGACCGGCGACCGCGTGGTGCTGACCGACTTCGGCATCGCCACCGCGGAGGGCGACATCCGCATGACGACCTCGCGGCGGCTGCGCGGCACGCCCGCGTTCATGGCCCCGGAGCGGCTGCACGGCGGGCCGGCCAGCAAGGAGGCCGACATGTGGTCCTTCGGCGCGACGCTCTACAGCGCGGTCGAGGGCCAGCCGCCCTACCCCGGGCAGGACGCGGCGACGGTGCTCGGCATGGCCCGCAGCGGCCCGTACCCGCCGCCGCGGCGGGCCGGGGTGATGCGCCCGCTCATCGAGGGGCTGCTGCACCACGACCCGGTGCGCCGCTACACGCCGGAGCAGACGGCGGGCCTGCTGGCGGGCATGCGCGCCAGCGCCTACCAGGCCGCCATCTGACCGGCTCAGACCGGCTCAGACCGGCCCTGGCCTGCTCTGCCGGGGTCAGTCCCTCTGGGCGCGGGCCTCGGCCTCGGCGGCGTCCATCGCGGCCGCCTCCTCGGGGGTGGGCGCGGTGCCGCCCAGGTGCGCGGGCTGCCACCACACGCCCGGCGGCACCTCGGGGTAGGTGCGCTGCGCCCGGTCGACCAGCTCCGACAGGCGGGTGTGCAGGTCGACGGTGTGCTGATTGACGTCTTCCCCGCGCTTGGGGTGGAACGGCTCGCCCACCAGGATGGTGATCGGCACGTGCCGCTGGGTGAGCTGCTTGGGCCGGCCCTTGGTCCACAGCCGCTGGCTGCCCCACAGGGCGACCGGGATGACCGGCACGTTGGTGGCCTGGGCCATGCGGATCGCGCCGTTCTTGATCTCCTTGACGGTGAAGGAGCGGCTGATCGTGGCCTCGGCGAAGACGCCCACCACCTCGCCGGCCTTGAGCTTGCGCAGCGCGGTGGCGTACGAGCCGGCCCCGGCCCCGCGGTCGACCGGGATGTGGTGCATGCCGCGCATCAGCGGCCCGGAGACACGGTGGTCGAAGACGTCCTGCTTGGCCATGAAGCGCACCAGCCGCTTGGACGGCAGCGCGGCGAACCCCGCGAAGATGAAGTCGAGATAGCTGATGTGATTGCTCACCAGCACCGCTCCCCCGGTCCGCGGCACGTGCTCGGTGCCCTCCATGTGGAAGCGGTAGTCGAGCACGCGAAAGAGGGTCCGCGCGGCGGCGATCACCGGCGGGTACACAATCTCAGCCATGAGCAGAAGGTAGCCTACTCACGCCGGTCGGCAGGCCACTCAGGAGACCTGTTCTCGCCCGGAAAAGATCGGCTCGGGTCACGAGATCGTAGGACATCGCCCCTGTTCACGCGGCGGCGCTTGCCCTCCCGTGAGAACGGGCAGATGTTTTGACCATGAAGAAGCTCATCAACACCGCCGACTCCGTGGTGGAGGACGCGCTGAACGGCATGGCGGCGGCCCATCCCGGGTTGAGGGTCCAGGACCGCGTGGTCTACCGGGCCGCGGGGCCGCGTCCCGGCAAGGTGGGGCTGGTGTCGGGCGGCGGCTCGGGCCACGAGCCCCTGCACGCCGGTTTCGTCGGCCACGGCATGCTGGACGCCGCCTGTCCCGGCGAGATCTTCACCTCGCCCGTGCCCGACCAGATCATCGAGGCCACCAAGGCCGTCGACGGCGGCGCGGGGGTGCTGCACATCGTCAAGAACTACACCGGCGACGTGCTCAACTTCGAGATGGCCGCCGAGCTGGCCGAGGACAACGACGTGGCCTCCGTGCTGGTCGACGACGACGTGGCCGTCCAGAACTCGCTCTACACGGCCGGGCGGCGCGGCACGGGCGCGACGCTGTTCGTGGAGAAGATCGCGGGTGCGCTGGCCGAGGAGGGCGCGCCGCTGACCGAGGTGGCCCGGGTGGCCGCCGAGGTGAACGAGCGCAGCCGGTCGTTCGGCATCGCGCTGACCTCGTGCACGACGCCGTCGGCCGGCAAGCCGACGTTCGACCTGCCCGAGACGGACGTGGAGCTGGGCATCGGCATCCACGGCGAGCCCGGCCGCACGCGGGTGCCGATGGCCTCGGCCCGCGAGCTGGCCGCCGTCGCGATGGAGGCCCTGCACAGCGACCTGCCGCTCCGCGGCGACCTGCTGGTCATGGTCAACGGCATGGGCGGCACCCCGCTCATGGAGCTGTACGTGCTGTTCGCCGAGGTCGCGGCGTTCGTGAAGGGCAAGGACGCGCGGGTGGCCCGCTCGCTCGTCGGCAACTACGTGACGAGCCTGGACATGCAGGGCTTCTCGGTCACCGTGTGCCGGGTCGACGACACGCTCACCCGGCTCTGGGACGCGCCCGTCGAGACGCCGGCGCTGCGCTGGGGGCGTTGATGGACACCCGCTTCTTCGCGGACTGGCTCGACGAGGCGGCCCGGCTGGTCCGCCGCGACCGCGAGCGGCTGACGGAGCTCGACGCGGCCATCGGCGACGCCGACCACGGCGCGAACCTGGACCGCGGCTTCACCGAGGTCGCCAGGGCGCTGGCCGACCGGCCGCCGGGCTCCCCCGGGCAGGTGCTGATTGACGCGGGCACGGCCCTCATCCGCCGCGTCGGCGGCGCCTCCGGCCCGCTGTACGGGTCGATGTTCCGCCAGATGGGCCGGACGCTGGAGTCCCCGGTGACGCTGGCCCGCTTCGAGGCGGCGTTCGAGGAGGGGGTGGTCGCGCTGGAACGGCTGGGCAAGGCGGCCGTGGGCGACAAGACCATGGTGGACGCGCTGGTCCCGGCCTCCCGGTCGCTGGCCCTGGCCGTACGGGACGGCATCGGGGCGCTGGAGGCGTTCGAACGGGCGGCGGACGCGGCGGCCGAGGGCGCGCGCGAGACGATCCCCCTCCAGGCCCGCAAGGGCCGGGCCAGCTACCTGGGCGAACGCAGCGTGGGACACGAGGACCCGGGCGCCGCCTCGGCGGCCCTGATCATGCGCGCCCTGGCCACGACGGCCCGCAACCGGGCGGAGGGCCGGGACCAGGCGGAGGGGCAGGTCCCGGCGGAGGGCCGGGAGCAGGCGGCGGGCCGGGAGCAGGCGGGCCAGGTCCCGGCGGAGGGGCGGACCTCGTCGGCAGAGGGCCAGGGGCGGGCGGAGGGCTGATGGTGGGCGTGGTGCTGGTCTCGCACAGTGCCGGGCTGGCGGCCGAGACGGCGGCGCTGGCCCTGGGGATCGCCGCGGAGCCCGTGCCGGTGGCGGCGGCCGGCGGCACCGCGGACGGCGGCCTGGGCACCAGCTTCGACCTCGTCGAGCAGGCGGTGCGCGGCGTGGACCAGGGCGACGGCGTGCTGATCATCCCCGACCTCGGCAGCTCGGTGCTGACCGCCCGGCTGCTGGAGGAGGACGGCCGGGTGGTGGTCGCGGACGTGCCGTTCGTGGAGGGGGCGGTGGCGGCGTGCGTGGCGGCGTGCACGGGCGGGTCGCTGGCGGAGGTGCTGGCCGCCGCCGAAGAGGCCCGCACCTACCGCAAACTCTGACCGCCCCGGCCCCGAACCCGGACTTCGAACCCGAACCCGAACCCGGACCCCGGACCCCTAATCCGGACCTCCGGACCCGGACCCGGCGGATGGCACCGGTCGTTCGGCGGCCTTCCGTGCCGCACGGCCGTTCGGCGGGCCTTCGCCGTGCTCCTCAGTGGCCCTTGAAGGCCTCTTCCAGCCACCAGGAGCCGCGTTCGCCGGTGATCTTGGCGTGTACCAGCAGCGGGCGGTCCCTGGGCCCCTTGAGCCATTCGGCCACGCCCGCCAGCCCGGCGGCGTCCGTGACGGTCACCGCCGCGAACCCGTGGCCCCGGGCGATCGCGGCCAGGTCGGCGGGCGGGAAGCGGACCGTGCCGAGCGCATGCCCGTGCGGCCCGAAGTGGTGCACCTCCGCCCCGTACGCCTCGTCGTCGTAGACCACGACCACCATGGGCAGCCCCAGCCGGACGACGGTCTCCAGCTCGGCGATGCCCATGAGCGCGCCGCCGTCGCCCAGGGCGGCCACCGGGAGCCGGTCCGGACGGGCCAGGGCGGCCCCGATCGCGGTCGCCAGGCCGAGCCCGACCGACTGGAACGCCTGGGTGAAGCAGAACCCGCCTGCGTCCGGCACGTCCAGGAACATCGAGGGGTATCCCATGAAGTTGCCGGAGTCGACGGACACGACGCGCTCGCTCGGGAGCAGGTCGTCCAGGGCGATGGTGAGCGTTCTCGGGTCGATGCGGCCCGCGCCGCTCTCGTCCCGGTACGGCACCGCCCGCCAGCGCCCCTCGTCCCTGATCCGCCGGGCCAGCTCGGCCGACCGGTAGCCCGGCGCGGCGCCGCCCGGCCCGGTCAGGGCCGCCGCCACGGCGCGGACGTCCCCGACCACGCCCAGATCGGCCCGGACGTGCGCGCCGACGGCCGCCGGATCGAGGTCGACCTGGACCACCTCGGCCTCCGGCGCGATCAGCGTGCCGTGGCGGGTCGTCCACATGTTCAGGGCGCAGCCCCAGCCGACGATCAGGTCCGCGCCGCGGATCAGCTCGGCCGCCAGCGGGGTGGCGAAGCCGCCGCTCACGTCGAGGTCCCAGGGGCTGCCGCGGAACAGGCCCTTGGCGACGGCGGAGGTGGCCAGCAGGGCGCCGGTGCGGTCGGCCAGCGCCTCCAGCTCGCGGCGGGCGTGCCGGGCGCCGCGGCCCGCGACGAACACCGGCCGCCGCGCCCCGGCCAGCAGCCGCCGCAGCTCGGCCGTCGCGTCGTCCGGGGCTGCCAGGCCGGACTCTGCCGCCGTGTCGTCCGCGGCTGCCAGACCGGACCCTGCCGTCGCGTCGTCCGCGGTTGCCAGGCCGGACTGTGCCGTCGTGTCCCGCGCGGCTGACCGGACGGGCCCGGCCGCGCCCGTCACGGCCGGTGCGGGCCCGAGGGGGCGCGAGGGGGCGGACTGCACGTCGAGCGGCAGGTTCAGCAGGACCGTGCGGCGTTCCCGCGAGGCCACGCGGAAGGCTTCGAGCGCCTGCTCCTCGGCCCGCGCGGCGTCTGTGAGGCGCATGGGGACCGCGCCCACCGCCGCGGCCAGGGCGTCCTGGTCGACGTGGAAGTTGGAGCGCGCGTCCGTCGCCTCCCCGGCCAGGACGATCATCGGCGTACGGCTTTTGGCCGCCTCGGCGATCCCCGTCATCGCGTTGGTCAGCCCCGGCCCCTGGTGGACCGTGACGACGCCGACCTCGCCGCTCATCCGGGCGTAGGCGTCGGCCATGGTCGCCGCCCCGCCCTCGTGCCGCGCGGCGACGAACCGCACGCCGTGCTCGACCAGCGCGTTGGTGACGTGGAAGTTGCCGCTGCCGACCACCCCGAACGCCGTGCGGACGCCGCCGGCGGCCAGCGCCCGGCCGACCGCCGCGGCCGCCGTCTCCGGGACGGTCAACGTTCCACCAGGGCCAGGACGCGGACGGGGCTGCCGGAGCCGCCCACGATCGGCAGCGGCGGGGCGACCACGGCGGCCCCGGTCACCGGCAGGCGGTCGAGGTTGCGGAGCTGGGTCAGGCCGTACTTGCCCGCGCCGAGCAGGAAGGAGTGGCAGGGGAAGGGCGGGTCGAAGGAGTGGGCGGCCCCTGCGTCGGTGCCGACGGTCTCCACGCCGAGCCCGAGGATCGGGGTCTCGGCGGCCAGCCAGGACGCGCACTCCACCGAGATGCCCGGCGAGTGCGGGCCGGTCTCGTCGGCGTTGAGGAAGGCGGCCTGGTCGGCGGAGCGGGCGTCCCAGCCGGTGCGGTAGAGCAGCCAGCCGCCGTCGGGCAGCGGGCCGTTGGCGCGTTCCCATTCCTTGACGTGGTCGATCTGCAGGAGGAAGTCGGGGTCCTTGGCCGCCTCGGCGGCGAAGTCGAGTACGACCGCGGGCGCGATCAGGCTGCGTACGGGCACCTGGGAGACGTCCTGGCCGTCGCGGGCGGTCACCCAGTGGACGGGGGCGTCGAAGTGGGTGCCGGAGTGCTCGCCGGTGTGGATGTCGTTCCAGTACCAGGCGGGGCCGCGGTCGTCGTAACGGCTGATCTCCTCCAGCCGGAACGGGATGGTGTTGCCGAACGGCTCGGGCAACTGGAGGATCGGCGTCTCGGAGGACAGGGGCGCGGTGAGGTCGATCACCTCGATCGCACCGCCGCGCACGCTGTCCAGGAAGCTCTGCAACACCGACATGTCATCCTCCTTGTTGGGCTGAGCGCATCCTCCTCCAGCGGGACTCACCCGCGCAACGACGCGGGACGGCGGTCTTCACAGGTCGTCCCAGGCGGGTTGGGCGGCGATGCCGCCGGCCGCGCGGGTGGACAACGACCCGCAGGCCACGGCCACGTCGAGACATTCACGCGGGCTCATGCCGCGCAGCCTGGCGGCGAGGTAGCCGGCGTCGAAGCTGTCGCCGGCGCCGACGGTGTCCACCGGTTCGACGGGCCTGGCCGGGGCCCGCGTCACCAGGCCGGACTCCCAGGCCAGCGCGCCGTCCGCGCCGTCCTTGACGACGACGGCCGGCCCGAGGGCGCCCAGCCGCGCCGCGACGGCCTCCAGCGGCCCGTCACGGACGCCGGACAGGCGGGCCGCGATCGCCCTGGCCTGCCTTCAGGTACGGCAGGCAGCCGGGCGAGGTGAGGATGGCCCGGTCGGTCCCGTCGGCGAGCACGACGGTCATGGCCGTGGGGCGGGGGTCGGTGACGCAGTGGGAGACGTCCACCCCGCGTTCGGCCAGCGCGCCGAGCACGAAACGTCCCGCCGCGTCGTCGCCCACGCGGCCGGCGAAGGCGGTGCGCAGGCCGAGCCTGGCGGCCCCGCACGCGGTGATCGCCCCGGACCCGCCGAGGACCAGGTCGCCGCCCGCGACGAGCTGTTCGCGCTGGCCGTACGCCGGCTGGCGCGGCGCGCCCGCCAGCACGACGTCGGGGTTGGCGTCGCCGACGACCAGGAGGTCGAACTCGGCGGCCACGGCCGTCACGCCTTTGTCCACTGTGCGCAGCCTGCGGTCTGGAACGCCTTGTCGCCCGGCTCGATGGTGACGCTCGCCGGGCCGGTCGGCGCGCCCGCGTTGATCACCGAGCCGAGGTCGGGGGACGTGCTGTTCAGCCGGGCCCAGAAGCAGTTCGTGGAGCCCGCGACGGGACCGGTCGTGCGGTACGTGCCGGGCTGCATGTCCACGCCCACGACGAACGTGCGCATCCCGGCCGTCGATCCGGTCTGCGCGGGTCCGGGCTGCGTGGGTCCGGTCTGGGCAGGGCCGGTTTGGGCGGGACCGGTTTGGGCGGGACCGGTTTGGGCGGGACCGGTCTGCGCGGGGCCGGTCTGCGCGGGGCCGGTCTGCGCGGGACCGGTTTGAGCGGGGCCGGTCTGGAGGGGGTCCCGCTGGAGGGGGCCGGTCTGCGGGGCGTCCGTCTGGGCGGGCTGGGTGGCGGGGCCGGAGGCCGAGGGCGGGCCGGTGCCCTCGACCGTCACCGTGACCCTGGGGGCCGGCGAGGCCGACGAGCCCTCTGCGCCGTACCCGACGAAGACGCCCAGGATGAAGGCCACCACGGCGGCCAGCCCGGACACGAGCAGGATGATCGGCGGACTGCTCGTCGCCCGAGGGGGCTCAGGGGGGCCGTACGTCACGGACCAAGGGTGCCATCCCCATCGACGCCCCTGTCAACGCCCCGGTCAGCGGTGGAGGTAGTCGACGAGCGACGCCTTCTCCGTCTCCAGCTCCTCGATCGCGCTCTTGACCACGTCGCCGATGCTGACGATGCCCACCAGGCGGCCGTTCTCGACCACGGGCATGTGGCGATGCCGGTGGGTGGTCATCGTGCGGCGCAGCTCGTCGACGTTGTCGCCGGGCCCGGCCGTGCGGACCTCGGTCGTCATGATCGAGGAGACCGGCGCGTCGAGGATCTCGGGGCCCCGGTCGTGCAGCCGCCGCACCACGTCGCGCTCGGAGACGATCCCCTGGATCGTCGTGCCGTCGGTGGAGACGACGACCGCGCCGATGTTGTGGTCGGCGAGCTTGCCGAGCAGTTCCCGAACCGTCGCCGCCGGCGCCACCGTGGTGACAGCGTTTCCCTTGTTACGCAGGATCGTCCCGATGAGCATGTGCACCACCTCTGCTCCCGTTGTCCCCGGCCGAGGGCCGGCTTATGCCCGGTCCTCACAGGCAAACAACCGAGTGGGGACCCCGTCAAGCGGTCACGTAGGCTGACTTGCCGCATCTCCGACGACGTGGAAGGCATCGATGACCGAGCAGCTCAACACCGGAAGCCACGACCTGCCCATCACCCCGGAGCTGGCCGCGTTCATGCGCACCGGCTGGGCCGACACCCGGCGCACCGGCGTGACCGCGCTGCCGATCGCCCCCTGGGCGGCCCGGCGCAGGGCGGCGCTGGCCGCGCGCTTCCCCGGTGAGCGGCTGGTCGTCCCGTCCGGCACGCTCAAGGTGCGCAGCAACGACAGCGACTACCGGTTCCGTCCGCACAGCGCGTACTCCTACCTGACGGGCGCGGGCGAGCCCGGCGACGTGCTGGTCATCGAGCCGTCCGGGCAGGCCGTGCTGTACGTGCGCCCGCGCTCGCCGCGCGAGGAGGGCGAGGAGTTCTACCGCGACCGCCGCTACGGCGAGTTCTGGGTGGGCCGCAGGCCCGACCTGGCCGAGGCGTCGGAGTTGTACCAGATCGAGTGCGCGCACATCCGCGACCTGCGGCCGCAAGGCCCGGCCCGGGTGCTGCGCGGCGTCGACGCCTCCGTCGACGCGCTGGTGCCGGCGGGCGGCGGCGACGCCGAGCTGGAGGTGTTCCTGTCGGAGATGCGGCTGGTCAAGGACGAGTGGGAGGTCGGCGAGCTGCAGTCGGCCGTGGACGCCACCGTGCGCGGCTTCGAGGACGTCGTGCGCGCCCTGCCCGCGGCCCTCGGCCACCCGCGCGGCGAGCGTTACCTGGAGGGCGTCTTCGGGCTGCGCTCGCGCCTGGAGGGGAACGCGGTCGGCTACGACAGCATCGTGGCCTCCGGCGCCCACGCCTGCGTGCTCCACTGGATCCGCAACGACGGCGCGCTGGCCGAGGGCGACCTGCTGCTGCTGGACGCCGGCGTCGAGACCGACACCCTCTACACCGCCGACGTCACCCGGACGTTCCCGCTGTCGGGCCGGTTCACCGCTGCGCAGCGGCAGGCGTACGAGCTGGTGCTGGCCGCCCAGGACGCCGGCATCGCGGCGCTGAAGCCCGGCGCGAGCTTCCGCGACTTCCACCTGGCGGCCATGCGCGTCGTCTGCGAGGGCCTGCACGACTGGGGCCTGCTCAAGGACTCCCCCGACGCCCTCATGGAGTCGGGCCTGTACCGGCGCTACACGCTGTGCAGCAGCGGCCACATGCTCGGCCTCGACGTGCACGACTGCGCCAGGTCGCGGGCCGA
This sequence comes from Nonomuraea sp. NPDC001831, assembly GCF_042892035.1. Taxonomy (NCBI): domain Bacteria; kingdom Bacillati; phylum Actinomycetota; class Actinomycetes; order Streptosporangiales; family Streptosporangiaceae; genus Nonomuraea; species Nonomuraea sp. NPDC001831. The sequence goes on along the minus strand of NZ_JBIATU010000001.1, from coordinate 125,744 downwards.
GGTCTACCTCGACGGCGTGCTGGAGGAGGGCAACGTGCTGACGGTCGAGCCCGGCCTGTACTTCCAGCCCGACGACCTGACGCTGCCCGCCGAGCTGCGCGGCATGGGCATCCGCATCGAGGACGACCTGGTGGTCACCGCCGAGGGCGCCACCCTGATGTCCAAGGCGCTCCCCCGCCACCCCGACGAGATCGAGTCCTGGATGAACGTGGTCCGTTCGTGACGGCCCGGTCACTTTTCGTAGGTGACTGACAAGGTGTGACCCGGGTCTCATAGCTTTTGCGCAAATTCCCGACAAGGCATCGACTACTAGACAACCCGTCAGTAAGGTGACTGATCCGTAGCCGGAGGTGGTCATGGCGGGTACACGCGTGCGGACGGGCGCCTGATGGCCCCGACCGGGTACGTCGGGCGCGCGGCCGGGTCGCTCCTGGGCCAGGTGGGCGAGCTGTTCGTCATCGTCCTGGAGGGCTTGCGCCGCACCTGGGACGTGCGGAACTGGTGGTGGGAGTTCGTCGACCAGTGCTGGTTCCTCGCCAAGGTCACCAGCGTCCCGGTGCTGCTCGTCTCCCTGCCGCTGGGCGCGACCGTGGCGCTGCAGGTGGGCGAGCTGGCCTGGCAGCTCGGCGCCGGCTCGGCCACCGGCAGCGCGGTGTTCGTCGGCCTCATCCGCGAGGTGGCGCCGCTGGCCAGCGCGCTGCTGATCGCCGGGGCCGGCGGCAGCGCGATGACCTCCGACATCGGCGCGCGGCACATCCGCGACGAGCTGAGCGCCATGGAGGTCATGTCGGTCAACCCCGTCCACCGCCTGGTCACGCCGCGCATGTGGGCCGCCTCCACGGTCGCGGTCTGCCTGTGCCCGCTGGTCATCCTGGCCGGCGCGAGCGGCGGCTACTTCTTCAACGTGGTGGTGCAGGGCGTCACGCCGGGCGCGTACTTCGACGGCGCGCTGTCCCTGGTCGTCGCCTCCGACCTGTACGTCACCCTGTTCAAGGCGTGGATCTTCGGCTTCGTCGCCGCCGCCGTGGCCTGCTACAAGGGCATGACGTGCGCGACCAGCCCGGTGGGCGTGGGACGGGCGGTCAACCAGGCGACCGTGCTGACGTTCATGCTGGTGTTCACGTTCAACTACGTGATCTCGGCCGTCTACTTCCTGGCCTACCCGCCGAGGTCGATGTGACGGCGGCGCCGGCGGCCGGGCCGGGGCTCGCCCGCCGCGGGCGGCGCCTGGCCGAGCGGCTCGCGACGCCGGCCGACTGGCCGCTGTTCGTGGGGAAGGTGCTCTTCTACTCCGTCCGCGACGTCGTCCTGCGGCTGCGGTACCGCAAGGTCGTGATCAGGCAGGTCAGCGACGTCGTGGTGGGGGTGGGCGCGACCGTCGTCGGCGGCGGCATGATCTTCGTGGTGTTCACGATGGCGTTCGTCGTGGGCGCGACCGTGGGCCTGCAGGGCTACCAGGGGCTGCAGGCCATCGGCGCGGAGTCGTTCGTGGGGCTGATCGGCAGCTTCGCCAACGTCCGCGAGATCACCCCGATCATCGCCGCGACCGCGCTGGCCGCGCAGGTGGGCTCGGCGTTCACGGCCGAGCTCGGGGCGATGCGCATCTCGGAGGAGATCGACGCGCTGGAGGTGATGGGCATCAACGCCTTCACCTACCTGATCTGCACCCGCGTGGTGGCGGCGCTGCTGGCACTGCTGCCGGTCTACCTGATCGCGCTGTTCGCCAGCTTCTTCGCCACCCGTCTGATGTGCACGGCGCTGTTCGGCCTGGCGCCCGGCGCCTACGACTACTACTTCTACCTGTACCTGCCGGTCAGCGACATCGTCTACAGCCTGGTCAAGGTCGGGATCTTCGCCTTCGCCGTCATCGTGATCCACTGCTACCACGGCTTCCACGCCACCGGCGGGCCGGTGGGCGTGGGCGTGGCGGCCGGGCGCGCCATCCGCCAGTCGATCGTCACGATCGTGCTGCTGAACCTGCTGCTGTCGTTCCTGTTCTGGGGCGGCGGCGGCAACATTCCGCTGACGGGGTGAGCCGGTGTCCCGATCCGAACTTCCGCTCGCCGTCCGCCTCGGCATCGCCCTGGGCGTCGTCCTGACGCTAGCCGCGGCGACGTTCCTGGTCGTGCGCGGCGCCACCGAGGCGCGCGGCACCCGGATCGAGGCGGTGTTCGCCCGGGCCGGGCAGGGCATGGACACCAACTCCAAGGTCAAGATCCGCGGCATCACCGTCGGCGACGTGACGGACGTGACCCTGGACGCCAGGGGCCGGGCCGTGGTCACGATGCACCTCCAGCCCGGCGTGAAGGTGCCGCGGACCACCGTCGCGGCCGTCGAGCCGCTGTCGGTGTTCGGCCCGAAGATGATCGACCTGCGGCCGGGCCCCGGCGAGGCCACCGGGCCCTACCTGGGCAGCGGCGCGGTCATCACCCGCACCGAGGAGCCGCTCGACCTGTCCGACACGCTCGGCGACGCCTACCGGGGCCTGGACGCCGTCGATCCCCGCGAGGTCACGGTCATCGTGCACACCCTGGCCAAGGGCCTGGACGGCGAGGGCCGCAACCTGCGCGAGCTGATCGGCGACGCCGGCACGGTCGTCGGCGTCGCCCACCGGCAGCGGGAGCGGGCCCGGCGGTTCCTGCACGACGCCGCCGCGCTCGGCACGGCCCTGTCCGACAAGGGCGACGAGCTGGTCTCGATCGCCTCCGACGCCGATGTCATCACCCCCGACCTGCTGCGGCGGGCCGACAAGGTGCGCGCCCTGCTCCAGGAGATCACCTCCGTCTCCGGGCTGGCCGCGCACGGCCTGCGCGCGCACCGCCAGGACCTGCGCGCGGCCGTGCACTCCGGCGAGCGCGTGGCCGCCCTCGTCTACGCCCAGCTCGGCCTGGCCGGTGACGGCGTACGCGGGCTGGGCAGGCTGGTGGACCTGCTCAACGAGCTGATCGAGACACCGGGGCCGGACGGCAGCGGCATGCTCCAGGTCGAGGCGTTCGTCGCCACCGACGTCTGCGAGCTGGTCGTCGGCGTCTGCGGCCGCACCGACGGGAGGCGCTGAGGTGGCGGTCTCCAGGACGCGGGTCGTGCGCAGGTGGACGTTCGTCCGGTTCGCCCTGTTCGTCGGCCTGACGATGTCGCTGATCGTGCTGATCGCCGTCCAGGTCGCCCGGGTCGGCACCGGCGGCGGCTACCGGCTGGTGGCCGCGTTCGACGACGTGTCGGGGCTGACCGAGGGCGACGAGGTCAAGATCGCCGGAGCGCCGGTCGGCCGGGTGCGGTCGATCGAGGTGGTGGCCGGCCGGGCGGAGGTCACCCTGGAGGTGCGGGACGAGGTCCGGGTGCCCACCGACACCGAGGCGGCCGTACGCTGGCGCAACGCCATCGGCCAGCGCGTGGTCTACCTGCTGCCGGGCACCGCGCCGGGCCGGCTGGCGCCGGGGTCGCGCATCGTGCGCACCTCGTCCGTGGTGGACGTCGGCGAGCTGGTCGGCGACCTCGGCCCGCTGACGCGCAGCCTGGACCCCGAGCAGATCAACCGGCTCCTCACCGCCGCGGCCAGGTCGCTGAAGGGCAACGACCGGAACATCCCGCGGCTGCTGGACAACGTCGACGCCGTCACCGGCACGCTCAGCGAGCGCAGGGCGACCATCGAGAAGCTGCTGAAGGACTACGCGACGGTCACCGGCGTGGTGGCCCGGCGCGACCGGCAGATCGAACGGCTGGTGGACGACCTGGTAACGCTCTCCGAGGCGTTCGCCGGCAACCGCGAACTGGTGGACGACGCCCTCGTCGAGCTGTCGGCCACCTTCCGCACCTCCGACGAGGTGATCGGGAAGAACGCCGGCGAGCTGGGCCGGGTGGTGGAGAACCTGTCCGGGCTGACCGGCGGCATCCGGCGGCACGTCCGCGAGATCGACCGGACGGTCAGCACGTTCCAGCCGCTGTTCGCCCGCGCGTACTCGACCGTGGACCGCGGGCACTACTTCATCACCGCCGTGCCCTGCCTGGCGCTGGGCCCCTCGCCGTGCCCGTACCCCATGCGGTCGCCGCCGCCGTTGCGCAACACCCGGGTCCAGAGCGAGAAGGACCTGCGCAGGCTGCTGGTGGGCCGGTGATGGCGGTCAGGTCGTTCCGGGACCGGAACAAGGTCGTGGTGGGCCTGGTGTCGGTGGCCGTGCTGGGCGCGCTGCTGGTGGCCACGTTCCTGGTCGGCAACCTGGGACTGCTCGAAGGCGGCTACTACGTGTCGGGCGTCTTCGTGGACTCGGGCGGCCTGCGCACCGGCAACGACGTGCGGGTGGCCGGGGTGCGGGTCGGCAAGGTCACCGAGGTGCGCGCCGACTACGCCCAGGGCAACGTGGTCGTCACCTGGAAGGTGGACGACGGCGTGCGGCTCGGCCGGTCCACCCGCGCCGACATCGCCCTGTCGAACCTGCTCGGCGGCCGCTACGTCAAGCTCACCGGCCCGGTCGCCGCCCCGTACCTCGACCAGCTCCCCGAGGCGCGGCGACGCATCCCCGTGGACCGGACCGGCGTGCCGACGCTCGTCAACGACGCGGTCAACGACGCCACCCGGCTGGTCCGGCGGCTCGACACCGACGCCGTGGACGACCTGCTCACCGAGCTGGGCAAGATCGACACCTCCCGGCGCGGCCGGGTGAGCAGGCTGCTGAAGAACATCGGCGACCTGTCGGACACCGTGAGCAGGAGCGAACCGCAACTCCAGCGGCTGCTCGACAACGGCACGAAGATCATGGACGTGCTGGAGCGGAAGGACCGCCAGCTCGGCCGGCTCATCGACGCCGTCCAGATCATGCTGAACGAGCTGCGCGCCCGCAGGAAGGAGCTGCGCACCCTGCTCGGCGACGGCAGCGGCCTGGTGCGCAGCACCACCCGCCTGATCGACGAGCACGAGCGGGCCCTGATCCGGATCCTGGACGACACCTCGGCCGTCACCAGCCGCCTCAGCGGCAGCGGCGAGCGGCTCAACTCGCTGCTGGCCTGGGCGGGCCCGACGTTCTCCGGCCTGGCCACCATGGGCGGTCAGGGGCCGTGGCTGGAGGCCGTCGCCACCGGACTCGGCCCGATCGACCCCGAGGTGCTGGCCGCCGTCGCCAAGGACAGGAAGGGCGACCGATGAGACGACTCCTGCCGGTCCTGCTGGCCGGGACGCTGCTGGCGGCGAACGGCGGCTGCTCGGTGCTGGGCGAGCAGCCGTACCGGCTGGTCGCGGTCTTCCGCAAGACGCCCTCCCTGTACGAGCAGGCCCGGGTCAAGGTCATGGGGCTGGACGCCGGGCGCGTGGAGAAGATCCGCATCGACGGCGACAAGGTACGGGTCGAGCTGCTGGTCGACCGCGAGGTGCCGCTGCCGGCCGGGGTCAAGGCCGTGGTCGCGCCGCAGAACACGCTGGGCGAGCGCAACGTCGTGCTGTACCCGCCGTGGAAGCCGGGCGACCGGCGGATCGCGCCCGGCGCCGTCATCCCGCCGGAGCGCACCGAGCTGCCCGTGGAGATCGACGACGCCCTGGCCGCCTTCACCAGGCTCACCGACGCCCTCGACGGCGAGAAGCTGGGCGACGTGGCCGGCAACCTGGCCGACGGCCTACGGGGGCGCGGCCGGACGATCAACGCCGCGATCGACGGCACCGCCCGCCTCACCGACACCCTGGCCCGCCAGGACGAGCAGCTCGTCGCCCTGGCCAAGGGCCTGAACCGGCTCGCCACCGGCCTCAACAGGCGGCAGGACCAGGTGACCGGCGCGATCGACTCCTTCGCCGAGGCCGGCGCGATCCTGGCCGAGGAACGGCAGCGCCTGCGCGGCTTCGTCGCGGACATGGCGGGCTTCGTCCGGCGCGGCGACCTGATCATCGAGGCCTACTCCGCACGCCTGCCGCGGGCCGCGAGCACGCTGGCCGAGCTGGTGCTGACGGTCCGGGCCAACAGCGAGTCCATGGCGCGGGCGGTCAAGGGCGCGGCCGACCTGGCCGACGTGCTGATCGACTCCTGGGACCGGGACCAGCACGTGCTGAAGATCCGCGTCGTGCTCAACGCGATGACCAGGACCTGGCTGACGCCGCTGTTCCAGGCGCTGAACCTGGGCGAGGTGCCGTGCCTGCCGGCCGGGCTGAGCAACTGTCCCTTCGAGCGGAAGAGGGCCGCCCGATGAGGGCCCGCCCGCTGCTCGCGCTGGTTCTCACCGCGCTGGTGCTCACCGCGTCCTGCTCGTTGCGCACGCTGGGCGCGACCACCGGCGACCTGACGCTGAACGCCACCTTCGACGACGTCCAGAGCCTGGTGGCCGGGCACAGCGTGCAGATCGCCGACGTCCGGGTGGGCACGGTGACCGGCATCCGGCTGGAGGGCTACCGGGCCAGGGTGACGATGTCGATCCAGTCCACGCACCGGGTGCCCGTGGGCAGCACCGCGACCGTGGCCAAGACGTCCGTGCTGGGCGAGAACTACGTCCTGCTCAGCCCGCCCGCGGGCCGGGACCTGGCCACGGGGCCGTACCTGGCGGACGGGGCCACGATCGCCGACACCTCGGTCGAACCGGACATCGAGCAGGTCACCGCCAAGGCCGGCCCGCTCGTCGAGGCGCTCGGCGCCCAGGACGTCAACGCGATCCTGGACGCCGCCTCCACCGCGTTCGCCGGCAAGGGCGCCGACGTCAACCAGCTGATCCGGCGCACCGCCGAGGTCACCGACGCCTACGCCGCGGCCCGGCGGGACCTGGCGACCGGCATCGACGCGCTGGCCAGGCTCGGCGACGACCTCGCCGAGGGCAGCAACGAGCTGGACCGGCTGCCCGGCGCCCTGGCCGCCGCCACCAGCCGCGTCGCGCACGGCCGCAAGCACGTCAAGCGGGCCATCATGGCGCTGACCGAGCTGGCCAAGGAGGCCAACCTCACCGTGTACCCCCGGCACGCCGCCCGGCTGCGCACGCTGCTGCGCGAGCTGGAGGCCGTCTCCTCGGCCATGCAGCGGGGCAAGGACGACCTCAAGGGGCTGGTGGCGCGGATCCAGGCGTTCATCGACGCGCCGCCGATCACGGTCAACGGCCAGGTGCTGATCTACGTCTGGCTGAAGGGCCTGCTGCTGCCCCGGAACAAGGGGGCCGAGGCCGCGAGGAAGGCCGCCGACCGGCTGAGCGACTTCCGCCTGCTGTGGGAGCCGCCGCGATGAGGCACCGGGTGCACCTGAACGTCGGCTTCTTCGTGCTGCTCGGCGTGGTCATGACGATCTGGGCGTTCAGCACGATCATCCGGCTCGACGTGATCGAGCGGCCGTACCGGGTGTCGGCCGAGTTCGCCTCCTCCCCCGGGCTCGTACGCGGCTTCGACGTGGCGTACCTGGGGGTGCGGGTCGGCAGGATCGGCGACGTGCGGCTGGCGCCCGGGAAGATCGTCGTCGGGCTGGACATCGACAAGGAGATCAGGCTGCCCAAGGACAGCACGGCCGAGGTGCGCCGCAAGTCCGCGGTCGGGGAGCCGTACGTGGAGCTGTCGCCGCCCGCCCGCGGGGTGGGCGGGGCGTCCCTCGCGCCCGGCGACACCATCCCGCTGTCGCGGACCGCCGTGCCGCTGGACTACCGCAAGCTGTTCGAGGGCGTGGGCAGGCTGCTCGACGCGGTGCCCGCCGGCGACGCCGAGACGATCACCCACGAGCTGGCCACCGCCCTGGACGGGCGCGCGCCCGCGATCAGGGCCGTCATCGAGAACGCCCACGACCTGACCGCCACCCTGGCCGACGACTCCCGGACCCTCGACGACCTGTCGGTGCAGCTCACCCGGCTCACCCACACGCTGGCCGGCCGGAAGGACCGGCTGGCCGCCGGCATCACGGACCTGAGCGCGGTCACGGGCTCGCTGCGGGCCTCACGTACGGACCTGAACGCCTTCCTCGACCAGGGCCCCGGCGTGTTCGCCCGGCTCGACGCGGCGATCAGGAGGTCCAGGCCCGGGTTCTCCTGCCTGCTGACCGCCGCCGGGCTGCCGCACCGGCCGGCCTTCTCCGCCACGACCGAGAAGGACGTGCACCACCTGCTGAGCGTCATGCCGACCGCGCTGAGCCTGGCCGACGACATCAGCGAACGGCAGGGGGACACGGTGTACGGCAAGGCGTCGTTCATCTTCAGCGTGCCCGGCGGGCCGACCCCGGCCGAGGAGTACGCGGGCCCCGTCGGCCCGCCCCACGTCCCCCGGCTCGCCACCTGCCCTTCGCCCACCCCCGCCGGCACCTCGCGCGAAACCTCCAGGGCCACCCAGCACACCCCCGCCAGCCCGGACCCCGGCGCGTCGAGGACGGACCTGGACACCGGCGGGCCCGACGCCGAGGGCCCGAAGGCCGTCAAGAAGAAGTCCGGCGCGCCCGAGCCGCCGTCCCCGGCGTCGTCGAGCAGCGTGGCCGCCGCCGGCGACGCGTCCCGTACCCCACCGAGCCCCACGCCGCTGATTGTCGCGATCTTCCTCGCCGTCGTGGTGAGTGGTGGCATCGTGGGCTGGATCGCGGCGGGCCGGGCAGCCCGCCGCCGTGAGGAGTCACCATGACCACCGACCACCACCTCACCGCCCCGGACACCGTTCCCGACACCGAGGCCCCCACCGAGACCCCCACCGAGGCCGCGGGGAACGGGCCGGTGCCCCGGACGGCGGCGAGTGGACGGTTCACGCGGACGCGGGTGTTCGGCGCGCTGGCGGCGATGCTGGCGGCGGCCGTCGCGGCCACGGCCGTGCTGCAGTGGATCGACGCCTCCCGGGCCCGGGACGCGCTGGCCCGCCTGGAGAGCGAACGCGCCCTGCGCCTGGAGGTCTCCGGCGCCGCGAGCGCCTTCAGCCAGGCCCTGCTCAGCTACGACTACAAGGACCTCCAGAGCACCCGCTCGACCCTGTCCGCCCAGGCCACGGGCGACTTCCAGGCCACCTACGACGCGGCGTTCGGCGGCGCGATGTCCCAGGTGATCGTCAAGCTCAAGGCCGTCTCCCAGGCCAAGGTCCGCGAGGTCTACCTGGCCGACGCCGACGAGGCCACCGCGCACGCCATCGTCGTCGTGGACCAGCAGGTGAACACCGCGCAGGCGATTCGCTCGGTGAAGGATTCGCACCTTAAGATCACGCTTGTGAAGCAGAAGGGCGCCTGGAAGGTCCAGGACGTGACCGTGCTCGGCGCGGCCTCGGAGGACCAGTACAAGCTCGACGACCCCGCGGCGAAGAAGAAGGACTGACGATCGTCCCCCTGGCGATGGGCGGCCGCCCCGAAGAGGTGCGCGCTCCCGAGACGTGGCTGACCGAGGCCGAGCGCGAACGCGCCGACCGGTTCGTCTTCCCCGCCGACCGCGCCTGTTTCGTCGCGGCCCACCTGCTCGTACGCCTGTGCGCCGCGGCCGTGCTCGACCTTCCGCCGGAGGGGCTGACGCTGCTGCAGCACTGCGAGGTGCACGGCCCCGGCCACGGCAGGCCGTACCTGCGCGAGGCCCCCGGCCTGGGCGTGAGCTTCAGCCACACCCGCGGCTACGTGTGCGCCGCGGCCGGCCCCGGCCGGGTCGGCGTGGACGCCGAGCACGTGCCGCCGGGCCCGCTGAACGAGGGCCTGGCCGACCACGCTCTCACCCCCGCCGAACGCGCCCTGGTGACCGGCAACGACGACCTGATCCGCCACTGGACCCGTAAGGAAGCCCTGGTCAAACGCGGCGAGCTCACCCTGGACGAGCTGCGCACGACCGGCGTCGACCCGCTGCCGGTCGGTCACCTGCTGGAATGGCGGGCCGCCCCGGACATCAGGGTCGCCGTCGTCACCGACACGCCGGCCGAGCGCGTTCCCGTCCCGTCGTTCCGAAGGCCCGGCTAGGGACCGTTTCTCAGGTCAGGTGTTGAAGGGCGGCCGCCGCGGGACCGGCCGGGACGGCGGGGGTTCGCGGCCACGTCCAGGCGGAGCGCAGGACGAAGGCCAGGAGCAGCACCTCGATTCCGATGGAGAGGCCGTAGAAGGGGGCCCACTCCCACGACTCCCCCACCGCGTTGAACACCGAGTAGGGGATGTAGAGCGAGGCGACGACGAGGTTCGCAGCGCGGTTCACCCGGGCGGGCAGCGTCATGGAGAGCATCACCATCAGGGCCGGGATCGCCACGGACGCGAGCATCATGGTCAACAACGTCGGGCTGACGTCGAACTCGAAGACGACGCCGGCACGGAGGTTGTCGATGACGCCGGGCTTGTGGAGGTGGAAGTAGTCGACGTAGATGTAGAGGAACATGAAGCTGGTCCATGCGGCGACGAGCTTGGCGTGCACGGGGACCGACCGGTTGTCGAGCAGGTTCGGGGTTTTCGCTCGGATGGTCATCGGTTCTTCTTTCGAGAGAAGCGGTCCCGCCGCCGGACTGGCGGCAGGGATGTACCGAGGCCGCGCCCACCTGGACGAGCACATCGCCTCGACCGGACAGCGGTAGCCCCGACCTCGGCCGACTCGAGCGCTGGGGGCAGGCCGTAACGGTGCCGGCCGGCGGCCCGCATCGTCGTCGCCGCGGCCGGACTCGTCCCCGGCATCAGGCGTGCTCCGGCACTCGATCGCGGTTCGGTTCCCACAGCAGCCTCCTCACGTCCGAGCTACGACTCCGGCTGGTTCGTACATCGTACGTCGTACGCTGTACTACGAGTAGTACGCTGTACCATGACCGTGCGCCGGACGATTGTCAAGCCGTTCGAGCGCGCGAGAGGAGACCCGTGTCTGCGAGGGAACAACGCCAGGGGACGTCGGACGCGGCGCTGAGCAGGCAACGGGTGGTGGCCGAGGCGGTCCGGCTCGCCGACCGCGAGGGGGTCCACGGGCTGAGCATGCGCCGGCTGGCCGGCGCGCTCGGCGCGGGCGCGATGTCGCTCTACTACTACGTGGCGAACAAGGAAGAGTTGCTGGACGCCATGATCGACCTCGTGTTCGAGGAGATCGAGCTCCCGCCCGAAGAGACCGACTGGCAGTCGGCGATGCGACGCCGGGCGGCATCCGCCCGGCAGGTTCTCGCACGCCACCCGTGGGCGATCGGCCTGATGGAGTCGCGGACATCGCCGGGGCCCGCGAACCTCCGCCACCGCGAAGCGGTCACCGCCTGCCTGCGGAGGGCCGGCTTCCCGGTCCTGATGGCGACGCACGCCAACTGGCTGCTCGACAGCTATGTCTACGGTTTCGCCCTGCAGGAAGCCAGCCTGCCGTTCGACACCCCCGACGAGTTCGCGGACATGACCGAGGACGTCTTCCTGCCCCAGCTTCCTCCTGACGAGTTCCCCTACCTCAACGAGTCCGCCGCGGTGCTCGCCGCTGCCGGCTACGACCCGGCGGAGGAGTTCGCCTTCGGCCTCGACCTCGTCCTGGCCGCCCTCGAGCGCCTGAGAGTGCCTGCGTGAGCCTCCGTCCGTGATGCCGGTCTGCGGGGCCGGTTGTGCCGGGACGGCGCGGCGACTGAGCGCGAGCCGTACCCGAGCGACTCGGCCGACGCTCAGTGGGCGTTGAGGAAACCGGTCACGTCGTCAGCGGCGGCGGGTGGGGGTGGGGTCGAGGAAGACGAGGGTGACGCCGGAGAAGCGGTCGCGCAGCCGCCGGTCGATCTCGTCGCAGGCGATCTCCACGCCCGCCGCGCTCGCCTCGTCCCGGAAGTCGATCTTCGCGGCGACCATGATGGAACCCGGCCCGATCATCATCGTCAGCAGCTCGACCACGTCGTCCACCTCGGGCTGGGCCAGCAGCACCGCGCGGATGCCGACCTCGATCTGCCTGGGGGCGGCCTGGCCGATCAGCAGCGACAGGTTCGACTGGATCAGGATGAGCGCGACCACCAGCAGGAGCAAACCGATGGCGACCGAGGCCGCACCGTCCCACAGGGCCGAGCCGGACCACTGCGAGCCGAGCAGCCCGAGCGCCGCGATCACCAGGCCGACCAGCGCGGCGGCGTCCTCGAACAGCACGGCCTTGAGCGCGGTGTCGGACGTGATGCGCACCAGCCGCGTCGGACGCACCTTGTACCTGCCGGCCTCGGCGCGCAACTGCGAGTACGCCTTGGTGAACGAGATGCCCTCGATCACGAACGAGACGGCCAGCACGACGTAGGACGGCGTGAGGTTGCCCAGCTCCTCGCCGTGGCTGATCTCGTGCAGCCCGTGGGTGACGGAGAACCCCGCCCCGCCGACCAGCGTCGCGACCGCCGCCATCATCGCCCAGAAGAACCCCGCCTTGCCGTAGCCGAACGGGTGGCGCTCGTCCGGCGGCTTGCCCGCCCGGCGTACGGAGACCAGCAGCAGCAGCTCGGTCATCGTGTCGGCGGCCGAGTGGGCCGCCTCGGACAACATCGCGGCCGAACCGCCGATCAGCCCCGCGACGAGCTTGGCCAGGGCGATGGTCAGGTTCGCGGCGCCCGCGACCAGCACGGTCGCCAGGCTCTCCCCCGACTTCTCCTCCATCAGCTCACTGTACGGCGGCCCTGCGCGACGGCCCCCCGCAGGTAGCCGCATCGTCGGGGGCGTGCGATAGATTGGGGATCATGAGCGCGCCCCGCTGGCTTTCCCCCGCCGAACAGCGTGCCTGGCGTACGCATCTCGCGCTGCACAAGCTGCTCATGCACCGCCTCGACCGGGAGCTGCAGGAGCACCAGCTCTCGCTGAACGACTACGAGATCCTGGTCAACCTCTCCGAGAGCCCCGAGCGGCGCATGCGGATGAGCGACCTGGCCGACGCCACGATCCAGTCGCGCAGCAGGCTGTCGCACCAGATCTCCCGCATGGAGGCCAAAGGGCTGGTCACCAGGGAAGACTGCCGCGACGACCGGCGCGGCACGTTCGCCGTCCTGACCGACGAGGGCTGGGCCACGATCCAGCGGGTGGCGCCCGACCACGTCGCGAGCGTGCGCGAGCATTTCGTCGACCGGCTCACCGACGACCAGCTGGAAGCCCTGGAGCAGGCGTTCGGGCCCATCGTCGACCATCTGAAGAAGCTGCGCTGAGGCCCAACCGATATCGGCGACGGCTCACCGGCGTTCCCGGGCGCTCGCTACGATCCGCTCATGCTCCGAAAGCTGCTGATCGTTGTCGTGCTCGCGCTGATGCCGGCCTGCTCCGCGGGTGGCGGCGGGGGTGACGAGCTCCCCGCCGGGCCCGACCTGATGAAGAAGTCGTCGGAGGCCATGAAGGCCGTCAGGTCGGCCGGTTTCTCGATCGCCACGGAGGGCAAGCCCCAGGTGCCGCTCAAGAAGGCCGACGGCAGGCTCACCTCGGCGGGCGACGCCGACGGCACGATCACGCTGGAGGTGCTGGGCACCCTGCAGGAGATCACCTTCGCCGTGATCGGCGACACCGTGCACTTCAAGGGGCCGACCGGCGGCTTCCAGACGATGACCAGGCAGCAGCTCGCCCAGTTCTACGACCCGTCGGTGATCCTCAACCCGGCCAAGGGCATCGCGCAGCTGCTCGCCTCGGCGACCGACCCCAGGGTGGAGGCGGTCGAGGACGGCTCGTACCGGGTGGCCACGACGTTCTCCGGGCAGGTCGTCGGGCAGATCGTCCCGGGCGTCACGCAGGGCGTCAACGGCAAGGTCTGGATCGACAAGGCCACCGGCAGGCTCACCAAGGCAAGCCTGCCGCTGCAGAACGGCACGGTGACGGTGACGTTCAGCGACTACGACGCGCCGGTCACGATCACGCCGCCCCCGTCCGGATGAGCCGGGTGAGCCGGGTGAGCCGGGTGAGCCGGAACGTCCCGGCGGACCGCGCCCGCCGGGTCGCGCTCGGCGCGGGCGGCGCGGTGGTGCTGCTGGCCGCGCTCGACGCCTACGTGGTCGTGACGGTACTGATGGACATCGCCCACGACGTCGGCGTGCCGCAGAACCACCTGGAGCGGGTCACGCCGGTCGTCACCGGGTTCCTGCTCGGCTACGTCGCCGCGATGCCGCTGCTCGGCCAGCTCTCCGACCGTCACGGCCGGCGGCCGCTGATCCACGCCTGCCTGGCGGCGTTCGCGCTCGGCTCGGTGCTGACCGCGCTGGCGGCCGGTGAGGCGATGGTGGTGTCGGGCCGTACGGTCCAGGGCGTGGCGGGCGGGGCGCTGCTGCCGATCACGATGGCGCTGATCGGCGACCTGTGGGAGGCGCGCGACCGGCCGCTCGCGCTGGGCGCGGTGGGCGCGGCGCAGGAGCTGGGCAGCGCCCTCGGCCCCCTGTACGGCGGCGTGCTGGCGCTGGTCCCGCCGGTCGCCGTCGCGGGCGTGGAGCTGGGCGGCTGGCACGCCATCTTCTGGGTCAACGTGCCCCTCGCCGCCCTGGCCGCCGTCGCCGTGCAGCGTACGGTCCCGGCCGGGCCGCCGTCCGGCACGGCCCGCGTCGACGTCGTCGGGGGTGCGCTGCTGGCGCTGGCGCTGGCCCTCCTGGTCGTCGGCCTGTACAACCCCGACCCGGCCACGACCGTGCTGCCGCCGTGGGGGCCGCCGGTGATCGCGGCCGGCGCGGTGGCGGGCGGCGTGTTCGTCTGGTGGGAGATCCGCTCCCCCGTCCGGCTGCTCGACCTGTCGGCCGCCCGCAAGTCACCGCTGCTGGCGACGCTGGGCGTGAGCTTCCTGGCGGGCGCGGCCCTGCTGGTGACGATGGTGTTCGTGCAGTTCGCCGCCCAGACGCTGCTGGACAAGGACGCCCTGGGCGCGGCGCTGGTCCTGGCCCGGTTCCTCGGCGCGCTGGCCGTGGGCGCGCTGCTCGGCGGCGTGCTGGCCCGGCGGGCCGGCGAACGCGCGGTGGCGGTGCCCGGCCTGCTGCTCGCCGCGGCCGGATACTGGCTGATGAGCCGCTGGCCGCTCGACCTGGCCGCAGCGGGCCTGGCCGTGGACGCCGACCTGGTCGTGGCCGGGCTCGGCCTCGGGCTGGTGATCGCGCCGGTCTCGTCGGCGGTCCTGCGGGTGAGCCCGGCCGTCCAGCACGGCGTCGCCTCGGCGGCGGTCGTGGTGGCCAGGATGATGGGCATGCTCGTCGGCGTGGCGGGCGTGTCGGCGTGGGGCTTCCACCGGTTCCAGTCGCTGACCGCCGACCTGGACACGCCGCTGCCGTTCGGCGTGGACGCGCAGACCTACCAGCGGCGGCTGGCCGACTACCTGGCCCAGGTCGACGCCGCCCTGCACATCGAGTACACCGAGATGTTCCTGCTCACGGCGTTCGTCTGCCTGCTGGGGGCGGCGGTGGCGCTGCTCATGCCCCGCCGCGCCCTGCCGGAGGCGGCGCCCGCCCTCGCGGACGCCGTCCCCGACCCCGAATCCTGACCGCGGATCAGGCGGCGCCGCCGGTCAGGGCGACAGGCGGTGCAGGTCGCGGGGGAAGGCGGTGGTCTGCCGGATGTTGGCGGCGCCGGTCAGCCGGGCCGTCCAGCGTTCCAGGCCGAGCGCGAACCCGCCGTGCGGTGGCATCCCGTACCGGAACGCCTGGAGGTAGCCCTCGTACGGCTCCACGTCCCCGTCCAGGGCCTGGACGTAGTCGTCGTACCGGTGCAGGCGCTGGCCGCCGGTCACCAGCTCCAGGCCCCTGAACAGCAGGTCGAAGCCGTTGGAGTAGCCCGGTCTGGCCGGGTCGGGATGGGTGTAGAACGGCCGCTTGGACATCGGGTAGCCGGTGACGAACAGGAACTCCGACCCGTGCTCGCGCAGCGCCCAGTCCGACAACCACCGTTCCTGGGCCGGTGACAGGTCGGGCTCATCCTCGCCGGTCAGCCGCTGGGCCTCGGTGAAGTGCACGGCCGGGATCTCGGCGGGCACGGCGGGCAGCACGGCCCCGGTCGCCTCGACGGCTGATCCGGCCCGGCGGCGCACCGACTCGACCATGCCGTCGACGACCTCCCGCAGCACCGCCATCACGTCCCGGTGGTCGGCCACGAACCCCAGCTCGGCGTCGAGGCTGGTGTACTGGGCCAGGTGGCGGACGGTGTCGTGCGGCTCGGCGCGGAAGACCGGCCCGACCTCGTAGACCCGCTCGAACACCCCGACCATCGTCTGCTTGTAGAACTGCGGCGACTGCGCGAGGTAGGCGCGGCGGCCGAAGTAGTCGATGCCGAAGACGTTCGCGCCGGACTCGGTGGCCGAGGCCACGATCTTGGGCGTGTGGATCTCGGTGAACCCGAGGCCGTCCAGCGTCTCGCGGAACCCCGCCACGCTCGCCGCCGAGATCTCCAGCGGCGCCCGCAGCAGCGGATGCCGCAGCGCGACGGGCGCGTGGTCGAGGACCGTCGGCAGCGTCGCGGCCACGACCGGCCGGTAGAGGTCGAACGGCGGCGCCTGCGCGGGCTCGGCCAGGACCTCGATCTCCGGCCCGGTCAGCTCGACCCCGCCGGGCGCCTGCCCGGCCGGGGTCACGGTGCCGGTGACCCGGACGACGCTCTCCTCCGGCGGCAGCTCCCCGTCCGCGCTGACCACCTGGGCCAGCCCGGCACGGTCGCGTACGACCAGGAAGGAGACGGATTTCAGGTGCCGGCGGCGATGGACCCAGCCGGCGATCGTCACTCGTCGGCCGGCGTGCTCAGCGAGCGACGCCGACAGGACACGAGAGATCATTACAGCTCCTCTGCAGGAAATGCATGACCCCTTGGGAGTGCGGGGGAGAAGGGAGCTCCCGGTGCCACCGCACTTTCGCCGCCCCGCGAGGGGCGGCCTCCACGACCCGGTGACGGGGGTCAGCCGGCGGGGCATTTCCTCCCCGCACTCAGGAGTGTCTTCACCAGCGGACACGGGACCGCCTTCACAGCTGCCGGCGGCTCTCTGGGCCCGTGCGGCCCGCTGGCTACTCGTCTCCGTCCACGTGTTGCCGTAGATGATACGGCAACGCCGTTACTTATCCTTCTTGGGGCGCTTCTCGCGGATCTTCATCGTGACGTCGATCGGCGACCCGGCGAACCCGAACTCCTCACGGATGCGCCGCTCGATGAAGCGCCGGTAGGTGTCCTCCAGCCAGCCGGAGGTGAACAGCACGAACTTGGGCGGCTCGACGGACGCCTGCGTGGCGAACAGGATCTTCGGCTGCTTGCCACCCCGGACGGGCGGCGGCGTCGCGTGCACCAGCTCGGTGAGGAACGCGTTGAGCCGCGCCGTCGGGACCCGGGTGGACCAGGAGTCGAGCGCCTTCTCCAGCGCCGGCACCAGCCGGTCCATGTGGCGGCCGGTCTTGGCGGAGATGTTCACCCGCAGCGCCCACGGGGTGCGCACGAGCTGCCGGTCGATCTCCTTCTCCAGGTAGTAGCGGCGGTCTTCGTCGACGAGGTCCCACTTGTTGAAGGCCACCACCATGGCCCGCCCCGACTCGATCACCAGGCCGATGATCCGCAGGTCCTGCTCGGTGAGCGGCTCGCTGGCGTCGATCAGCACGATCGCCACCTCCGAGCGCTCCAGCGCGGCGCGGGTGCGCATGGCCGCGTAGAAGTCGGCGCCCTGCAGCTCGCGGTCGCGCCGCCGGATGCCGGCGGTGTCGACGAAGCGCCAGGTGCGCCCGCCCAGCTCGATCAGCTCGTCGACCGGGTCGCGGGTGGTGCCCGCCATCGGGTCGACCAGCACCCGCTCCTCCCCCGCCAGCTTGTTGAGCAGCGAGGACTTGCCCACGTTGGGCTTGCCGAGCAGCGCCACGCGGGCCGGGCCGCGCTCGCCGCCGAAGGTCAGCTGCGGCGTCTCGGGCAGCGCGTCGAGCACCACGTCGAGCAGGTCGCCGCTGGAGCGGCCGTGCAGCGCCGAGACCGGGTAGGGCTCGCCCAGCCCGAGCGACCACAGCGCGGCGGCCTCCAGCTCCAGCTGCTGGTTGTCGACCTTGTTGGCGGCCAGCAGCACCGGCTTGCCCGACTGGCGCAGCACCGCGCCCACGATCTCGTCGGCGTCGGTGGCGCCCACGGTGGCGTCGACCACGAACACGATCACGTCGGCCAGCTCGACGGCGACCTGAGCCTGCTCGGCGATGCGCAGGTTCATGCCGGTGGCGTCGGGGTCCCAGCCGCCGGTGTCGACGACGGTGAAGCGGCGGCCGCGCCAGTTGGCGTCGTAGGTGACGCGGTCGCGGGTGACGCCCGGCACGTCTTCCACGACCGCCTCACGGCGACCGATGATGCGGTTGACCAGCGTGGACTTGCCCACGTTGGGGCGGCCCACGATGGCCACGACCGGCAGAGGCGTGGTGTCGCCGTGCTCGGTGACTTCCAGCTCGTCGAGGTCAGCCTCGACCCAATCCCCCGTTGACATGGTTGTTCATCCTTAGGTGAGTACCGCACCTGGAGGTCAGGTGCGCTCCTTGACCAGCCTCAGCACCTCAGCGATGACCTCTTCGAGGTTCAGCGCGGTGGTGTCGAGCTCGACGGCGCCATCCGCCATCGAGAGTGGGTCCGTCTTACGTGTCGAGTCCAGGGTGTCACGCCGGGCCATGGCGGCCTGCTGCGCCTCCACCGTGGAGCCGGCCAGCTCGGCGCTCCTGCGGCGGGCGCGGGCCTCGGCGCTGGCCGTCAGGTAGACCTTGACGGGCGCGTCGGGGCAGACGACCTTGCCGATGTCGCGGCCCTCGACCACGATGTCACCGGCGGCGGCGATCTCCCGCTGCAGCGCGACCAGCCGCCTGCGCACCTCGGGGACGGCGGCCACGGCGGAGACTGCGCCGGTCACCTCGGCCTCCCGGATGGGCCCGCCCACGTCGACGCCGTCGACCAGGATCGCGGGGCCCTCGGGGTCGGTGCCGGAGACGATGGACGGCTCGCCGCAACGGGCCGCGATCGCCTCGGGATCGGCCAGGTCGACGCCCTGCCGGAGCATCCACCACGTCATCGCCCGGTACATGGCCCCGGTGTCGAGGTAACGCAGGCCCAGCGCACGGGCGACCCCGCGCGACACGCTCGACTTGCCCGACCCCGAAGGACCGTCCATGGCGACGACCAGACCGGACACGGCCTCTCCCTCTTCACGTGTGTTTCCCCAACCTGAAGAGGCTACCGCCTCCGGTCAGTCCGCGATCCAGCTCCCGTGAAAGCCGAGCGGGACCCTGGCGGGGAGGTGCACGACCGCGACCGGCTCGCCGGCGAAGTCCCGGGCCGACAGGATCACCAGGTCGGCCGCTCCCCTGGCCGGGTCGTTGACGTAGGTGAGCAGGTAGCCGTCGTCCTCGGCGGCGCCGGAGGGCACGAAGACCGGCTCCCCCACGTACGCGCCGCGCCCGAACCGCCGCGCCTCCTGCGTGCCGCGTTCCAGGTCGTGCTTGATGAGCGTGTTGTCGAACGCCTCGTCCGGCAGGTCCTCCAGCTCGGCGGCCGGGTAGATCACGTCGTGCAGGTCGGCGGCGGCCGAGGTGTAGCCGTAGCGGTACGGGCTGCCGGTGCGGCGCTCGTCGATGCGGGGGAACTCCTGGGGACGGTCGTCCAGGCGGGTGGTGGTGACCCGGCCCGCGACGGGGTCGATGCGCCACCGGTCGAGCGTGGGGGCGCCGCCGAGGTCGAGCCGGGCGTCCACGAACCGCTTGGGGTAGCGGACGACGTCCACCACGACCTGGTCGCCGTCGTCGTAGGCGTTGAGGGTGTGGAAGACCCAGCACGGGTCGATCTCCACCCACTGCACGTCGCCGGTCTCGCGGGAGAGCAGGCCGAGCCGGGCGGGCCGGGCGTCGTCCCACGCGTACGGCAGCGGCGCGCCGCGCTCGGCGTGGGCCATGCTGAGCGTGACCGGCAGGTCGTAGATCACGACGTGCCGGCGGGTCAGCGCGAAGTCGTGCAGCATCGGGCGGTCGGCGACCGGGATGTCCCTGACCTGGGCGACCACGCCCTTGGGGTCGATCACGATGTGCTGGTGGTGGTCCCAGCCGGCGAAGTAGGCCATCGCGTGCAGCTCGCCGGTGACCGGGTCGAGGTGGGTGTGGGCGGCGTACCCGCCGGGCAGGCCGCCGACGAAGTCGCACGCGCCGACCGTGTCGAGCTCGTAGCTCAGCTCGTACGGCAGCCCGCCCGCCTCGACGGTCGCGAACGTGCGCCCGGCGATGCCGATGACGTGCGTGTTGGCCGCGAAGTCCATGCCCGCGTGCACCGGGCCCGGCGCCGGCGGCTCGCCCAGCCGGCGGGCCACCTCGGCGTTGCGCACCCACCGGTTGCGGTACCACTCGGCCCGCCCGCCGCGCAGCCGCACGCCGTGGACCATGCCCTCCCCCATGAACAGGTGGGTGGCGGCCGGGTCGTCGAGGCTGAGCGGGTTGGGGCCGTTGCGCAGGTAGCGGCCGTCGAGCTCGGCGGGGATGCGGCCGGTGACCTCCAGGTCGAAGGCCGTGATCTCCTCCGTCGCGGGTGCGAAGCCGTTGCGGAAGGGGGTGCTGGTCATCGTGCGCTTCCTCTCAGGTCAGGAACGGCGTGAGCACGGAGGTGTAGAGCAGCCGGTAGCGCCGCTCCGCCTCGGCGCTGTCGAAGAAGCCGGAGATCTCCAGGCTCACCGCGCCGTGGATCGCCATCCACAGCACGTCGGCTATCTCGCCGGCGGCGGCCCCGCGCAGCCGTCCGGACTCCAGGCAGGCGGCCACGGCCTCGACCAGGATGTCGAAGGTGCGCCGTCCGGCCGCGACCGCGTCGGGGGCGGGCTGGAAGCCGTGCATCGCGTTCTGGAACATGACCCGGTAGTAGTCGGGTTCGTCCAGCGCGTACTCGCGGTAGGCCGCCAGGCCCGCGTGCAGCGCCGGGAGCGGGTCGTCCTGCGCGGGGACGGCCAGCAGGCGCGCCTCCAGCCGGGCGAAGCCCTCCAGCCACAGCGCCTCGCTGAGGCCGTCCTTGCCGCCGAAGAGGGTGTAGATCACCTTCGTGGAGCAGCCGACCTCGCCGGAGATGCGCCGGACGGTGAGCGCCGCCGGGCCCTCGGCGACGAGCAGGTGTTTGGCGGCGTCGAGGATGGCCGTCCTGACCACGCTCTGGCCTTCCTGCTGGGCTTGCCGGTACGCGGTGACCGCCATGTGAGTAACACCGTTTCTTCTCGGTAACGCTGTTACCGACCTTTGTACGCCTCCTGCGTCCCGCCGTCAATCCCGCCGGCGAGGAGTAAGAGCGTCGGCCCAGGTAAGGAGGTCCGGCGTGACGGAGACGAACCGAGCGCGGGTCACGGTCGTGGTGGCCACCAGGGACCGGGTCAGAACGCTGGCCCGGACGATCCCCCGCCACCCGAGGCCGGTGATCCTCGTCGACAACGGCTCCTCCGACGGGACCGCCGGGTTCGTCCGCAAGCACTTCCCCGACGTCCAGGTGGTCGAGGCGGGGTCCAACCTGGGCGCGCCGGGCCGCAACGTCGGCGTGCGCCTGGCCGAGACCCCCTACGTCGCCTTCGCCGACGACGACTCCTGGTGGGCGCCCGGCGCCCTGGAGCTGGCCGCCGACGTGCTGGACGCCCACCCCCGCCTGGCCGTGCTGGGCGCGCGCGTGCTGGTCGGGCCGCAGGAGCGGCTGGACGCGGTCTCACAGGCGATGCGCGACTCCCCGCTCGGCGTCGAGGACGACCTGCCGGGGCCGAGCGTGCTGGGCTTCCTGGCCTGCGGGGCCGTCGTGCGCAGGGAGGCGTTCCTGGAGGCGGGCGGCTTCGACGACGTGATCTTCTTCTTCGGCGAGGAGGAACGGCTGGCCGTTGACCTGGCCGCGCGCGGCTGGGGGCTGGCCTACGTGGACGACGTCGTCGCCCACCACCACCCCTCCCCCGCCCGCGACCCGCGCGGCAGGCAGGCGCTGGCGGCGCGCAACGCCGTGCTGACCGCCGTGCTGCGCCGTCCCTGGCCGGTGGTGGCGCGTCGGTCCCTGGAGGCGCTGCTGGCCGGTCCGGCGGGCCGGGAGGGGCTGCGCACCGCCGTACGGCGGCTGCCCAGGGCCCTGGCCGCCCGGCGCGGCCTGCCGGTCGCCGTGGAACGCGCCCGCCGCAGGCTGGAACGCACGGCCGACTGACGCCGTGGGCGGCGCGCTGGGCGCCCGCCCGTCACGTCGCGCTCAATGGCCCCGGTCAGCGGACGTCAGGGGACCTGCCAGCCGCGTTCGCGCAGGGCGTCGGCGAGCGGGGCGGCCGCGTCCGGCTGGACCCACAGCTCGGCGATGCCCAGGGGCAGGCCGGGCGCGTGCTCCAGCCGCACGTCCTCGACGTTGACGCCGACCTCGTCGCACACCTGGAACAGCCGCGCGAGCTGCCCGGGACGGTCGCCGATGACCACCTGGACGACCACGTACGCGGGGGCGGGACCTCCGTGCTTGCCCGGGATGCGCCCGTGCCCGGCGACGCCGCGTTTGAGGAGCTGGGTGAGGTCGCCGCTCGCGGTGCCGTCGCCCTCGGCCAGGGAGCGCAGCGCGGTCGCGGCCTCGGCCAGGTCGCGGGAGACCGCCTCCAGCACCTCGGCGACCGGGGTCGCGTTGCCCGACAGGATGCCGAGCCAGAGCCCGGGATCGCCGCCCGCGATCCTGGTCACGTCGCGCACCCCCTGCCCGGCCAGGCCGAGCGCGACCTCGGTGGCGTCGGCCAGGCGGGCCGCCACGGCCGAGGCGGCGACGTGGGGGGCGTGCGAGACGACGGCGACCGCGCGGTCGTGCTCCTCCGCGCCCACCTCGACCGGGTTGGCGCCGCACAGCTCGACCAGCCTGAGCACCGCCGCCCTGGCGTCGTCGGCGGCCTCGCCGGTCGGGCACAGCGCCCACGGCCGGCCGAGGAACAGGTCGGCCCTGGCCGCCCCCGGCCCGGACTTCTCCCGCCCGGCCAGCGGGTGGGAGGCGACGTAGGTCGTCAGGTCGCAGCCGAGCCGGGCGGCCATGCGGATGGGCTCGGCCTTGACGCTGGCGACGTCGGTGTAGAAGCGGGCCACGCCGCGGCTCTGCAGCTTCAGCAGCTCGTCGGCCACGTGCGCCGGGGGCACCGCGATGACCGCCAGGTCGACCTGACCGGCGGGCAGCCGCTCCGGCTCCCACTCCTCGCCCGCGCCCAGTTCCCTGGCCAGCCGCACGGCGCCCGCGTCACGGTCGGCGAGCAGCACCCGCACGTCGTGCTTGCGCAGCGCCAGGGCCGCCGAGGTGCCGATGAGACCGGTGCCGACGACGAGCACGGTACGGAGTTCCGAGGCCATATCGATGTCCTGATTTATCGGGCTAGTGAGAGTGTTGCCTGCCGTGTCCGTCAGGCACGTGCCGCACGACGATCCGGCTCACGCCGGTCGCCTACTGGGCGATGTCCTGCCGCAGCGCCACCGCGCCCCGCAGATACACATGCTGCATCTCTGCCCGCGGACGGTCGGTCTCCACATGCGCCATCAGACGCACCACGCGCGGCAGCGCCCCCGGCACGTCGATCTCGGTGCAGCAGATCAGCGGCACGTCGTGGAAACCCAGCTTGCGCGCGGCGAGGGCGGGGAACTCGGACTTCAGGTCGGGGGTGGCGGTGAACAGCACGCTGATCACATCGTCGGTGGTCAGGCTGTTGCGCTCCATGATCGCCTGGACCAGCTCGGTCGTCCCTTGGATGATCGAGTCGCGGTCGTCGGCGTCCACCTGGATCGCCCCGCGGATCGCCCGCACCATGCGCCCTTATCCCCTTCCATAGCGGGAGAGCCCGTGCGGAGATGCGCACGGGCCCCTGCGTTCCGGCCAGATTACAGCTTCACGGCCGCGTAAAGGTCGCCGACCTCCTTCAGGCTCAGCGCGCGGACCGTGCCGGCCTTGGTGCGGCCCAGCTTCACCGGACCGAACTCGATCCGGGCCAGGTCGATCACCCGGTGACCGGCCTCCTCCAGCATGCGCCGCACGACGTGCTTGCGGCCCTCGTGCAGCACCACCTCGACCAGCGCCTGCTGGCCGTGCTCCTGCACGATGGCGAAGCTGTCGGCCTTGGCGATGCCGTCCTCCAGCTCGATGCCCTGCTTGAGCCTGCGGCCCAGGTCGCGCGGGATCGGCCCCGGCACCTTGGCCCAGTACTTCTTCTGCACCCCGTAGCTCGGGTGCGTCAGCCGGTTGGCCAGCTCGCCGTCGTTGGTGAGCAGCAGCAGGCCCTCGGTCTCGGTGTCGAGCCGACCCACGTGGAACAGGCGGGGCGCCAGCTCCTCGACGTAGTCGGCCAGGCACGGACGGCCCTGCGGGTCGTCCATGGTGGACACGACGCCGATCGGCTTGTTGAGGGCGTAGTAGACGAGGTCGGGGGCGGTCGGGATGCGCTTGCCGTCGACGTGGATGACCTGGGTGGCGGGGTCGACCTTGGCGCCGAACCGGCGCACGACCTGGCCGTTGACCGTGACGCGGCCGTCGCCGATCATCTCCTCGCAGGCGCGCCTGCTGGCCACGCCCGCCTGGGCGAGCACCTTCTGCAGCCGCACGCCGTCGGGCACCTCGGTGGTGTCGCGCTCGTCGGTGTAGTCGTCGTCGTAGAAGGCACGGTCGCGCAGCGGCTGGCGGGCGGCCTTGACGCGCCTGGCCTGGGGGCTCTCGGAGCCGGCCGGACGCCGTCCGCCGCCGAGCGTCTGCACGTCGTCGCGCCTCGGGGCACGCGGCTGCTGCCCACGGGGGTTGTCCTCGCGCCTGCCGAAACGGGCGCGGGTGTTGCCGGCGGAGCCGGACCTGGGGGCGTCGTCCCTGCGTCCGCCGCGGTCGGCACGGAAGCCGCCGCGCTCCTGACGCTCGCCGTCACCGCCACGCACGGGACGCCCGCCGCCCCGGGAACCGGCGTAACCGCCGCGCTCGCCACCGGCCTGACCGCCGCGCTCACCGCGCCGGTCGCCGCCGTAGCCGCCACGGCCCGCGGAGGACCCGCCACGGTCGCCGGAGTAGCCACCCCGCTCGCCGGAGTAGCCGCCGCGGTCACCCGAGAAGCCACCGCGCTCGCCGGAGTACCCACCACGGTCGCCGGAGTATCCGCCGCGCTCGCCACCGGCGTGACCGCCGCGCTCGCCGCGCCGGTCGGCGCCGTAGCCGCCGCGCCGGTCGTCGCCGAACCTGCCCCGGTCGCCGGACCGGGAAGCCCCGCCGAAGCCCTCGCCACGCGGCCGGTCCCCGCCCTCACGGCGCGGACGCTCGAACCCGCCCTCACGGCGCGGACGGTCGAAACGGTCGCCGCGCGGGCCGCGGTCACCGCGGTCGTCACGGGGACGGTCGTCACGGAAGCGGTCGCCGCGGTCGCCACCGGCGGGCCGGTCGGCGCGCTGGTAACGGCCGTCGCGGTCGTCACGCGCCGGACGGTCCGCCCGGTCGCCGCGCGAGTAACCGTCACGGTCGCCGCGCGAGTAACCGTCACGGTCGCCACCGGAACGGCCGAAGCGGTCGCCACCGGACGCGGGACGACCCGAACGGTCACCACCGAAGCCAGGGCGACCCGAACGGTCACCACCGAAGCCGGGACGACCCGAACGGTCGCCGCCGAAGTCAGGGCGGCCGGAGCGCTCGCCGCCGGAGCGCCCGAAGCGGTCGCCGCCGGAGGCGGGACGGCCGGAGCGCTCGCCGCCGCGGGAGCCGGAGTCCTGGCGGGGGCGGTCGTCGCGGTCGCCGAAGCGGGCGCGGGCGCCGCCGCGGTCGGCACGAAGGGAGTCGCGGCGGGGGTCGGCCCCGCCGAAGCCGCCGCCGGAGCCGTCGCGGCGGTTGTCGTCGGAGCGGAAGGCGGGACGCCCGCCGCGGCCGGAGCCGCCGGTACGTCCACGACCGCGTCCATCACCGGACGGGGTGCTGCGCCTGTTGATCACTTTGTTGTCTCCTCGAGGTTCTCCACGTCGTCGGGGAGGAAGGGGGCGAGCTCGGGAAGCTCGCTCAGATCCCGTAGTCCCAGACGTTCCAGGAAGTATGAGCTTGTCCGGTAGAGCACTGCCTGGCTCTCCGGGTCGGTGCCGGCCTCCTCGACCAGCCCCCTGGCGACGAGCGTCCGCATGACGCCGTCGCTGTTGACGCCGCGCACGGCGGCGACACGGGCGCGGCTCACCGGTTGCCGGTAGGCCACGACCGCGAGGGTCTCCAGCGCGGCCTGGGTCAGCCGCGTCTGCTGGCCGTCGCGGACGAACCGCTCGACCAGCGCCGCGCAGTCGGCCCGCGTGTAGAAACGCCAGCCACCCGCGACTTCCCGCAGATCAAAACCCCGCCCGGCCGCCGTATATTCCGCCGCCAGCCTCCTGAGCGCCGCCGCGACCTCGTGGGTGGGGCGCTCCAGCACCTGGGCCAGCGTGATCTCGGCGACGGGCTCGTCGACGACCATCAGGATGGCCTCCAGCGCCGCCTCAAGAGCGGGCCCCTCCGCCTGGACGTCGTCCTCCGGGGTGTCCTGCTGGTCGGCCTGCTGGTCGGTCTCCGGGTCGGGAGCGGTGTCCGAGGGCCGCTCGGGGCCCGCGGAAGGCGACTCGGGAAAAGAAGACCCGGCGGACAGCGACTCCGGCGACGGCGAGGGCGAGGGCTCCGGCGAGGGCGATGGCGACGGCGAGGGCTCCGGCGGCGTGACCGGCAGGTCGGGGCCGGCGGGCAGGGCGGACGCCTCCTCCGGGGAGGCCGGCTGGACGAGGGAGCCCGGGAGAGTCATCCAGGCGGGCAGCGGCGACCCCGAGTCGGGGGCCTTACGGGGGCCCGGCAGGGGGTTGGGGTTGTCAGTCATTCGATGGTTTCTCCGCGGAATCCTCGTAGTCGTCCCCCACCGCGACGTCGCCGTCGTCGGCGCCCGTCCAGGTCACGTGGAGCTCTCCCAGCGCCTCGACCTGCTCGAACGTCACCGCGGACTCCCGGAACAGCTCCAGCACCGCCAGGAAGCGGGCGATGACCTCGAAGGTGCCCTCGCAGTCGGCCGTCAGCGCGCGGAAGGTGGCCCGGCGCAGCCTGCGCAGGTGCATGACCAGGATGGCCGCCTGCTCCTTGACGCTGGCCAGCGGCTGGTAGATGTGGCCGACGCTGACGGTGGGCGGCAGTTTCGGGGTGAACGCCTTGGCCGCGATGCGGGCCAGCTGCTCGGGCCCGATGCCGAGGATGAGCTCGGGCAGCAGGTTGGCGAACTGCGGCTCCAGCGACACCGTGCGGGGGAAACGCAGGCTCTCCTCGGCCATCCGCCCCGCGAAGACCTTCGCGACCTCCTTGTACGCCTTGTACTGCAGCAGCCGGGCGAACAGCAGGTCTCTGGCCTCCAGGAGCGCGAGGTCCTCTTCGTCCTCCACCTCGCCGGACGGCAGCAGCCGGGCCGCCTTCAGGTCGAGCAGCGTGGCCGCGACCAGCAGGAAGTGGCTGGTCTGGTCGAGGTCCCACTCCGGGCCCCTGGACCGGATGTAGGCGATGAACTCGTCGGTGACCTTGGAGAGCGAGACCTCGGTGATGTCGAGCTTGTGCTTGGCGATCAGGCCGAGGAGCAGGTCGAAGGGGCCTTCGAAGACGTCCAGGTGTACCTGGAAGCCTTGGGGGGCCTCGGTCTGCTCTGCGGTCACCTGGCCATTGTCGCAGGAGCCGGCCAGCGCGAGAGCACCTCGCGGGCCAGTTCGCGGTAGGCGTTGGCGCCCAGGGACGACGGGTCGAAGGTGGTGATCGGCTCGCCGGCGACGGTGGCGTCGGGGAAGCGGACCGTACGGTTGATCACCGTGTGGAACACCTTGTCGCCGAACGCCTCCACCACGCGGGCCAGCACCTCGCGGCCGTGCAGGGTACGGGCGTCGTACATGGTGGCGAGCAGGCCCTCGATCTCGAGGTCTTCGTTGAGCCGCTCCTGGACCTTGGAGATGGTGTCCATGAGCAGCGCCACGCCGCGCAGCGCGAAGAACTCGCACTCCAGCGGCACCATGACGCCGTGGGCGCAGGTCAGCGCGTTGATGGTGAGCAGGCCGAGCGACGGCTGGCAGTCGATGAGGCAGACGTCGTAGTGCGGCAGCAGCGGCTTGATCACCCGGCCGAGCACCTGCTCGCGGGCGACCTCGGTGACGAGCTGCACTTCGGCGGCCGACAGGTCGATGTTGCTGGGCAGCAGGTCGAGGCCCTCGACGCCGGTCTCCAGCAGGACGTCCTCGGCGGTGACGCCGCGGTCCATCAGCAGGTTGTAGACGGTCAGGTCGAGCTGGAGCGGGTTGATGCCCAGGCCGACCGAGAGCGCGCCCTGCGGGTCGAAGTCGACCAGCAGCACCTTCAGCCCGCACTCGACCAGCGCCGCGCCCAGGTTGATGGTGGTGGTCGTCTTGCCGACGCCGCCCTTCTGGTTGACCATCGCGACCACTCGCGCCGGGCCGTGCACCTGCGGCGGGACCGGTTCAGGGAACACCGGCCGCGGGCGCTGGGTGGGGCCCAGGTTGACGCCGTTGGAAGGCGCGTTGGTCTTGGTGTCACCCCAGGGGTTGTCGGGGGTCCCCGGGGTCGAACCCTTGGTCGTCACAGTCACCAGCTCGAACCTCCCTGACGATCCCGAACCGGACCGTCCGGACGGACACTATGGCGTCACCACTAAACGCGGCAAGGCGGCACGCCGGGGCACCGCGCACGCGCAAAAGACTATAGATCACTGCCGGGCGCGCGGGTGCGCCGCGGCGTAGACCTCACGGAGTTTGTCGACCGTCACCAGGGTGTAGACCTGCGTGGTCGTGACGGAGGCGTGACCGAGCAGCTCCTGGACCACCCGGACGTCCGCGCCGCCGTCGAGCAGGTGGGTGGCGAAGGAATGACGCAGGACGTGCGGGCTGATGCCGGCCAGGCCGGCGCGTTCGGCCGCGGCCTGGAGCACTTCCCATGCTCCCTGCCTGGTCAGCCGGCCGCCGCGGGCGTTGAGGAAGACCGCGGGGGTGCCGCGGCCGTGGGCCAGCAGGCCGGGCCTGGCGCGGACGAGGTAGGCGTCGAGCGCCGAGCGGGCGTAGCGGCCGAGCGGGACGACGCGGGTGCGGCCGCCCTTGCCGCGCAGCCGCACCTGGTCGGGTTCGAGGTCGTCCACGGCCAGGCCGACGGCTTCTGAGATGCGGGCGCCGGTGCCGTACAGGACCTCCAGCAGGGCGCGGTTGCGCAGGGTGAGCGGGGCGCCGTCGGGGCCGGAGGCGGCGATGAGGCGTTCGACCTCGTCGACGGCGATCGCCTTGGGCAGCCTGCGCAGCTGGCGCGGCGGGCGCACCTCGTGGGCGGGGTCGTGGGCCGTGACGCCTTCGCGCAGGGCGAACCGGTGGAGCCCCCGTACGGCCGAGACGGCCCGCGCGGCCGAGCTGGCCACGAGGGCGGGATGCTCCCGGTCGCCCTCGCGCAGCGCGGCGAGGAAGGCCTGGACGTCGGCCTCCCCCACCTCGTCGAGCTTCAGCCGCCCGCGCGCCTGCAGATGTTCGAAGTATCGCCGCAGGTCACGGCGGTAGGACGCGAGCGTGTTGGCAGCCAGGCCCCGCTCCACCGCCAGATGGGCGAGGTAGCTGGAGAGCACCGCCTCCACGACATGGTCCTTCCGTCACGCCTCCGGGGCGTCGGCGGGGCGCAACAGGGCGAATCCCTCAACCGAAGCCGCATATGCGGCGAGGATACCGGCCACGGCCGGGGAATTGTGGATCATTCCCATGAGCGCCTTCTCGACCGCGTCGGACAGCGGCACCCATTCGACCGGCATGCCGATCTCCTCGTGCCGGTGGACGAAGGTGTTCTCCTCGTCGGGGATCCTGCTCAGGCCGCGGGCGAGGAAGACCCTGATCCGCTCGTCGGTCATGCCGGGAGAGGAGCGCAGGTCGACCAGGGTGTGCCAGGTGTCGGCGCGGTAGCCGGCCTCCTCGGCGAGCTCGCGGGCCGCGGTGTCGGCGAGCGGTTCGCCCGCCACGTCGCGGATGCCGGCCGGCAGCTCCCACATGAGCTGCCGGGTGGGGTGGCGGTACTGCCTGATCATCAGGACGCGGTCGCGGTCGTCGAGCGCGAGCACGGCGACCGAGCCGGGATGGACGACGTAGTCGCGGTCGGCGACCTCGTCCTGGGGCATCCTGACCGTGTCGGTGACGACCTTGATCACGTAGCCCTGGAAGTGTTCCTTGGACGCGACGACGTCCCACGCCTCGGGCGTGTCTCTGATCATGGCCGCACTCGCTTCCGGTCCTCCATGGTCACGCAAGCTACCGCCTCCGGGCCGAGGCTCGCCGCTCCGGTGACGTTCACTTGCCGACCTTGGTGGTCACGCGGCTGTCGGCGTAGGCCAGGGCGGCGCCGATGAGGCCCTTGAACATCGGGTTGGCCCGGGTGGGACGGGAGCGGAACTCGGGGTGCGCCTGCGTGCCGATGAAGAACGGGTGCACGTCGAGGGGCAGCTCGGTGTACTCCACCAGGCGGCCGTCGGGCGACAGGCCGGAGAAGACCAGGCCGACGTTCTCCAGGCGCTCGCGGTAGGCGTTGTTGACCTCGTACCTGTGACGGTGGCGCTCGTCGGCCTTGGCCTTGCCGCCGTAGAGCTGCCTGGCCAGGGTGCCCTCGCCGAGCTTGGCGGTGTAGCTGCCGAGCCGCATGGTGCCGCCCATGTCGCGCTCGCCGGCGACGACGTCCTCCTGGTCGGCCATGGTGGAGATGACCGCGTGCTTGGTGTCGGGGTCGAACTCGGCGGAGTTGGCGTCCTCGATGCCGGCCATGTTGCGGGCGGCCTCGATGACCATGCCCTGCATGCCGAGGCAGATGCCGAGCAGCGGGATCCGGCCCTCGCGGGCGTGCCGGATGGCGCCGATCTTGCCCTCGATGCCGCGCACGCCGAACCCGCCGGGGATCAGCACGCCGTCGACGCCGTCGAGCTCGCGCTCGGCGCCCTCGGGGGTCTCGCAGTCGTCGCTCTTGACCCAGCGGATGTTGACCCGCGCGTCGTTGGCGAAGCCGCCGGCGCGCAGCGCCTCGGTGACCGACAGGTACGCGTCGGGCAGGTCGATGTACTTGCCGACCAGCGCGATCGTGACCTCCTTGGCCGGGCGGTGCACGCGGCGCAGGAGCTGCTCCCACTCCTTCCAGTCGACGTCGCGGAAGGGCAGGCCGAGGCGGCGCACGACGTAGGCGTCGAGGCCCTCGGCGTGCAGCACCTTGGGGATGTCGTAGATGGAGGCGGCGTCGACGGCGGAGACGACGGCGTCCTCGTCGACGTCGCACATGAGGCTGATCTTGCGCTTGATCACCGTCTGGACGGGACGGTCGGAGCGCAGCACGATCGCGTCGGGCTGGATGCCGATGCTGCGCAGCGCGGCCACGCTGTGCTGCGTGGGCTTGGTCTTCAGCTCGCCGGACGGGCCGATGTAGGGCAGCAGCGACACGTGCAGGAAGAAGACGTTGTCGCGGCCGACCTCGTGCCTGATCTGGCGGACGGCCTCCAGGAACGGCAGCGACTCGATGTCGCCGACCGTGCCGCCGACCTCGGTGATGACGACGTCGACGTCGGGGCCGGCCATGCCCCGGATGCGGTCTTTGATCTCGTTGGTGATGTGCGGGATGACCTGGACGGTGTCACCCAGGTATTCGCCGCGCCGCTCCTTGGCGATGACGTTGGAGTAGACCTGGCCGGTGGTGACGTTGGCCGAGCCGTGCAGGTCGGTGTCGAGGAACCGCTCGTAGTGGCCGACGTCGAGGTCGGTCTCGGAGCCGTCGTCGGTGACGAAGACCTCGCCGTGCTGGAACGGGTTCATCGTGCCGGGGTCGACGTTGAGGTAGGGGTCGAGCTTCTGCATGGTGACCCGCAGACCGCGCCCCTTGAGCAACCGGCCGAGGCTGGAGGCCGTGAGCCCCTTGCCGAGACTGGAGGCGACACCGCCGGTGACGAACAGATGCTTGGTTTGCGATGCGCTGCGCAAAGGGGCTCCCGTGGCTCGAATGGTGGCCGAAGTGTCCACGGGCTCTCAGGATATCAAACAACGCCCCTCACATGCCCGAACGGCATGACCTAGCGGTAACTTTGGGCCCTATGTCACTAGTACGCCGGGCTATGGGCGCACTGATTCACCGTGCGTACGCGGCGATCCGCCACGCCGGGGCGATCTCCCCGGACTCCACGGCGGGTTATCGTTTCCGCCGGATCGGCGAGGGAGTCTGCATCGCCTTCCCGCCGGGGGCGATCTTCGGTGAGCGGTGGATCGAGATCGGCGAGCACACGCTGATCGGCGAGCGCGTGTCGATCTCCTGCGGCATGTGGCCGGACGTCGATCTCGGCCCCGACTCGATCCTGCGGATCGGCGGCTCGTGCTCGATCGGCCGGGGCTCGCACATCGTGGCCCACCAGTCGATCGACATCGGCGACCACGTCTTCACCGGCCCGTACGTCTACATCACCGACCAGAACCACGTCTACGACGACCCCGAGACGCCGATCGGACGGCAGTGGCCGCGCAACAGCCCGGTCTCGATCGGCGCCGGCTCCTGGCTCGGCACCGGCGCGATCATCCTGCCGGGCACGGTCCTCGGGCGGCAGTGCGTGGTGGCGGGGGGCGCGGTGGTGCGCGGCGAGTTCCCCGACCACAGCGTGGTCGCCGGGGTGCCCGCCAAGCGCGTCCGCGGGTACACGCCGGAGCTCGGCTGGCACGCCCCCGGCGCCGCCGAGGCCGCCGCCGCGATCGCCCTGGCGCTCGACGGGCAGATCGGACCGTCCTGACAGCAGGGACGTGCGGCCCCGAGAACGGGGATGGACCGAACAACCTTCTGGAGGTTAGCGTCGGTGCATGCGGACCGCCATCTGTGAGCGCCTGGGCGTCGAGTTCCCGTTGTTCGCCTTCAGCCACTGCCGCGACGTGGTGGCCGCGGTCACGAACGCGGGCGGGTTCGGGGTGCTGGGGGCCGTCGCGTACTCGCCGGAGCGGCTGGACGCCGAGCTGACCTGGATCGACGAGCGGGTGGGCGGGCGGCCGTACGGGGTGGACGTGCTCGTCCCGGGCCGGATCGACGCCTCCGCGCTCGACCTGCGGGCCCACCTGCTGGACTTCGTGCCCGACCGCCACCGCGACTTCGTCGCCCACCTGCTGTCCAAGTACGGCGTGCACGCGCCGCCGCAGCCCCTGAGCGCGGTGGCCGACGAGTTCGGCCGGCGGGTGACGGCGTCGGGGGCGACCGCGCTGATCGACGTGGCGCTCAAGCACCCGATCGGGCTCATCGCCAGCGCGCTCGGACCGCCGCCGCCGCAGATGGTGGCGAGCGCCAGGGCGGCGGGCGTGCCGGTGGCGGCGCTGGTCGGAACCGTGGAGCATGCCCGCAGGCAGGTGGCGGCCGGGGCGGACATCGTCGTGGCCCAGGGCACCGAGGCGGGCGGCCACACCGGCGAGATCTCCACGATGGTGCTCGTGCCGCAGGTCGTGGACGCGGTCGCGCCGGTCCCGGTGCTGGCCGCGGGCGGCATCGCCTCGGGACGTCAGATGGCCGCGGCCATGGCGCTCGGGGCCGAGGGGGTCTGGTGCGGCTCGGTGTGGCTGACCACCGAGGAGGCGGAGACGTCGCCCGCGCTGCGGCGCAAGCTGCTGGCCGCCTCGTCGCTGGACACCGTCCGGTCCCGGTCGCGTACGGGCAAGCCGGCGCGGCAGCTCAGGTCGGCCTGGACCGAGGAGTGGGACTCCGGGCAGGAGAGCCCCGGGCCGCTGGGCATGCCCCTGCAACTGCTGCTGGCCGAGGGGGCGATGGCCCGCATCGGCGCGGCGGCCGACCGCGGCGACCCCGGCGCCCAGGAGCTCGTCACGTACTACGTGGGCCAGGTGGTGGGCCAGCTCGACCGCGTGCGGCCGGCCCGGGACGTGGTGTACGACATGATCAGCGAGTTCACCGACGCCGTGGCCCGCCTCTCGTCGTCCTGAGTGGTTCCTCCCGGATGGCCCGGTAGCATGCGCGTGTGGTCGGGACACCGCCTGAGCTGGAGCGTGGCACCGGGGTTCCCGCGCACACGCAGATCGAGCAGTGGCTGCTGGCGGCGATCTCCTCCGGCGAGATGGCCCCGGGCGACCGGCTGCCCGGCGAGCGGGAGCTGGCCGCCCGCCTCGGCGTGAGCCGGATGACCCTGCGCCAGGCCCTGGCCACCCTCGAACGCGACGGCGTGCTGATCAGGCTCCCCGGCAGGTCGGGCGGCGCGTTCGTGGCCGAGCCGCGCATCGAGTGCGACCTGACGGGCCTGGCCGGGTTCACCGAGCAGATGCGCCGCGCCCACCTGCGGGCCGAGGCGCGGATCCTGACGGCCGCCACCGTGCCCGCGCCGGCGGCCGTGGCCGCCGCGCTCGGCGTCGGGCCGGGCGAGCCGGTGCACGAGGTGGCCCGGGTGCGGTCGGCGGGCCGGTCGCCGGTGGCGCTCGAACGGTCCTTCTTCCCCGCGCTGCCCGGTTTCCTCGACGAGGACCTCGGCGGCTCGCTCTACGCCCTGCTGGCCGGCCACTACGGGCTGGAGCCGCGGACCGCGGTCGAGCATCTGGACCCGGTGATCGCCGGTCCGGCGGAGGCGGCCGAGCTGGGCATCGCGGCGGGCGCGCCGCTCATGCTGATCGAGCGCACGGCCTACGCCGCCGACGGCAGTCCCGTCGAGTACGCCCGCGACCTGTTCCGCCCCGACCGGGTGCGCCTGTCGGTGCGCAGCGGCGTCACCGCACCCGCGCCCCCGCCGGGTCGTGCAGCGGCTCCCTGACCACGACGCCGGGCACCCACTCCCCCTCGACCTCGACCTCCACCTCGGCCTCCAGCTCGGCCCCCGGCCCGACCGGCAGGTACGCGTAGGCGATCGACCGCTCGACCGTGTACCCGTAGCCGCCGGAGGTGACCCGGGCCACGACCTGGCCGTCCACCCGTACGGGCTCGTTGCCCAGGGCGACCGCCCGCGGGTCGGACAGGGTGAGGCAGCGCAGGCGGCGGGCCGGGTGCGGGTCCAGGGCATCGCGGCCGAGGAAGTCCTTGCCGGGCTTGACGCAGAAGCCGAGCCCGGCCTCGTACGGCGTCGTCCCGGGCCCGATGTCGGCGCCCCACACCCGGTACCCCTTCTCCAGCCGGAGGCTGTCGATGGCCCGGTAGCCGCCCGCGACCAGCCCGTACGGCTCGCCCGCCCGCCACAGCGTCTCCCACAGGGCGAGCCCGTACTCGCTGGAGCAGTACAGCTCCCAGCCGTGCTCCCCCACGAACGTCACCCGCAGCGCCAGCACGGGCACGTCCCCCACGGTGAGCTCCCGGGCCGACATGAACGGCAGGTCCGGCGGGTCCGGGGTCAGCCCGGACACGATGTCGCGGGCCTTGGGTCCCCACAGGGCGAAACAGGCGTACTGGCCGGTGACGTCGGCGATCCTGGCCGTCGAGCCGGTGAGCGCGGCCTGCCGGCGCAGCCAGGCGAGGTCGCGGGAGCCCGACGCGGTGCCGGTGACGATCAGGAACTCCTGCTCGCCGCGCCGGGTGACGGTGAAGTCGCACTCGATGCCGCCGCGCCGGTTCAGCGCCTGCGTGTAGGTGACGACGCCCACCTCGCGGGCCACGCGGTTGTCGCACACCCATTCCAGCAGGGCGGCGGCGTCCGGACCGGTGACCTCGATCTTGGCGAAGGAGCTCTCGTCGAACAGCCCGGCCGCGGTGCGGGTGGCGCGGTGCTCGGCCCCGACGGCGGGCGACCACAGGCGTCCGGCCCAGCCGCGGGGGCGTTCGTCCGCGCCGCCGGGGGCGGCCGAGTAGTGGTTGACCCGCTCCCAGCCCGCCTTCTCGCCGAAGACGGCCCCGTGGGCGGCGTGCCAGGAGTAGGCGGGCGAGACCCGCAGCGGGCGTCCGGCCGCGCGCTCGTGGCCCGGGTAGCGGATGTCGTAGTACGTCTCGTAGTTCTCGACCGAGCGTTTGACCGTGTACGACGGCGACCGGTACTGGCGGCCGAAGCGGCGCACGTCCATGTGGTGGACGTCCATGCCGGGCTCGCCGTCGACGATCCAGTCGGCCATGACCCTGCCGATGCCGCCCGCGCCGGCGATGCCGTGGGCGCAGAACCCGGCCGCCACGAAGAACCCGCCCACCTCGGTCTCCCCCAGGCAGAACTCGTTGTCCGGGGTGAACGCCTCCGGCCCGTTGATCAGCTTGCGGATGCCGACGTCGGCCATCGCGGGCACCCGGATCCGGGAGTTGGCGGAGATCTCCTCCAGGCGCGGCCAGTCCTCGGGCAGCAGCCTGCCGTTGAAGTCGGCCGGCACGGCGTCGTAGGAGGTCTCGGAGGCGGTCCAGGGGGCGCAGGTGCGCTCGTAGCCGCCCATGACCAGGCCGCGCACCTCCTGCCGGTAGTAGACGAGCAGGTCGGGGTCGCGCAGCGTGGGCAGGACGGGATGGTCGTGGCAGGCGTCGGTGACGACGTACTGGTGGGACATCGGCACGATCGGGATGCGCACCCCGGCCATGCGGCCGATCTCGGCGGCGAACATGCCGCCGCAGTTGACCACGACCTCGCAGGCGATGTCCCCCTGGTCGGTGCGGACGCCGGCGACGCGTCCGCGCTCGACGTCGATGCCCAGCACCCGCGTACGGGTGCGCAGGCGGGCGCCGCCCTCGCGGGCGCGGGCGGCGAGGGCGTAACACAGCATCGAGGGG
Source organism: Nonomuraea sp. NPDC001831 (assembly GCF_042892035.1). Taxonomy (NCBI): domain Bacteria; kingdom Bacillati; phylum Actinomycetota; class Actinomycetes; order Streptosporangiales; family Streptosporangiaceae; genus Nonomuraea; species Nonomuraea sp. NPDC001831. The sequence goes on along the minus strand of NZ_JBIATU010000001.1, from coordinate 89,322 downwards.
TCCACCTGGCCGTCGGTCGGCAGGTACGCCGCCCCCACCACCCCGGACGGGTCCATCAGCGGGAACAGCTCCACCGCCGCGGCGACCGAGATCTCCTCCAGCGGCAGGCCGAACGTCCTGGCCCAGCCGATCTGGCGGCGGATCTCGGCCATCCGCTCGGGGGTGGAGGCCAGCTTGAGTCCGCCGCACTCGGTCCAGCCGGCGTCGAGGGTGCGGTAGAGCTCGACGGAGTACTGGTTCATCCGGGTCAGGGTGGGGTCGGCGCGGAGCTGGCCGACCAGGCCCGCCGAGTGGAAGGTGGAGCCGCTGGTGAGCTCGTCCCGCTCCAGCAGGACGACGTCGCGTTCGCCGCGCAGGGTGAGGTGGTAGGCGACGGACGCGCCGCCCACCCCGCCGCCGATGATCACGATGCGGGCCGAGTCGCTCATGGTCGCGAGGCTAACCCGCGTACCGTAAAAGGTCTAGACCGTTTAGGACGGCGGAGCTAGCATCGATCATGGCGATCGCCCGGGTCCTCGACCGCATCCCGCTGCTGTCCGGCCTGCCGCGCTCCGTCGAGGAGCTGCCCGGCGGGATGACCAACCGCAACTACAAGGTCACCACCCCGGCCGGGGTCTACGTCGTGCGCGTGGCCGCCAGCGACGGCTCCCTGCTGGGCATCGACAAGGACGCCGAGCACGCCGACTCGCTCGCCGCCGCGCGGGCCGGGGTGGGCGCGCCCGTGCACGGCTACCTGCCGGAGGCGGGCGTGCTGGTGATCGGGTTCCTGCCGGGCCGGACGTTCACCGAGGCCGACCTGTGGGAGCCGGCGAACCTGGCGCGGGTGGCGCAGGTGTGCCGCCGGCTGCACGCGGGGCCGCGCTTCGTGCGCGATTTCGACATGTTCGAGGTGCAGCGGGGGTATCTGCGGATCGTCCAGGAGCGAGGTTTCCGACTTCCTCCGAAATATCTGGATTTCATGCCCGCCGTCGCAGAAATCAGGAAATGTCTGGCGGTACGCGCCGAGCCCACCGTCCCCTGCCACAACGATCTGCTCCCCGGCAACATCGTCGAGAGCGGCGACCGCCTCCACCTCATCGACTACGAGTACGCCGGCAACAACGACCCCTGCTTCGAGCTGGGCAACCTCTGGAGCGAGGCCGACCTGCCGCCCGGCCACCTGGAGGAGCTCGTCACCGCCTACTACGGCCGCCGCCTGCGCCACAGGATCGCCCGCGCCCGGCTGCTCGGCCTGATGTCCAAGTACGGCTGGACCCTGTGGGCCTCGATCCAGGACGGCGCCAACGACGCGATCGACTTCGACTTCTGGTCCTGGGGCATGGAGAGGTACGAGCGGGCGGCGGCCGAGTTCACCCGGCCGGGCCTGGCCCGCGTGATGGAGGCCGCGGCGGGGGCAGACTAGGGGGATGTTCGCCGCCCTGACCGGTCTCGGCCTCTCCACCGCCGCCGGCCTGAACGCCTACATCCCGCTCCTCGTCGTGGGCGTGCTGGCCAACCTCACCGACAAGGTGAAGCTGCCCGACGGCTACGCCTGGCTGTCGAACTGGGGCGTGCTGGCGATCATCGCGGTGCTGCTGCTCGCCGAGATGGTCCTCGACAAGGTGCCGGCCGTCGACACCGTCAACGACGCCGTCCAGACCGTGGTGCGCCCGGCCGCGGGCGGCGTGGTCTTCTCCGCCACCAACGCCGCCGCCGAGCTCGACCACTCGACCTGGATGACCGAGAACCCGTGGGCCGGCTGGCTGCTGGGCATCGTGATGGCGCTGGCCGTCCACACGCTGAAGGCGACGGCCCGTCCGGTGATCAACGCGGGCACGGCGGGGGTGGGCGCGCCCGTGGTGAGCACCGCAGAGGACGCCGGCTCGCTCGGCATGAGCCTGATCGCGGTGTTCCTGCCGGTGCTGGTGATCGTCGCGCTGCTGCTGCTCGTCCTGCTCGCGTGGTGGACCTTCCGGCGGGTACGCCGGCTGCGCGCCCGGCGCCGGATCAGAAGAAATCCACCCCCAGGCTGAGTACGCCTCACCCTGCGGGTTGATCCGCCGCCCCGTCCCGCGCTTCTACGGTGTTCCCTCATGAAGCGAGTCATCATCACGGGGGGAGTCGCTGCTCTCGGGCTGGCCGCGTCGGTCGCGCCCGTCCCGGCGTCGGCGTCCGCGCAGGCGAGCGTCACCGTCGTCGCCGCCAAGCTCGACGGCCCGCGCGGCCTGACCTTCGGCCCCGACGGCGCCCTGTACGTCGCCGAGTCCGGCTCGGGCGGGAAGATCAAGTGCGCGACCGTGCCCGCCGAGCCGGGCGGCGAGGCGAGCAAGGTGTGCCTCGGCCTCACCGGGAAGATCTCCAAGCTGGCCGACGGCACGCTGACCACCGTGGTCAAGGACCTGCCCTCGGCCGGGTCCGACGGGCTCGGCACCGGCCCGCACGACGTCGCCTTCGCCGCGGACGGCTCCATGCTGGTGCCCGTCGGCCTGGGCGGCAACGGCAAGCTGCGGGCCGACCTCGGCCCCAAGGGCCGCACCCTCGGCACGCTGCTGAAGATCAAGGACGGGAAGTCGTCCGTCATGGGCGACCTGCTGGCGTTCGAGGCCAAGCACAACCCCGACAAGAAGGACAAGGGCAGCGCGATCGACTCGTACCCGTTCGCGGTCGTGCCGACCCCGCAGGGCGGCGCGCTGGTCACGGACGTGGGCGCCAACGACGTGCTCCAGGTCAGCGCGTCGGGCAAGGTGACGCTGCGGGCGGTGTTCCACGCGCGCAAGGTCGCGGCCCCGGCCATGCTCAAGCTCCCCAAGGGCAGCAAGGTGCCGATGCAGTCGGTGCCGATGGGCATCGCGGCCGCCCCCGACGGCTCCTACTACGTCGCCGAGCACGCCGGGTTCCCGCAGCCCGAGGGCGTGGCCCGGGTGTTCAGGCTGGCCGGCAGGAAGGCCGGGACCGCCGTCAAGGGCTTCACCACCGCCGTCGACGTCGCCTTCGACGCCTCGGGCCGGCTGCTCGTGCTCGGCTCGGTCGGCCCGGTGCCCGCCGACCACCAGCCCCGTACCTCGCTCTACCGGATCGAGGCCGACGGCACGCGCACCGAGCTGCTCAAGCCGGGCACGCTGACCGTGCCGCTGGGCATGGCGGTCGCCGCCGACGGTTCGGTCTACGTGTCGAACAAGGGCTTCACCCCCGGCAAGGGCGAGATCGTCCGGGTGGAACTGCCCGCATAGACGTGTGAGCGTCATGGCCCCCAAATCCCGTGGCGCGCTCACACGGAGGGCCCGGCAGCAGCGTCCGCGCTGCCGGGCCCTTCACCACGCCTCACCACGCCTCCCATGCCTCACCATGCCTCGCCCTGCCGGTCAACGCGCCCTGAGCCAGCCCTCCAGCACGCGCACGAACTCCGCCGGGCGCTCCTCGTGCAGCCGGTGACCCGAGCCCTCCCAGCACACGACCTTCGAGCCCGGGTTCTTGAGCAGCCCGGCCTCCCAGGCCGCGCGTCCGGGGTCGGCCCAGATCGACAACACCGGGCAGCTCCGGCGGGCCAGGTACTCGTCGCTGGCCGGCCGCACGCCGATGGCCCCTGGGGCGGTGAACATGGCCTCGAACGCCTCGGCCAGCACGTGCGGGGGCATGCCGTACAGGCGGCGCTTGTGCCAGCGCCGGATGACGGCGGGGGTCGCGGAGGTGGTGCACCACCGGTCGATCTCCTCGGCGACGGCGTGCGGGTGCTCGCCGCGCAGGCCCGCGATCATGCCGGGGAAGCCCGCGGCGAGGTCCTGGCCCATGCCGTAGCCGGGGTCGAGGGTGACCAGCGCCCGTACGCGTCCCGGATGCTCGACCGCGAGGATCGAGGCGACCTGGCCGCCCATGGAGTGGCCGACCGCGACCACCTCGGGGACGTCCAGGCGGTCGAGCAGCGTGTTCAGGTCCTCGGCCATCGCCTGTGGGGTGTTGCCGGTCTCTGGGACCGAGGAGTAGCCGTGGCCGCGCAGGTCCACGGCGAGGACGCGGTGGCGGGCGGCCAGCGCGTCGATGTGCCAGGACCACTGGTGGGAGTCGGCGCCCCAGCCGTGCACGAGCAGCAGCGGCGGGTCGCCGGCGCCGTCGTCGGTGTAGAAGAGGCTGATGGTTGCCGAAATTTCGGCGTACGGCATGAAATATCCCCTTATTTGAGGGCGCGGATGGCGGCGCACACCCGGTCCATGGCGTCGGCGGCGGCGGGCAGGATCGGGCCCGTGCCGAAGAAGCCGTGGAACAGGCCCTCGTACCGGACGCACTCCGCCTCGACCCCGGAGTGGCGCAGGTGGCGGGCGTACGCCTCGCCCTCGTCGCGCAGCGGGTCGTGCCCGGCCGTGATCACCAGGGCCGGCGGCAGGCCGCTCACGTCCGCGCCCAGGGGCGAGCTGTACGGCTCCCCGCGCCGCTCGTGGTCGGGCTGGTAGCAGTCCCAGAACCACCGCATGTGCGCCGTCGTCAGGAAATATCCCTCGCCGTTCTGGTCGTACGAGGGCCAGTGGCGGACGGCGTCCGTCGCGGGATAGACCAGCACCTGCAGCACGATCGGCGGCCCGCCCTCCTCGCGCGCCCGCAGGCAGGTGACGGTGGCGAGGTTGCCGCCCGCGCTGTCGCCCGCCACCACCAGCGCCCCCGGGTCGGCGCCGAGCCCGGCCGCGTGCTCGTGGGCCCACCGGGTGACGGCGAAGGCGTCCTCGACGGCGGCCGGATAGGGATGCTCGGGCGCGAGCCGGTAGTCGGCGGCGACCACGACCGCCCCGGACCCGGCGCAGATCTGGCGGCAGACGCCGTCATGGCTGTCCAGCGACCCCAGGGTGAACCCGCCGCCGTGGAAGTACACGACCAGCGGCCGCCCCTCGGCGCCCTCCGGCGGCCAGTAGACCCGCACGGGGACGCCCGCCGCGTCGCGGTCCTCCACCCGGCCCACGGGCAGCGGCTCGGGGTTCGGGACCGAGGCCAGCACGCGGCGCGCCGCCACCGGGTCCCAGGGCCCCTCCCCCTTGGGGAAGAACTCGCTCATCAGGTCGATGACCGCGCGGGTCGGCTCGTCAACGGCCATCTCCGGCCTCCTCCTCCGCGGCGGCGGCCGCGCGCGGGACGGAGCCGAGCAGGGCCGTCTCTCCCGCCGTCCAGCCGCCGTCGATCGCCAGCTCCGCGCCCGTGACGTAGGAGGCCGCGTCGGACAGCAGGAACGCGATGGCCTCGGCGACCTCCTCGGGCTCACCCCATCGCCCGGCGGCGGCCAGCGGGAACGTGCCCTCGCCCGAGACCGCGCCCAGCGAGGCGGTCATCGGGGTGACGATCATCCCGGGATGCACCGAGTTCACCCTGATGCGGTCCCGCCCGAACTCCAGCGCCGCGATCTTGGTCAGCCCGCGTACGCCCCACTTCGACGCGCCGTACCCGCCCGTGCCGGGCAGCGCGGTCAGCCCCGCGACCGACGAGAGGTTCACCACGGCCCCGCCACCGGCCGCCCGCAGGGCCCCGGCCACGGCCTTCAGCCCGAGGAACACGCCGACCAGGTTCACCTGGAGCACCCGCTCGAACTCCGCCAGGGACTGCTGCTCGATGGTCCGCACGGTGACGATCCCGGCGTTGTTCACCAGCCCGTCGAGCCGCCCGTGCGCCTCGACGGTCGCGGCCACGACCGCCGCCCACTGCTCCGGGTCCGTGACGTCGTGCGGGACGAACGTGCCCCCGACGTCCTTGGCGGTGGCCGTCCCCTCCTCGGTGAGCACGTCGGTGAGCACGACCCGCGCCCCGGCCGCCGCGCACCGGCGCGCCGTGGCCGCGCCCATGCCCCGGGCGCCGCCCGTGATGATCACTACCTTGCCGTCGAGCACGCGCACCCCTCATCGGAGACGACCGAACATGTGCACTGAAACACGCGCCCACGTCCCCGATCAAGAGCTTGCTCGGCCCGGTCGCCGGAACCCCGGATCCCCGTCGCGCGTTGAACTCCTTGGGGGTCGAACTATCCTTCTAGGCAACAACCCCACGGGAGGTGGCGGAGATCAGCGAGTTCCTTGTCATCGTGCTGGCCATCCTGGCGTTCCTCCTGCTGCTGACCGGCGTGGGCGTCTATCTGCTGGTCAAGGTGGGCAAGAAGGCGGCCAGGAAGGCCCGGCAGGCCACCACCCGGCTGACCACGCACGTCAACGCCATGGGCACCGGCGACGCGGCCGAGGTCGAACGCCTCCGCCTCGACCTGCGCCGCGAGGTGGCCCTCACCCGCCAGGCCGTCGAACAGGCCCAGCAGCGCGGCTGGGGCCTCGGCGACCTGCCCCGGCTGCTGGCCGACCTGTCGGCCCAGGCCGACGTGCACGACGGCCAGCTCGGCATGTACGCCCAGCAGCGCCGCGTCTCGCCGTACGTCGACCACGCCGCCCTCGACCGGCTGCGCGAGCACCAGGCCAAGCTGACCGCCATGTGCGCCCGCATCCGCGCCGACCTCCTGGGCGACCAGATGCACCACGCGTCCTCCGGCATCGACGAGCTGTACTCGCGCACGGAGCTGGAGATCGAGGCCCGCCGCCGCCCCCCGGACCCGCTGGACCAGATCGACGAGCTCTACCGCCGCTCGATGGAGCAGCGCAAAGACCACTCCTGAGCTCCGCCTGACGTGGCACCATGAGCGCGCAGCGCGCTCGCCTGGAAGGTGCCCGTCCGATGTCCCCAGCCCTGCCCGCCTGGTCGCGCCGCTTCACCACGACCGGCCCGCTCGACGCGCTCCCGCCGGACGCACCCCGGCGCGCCGAGCTGATCGACGGCGTCCTCACGACGCGGCCACCCCGGAGCGCCTTCCACATGTTCGCGGCCCGGCTGTTCGAGCGGTCGCTCAGGCCGCCCGCGCACCTGGCGGTGATCCGGTCGATGACCGTGGCCCTCGGGCCGCGCCTGCTGCTCTCACCGGACGTCCTGGTGGCCGGCAGACCGGCGATCGGCCCGGCCACCACGTCCTTCCGTCCTGATCAGGTGCACCTCGTGTGCGAGGTGGTCCCGGCGGGGGCCCGGGAGCGGGATCGCCGCAGCTGGTACGCCGAGGCGGGCATCGAGCACTACTGGCGGGTGGCGTGCGAGGACGACCAGCCGGTGGTGCACGCCTTCCGCCTCGGCCGCGACGCCGGGGCGTACGTGTCCGCCGGCGTCCATCGCCGGCGGCTGCGCCTCGACGTCGGGTTCGACGTGGACATCGACCTCGGCCTGGAATGGCCGCCCGCCTAGCCGCGGCTCCGGCCCCGGCGGGGGTCAGCGGTGCCGGCGGTACTGCAGCTCCATGATGCCGCCGCCGGAGGCGAAGCTGGAGACCAGGTCGAGCCGGTAGGACTTGGGGAAGCCGTCGAACAGCCTGGTGCCCTCGCCCGCGACGTAGGGGAACACGCTCAGCCGGAACTCGTCGATCAGGTCGAGCCGCATGAGCGACCGCCAGAGGCCGACACCGCCCCAGACCAGGATGTGGCCGTCGCCGTCCAGCCGGAGCTTGTCGATCTCTGCCGCCGTGTCGCCGTCGGCGATGGCGGTGTTGGCCCAGTCGGCCGTCTTCAGGGTCCGGGAGAAGACGACCTTGCGCCCGGCGGTCAGGATGTCGGCGAACGGGTGGTCGGTGGCGGTCGTCATGCCCTTGGCGATGCCCTCGTAGGCGTTGCGGCCCATGACGTGCGCGTGCGCGCCGCGCAGGAAGTCGAGGTAGGCCGGGGAGTCGGGCCGGTTGTTCTCGGGCAGGTCGAAGCAGAATTTCCAGAAGTCGGTGCCCTCGTCGGCGAGCAGGCCGTCAAGGGAGTAGTTGAACACTGTCGCTATCAGCGTCCGCATGAGCGCATCTCCGTGGTCGCGGGTCGTCCGGCGACAGGTACGACACCGGAGCCGCCCGGAAATCATCGGTGTCCTTGTCGGCGTCCCCTCGCAGGACGTGCCGCACGGTGAACGTCTTCGGCGCTCGGCATTTCCCGGCGAAGTCCACGAACAGGCGGGCGAGGCTCGTGAGCCGGCGTACGGCTCCGGACGGGCCGGGCGTCGCGCGGAAGAGCCGCTGCGGCACGGTCCGCATCAGGAAGCCGACGACGCTCCTCGTAGACTGCTCCCTGGCCCTCGCGCCCGAGGATCCGCCCGAGTCCGCGGCCCTCGCACCCGAGGGGCCGCCCGAGTCCCCCGTCCTCACGCCCGAGCGGCCGCCCGAGGGCGAGCTTTGCGCGGCCGATCACGGTTTGTCACCTCTGGCCTTGACCATGCAGCGACCCTGGTTCCGCCGGCACCGAAGATCAAAGAGGCCTGTCTCACCTCCGGCGCCGGGCCGTTCGGTCACCAACGACTTTCCCGAGAGGAAAACAGATGGTACTTTCCTCACAGGAAAGCAGTAGTCGACCTCCGGGAAGGCCCATGAACCAGCACGACGCCCAGACTTCGCTCGACGACATCCACCGCCTCCAGGCCAGGACCCGGCAGCAGATCGTCCGCCAGAGTTTCGCGCTCCCCCGCGTGGTCGTCTCCGCGCTCGGCCTCTTCGTCATGCTCGCGTCCGTCGACCTGCCGAGCCCGTGGTTCTACCTCGGCGCGGCGCTCGGGGTGGTCGTGTACGCGGGCGTGGGCATCGTCTGCGAGCACCGGGCCGCGGTCCGGCGGACGGCCACCGGCCGGGAGGCCCTGTTCCACGGCGTGCTGCTGGCCTGCGTCATGGTGGCCTTCGGCATCGGCCGGATCGCCGCCTTCGCGCTGTTCGACCTGCCGGCGCACGGGCTGCCGTCGCAGGCGGTCGCGGGCGCGGTCGTGGCGGCCGTGCTGTACGTCGCGGCCACGCCCGTCAACCGCCGCGTCATGAGGTCGATCGTGCGGCGGGACGGCGGGGTCTCCTGATGGATCCGCTCTTCGACGAGTTCCTGCACGTCCCGGCGCGTCTGTCGGTCGTGGCGCTGCTGGCGCCGGCCGACTGGGTGGACTTCGGCTTCCTCAGGGACTCGGTCGGCACCAGCGACTCGGCGCTGTCCAAGCAGGTCTCCGCGCTGGCCGCCGCCGGATACGTGGTCGTGCGCAAGGACCAGGACAAGCGGGCGCGGCGGACGTACGTGCAGCTCACCCCCCAGGGACGGTCGGCCTTCCAGCGGCATGCGGCGGCCCTGGAGCGGATCGTCGCCCTCGCCCGCGACTCCGCCGACCGGCCCGCCGCCGACCAGCAGTGACGGGCCCCGCCGAGCCCTTCGCCGGGCCGCGCGTCACACTCAGCTGTCCCAGTCCGCGTAGATCACGGCGGCCAGCTCCTGTTCCGTGGCGCCCTTGCGGGCCAGGGCCTTGGTGGCCTGGGCCTGGGCCGTCGTGGGCAGGCGGCCCTCGATCAGCACGGGCAGCGAGAGCCGCCGCACCAGCACCTCCGTGGCCGCGATGCCGTACGGGCGGCGCGTCACGGCCACGTTGACCCGCAGCGCGTGCTCGTTGCCGGGCGGCACGCCGGGACGGTCGATCTCGACGGCCGAGTAGCGGAAGCCGTTCGCGAGGTCGCAGGAGGCGCATCCGGCGGGGCCGCGGCTCAGCCGGCCGCCGCACTCGGGGCACGTCAGGCGGTCGTAGGCGGCGTCGACGACCCGCCACGGGTGCCTGTCGGGCTCGTCGACCACCATGCGGGCGATGAGCTGCTCGTCCGGCGGGGCCACGGTGCCGAACTCGGCGAGCAGGAAGGCCCGCCAGCCCTCCTCGACCAGTTCGTCCACCAGCCCGGCGCAGCGGTCGCAGTCCGGCGCGCCGGCGGGTTCCCGATGTCCGCACACCTCACATCGCCGCATGGCGGAACCGTACAAGCCGGGCAAATGGCGGCGCACCCGATTATCGGGCCGCCGTTTATTCGATTGCGAGCGCCGTGCCGGACGCGGCATACTCGTCCGCGTCGATCGCAGCGAGACGAAGGGAGGCTGAGACCGTGACGACCGTTGCCCGCGTGCCGTTTTCCGCGACCTCAGACCTTCCCACCAGGTGTCCGCTGACCTGATCCGTCCGGCGAGCCGGTGGGGCCTCGAAACTGGAGACATCTCACCGTGCCCAAGCACTCGCAGCACCGCCGCCGTGGCAAGTTCGCGCTCGACGCCGACGACATCGAATGGCTCGAAAGCACCCCCGAGACCGATGACGGGCCGCCCGAGGGCGACCGCTGGTCCACCTGGGACCAGAGCACGCCCACCGAGAAGGGGCCGAAGCCGTACCCCGGCTGGCTGGTCACCGAGCTGGCCGCCGTCGACACCGAGCTCGGCCTGCTCAAGACCGGCAAGGAGGCCGACGTCCACCTGATCTCGCGGGGCGTGCCCGGCACCGACCGGGTCTGCCTGCTGGCGGCCAAGCGTTACCGCTCCTCCGAGCACCGCCTGTTCCACCGGGACGCCGGTTACCTGGAGGGCCGCAGGGCCCGCGAGAGCCGGATGAACCGGGCCATGGCCAACCGCACCGCCTTCGGCAAGCAGGTGATCGCCGCGCAGTGGGCGGTGGCCGAGTTCACGGCGCTCTGCCGGCTCTGGGAGCTGGGGGTGCCGGTGCCGTACCCGGTGCAGATCGTCGGGACGGAGATCCTGGAGGAGTTCGTCGGCACCCCCGACGGCTACGCCGCCCCGCGGCTGGCCCAGGTCTCCGACGGCCTCGACGACCTGTGGGAGCAGCTCGTGGCGGCCATGGTGACGCTGGCCGCGGAAGGGCTGGCGCACGGGGACCTGTCGCCGTACAACCTGCTGGTGCACGAGGGGCGGCTGGTGATCATCGACCTGCCGCAGATCGTCGACGTGATCGCCCACCCCGCGGGCCCGTCGTACCTGGACCGGGACGCCCGCAACGTGGCCACCTGGTTCGCCGCCAAGGGCGTGGCCGCCGCGGACCCCGACGCGCTGGCCGAGCTGCTCCGCAAGGAGTCCGGCCGGACGTGACCGGCGGAACGCGCGCGGCCCCGGACGTACTCCGGGGCCGGTCCGCGCGGACCGGCTACGTACGGGCGGCGGCAGGCAGGGGCCGTACCTCTCCCGCCACCGCCGGGAGCCGGCTGTCGAGGAGGACGCGCACCGCGCCCACCCACACCATCGCCGAGCCGAGCAGGTGGGCCAGCACGACGACCTCGGGCAGGTCCGTCACGATCTGCGTCAGGCCGACGAGCCCCTGGGCGAGCAGCACGGCCAGGAACAGCGTGGTGCGCAGGTGGGCCGCCGAGCCCGGCTCGCGCCGCGTCCTGAGCCACAGGGCGACGCCCAGGGCGAGGCTGAGCGCGGCGGCGACCCCGTGCAGCCACACCATCGCCGTCCAGTTGAACGGCATGCGCGGCACGTCGGAGGAGTCACCCGCGTGCGGCCCGGCGCCGGTGACGATCGTGCCCGCCGCGACCAGCAGCGCCACGGACGCGACCAGCGCGGCCGGAAGCCGGCCCACCGGCGCCGAGAGCGGCCGCGCGGGCCGGTCGAGCAGGCGGGCCTTGTGCCAGACGACCGTGGTGGCGGTCAGGAACAGCACGGCGGCCAGGAAGTGCGCGGCGACGAGGTACGGGCTCAGCCGCGCCCACACGGTGAGGCCGCCGACGACCGCGTTCAGCACGACGATCCAGAACTGCACCCACCCCCACCGGGTCAGCTCGGGCACCGGACGGCGCTGCAGCCGGGCGACGACGATGAGCCAGCCGACGGCGACGCACACGACCCCGGACAACACCCGGTTGGTGAACTCGATCGCGCCGTGCACGCCGAGCTCCGGCGTGGCCGCGAAACCGGCCTCCGAGCAGCGCGGCCACCCGTCGCAGCCCAGCCCGGACCCGGTCAGCCGGACGACCCCGCCGGTCACGATGATCATCAGGCTGGTGGCCAGCGCCGCGCCCGCGGCCCGTCGCAGGGCGGCTCGTTCGAAGGCGATGCGGGTGGCGAGCCACTGGAAAGGAGTGGTCATGGGGGAAGAGGTCTCTCTGCTGCTCGGCGAACCGCCGCGGCCGGCGGCCGAAAACGCGATCAAGACTTTACTCTACAGCCCGTAGAGCACTTGCCCGGCTGGGAACGCGTCCAGAGCCGTGAGACATCCCCGCGACGCCGCGGGACGGCCACCTCCGCCGATGGCCGGAGGTGGCCTGCTCCCCCGTTGGGTCAGCTGGTTTCGTTCTTCTTGGTGACCTCACCGGTGGCGGCGTCGACCATCACCTCGTGCTTGGTCCCGTCCGGGGTCATCACGTCCGACTTCCAGACGGTCTTGCCGTTCTCGGTGTCGAGCTTCAGCTCGGTGACGCGTCCCTCCGGTACGTCCGCGGCGACCTTGTCGGCGGCCTGGGCGTAGTCGAGCTTGGCCTCGTTGATGCGGGTCTGCATCTTGGCCTTCTCCTGCTCGTCCATCTGCTCGGCCGTCGGCCCCTTGACGACCTTGCCGGACTGCACGTCGACCTGGTGTTCGGTGCCGTCGGAGCCGACGACCTTGACCTCCCAGACCATGCCGTTCTCCTCGCTCTCGACGGAGACGACCTTGGATCCGGGCACCGCGGCCATCGCGACCTTGGCGGCGTCCTTGAGCTCTCCGGCTCCTGGCTTCATGGACGTGGCGCCCGGCGAGGGGGACATGGTCCCCGTTTCTGGCGGGCTTTCCATCGACGGAGACGGGCTTCCCATGGTGGGGCCCGGCGTCGGCTCGACGGCGAACTGGCCGACTTCCCGTACGGCGCCGCAGCCGGCTGCGAGCAGCGCCGCACCGACCAGAGCCCCGATGATCGACTTGTTCATACCTGGACCGCTGCCCCAGGATCCCGCCTTCATTCCCGCAGGTCAGACCCACGGGCCAAGCCCGGGACCGGCGGGACGCGCCACCCGGGCGCACGCCACCGGCCCGCCAGGCCCTACGAGGCGCCTGCTTCGCGCCTGCCGCCGGCCACCACTTCGACCCCTGCATTGCGCACGTCGTCGGGCCCTACTTGACGCCTGCCTCCCGCATGTCACGCAGCTCGCGCTTGAGCTCCTTGATCTCGTCGCGCAGCCGCGCGGCCACCTCGAACTGAAGGTCGGCGGCCGACTGGTGCATCTGCTCGGTCAGCGACTCGATCAGCGACTCCATCTGCGCCCGCGGCATCTCGCCCGCGATGGCCTTGGCGTGCTGGCCCGCCTGGCGGGCGGCGAAGCCGGGCACCGGGGCCTTGCCGCGCGACTGCTGGCGGCCGCCGCCGAGCAGCTTGTCGGTGTCGGCGTCCTCGCGCTGGAGGGAGTCGAGGATGTCGGCGATCTTCTTGCGCAGCGGCTGCGGGTCGATGCCGTTGGCCTCGTTGTAGGCCATCTGCTTGGCCCGGCGCCGGTTGGTCTCGTCGATGGCCCGCTCCATCGACGGCGTGATCTTGTCGGCGTACATGTGGACCTGGCCGGACACGTTTCGGGCGGCGCGGCCGATGGTCTGGATCAGGGAGGTCTCCGAGCGCAGGAAACCCTCCTTGTCGGCGTCGAGGATGGCCACCAGCGACACCTCGGGCAGGTCGAGGCCCTCGCGCAGCAGGTTGATGCCGACCAGCACGTCGAACTCGCCGGTGCGCAGCTCGCGCAGCAGCTCGATGCGGCGCAGCGTGTCGACCTCGCTGTGCAGGTAGCGCACCCGGATGCCGAGCTCCAGAAGATAGTCGGTCAAGTCTTCGGACATCTTCTTGGTGAGCGTGGTGACCAGGACGCGCTCGTCGCGCTCGGCGCGCTCGCGGATCTCGTGGACCAGGTCGTCGATCTGCCCCTTGGTGGGCTTGACGACGATCTCGGGGTCGACCAGGCCGGTGGGCCGGATGACCTGCTCGACGACGTCGCCCTTGACCCGCCCCAGCTCGTACGGGCCGGGCGTGGCCGACAGGTAGACCGACTGCCCGATGCGCTCCAGGAACTCCTCCCACTTCAGCGGCCGGTTGTCCAGCGCGGACGGCAGCCGGAACCCGTGGTCGACCAGCGTGCGCTTGCGCGAGGCGTCGCCCTCGTACATCGCGCCGATCTGCGGCACGGTCTGGTGGGACTCGTCGAGGACCAGCAGGAAGTCTTCGGGGAAGTAGTCGAGCAGCGTGTTGGGCGCGGTGCCGGCGGCGCGGCCGTCGAGGTGGCGGGAGTAGTTCTCGATGCCGGAGCAGGTGCCGATCTGGCGCATCATCTCGATGTCGTAGGTGGTGCGCATGCGCAGCCGCTGGGCCTCCAGCAGCTTGCCCTGCCGCTCCAGCTCCGACAGGCGCGCGGCCAGCTCGGCCTCGATGCCGGCCACGGCCGCCGCCATGCGCTCCTCGCCGGCGATGTAGTGGGAGGCGGGGAAGATGTAGAGCTCTTCGTCCTCGGTGATGACCTCGCCGGTCAGCGGGTGCATGGTGGCGAGCTTCTCGATCTCGTCGCCGAACATCTCGATGCGCACGGCCAGCTCTTCGTACTTCGGGATGATCTCGATCGTGTCGCCGCGCACCCGGAACGTGCCCCGGGTGAAGGCCAGGTCGTTGCGCGTGTACTGCATGTCGACCAGGCGGCGCAGCAGCTGGTCGCGATCGACCTCCATGCCGACCCGGAGCCTGGCCATGCGGTCGACGTATTCCTGCGGGGTGCCCAGGCCGTAGATGCACGAGACGGAGGCGACCACGATGGTGTCGCGGCGGGTGAGCAGCGAGTTGGTGGCCGAGTGGCGCAGCCGCTCGACCTCGTCGTTGATCGAGGAGTCCTTCTCGATGTACGTGTCGCTCTGCGGCACGTACGCCTCGGGCTGGTAGTAGTCGTAGTACGAGACGAAATATTCGACCGCGTTGTTGGGCAGCATCTCGCGCAGCTCGTTGGCGAACTGGGCGGCGAGCGTCTTGTTGGGCTGCATGACCAGCGCGGGCCGCTGCAGGCGCTCGATCAGCCAGGCGATCGTGGCCGTCTTGCCGGTGCCGGTGGCGCCGAGCAGGACGCTGTCCTTCTCCCCGGCCCGGACGCGGCGCTCCAGCTCGGCGATGGCCGTCGGCTGGTCGCCGGATGGAGTCATCTCGGTGACGACCTCGAAAGGCGCCACCTTCCGCTGCAAATCTGTGACCGGACGCATGCTGCCACTGTAGGCGGCGCCACCGACAGAAACCGTCAGGCCGTGGGCTGCCCGATCCAGGGGAACGGCGTGGTGGAGAACACCACCTCGACCGGCACCCCGAAGTATCCGGCCATGCGCAACGCCAGGTGAAGACTCGGGCTGTATTCGCCCCGCTCCAGGTATCCCACGGTCTGGTAGTGCACCCCCAGCGCCTGCGCGAGCTGCCTGCGGCTCACCCCCCGCTCGGCGCGCAGCAGCGCGATGCGGTTGTGGACGGTCCCGCTCATCAACCCTCCAGGTAGCAGACCTGCTCCATCCATAACACACCTGCTATGGGACGTAACAGTCATATGACGACACATTGCAAGCGAACAGCAAGTCATACCCGATACGGTCGGATTCGCCTGTAGCGGAAAAGGAAGGTTCGATGTCACGACCCCGAGAGGCACTGATCCAGGCAGGTCAGGGCATAGCCCAAGCGGTCGCCGGCGGAGGTGACGTACGGCAGGCGATGAGCCAGGCGATCGGACAGGTCGCCGACCAGGCCGGCCAGCTCACCGGCCAGGCGCCCGGCTTCGCGCTCAACCCGCACGACTTCGCCGCCGCCCGCGACGGCGGCGCCTCCGTCGGCACGCTGATCGAGGCCAGGTCCGCCTCGCTGAACGAGGCCGGCGAGATCGTCAACCGCAGCTTCGCCGAGAACGGCATGCACGTCATCTCGCCGGTGGTGATCCCCAAGGGCAGCACGGCCAAGGTGGTCATCCCGCTGACCGTTCTCGTCGTCCTGGGCCTGATCGGCGCGCTCGGCGGGATCGTGCCGGGGTCGGACATCTTCTTCGGCCCGCACTACTGGGTGACGCTGGTGCTGGCCGCCGCGTTCCTGTGGTGGCGCAGGAGCGTGGTGATGGTCCCCGAGGGCTGCAAGGCGCTGATCACCAAGTTCGGCAAGCTGGTGCACATCGCCGACCCGGGCCGGGTGACGCTGTTCAACCCGTGGAAGCGGGTCAGCTACATCGTCAACACCACGCGTGAGTACCCGTTCAACGCCCCCATCAGGGAGGCCCCGACCCAGCAGGGCGTCAAGGCCAGCGTCGACCTGTTCCTGCAGTTCAGGATCGAGAACCCGGCCGAGTTCATCTTCGTGCTCGGCTCGGTCAGCGGCTTCCAGTCCAAGCTGCAGAACGCCATCAGCGAGGTCACCCGCTCGCTGATCTACGCCCAGCGGGCCGAGGACATCTACGACCTGGTGGGCGAGAGCACCCTCGGCATGCTGGAGAACCTGAACCAGCAGTTCCTGCCCGCCGTACGGCTCACCGACGTGAACATCACCCACGCCGAGCCGTCCAGCCAGGAGTACCGCATGGACCTGGCCGCCCCAGAGATGATCCGGGTGGCCAAGGAGGCCTACACCTACGAGTACGAGCTCCAGCTCCGCAAGGAGCAGAACGAGGGCGACCTGGTCAAGGAGCTGGCGGGGCTGCAGGAGACGCTGAGCGCCATCCAGGCCGAGATCGCCGGCTACCAGGCCCGTATGGACACCGCGCTCGAACGCGCCAGCCACCAGGCCACCGCGCAGGCCAGGCAGCGCCTGGTCGAGGCCGAGTCCACGGCCAACGCCAACGCCGCGCTCCTGGAGGCCCAGGCCCTGGACATCCGGGCGCTGTCGGCCGCCGAGGCCCCCGAGATCCTCGACTACCGCTTCCAGCAGGACCTGCTGACCAAGCTGGAGTCGGTGGCCACCCGGCTGCCGCAGGTGGTTCAGGTGGGCGAGCAGACCGACATCGACTTCCTGGCCCTGGCCCAGCAGCTCGTGGGCGGCAAGGGCGCGACGCTGTTCTCCGCCGAGGACATGGCCGCCATCCGCGGCCGGCTCGACGAGATCGCCGCCCGCGTCAGCGGCCGCGAGGACGAGATCGCGGCGCTGCTGAAGAAGGCCGCCGCCGACGTGAGCGAGCCGCAGGCCACGCCCGAGCCCGACAACGACCTGGAACGCACGGTCGAGCGCCTGCTGCCCGGCCACCTGAGCGAGGGTGAGGTCCGATGACCCGCGAGTTCTCGAAGATCAAGGAGTCGCTGGCCTCCTGGTCCGACATCCGCCAGCTGCTGCGCGGCGGCGAGCAGGGCCAGCTCGTGCCGGTGGTGATCCCCAAGGACCGGCGCGGCTTCGCCTGGATGGCGCTCGTCCTGCTGGCCCTGTACTTCGCCGGGATGGCCGCGCTCACCGACCTCACCGTGCCCGCCGCGCTGGCCGCGCTGTTCTTCCTGGTCGTGGCGCTGGTCACGATGTGGCGCAAGGCGATCATCGAGATCGAGGAGGGCACCACCGGCGTGCGCAGCCGCTGGGGGGCGATCACCGGCACGCTCCCGCCGGGCCGCCACTACCTGTGGCTGCCGTGGGACCGGGTGGACGCGGTCGTGGACACCTCCACCGAGATCCCCTACTCGGCGCCGATCGTGGCCTGCCCGACGGCCGAGAACGTGCCGCTGAAGTCGATCGAGTTCTTCCTGAAGTTCCGCATCGTGGACCCGGTGGCGTTCGTCCGGACGATCGGCGCGGGCAACTTCGACCTCGTGCTCTCCAGCGCCGTGCAGGACGCGATCAGGCAGCGCAGCCGGCGGGTCAACACCGAGCGCGCCTACGACCTGCGCGGCTCCGACGTCGGCGACATGCAGGAGGCGCTCAACCGCCAGCTCGGCCGCTACGGCGTGCGCGTCACCGGCGCCAACATCCCCGACGTCCAGCTCCCCGACCAGTACCAGCAGCACCTGGCCACCCGGGAGAAGGTCGCCAAGGAGCTGTCGGCCTACGAGCGCGAGTGGGAGCTGACCCGCAAGCGCCGCATCGACACGCTGCTCATGGAGATCGAGCGCTCCAAGAAGACCCGCGACGCCCGCGTGGTCGAGGTCAAGGCCGCCCACAACACCGCGCGCAAGAACGTGGCGCGCATGCTGGAGGAGCAGGAGACCGAGGCCCAGCGCGTGACGTGGGAGATCGAGGCGCGCGGCAGGGCCGAGCTGACCGCCGCCGAGAACGAGGCCAAGGCCCTGCGCAGGCTGGCCGAGTCCTACCGCGACAACCGGGCCGTGCTGCAGTACGAGCTGGCCCGCCGGCGCCTGGACGTGGGCGCCAAGCTCGCCGAGAACGCCCCCCAGCCGCTGGTCGTACGGACCCAGCAGGGCCAGGCCGACTCGGCGCTGTCCACCCTCGTCCTGGCCCAGCTGCTCCCCCGCATCTCGGGCACGGGACACCCCGCCGCCAACGGCCAGACCCCCACCGCATAGGAGAGACCCCATGGTGTTCCGCAAGTTGATGGCCGCCTTCGGCGCGGGCGTCGAGGTCGACACGGTGCTGACCGACAGGACCGTGCGTCCCGGTGAGCCGCTGCGCGGCGTCGTGCACTTCCGCGGCGGCGGCTCCGACTACAAGGTCGAGGGCATCTACCTCGACCTGACCGCAGTGGTGGAGGTCGAGAGCGGCGACAACGAGTACAAGACGACCTACAGCTTCCTGCGCCAGCAGGTGGCCGGGACGTTCCAGCTCGCCTCGGGCGCCCAGCACCAGCAGCCGTTCGAGATCATGGTGCCGTGGGAGACGCCGATCAGCGCGATCGGCGGCCACCCGCTGCACGGCATGCGGCTCGGCGTCCAGACGGAGCTGGCGCTGGCGGGCGCGATCGACAAGGGCGACCTCGACCCGCTGTTCGTCAGCCCGCTGCCGGCCCAGGAGCACGTCATCGCCGCCCTCGACCGGCTGGGCTTCGGCTTCAAGAAGGCCGACCTGGAGCGCGGCACGCTGTACGGCTCGACGATGCCGTTCTTCCAGGAGATCGAGTACTACGCGGGCGGCCAGTGGCGGCGGCACTTCAACGAGCTGGAGCTGACGTTCATCGCCGGGCCGCGGCAGATGGACGTCATCCTGGAGGCCGACAAGCGCGGCGGCTTCCTGACCTCCAGCCACGACACCTACAACCGCTTCACCGTGCGCTACGACGACCACCCCGGCGCGGCCGACCAGGCGTTGCAGCACGGCCTGGAGCAGATGGCCCGCCGCCGCGGCTGGTTCTAGCCGGGCGCTCCCCGGGGCCGGGCGGCGTCCCGGCTCAGGGGACCCGGTACATGCGCTCGGTCCAGGCCCGGTAGCGCCAGGTGTGCCCGACGCGGTAGTCGTGGCCCAGGTAGACGCCGAAGACCTTGCGCTTGAGCTCGCGCAGCGGCCCCGCGACGTTGGGGGCCCAGCCGGTCATCGGGTAGCCGCGGTAGGAGACCGTCCGCAGGCCCAGCCCGCTCGCCGCGGCCAGCGCGAAGCGGGCCGAGGCCACGTGGTCGGGGTGGTCGCACAACCCCCGGCGGGCGGGCGGCTCGGGGTCGAGCGTGCGCAGCACCGTCGGCCGGAAGCGGGCGTAGAGCGCGCGCAGCACGCCGACCACGTCCTGCCGGCCGACGCAGCGCGGCTCGGGGCCGGCGCCGAACGGGCGCACGCAGGAGCGGTCCTGCCACAGCCTGGTCAGCGCGTCGCGGCCGCCGTCGGCGCGCGGGTCGCCGCCGTCGGGCAGCCCGACGAAGGCGAGCCTGACCGCCGGCCTGCCGGCCAGCTCCTCGAGCCGGACGGGGAAGCCGCCCGCCGTGATCGTCGTGACCCGCCAGACGTCGGGCGCGCCGGCCAGGAAGGCGTACGCGGCCCGCAGGCCCTGCGCGCGGTCGCGGGCGTAGACGACGGGGTCGCGGTCGTCGTCCCAGCCGGCCTGGCCCTCGCCCGCGGTCAGGTAGACGGTCACCGTGGGGCGGTGCCACTGGACGGCGCCGTACAGGTCGGGGCTCATGAACAGCAGGTCGTCGTCCGGATGGGCCACGACCTGCAGGAACCGTTCCGACAGCGACGGCCGGTGGACCTCCGCCCACGCCGCCGCGGGCGGGGCCGGGCACGCCAGCACGGCCACCAGCACCAGCGCCAGCGCGGCCGCCGCGAACATCCTGATCCCCTTCATCCCCACCCCCGTGCGCTTCCAGTATCGAGCCTGGTCAGGTCCCGGTCCTGAGCTGCCAGGGGGAGATGTCATGTCATTCCCGGGTAGGAGATACCTCCTTCCCGTGCGCTGGAAGTCGCATGCCGCCGGTCGTTACGATGACCTAGGGATTGACTGATCGTCGGACGGGCGGGCGAACGATGGCACGGTTCACGGCGGCGCTGAAGCGCGTCGCCCCATGGGCGGCCCAGAACGCCGACGGCGCCATCGCGCTGTTACTGGCGGTCGTGATCGGCGTGCTCGGCATCATGCCCGACGAGGTGGTGCCGACCGATGTGCAGACGCAGCTCGTCAACGCCGCGACGCTGGTGATCATGGCGCTGGTGGCCACCGCCCTGCTGCGCGACCGCGCCCGTCAGGCCCCGGTCGAGGAGACCATCACCTCCGGCGCGCTGGCTCAGCTCCCCGTCCGGCTGTCGCGGCTGGAGGAGATCGAGACGCTCGTCCACGGCACCCGCAAGGCCCTCGACGCGCTGCAGCTCGTCAGGGTGCTGGGCAGCAAGCAGGAGATCGCCCAGATGCACGCCGAGGCGCGCAAGGACACCACCCGGTGGAGTTTCAAGGGCGGCACCGGCACCTACCTGCGCGCGGTCACCCTGCCCGAGTGCGTGGCCGCCGCCCGCCGGGAGAAACGGCACCTCGTGGTGCGGGTCGAGGTGATCGACCCGTCCAACGTCGAGGTGTGCGAGACGTACGCCCACTACCGGCGCTCCCTGTCGGACTCCCCCGACGCGACCGGCGAGACGTGGACGACCGACCGGGTCAGGAAGGAGTCGTACGCGACGATCCTGGCCGCCTTCTGGTACCGCCAGCGTTACGGCCTGCTCGACATCGAGGTCGGCCTGTCGTCGTCGATGACGACATTCCGCTGGGACCTGTCGGCCACTCGCCTGATCATGACGGTGGAGGACCCCAACCGCGCCATGACCGCGCTGGCCGGCACGTTCTACTACGAGAACTGCGACACCGAGCTGCGGCTCAGCTTCGAGCAGGCGCGGCGGGTGCCGATGGACATGTACAAGAAGGCGCCGCTCGGCGACGAGCCCACGATCGAGGAGGTCCAGGACCTGTTCGGTCGCATCGGGGTGCCTCTTCCCAAGGCCTACGACGGCCGCGACGTCGTGGACATCGCGCGCAAGGCCCTGCGCGCCGTCGATCCCTACGGCGAGGCGCGTCCTGCGGCCCTCCGACGAGACGGAACGTGAGTGCGACTCATGAGCTATCGGTCGGTCTTCCAGCGGGTCCGCGACGGACAGGCCAGGTCGTGGGCGCTCGGCGTGCTGAGGGAAACCGCGCGCCCGAGGGCCGTACGCCATCCGCTCGGCTTCGTCTGCCTGCCGCTGGAGCGTGAGGGCGGCGAGGGGGTATGCCTCCACCTGTGGTCCGACTCGCTCCAGCACGCCGAGAGCACCACCTCGCAGATCCACTGCCACAGCTGGGACCTGGTCAGCCACGTGCTCTACGGCCAGGTGCGCAACGTGCACGCGGTGGTCACCGACGCGGGGCCCGACGCCACGCACCGGGTGTTCGAGGTGGTCAGCGGCGCCGACGGCGACCGCATCTCCCCCACCCGCCGCACCGTGCGGCACGCGACCGGGCTGGTGGAGCTGTTCGGCCCCGGCGACACCTACACCCTGTCGGCCGACCGCTTCCACAGCAGCGTCGTGCCGGAGGGCGGCGAGGCGGCCACGATCGCGCTCGGTCGCGGCCGGCCCGGCAGCCGCGACCTGTCGCTCGGCCCGCTCGAAGCGGGCGGCCACCACGTTCCCCGGGAACCGCTGAGCGCCGCGGAGACGGCGCTGGCCGTCCGGCTGATCACCGCCCACCTGACCTGAGGGGTGCCCGATGGACCTGGATCACGCTCGCTCTGTGGCCGTCGAGGCCGCCCAGGCCGCCGGGGCGCTGCTCGCCGCGGGCACGCGCGGGGCCGTCGGCATCCGGGCCAAGGGCGACGCCGGCGACGTCGTCACCGATCTCGATCTGGCCTCGGAGAAGCTGCTGGTCGAGCGCATCCTGACGGCCTTCCCCTCGCACACGATCGTGGCCGAGGAGTCGGGGCTGATCGGCGCGGCGGGCGGCGAGTGGACGTGGCTGGTCGACCCGCTCGACGGCACCAACAACGTGGCCATCGGGCTGCCCACGTACGTGGTGGGGGTGGCGTTGTGCCGGGCCGGGCGGCCGGTGCTGGGCGTGGTGCACGATCCGGTGACGTCCCAGACCTGGTCGGCGATCCGGGGGCGCGGGGCCGTGGCGTCCACGGGGACGCGGCTGGCGCCGCCGTACACGGCCAGCCCGCACGGCCTGCTGCTGGCCTGGACCCAGGGGTACGGCGTGAGCCGGGGCGACGCCACCGTGCTGGCGCTGAAGACGGCGCTGGAGGTGGGCGCGCGGCGGGTGCTGCAACTGTGGGCGCCGCTGCTGTCGTGGGCGATGCTGGCCCGCGGCGACATCGACGGCATCGTCGGCTACCGTGCCGAGGCGGTCGACCTGCCGGCCGGCGCGCTGCTGGCCCAGGAGGCCGGGATCGAGATCAGGGCGCTCGACGGCGGCCCGTTCGAGGAGAGCATCGACGGCACGGCCGACGACCGCAGCTTCGTGGCCGCCCACCCGCGCGCCCTTCCCGGCCTGCTGTCGCTGCTGCCCGGCTGAGACGCCCGGCGCTCAGCCGAACGTGACCAGGGCCCACACGGTGGCCAGCAGCCCGGTGACGGCCAGGCCGGCGCCGGTCAGCAGGAAACGGCGCAGCGGCACCGCGACGCCGTGGCGGCGGCACGACTCGAACCACAGGAGCGTGGCCAGCGAGGCCCACGGGGTGATCACCGTACCCACGTTCGTGCCCACGAGCAGGGCCAGCAGGCGGTCCTGGTCGGCGGCCGGGATGACCTGCGAGACGGCCTGGTAGGCGGGCAGGTTGTTGATCGCGTTGGACAGGCCCGCGCCCACCGCGGCCGTGCGGTACGGGTCGCCCTCCGTGCCGATCATCCACGTCATCAGCGCGTCGAGCCCGTGGGCGCTGAGCGTGGGCACCACCAGGAACAGCCCCGTCACGAAGACGACGAGCTGCCAGGGGATCAGGCTCCAGGTCAGCCGGGCCCGGTCGCGCACCAGGAAGGCGGCCACCACCAGCACCGCCGCGGCGGTGGCGGCGACGGCGACGTGCGCCTTGAGCAGCAGCAGGACGATGAACAGCAGGCAGCCCGCCGAGGCCGCGCCGAACAGCACGCGGTCGGCCACCGGCTCCAGCACCGGCGGCGTGTAGCGCAGGTCGCGGCGCTCGCCGCGGCGCCAGAAGAACACCCACAGGAACACCATCGTCACGGCGATCGAGGCGATCTGCGGGGCCCACATGCGGGCGGCGAAACCCTGGGCGTCGAGGCCGAGCTTCCCCATGCCGAGCAGGTTGGTCAGGTTGGAGACCGGCAGCAGCAGGCTGGCGGTGTTGGCCAGCCAGATGGTGGTCATCGCCAGCGGCAGGGCGGCGATGCGGGCCCGTGGCGCCAGGGCGAGCATGACGGGGGTGAGCAGGACGGCCGTGGTGTCAAGGTTCAGAAATATCGTGACAAAAGACGCGAAAGCCGTACAAAGAAAGAAAAGTGCGGTGTAGTTACCGCGGCCGAGCACCGCCATCCTGGCCGCGATGGCGTCGAAGACCTGCGCTTCCTTGGTCAGCTCGGCCAGCACGATGATGGCCACCAGGAAGATCAGCAGCGGCCCGATCGTCTCCAGGCTCTCGACGGCGTCGCGCCACGGCAGCAGACCGGTCGCCACGAAGACCAGACCGAGAGCAAGCAGCCCGATCCGGATCAGATCGAGCACAGCCAGACGCCGCCACACTCGACGATGATCGCACACTGACTCCAAATCACCGATTCCACGGTGGATACTGAGCAGATGGCACGTGACGGCAGGCCGACCGAGATCTTCGTCAGCTACTCCCCGGCCGACACCGCCTGGGCGACCTGGATCGCCTGGGAGCTGGAGGCGGCCGGCTACCGGACCATGATCCAAGCCTGGGACTTCGTGCCCGGCACCAACTTCATCGACTTCATGGACCGCGGGGTCAGCGAGGCGCAGCTCGTCGTGGCCGTGCTCTCGCGCAACTACCTCACCTCGCGCTACGGGCGCATGGAGTGGCAGGCGGCCATGCGCGCCGACCCCGACAACCCCTCCAACAAGCTCGTCACGATCCGGCTGGAGGACGTGCAGCTGGAGGGCCTGCTGTCCACGATCACCTGGGTCGACCTGCTCGGCGTCACCGACTCCGGGCAGGCCAGGGCGCTGCTGCTGGGCCGGGTCGGCGAGGCGCTGGCCGGGCGGGCCAAGCCGGCGGCCGCCCCCGCCTTCCCCTCGGGCCGGGTCGTCCCGCCCCCGGCCGTCCCGACGCTGCCGCCGACGACCGATCTGGCCAGGGCCCGCCGCACCCCGGTGACGGCCCCCAAGTTCCCGCCCTCGGGCGGCGACGACCGCGGGCGCGAGTCGGTCAACGTCCTGCACATCGGCGGGCCGCGGTTCGGGCGGGCGCTGCCCGATCCCGGCGAGCCGTTCACGCCGGAGGACATGCAGGCCCGCATCTGGGCCGACCTGACGGCCATGTACGACCGGGGCATGCCGCGTCCCGACCTCATGGTGGTCAGCGGCGACCTGACCGAGTCGGGGAGTCTCGGGCAGTTCGCGCAGGCCACGCAGTTCGTCACCGACCTGCGGCTGCTGATCGGGCTGGAGCCCCACCGGCTGGTGCTGCTGCCCGGCCCGCGCGACGTCACCAAGGCCGCGGCCAGCGCGTACTTCATGACGTGCGAGGCCGACGACGTGAGCCCGCAGCCGCCCTACTGGCCCAAGTGGCGGCATTTCGCCGGCTTGTTCCGCGAGGTCTACCAGGGGCTCGACGACCGGGTGTTCGACGGCGGCCAGCCCTGGACGTTGTTCGAGGTGCCCGACCTGAGGGTGGTCGTGGCGGGGCTCAACTCGACGATGGCGATGAGCCACCTGGAGCGCGACGCGTACGCGCTGGTGGGCGAGGCGCAGGCCGCGTGGTTCGCCGAGCGGCTGCGCCCCTACGAGGAGAGCGCCTGGCTGCGGCTGGGCGCGATCGGCCATCCGCCCGCCGCGCTGCGGGACGCGCCCACGTTCGACCGGCTGCTCACCCACCGGCTCAACCTGCTCTTCCACGGGTCCGGCGCGGGCGTCCCGGCCGCCGAGCCACGGCCGGGCTTCGCCGCCGTCGCGGCCCCGCGCTCCGGCCGCCACCAGGTGATCGAGATCTCCCCCGACGGCATGCGCACCTGGACGCCCGACACCGGCAAACCCGCCCGGGCCCGGCACGCCTGGCGGGCGGTGCGGGCCACGTTCACCGGCGAGACCCCCGGCACGCCGCCGCCCGCCGCCCAGCCCGAGGAGCGCGAGCCCAGCCCCGTCGAGCTGCTGCTCGACCGCATCACCGAGGTCTGCGAGGCCCGGCACGAGCGGGCCAAGATCCGGCGCTTCCCCGACCATCTGGTGGTCACCCATCCCGAGGACGGCTTCGTCCGGCAGCTCATGATCGGCGCGCACGTCGGCGAGCTGACCGAGGCCGCCGCGACCGGGTTCGCCCGCCGCGCCCACGCCGCCGACCTGGCCGCCGAGCTGATCTACCAGGGCCCGCCGGCCTCCCGCGCGCTCCGCGACGACCTCATGCGCAAGGGCGTGCGGGTGCGCAGCTTCCTGGAGTTCCAGGGCCTGCTCGACCTGTCGGGGTACGTCGCCGAGCAGACCGCGAGGCTCACCGGCGACCGCCGCTACCCGCCGGGCCTCTACGTCCCCCA
This sequence comes from Nonomuraea sp. NPDC001831, assembly GCF_042892035.1. Classification (NCBI taxonomy): domain Bacteria; kingdom Bacillati; phylum Actinomycetota; class Actinomycetes; order Streptosporangiales; family Streptosporangiaceae; genus Nonomuraea; species Nonomuraea sp. NPDC001831. The sequence goes on along the minus strand of NZ_JBIATU010000001.1, from coordinate 63,518 downwards.
GCGCTACCGCGAGCTCGACCGGCCGGGGAGCCAGATCAGGCAGGGGCTCACCGACGAGCTGATGCGGCTGCTGGCCGCCGACCACGGCCGGTTCCTGCTGCTGCTCGGCGACTTCGGCCACGGCAAGACGTTCGCGCTGCGCGAGCTGGCCAGGCGCATCCCGGCCGAGCTGCCGCACCTGACGCCGATCTTCATCGAGCTGCGCGCCCTGGACAAGGCCCATTCGGTCGACGCCCTGGTCGCCGCCCACCTGGCCGGGCACGGCGAGGAGTTCATCGACCTCAAGGCGTTCCGCTACCTGCTCCGGCAGGGGCGCATCGTGCTGCTGTTCGACGGGTTCGACGAGCTGGTCACCCGGCTGACCTACGACCGGGCGGCCGACCACCTGGCCACCCTGCTCGCCGCGGCCGAGGACAAGGCCAAGATCGTGGTGGCCAGCCGTACGCAGCACTTCAAGTCGCACAGCCAGGTGCTGACCTCGCTCGGCGAGATGGTGGGCGTGCTGCCGCAGCGGCGGGTGCTCAGCGTGGAGGACTTCACGCACGACCAGATCCGCTCCTACCTGGCCAACCGGTTCGACGACGGCGACGAGGCCGGCGCCCGCATGTCGCTCATGGGCGAGATCAAGGACCTGCTGGCCCTGGCCCAGAACCCGCGCATGCTCAGCTTCATCGCCGACCTCGACGCCGACCGTCTGCGCACGGTCGCCGGCGCCCAGCACACCCTCAGCCCGGCCCTGCTGTACGAGGAGATCCTCAGCACCTGGCTGGCCTTCGAGGAGCGGCGGGCCCGCGTCCCCGGCTCGCCCGGCGCGTTGTCGATCGGCGAGCTGTGGCGGGTGGTGACCGCGCTGGCGCTGCGCCTGTGGGACAGCGGCGAGACGCTGCTCGGCGTCGACGAGCTGACCGAGATCGGCGAGACGCTGAGCGACCTGGCCTCGGGCCAGCTCTCGCCCGCGCACGCCGCGCACGCGATGGGCTCGGGCAGCCTGCTCGTACGCACCGAGGAGGGCATGTTCGGGTTCATCCACGCCTCGGTGATGGAATGGCTCATCGCCCGCCACATCGCCGCGAACCTCGACAATCCCCTCCCGCTGACCCGCAGGCCGCTGTCGGCGCTGACCGTCGAGTTCCTGTGCGACCTGGCCGACGTGCGGGCGTTGCGCGCCTGGGTGGCCGACCCGCCCCCCGACGACGTGGCCAGGGCGAACGCGGTCAAGATCGCGGCCAGGCTGCGCACCCCGGCCAAGGCCGACCTGCGCGGCGCGAACCTCAAGGGCGAGGACCTGTCGGCGCGCGACCTGCAGGAGGTCGACCTGACCGGCGCCGACCTGTCGGAGGCCACCCTCGCCGGCACGAACCTGTCCAGAGCGGTCCTGCGCGACGCCAGCCTGGCCGGCGCTCGGCTCGACGGCGCCAGGCTGACCGGCGCCGACCTGACCGGGGCCGACCTGTCGGGCGCGCGACTGGCGCAGGTCGACCTGAGCGACGTCACGGTCGAGGGCGCACGCTGGCACCGGGCGTCCCTGATCAACGTCACCGGCACGCTGCCGCCGTTGCGGGGCGCGGCGGTGGTGCCGGGCCAGCCGGTGGAGGTGGAGTTCGCGCCCGCCGGCATCGGCGTCCCGTACGGCTACCACTTCCAGACCTCCCGCCTGCCCGAGCCCATCGCCTACAGCCCCGACGGCTCGACCATCGCCATCGGCAACGAGGACGGCGGCGTGCTGCTGTGCGCCGGCGGCTCCCCGGTCCGCACCCTCCAGGGCCACCGCGGCCGCGTCTACGCCGTCACCTTCGCCGGCGACCTGCTGGCCACCGGCGCGAGCGACGGCACGGTCCAGCTCTGGGACACCCTCACCGGCCGGCGTCTGCACACGCTCACCGGCCATCCCGACGGCGTGTGGCCGGTACGCCTCAACGACTCGGGCGAGCTGGTGGCGGCCGGCGGCGGCGACGGCGTGGTCCGGGTGTGGGAGACCGCGACCGGCCGGCTGGTCCACGAGCTGCCGGGCCACCGCGCGCCGGTCTACACCGCCTCCTTCGGCCGCTCGCAGCTGGTGACCGGCGACTCCGCGGGCGTCGTCCGGGTCTGGGACCTGGCCACCGGGGAGACGGCCGTGACCCTCGACGGCCACCGCGGCAGCGTCTACCGGGCCGTGCACAGCCCTGACGGCACCCTGCTGGCCACCGGCGACGAGGCGGGCACGATCCGCCTCTGGGACACCGCCACCTGGTCCCCCCGGCACGAGCTGGCCGGGCACGCCGGCAGCGTCTACTGCCTGACGTTCTCCCCCGACGGCTCGATCCTGGCCAGCGGCGACACGGCCGGCAGCGTCCGCCTGTGGCAGGCGTCGGGCGAGCCGCTCGGCGTGCACACCGCCCACACGGCGGCCGTCTACCAGGTGACCTTCAGCCCCGACGGCCGCACGCTGGCCAGCGGCGACTCCGGCGGCACGGTCCGGCTGCAGCCCGTGGGCGGCGGCAAGCGCGTCGAGCTGACCGGCCATCGCAGCTCAGTCTGGCCGTTCGCGTTCCGTCCCGACGGCCAGCAGCTGGCCACCAGCAGCAACGACGGCACCGTCCGCCTGTGGGACCCGGTGTCCGGGCAGTGCCAGCGGGTGCTGCGCGGCCACGGCCGGCGGATCTCGTCGGTGCGCTTCAGCGCCGACGGCTCGATGCTGGCCACCAGCGGCAACGACGGCGTCGTCCGGGTGTGGGAGCCGCGCACCGGGCGGCGGCTGCGGGAGTTCACCGGCACCGCCGACCGGCTGATCTCCGCCTTGTTCTCGCCCGCCGGACCGGTGCTGGCCACCTCCAGCAACGACGGCGGCGTGCACTTCTGGAACGCCACCACCGGCGACTACGAGCGCGAGCTGCACGCCGAGACCGACCACGTGTGGGCCGAGGCGTTCAGCCCTGACGGCAACATGCTGGCCACCGCCAACGACGACGACAGCGTCAAGATCTGGTACCGGCCGACCGGCCGCATGGCCGTCGACCTGGTCGACCACCGGGGTCGGGTGCGCTCGATCGCCTTCAGCCCGCTCGGCGACTACGTGGCCACCGGCTGCGACGACAAGCTCGTCCGCCTGTGGCACGTCTCCTCCGGCGGCCGGGTGGCGACGCTGGAGGGCCACACCGACCGGGTGTACTCCGTGGCCTTCTCCCCCGACGGCCGCTACCTGGCCAGCGCCGGCAACGACGGCCGCGCGCTGGTGTGGGAGCTGCGGCCCGGCCAGCCCTGGCAGCCGCGCCTGGTGCACACGCTCACCCAGCACGACGGCCGGCTGTGGAGCCTGGCCTTCGACGCCACGGGCCGCCACCTGGCGACCGGCGGCGACGACATGACCGTACGGGTGTGGGAGACCGCGACCGGGCAGCTGCTGCACACCCTCGCCGGGCACGCGCGCCGGGTGTGGTCGGTGGCCTACAGCCCCACGTCCGACCTGCTGGCCAGCGCCGGCGACGACGGCGTGGTGATCCTCTGGGAGGGCGGCCGGCGGCGGGCGACGCTGCTGGGGCTGCCCGAGGGCTGGGCCGCCCTGGCGCCGGACGGGCGGTACAAGGTGCACGGCGAGCCGGGCGGCCAGTTCTGGCACGTCATCGGGATGTCGCGGTTCGAGCTGGGAGAGCTGGATCCGTACCTGCCGGAGGTGAGCCAGGTGCCGCTCGACTCGCCCTTCTGACCGCGGGCGGGTGGCTAGCCGCGGGCGGCCCGGCGTACGAGCTCGTGCCAGACCTCGTCGACCCGGGCCTCCAGGTCGTCGAGCGAGCCCTCGTTGGGGATCACCAGGTCGGCGGCGGCCAGACGGTCCTCCCGGCTCGCCTGGGCGGCGATGCGGGCCTTGGCGTCGGCCTCCGGCATGCCGCGGTGGTCGGCCAGGCGCCGGATGCGCACCTCGTCGGCCGCGTCGACCACGATCACCACGTCGTACATGGGCGCCAGCTTGTTCTCCACGAGCAGCGGCACGTCGTAGACCACGATCGCGTCGTCGGCCGCCTGGCCCTGCAGCTCGGCCACCCGCTCCCCCACCAGCGGATGCACGATCGCGTTGAGCGCGGCCAGCCGGTCGGGGTCGGCGAAGACCACCGAGCCCAGCCGCTCCCGGTTCAGCGAGCCGTCGGGGTGCAGCACCTCTTCCCCGAACGCGGCCACCACCCGGGACAGCCCCACCGTGCCGGGCTCGACCACCTCTCGCGCGATCTTGTCGGCGTCGATGACGACGGCGCCCCTGGCCGACAGCCGCCTGGACACCTCGCTCTTGCCGGAGCCGATGCCGCCGGTGAGCCCAATCTTCAGCACCGGAAAAGACTACCCATCCCGGCGTACCCGGTCATCCCGACGGCCCGCTCAGTACCCGCCGCGGCGTGGGGCGGCGGTCGGACGGCGGGAGGGGTTGGCCCGGCCCGTGGGCTTGAGGTCGCGCGCCGGCTGCTCGTGCCGTTGTTGAGAGCGGGCCTGCTGCTCGGATTTGGCCTGGGTGATCGTGGCGGGAAGCTTGATATGCATGTTTTTCTCCTTGGGGGTGTGTGTCAGGCGCGGGTGAGCCAGGTGACCTGGGCGCCGTTGTCGAAGGACTCGCGCCTGGTGGGGGTGAACAGGGTGGGGCTGAAGCCGCCGGAGAACATGGGGATGCCCGCCCCCGCCACCACGGGATAGCTCTTGAGGATGATCTCGTCGATCTCCGGGAGCAGGGAGCCGGCGAGCTTGCCGCCGCCGCAGAGGTAGATGTCCATGCCGGTGTCCTCGGCCTTCAGCCGCCGGACGAGCTCGATCGGGTCGCCCGTCTCCACGTGGACCGTGGGGTCGTCGATCGTCAGCGTGCTGGAGAGGACGTACTGGCGCAGGTGGGAGTAAGGGCTGGTGGTGGGCACCTGCAGGGCCGGCTCGTAGGTGCCGCGGCCCATCACCAGGGTGTCGAACACCTTGTTGGGCACGTCCTCAAGGCCGACCAGGCTGCGGATGTGGGTGGGCAGCGTCTCGGGATAGCGGGCGTTGATCCAGTCGGCCATCTGGGCGGACACGGGGTAGAAGTCGAACTCGGCGCCGGGGCCGGCGATGTAGCCGTCGAGGGAGACGCCGATGTAGTAGACAAGCTTTCGCATTCGGAGCAACTCCTGCTGTAGTACTATGAGTGAAGTGGTTTGAACGTAGTACTACGTCTGGAGTGGTGTCAAGTGCGGAAGAACCCCGAGCGGAGGCAGGCGCTGATCGACGCGGCCATCGAGGTGCTGGCCAGGGAAGGAGCGCGCGGGCTGACGTTCCGGGCCGTCGACGCCGAGGCGGCCGTGCCGCCGGGCACGGCGTCCAACTACTTCGCCAACCGCGACGACCTGTTCACCCAGGCCGGCGGACGCATCTATGAACGGTTGCTGCCCGACGCGGCCACGCTCGCCCGCAGCCAGGAGGGCGTGCAGGACGAGACCCGCTACGCCGAGCTCATGCACGAGCTGGTGGACCGGGTCACCGCCTTCAACTCCGGCTACCTGGCGCTGCTCGAACTGCGGCTGGAGTCCACCCGGCGTCCTGAGCTGCGCGCCGTGCTCACCAAGCGCATCCGCGAGGACATCGACGCCAACATCGGCTACCACGCCGCCTCTGGCCTGCCCGGCGACTCGACCTCGGTGGTCCTGCTCTACCTCGCCCTGAACTGGCTCATCGTCGAACGGCTCACCCTGCCCGACATCTTCAGCGAGCAGGAGGTGCGCCAGCTCGTGGACGCCGCCGTCCGGAGATCACTGAACGGCTGACAGCGCCGCGCCGGGTCGCCAGGCTAGGAGTTTGCCGTCGCCGGAGATGTCCAGCGCCTCCACGATCCCGCCTGCCCAGGCGCCGTGACCTTGGGCGCCGGACGGGCCGGAGGCCGGGCGTGCCTCGGGGAAGCGGTCAGGTCGGGGTGCGGCGCAGGTGGATCAGGGTGAGATGGTCGTCCATCCGCTCCCGCCGGGTCTCGCGGTAGCCGAGCCGCCGGTACAGCCGCAGGTTGCCCTCCGACAGATGCCCCGTGAACAGGTCGAACGCCCCCGCCTCCGGCACCTGCTCGTGCAGCGCCGCGAGGAGGGCCGTACCGAGCCCCTGCCCCTGCCGGTCGGGCGCGACCACGAGCCGCCCGACCAGGCACGTGGTGCCGGCCAGCTGCCCGCGCACGGCGCCGACGATCCGGCCGGCGTCCACGGCCTTGAGCACGACGCCGGTCTCGACGGCCTTGCGCACCTGCTCCAGCGACTCCACGAGCGGCGGGATGTAGGGGTCGCCGTAGAGCTGGGCCTCGCTCACGTACGCCGCCCGCTGCAGGGTGAGGATCTCGCCCGCGTCCGCCGCCACCGCCCGTTCGACCTTCACGCCAGCACCCTATCGGCTGCGTCCCCGCCGCCCCCGCCGACTTCCACGCCCTCCCGCCCCCTGCCTCCCCGCCCCGGACGGTCCTCTCGCGCCGCCGGCTAGGGAGCGTTGCCCGCCGTGAGCTCGCCCGGGCAGAACGTGCCCCGCTTCGGCAGGACGCCGTTGACCAGGTAGTCGTGCACCTTCGTACGCAGGCAGGCCGCGCGCAGCCTGCTCACGCCCTGCACCAGGTACGCGCCCTGCCCGTCCCCGTGCCACAGCACCCTCGCCCCGGGGATCTGCCCGGCCGCCCTGGCCGCCCCTGAGGACGGGGTCTCGTTGTCGAGCCGTCCCACCCCTACCAGCACCGGGGGCACCTTGAGCCCGGACGCCAACGGGTGCGGCGCCCAGCCCGGCGAGCGCGCCACCCCCAGGCACCTGGCCACCTCCGCCCGCCCGCTCAGCCACCCCACCCGCGGGGCCGCCTTCCGCAGTCGCGCCTCCACCTGGAGAAAGCTGCGATAACCGGGCGCGGCCAACCCGAAGTCACGACACCACCTGACCCCCTCCGCACTCGCCGACCCCACCTCCCCCACGTTGGACGCCACTCCCCCCACCACGCCGGGCACCGCCTCCCCAGGCCGCGCCACCACCCCCGCCGTCCCCGCATCGGACACGACGCCTCCCCCTGCCACTCCAGGGGCGACCGTTCCAGGAACCGCCACTCCAGGGGCCGTGGTACCAGGAACCGCCGTTCCAGGAGCCGCCGCTCCGGGGGCCACCCCTCCAGGGGCGGCCGTTCCAGGAACCGCCGCTCCGCCCCGAGGAATCGCCCCCGCCGACCCCGGCAGCGCCTCAGGGGGCCGGGCCCCGGCCGTTGCGGGAGGCATCTGCCCGGTGCCGCGGGCCGTTCCGAGAGGCGCCTGCCCCGAGCCGGGAGCCGCCCCCGTCGTAGCCGAAGGCGCCTGCCCAGCGCCAAGGCGTGCTCCCGCCGTACCTGCCGGGGCCGCCTGGCCTGCGCCGGGGGCTCCCCCCGTCGGGCCGGGAGGCGCTTGCCCTGGGCCGAAGGGTGTTCCCGTCGTACCAGGAGGCGCCTGTCCCGCGCTCAGGCGTGCTCCCGCCGTACCTGCGGGGGCCGGCTGGACCGTGCCGGGGGTGGCTGCCGTCGGGCCGGGAGGGGGCGGCTGTGGGGGGTCGGCGGGGAGCAGGGTGGTCAGGGCCGTGGCGTCGCCCGTCCGGGCTCTGGAGAGGGCGTGGGCGAGCGCCGGCCACCTTGCGGGCGTGAGGCCCGCCCAGACGGCCGCGGCGATCTCGTGCCCGCTCACCGTACGCCCGCCGCCACCGAGCCGCAGCGGCGCGCGCCTGACCAGGCCGTCGAACACCCGGACGGCGTCCGCACGGCCGAGCGGGCAGCCGGCACGGTTCCGGCACCAGTCGCGGAAGTACCCGAGCTGCCGCTCCTGGGCACGGGCGTGGGCGAGCAGCCGCCGTTCGAGCCCGGTCTCGGTGTGGTCGGGCAGCCCCTCCAGGTACATCCGCCCGGCCCGGCCGGGGAACAGCTCCAGGTACGCCTGCCCGTACACGCTCCCGTAGCCGTTGCCGAGGTAGCGCAGCCGCGACTCCCCCAGCGCGGCGCGTACGGCGTCGAGGTCGTGAGCGACCTGCCAGGACGTCAGCCCGGCGAAGGACGGCCCGAGCGCGGCCCGGCAGGCCCGGTCGTAGGCGGCGTTGTCCCGGGCGAACGCGCGCCAGGCCGTCCGCCCTTCGGCCACCTGCAGCCGGGCCGGGTCCGGCCGGGGTCGGGGGCACGCCCCCGCGTGCCCCCCATCCCCGGCCCCGCGCGCCTCGACCAGCACGACGTCGAACCATCTGGCCAGTTCGCCCACGGTGTCCGGCCGCGCCGCGACCTCTCGTACGACCGACGAGGCCCCTGTGTTGACCACCAGCGCACCGAGCCGCCGCAGCGGGTCCTGGGCGGGCATCATGGCGAGCCGGACGGCCACTCGGGCCTCACGCGGCCTGGCCCAGTCGGCGGGGACGGGCAACGTGGCGCACCGCAGCCCGCCGCCGCACTCGGACCAGGCGAGCGTCTGCCGCCCAGGCGCCGGCCGCACCGGCCCGGCAGCACCCCGCTCCGCCAGCCCCACCACCCCGAGCTCCGACGCTCCCAGCTCCTCCTGCCCTGCCGATCCAGCCGCCCCGAACTCGGGCGCCGCCGATCCAGCCGCTCCGAACTCGGACGCCGCCGATCCGGCCGCCCCAAGCTCCGAGCCTGCCGATCCGGCCGCTCCCAGGTCAGGCCGGGCTGACCCGACCGAGCCGACTGATCCGGCTGATCCCACTGATCCGGCCGTGTCCTGCTCCGGTTTCTCAGGCCAGGCGGCCTCGGGTTGCGGCTGCGCGAGCTCGGTCACGTCGCGTTCCGGCCAGGGGGTGGGCGACGCGGCCAGGCGCATCGCCTGCCCGACTCCCCCGCCTGCCGCCGAGACCAGGACGGTCACCGCCGCCACCACCGGGATCACGCGCCGAACCATACGCACCGCATCGCCCCCGAACGCTCGTACCTCCAGCCGCATGCCAGTTTCCCAGCGGCCGTCTTCGCAGGTAGAGAAGTCGTAAAAGGTCGTTGGGTAAAATCTCGCGCCCGTTCGGCGATTCTCCGTGCCGCCGAACCCTCGCCCCCTCACAGAACCCCGCTCGGGCCAGAGGACGGAAAAGACAGACCGGCTGTAACCGGCCCCTCAGGGGCTACCCTGCCCCACCTTGTGGCTCAGCCTCCCCAACCCAGACCGCCAGGCGGGCGATGCTCCGCTGCCGCCCTCCGGCGGCCCGGGAAACGACGAGAAGGTGAACCCGGCAGCGGGGGCGCTACGCCGTGAAAGCCGGTGACCGAGGGCTCGTCGAGCCAGCTCCGTGCGCCCGGCGAGCGGGCCAATGCACGACTGAAGTCCTGGAAACCCTCAGCGAACGCCGTTGCTGCCCTCTTCGCGCTTCCGCTCGGGACGACTCTGCACGCGATGGCCCGCACTGCTGTGACATGTCATCCGGCTGCGGCCGGCAGCGTGTTCCCGAGCGCGGCCGTCACCCTCTTACGGGTTGCGTGATGCGCTCAAGCCATCGCCGCAGCAGGGCGGTCTCGGCCGGCTCCAGGGCCTCGGTCCCGGTGAGATCGAGTTGTGCGTGCAGGCGCAGCGCGGCGGCGTACAGCGGGTCGGCGTCGTTCTGGGCGCCCGGCCCGGTCAGGACGTGCGAGAACACGGCGTCTCGCATCCGGTGGGACAGCGCGGGGTCGTCGAACAGAGCCGGTCTGGCGATGTGGTCGAGGGCGGTACCGACGTTCGCCGCCAGGATCAGCTGAGCGGCGGTCTGCGGCTCGGCCTTCAACGCCCCCACCGCCGCGCACCGCGTGAGCGCCGCCACCAGCAGCTCCATCACGCGATCTCGCGCCGTCGAGTGCGACCACGGCCGCGGAGTGAACATCAGCTGGTAGAGGGCCGGCTTCGCCTGGGCGAACGCCATGTGGCCGTCCCAGCCGGCGTGCAGGTCGGCGACCGGGTCGCCGGTCTGCTCCTGGGCGGCCTTGAGCGCGGCATATTGCTCGTAGCCGTGGTCGGCGACGGCGTCCAGCAGCCCGCGCTTGTCACCGAACAACCGGTAGAGCACGGGCTGGCTTACGCCGACCGCCTCGCAGACCGCGCGTGTGGCCACCTCGTGGTCCGAGGACGACGCCAGCTGCCGCTCCGCGGCCTCGATCATCGCCGCGCGAAGCGGGTCCGTCTCTGCCATGCGATCGATGATACCGCCAACCGCTAGCGGCGATACGGAGTTGTGCGCTACCGTCGATGCACGTAACGACGATACGGAGAGCACGTATCACTGATAAATAAGGAGTTCTCCATGAGTGACCAGCGTGTGGCCGTCGTCAGCGGTGGCTCTCGCGGGATAGGCAAGGCGATCGCGGTGGCGCTGGCGGCGCGGGGCTGTGCGGTCGCAGTGGGGTTCCAAGGGTCGGCCTCCGCCGCGGCGCAGGTCGTCGAGGAGATCGCGGCGTCCGGCGGCCAGGCGATCCCGGTCCAGGCCGACGTGGCCGACGAGGACGCCGTCGCGGAGATGTTCGACGCGACGGAGAAGTCCTTCGGCGGGGTCGATGTGGTCGTCAACTCGGCGGGGCGGCTGTCGTTGTCCCCGATCGCCGACCTCGACCTCCACGAGCTGGACGCTCTGCACCGCACCAACATCCGCGGCACGTTCGTGATGGCCCGGGAGGCCGCGCGCCGCGTGCGCGACGGTGGCGCGATCGTCAACCTGTCCACGTCCGTGGTCGGCCTGCAGTTCCCCGGCTACGGGGCGTACGCCGCCAGCAAGGGAGCCGTCGAGGCGATGACGCTGGTGCTCGCCCGGGAGCTGCGCGGGCGGAACATCACGGTCAACGCGGTCGCGCCCGGCCCGACCGCCACCGAACTGTTCCTCGACGGCAAGGACGAGGCGACGATCCAGCAGCTCGCCAAGCAACCGCCGCTGGAACGGCTCGGCACCCCCGAGGACATCGCCGAGGTCGTCGCCTTCCTGGCGAGCCCGGCCGGGCACTGGATCAACGGCCAGGTCGTGCGCGCCAACGGCGGGATCGTCTGATGGCCGCCGCGCGACACGCCGTCGTCGTCACCGGGTCCTCAGCGGGTTCGGCCGGCTGACGGCTTCGACCCTGACACGAGCGGAGACACCGTCGCCCCCGGCATGAGGCGAATCTCGGACCGCAACGCGCACGCCCAGGCATTCACGACCCAAGCCTGCCGCCTCACTCTGAATCCCCACATGAAAGGAAACCGACATGCCATTCGCCAACCTCAAGGTTCCCGCGGACACCCTGACCCCCGAGTCCAAGAAGAAGCTCATCGACGCCGTCACCGACGCCTACGCCGCCGTCTACGGAGAACGAGCCCGGGCCACCACCCTGGTCCTTCTGGAGGAGGTTCCGGACGGCGGCTGGGGTCTGGGTGGCAACATCCTCACCGCGGACATGCTCGGCCGCAGCTGACCCGTCCGGGACGCCGGGCCGCCCCCCGGCGCCCCAGCGCAGAGACCGTCTGACCGGTCACCGACTCGCAACGAGTGACGACACCCGGGGGTCGGGTGGTCCAGAAACCGCAGGTCAGGCGCGCAGGGCGTCGATCAGGGCGTCCACGGCGGCGAGGGCGACGGAGGTGTCGAGTCCTGCGCGGGAGACCAGGGACAGGCCCTGGACGGTGAACAGCAACAGCTGCGCCTGGGCCTCGGGGGTGGCGGTCCGGACGACCTCGCCGTCGGCCTGCGCGCGGCGCAGGGCGTCGGCGACGATCCGGGTGAAGCGGTCGTGCGACCGGGCGACGATCGCGCGGGCCTCGGCGTCCTGCGGAACCAGTTCGGCGGTGGTGTTGCCGATCATGCAGCCTTGCGGCACGCCGGCGTCGGAGGCGTACTCCTGGGTCCGGGCCGGGTTGGCGAGCACCTCGCGCAGCGCCGGCAGCACCGGCCCGGACGCCAGCGCCGCCGTCAGCTCGCGCTCGTAGGTGTCCCAGTACAGCTGGACCGCCGTCAGGTAGAACTGCCGCTTGTCGCCGAAGGCGCCGTACAGGCTGCCCCGCTCCAGGTCCAGCGCTTCGACGAGGTCCTGGATGGAGGTCTCTCCGTAGCCCCGCGACCAGAACAGCAGCAGCGCGCGCTGCAGCGCCTGGTCCTTGTCGAATGCGCGAGGGCGCCCTGTCCGTGCCATGTGCCCAGGTTACGACTTTTTGACCGCCTGCACAAAAGTCTGTACGTTGAAGGCCGAGCGACTTATTGAACGGTCGCACAGAAGTCGCCGGAGCTCGCACCGGCGGAGAAAGGCCGAACCCATGGACTTCCACGGCAAGACGGCGCTGATCACCGGATCGGGCGCCATCGGCGGGCTCGGGCACGCCACGGCGAAGGTGCTCGCCGCCGCCGGAGCGAACGTGATCATCACCGGCACCGACCCGGGCCGCGGCGCCCAGGTCGTGGACGACGTGCGGACCGGCGCGACCGGCACCGCCCGCTTCATCGGCGCCGACCTGGCCGACCCGCGGGCCGTGCGGCGGCTGGCCGAGGAGGCCGGGGCGGTGGACATCCTGGTCAACAACGCCGGAGTCGTCCCGTTCAGCGCGACCGCCGACCAGGACCTCGCCGCCTACGACGCGGCCTTCGCGGTCAACGTGCGCGCGCCGTTCATCCTGGTCGCCCAGCTCGCGCCGAAGATGGCCGCCGGCGGGGGCGGCAGCATCGTCAACGTCACCTCCACCGCCGCCGGACTGGGCATGCCGCCGATGGCGGTCTACGGCGCCACCAAGGCAGCGCTGGAGTCCCTGACCCGCGCCTGGGCCGCCGAGTTCGCCGCCTCCGGCGTACGGGTCAACGCCGTGGCGCCCGGCCCGATGGCCACCTCCAAGGTGGTGGCGGTCATGGGCCCGGACGTCGGCGGCATGGGCCTGACGACCGCGCTCAAGCGCGCCGCCGACCCGGCCGAGGTCGCTCGCGTCATCGCCTTCGTCGCCGGCGACCAGGCCAGTTACGTGACCGGCGCCGTCGTGCCCGCCGACGGCGGACGTACCGCCATCTGACCCCGAACGCACCCGCCAGAGCCACGTCCGCAGCACGCGGCCGGCCTCTGGCGGGCGCCTCACGATGGCGGGACGGCCCGTCATCGGCACCACCACCATGCGCCTTGCGGCAGTCAGGAGGATGACTTTCATGGGTCGTCTCGCAGGAAAGCACGCACTGATCACGGGCGGGACGAGCGGCATCGGGCTGGAGACGGCCCGTCAGTTCCTCGCCGAGGGTGCGATCGTCGCGATCACCGGCCGCTCACGGGAACGGCTGGCCGAGGCCGCCCGGCAGCTGGACGGCCCGCTGCTGCCCGTCGTCAGCGACGCCGGCGACGTCCCCGGCCAGGCGGCGCTCGCGGCGCGGTTGCGGCAGGAATGGCCGAAGCTCGACATCGTGATGAGCAACGCCGCCGACGTCACCCATCTCCCGATCGAGCAATGGACCGAGGAGGCGTTCGACACACTCGTCGCCACCAACCTCAAGGGGCCGTTCTTCCTGGTCAGAGCGTTGCTCCCGCTCTTGTCACAGCAGGCCTCGATCATTCTCGTCGGCTCGGTCTCCGCCTACGTCGGGCACGAGAACGCGGCGGTCTACGGCGCCGCCAAGGCGGGCCTGCTGTCCCTCTCCCGCGGGCTCACCCATGAGCTGAAGGACCGGGGCATCCGGGTCAACGGGCTGAGCCCGGGGCCGACCCTCACGGACACGTTCAAGTCGCTCGGCCCCGAGCGGCAGGCCGCCATCTACGACGAACTCCGGCAGACCGTGCCCCTGCATCGCATCGGCACCACCACCGAGGTGGCGAAGGCGGCCGTCTACCTGGCCTCTGACGAGTCCGCCTACACCGCCGGCACCGTCCTGCGCGTCGACGGCGGCATCGGGGAACTCGCCTACTGAGCGCCATCCGTCAACGGCCTGGCAGAGCGCTCCGCGAGGCCCGTACCAGAGAAGGGCATGAAAAAGCCCCGCACGGAAACCCGTGCGGGGCTTTTCAAGGCTGAGCCTTAGCTCTGGCCGCCCGCGAGCTTCTCGCGGAGGGCTGCGAGCGCCTCGTCAGAGGCGAGCGCGCCGCTGGCCGGAGCCGACGACGAGCTGCCCGACGGAGGAGCGGTCTCGCCGCTGTAGGACGAGGGAGCGGCCTCGCCGGCCTCCGCCTCGGCCTTGCGGGCCTCCTCGATCTGCTTGCGGTGAGCCTCGAAGCGCGTCTGGGCCTCGGCGTACTGCCGCTCCCACTCCTCACGCTGCTTGTCGAAGCCCTCGAGCCACTCCCCGGTCTCCGGGTCGAAGCCCTCGGGGTAGATGTAGTTGCCCTGGTCGTCGTACGTGGCCGCCATGCCGTAGAGGGTCGGGTCGAACTCGACCTCGGTGCCGACACCCTCGTTGGCCTGCTTCAGCGAGAGGCTGATGCGACGACGGTCGAGGTCGATGTCGATGATCTTCACGAAGATCTCGTCGCCGACCTGGACGACCTGCTCCGGGATCTCCACGTGGCGCTCGGCCAGCTCGGAGATGTGGACCAGGCCCTCGATGCCCTCCTCGACCCGGACGAACGCACCGAACGGCACCAGCTTGGTGACGCGGCCCGGCACGACCTGGCCGATCTGGTGGGTACGGGCGAACTGCTGCCACGGGTCTTCCTGCGTGGCCTTGAGCGACAGGGAGACGCGCTCGCGCTCCATGTCGACGTCGAGGACCTCGACCGTGACCTCCTGGCCCACCTCGACGACCTCGGACGGGTGGTCGATGTGCTTCCAGGACAGCTCGGACACGTGGACCAGACCGTCGACCCCGCCGAGGTCGACGAAGGCGCCGAAGTTGACGATCGAAGAGACGACGCCCTTGCGGACCTGGCCCTTCTGCAGGGTGTTGAGGAACGTCTGGCGAACCTCGGACTGCGTCTGCTCCAGCCAGGCGCGGCGGGAGAGAACCACGTTGTTGCGGTTCTTGTCGAGTTCGATGATCTTCGCCTCGAGCTCGCGGCCGACGTACGGCTGCAGATCGCGGACGCGTCGCATCTCGACCAGGGAGGCGGGGAGGAAGCCGCGCAGGCCGATGTCGAGGATGAGACCACCCTTGACGACCTCGATGACGGTACCGGTGACGATGCCGTCCTCGTCCTTGATCTTCTCGATCGTGCCCCAGGCGCGCTCGTACTGGGCGCGCTTCTTGGACAGGATCAGGCGGCCCTCTTTGTCCTCCTTCTGGAGAACCAGGGCCTCGACGTGCTCCCCGACCTCCACGACGTCAGCAGGGTCGACATCGTGCTTGATCGAAAGCTCGCGCGAGGGGATGACACCCTCGGTCTTGTAGCCGATATCGAGAAGGACCTCGTCTCGATCGACCTTGACGACGGTGCCCTCGACGATGTCGCCGTCGTTGAAGTATTTGATGGTCTCGTCGATCGCTGCGAGGAAGGCTTCCTCGGACCCGATGTCGTTGACCGCTACCTGCGGGGTGCTCGAGGTGGCCTCAGTGCTGGACGTCATGTGTGGAATTGCTCCGAACGCGGACAGGATGTCGATGTGGCGGATGCGCGGCAGGCCCTCTTCCGCATCAAGCCGAGGAATTACGACATCGACGTGACCGAGCGCGAGCCCGCTCCGTCTGAGGCGCGCGCGAGCCCACAGCGCAGCGATCAGCATATGAGACCTTGGCCACGGGGTCAATCCGGAGGCACATCAGTACGCGATGATCTGGGACTCCCGCTTGGGGTTGATATTACCCCGTAGTCCGCGCGGGACGGAGATCCGCGTGGGATCGCCGTCCGAGACGTAGCGCTCGCCGGGGTGCTTGTTCAGCCACTCCAGCCAGTACTGCGAGCACCACTTGCGGCACTCTCCCCGCTTGCCGTTGCTCTGGATCCGCTGGATCGCCCCACGGTCGAACTTTTTCGCGAAGGGCGAAAGGGACGGCTGGGCCCCGGCGAGGAACACGCCCGCGAAATCATAGCGGGTCCCGTCCCAGGAGCCGGTACGGGCGAGCTTCTTGGGCCGCGGCACCGACCCGTACGGCAGGGCCAGGGTCTTGTCCGGCGGCGCCCCCAGCTTCTTGAGCAGGCGCTCCAGCCGGACGATCTGCTCGCGCACCTTCTTCTTGCCCAGCCGCCGCAGGTCCGGATGGGACCAGGTGTGGTTGGCGACCTCGAAGCCGTGATCGACCAGCCACCGCACCGCGGCCGCCTGCCGCTCCGGGTCGCGCAGCCCGAACGGCTCACGGTTGATCCAGAACGTCGCGGCCGGCCGGAACGAGGGGTATCGGGTGGCCACGTCGAGGATCACGCCGACGGCGGTGTCGGGCTCGGGGTTGCCCGCGTCGTCGAGCGCGAAGTGGCTCGGATGGCCGTCGTCGAACGTCAGCACGACCGGGAACCGCCCAGCCGGCACCCGGATGTCGCCGGTGGCGAACTCCCTGGCCGTGATGGGCACGTAGCCCTGCCTGGCCAGCTTCTCCAGCTCCTGCCTGAGCTGGGCGGGGGTGCGATCGATGGACGCCACGCGCTTGCGCAGGATCCGGTGGTACATGATGATCGGCACCATGCCCGCCTCGTTGGCGCGCACCTGCCGGGCGAAGTCGGGGGTGGCGACCACGCCGGGCGGCTGGGAGGTGTCCTGGGGCTGCCCCTGCGGGGGTGAGACGGGGGCGATCACGCCGACCCGGGCCGACGCCTGGGTAGTAGGAGTCTCACCGTCGGGTAAGAGACTCAGCCCGACGACGGCCACGGTCACCACGGCCACGTTCGCGATTGCGATGATCCGCGTGAAGGACGCTGGTACCCGCACAAAACTCCCGGCATCTCGGCCAAAACTGTCTTCAGCGTAGACGAGAAGCCCCGGAGACGGCGGGGCCACGCCGTTCGCGATATGTCGGACTGCCCCGCCGTGTCGGGATAAACATCGTCAGTGGCCGGCGTCCTGCCACGTACGCCCGACGCCCACCGAGACCTCCAGCGGAACGCGCAGGTGGTAGGCGGCGTTCATCTGGTCGCACACGAGCTGCCGCAGCGTCTCCAGCTCGCCCGGCGCGACCTCGAACACCAGCTCGTCGTGGACCTGCAGCAACATCCGCGAGGCCAGCCCCTCCTCGGCGATGGCCTGGTGGACGTGGAGCATGGCGACCTTGATGATGTCGGCCGCCGAGCCCTGGATGGGGGCGTTGAGCGCCATGCGCTCGGCCATCTCCCTGCGCTGGCGGTTGTCGCTGGTCAGGTCGGGCAGGTAGCGGCGGCGGCCCATGATCGTCTCGGTGTAGCCGTCGGTGCGCGCCTGGGCCACGATGGCCTGCAGGAAGTCGCGCACGCCGCCGAACTCGGTGAAGTACTCCTCCTTCAGCGCCCGCGCCTCCGAGACCGGGATGTTGAGCTGCCCGGACAGGCCGAAGTCGGACAGGCCGTAGGCCAGGCCGTAGTTCATCGCCTTGATGCGCGCCCGCAGCTCGCTGTCGATCTGCTCGGGCGGCAGGTCGAACACCCGGGCCGCGGTGGCCTGGTGGAAGTCGTGGCCGGACTCGAAGGCCTCGATCAGCGACTCGTCGCCGGACAGGTGGGCCATGATGCGCAGCTCGATCTGGCTGTAGTCGGCCGTCAGCAGCCGCTCGTAGCCCTCGCCGACCACGAAGCCCTGCCGGATGCGGCGGCCCTCGGCGGTGCGGATCGGGATGTTCTGCAGGTTGGGCTTCTCCGACGACAGGCGGCCGGTGGCGGCGATGATCTGGTTGAACGTGGTGTGGATGCGCCCGTCGTCGCCGACCTCCTTGATCAGGCCCTCGACCGTGGTGCGCAGCTTCTGCTGGTCGCGGTGGCGCAGCATGATCGTCGGCAGCTCGTGCTCGGTCTGGGTGGCGAGCCAGGCGAGCTGGTCGGCGTCGGTGCTGTAGCCGGTCTTGATCTTCTTGGTCTTCGGCAGGTTGAGCCGGGTGAACAGGATCTCCTGGAGCTGCTTGGGCGAGCCCAGGTTGAACTGCTCGCCGACGGAGCGGTGGGCCTCCTCCACGGCGTGCTTGACGGCGGCGCCGAACTCGGCCTCCAGGCCCGCGAAGTATTCGCTGTCGACGGCGATGCCGGCCCGCTCCATCTCGGCCAGCACCGACAGCAGCGGCAGCTCGACGTCGGCCAGGAGCTGGGTGCCGCCGCGGCCGGCCAGGAAGCCCTCAAGGGAGTCGGCCAGCTCGCGCACGGCGTGGGCGCGCAGCGCGAGGTCTTTGGCCGGCGCGTCCTCGTCGTCGCCGAACAGGGCGGCCTGGCCGCCGGACTCCTCCTCGGCCCGCAGGTCGCGGTGGAGGTAGCGCCTGGCCAGGTCTTCCAGCGCGAACGTGCGCTGGCCCGGCATGGCGAGGTAGGCGGCCAGCGCGGTGTCGCAGCTCAGGCCGCGCAGCTCCATGCCCTGGGCCCACAGGGCCAGGATCGGCCCCTTGGCGTCGTGGACGGCCTTGGGCTTGCTCTCGTCGCCCAGCCAGGCCCGCAGCGCCGCCTCGTCGGCCTCGGTGAGCTTGACGGGGTCGATGTGGGCGGCGGTGCCGTCGGGCGAGGCGACGGCGATGCCGTCGATGCGGCCCGAGCCGCTGCCGTAGGAGCCCTTGAAGGCCAGCCCGGCGCGACCCTGCGGGAGCGCCGCCAGCCAGCCGGCCACCCGGTCGGGGCCGAGGATGACGGTCTCGACCTCGAAGCCCTGCTCGGGCTCGGCCTCGCCGGTGCCGAGCACCTTGAAGACGCGCTCGCGCAGCTCGCCGCGGATCTGCAGGGTGTCGAACAGCTTGTTGATCTCCTCGCGCTCCCACGCGCCCTGGGTGAGGTCGCCGAGCTGGACGTCGAGCGGCACGTCGCGCAGCAGCTCGGTCAGGCGGCGGTTCATCAGCACCTGGGCGACGTGCTCGCGCAGCTTGTCGCCGACCTTGCCCTTGACCTCGTCGACGCGGTCGACCAGCGCGGTGAGGGAGCCGAACTCGCGCACCCACTTGGCCGCGGTCTTCTCGCCGACGCTGGGGATGGACAGCAGGTTGTCGCTGGGGTCGCCGCGCAGGGCGGCGAAGTCGGGGTACTGGGCCGGGGTCAGGCCGTACTTCTCCTCGACCGCCTCGGGGGTGAACCTGGTCATGTCGCTGATGCCGCGGCGCGTCATCAGCACGGTGACGTGCTCGTCGACGAGCTGCAGGGCGTCGCGGTCGCCGGTGACGATCAGGACGTTCATGCCCTCGGCGGCCGCGCGGGTGGCCAGGGTGGCGATGAGGTCGTCGGCCTCGAAGCCCGCCTTGGACAGGTGCGGGATGCGCAGCGTGTCGAGCAGCTCGTAGATGAGCTGCATCTGGCCGCGGAAGTCTTCGGGGGTCTCGCTCCGGTTGGCCTTGTAGTCGGAGTACTCCTCGTGGCGGAACGTCGGCTCCGACCGGTCGAAGGCCACCGCCACGTGGGTCGGCTGCTCGTCGCGCAGGATGTTCGTCAGCATCGAGGTGAACCCGTAGACCGCCTCGGTGTGCTGACCGTCGGTGGTCATGAGGTTGGCGTCTTTGAGCGCGTAGAAGGCGCGGTAGGCCAGGGAATGCCCGTCAAGCAGCAACAGGCACGGGCGGCTGGGGGTCACTTCACTCTTCGGCACGTACGCAGCCTAGTCTGCGTCAACGACAGAAAACCCGAGCTCGGAAGAGTGGAGACATCCCCTTGACGCAGACCGATCCGCTGGACTTCTCCGCGTACGGCGCGGTGCACGAAGGCACGCTGGCCCACCGCATGGGCATCGAGTTCGTCGAGGCCGGGCCCGAGCGCGTCGTCGGCAGGATGCCGGTCGAGGGCAACACCCAGCCCTACGGCCTGCTGCACGGCGGCGCGTCGGCGGTGCTGGCCGAGACGCTGGGCTCGGTGGCCGCGGCGATCCACGCCGGCCCCGGCCGCATCGCCGTCGGCATCGAGATCAACGCCACCCACCACCGCTCGGCGACCTCCGGGTACGTGACGGGGGTCGCGACGCGGTTGCACGGCGGACGCACTCTGGCGACGTACGACATCGAGATCACCGACGAGGAGGGACGGCGGGTGTGCACCTCCAGGCTGACATGCATGCTGCGCGACCAGCGCCCCTGACGTCACTTTGACCGAACCTTTGCGCAGCGGCCCCAACGATCGCTACGGTTGTCCGAACAGAGCCCGCGGGGAGGCCCGGTAGATAACGTGTACGGCCGGGGAAGCCTTACATGGCCCCAAAGGCCGCTCCGCGGGCTCGTCCACGTTTTCTCCCCATCGTTACCGTTTCGTTTTCGGCGCAGCCAGGCGTCTTCCCTCATTTAGCCCCTGACCTGCCGCGTTGTTTGCTCACATGTGTGGCACACGCATGTCACTAATTGGTGACGAACCATACTGAAACGGGCGTCTGCGGAATAAGCTCCCGCCATTGCATCCCAGTTGTGCCTGCGATGCTCGCGTGTCGAGATGGAGGGGTACAACCCCGCCTTGACCTATTTGAGGGAGCACCATTGCGCAGAGCCGTGATCGCGTTCACGGCCTTCCTGGGTGGACTCATCTTCCTGCTGGCCAGTCCCGCGCAGGCGGGGCCGGCCGGATGCCAGGGTTTGAAGGGGACGCTCAAACTCCAAGGCCAGCCAGTGAACGGCGTCAAAATCGTCGTGACCACCGAGGGCGGACAACCCGTCAAGGAGGTCACAACCAACGCACAGGGCACGTGGGAAGTTCCTACCGACAAGGGCAAGTTCAAGGTCACCCTTGACCCGAACTCCCTTCCGAAGAACGCCGAGGTGCGCGGTGGCAGCAACGTGCGCACGCCGACCGTCTTCGAGGGCAACTGCTCGACCGTGCTGTTCGCGTTGCAGGCCAAGGGTGTCGCCGGGCAGCCGCAGGGAGACGACGGGAGCGGGGAGAGCAGCGTCTGGGACACCGCGGCGCAGCTCGCCTTCGAGGGCCTCAACCTCGGGCTGATCATCGCCCTGGCCGCGCTCGGCCTGTCGCTGATCTACGGCACGACCGGCCTGACCAACTTCGCCCACGGCGAGCTGGTCACGCTCGGCGCGGTGCTGGCGTACATGTTCAACGTGGGCTTCGGCCTCCATCTCATACCCGCCGCGGTGCTCGCCGTGGCGCTGGGCGGCGCGTTCGGCTACGCCCAGGACCGCTTCTTCTGGGGCCAGCTGCGCAAACGCGGCACCGGCATCGTCGCCATGATGATCGTCTCCATCGGCGTCGCGCTGGTCATGCGCTACGTCATGCTGATCTTCTTCGGCGGCCAGAACGAGGCCTACGCACAGTACACGGCCCAGCCGGGCATCGAGGTCGGGCCGATCTCCGCGGCGCCCAAGAACTTCGTGGCGATGGGCATCGAGCTGGCCGTGCTGCTCCTGGTCGGCTTCGCGCTGCTGCGCACCCGTACCGGCAAGGCGGCCAGGGCCGTGTCGGACAACCCCGCGCTCGCGGCCTCGTCCGGCATCAACGTCGACCGGGTCATCCGGATCATCTGGACCCTGGGCGGCGCCATCGCGGCGCTGGCCGGCATCATGCTCGGGCTCTCCCAGAACCTGAAGTACACGATGGGCCAGGACATCCTGCTGCTCATCTTCGCCGGCGTCACGCTCGGCGGGCTCGGCACCGCCTTCGGCGCGCTGGTCGGCTCGCTGGTGGTCGGCCTGTTCATCCAGGTCTCCACCCTGTGGGTGCCGCCGGAGCTCAAGAGCGTCGGCGCGCTGGTCGTGCTCATCATCGTGCTCCTCGTCCGGCCCCAGGGCATCCTGGGCCGCCGCGAGCGAATCGGCTGATCGGGGGAGGATCAGAATGGACTGGATCACGATCATCAGCACGACGCTGAAGTCCGCGGTCGGCGTCGAGACCGTGCTGTACGCGCTCGCCGCGATCGGCATCAACATCCAATTCGGCTACACCGGCCTGCTCAACTTCGGCCAGGCGGCGTTCATGGGCGTGGCCGGCTACGGCCTGGCCGTCACCGTCACCGTCATGGGCCTGCCGTTCTGGGTCGGCATCATCGTCGGCCTGCTCGCCGCGGTGCTCCTGGCGATCCTGCTCGGCATCCCGACCCTCCAGCTGCGCGCCGACTACCTGGCCATCGTGACCATCGCGGCGGCCGAGATCGTCCGGCTGGTGTTCCGCTCGGTGGCGTTCAAGAGCGTCTTCGGCGGCTCGGACGGCCAGCGCGGCTTCTCCGACGGCTTCTACGCGCTCAACCCCTACCCCGAGGGCCAGTACGGCTTCAACCTCGGTTCCATCCCCCTGTTCTTCAACCACCGGGTGTTGTGGGTGCTGACCGTCGGCTGGGTGCTCATCGCCCTGTGCTGCGGGCTGGTCTACCTGCTGATGAAGAGCCCGTGGGGCCGTGTGCTCAAGGCCATCCGCGAGGACGAGGACGCCGTGCGCAGCCTCGGCAAGAACGTCTTCTCCTACAAGATGCAGTCGCTCATCCTGGGCGGCGTCGTGGGCTGCCTGGGCGGCTTCATCTACGGCCTGGCCTACGCCTCGGTCCAGCCCGACATCTTCGGCACCGAGACCACGTTCTACGCGTACACGATGGTCATCCTCGGCGGCGCCGCCCGCGTGCTCGGTCCCGTCGTGGGCGCGTCGATCTTCTGGGTGCTGCTCGTCCTGATCTACGGCGTGCTGTCCGAGGCCGTCGGCGCCGGGATCATCACCTTCATGGACACGAACCAGGTGGGCGCCGTCCGCTGGATCCTGGTCGGCCTGGGTCTCGTCCTGTTGCTCATCTTCCGGCCACAGGGCATCTTCGGCGACAAGAGGGAGATAGCAATCAATGCACGCTGAAACCACGGCCACCGAGCGCAAGGCCGCGGCGCTGGCCGCCTTCAAGGACCTGGCCCGCGACCCGGGCGTGCCGAAGCCGGACCCGATCCTCACCGTCGACAACGTCGTGCGCCGCTTCGGCGGCCTGACCGCGGTCGAGGTCGGCCACGTCGAGATCCAGCGGGGTTCCATCACCGCGCTGATCGGCCCCAACGGCGCCGGCAAGACGACCTTCTTCAACCAGCTCACCGGCTTCGACACCGCCGACTCCGGCTCGTGGACGTTCAACGGGCGCAGCATGAGCGGGGTGCCGGCCCACAAGGTCGCCCGCGCCGGCATGGTGCGCACCTTCCAGCTCACCAAGGCGCTGTCCCGCCTGACCGTCATGGAGAACATGCGCCTGGGCGCCCAGCGGCAGAAGGGCGAGACGTTCTGGCGGGCGCTCATCCCGTCGATGTGGCGCGGCCAGGAGGACGAGATCACCGCCCGCGCCGAGGAGCTCCTCGAACGCTTCAAGCTCGGCGCCAAGCGGGACGACTTCGCCGGCTCGTTGTCCGGCGGCCAGCGCAAGCTGCTGGAGATGGCCCGCGCCCTCATGGTCCAGCCGGAGCTGGTCATGCTGGACGAGCCCATGGCGGGGGTGAACCCGGCCCTGACCCAGTCGCTGCTCGGCCACGTCAAGGATCTGCGCGAGCAGGGCATGACGGTGCTGTTCGTCGAGCACGACATGGACATGGTCCGCGACATCAGCGACTGGGTGATCGTCATGGCGCAGGGCGCCGTGATCGCCGAGGGCCCGCCCGACACGATCATGTCGGACGAGCGCGTGATCGACGCCTACCTCGGCGCCCACCACGACGCCCCGCTCTCGGACACCGAACTGGAGTCGCAGCTCCACGAGGCCGAGGCGGCCCTGGAGGCCGAGATCGAAGAGGAGACGCAGAAGTGAGCGACGCCCCCGAGGCCGCCCCCGAGTCGCAGGCGGCCGTCACCGACCGCACCGCGCACCTGGAGGGCGCCGAAGACGCCGTGCTGCGGTGCGACGAGCTGATCGCCGGCTACCTGCCGGGCGTCAACATCCTCAACGGCTCCGACCTCTACGTCAAAGAGGGCGAGCTGATCGGCATCATCGGCCCCAACGGCGCCGGCAAGTCGACGCTGCTGAAGGCCATGTTCGGGCTGGTCAACATCCGCAGCGGCACGGTGCTGCTCAAGGGTGAGAACATCACGAACATGAAGGCGCACTCGCTGGTCTCCCGCGGCGTCGGCTACGTGCCGCAGACCAACAACGTCTTCCCCAGCCTCACCATCGAGGAGAACCTGGAGATGGGCGCCTTCCAGGTGCCCGGCAAGTTCAAGGAGCGCTTCGAGTTCGTCGCCGAGCTCTTCCCGGCGCTCAAGGAGCGGCGCAAGCAGCGCGCGGGCTCCCTGTCCGGCGGTGAGCGGCAGATGGTGGCCATGGCCAGGGCGCTCATGACCGAGCCGTCGGTGCTGCTGCTGGACGAGCCGTCGGCGGGCCTGTCGCCCAAGCTCCAGGACCTGGTCTTCATCCAGGCCCAGCAGATCAACAAGGCGGGCGTGACGGTGATCATGGTGGAGCAGAACGCCCGCCGCTGCCTGCAGATCTGCCACCGCGGCTACGTGCTCGACCAGGGCCGCAACGCCTACACCGGCACCGGCAGGCAGCTCGCCAACGACCCCAAGGTCATCGAGCTGTACCTGGGCACGCTGGCCAAGGCGTAACCGAATCGAACGGAGAAGGGGCTCCCCCGGGGTCCCTTCTCCGTTTTTTAATGAACGCTGTGAAACGAATGCTGACAGTGGCGCTCGTCCTGCCCGTCCTGCTCGTCGGCTGCCAGGAGGACGCCTCCTCGGCGCAGCGGTACAGCACCGGCGGTGACCCGACCGACAGCCCGTGCGCGCGCGTGGTCTCGGCCATCGGGTACGCCGGCCTGATGCTCAAGCCGAGGGGCCAGGAGGAGCAGCAGTACTTCGAGGACGCCGTCATCGGCCGGCTGGCCGAGCTGCGCGGCATCACGCTCCAGTTCGGCGACCGGCTGCCGGCCTCGCTGCACGCCGCCGTCCAGAGCGTCGAGACGGCCACCGCGGGCCTGTCCAGGAACGACGTGCCGCACGCGCGGCAGGTCGCGCTGCTGCGGCAGTACCGGGCCGCCGCCGACCAGATCGTGGCCGGCTGCGCATGACGGAAGGGCCCGGTCCGCGCGGACCGGGCCCTTCTCGAAGGGTGCTGCGGGAGGCCGATCAGCCGGCGATGTTGCCGGTGCGGTACTCCAGCGCCTTGGTGGCGTACTTGTTGTCCTTGCCGTACTGGTAGATGCCGATGGTGGCCACCGCGGGGTCACCGGCGTCGTTGAACTCGACCGGGCCGCTCACGCCGTCGTAGTCGATGTCCTTGCCGGCCTTGAGCAGGTCGACGCAGCTCTTGAAGTCCTTGCACTTCTCGCCGCCCTTGCTGACCTCGGCCAGCTTGGCGGCGATGTCGGTGCCCGCGTCGCTCTTGGCGGCCTCGGCGGCCAGGGCGAGCAGGTTCATCGCGTCGTAGGACTCGGGGGCGTAGCTGTAGTCCTCCAGCTTGGGGTTGATGCCGAGGAGCTTCTTCTGGAACTCCTCCGGAGCGGCCGCGCCCGGGATGGTGCCCTTGACGCCCTCGAGCGTGCCCTTGGGCATCTTGATGTAGTTCGTGTTGGAGGTGTTGCCGTCGACCATGTACCACTTGTGCTTGTCGGCCGGCAGGCCCTGCTTGACCAGCTCCTGGATGACCTTGGCGGTCTCCTCGAACCCGATCAGCACGATGCCCTTGGGGTTCTTGGCCTTGATCTTCGCCACGTCGGCGGAGAAGTCGGCGGCCTTGGGGTCGTAGTCGACGCGCTCGACGACCTCGCCGCCGCCGTCGGTGACCGTCTTCTGCACCTGGTCGGCCAGGCCGGTGCCGTAGGAGTCCTGCATCGCCAGGATGCCGACGGTGTCGTTGCCGTCGGACACCACCAGGTCGCCGAGCACGCGGCCCTGCAGCTTGTCGGGCGGCGAGGTGCGGAAGTACAGGCCCTTGTCCTCGATCGTGGTGAACTTGTCGGAGGTGTTGGCGGGCGAGAAGTGGATGACGCCCGCGCCCGTGATCTTGTCGATCACCGACTCCGACACCGAGGAGGACGCGGCGCCGATGATGGCGTCGGCCTTCTGGGCCAGCAGCTTGTCCACCGACTGCGAGGCGATGTTCGTGGTGGTGTCGCCCGAGTCGGTGTCGTACTTGGTGACGGGCTTGCCCAGCACGCCCCCGGCCTCGTTGATCTCCTTGATGGCCAGGTCGACGCCGGCGAACTCGGGCGGGCCGAGGAAGGCGAGCGAACCGGTCTGGGGCAGCAGCGTACCGATCGTGAGGGTGCCGTCGCCCTTGGCCGCGGGAGCCGACGAGGATGGCGCGGCCGGCTGCGAGGACTGCGTGGCGGTGTTGCTGCCGCCACCGCCGCAGGCCGTCAGGGCCAAACTGGTGGCGGCCGCGACGGCCAGCGCCCGTCCCACGGGAGCAATGCGGATCATGAAGTGTCTCCTTCATTTCCAGGCCGGGATCGTCAGCACCGCCGAGCGCTCCCGATCGAATGACGGAAACGTACAAAATCGCCGTGTACTCGAACCAGATGGCGGGGTGAACTGTCGGCACTTGGATGCGGAGTCGTAATCAGTCCTCAACTTACGGACCTGCGCTAGCAGGCTTAATGTGCGACGGGTGAAGCGTTTTACGCCAGTCCTGTTCACGGTGGTCCTTCTTGCCGGGTGCGCCTCGTCGCCGCCGCCCCCGCCGCCTTCCTCGGATCCTCCCGCCGGCGTATCGGTCACGCTGGAGCAATGGCGTTCCGACGAGCCCGTGCACGCGCTGGAGGTGGCCGTCCGTAATACCAGCGGCATACCCGTGTATTTCGCCGACGTCCAGCTCGTGACGCCGTCGTTCAAAACACTGCCGCCGGAAAAGACGGACGCCACGATCAAGCGGACCGAGCGCACCGACCTGCGCATCACCTACGGCGCGGCCAACTGCCTGCCCGCGGGCCTGCCGCAGCTCCAGCCCGCCACCGTGGTGGCCAACATCCGCGCCGGCGGCGAGCAGCCGCGCCGGGTGGTCTTCAAGGTGCCGCACCCCAGCCCGCTGCTGACCCGCCTGCTACGGGACGAATGCTCGGAATTCCTCATCAAGGAGGCCGCCGGCATCGAGTTCGGGCCCGACTGGAAGCAGGTGGGCAAGGAGATGCGGGGCAAGCTGGTGGTCACCCGGCGCGGCGCCGGCAAGGTGACGCTGACCGAGCTCGACGGCACCACGCACTACATCATCACACCGGACGCCGGCGGGCGGCCCGTGGCCGTGCTGGAGGCCGGGCAGCAGCGGACGGAGGTGCCGGTGACGCTCACCCCCGGCCGCTGCGACCCGCACGCCTTCGCCGAGGCCAAGAAGGCGTTCCTGTTCCCGGTGCGGGCCACCGTGGACGGCGGGCCCGAGCGGGTGGTGATCGTGGTGCCGCCCAAGCCGCTGCAGGACCGGTTGATCCAGTACTCGTTGCGCGTGTGCGGCCTGGGCGGCGGGTGAGGGTCAGCCCTCGATGTTGCCCGTGCGGTACTCCAGGGCCTTGGACGCGTACTTGTTGTCGTCGCCGTACTGGTAGACGCCGATGGTGGCCACGGCGGGGTCACCGGCGTCGTTGAACTCGATCGGGCCGCTGATGCCGTCGTAGTCGATGTCCTTGCCGGCCTTCAGCAGGTCGGCGCACTCCTTGAAGGTCTTGCACTTCTCGCCGCCCTTGCTGACCTCGGGCAGCTTGGCGGCGATGGACTTGCCGCTGTCGTCCTTGGCGGCCTCGGCCGCCAGGGCGATGAGGATCGCGGCGTCGTAGGACTCGGCGGCGTAGGTGTAGTCCTCGAGCTTGGGGTTGATCTCCAGGAGCTTCTTGCGGAAGTCCTCCGGAGCCTCGGCGCCGGGGATCGTGCCCTTGACGCCCTTGAGCGTGCCCTTGGGCATCTTGAGGTAGTTGGTGTTCGACATGTTGCCGTCCACCATGTACCACTTGACCTTGTCGACCGTCAGGCCCTGCTTGACCAGCTCCTGGATGACCTTGGCGCCCTCCTCGAAGCCGATCAGCACGATCGCCTTCGGGTTCTTGGCCTTGATCTTGGCGACGTCCGCGGAGAACTCGGCCGCCTTGGGGTCGTAGTCCACGCGCTCCACGACGCTGGCGCCGGCCGCCTCGGCGGTCTTGGTCACCTGGTCGGCCAGGCCGGAGCCGTAGGAGTCCTGCATGGCCAGGATGCCGATGGTGTCGTTGCCGTCCGCGGCGATCAGGTCGCCCAGCACGCGGCCCTGCAGCTTGTCCGGCGGCGCGGTACGGAAGTACAGGCCCTGGTCGCTGATGGTGGTGAACTTGTCGGAGGTGTTGGCGGGCGAGAACTGCACCACGCCGGCACCGGTGACCTTGTCGATGATCGACTCCGACACCGACGAGGAGGCGGCGCCGATGATGGCGTCGGCCTTCTGCGCGATCAGCTTGTCCGCCGACTGCGAGGCCACGTTCGTGGTGGTGTCACCCGAGTCCGTGTGGATCTTGGTGACCGGCTTGCCGAGCACGCCGCCCGCGTCGTTGATCTCCTTGACGGCCTGGTCGACGCCGGCGAACTCGGGCGGGCCGAGGAACGCCAGCGAGCCGGTCTGGGGCAGCACGGTGCCGATCGTGAGCGTGCCGTCGCCCTTGGCCGCCTCCGTCTGGGTGGCCGGGGCCGACGAGGACGGCGCCGCGGACGTGGTCTGCTGCGCGGCCGTGTCGCCACCGCCGCCACAGGCCGTCAGGGCCAGGCTCGCCGCTGCCGCGACGGCCAGGAAGCGCCCTGCTGGAGCAATGCGGATCATAAAAGAGACTCCCCTTATTCCCAGCGGGGGAACGATCTCCCTCGCTGCGTTTTCCGAGCTCAGCATGCCTCTTTGACGGGGAGATGTGGGGATTTCGGGTACTTTTATGCTAATTTGTAATGTCGCAATCACCCTCTGTAATTGCATGTTTCATCAGCGTTACGGTCATGACTCCATATGAACCACCCCAGCCCGAAATTTCGGGACTGGGGTGGTTGTCCGGCTCGGGGTGCTGTCAGTGCCTAGCCGGCGATGTTGCCCTTGCGATATTCCAGCGCCTTGGCCGCGTCGTACTTGTTGTCCTTGTCGTACTGGTAGACGCCGATCGTCGCGACCGACGGGTCACCGGCGTCGTTGAAGTCCACCGGGCCGCTCACGCCGTCGTAGTCGATGTCCTTGCCGGCCTTCAGCAGGTCGGCGCACGACTTGAAGTCCTGGCACTTCTCGCCGCCCTTGCTGACCTCGATCAGCTTGGGGGCCAGCGCGGTGCCCGAGTCGTCCTTGGCCGCCTCGGCCGCCAGCGCGATCAGGGTCGCCGCGTCGTACGACTCCGCCGCGTAGGTGTAGTTCGTCAGCTTGGGGTTCACCGTCAGCAGCCGCTTCTGGAACGCCTCCGGGGCCGCGGCGCCCGGGATCGTGCCCTTGACGCCCTTGAGCGTGCCCTTGGGCATCTTCAGGTAGTTGGAGTTCGACATGTTGCCGTCCACCATGTACCACTTGACCTTGTCGGCCGTCAGACCCTGCTTGACCAGCTCCTGCACGACCTTCGCCGTCTCCTCGAAGCCGATCAGCACGATCGCCTTCGGGTTCTTGGCCTTGACCTTGGCCACGTCGGCGGAGAACTCGGCCGCCTTGGGGTCGTAGTCGACCCGCTCGACCACGCTGGCGCCGGCCTCCTCGGCGGTCTTGGTCACCTGGTCGGCCAGGCCGGAGCCGTAGGAGTCCTGCATGGCCAGGATGGCGACCGTGTCGTTGCCGTCGGCGGCCACCAGGTCGCCCAGCACGCGGCCCTGCAGCTTGTCCGGCGGCGCCGTGCGGAAGTACAGGCCCTGGTCGTTGATCGTGGTGAACTTGTCGGAGGTGTTGGCCGGCGAGAACTGCACCACGCCGGCCCGCGTGATCTTGTCCACGATCGACTCCGACACCGACGAGGACGCCGCGCCGATGATCGCGTCGGCCTTCTGGCCGAGCAGTTTGTCCACCGACTGCGAGGCGATGTTGGTCGTGGTGTCGCCCGAGTCGGTGTCGATCTTCGCCACCGGCTTGCCGAGCACTCCCCCGGCGTCGTTGATCTCCTTGAGCGCCAGGTCGACCCCGGCGAACTCGGGTGGTCCCAGATAGGCGAGATTGCCCGTCTGGGGCAACACGGTGCCGATCGTCAGCGTGCCGTCCCCCTTGACCGCGGCGGCCGAGGAGGGTTTCACGGACGCGGCGCCGGTGGCGCCCGTCCCGGCGGTCGTGCCGCCGGTCGAACACGCCGCCAGTGCCAGGCTCGCCGCTGTGGCGACGGCCAGCGCGCGGGAAATGCGGATCATCGAAAGCGTCTCCGTTCGAGATGAGCGGACCTTCCGTCCGCCCATCAGCATGCGCCGGGACGCCTGCGCAGAAAGAAGCCGAAGCCGGTTGGATGCCCAGTCGTGACCGGGCCACAACCCGCGGGGCTAAATCACCTGATATAGGCGCTTTTCATGCCCGCTCGGCCGCGTCGTCTATAACGATCTGAGCAACCTCCCGCATGCTCAGCCGCCGGTCCATCGACGCCTTCTGGATCCACCGGAACGCCTGCGGCTCCGTCCAGCCGTGCTGGGCCATCAACTGGCCCTTGGCCCGCTCGACCAGCTTGCGGGTCTCCAGCCGCTCGGAAAGGCTGGACACCTCCGCGCTGAGCGCCACCATCTCCTCGTGCCTGCTGACCGCCATCTCGATCGCAGGCACCAGATCGGCCTTGGTGAACGGCTTCACCAGGTAGGCCATCGCCCCCGCGTCGCGGGCCCGCTCCACCAGGTCACGCTGGGAGAAGGCGGTGAGGATCAGGCACGGCGCGATCCGGTCGGCCACGATGCGCTCGGCCGCCGAGATGCCGTCGAGCACGGGCATCTTCACGTCGAGGATGACGAGGTCGGGCCGCAGGTCGGCGGCGAGCTGGATCGCCTGCTCCCCGTCACCGGCCTCGCCCACGACGACGTAACCGTCCTCCTGGAGCATCTCCTTGAGGTCGAGGCGGATCAGGGCCTCGTCTTCCGCGATCACTACTCGCCGCTGCGTACTCACGAGCAGAAGAGTACAGACGTCCGGTAGATTAGATCCACGCCGGTGCGGCCTCGGGCATTACGCTGCGAGATCACCAACCGGACGAAGTCGCCCCGGTAGACCAACGGCAGAGTCGATGGCCTCAAAATCCATACAGTGTGGGTTCGAATCCCACCCGGGGCACCGGCCTGACCGCCCGGCCCCCTCGTAGGCCG
Source organism: Nonomuraea sp. NPDC001831 (assembly GCF_042892035.1). Taxonomy (NCBI): domain Bacteria; kingdom Bacillati; phylum Actinomycetota; class Actinomycetes; order Streptosporangiales; family Streptosporangiaceae; genus Nonomuraea; species Nonomuraea sp. NPDC001831. The sequence goes on along the minus strand of NZ_JBIATU010000001.1, from coordinate 32,488 downwards.
GGCGGTTCTTCTTTTCCCACCCATGACAGGCAGGCCCGAAAAGGCTGACCGGTCAGGGCGTCCAGGAGGGCGAGCGGCCGAGCAGGGCGACCACCCGGTCGAGGGCCGTGGCGGCGCCGCCGGGAGCGACCCCGGGCAGGAACGCCTTCCCCGAACCGCGCGATTCCGGCGTGTCGGGCACCTGCGCGGCCAGCGGGAGCGCGGCCGCCGCGAGCTCGTCGTCGATGCCGGGCGGCACGCCGAGAGCCCTGGCGAAGTCCCAGGCGTGCACGACGCAGTCGATGAAGTGGAAGCCGATCGCCATGGCCGCCGGGAACGGGCCGCCGTCGCGGATCTCGGGCAGGTGGAAGGCCCGGTCGAGCACGCCGTCCGCGGCGAAGGCGGCGACGACGGCCTGCGCGGAGGCGGCGTACTCGGCCACGTGGTCCTCGCCCAGGGGGCGCGGCCGCCAGCTCGCCAGTTCCGAACGCGCGCCCGAGGCCGCCAGGGCGAAGCCGTGGTTCTGCACGATCTGGTGTTCCAGCAGATCGCGGACGGCCCATCCGGCGCAGGGCGTCGGCCGGTCGAGGTCGGCGGGCTTGATCGTGTTCACCAGGTCGACGGTGGCCCGCACCGACCGCCGGTTGAGCTCGATGATGTCTGCCAAGGCGATGTCCCGTCATCGTCTAAGAACCCACCCGGCCGGCCCGACCGGCCCGAGGGTGGCCAGCCTGTCGATGATGGCGTCCCCTCGGCGGCGGTGCGAGTGGTTTTCACCGGTGCGGGCGCCGAGGCGATCAAGGAGCCGGCGGGGCGGCCGGGTGGGATTTCGCGGGCGGTTCGCCGGGAACAGTCCTTTGTGACGAGTTGCGACGGACGAGACGGGGGTGGCGGGGGATGCCGTTGAGCGTGACCGAGCGGGAGACGTTCCTGGCCGAGCCGCACATCGCCAGCCTGGCGGTGGAGACGGGCGCGGGGCGGTCGCCGCTGGCCGTGCCCGTCTGGTACGACTACAGCCCCGGCGGCGAGATCAGGTTCCTGACCGACAGCGAGTCGCGCAAGGCGCGGCTGGTGGCGAAGGCGGGCCGGTTCACGATGCTGGTCCAGCGGGTCAGCCCGACCTACCGGTACGTGTCGGTCGAGGGCCCGGTGGTGCGCTCCGACCCCACGACGATCGAGGAGCTGACCCGCATCGCCGCCCGCTACCTGCCGCAGGAGGCGGTGACGGGCTACGTGCACGGCTCGGACCTGCACGTCCTGGTGACGTTCCGGATGCGGCCCGAGCGGTGGCTCTCGGCGGACCTGGGCTCCTTGGGCTGAGCGGGCGCCCGGTATTTTTGGCTCGTGACTGCAATCGATCCCACCTCGACCGGCGCGTACGGCGTCGGCCTCGCCACCATCGCCGACGACGGCACCGTTCTCGACACCTGGTTCCCGGCTCCCGAGCTGGGCGAGCCGCCCGCGACGGGCACCGAGCGGATCTCCGCCGAGGAGGCCGGCGAGCTGGCCGCGCTGACCGGCCGCGACGCGGCGCGGGGCGTCGAGGTGGTGGCGGTGCGCACGGGCGTCGCCAAGCTCTCCGAGCCGCCGGTCGACGCGCACGACGTCTACCTGCGGCTGCACCTGCTCTCCCACCGGCTCGTCCGGCCGCACGGCGTGAACCTGGACGGCCAGTTCGGCCTGCTGGCCAACGTGGTGTGGACCAACTTCGGCCCGTGCCCGGTGCCCGGCTTCGAGCGCACCCGGCTGCGCCTGCGGGCCAGGGGCGTGGTGACGGTGTACGGGGTGGACAAGTTCCCGCGGATGGTCGACTACGTGCTGCCGGAGGGCGTGCGGATCGCCGACGCCGACCGGGTGCGGCTGGGCGCCCACCTGGCGTCGGGCACGGTCGTCATGCACGAGGGCTTCGTGAACTTCAACGCCGGCACGGTGGGCACCTCGATGGTCGAGGGGCGCATCTCGGCGGGCGTGGTGGTCGGCGACGGCTCCGACGTCGGCGGCGGCGCCTCGATCATGGGGACGCTGTCGGGCGGCGGCAAGCAGGTCATCTCGATCGGCGAGCGCTGCCTGCTGGGCGCCAACGCGGGCATCGGCATCTCGCTGGGCGACGACTGCGTGGTGGAGGCGGGCCTGTATGTGACCGCGGGCACGCGGGTGACGCTGCCCGACGGCACGGTGGTCAAGGCGGCGGAGCTGTCGGGCTCCAACGGGATCCTGCTGCGCCGCAACTCGCAGTCGGGCGCGGTGGAGGCCCTGCCCCGCACCGGTTCGGGCATCACCCTGAACGCCGCCCTGCACGCCCACTGACCGTCAGGGGCCCTCTCCGCCGGCCGTCGCCACGGAGGGGGCCCACAGGACGTCCCGGCGCAGGCTCACCCGTCCGGGCGAGCCTGCGCGGAACGTGGCGGGTCAGTTCGCGTGGGAGACCGCGGAGCCGATGGTGTGCACCCGCAGCGCGTTGGTGCTGCCCGGCGTGCCGGGAGGCGAGCCGGCCACGATGACCACCTTGTCGCCCTTCTCCAGCCGCCCGAGCGACAGCAGCGACGCCTCCACCTGCCGGACCATGTCGTCGGTGTGGTGCACGAACGGCACGTGGAACGTCTCCACGCCCCACGTCAGCGACAGCTGCCCGCGCACGTGCGGGGCCGAGGTGAAGGCCAGCAGCGGGATCGGCGAGCGGTAGCGGGCCAGGCGGCGGGCGGTCTCGCCGGACATGGTGAACGCGATCAGCGCCTTGGCGCCGACGATCGCGCCGACCTCGGCCGCGGCCCTGGCGATGGCCCCGCCGGTGGTCTCCGGCAGGCGCTCCAGGCTGTGGGTGGCGTGCAGGGACGACTTCTCGGCGGCGCAGGCGATGCGGTCCATCGTCGCGACCGACTCGATCGGGTAGCTGCCGACCGACGTCTCGCCCGACAGCATGACGGCGTCGGCGCCGTCCATGACGGCGTAGGCGACGTCGCTGGCCTCGGCGCGGGTGGGGCGCGGGGCGCTCATCATGGAGTCGAGCATCTGGGTGGCGACGATGACCGGGCGGGCCTTCTCGCGGCACAGCCCGATGATGCGCCGCTGCACGATCGGCACCTGCTCCAGCGGCAGCTCCACGCCGAGGTCGCCGCGGGCGACCATGATGCCGTCGAAGGCCTCGACGATCTCCGGCAGGCGGTCGACGGCCTGCGGCTTCTCGATCTTGGCGAGCAGCGGCAGGCGGACGGCCTCCTGCTCCATGATGTTGCGCACGACGTCGGCGTCGGAGGGACGGCGGACGAAGGACAGCGCGATCATGTCGAAGCCGGTGCGCAGCGCCCAGCGCAGGTCGGCCTCGTCCTTGTCGGTGAGCGCGGGCGCGCTGACGTTGACGCCCGGCAGGTTGAGGCCCTTGTTGTTGGAGATCATGCCGCCGATGACGACGCGGGTGATGACGCGGTCGCCGTCGACGCGGGTGGCCTCCAGGACCAGGCGGCCGTCGTCGACCAGGATCTTGTCACCGGGCCGCACGTCGCCGGGCAGGCCCTTGTAGGTGGTCGAGACCTGCTCGCGGTCTCCGGGCACGTCTTCGGTGGTGATGGTGAAGACGTCGCCGAAGCCGAGGCGCACCGGCCCTTCCTCGAAGGTGCCGACGCGGATCTTGGGGCCCTGCAGGTCGGCGAGCACGCCTACACCGCGGCCGAGGTCGGCCGCCACCTCCCGGACCCGGTCGTAGACCTCTCTGTGCATGTCATGGTTGCCATGGCTGAGGTTGAACCGTGCCACGTCCATGCCCGCGGAGATCAGCTCGTGGAGGCGTTCTTTGGACGAAGTGGCTGGGCCTAGGGTGCAGACGATTTTCGCGCGACGAGTCACGAGTCCTACCTTAATTGGTACAGACCACTTGGCAGTCACTGACGACGGAGAACGTACCCGACGTAGGAGAACAACACGAGAACGGCGAGTCCGAGCCGTACCAAGTTCGCGTACTGTTCAGGGTAGACGACGCCTTCGATGTAGTGGTCGACGAAGCCGCTCGGCGGCAGGCCCGGCAGCCCTCCCCTGCGCCGCGCCCAGTCCTCGGCGACGGTCAGCGGGCAGTCCACGTGGGTGACGAGTGTCACCACGGCCCAGCCGACGGCCGCGAGGTGGAGGTAGATCGTCCGCCGCCACCGCCAGGCCACGAAGCCGCCCACGGCCACGTAGGCGAGGAAGGCGAAGTGCGTCACCATCACCGCGTCCGCGAGCAGGCGGTACATCATGGCTCTATGGTGGCCGCCTTCCAGGCGTTCACGACGCCGTGCCCGTAGAAGCCGTTCTTGGCCTGGTCGCCCTCGCACTGGTGGGTCTCGTCCTCGCCGTACACCTTGTAGACGTAGGCGCGCGGGGTCGGGCAGGCCACGGGGGTGGCGGTCCGGTAGAGCAGGTCCTCGACGGTGGCGGGGTCCATGGACAGGCCGCCGGGGCCGGGCTTGCCGAACCGGCTGATCAGGATGGCCGCGACGCCGGTGGCGTGCGGGGCGGCCATGGAGGTGCCGTCGAGGTACTGGTAGTAGGAGCAGGCGCCCTTGTGGCAGTCGCGCACGACGTCGGAGCCCTTGGGCTTGCCGGCGGCGTCGATCCGGCCGCCGGCCTTGAGCACGTGCTCGGGGGCGGCGGCCAGGATCGACCGGGTGGCCGCGGCGCCCTTGCCGTCCAGCGCGTCGCCGCCGGGGGCGGCCAGGTCGGTCTGCTCCAGGCCGTAGTCGCTGTAGACGGCCTTGCGTCCGGACGGGCCCACGGCGGAGATCGAGATCACGCCCTTGGACTCGGCGGGCACGTTGACGCACGAGTTGTCTATCTTGCGGGTCTTCTCGTCGCCGCGCGGGTAGCCGGGGCTCTGCTTGTCGGCCGTGGGGTGGCCGAGGTCGGTGGAGCCGTTGCCGAGGGCGGAGATGAGCGTGACGCCCCTGCCGCGGGCGTAGTCGAGGGCGCGCTGCATGCCGACGACGACGGCCCGCTGCTCGAGCTGTTCCTTCTTGGTGTCGGCGGGGTTGGCGGCGCAGTTGAACAGCCAGGGGTCGACGTAGTAGCTCATGTTGACGACGTCCACGCCGATGTCGGCGGCGTAGGTGAGGGCGTCGAGGCTGGGCTTGAGGAAGAAGAAGCCGGAGTCCTGGCCCGCCCTGATGCTGACGATCCGCACGTCCGGGGCGACGCCGGCGATGCCGATGCCGTTGATCGGGGAGGCGATGGTGCTGGCGACGTGGGTGCCGTGGCCGTCGTCGTCCTCGTCCACGGGGTCCTTGCAGGTGGGGACCTCGCAGGGGCCGTCCAGGGTCTCGCCGCGCTCGTCCTTGGGCTTGTCGGTGACGAAGTTGCGGCTCAGCTCGCGGTCGAAGTTGGGGGCGATGTCGGGGTGCTTGCCGTCGACGCCGGTGTCGATGACGCCGACCAGCACCTTCTTGTCGCCGGGGGCCTTGGCGTTGGCCCGGTCGGCGCCGATCATCTTCATGTCCCACTGCAGGTGGGCCAGCGGCTCCTGGCTCAGGCCCTTCCCGGCCATGGATCCGGCGTCGGGGAAGCCCCGGCCGGTGGGACGGGCGGCGCGGGAGGAGGTGGAGCCGATGACGCGGCGGTCGGGCGAGACGCCGACGACGGCCGGGTCGGCGCCGACGTTCTCGGCGAAGCCGTCGCCGCCGCCCTGGGTGAGCACGTAGCCGAGCTTGCCGTCCTCCTCGACGACCGTGCCGCCGGCGCGTTTGACGGCCGCCAGGGCCTCGCCCTGCTTGCCGTCGGCGTAGAAGACCAGGTTCTGGTTCTGGCCGGGGCGAGGGGTCGCGGTGGGCTGCGCGGAGCCGGTGGGGCCGTCCTGCGCGGGCTGTTCGGGGGTGGCCCGGTCGCCGGCGGCGGCCGAGCACGCGGTCAGGGCGGCGGCGACGGCCAGCGCCGTCAGGCCAGAGGCGACTCGCCGCATTGCTCCCCCATCCACCGACTGTCGCAGAATCTGCATCTTCCCGACACTCAACGGCTGATGCAACTTAGGTGTGAAATTTCGGCAGATGGGGGGCTAAGCGGGCTCTGGGGGGTTTCGTGCGGAGCCCGCTCAGCCGGAGGCCGTACGAGGGTCAGGCGTCGCGGTGCAGGCGCACGTTCGGCAGGCAGGCCAGCAGCACGACGCCGACCAGCATGACCGGCGTGACCCACACGAAGACCCCGGTGACCGCCTCGGCGAACGCCGGCCGTACGGACTCGGGCACCGCACCCGCGACCCCCGAGGCCAGGGCCGCCTGCCCCAGCCTGCCGCTGAAGACGCCCCCGAGCACGGCCACCCCCACGGCGCCGCCCACGTTCCTGGCGAAGGACACCACCGACGTGGCCGCGCCCCGGTCGGCGGCGGGCGCGCTGACCTGGACGGCCAGCATGAGGTTCTGCAGCACCATGCCGAGCCCGACCCCGAACAGCACCATGTACAGCCCGGACGTGACCGCCCCGGTCCCCAGCCCCATGGTCGAGAACAGGAACGCGGCCACCGTCGCCAGCGCCGCCCCGGTCACCACGACCCACTTGTACGTCCCCAGCCGGGTCACCACCCGCCCCGCGACGGCCGAGGCGGCGATCATGCCCGCCATCAGGGGAAGCAGCAGCAGCCCGGAGTTCGACGCGCTGGCCCCGGCGGCCAGTTGCAGGTAGAGCGGGAGGAAGGTGGCCGCCCCCACCATCCCGGTGGCCATCAGCACGATGGTCGCCGTGGCGATCGTGAGCGTGCGGTCGCGGAACAGCCCGAGCGGCAGCACCGGCTCCTTCGCCCTCCGCTCCACCAGCACGAACAGCCCCGCCAGCACGACCGCCCCCAGGCCGAGCCCGACGACGACCGGCGAGGTCCAGGCGTACGTCGTCCCGCCCCACGAGGCGAAAAGCGTCAGGCAGGTCAGCACCCCGGAGATCAGCGCGGCCCCCGGCCAGTCGATCCGGTGCGGCGAGGTGCGCCGCGGCAGCCGGAGCACGGCGAACGCGACCGCCAGCGCGACCGCCCCGAGCGGCAGGTTGATGTAGAAGATCCAGCGCCACGAGACGTGCTCGGTGAGGTAGCCGCCGATGACCGGCCCGAGGACGGCGGCCACGCCGATCACCGCGCCGAACAGCCCCTGGAACTTGGCGCGCTCGCGCGGGGTGGCGATGTCGGCCGAGATCGCCAGGGTCAGCACCATCAGGCCGCCGGCGCCGATGCCCTGGAAAGCGCGGAAGGCGATGAGCTGGGCCATCGTCTGGGCGAGCCCGCACAGGGCCGAGCCGGCGAGGAACAGGCCGATGGCCGACAGGTACAGGCGGCGGCGGCCGTACATGTCGCTGAGCTTGCCGTAGAGCGGCGCGACGATGCCGGAGGTCAGGGAGAAGGCCGTGACCAGCCACGACACGTTCTCCAGGCCGTTCAGCTCGCCCACGATGGTGGGGGTGGCCGTGGCCACCACCGTCTGGTCGACGGCGGCCAGGAACAGGCACAGCAGCAGCGAGCCCATGCTGAGCAGGAGGCCGCGCCGCGGTGGGGCCTCCTGGGCGATTGTCGATACCATTCAGTTGTCTCCTTGCTTCTTTCGCGAGGGCAGGAGGAATCCGCGGCGGTCGGGGGTGCCACCCCGATCGCCGCTTTCTTTCCCGATGTGTCAGAGTCCGCGTTCGAGCAGCGCGAACGCCTCGTCGAGCAGTTCTTCGACCGGCTGGTCCGTGGCCGCCGACTCCTGGATGGCCGAGATCATCGCGCCGAACGTCGTGATGAGCAGCATCCGGGCGTGGATGCCGCCGGTGACCCCGGGCCTGGCCCGCACGGCGCCGAGGACCGTCTCCATGATCTGGGTCTGGTCGGCGGCGCGCGCCCGGGCGGCCAGCTCGGGGTAACGGTTGCTGAGCTCCATGAACGGCTGCATGGTGTCCCAGATCGGGCGCACGCGCACGGCGAGCTCCCGGGCCACCGCCTTGAGCGAGCGGAAGGCGGGCTCGTCGGCCGGCCGGTCGGCGAGCAGGGCGACGATGTCGTCCGGCCGCCAGATCGGCTCCATGACGAGCGCCTCCTCCTTGGAGGCGAAGTAGTTGAAGAACGTGCGGGGCGAGATGTCGGCCGCCGCGCTGACGGCCTCGACGGTCACGGCGTCGAGGCCCTCGTCGAGCGCCAGCCGCACCGCGGCCAGCCGGATGGCCTGCCGCTTCTCGGCCCGGCGGCGCTCACGGCGCTGTTCCGGACTCTCCATGTGTTGCACTCTACGCAGAACTTGCACTCTCTGCAAGTCTTGCAGAGTGTGCAAATGACGAAGGGCCCCGGAGCCGTCCAGCTCCGGGGCCCTTCGCGCAGGTCAGACCAGCGGACGCGCCGTCGGCAGGATCGGGTACGGCAGCGCCGTCTCCCCGCTCAGGTACCGGTCGACGCCCGAGGCGGCCGAACGGCCCTCGGCGATGGCCCACACGATGAGCGACTGCCCGCGGCCCATGTCACCGGCCACGAACACGCCGTCCACCTTCGACATGTACGTCTTGTCCCGGGCGACGTTGCCGCGGGCGTCGTAGAAGCCCTCGCCCGCGACCTCGGCCAGGTCCTCCAGCAGGGCGCCCTTCTCCGGCCCGAGGAAGCCCATGGACAGCGTGATCAGCTCGGCCGGGATCTCCCGCTCGGTGCCGGGGATCGGCTTGAAGCCGTTCTGCGGCCCCTCGACCTCGACCAGGCGCAGCGCCCTGACGTTGCCCTCGTCGTCGCCGACGAACTCGGTGGTGGAGACCGCGTAGACGCGCTCCCCGCCGCCGTCGGCCAGCTCCTCGTGCGCGCTCTCCATCTTGAACAGGATGGGGAACGTCGGCCACGGCTGGCTGCCGGGCCGGGACGCGGGCGGCTGCGGCATGATCTCCAGCTGGGTCACCGACGCGGCGCCCTGCCGGATCGCGGTGCCGATGCAGTCGGCCCCGGTGTCGCCGCCGCCGATCACCACGACGTGCTTGCCCTCGGCCGAGATGGGCGCGACCTCGTAGTCGCCCTCCTGGACCTTGTTGGCCGGCGGCAGGTACTCCATCGCCTGGTGGACGCCCTTGAGCTCGCGCCCGGCGACCGGCAGGTCACGCCACTGGGTGGCGCCGCCCGCCAGCACCACCGCGTCGAACTGCTCGCGCAGCTCGGCCGCGGTGACGTCGACGCCGACGTTCACGCCGGTGCGGAACCGGGTGCCCTCGGCCCGCATCTGCTCCAGGCGCCGCTCGATGTGGCGCTTCTCCATCTTGAACTCGGGGATGCCGTACCGCAGCAGGCCGCCGATGCGGTCGGCGCGTTCGAACACCACCACGTCGTGCCCGGCCCGGGTGAGCTGCTGGGCGGCGGCCAGGCCCGCGGGGCCCGAGCCGACGACGGCCACCTTCCTGCCGGTGCGCACCCGCGGCGGCTGCGGGGTCACCCAGCCCTCGGCGAACGCGCGGTCGATGATCTCGACCTCGACCCGCTTGATCGCCACCGGGTCGGAGTTGATGCCGAGCACGCACGCCGCCTCGCACGGAGCCGGGCAGAGCCTGCCGGTGAACTCCGGGAAGTTGTTCGTGGCGTGCAGCCGCTCGATCGCCTCGCGCCAGTCGGTGCGGTAGACGAGGTCGTTCCACTCGGGGATGAGGTTCCCGAGCGGGCAGCCGTTGTGGCAGAACGGGATGCCGCAGTCCATGCAGCGGGCCGCCTGCCTGGTCAGCTTCTCCTGCGGGAAGTCCTGGTAGACCTCCCGCCAGTCGCTGATGCGGACGTCGACCGGACGGCGCGCCGGCAGCTCCCGCTCGTGCGTGAGAAAACCCTTGGGGTCAGCCATCGAGTACGCCTCCCTAGCCCTGAACCGCAGCCGCCATGACGGCCTCGTCGATGTCCCTGCCTTCGGCGCGGGCGGCCTCGGCCGCCGCCAGCACCCTCTTGTAGTCGGTCGGCATGATCTTGCCGAACCGGGCGAGCGCGGCGTCCCAGTCGGCCAGCAGCTGCTTGGCCACCGGGGACGCGGTCTCGGCGAAGTGCTTCTCGACCGTCTCCTTCAGGAACTCGGCGTCCTGCTCGGTCAGCGTCTCGATGGCGACCATCTCCCGGTTGACCCGCTCGGGCCGCAGGTCGAGCAGGTACGCCACGCCGCCGGACATGCCGGCCGCGAAGTTGCGCCCGGTCGGCCCGAGCACGACCACCCGGCCGCCGGTCATGTACTCGCACCCGTGGTCGCCCACGCCCTCGACGACCGCCGTCGCGCCGGAGTTGCGCACGCAGAACCGCTCGCCGACCACCCCGCGGACGAACACCTCACCGGACGTGGCGCCGTACAGGGCGACGTTGCCGGCGATGATGTGCCCGTCGAGCGGCGCCTCCTCGTGCGGCCGGACGGTGATCCGCCCGCCCGACAGGCCCTTGCCGAGGTAGTCGTTGGCGTCGCCGGTCAGCCGCAGCGTGATCCCGCGGGGCACGAACGCGCCGAAGGAGTTGCCCGCCGAGCCGGTGAAGCCGATGTCGATGGTGTTCTCGGGCAGGCCCTGGCCGCCGTACCGCTTGGTCACCTGGTAGCCGAGCATGGTGCCGACCGTGCGGTTGACGTTGCGGATGGGCAGCTCCAGCATGACCGGGGTGCCGTCGTCGAGCGCGCCCTCGGCGAGCTGGATCAGGGTGTTGTCCAGGGCGTGCTCCAGGCCGTGGTCCTGCTCGACGGTGCGCCGCCTGGGCGTGCCCGCGGGCAGGTCGGGCTGGTGCAGGATCGGCGACAGGTCGAGCCCGCCGGCCTTCCAGTGGTTCTCGGCGGCCGTCGTGTCGAGCATCTCGACGTGCCCGATCGCCTCGTCGAGCGAGCGGAAGCCCAGCTCGGCCAGGTATTCGCGGATCTCCTGGGCGATGAACTCGAAGAAGTTGACCACGAACTCGGGCTTGCCGCTGAAGCGCTTGCGCAGCTCGGGATTCTGCGTGGCCACGCCCACCGGGCAGGTGTCGAGGTGGCAGACCCGCATCATCACGCAGCCGGAGACGACCAGCGGGGCGGTGGCGAAGCCGTACTCCTCGGCGCCCAGCAGGGCGGCGATGACGACGTCGCGGCCGGTCTTGAGCTGGCCGTCCACCTGCACCACGATGCGGTCGCGCAGGTCGTTCAGCAGCAGCGTCTGCTGGGTCTCGGCCAGGCCGAGCTCCCAGGGCGCGCCCGCGTGCTTGAGCGAGGTCAGCGGCGAGGCGCCGGTGCCGCCGTCGTGGCCGGAGATGAGCACCACGTCGGCGTGCGCCTTGGACACGCCCGCCGCGACCGTGCCGACGCCGACCTCGGCGACCAGCTTCACGTGGACCCTGGCCTCCGGGTTGGAGTTCTTCAGGTCGTGGATGAGCTGGGCCAGGTCCTCGATCGAGTAGATGTCGTGGTGCGGCGGCGGCGAGATGAGGCCGACGCCGGGCGTGGAGTGCCGGGTCTTGGCGATCCACGGGTAGACCTTGTGGCCGGGGAGCTGGCCGCCCTCGCCGGGCTTGGCCCCCTGGGCCATCTTGATCTGCAGGTCGGCCGCGTTGACCAGGTATTCGCTGGTGACGCCGAACCGGCCGGAGGCGACCTGCTTGATCGCCGACCTGCGGGTGGCGTCGTACAGGCGCTCGGGGTCCTCGCCGCCCTCGCCGGTGTTGGACTTGGCGCCGAGCCGGTTCATCGCGATGGCGAGCGTCTCGTGCGCCTCCATCGAGATCGAGCCGTACGACATCGCGCCCGTGGAGAACCGCTTGACGATGCTCTCGACCGGCTCGACCTCGTCGATCGGGACCGGCTGGCCCTTGCGCAGCCTGAACAGGCCGCGCAGGGTCATCAGCCGCTCGGCCTGGGAGTCCACGAGGCTCGTGTACTCCTTGAAGATCTCGTAGCGGCGGGTGCGGGTGGCGTGCTGCAGCTTGAAGACGGTCTCGGGGTTGAACAGGTGCGGCTCGCCCTCGCGCCGCCACTGGTACTCGCCGCCGACCTGGAGCCTGCGGTGGGCGTTCTCCGCCCGCGGGTAGGCGTGGCGGTGGCGCTGGGCGGTCTCCTCGGCCAGCACGTCGAAGCCGACGCCGCCCAGGCGGGACGTCGTGCCGGTGAAGCAGGCGTCGATGACCTCCTGGCTCAGGCCGAGCGCCTCGAAGATCTGCGCGCCGGTGTAGGAGGCCACCGTGGACACGCCCATCTTGGACATGACCTTGATGACGCCCTTGCCGTACGCCTTGATCAGGTTGCGCACCGCCTTGTGCTTGCCGATCTGCAGCACCCCGGTGTCGACCAGGTCCTCGACGGTCTCGATCGCCAGGTACGGGTTGACCGCGCCGGCGCCGTAGCCGATGAGCAGCGCCATGTGGTGGCACTCGCGGGCCTCGCCGGTCTCGATGACCAGCCCGATCTTGGTCCGGGTCTTCTCCTGGATCAGGTGGTGGTGCACCGCGCCGGTGAGCAGCAACGACGGGATCGGGGCGAGCGTGTCGGAGGAGCCGCGGTCGGACAGCACGATGATGCGCGCGCCGTTCGCGATGGCCCTGGACGCCTCGGCCCTGATCTCCTCAAGGCGGCCGAGCAGCGCCTGGCCGCCGCCGGCGACCTCGTACAGGCCGCTGATGACGTGCGGGTGGAAGCCCGGCAGGTCGTGCTCGTCGTTGATGTGGATGATCTTGGCGAGCTCGTCGTTGTCGATCACCGGGTACGGCAGCACGAGCTGGCGGCAGGAGGTCGGGCCCGGGTCGAGCAGGTTGCCCTCGGGGCCGAGCACGCTGGCCAGCGAGGTGACCAGCTCCTCCCGGATGGCGTCCAGCGGCGGGTTGGTGACCTGCGCGAACAGCTGCGTGAAGTAGTCGAACAGCAGCCGCGGCTTCTCGCTCAGCACCGCGACCGGCGTGTCGGTGCCCATCGAGCCGATCGGCTCGGCACCGGACCTGGCCATCGGCGACAGGATGATCCGCAGCTCTTCCTCGGTGTAGCCGAAGGTCTGCTGCCGCTTGACCAGCGCCTCGTGCGTGGGGATCTCCCGCTGCCGCGCGGGCAGCTCCTCGAACCTGACCAGCCCGGCGTGCAGCCACTCCTCGTACGGGTGCGCGGCGGCCAGCTCGGCCTTGATCTCGTCGTCCTCGATGATCTTGCCGCGGGCGGTGTCGATGAGGAACATGCGGCCCGGCTGCAGGCGGCCCTTGCGGACGACGTCCTCGGGCTTGAAGTCCAGCACGCCGGCCTCCGAGGCCAGCACGACCAGCCCGTCGGCGGTCACCCAGAAACGCCCCGGACGCAGCCCGTTGCGGTCGAGCACGGCCCCGGCCAGGGTGCCGTCGGTGAACGTGATCGAGGCCGGGCCGTCCCACGCCTCCATCAGGGAGGAGTGGAACTCGTAGAAGGCGCGGCGCGCCGGATCCATCTCGGTGTGGTTCTCCCACGCCTCGGGGATCATCATCAGCACCGCGTGCGGCAGGCTCCGGCCGCCGATGTGCAGCAGCTCAAGGGCCTCGTCGAAGCTGGCGGTGTCGCTGCCGTCAGGGTCGCAGATCGGGAAGAGCCGCGAGATGTCGCCCGGGATGTGGGCCGATGCCAGCATCGCCTCGCGGGCCCGCATCCAGTTGCGGTTGCCCTTGACCGTGTTGATCTCGCCGTTGTGCGCCACGTACCGGTAGGGGTGGGCCAGCGGCCAGCTCGGGAAGGTGTTGGTGGAGAAGCGCGAGTGCACCAGCGCGATCGCGCTCTCGTAACGCTCGTCGCTCAGGTCGGGGAAGAACGGCTCCACCTGGTCGGGCGTGAGCATCCCCTTGTAGACCACCGTGCGGGCCGACAGCGAGGGGAAGTAGACGTCCGCCTCGTGCTCGGACCGCTTGCGCAGGCAGAAGGCCAGCCGGTCGAGGTCGAGGCCCTGCTCGCCGCCGGGGCTCGACACGAAGAGCTGGGCGAAGTGCGGCATGACGGCGCGGGCGCTCGGGCCCGGCAGGTCGCGGTCGACGGGGACGTCCCGCCAGCCCAGCACCGTGAGGCCCTCCTCGGCCGCGATCTCCTCGATCAGGCCGGTGGCCACGCCCCTGGCCTGCTCGTCGGCCGGCAGGAAGGCGATGCCGGTCGCGTACGCGCCGGCCTCGGGCAGCGCGAACGGCACGCTCGCGCGGTAGAACCCATCGGGGATCTGCGTCAGGATCCCGGCTCCGTCGCCGGTGTCCGGCTCGCTACCCTTGGCTCCCCGGTGATCGAGATTGCACAACGCCGTCAGCGCCTTGACCACGATTGTGTGCCCACGGCGTCCGGCGACGTCGGCAACCATGGCGACACCGCAGGCATCATGCTCGTTGGCGGGGTGGTAGAGGCCCTGAGGCTCGGGGAATCCGAGGTGGGCAGCAGGCATTGAATCCCTCCCGTCGTCTTCGTCTGTCAAGAACTGCTCTACAGGCGGGGACGACGTTGGCCCTGCTGCATATCGTGGGTAGAGATTACCGCACGCTGCCGGAATGGTGCCCGCCACGTCCGCATTGCGAACATTGCGCATGGTTCCAGCATCCGAACTCCCCATCCCAAACCCCGGACCCGGCCATCAGAATTCCCAGGTCACGCCCCTGTTGTCCCATGACCCTCAGGAGCCTCGTAAGCTCCCCGCGGACGAGCCCGGCCCTCCCCGGCGGGCGGCCGGACCCGGCCCCGCCCCTCGATAGGGTTGGCGCATGGATCGTGACGGGGTGGAGCGCCTGCTCGCCGAGGCGGGCGTCGACGGCAGGCGGCTGCGGCACGCCCTCACCCTCCTGTGCGACGGCCAGTGGTGGTCCCTGGCCGGCCTGGTCAGGGAGACCGCCACCTCCAGGCGGACCGTCGAGGCCCTGCTGCGCGAGATGCGCCTGGAGCGCTCGGGCGAGAAGTTCCGGGTGCCGCCCGGCGACACACCCGCCTACCAGGATCTGCTGGCCATGGCGCCGCCGCCCGAAGACCCGGTGGCCCACCTGCTCCCCCACTACCCCGGCGTGCTCGAACGGCTGACGGCGCTGGTCGCGGGCGCGCCGCGGGCCCGTCACGTGCTCGACCACGTCTCGGCCACCCCCGAGACGGCCCTGCGGCGCGCGCTGCTGCTCGGGGCGCGGTTCTGGCTGCCCGGGGCGCGGCTGCTGTGCGTTGGCGACCACGACCTGACCTCGCTGGCCGTCAAGCTGGTCCATCCCGAGACCGACGTCACGGTGGTCGACGTCGACGAGCGCATCCTGGCCTACATCGACGAGCAGGGGCTCGGGGTGCGCACGCGATGGGCCGACCTGCGGCTCGGGCTGCCGGCCTCGGCGCGGGAGCACGACCTGGCGTTCACCGACCCGCCGTACACGCCGGAGGGGATCGGGCTGTTCGCGGCGCGGGCCGTGGAGGGGCTGAAGGACGACGGGCGGGTGCTGGTGGCGTACGGGGCCAGCGAGCGTACGCCGATGCTGGCGTTCAAGGTTCAGCAGGCGTTGTCGGAGCTCAACCTCGCCTACGAGGCGATCTATCCGGATTTCAATCGCTATTTCGGGGCGGAGGCGATCGGCTCGGCGGCCGACCTCTACCTGCTGCGTCCCACGACCAAGACCCGCCCGGCGGTCAACGCCCGGCTGGGCCGTCAGGCCACGGCCATCTACACCCAGGGCCCCCAGTCGGTCGAGTCGGCCCCCGCGGCGGCGCCGGCGCCCGAGCTGGCCGGGTTCGAGGCCGACCTGCTGGTGGGCGAGTGGCCCAAGGAGCTTCCCCAGCCCCGGGTGCGGCTGGCTACCTGGCTGGCCAAACCCTACGCGGCGGCCGTCGAGCGGGTGGCCGTCGCGCTGCCGCCGGGGCTGGAGGCGGCGCTGCCCCGCGTGCTGCTCGCCACCCGCGCCGCGCAGGTGCGCGTGTGGGGGGCCGACCTGCCGCCGCTGCCCGAGGCGCTGTCCGCCGTCTACGAGTTCCGCCGCACGGGCGGGGCGCTCGACGCCGTCCGCCGCCCGCAACCCGCCGGTGCGGCCGAGGCGGCGCTGCGCCGGATCCTCGACAACGGCCACGCCAAACTCGCCAACACCTGGCGGGAGGCCCTCGTCGCGGTGGCCCGCGACCAGGGCACGGCGCTCACCAAGAACGAGGCCCGCACCCTCATCCGCCAGACGGCTCCCTGGTCCGACGACCTGACCGTGCTGGAGGCCCCCCTCCACCGCCTGACCGGCCTGCCCGCCGCCGTCTCCACCACCGTCACCGCCCTCACCGCCACAACCCCCTGACCTCTCGGCGACACACCGGGCGGCAGGCGGCCGGACGAGGGCGGACGGTCAGGTGGCGGCGAGGATGCGGTTCTGGACCACGCGGCCGAGACCGTCGAGGGCGACCAGGGCCGTGACCAGGCCGTCGGCGGAGATCGTGCCGCCCGCCCAGCTCACCGTCACGTAGTGGCCCATGGCACGCGCCTGGGCCCGGCTGCGGGCGGCGTCGAACGCGGCGTCCTGCCGGACGAAGCCGTCCTTGCCCAGGGCCGCCACCAGGGCGTCGGCCGCGCGCCCGTCGGGCAGGTTGAAGATGGCGAACTGCCCGGCCAGCCCGTCGCCCTCGTACGCCGCCGCCAGCACCTGCGTGCACCCGGACGCCGACGCTCCCCACAGGACCTCGTCGCAGTCGTCGTGCTCCTGCGTGGAGACCCGCCGCAGCGCGCCGAGCGTCTGCGTCTCGGCGGTGAAGACCTCCTGCGCGGTCAGCGGCGCGGCGTCGGCCTGACGGGAGTCTACGGCCGCGTAGAAGGCCGAGGTGGGCTCGCCGCGGAAGGCGGCCGGCCGCGGCTCCCCCGGACGCAGCCACAACCACCCGGCCACGGCGACCGCCAGCACCCCCACGGCCGCCCCAGCCACCACGACCGCACGACGGGACATCACGAGGCCGGCCCCGTGATCGCGACGACCCGGCGGTAGACGGACTTCTCGGCGCCGCGCAGCGCCAGGGTGACGGAGACGAAGTCGTCCCGGGCGGTGGGGTCGAGGCCGTCGGTCTTGCCCAGCCAGACGAGGCCGACGTAGTGGCCGAGCGCGTAGCCGCCGCCCTCGGAGTAGCCGCCCGCAGGGAAGGCCGCCTTGGACGAGGTCAACGGCCGTGCCCAGCCGCCCCGGTAGAGCGTCTTCAGGGATTCGACCAGGTCGCCGGCCGACTGGCCGTCCTTGAGGTTGAGCAGCGTGTACTGGCCGACGTAGCGGCCGTCGGAGCTGACGTACAGGCCGCGGGCCGCCTGGAGGCAGTCGGCGTCGGCCACCTTCTCCAGCAGGGCCGTGCCCCACAGGGCGGCCGAGCAGTCGGCGTCGATGCGCTTGGCGGCGAGCTTGAGCGTGAGCTTCTTGGAGACCGCGAGCTCGCTCTGCCCGAACACCTCCTTGTCGGTGAGCTCCCGGCTGTCCTTGGCCCGGTCGGCCAGGGCCGCGAACAGCTTGGGCGAGCTCCAGCCCTGGTAGGACATGGGCATGGCGGCGTCCGGGCCGAGGACGGCGGCGCCGGCCTCCCGCTCGGGGGCGTACTCGCCGAGCGAGCCGACGACCGCCACCAGCCCCGCCGCGCCCGCGACGACGCCGATGACGGTGGCGATGATGACGATCAGCCGCTGCTGCTGCGGACGCAGGCCCCACTCGGTGAGCACCGGGAACTGCCAGTCGGAGCGCGGTGTGCGGCGCCGTTTGCGCGACCCGGAGCCGGTCGGGAACTCGGCGGACTCCCCGGTCCTGCCGGACTCCGCGGACGATCCGGACGCCCCGAACCCGGCGAAACCCTCAGCCGCGTCGTCGTGCCCGCCGTCGTCGGCGGAGGCGCTCCGGCGTCCCGGACGGGACTGCTCGCCGCCGCCGGTGGCCGCGCTGCGGCGGCCCGTACGGGCGGCTTCTGCCAGGTCGTCCATGCTCGCGGCCCAGACGGAGTCGTCGTTGTCCGGCGCCCGCCTCCTGCCGCGAGCCGTCTCCCCACCGTCGGGGGCGCGTCTGCCCCGCGGCGCCTCTCCGCCCTCCTGGGCACGCCTGCCCCGGCCGGTCTCCGCGCCAGCCTGGGCACGTCTGCCCCGCTGGGAACGTCTGCCGCGGGGCGCTTCGGCGTCGTCGGCGGCCGCTGCCGCGCCTGGCGCAGCGGGCTGCGCGACCGAGCCCTGCGAGCCGGCCCCAGCGGGCCACTGCGCGTTCGACCCCTGGGAGGCGGCCGGACCGGCAGGCCACCGCGCGTCGGAACCCTGAGAGCCCGAACGAGCCGCCCACTGCGCGTCGGAACCCTGAGAGCCGGAGCCGGCAGGCCACTGCGCGTCGGAACCCTGAGAACTGGAACCAGCAGGCCACTGCGCGTTCGACCCCTGGGAGGCGGCGGGACCGGCGGGCCACTGTGCGTCGGAGCCCTGAGGGGCGGGGTGGGAGGGCCAGGAAGCGTCGGGGGTCTGGGGGGCGGACGAGCGGGCGGCCCAGCCGGCGTCGGCGGGCTGTTGGGGGCGGGCGGCGCGGCGGGCCGCCCAGAGGTCCTGTCCGCCGTCGCCGCCGGTCGCCGGCTGCTCGGGGGCCGCGGCCTCGGCGGCACGAGCAGCGGAGGCCGCGGCCTCGGCGGCACGAGCAGCGGAGCGGCGACGAGCCCTGCCGGACCCCGCGCCACGCCCGCCACGCGAACCACCGGCTCGCCCGTCGCCGGCCCCGGCAGCAGCACCGGGCGCGCCGGAACGGCCGGAACCGTCATAAGCGCCGGGAACCCCGCTGGAACGGCCGGAACCGTCGTAGGCGCCGGGGGCACCGCCGTACCCGCCGGAAGCGCCGCTGGAGGCGAAGGGGCCGCCCGTGCCCGGGGTGTTGTCGGCGGAGTCGCCGGAGCGTCGTCCCGATCTCACAGTCCTGACGCCCCGATCAGGTTGCCCAGCCCGTACGTGATCCCCGCGGCCACCGCGCCCACCACGAGCTGACGCAACCCCGAGTACCACCAGCTGCGCGCCGTCACGGCGGACACCAGCGCGCCCGCCCCGAACAACGCCGCGCACGACACCACGGCCGACAAGGTAAGCCCCTCGACTCCGAACAGGTACGGCAGGAGCGGCAGCACCGCCCCCACACTGAACGACAGGAACGACGACACCGCCGCCACCTTCGGCGAGGGCAGCGCGCCGGGAACGACACCCAGCTCGTTCTGGGCGTGGACCTCAAGGGCCCGCTCGGGATTGCGGGAGATCTGCCGGGCCACCGCCGCGGCGAGGTCGGGCTCCACCCCCTTGTCCACGAACGACTGAGCCAGCTCGGCCAGCTCGGCCTCCGGGTTGCCGGCGAGCTCCCGCTGCTCCACGGCGATCTCGGCCTGGGCCAGCTCGCGCTGGCTGGCCACGGAGACGTACTCGCCGCCCGCCATGGACAGGGCCCCGGCCGCCAGCCCGGCCACGCCGCTGAGGGCGACGACCCTGGTGCTGGCGGTGCCGCCCGCGACGCCGGCGATGAGCGCGAAGTTCGACACCAGGCCGTCCATCGCGCCGAACACCGAGGGCCGCAACCAGCCCCCGCTGACGTCGCGATGGCGATGGTGGATCTCCGCGCCGCCGGTCATCGCGGGTTCTTCTCCTTCGCCGCGGCATCGTCGTCCGCGTCGGAGGGTTCGGCGGGCTCGGCCGGGCCGTCGCCCTCCTCGCCGTGATCGGCTGGCTCGGCCGGCACGGCGGCCGGCGCGTCGGACGAGCCGGGATCGGCCTGACCGCTCTCGTGCGCCGGATCCACCGCCAGGTCGAGCGGCACGACCCGCTCCTCGGTGTCCTTGTTCCTGGTCAGCCAGAGGTAGACCAGCGCGCCGACGAACAGCACGATGGACGTCCACTGGTTGAGCCGCAGGCCGAGGAAGGTCACCGCGTGGTCGACCCCGCCGACCGGGTCGATGCGCAGGCCCTCGATCCAGAAGCGGCCCAGCGTGTAGCCGGCGACGTAGAGGGCGAACAGCCGCCCGTGCCGCAGCGCGAACCGCTTGCCCGCCAGGATGAGCAGGAAGCCGAGCGCGACGTCCCACAGCGACTCGTACAGGAAGGTCGGGTGGTACAGGACGCCCGGCTCGCCGCCGTGGTCGACGTCGATCTCCAGGCCCCACGGCAACGTGGTCGGGCCGCCGTAGAGCTCCTGGTTGAACCAGTTGCCCCAGCGGCCGATGGCCTGCGCGAAGGCGATGCCCGGCGCGACCGTGTCGGCGACGGCGCTCATGGAGATGCCGCGCTTGCGCACGGCCCACCACACGCCGACGCCGCCGAGCGCGATCGCGCCCCAGATGCCGAGCCCGCCCTCCCAGATGAACAGGGCCTGGTACGGCTTCTTGATCGCACGGCTGCCGAAGTAGGTCTGCCAGTCGGTGATGACGTGGTAGAGCCGGCCGCCGATCAGACCGAAGATCACCGCGGGGACCGCGATGTCGATGATCGTCCCCTTCTGGCCGCCGCGGGCGACCCAGCGCCGCTCGCTCAGCCAGACGGCGACGACGACGCCGAGCACGATGCACAGTGCATAGGCCCGGATCGGGATGATTCCGAGATACCAGACCCCCTGGGAAGGGCTGGGAATCGAGGCTAGGGGCATGTCAGGTGAGGGTAGCGCAGCCTGCGGCTACTTGGCGGCCTTCGTGACCGCATCGCGAAGTTGCTGCGGCGAGAACGCCGCCTCGCCGATGCTGGTGCCGTTGAGCTTCACGGTGGGCGTGCCCTCGATCGACTGCGCCGACATGATCTTCGCACTGTCCGTCAGCACGGCGGGAGCGTGCTTCTGGGACGTGACGCAACTCTCGAAATCGGGCGAGGTGACCCCGGCTTCCTTGCCCCACTCGACGAGCTGGCCGGTCTTGAACCCCTCGACGGTCTCGGCCGGCTGGTTCTTGTAGATCAGGTCGTGGAAGGCCATCCACTGCTTGCCGTCGGCGACGCAGCGGGCGGCCGCCGCGGCGCGCACGGAGTTGCCCTTCGTCGGCTCCCTGGAGAAGATCGTGATCGGATGGAAGACGACCTTGGCCTTGCCCTCGGCGGCCAGGTTCTTGAAGGTCGAGCCGCTGACCCGCTCCAGCTCCTTGCAGACCGGGCACTGGAAGTCCTCGTAGATGTCGACCACCGGCTGCGTCACGCCCGGCTTGGCCATCACGGCGCTGCCGTCGGGCTGCAGGGTGATCGGCGCGAGCTCGGCCCCGGCCTGCTCCGACTTGGAGGAGCTGATCGTGTACCAGGCGCCGAGGCCGACCGCGGCCACCGCGACCACGGCCGCGGTCGTGTAGGTCACCACCTTCTTGCGCTTCTCCTGGGCGCGGGCGGCGGCCTGCTGTTCCCTGATCTTCTCGCGCGCCGACATGTTCTGGTCAGACTTGGTGCGCTGCGCTTTGCTCATCCTCGATCTCCTCTTCGTCACCTGTGTCCTCCTCGGCACCCGCCAGTCCGAGCGCCCCGTCGAGGGCGAACCGTCCCGGCGGGAAGCGGGCCGTCCATGCGCCGAGCAGCACCAGGCCGAAGTCACGCAGGATGTCGAGCAGGTAGGCCGGCTCCTGTCCTGTCTCCAGCTGGCCGCCGCCGCCGAAGCAGCCGCAGTCGATCCGCAGGCCGTGCGCCCAGGCCCAGGCGATGCCGAACACGAAGGCGAACATGAGCAGCGCGGCGACCACCGCTGCCACCCTGGTCAGCAGACCGACGACCAGGAGCACGCCGACGACGATCTCCAGGATCGGCAGGACGTAGCCCACCATCTCGGCGATCGACTCGGGCAGCAACTGGTACGCCTTGACCGCGACCACGGAGTCGGACGGATTGCCGATCTTCAGCGCGCCCGCCGCGATCAGCACGCCCCCCAGGATCAGCCGGGCGACGGTCGTCACCCACAGTATCGCCGATCTGCCGTTGTGTGACGGTTGTGACGCGGCCACGGGTGATCTCCTCTTCCTCTGCGCCGGGAATGCGCACAGTACCGGGACATCATCCGATCACGCTCGGGATAAGCGTCGGCTAAGGCAGAGTCCCGTTCACGAAATGGTAGGAAGTCCACGATACTGCTGCGCCCGGAATTCGCTCGGCGGCAGACCGGCGCGGCGGGTGAACAACCTGGTGAAATAGGCCGGGTCGTCGTAGCCGACGCGCCGGGCCACGGCGGCGACCGGCAGGTCGGTGGTGGCCAGCAGGTCCTTGGCCCGGTTGAGCCTGATGGACAGCACGTAGTCCTTGGGGCTGCACCCGGCCAGCCGGCGCACGGCGCGGCGCAGCTCGGTGAGCGGCATGCCGAGGCGTCTGGCGTGCTCGGCGACCGGCACCGGCAGGCAGGCGTCCCTGGCCAGCCCGGCCAGCACGGGGTCGCCGTAGGGGTCCTCGTCGGCGCGGCCGCGCCTGAGGGCGACCAGGACCTCGTGCACGATGGCCGAGGTCTCCACCTCCAGGTACGGGCCTCCCCTGCGGCACGCCTGGGCAATGCGGCCGATGGCGTGGGCGGCCGGTTCCGCGGTGGTGAGCGGGGTGACCGGGTTGTCCGCGTCCACGAAGCCGAGGTCCTGGTAGGCGGTGGCGGCGGGGCCGGTGAAGTCGACGAACCACTCGTCCCAGCCGGCCTCGTCGGGCGCGTAGTGGTGGCGTACGCCGGGCAGGAGCCAGATGACGGCGGGCGCGACGACGTCGACGACGGGCCCCTCCCCCTGGCGGAACCACCCGCGGCCCGCGGTCACCAGGACGGCCACGTGGTGCTGCAGGGTGCGCGGCCCCACCGTGGGCAGCCGCCCCTCCTGGCGCCCGACGCCGAGGCACACCAGGCCGAGCCCGCGATGGGCGGGCCCGGGGGTCAGGTACTGCATCCACTTGCCGTAGGGCGGGGTCATCCGGTCTCCGCGGGTGAGTCCAACAGGTTGTCTGGGTTTGTCCATGGCCGTTGACCTGCGGTCTTGGCAGGGTTGCGGGGCGCGAAATCCTATCGGAGGAAGAGTTATGGGTGTTTTCTCGGTCGAGAACGGAGTGTTCCGGCTCGACGGCGCGGAGTTCAGGGTGTTGTCGGGCGCCATGCACTACTTCCGGGTGCATCCCGGGCAGTGGCGGCACCGGCTGGCGATGTTGCGGGCGATGGGGCTGAACACCGTCGAGACGTACGTGCCGTGGAACCTGCACGAGCCGCGCAGGGGCGAGTTCCGCCGGCTGGAGGAGCTGGGCGCGTTCCTGGACGCGGCGGCCGAGGAGGGGCTGCTGGCGATCGTGCGGCCGGGCCCGTACATCTGCGCCGAATGGGACAACGGCGGCCTGCCGGCCTGGCTCACCGGCCGGATCAGGACCTGCGACCCCGAGTACCTGGGTCACGTGGACCGCTACTTCGACCGGCTGCTCCCGCAGGTCGTCGAGCGGCAGGTGACCCGCGGCGGCAACGTGATCATGGTCCAGGTGGAGAACGAGTACGGCTCCTACGGCAGCGACCTGACCTACCTGCGCCACCTGGCCGACGGCCTGGCGGCCAGGGGCGTCGAGGTGCCCCTGTTCACCTCCGACGGCCCGGCCGACTGGTACCTGACCGGCGGCACCGTGCCGGGCGTGCTGGCCACGGTGAACTTCGGCTCCGACCCCGACCGGGCCTTCGCCGCGCTGCGCGAGCACCGGCCGGACGACCCGCCGTTCTGCATGGAGTTCTGGTGCGGCTGGTTCGACCACTGGGGCCACGAGCACATGACCAGGGACGCCGGTGACGCGGCCGCCGTCCTGGAGCGCATACTCGAACTCGGCGCGTCGGTGAACCTGTACATGGCGCACGGCGGCACCAACTTCGGCACCTGGGCGGGCGCCAACCAGGCCGGCGAGCGCGCGATGGGCGACTGGCGGCCGACCGTCACCTCCTACGACTACGACGCGCCGATCGACGAGCGCGGGGCGCCCACCGAGAAGTTCTGGCGCTTCCGCGAGGTGTTGTCGCGGTACGCGGGCGAGCCGCCGGCGGTGCCGCCGGTCCCGGCCGTGCTGCCGCCGGCGACGTTGCGGCCGGTGCAGTCGGTGCCGCTGGGCGAGGCGCTGGAGGCGGTGGCGGGGCCGGTGACGAGCGCGCCGGCGCCGCCGTCGTTCGAGGAGCTGGGGCTGGAGCACGGGCTGGTGCTGTACCGGGCGCAGGTGCCGGGGCCGCGCGGCGCGTACCGGCTGCGGCTGCCGGGCCTGCGCGACCGGGCGCACGTGTTCGTGGACGGCCGGCTCGCCGGGGTGTTCGAGCGCGACGCCGAGGAGCCGGAGGTGACGGTGTCCGGCCCCGCCACGGTGGAACTGCTGGTGGAGTCGATGGGACGGACGAACTACGGGCCGCTGACCGGCGAGAGCAAGGGCCTGACCGGCGGCGTCCTGCACCACCAGCAGTACCTGAACGGGTGGAGCGCGCGGCCGATCCCGCTGGCGGACGTCTCCGCGGTGCCGTTCGCCGACGGCCCGGAAGCCGGGCCCAGGTCGTTCTTCCGGTTCGTCCTGGAGGTGGACGAGCCCGCCGACACGTTCCTCGCGCTGCCCGGCTGGGGCAAGGGGTACGTCTGGGTGAACGGCTTCTGCCTGGGCCGCTACTGGGAGCGCGGCCCGCAGCGCACCCTCTACGTCCCGGCCCCGCTGCTGCGCGCCGGGACGAACGAGATCGTCGTCCTGGAGCTCGACCAGGTGGGCCCGGCCCTGGAACTGCGCACCGAACCCGACCTGGGCTGACCCCGGCGGCGGCACGACATGACGAAAGGCGCGCCCCCACTGGGGGACGCGCCTTTCGCGACGGACTGGGACGGCCCGGCGAGGGCTCAGCGACGCACGCCGCGGGCCATGTCGCCGGCCAGCGCCATGATCGACTCGCGCCCGGCGGCCTCGTCGGGCGCGTCGAGGATGCGGCGGATGAACGCCGACCCCACGATCACGCCGTCGGCGTAGCGGGCCACCTCGGCCGCCTGCGCGGCCGTGCCGACGCCCAGGCCCACGCAGACGGGCAGGTCGGTGTGCGCGCGGGTGCGCTTGACCAGGCCCTCGGCCGCCGAGTTCACGCTCTCCCTGGCGCCTGTGACGCCCATCAGCGAGGCGGCGTAGACGAAGCCGGTGCAGCAGTCGACCACGGCCTTGATGCGCTCCTCCGTGGAGCTGGGCGCCACCAGGAACACCGTGTCGATGCCCGCCTCGGCCGAGGCGGTGCGCCACGGCTCGGACTCCTCCGGCGTCAGGTCGGGCGTGATCGTGCCCACGCCGCCCGCGTTGGCCAGGTCACGGGCGAACCGGTCGGCGCCGTAGCGGTCGATCGGGTTCCAGTACGTCATGACGAGCGTGGCGGCCCCCGTGGCGGCGACCCCCTCGACGGTGCGCATCACGTCGGCGATGCGGGTGCCGTTGACCAGCGAGCGGTGCACCGCGTCCTGGATCGTCGGCCCGTCCATGAGCGGGTCGGAGTAGGGCAGGCCGATCTCGATGACGTCGCAGCCCGCCTCGACCAAGGCCGCGGCGGCGGCGATCGCGCCGTCCTTGGACGGGAAGCCGGCAGGCAGGTAGCCGACGAGCGCGGCCCGGTTGTCCGCCTTCGCCTTGGCGAAAACCGTCTGAAGAGTCGTCATGTCTGTCCGTTTCGAAGGTCGAGTCCCACCATGATGCCCTGCCGCAGGCCGTCTCCCGGTCACCCGCGCCGCGCTGCCGGGGGCGTCAGAGGTTGAAGTACTTCATGGCGGTGCCCATGTCCTTGTCGCCGCGCCCGGACAGGTTGACCAGGATCGTCGAGTCGGGGCCGAGCTCGCGGCCCAGCTTCAGCGCGCCCGCCAGCGCGTGGGAGGACTCGATGGCCGGGATGATGCCCTCGGTCCTGGCCAGCAGCGAGAACGCCGCCATGGCCTCGTCGTCGGTGACGCCGTGGTAGGTGGCGCGGCCGGAGTCCTTCAGCCAGGCGTGCTCGGGGCCGACGCCCGGGTAGTCGAGGCCGGCCGAGATCGAGTGGGACTCGATCGTCTGGCCCTCGTCGTCCTGGAGCACGTACGTGCGTGAGCCGTGCAGCACGCCCACCGAGCCGGCGGTGAGGGTGAGCGCGTGCTCGCCGCTCTCCAGGCCGTGGCCGGCCGCCTCGTAGCCGTGCAGGGCCACGCCCTCGTCGCCGATGAAGGCGTGGAAGATGCCGATGGCGTTGCTGCCGCCGCCGACCGCCGCGCACACCGCGTCGGGCAGCCCGCCGGTCAGCTCCTGCATCTGGCGGCGGGCCTCGACGCCGATGATGCGGGCGAAGTCGCGCACGATCTCGGGGAACGGGTGGGGCCCGGCGACGGTGCCGAACAGGTAGTGGGTGGTGTCGACGTTGGTCACCCAGTCGCGGAACGCCTCGTTGATGGCGTCCTTCAGCGTCTTGGAGCCGTTGTGGACGGGCACCACGGTCGCGCCGAGCAGCTTCATCCGGGCCACGTTGAGCGCCTGGCGCTCGCAGTCGACCGCGCCCATGTAGATGACGCACTCCAGGCCGAGCAGGGCGGCCGCGGTGGCCGTGGCCACGCCGTGCTGGCCGGCGCCGGTCTCGGCGATCACCCGCTTCTTGCCCAGGCGCCTGGTCAGCAGCGCCTGGCCGAGCACGTTGTTGATCTTGTGGGCGCCGGTGTGGGTGAGGTCCTCCCGCTTGAGCACGATGCGCGCGCCGCCGGCCTCCTGGCTGAAGCGCCGCACGTCGGTCAGCGTGGTCGGCCGGCCGGCGTAGGTGCGCAGCAGGTGGTCGAACTCGCGCAGGAACTCGGGGTCGGTCTTGGCCTTGTCGTAGACGGCGGCCACCTCGTCGAGCGCGGGGATGAGCGCCTCGGGCACGTAGCGGCCGCCGAAGATGCCGAACTTGCCGTGCAGGTCGGGGTCGTTGCCGTACGCGGCGCCGCCGGCCAGGTCGGCGGCGCTGAGGATGGAGCCTTCGTTAGCCACTGCTATCCCTCTGCTGAGTGGTCGGGGCGCGTCGACGGGTGAGCGCCGGCGGTCACCAACGCCTCCACGGCCTTGCGCGGATCCTTGCCGGTGACCAGGCTCTCCCCCACCAGGACGGCGTCGGCGCCACCCCTGGCGTAGGCGAGCAGGTCGTGCGGCCCGCGCACGCCCGACTCGGCGATCTTGATCACATTATCCGGGATCTTCGGCGCCAGCTTCGCGAAGACGTCGCGGTCGACCTCAAGAGTCTTCAAATTACGCGCGTTGACCCCGATGACCCGCGCCCCGGCGGCGACCGCCCGCTCCAGCTCCTCCTCGGTGTGCACCTCGACCAGCGGGGTGAGCCCGATGGACTCGGCCCGCTCGATCAGCGACACCAGCGCCTCCTGCTCCAGGCAGACGACCATCAGCAGCGCCAGGTCGGCGCCGTGGGCCCTGGCCTCCCAGAGCTGGTAGGAGGTGAGGATGAAATCTTTACGCAGGATGGGGATGTCGACGCGGGCGCGGACGGCCGCCAGGTCCTCCAGGCTGCCCCCGAACTTGCGCCGCTCGGTCAGCACGCTGATCACGTGGGCGCCGCCGGCCTCGTAGTCGGCCGCGAGCGCGGCGGGGTCGGCGATGGCGGCGAGCGCGCCCTTGGACGGGCTCGACCGCTTGACCTCGGCGATCACCGAGATCCTGTCACCCCCGAGTGCGGCCATCGCGTCTCTCGGCCCCTGGGCCCGCTCGGCTCGCCGCTTGAGCTCGTCGATCGACACGGCCTGCTGACGTGCGGCGAGATCGGCGCGCACCCCTTCGAGGATGTCGTCGAGGACACTCGGTCCTTCCGTCCGCTCACTCACGCGCTTGAGGTCCCTCCGGTTGACAGTGGGGGTGGCAGAGAGTTCGCCTCGCGTCCGCTCTCGGCCTTGTCCTGCGATGGTATCGGCCCCACCGGGGTCACCTCGCCACAGGGCCCGTACTACGGCGCGAGGAACGCCCCGAAGGGGAGGTTTCGGACGACCCAGTAGACCATCACGACCGCGAGGAAGGCCCACAGCCACGCCGGATGGGCCAAAGTGGTGCGCCGCGGCCTGCCCTGCCACGCCCGTACGACCCACCGGCCCCACCAGAACAGCAGGAACGGGATCATGGCGACGGCCAGCGGGTTGAGCCCCAGGGCAGCCACCGGGTCGAGGTGGGCCAGCGCGTGGATGGTGCGCAAGGTGCCGCAGCCCGGGCAGTAGAGGCCGGTGACCCACAGGAACGGGCAGGTCGGGTAGTGGCCGGGCTGGTTGGGGTCGACCACGCCGACCACGCCGAACACGGCTCCCGCCGCGGCCGCAACACCGAGCGGCGCGAGCAGGCCCTTCAGCCGCCCCGTCCCCCGCCGCCCGGTTGTTGCGATGTCCATGCTGTCAGTATCCCCGTCCGTCAGTACGAGCCGTAGCTGCTCGTCGAGGCGGCGAGCAGGATGAACACCACCACGTAGAAGATGATGAGCAGGACGATGGCGATGATGCCGAAGATCAGGCTGCGCTTCCACCAGGTCTTGGCCTCCTCGGCGGCCTGCATGGCGCCCTGGACGTCGCCGACCTGCCACTTGGAGTTGACCTGCGACGACTTCACGATGGCCACGATGCCGAGGGGCAGGCAGCAGAACAGGGTGGTGAGGATCGCCGGGACCAGCTGGTTGTCCGGCGGGGTGCCGCCGCCGCCGGGGCCGTAACCGCCACCGGGGTAGCCACCGGGCGGCTGCCCGTAACCGCCGCCGGGGGGCGGGCCGTAGCCGCCACCGCTCGGGGGCTGCTGCCCGTAACCGCCACCGGGGGGCTGCTCACCATAGCCGCCGCCACTCGGGGGCTGCTGGCCGTAGCCGCCGCCGTAACCACCGCCGCTGGGCGGCTGCTGGCCGTAGCCGCCACCACCGCTCGGCGGCTGCTGCCCGTAACCGCCGCCGGGCGGCTGGGCGCCGTAACCGCCGTCGCCCTGGTTTCCGTAACTCATGCTCGTGACTCCTCATGTCGTCAGCGTGAAGCGAGTTGCGCGCGGCAGCCTAGCGATAAAGCATCCCCTACGTGGACTAACGCCCACGTTGCGGACAATTCGTAATCACACCGCAAGCGGGGCGTCACGCTGCGCCCCGCCCGTTCACGAGTAGTCGCTGACGGAGGCCGCCGAGCCGATGCCGATCAGGGTCAGCCAGAACCCGCCGAACAGGATCCAGAAGAGCACGAACAGCACGACCATGATGTAGGAGGTCACCAGGCCGCCCATCGCCATGCCCTGGCCCTCCTCCCCCGTGCGCTTGATGCGGTTGAGCGCGATGTGGCCGAGGATGACGCCGACGATGCTGGTCGCGCCGCAGGTGACCAGGCCGACGATGCCCAGGATGAGCGAGGCCACCGCCATGCCGTTGGTGGAGCGGGGCTGCTGCGGGGCGCCGTACTGGCCGTAGCCCTGCTGCCCGTAGCCCTGCTGCCCGTAGCCCTGCTGGCCGTAGGCCTGCTGGCCGTAGCCCGGCTGGGCGTAGCCGCCGCTCGGGGGCTGCGGCTGCTGGCCGTAGCCGAGGGGCTCTTGGGGATAGCTCGGCGGCTGCTGGTTGTAGCCGTAACCGCCGCCGCTGGGCGGCTGCTGGCCGTATCCGCCGCCGCTCTGCGGCTGCTGGCCGTAGCCCCCGCCGTTCTGGGGCTGCTGGCCGTAGCCGCCGCTCTGGGGCTGGTGGCCGTAACCCGGGCCCTGGCCGTAGCCGCCGCCGGTGGGCGGCTGCTGGCCGTAGCCGCCACCGGGGGGCTGCCCGCCGTGGCCCCCGCTGCCGCCCTGGTCCCCGTAGCTCATGAGCTGGCTCCTCTTGTCTTCTGACGAGTTGCACCGGCAGCTTATTGAGAAAACGTTTGCCGAGCAGACAGAGGTTCAGAACCGTGGAGATTTCGTAACTACCGCCCTCAACGGGGTTCCGGGGACTCCGTCGGGTCGTCGCCGCGGTCGAGCGCGTCCCACAACTCGCGGTCCTCACGGCCCCTGCGGGCCGTGGTCGCGACCGCGCCCGCCCGCTCACTCGCCCGCTCGCCCGTCGCGTCAGCCGCTCTGTCGTAACGCGACGACATGCCCGCCCACCTGCCGCCGCGCACCGCGGCCAGCACGCCGCCGGCCAGGAGCAGGAACGCGCCGAGCCCGGCCACCACCGGCCAGCCGGGCACGGGCTCCCAGGGCAGGCCGGCCACCGCGCGGACCGCGTTGTGCTCGCGCAGCCAGCCGGTCACGGTGGCCGAGGCCAGCCCCGCCCACGTGCCCGCCGCCGCGCCCGCGCCGCAGAGCGCCACCAGCGCGCCGACGACCCGGCGTCCGGCGCCCTTGGTCGCCAGGACGGCCACCACGCCCGCCAGCCCGGCCAGCCCCAGCGGCGAGAGCACGGGGCTCAGGTCGCCGCCGGTCGGCGCGACCGCGTCGGCGGCCTGCGCGCCGAGCACCCGCACCCAGACCTGACCGGCCGCCAGCAGCACCAGGCAGCTGCCCAGGACGGTCAGCGCCAGCCACGCCCACAACTCGCGCCGCCCGTTCCCGGAGCCCTTGCCGGAACCCTCGCCAGACGTCATGCCGGAGCCGCTAACCGAGCAGACCGGCGTCGAAGCAGGTGCGGTCGCCCGTGTGGCAGGCGGCGCCGACCTGGTCGACCTTGACCAGGATGGTGTCGCCGTCGCAGTCGAGGGCCACGCTCTTGACGTGCTGGACGTGCCCGGAGGTGTCGCCCTTGACCCACAGCCGGTCGCGGCTGCGCGACCAGTAGGTGGCCCGGCCGGTGGTGAGCGTGAGATGCAGCGCCTCGTCGTTCATCCAGGCCATCATGAGCACTTCGCCGGTGTCGTGCTGCTGGGCGATGGCGGGCACGAGGCCGTCCGCGTTGCGCTTCAGCCGTGCGGCGATCTCGGGGTCGAGGGACATGGTGCCATTCAACCAGCCCTGCCCCGTGCTCCCGCCTCCGGCTGGGCCAGCGCCTGCGACAAGGTGTCATGGATCGGGAACAGGGCCGCCAGGTTCGTCCTGCGCAGCCGCCGCAGCACCTGGCCGTCCGAGGCCACCAGCGCCATCGTGCCGTCCCTGTCGCGCAACGCGGCGAGCTGGCGCACCAGGACCCCGAGCCCCGTGGTGTCGATGAAGGTCAGCCCGGTCAGGTCGACCACCAGCCGCGTG
The DNA here is from genome assembly GCF_042892035.1 of Nonomuraea sp. NPDC001831. Taxonomy (NCBI): domain Bacteria; kingdom Bacillati; phylum Actinomycetota; class Actinomycetes; order Streptosporangiales; family Streptosporangiaceae; genus Nonomuraea; species Nonomuraea sp. NPDC001831. The sequence goes on along the minus strand of NZ_JBIATU010000001.1, from coordinate 1,585 downwards.
CCGTCGGCCGCCACCGCCTCGTCCAGGCACCTCCTGACCCGGGCGACGTTGTCCACGTCGACCTCGCCCGTGAGGGCGACCACCACGATGTCCCCGTGCCTGCTGTGCGTCGTCTCCAGAACGTTCACGCCCATGCCTTTCATGACCCTTCCTGGGCGGCCCCGCCGAAAACGTACACCGGCGGAACGGGTGACGGTGTGTTTTGCCGAGAACGCGTTACGTGATCGCGGGCATCACGGTAATTTCTAGGCGACGCGTGCTAGGGAGGACACATCGTGGTGCACGTCGCGGGCTCGGTCCTCGACCCCGATCTGGGGGACCACGTCTGCCTGCCGTTCGAGGGCGAGCGGGAGCGCATGACGACGACCAGGCAGTTCACACTCAACGGGCTGCGCCGCCGGACCAAGGTGGTGATCATCACCCATGCGGAGACCCCCGAGCGCACCCGGGGCCGGCTGGCGCCGCTCGTCCCGGGCTTCGACGACGCCGAGGCGGCCGGGCAGGTGGAGATCCTGTCCTGCGCCGACACGCACTTCACCGACGGCCGCCTCGACCCCGACCGCCTGCTGCACGCCCTGGCCGACGCCCACCACCGGGCGCGCCGGCACGGCCAGCACGGCGTCTACGCCCTGATCGACGCCTCCTGGGGAGCGCGCGACGCGCAGGCCCAGGCGGCGTTCGAGGCCACCGCCAACGAGCTGTTCGGCGAGCGCTGGCTGGCCGCGGTGTGCCAGTACGACCGCGAGCTGTTCCCCCTCGACGCCATCGAGCGGGCCACCGCGGTGCACCCCATCGCGCCCGAGCAGGCCCTGCTGCGCTTCGCCAGCACCTCCTCGCCGCCGGGGCTGCGGGTGTGGGGCGACGTCGACCTCACCAACCGGCCGGCGTTCGGCTCGGTGTTGTCGCCGCTGGAGAAGGAGCCGGGCCAGGTCGTGATCGACGCCTCCCACCTCGACTTCATCGACGCCGGCTCGGCCCGGCTGCTGACCGTCACGGCCGCGGCCAGGCCGTACGGCTCGACCGTGGTCGTCTGCGCCGAGCGGGTGGCCCGGGTGCTCCGGCTGGTCAGGGCCGACACGCACGTCGTCGTCCGCCGGGTGGGCGATGGGTAGGCAGGTGCTCCGGGCGACCTTCGCGCGCGGGCGCATCACGTTCCTGCGCAGGGCCGTGGCCGAGCAGGCCGCCTACGAGGGGCTGAGCGGCCGGCGGCTGGAGGACTTCGTGCTGGCGGTCAACGAGGTCACCACCAACGCGGTCCTGCACGGCGGCGGCCAGGGGCGGCTGCGGTTGTGGTCGGGCGAGGGACGGCTGTGGTGCGAGGTCACCGACCAGGGCCCGGGGCTGCCGCCCGGCTGGATGGGCGAGGCGCGCCCGCCCGCGGGGCTGGAGTTCCGCGGGCGGGGGCTGTGGCTGACCCGGATGTTGTGCGACCACATCACGATCGTGTCCGGTCCCGCGGGCACGAGCGTGACGTTCGCCGCCGCCCTCGACTAGTGAGTTGATTATGAGGATGAGGGTCACCACTTGAGGTGTATTTCGTCCCTGATTCGGGGAGCTGTGGTGACGCTGACCGGCCGGTGAGGTC